>JAHDVK010000016.1 GCA_023384675.1 Bryobacteraceae bacterium | reverse complement strand
CCGCCGCCTGACAGCCCTGCAATAATACGTTAGCGAACTTCTGAATTGGAGTACTTAGGATGGTTGGCCCCGGCGCCGGGGCCTTGAAAGCCGCCCTCCGGATCGGGGAAGATGGAAAGGCGAACTGGAGGCAAGAGTGATGAGAACCCTGGCTAGTTTCACCGCGGCGCTAGCGCTTCTCGGCGGTTTGGCCCGGGCCGAGGAGATTCCCGCGGCCCGGCTCAAGCTTTTTAAGCCGCTGCCGGCCGCGATGGAATCGGAGAGCAATCCGCTCACGGAAACCAAAATCGAACTCGGCCGCATTCTTTATTACGAAAACCGCATTTCCAAGAGTCACGAATTTTCCTGTAATTCATGTCATTTATTGGACAAATATGGGGTGGACAACGAGCCCACCTCGCCCGGCCATAAGGGCCTGCGCGGCGACCGCAATTCTCCCACCGTGTACAATGCCGCGGGCCACTTCGCTCAGTTCTGGGACGGGCGCGCGAAGGATGTGGAGGAGCAGGCGAAGGGGCCGGTGCTGAATCCCGTGGAAATGGCCATGCCGGACGAGGCGACGGTGGTCGCCACGCTGAAGTCCATGCCCGAGTATCCCGCGCTTTTCAAGAGAGCCTTTCCCGGGGAGGCCGAACCGGTCAACTACGAGAATTTCGCCCTGGCCGTGGGCGCATTCGAGCGCAAACTGGTCACCCCCTCGCGCTGGGACAAGTTCCTGGAAGGCGACACCAGCGCCCTCACCGCCGGAGAGAAGGCCGGCTTCAACAAGTTCTTCGCCACCGGCTGCGCGAGTTGCCATCCGGGCGCCTATCTTGGCGGCACTTCGTACCATAAGCTAGGAGTGAAGAAGAACTGGCCGAATCAGAAGGACCTGGGCCGTTATCAGGTGACGAAGAAGAACAGCGACAAAATGATGTTCAAAACCCCTTCGCTGCGCAACATCGAGAAGACCGCTCCATACTTGCACGATGGCAGTGTCGTGTCGCTCGAGGAGACCGTGAAGCTGATGGCGGAGTATCAGAACGGCAAGAAGCTGAGTGACGCCGATGCCGCCTCGATCGTCACGTGGCTCAAGTCGCTGACCGGTGAACTGCCGATGGACTTCATCCGCAAGCCCAACATGCCCGCTTCCACCGCCCAGACGCCGGGGCCGGATCTGTCGGAGTGACGCGATGAAAAAGGCCCTGCTTCTCAGCATGCTACTGGCGGCTGCGCTCGGCGCGCAGCCGGCCGAAACGCGAGCCCGCGCCGCGGTGAAGGAACTCGGAGAAAAGATTCGCTCCCTGCTGGCTGCCGAACTCGCGGCCGGGGGCTTCGAGGGCGCGGTGGAGGTGTGCGCGGAGAAGGCGCAGGCCGAAACGAAACGCTACGCCGCCGAGCATGGCATCCAGATCCGCCGGGTGAGCACGAAGGCGCGCAACCCGCTGAACCGGCCGGATGAGTGGGAACGCGCGCGACTGGAAGAATGGGCCGCCGCGCTTCAAGCAAACAAAACCCCGCCCGAGTTCGCGGAACACACCACGGAAAGCGGCGAATACCGGCTGCTGATGCCCATACGTGTACAGGCGCTCTGCCTCACGTGCCACGGAAACGACAAACAGATCCCCGCTGGCGTGAAGAAACTGATCCGCGAGAACTATCCCGGCGACGCGGCCACCGGCTATGCCAACGGCGATTTACGAGGCGCCTTCAGCGTGACGCTTCCCCGCCCGTAGGCGGCTTTGGTTCAGACTTGGTGACGGGAGGACGCCGGGACCCGGTGTCGCAGCTGTTCGCCATTCAAGTGGGCACGCCGAGGCTGGGCAGCACCCATTTCATGAGCGCGAAATAGCCGAGAATCACGAGCGGAATGAAGAGCCAATCGGGCATGCGTTTCCTTTTCATTACTTATTTGGGCGCCGGCGGGATGGTGAGCACCGGAACGCCGGCCTCCCGCAGCGTGCGTTCGGTGACCGATCCGAGCAGCAGCCGCTTCAACCCCGTTCTGCCGTGCGTACCCATTACGATCCAGCAGCCGGGCAGTGATTCCGCGACGTACCGGATAGCGTCCACCGGCGGCCGCTCCAATATCTCGTAGCTTACGTCCACGCCCGCGGGCAGGTGCGGCGCACACCATGATGCCAGGGCGTCCTGCGCCGCCAGCCTTGCGCCTACGAGACTTTTCGCCAGCTCCATTTGCGCCGATTCGTTGAAAAAGGGCGGGGCCTCGAAATGCGTGGCGTAAATCACTTTGAGCGGGACGCCGCCCGCCAAGGCGAGCTCGGCGCCGATTTGCAACGAACCCGCCGCTCCGGTACTGAAATCGACCGGGCAGAGGATGGCGCGATAGGGAACGCTGGGCATGGACAGGTCTCCTTTAGATAGATGCTCAAATTCCATCACACGTGACACTCAGAGTGCAAAGAAAAAGGAAAGGCCCCGTCCGGAACCGCCGGCGGGGCCTTGGTCCGAAGCGTGATGGTTCGAGCTAAAACTCGATCTTCAGTGCCAATTGCCAGGATCGCGGGCTGTCCTGGCCGGTGATGATGCCGAAGTTGGCGGCCGTCACCGTGGTGTTCGGGTTCGCCAGGTTCGGGTGGTTCATGGCGTTGAACGATTCGGCGCGGAACTGCGCGCGCCAGCGTTCGTTGATGCGGAAGTTCTTCAGCATCGACATGTCCCAACGATCCTGGATGGGCCCGCGGACGCCGCTGAAGCGCAAGGGGAACTGCCGCCAGTTGGAGCCCAATTGTTGCGCCGCGTTCCGGTTGAACCCGGCATCGCGGTTAAACCAGCCATCGACGCTGCGCTGGCCCTTCGGCAGCACGATGTTGTCCAGGTCGCCGTTGAAGATGGCGTTGCCGAAGCCCATCGGGGCGCCGGACTGCCGCATATAGACGACGTTGTATTGCCATCCGCCAAGAACGAAGTTCCCCACGCTGTTCAGGTTGCCCAGGAACGTCCGGCCCCGGCCCACGGGGATCTCCCAGATTCCGGAGGCCGTCAGCCGGTGCGGACGGTCCAGACCGGAGACAACCTCGTACGGCATCGGGTCAGCAGAGTTGATGAACTCGGTCGCTTCCATGGCCTTCGACCAGGTGTAGCTCGCCTGCGCGGTCCATCCCTGGGCGAGACGTCGTTCAAAGCGGCTTTGCAAAGAGTGGTACCAGCTATAGCCGGCATGATCGCCCACCAGCGTGATGCCGCCGAAGTGGGGGAATGGCCGCAACAGCCCGGCGCGGGACATATTGGCGCCATAGATGGGGTTGGTGCCCCGGAACGGGCTCGGGAAGTTCTGGCCAAGGTAGTTAATCGTCGCCTGGTCGCGCTCGGGCGAGCGGCTCAGAAACTCCACCGGCATTTCGTTCACAGGCCGGTTGATCGACAGCCGCGTACCCCGGTTGCCGACGTAGGAATGCTCCATCATCACTTTGAAGGGCAGTTCCTGCTGGAAGCCGAAGCTCCAGCGCTGGGCGTAGGGCTGCAGGCGCCGGTCGCGGTAGTAGCTGATGCCCTGGCCCAGGTTGGTGCCCAGGCCGCCCGCCGCGCCCAGCGGTTCCAGCAGGCCGGTGGGGAACGGATTGTGGAGTTGACCTGGGAAGGTGAGGCCGTTGTCGAGGGAGGCCTGGACAGGGGTGGACTGGCTGAAACCGGTCTGGATGGTGTTCGCCATATTGGTGCCGATGGAATTGAAGAACCAGCCGTAGCCGCCGCGGATGACGGTCTTGGGACGGACGGCCCAGGCGAAGCCGATGCGGGGCATGAAGTTGTTGCGTTCGCCCTGCCAGAAACGCTGCTTGTTGCCGCCCGGCGCGGCGAACATCAGGCCGCCGCGGGCTTCAAAAGCCGAAGGCGGCACTTCCGCCGGCCGGTTCGTCTGCGCGGTGTAGTTCGCCAGAGCCTGCGCATGCACCGGGCTCAACTGGCTGACGTCGTAACCGGTGACCGCGCGGTTGAAGCGCTCCGTGATCGGCGTCTCCAGTTCATAGCGCACCCCGAGGTTCAGGGTGAATGTCGGGGTGATCTTCCAGTCGTCGTGGAAGAACAGCGCCGTGTAGGTGTCCTGCTCGGCGTAGCTGGCGATCCGCGCCATCGAACCGGCGGGAATGCCATAGAAGAACGCCGCCACATCGCCGCCCAACTGCGGGTTCGGCGCCGTGTCCAGCGGGCCGCGGGTAAAGGTCGAGTTGAAGCTCAGATCCGGCGCCACCATTTGCGGGAAGCGGTTCGCGTTCTCGCGGTAGATGCGGTATTCCGGGCCAAAGCGCATGTTGTGGTTGCCCTTGATCTTCGTGAAGGTGGCCACAAAGCTGTGCGTCATTGAAGCGGTGACGCCATCACCGGACTCCCACTGGCCCAACTGCCGGAAGGGCGTCAAGGTCACGCGCGGGAACGTCATGAGGGACTTTTCCGGTACCAGGTTCACCAGGTTCTGCGAGAAGCCGAGCGAGGCGAGGTCAAAACCACGGCTCACGCGCCGCTCCGGGAAGTCCTGGTAGGTCAGGCCGTACCGGAAGTTGAACAGGAACGTGGGATTGATCACGTAGACGTCATCCAGCGCGATGCCCTTGTTGTTCCGGTTCAGGATGATGCCCTGGAACTCGTCATTGAACCAGCGGTTCTTGTCCTCTTCCCAGAAATCGCGGTGCAGACGGACGAACATACGGTGATTCTCGCTGAAGGCATGATCCAGCCGGGTGATCCAGACCCAATAATCTTCGATCGCCTTGCCGGAGAAGAAGTAGTTGTTCCGGAACTCGCGGTCGCCCAGATCCTGGTTCGGCATCGGGTAGAAATTCATGATGTTCCGCGCCACGGGATTGATCTGCGAAGCCGGGATGATGTTGTTCGGCACGGGGGTCCGCTGGAAGCGGCCATTGGGCGCGGTGACCGTCGAGAACGGATCGTAAATCTGATAGTTCGCACCCAGCGCCCGCCATTCGCTGAGATCGCCCGTCCGCATCTTTGCCGTCGGCACTGTCGAAGTGGCCTGGCCTACCTGCGGATCGCCGAACTTGTTGCCCTCAAAAGCGAAGAACCAGAAGCTCTTGTTCTTCCCGTTATAGACGCCCGGAATAATGATGGGCGCGCCGGCCGAAGCTCCGTAGCGGTTGTCCTGATACACGGCCAGTCTCTGGCCTGACCGGTTCTGAAAGATGGTCGGCGCATCGAAGACGCGGTTGCGCACCCAGTGGTGCATTTCACCGTGAATCTCGTTGGTGCCGCTCTTGGTCGACACATTCACCGTCGAACCGATGGTGCGTCCCAGCGAGGCGTCAAACTGCGACGTCTGCACCTTGAACTCGCTGATGGCGGTTTGTGGCGGTGAAAAGGCGACACGCGGCGCGGTACCCGCGCTGAAGGTATTGGAAACGCCATCGATCGAGAACTCGTTCTGGTTGTTTCCGGAGCCGTCGGTCGAGAACTGCGAGGGGGCGGCATTGAAGGGGGCCTTCCGCAAGCGAAGGTTGGTGCCGTTCACCGTGCCGGGCGCCAGGTGGACCAGGTCCATCGCATTGCCCGCGAACAGCGGCAGTTCCAGCACCCGCCGCTCATCGATCACCTGCCCGAGCGAGGCTTCCACGGTGCTCAACAGCGGCGTGGTGTCGGTGACTTCGATGGTTTCCGAAGTCGCGCCTACTTCCAGGGTGACAATTACTTCAACACTGTCGTTAATACGGACTTGAATTCCGGAAAAAATGTAACGTTTGAATCCCTGCATTTCGCAGGACAATTGGTAGGTGCCGGGGATGAGATAGGGGAGAATGAAACTCCCCGCGTCATTGGTGCGCGCGGTCGCAACCACGCCCGTCGCTTCATTGGTAATGCGGATTTCCGCGCCTGGAATCATGGCTCCAGTGGAGTCCATCACGCGTCCAAGCACGGTCCCGCGTGCGTCCTGCGCCCAGGCGGCAGGCAGGAGCAGCAACACGGCCGCTAAAAGAATGACTGGGGTCAAGAGTCGAGTTACAGACCCGTTGAGCTGTCGCATGGACTGATCATATATACCATCCAAACGAGAGGCAATCGTTTTCTGCGCAAAAGGTCGAATTGAATATATATCTTTAGATAGTCAAATAGTGACGCATTATTTCAGCCTCCCGGCCGCAAAGATGTTACGGGGGCGAGGGCTGCGGACCGCCCAAGGAAAGAAAAGCCCCGCCCGGGCGGGGGCGGGGCTTTGGTGAGAGGTGAACGAACCTTTAGAACTCGATCTTCAGCGCCAACTGCCAGGATCTCGGGCTGTCCTGGCCGGTGATGGTGCCGAAAGCTGCATTGGTGACGCCGGTGTTCGGATTCGACAGGTTGGGGTGGTTCATGGCGTTGAACGATTCTGCCCGGAACTGGGTCCGGGCTTTTTCGCCCATCCTGAAGTTCTTGATCATCGACATGTCCCAGCGGTCCTGATTGGGTCCCCGGATGCCGTTGTGGCGCAAAGGCCACTGGCGCCAATTGGAGGCCAACTGCTGCGCCGCGATCCGGTTGAACCCGGCATCGACGTTGAACCACTGATCCACGCTGCGGGTGTTCTTGTCCAGCACCACGTTGCCGAGGTCGCCGTTGAAGATCACATTGCCGAAGCCCAACGGGCCGCCGGACTGCCGCATGTACACCACGTTATACTGCCAGCCGCCCAATATGAAGTTGCCCACCGAGTTCAGGTTGCCGCCCCACGTGCGGCCGCGCCCGAACGGGATTTCCCAGATACCGGAGGCCGTCAGGCGGTGGGTCCTGTCGAGATCCGACACCACCTCATGCGGCATCGGATCCGCGCCATTGAGGAAAGCGACGGCTTCCATCGCCTTCGACCACGTGTAGCTTGCCTGCGCCGTCCAGCCTTGCGTCAGGCGCCGCTCGAAGCGGGTCTGCAGCGAGTGGTACCAGCTATAGCCCGAGTGGTCGCCCACCAGCGAAATGCCGCCGAAGTGCGGATAGGGCCGCAGCAGGTTGGCCCGCGAGATGTTAGCGCCGTAGATCGGGTTCGTACCCCGGAAGGGATTCGGGAAGTTCTGGCCGAGGTAATTGATAGTCGGCTGATCACGCACGGGAGACTTGCTGAGGTACTCGTTCGGCGTTTCGTTCATCGGACGGTTGATGGACAACCGCGTCCCGCGGTTACCCACGTAGGACGCCTCCATCATGATGCGGAACGGCATCTCCTGCTGCAGGCCGAAGCTCCAGCGCTGCGCGTAGGGCTGCAGGCGCCGTTCGCGGTAGTAGCTGATGCCCTGACCCAGGTTCGTCGAAAGCCCGCCCGCCGCCCCGAGCGGCTCAATCAGGCCGCCGGGGAACGGGTTGGCCATCGAGGCGGGCCACGTCAGGCCGTTGTCCAGGGTCGCCTGAATCGGCGTGGACTGCGAAAACCCGGTTTGGATGGTGTTGGACAGGTTTGTTCCGATCGAGTTGAAGAACCAGCCATAGCCGCCGCGGATCACCGTCTTCGGCCGCACCGCCCAGGCAAAGCCGATGCGGGGCATGAAGTTGTTACGCTCGCCCTGCCAGAACTGGCGTCCGTTGCCGCCGGTGTTGGCGAACGTCAGCCCGCCGCGCGCCTCAAATGCCGAGGGGGGCACTTCGTCCGGCCGGTTGGTCTGCGCGCTGTAATTCGCGAAGGCCTGCGCGTGAACAGGGTTGAGTTGGGTGACGTCGTAGCCGACCACGGCGCGGTCAAACCGTTCGGTGATCGGCGTTTCCAGTTCATAGCGCACGCCCAGGTTCAATGTGAGGGTCGGGGTGATCTTCCAGTCGTCGTGGAAATACAGCGCCGTGTAGGTGTCCTGTTCGGCCCAGCTTGCGATCCGGGTCATGGACCCGGCCGGGATGCCGTACAGGAACGCCGCCACCTCGCCGCCCAACTGGGGCGCAGCGGCTGTGTCGAGCGGGCCGCGTGTGTAAACGGAGTTGAAGCTGAAATCCGGCGCCACCATCTGCGGGAACCGGTTATTGTTTTCCCGGTACACGCGGAATTCCGGCCCGAACTTCATGTTGTGCGCCCCCTTCAGTTTCGTGAACGTCGCCACGAAACTGTGCGTCATCGACGCTGTCGCGCCGTCGCCCGACTCCCAATTGCTCAGCGTCGTGTACGGAGACAGCGCCACGCGCGGGAATACCGCCAGCGACGGGTCAATCCCCGCGTTGTTCAAAAACTGCTGCGAGAAGCCCAAGGTCGACAGATCAAACCCGCGGCTCACCCGGCGCTCGGGGAAGTCCTGATAGGTCAGGCCGTAGCGGAAGTTGAACAGGAACGTGGGATTGATCACCAGCACGTCGTCCAGCGCGAGGCCCTTGTTGTTCCGGTTCAGAATGATGCCCGTGACGTCGTCGTTGAACCAGCGGTTCTTGTCCTCTTCCCAGAAATCGCGGTGCAGGCGGACAAACATCCGGTGGTTTTCGCTGAACGCATGGTCCAGGCGTGTGATCCATACCCAGTAATCCTCCAGCGCCTTGCCGGTGTAGAAGAAGTTGTTGCGCTGCTCGCGGTTGCCGAGATCCTGGTTGGGCGCCGGCCAGTAGGACATCATCTTGAGCGAAATCGGATTCAACTGGCTCTGCGGGATGATGTTGCCGGGCACTGGCGTCCGCTGAAAGCGCCCGTTCGGCAGCGCCACCGTCGAGAAGGGATCATATACCTGGTAGCCGCTGCTGATGGAGAGCCATTCGCTCAAGTCGCCTTGACGCACCTTGGCGGTCGGCACCGTCGAGGTCTGCTGCCCCACCTGCGGGTCGCCAAACTTGTTGGCCTCCCAGGCGAAGAACCAGAAGCTCTTGTTCTTGCCGTTGTACACCCCGGGGATGATGACCGGCGCACCCGCCGAAGCCCCATACCGGTTGTCCTGATATACCGCCGGCTTCTGCCCCGAACGGTTCTGGAACACCGTCGGCGCGTCGAAGACGCGGTTGCGTACCCACCAGTGCGCCTCGCCGTGCAACTCATTGGTGCCGCTCTTGGTCGACACGTTCACCGTTGAGCCCAGCGTCCGTCCCAGTGAAGCGTCAAACTGCGACGTCTGCACCTTGAACTCGCTAATCGCCGTCTGCGGCGGCGAGAACGCCACGCGCGGCTGCGTGCCGGCGCTGAAGGTATTCGAGACGCCGTCAATCGAGAATTCATTCTGGTAATTGCCCGAACCGTCGGTGGAGAATTGTGACGGTGCGTTATTGAATGGCGCCTTGCGCAAGCGCAGGTTCGTGCCGTTTACCGTGCCGGGGGCCAGGTGGACCAGGTCCATCGCGTTGCCCGCGAACAGCGGCAGTTCCAGCACGCGGCGCTCATCAATCACCTGCCCCAGCGAGGATTCCACCGTGCTCAATAGCGGCGTCGTGTCCGTCACTTCAATCGTTTCCGACGTCGCGCCGACTTCCAGCGCGACGATGACTTCAACACTGTCGTTAATGCGGACCTGAATTCCTGGAAAAAGGTAACGTTTGAATCCCTGCATTTCGCAAGAAAGTTGATAATTCCCAGGAATGAGGTAGGGTAGTATAAAACTCCCCGCGTCATTGGTGCGCGCGGTCGCAACCACGCCCGTAGCTTCATTGGTAATGCGGATTTCCGCGCCTGGAATCATGGCTCCCGTGGAGTCCATCACGCGTCCAAGCACGGTCCCGCGTGCGTCCTGCGCCCAGGCGGCGGGCAGGAGCAGCAACACGGCCGCTATAAGAATGACTGGGGTCAGAAGTCGAATTAAAGACCCGCTGAGCTGTCGCATGGCCCGATCATATATGCGCGGGTTTTCGTTGGCAATGGTTTTTGGCCCAAGTTAGCCATCATTTATGGCATCTTTGGATTATGTAATTAATATGGAATCGCTCGATAGCGGCTAAGGATGCTTTCATATTGCCGATGCGCGCGCCCTCAACATAGCTGGAGCCAGACGCGATGCCGCCCCTAATCCTGACGAATTCGGCCAGCCCTCCGGGAGCAGCCGGATTCCATCGCGCGGCAAGGGCTCGAACCGCGCCAGCATCCCGTTGGGCCTTACCGCCGCACGCCCGGGTCGAACCGGAAGCCTTTGGCAAGGAACTCAAACACTACCCGGTGGTACGAACTGAACTCCGGATTGAACAGCGCGTTGAAGAAGCTCACGCCGGTGTAGTGAAACGGTTCGCCGTCCATCTCGAATCGCGTGCCGGACACGGTGATCACCTGCCCGCCGGCCAGCGCGGGTACAAGCAAAAAGCGAAGGAAATGTTTCATGGCTGAACGCGAAGCAGCGAAGCTTCGCCCGGTTCCACGCGTTCGGCGAACCCGCCGTGCACTTTGCCCCGGTCGTCCTCCCGCAGCACATCATACACGCGCGGCGACCCGCTCAGGCCGTGCTCTTTCCAGATCACGTCGATCGAAACCGGGCGCTGGCCGCGATTCAACAGGACAAAGGCCCACTCGCCGTTGTTGAGGCGGCGGCGCCAGATCTCGCCGCCTTCGTCCTCCCAGCGTTTTTCGGCTTTCTCGGGCAGGGCGCGGGCAAATAGCGATTCGACGGCGGCGGAACAGCCTTCCGGGGCGGGCCGGGCGTCGAGAAACGCGCCGGCAAGCGTCAAGACTGCGCAAACAAGCGTCATTTGAGCCCTCCTAAGCGTGTTTTTGATGCAATTTTGCCATCTTTGACGCGATCAGGAAAGCGATTTCGAGCGACTGCTCGTAGTTCAGCCGCGGGTCCACCATCGTTTCGTAGGCTCGCGGCAGATCGGACTCGGCCAGTCCGCGCGCGCCGCCGGTGCATTCGGTAACGTTCTCGCCGGTCATTTCGATATGGACGCCGCCGAGGCGGCTGCCGTGCGCGGCGTGCAGGTCGAAGGCCTGGTCGAGTTCACCGCGGATCTCCTCGAAACTGCGGGTTTTGTAGCCGTTGGCGGTCGTGCGGGTATTGCCGTGCATGGGGTCGCAGACCCAGAGCACGTTGCGGCCGTCCTCGCGCACGGCCTGAATCAGCGGCGGCAGCGCCGCGGCGATCGTCGCCGCGCCGAACCGGTGAATCAGCGTGAGCCGCCCGGGAACGTTGTGCGGATGCAGACGGTCCAGCAGCCGCAGAAGCTGATCGGCGGTGGTGGCGGGCCCTACTTTCACGCCGATCGGGTTTTCGATGCCGCGCAGGAACTCGACGTGCGCGCCTTCGGGGTCGGCGGTACGAACGCCGAGCCAGGGCATGTGGGCCGTGAGATCGAAATAGCCCGGCCGGTGCGGCACCTGGCGGGTTTGCGCGGATTCGTAGCCGAGATGGAGCGCCTCGTGCGAAGTGAAGAAATCGATCCGGTCGGTCTCGCCGGCCTTCACGCCGAGCACGTTCTCCATGAAGCGCAGGCTTTCGGTGATGGTGTCCACGAGGCGGCGGTAATCGCCGGCATGCGCGGATTGGGCGCTCCAGTCGAGGTCGAAGTACTCGGGATGATGCAGGTCGGCGAATCCGCCCTTGGCGAGGGCGCGGGCAAAATTGAGCGTGAGCGAAGACCGTTCGTAGCCGCGCAACAGCAGCGACGGATCGGGCGTGCGGGCTTCGGTTGTGAACTCGGGCCGGTTGACGATGTCGCCGCGATAGGAAGGCAGCCGGACGCCGTCGCGTGTTTCGAAGTCATCGGAACGCGGCTTGGCGTACTGGCCGGCGAAGCGCCCGACGCGGATGACGGGCATCTTCGCCCCCAGCACCAGCACCAGGCTCATCTGCACGAGCACCTTGAGCTTGTTCGAAATCCGGCGCGGGGTGCAGTCCGCAAAACGCTCGGCGCAATCGCCCGCCTGGAGGACGAAGGCTTCACCGCGCACCGCCGCCGCGAGTTTCTCGCGCAGCATCACCACTTCCCAACTGGTGACGAGGGGCGGCAACTGGCGCAGTTCGTCGAGCACCGCTTGCAAGGCTGCACGGTCGGGATAGTCAGGCTGTTGCAGAGCGGGAAACGCGCGCCAGGAATCGGTCGCCCACACTCCCGCCCGCGGGTCTTGAACGATCATCGAATGCCTCAGGGTAGCATAGGGATAGCGAATTTCCGGAACCATTCATGCGCCTTTTCTTGTTGATGCTGCTGCTCGCCGCTTCGCACCTTCCGGCGCAAGCGCCTCGGGAACGCCCGAAAGTAGGGGTGGCTTTTGCGGGCGGCTCGGCACTGGGGCTGGCGCACGCGGGTGTTCTGAAATGGCTCGAAGAGCACCGCATTCCCGTGGATTACATCGCCGGGACCAGTATGGGCGCGCTGATCGGCGGCATGTACGCCACGGGCCGAAGCGCGGAAGAGGTGGAGCAGTTCATCGCGGCCATCGATTGGAACGAGGCGCTGCAGGTGTCGGCGCCGTTCCGGCAGCTTTCGTTCCGCCGCAAAGAAGACCAGCGCGATTTTCCCAACACGATCGAGCTCGGCTTCAAGAGGCGCTTGCGTTTCCCCTCGGGCCTGTCGAGCGGCCATGGCGTGGGGCTCATCATCAGCCGGTTCGCCGCGCCGTATGGCGAGATGGAGAGCTTCGACGCCCTGCCCACGCCATTCCGCTGCGTCGCGGTGGACCTGGTGAAAGCGCGCGAAGTGGTGTTCGATGAGGGCTCGCTGACCGATGCGCTGCGCGCCACCATGTCGCTGCCGGGAGTCTTCGCGCCGGTCCGTAAGGATGAAATGCTGCTGGTGGACGGCGGCGCGCTGAACAATCTGCCGGTGGAGGTGGTGCGGCGAATGGGGGCGGATGTCGTCATCGCCGTCGCGCTCGATCTGCCACAGCCCTCGGTGGATGAACTCGCGACGCTGTTTGGCGTGGCGCGCCGCAGCCTCAGCGTAATGATCATTGAGAACGAACGCCGCAACCTCGGACTTGCGGACCTCGTACTCATGCCCGACCTGAAGGGTGTGGGCGCTGCCGATTACCTGCGCTGGCGCGAACTGCTCGAACGCGGCTACGAGAGCGCGCAGCAGAAGGAGCGGATGCTGACGCAGTTCAGCCTGCCCGAGGCGGAATATCAGAAGTACCGGGAACAGCGGGCGGCGAAGCGGCGCTCCGACCAGGTGCGGCCGCAGGTGGTCCAAGTGGAGGGCAACCTCGCTCCCCGCCGCCGCGATGCGCTGATCGACGCCATCGCCAGCGACCCGGCCCAACCGATTGACCGCGAGCGGCTGGAGGAAGAGTTGACCAAGGTAACGGGCATGGGCCGCTTCGACGCCGCCAGTTATAGTCTGTTGAGCCGTGACGGCGTGGAGGGCATCCGCCTCGCGGTGCATGAAAAGGACCATGGCCCGCCGTTTATCAAGCCGGCGATTGTCATGGACGCCAACCGCGGCGACGGCATCCAGTTCGGCATCGGTCTGCGCGCGACGTTTCTTGACCTGGGCGGGCCGGCATCGGAGTGGCGCACGGACCTTTCCATCGGCGTGATCAACCGGATGGCCACCGAGTATTACTACCGGATTCAAGGCGGCAAGTGGTTCGTTGCGCCGCGGCTGGAATACTTCGAGCGCCAACAGCCCGTCTACGACGGCTCCCGGCGGCTGGCCGACTTCACGACGCGCGAGCGCGGCGGCGGCGCGGATGTGGGCTACGCCTTCGGGCGATTTCGAGAGCTGCGCGTGGGTTATGTGCTGCAACACCGGAACACCGCGGTGAGCCAGGGCCCGGCGGTCTTCGACCGCCAGCGCGGCCTGGAACAGGGGATTCGCGCACGGTTTGTCTTTGAAGGGCAGGACAGCGCGTTCGTGCCGAGGTCGGGCTCGCGGTTCGTGGCTCGCGGCGGGTGGATGATGGACCGGCCCGGCGCGGAGCGGCAGTTCCCCGTGATGGAGACCGAATACAGCTACGCGAAAATGCTGCCCAAGCGGCTGCTGTTCATCGGGACCGGCGCGGGCGGCACGACGATGAACCGGGATCCGCTGGGCCTCGAGTTTCAACTGGGCGGTCCGCTGCGGATGAGTTCACTGGCGCGGAGCCAGTTGCTCGGCAGTCATTATTACTACGGGGGCGGCTCGTTATTGCGTTCCCTGACCAATGAATCTCTGGCCGTATTTGGGCGATTTTACGGAATAACGAGCTATGAATTCGGCAATGCGTGGGCGGGCACGTCGTGGATCAAGCCGCGGCATAGCGGATCGATCGGCTTGATGGGCGAGACGGCGATCGGGATGGTGTATTTCGGGGGAGCGCTGGGCGACCGCGGCGACCGGCGGCTGTTTTTCCGGCTAGGGCGGTTTTTTTAGCGCATTCCCGGCGGAGGCGCGCGTAAGCGCAAAGCGTGAGGGTGGGTGAAAGAATCGACTGCCCATCCATCCGTGGCCTTCGGGCGAGCCGGCACTATGGTGGTCGCGTTGAAGAAGGATACGGGATCGAATATCGCTAGGCATATCTGATTGATTCTCCGGGGCTCGCCCACACTCAGCCCCGACCGTGAGGGAGGGGCACTCCAGTTTGAGATGATTTACCCCGGCCGGCTGCAGGCCGCCCGGGCAGCATAGGGCGCGCCGGATGCCTGCCTGCACCGGGGGACGTCGCTCCGCTCCGCCCCCCGGCTTCGGCTGGCATCCGGCATCGTCCGTAACCGTGGCAATCAACCCCAAGGAGAGGCAGTTTACACAAATTAGTTGACACCCCCACTCCTGACGACTGCGTGCTGGCCCCTCACTCACGTTCGGGGCTTGCACACGCCGGGCAAACGAACACTGCCGGTGAGGATTTTTTCTCGTCTCGATTTAAAGTTCGGGGAGTTAGATCCCAGGCACCGGACTATTCCTGGGGAGACTGAGGGAGGTATTTCCGTGCCTGGGGCCTAACTCCTCGAACTCGTCGTGGGGCGATGCGCCCGGTGGCGCGCCTGACCCGTCACCCGGTGCGCTCGATGGCGAGGATCGAGGAATCGTCGGCCGCGCCGTTCCCGCCGCGCCATTTCTCTACGCGGTCCATCAGCGAGTCCAGGCTTTCCTCAAGTGAAGCAGCCCGGCCCTCATCCAATACTTCGATCAGCCGTTCGACGCCAAACTCCTCCTGCGCGCCATTCTCGGATTCGTACAGACCATCGGTGCACAGGTAGAGCCGCTCGCCCGGCGCCAGCGTGATCGTTCTCTCCTCATAAGCCGCGTGGGCCAGCACCCCGACCGGAATGCTGGTGGTCTCGCCGGTCAGCGGCTCGGCGTCCGCGCGGACATGAACCGGACCCAGGTGCCCGGCGGCCACATAACAAAATTCCCCGGTCCGCTTATTCAAAATCCCGTAAAGCATCGTGAAATACCGCGCCATGGGGGAATTGGGCGAAAACTGCCGGTTGAGCCGGGCCACGACTTCGGCGGGACGCGTGACCGCATACGCGCCGGATCCGTCCGCCGCCGCGTGGTACAGCAGTGAACGGTCCGGCGGCGCCAGGAGCATGTAAGTCAGGGTGACGGAAAGCAGCGCCGCCGCCACGCCGTGCCCGGACACATCGAGGACGTAAACCGCCAAGTGCTGGTCATCGAGCGAAAGCACGTTGAGCGAATCCCCGCCGACATCGATACAGGGCCGGGAGCGGTAAGCGAACCGGAACCCGGGAAAACTGGGCAGGTCCACCGGCAGCAACGCCTGCTGGGACTCGGCCGCGGCCTCCAGATCCTGCTTGGTGATGCGGGCCGCCGACTCGAGCCGCCTGTTCGCCAGCCGCAGCCCCTCTTTCGCCTCCACCTCCGCCGTCACGTCAGACTGCACGCCGATCAGGTGGGTCACCACGCCGGCTTCGTCGCGCACGGGGGTGATCGAAAGGCGGTTCCAGAAGGGCGTGCCGTCCTTGCGGTAGTTGAGCAACTCCACGGTCACTGCGCGCTGTTCACGAATCGCCTGCCGCAGCGTTTCCACCGTTGCCGGATCGGTCTCGGGCCCCTGCAGAAAGCGGCAGTTGCGCCCCAGCACTTCGGCCACCGGATAGCCGGTGAGCCGTTCGAAACCGGCGTTGATGTAGATGAGCGGCTGGTCGGGCAGCCGGGCGTCGGCGATCGTGATGCCCTCGGCGCAAGCCGCCAGCGCGCGGTCCTTCAATATGAGTTGCGCCTGCGCTTCCTGCTTGTCGAGCAGTCCGGCGGGAAGAGGCTGAGGTGTGGACGGAAACATTGCCGCTACCCTTGCAGAATACTACTTCACCGGGCGCTTGCCGCCCACACAACCTCCGCGGGCGGCGCGGGATGGGCGATTCGGCATCTACTGGCGCTGCTGCGCTTTTTGGCGAAGTCGTAAGCGAGAGAAGGTCAGAGGTCTTCTGCTGCGGCCCGCGGTTTTGGGCGGATCAACCGCGGCGGAGCGTGGGGCGCCGCGGTCAGGAGGGCGGAAGGTTCGGGGCGGGTTTGGGCCCGCCCCGGGAGACTACTGTGCCTGATAGCTCAGGTCGGGATGGAACTGCGCGACCTCGGTCTTGACCGACGTGGCGAGACCCGCGATCTTACTGCGGATCTTGTCCCACGCCTCGCGGCCCAAGGCCCGCTCCATCGGGCTGCCGCCTTCCATTTCGCTCCACTTGTCGAATAGATAGAGGAAAGTATACTCCGTGGACGAGCCGCCCATGACGACCTGGTCCACCCAGACATCCTTCATACCGGCCTTCTGCCAGGCGGGCTTGATGTCATTCCGGATGAAGGCTTCGAACTCCATGTTCTTGCCCGGTTCCACGACGATGGTTGTCACCAGCGCCCGGACGGGCTTCGTCCTCCCGCTGGAAAGCCCCAGGTCCGGACGCGTCCGGATCAGAACATTGTGGGAACTGGCCACGATGCGGCTCATCTTCTGCTGGTAGTTCGCGTACTCCATGTCGTTCATCATTTTGCGCATGGGGTTGGGCGTGTCGTAGCGTTCCATCTTTCCGACGGGGAAGGCGGTCACATAGCCTGGCTCACCAAAAACGGACGTCGACCAGACGTGCCGCCATGGCGTTCCCTCCTTCTTGTAAGCGGCGTTGAACGTCGCCTGCATCTCCCTGTATTCAGCCACCATTCCGGGGTGCAGCTTTGTGAAAATGAGATGCTGCAACTCGGGCTGCTGCTGCGCGGGTAGCAGCAAAACAAAAGCGGCCGCCGAGATGGCGAGCCGCGCGATCAGAGCCGTCACAGACATTGACGCCTCCTCCTTGTTTCTTTACCGTCGGGTGCAAGTGCACCCAGCCCGTCAGGGCTATAGAAGGGTAGCATTAGTTCTTTTGCATTACAAGATTCTTCTCAACCAGACAATTCCTATGTGGCATTTCGATGATCCCGCTGCATATCAGAGAGGTTGTATAAGATTTCCAGGTACCGGGACGCCAACCGAAGATGCCGGAATGTCCGGGAACGAGGGTTGGGCACCGCTCACCCCACAGAGGCAACTGATCCGGAATTGATGTGCGCTGTACTGCCCGAGGCGGGAGGCGGCGTACAGGATTTACTGGACTCAGGCGGGCAAAGGCTGGCATGATGGGGGGGTGTTTGCCTGCCGACTGTGCCGAGCCGCTGGCCTGATGGCCGTTGCGCTGACGCTCTCCGCCGCCGAAGCTCGTCCGGATCCGGATCTGAACGAAGAGCTGACGCGCTTGATCGCCGGGCAGCGCCTGTCGCAGCTTGTGGAAGCCCGCAAGTTCGCGGTTTCGCTGGTGGACATCACCGATCCGGCGCTGCCACGCTACGCGGGTGTCAACGACCATGTGATGATGTACGCCGCGAGCCTTCCGAAGATCGTGGCCATCATGGCGGGTTTCGAGCGGGTCGCGGAAGGCGCGCTCCGCTACACCCCGGAACTGCGGCAGATGTTTCTGCGGGTCGCGAGGCGGTCGTCGAACCCCGACGCCTCGAAAGTGATCCAGATGGTGGGCTTCGAGAATATCGCCCGGATCCTCACCAGCCATAAGTACCGGTTGTACGACTCGGGCGGCGCGGGCGGGCTTTGGCTGGGCAAAGCCTACGGCGGGCCGAATGACTACTGGAAGCGCGACCCGCTTCATAACCTCAGCCATGGGGCAACGGCCTACCAGACGGCGCGTTTTTTCCTGCTGATGGCCCGGGGCGAGCTGGTGAATCCGCGGTTCAGCGCCGAGATGCGGGAGATCTTCTCCGAGCCGGAGATCCGCCACAAGTTCGTTAAGGGGCTGAGTGGGGTTCCCGGCGTGAAGATCGCGCGCAAATCGGGCACCTGGAAGGACTGGCACGCCGATGCGGGCATCATCGAGCACGACGGCCGCCGCTACATCGCCGTCGGGCTGGTGGAGCATCCGCGCGGCGGCGAGATTCTCGAAAAGCTAATTGGCGGGCTGGACCGGATTATTTGCAGCCGCGACGAGCCGCTCGACTTCAGTGGCGATAGCCATGTGCTCACCCGCTGAGTTGATCTTCAGCACGTTCGACATCAGCGCGACCAGATAAACGCGGCCCGCGCTTTCCACGACGGCCACCGAGTTCATCATGTTGGTGACATTGCCCCGGTACTGGCGGCACTGAAAGCCTTCCTCCGGCTTGCACTGGAAGAATGATCCGGATTTGAAGAACACGGCGGCGTTGGTGAGCGCGGGCGAAGCGGCATAGCGGTAGCGGGCGCGGGCGAAGTACAGCAGTTTCTTCAGTTCCAGGCTGGACCATTCGTCGATCAAACGCCCCTGTTCCATGCGCACGAGCCAGCGCAACAGCTCGAGCGGGGTGGCGTAGCTGGCCGTGCCGGGGATGCGGGCCGAGCCGGTACGCGTAAATAGTGTGCCTTGACGGAGTTGCGCGGGGTCGAGGCCGGCGGTCACCACGTGATTCTCGATGGTTTCAAGCGACCGGCGCGCGAGTTCGGCGCGCGGCGTGGACTGCAAAAAATCGCGTTCCTGAGCGCTAGAAACGGGGTATTTTGCACTAAAAACGCGCAAAAGTAGCGCCTCTTTCCACATCAGCGAGCCGGCGGAGTTCGAGCTTTGGCTCAGCATGTGATCGAGCCACTCCCAGAGGCTGAAACGGTCGCCGGTGCGGAGGGCGCGGTTCAGGACGGCGTCGTTGCCGGGTTCGTAGAACGGCGCGGTCTTGGAATCGGTGAGGATGAATTCGTCGGCGGGGCGGATGGTTTCGCGAAGAAAGCGTTCGCGGTCAACGATTTGCGGGTATACACGGGCGGTGGCGTCGAGGAATGCGGCCGCCACCAGGATCTTGCCGACGCTGCCGGGCAGTTGTTTGTAGTTTTCACGGACTGCGGCGTAGCGCGGGCGGGCGGGATCGGTGATGTCGAGCAGGGCGATTCCGTAGGATGGGTCGCGCGCGGCGAAGATGCGTTCGAGGCCCTTCTGGAGGAACGGATCTTTTTGATTCAATGGCACTTCGCGGCCGCGGAGGCGGAGCTGGATGTCCGCGTCGCGTAGCAGGCCGCCTTTGGGGATGGGGCGCACATTACGGACCTTGCCTTCGACGGCGAGCCGGTAGCCTTCGAGGCGGCGGATGCCGGTGCGCCTGAACGCATCGAGCGGGTAGGCGGCGGCGAGGACGACGGCGGCGAGCAGCAGAGCGAGATACTTCATTTCGACTCCGGGGGCGCGTCGAGGTTGACGGTGGCGGCGGCGGCGGGCGGCGGGCCTTCGAGCCGGGCGAGGCGTTCGAGGGTGGCGCGCTCACGGAAACGCACGAGGGGGCGAATCTGGAAGAGGCGCAACTGGCCGTTTTCGAAGCCGAACTCGATGTCCCAGGGCAGCGTTTCGCCGTTTGCGTCGCGGGCTTTCGGGTATTCGGCTTCCACCTGAGCGGCAAGTTCGCGGAGCTGGCGGATTTCATCGGGCTGCAGCACGGAATCCGCGCCAGTGGTAGCGACGACGTCGAAGCCGCCGGAGGGTAGCGCGACACGGCGGTAAGGGGAACGCGCCTGGGCGCGCAGCTTGACGGAGCCATCCGGGCGCAACAGGAGCGATTCGGCCGTGCCGCCATCGACGACGGCGGCGACGCCCTCGTTCACGTTGACGGTGATTTCCTCACGGTTGAGGGTTTCGAGATTGACGGTGACCAGGACGCCCGACTTTTCGCTGTTCACGGTGCGTTGGATGAGAACGGAGGGAAAGACCGCGGCGCTCGATTCCAGGGCGCGGCTGCGCCACTCGAAGGCGCGCTCCTCGAAGGGCGAGGCCCAGACGTCGCGGACGGCTTGCAAGATGTTCGTGCGGCCCACGACGTTGGGCACGGTGAGGTTCAGGCCCGCGCCGGTGAACTGGGGCAGGTCCTCGGCGTTGGTGTCGGAACGGACGAAGACGCCATAGGAGCCGTCGGGGCCGAAGGCTTCCTCGAGGCGGGCGGCGAGGTCGCGTTCGAATTCGGGGAGCGTGGGGAGCGTCCGGATGGAGCGGCGGAACGCGGCGAGTTGCGGGTAGATGAATTCACGAATCCGGTCCACGGGGGCGCCCTGGTTGCGGAGGCGTTCCGCTTCCTCGAAGGCGGCGCGGATCCGCGCGGCGAGCTGGCCGTTTTCGGCCTGCTGGAGATGCTGATGATAGATGCCGAAGGGCACGACTACCGCGTTGGACACAAGCCCGGGGAAGCGGCGCGCGAGTTCGCCGACATTGGCGGCCTTCGGACCGGAGAGAACGCCGCTGTCGGCGGCGGAGATCTCGCGAAGGGGGATGACGCGGGTGACGTCGAGGCGCAGGCGGCTGGTGTCGAGGCTAACCCGGCCGGAATCGGTGGGCCGCGTGGTCCAGACGCTGCGTTCGTCTTCAGAGAGCGAATTCCAGGGGCGGAGGATAATGTCACCGCCGGGGGTAACGGCGTAGAACAGACGTTGCCCCTTGTGCTTGCGCAATTCGGGCAGGAGGCTCGAAGGGAAAGTGGCGTTGGGGATGCCGAGATTGGCGGCGAGGAGTTGGGTGTGAGAGAGGGCGTTGCCGCTGTCGAGGGTGAGAATGCCCTTGACGGGCGTGAGGTCTTCGAGGGTTTCCGGGATCACGTAGATGCGGTTGGGATCGAGGCGCACGCCTTCTTCGTGACCGGGTTCGATGAGGTCGAGAGCGGCGATGGCGACGCCGGGGTTGAGAGCGAAGACGCCCCGGCTGGCGGGCTGGCCGAGGATGGAGTGGCGGCGGCCGGCGGCGGCTTCGGCGTCGGCGAGGAGTTCCTCGGCGTGGCGCGAGAGGTGGAGCGCGACGGATCGGCGGAGGAGGTCGTCGATCAGCTCGGCGGCCTCGGGCGCGATGGTGAGGTAGTGGCGCTGGACGGGGCCGAACTCGCGCATCATGGCGGCGCGCGCCCATTCGAGCGTGCGATGGAGATCCCGGATCGCTTCGTCATAAGCGCGGGCATCGAGTTGGGCGCGGGCATGAAGCGGCTCGATCACTTCTTCGATGGCCGCCAACTGGCGGAAGGAAATCAGTCCGGCTCCGGTGGCGTAGCGGAGCCAGTGGCGGGCGGCGGCAAGCCGTTCGCGGCGGGAGCCGGTGGGCGCGCCTTCGGAAGCGCCGTAGCGGAAGACCGTGTCCAGCAGCCAGACTTGAAGATCGGCGAGGTTGAGCTTGAGCGTGCCGGGACCGGGCTGGGCGAGGGCGCGGCGGATGGCCAGGGTCAAGCGAGAGCCGGCTTCGAAGGCTTCGCGGTTGCCGCGGGCCGCGGCTTCGGCCAGAGCCGCAAGGTCGGCCTCAACCGCCGAGCCTTTGAGCTGCTTCTGGAAAGCGGGCAGAGCGCGGGCGGAGCCGGCGAGCGAATATTCTTCGCGCATCAGCTGGATGAATTCGCGGAACCCGGCAGGATCGGCGGGCGGCCGGCGGCGGAGATAGTCTTCGACGGCGGCAATGTCCTCAGGGCCGGGGCGCGAATGGATTTTGGCCCGGAGGGGGAGGAACAGCGCATCCTGATCGGCGAGTTGTGTAGAGAGCGCGCGAATGCGGCGTGTGCGCGCGGTATCGAGGCCGTGAGGGATGGTGGAGACCAACTGGACAGCGAGCAGATAGTTGGGCTCGACCCAGGCAGGGTCCTGAAGCAATTGGCGGAGCAGGCGGCGGGCGGCGGCCTCCTCGTCTTCGGCCTGGCGGACGCCGCGGCGCTGCCAGGCGCGGCCGTAGATCCAGCCGTTGTGGGCGGTGACGAGGTAGTCGAACAGAACGAGCTGACGGGGCCAGTGGTGGTGGCGCGCTTCGTCGAAGAACTGGTCGAAGGGCATGTTGGCGAGGAAGCGGGCGAGGTCGAAGTTGAGGCTGGCGAGTTGCCGGGCGTGGGCGCCGGGGGCGGCGTGCTGGAAGCCGCCCGCCGGGCGGCAGGGAACGCCCTGGGGCGGGAGGACGCGTCCGTCCTCGCAGTACCAGCGGATAGGGCCGTATGGGCCACGGGGATCGCGGCGGACCTGATCGATCAGGCGCTGTGCTTCGGCCTGCTGCGCAGGGGACAGAGCTGGCACGGGCCGGGGCGCTGCCGCGGGCAGGAGCGAGGCGCAGAGCAGGACGAGAACGAGACTAAGGATTCGCGACGAGGTCATCTTTCGGGCCCAATACCCTCCTTAGTTAAGCAGATGTCCGGGAGCGGGAGAGGGTTCCCTGCCCACGGGAGTGATATATTACGGAATCGAGTAGCGGACATGAAATCAGCCACACGGAAGAACCCGGCCAAGACGAAGAAGGGCGCAGGAGCTTCGCCGCAGGCGAGACAGTATTATTCCCGCGCAGTGGCGAAGGCGTTACAGGTGTTGGACTTATTGTCGGCCGCGCCGCAACCGATGAGCCTGCACGAGTTGTCGGGGTTGGTGAAGCTGACGAAGACCTCGCTGTTCCGGCTGCTCTTCACGCTGGAGGCCGAGGGGGCGGTACTGAAAGACGCGGGGGGGCGGTATAGCCTTCGTGCGAATCCGGTGAAGCGGGCGGGACGGGTGCATCTGGAGAAGGTGCTGGAAGCGGGCACGGCGCAGTTGCGGGAACTGGTGAGGGAGTACCGGGAGACGGCGTCGCTGGCTTTTTTATTTGACAATCATGTCGAAGTGGTCGCGGTGGTGGAAAGCCCGCAGATTGTCCGTATGGGCAATACCGTGGGCCGGATTCTGCAGCCGCATGCGTCGTCGCTGGGCAAGTGCATCACGGCGTTTCAATCCGAGGAGCGGCGCGAGCATCTGATCCGGAGCTACGGGATCAATCCGATCACGCCCGAAACGATCGTGGACGAGCAGAGACTGCACGCCGAACTGGATGAGATCCGGGCACGCGGCTATGGACTGGACCGGGCCGAGACCTGCTCGGATGGATTCTGCTTCGGAGCACCCATTATGGCGCCGGAGGGCAACGCGATGGCGGCGATCAGCGTGTCGCTGCCGCGGCAGCGGCTGGGAACGGCGGCGCAGCAGCAGAAGTTGATCGAGAGCGTGAAAAAAGCGGCCGTGGCGGTGACGGCAGTTTTGGCGAAACCGAGATCGTAGGCAGTTTCGTTTTTCACGCCCGCTTGACACGATTCCGAAACGTCCCTCACAATGGGTTTACACTCATGACACAGGGATGTCCGACACGGGGAATCGTCCCTCCCTTAATCACGCCTCTGAAGAGAGACGGGACCTTAGACCGCCACGCGCTTTACGGGATCGTGGAAAGGATGATCCGAGCGGGGGTGGACGGGATCTTTGCGTTAGGGACCACGGGCGAAGCGCCGAGCCTGGGTTACGGGGCTCGGTTCGAAGTTGTCAGGGAGGTCTGCGCCACGGCTGGGGGGCGCGTGCCGGTGCTGGTGGGCGTGACGGACACATCCTTGAAGGAGGCAGTCCGGCTCGCCGATTTCGCTCACCAGAGTGGAGCCACGGCAATTGTCGCGGCGCCGCCCTGTTATTTTCAGATCTCACAGGTGGAGCTGGAAGGATTCTTCCGCCGGCTGGCGGCGGAAGCGCATTTGCCGCTTTACCTTTACAACTTTCCGAGTTTGACCAAGGTACGGTTCGAGATCGACACGCTGGTCCGGCTGGCGAGGCTGCCGGATGTAGTTGGGTTCAAGGACAGCTCGGGAGACCTGGACTATTTCCGGGAGGCGCAGCAGGCTCTGGCGCAGTTTCAGGATTTCGCGATCTTCATGGGACCGGAGGAGATGCTGGCTGAGAGCCTGCATCTGGGCGGGACAGGGGGAGTGACCGGCGGCGCCAATCTGCTTCCCGAGTTGTTCGTGAGCCTGTACCGCGCAGTGACGGAAGGCCGGGTAGAGGAAGAGCGGCGGTTGCAAGCCCGTGTCATGGCGATCAGCAACAAGCTTTATGGCCTCGGCGGGTACGGCACGAGCTTTCTGAAAGGGATGAAGGCGGCGATGTCGCTGAACGGGCTGTGCGAAAACGTGCTGGCCCCGCCGCATTTGCCCCTGGATGCCGCCGACTGCGAGCTGGTGCGGGAGCGGATGGAGGAACTGGGGCTTCTGGTGGCAGAAGGCGAACCGGCGCCGATGCGGTAGCAAGCCGCGGTCGCGATTCTGATATAAGCTGGTGGGCACTGGAGTGCACACCATGAATTTTTCCCGACGTTCATTGCTTGCCGGCGCGGCGGCGTTGCCCGCGATTCCCTCGATGTTGAAGGCCGCGCCGGCGGGCGCGGCGGACGATCTCAAGCTTGGGGTGGCCACCTATTCACTGCGTAAGCTGCCGTTTCTGCAGGCGGTCAAAGCGATCCAGGAATTGAAGGTGCGCTACGCGAAGCTGAAACTGGAAATGCACCTGCCCTATGACAGCACGCCGGACAAGGTGCGCGAGGCCAAGAAGGTGCTGGACGATGCGGGCATCATCCTGGTGGGTTCGGGCAACACCAACCTGCAGAAGAAGGATGAGGGCGACATCCGGCAGAAGTTCGAGTTCAACAAAGCGCTAGGCGTTCAGGTGATGACGTGCGCGCCCACGGCCGAAACGCTGCCCATTGTCGAGCGGATGGTGAAGGAGTACGACATCAAGGTGGCGATCCACAACCACGGGCCGGAAGACAAGCACTTTCCCGCGCCGTCGGATGCGCTGAAGCTAATCAAGAATATGGATCCGCGGATGGGCGTGTGTATGGATGCGGGGCACACGTCGCGGACGGGCGTGGATATTGTGAAGGCGACGCGGGAGTGCGGCGCGCGGCTCTATGACGTGGACGTGAAGGATCTTGGGGACGCCATGGTTGGCAGGAGCCAGTGCGACGTGGGCGACGGCGTGCTGCCGATCGCGGGCCTGTTGAAGCTGCTGAAGCAGCAGATGAACTACCAGCACGTGGTGATGCTGGAGTACGAAATCAACGCTGACAATCCGCTGCCGGGGATGCACCGGTCGTTCGCGTATATGCGGGGTGTATTAGCCGGTTTGAAGGCCTGAGCCAGGCCGAAATCGGGGCCCTGCGGGAAGCGCGAAGTGCCGCGCCGGGGTGATCTTGCGTATTTTGAAAATCTATCTCTGGATAGCGCCGAAATACACTACGAGAGCGAAGCAGAAATGTATTTCGGTTTTCACGCAGTCATGCTACCTTTCCATCCATGTGTCTCTCAAATATCTGGGCATGGAATATGGCGAGGAGTCTGCTGGCATTGTGTGTGCTGGCGAGCGGACTATCGGCGCAGGAATTTCGAGCAACAATTAGCGGGATTGTGACGGACCCGGCGGGGGCGCCGGTTGCCGCTGCGCGGGTGGTGGTGACGAGTGTCGAGCGCAGCATCCCCTATGAAACGGAGACGAATGAGACGGGCCTGTTCGTGACCCGTTTTCTACCGCCCGGCGAATACCGGGTGACGGCGGAGAGAGAGGGTTTCAAACGGTTTGTGAGGGACGGTGTACGGCTGAGCGCGGTGGACCGTGTGCGGCTGGACATCCGGCTGGAGTTGGGCGCACTGGCGGAGAGTGTGACGGTGACGGGTGAAGTTCCGCTGCTGCAGACAGAGTCGGCGTCGCGGACGGCGACGATTGAGAAGAAGTTCGTCGAGGACATACCGACCAGCGGCCGCAACCTGTTCCAGTTTCTTTTCACGATGCCCGGCGTAACGAAAACGAGCAATTACTGGGGCAATTTCGAGCTTTACGCCTTCGGGAATATCAACGGCGTATCGATCAATGGCGGCCGCAGCGGGGAGAACGAGATTTTGCTGGACGGGCAGACGACGACGCGCGGCAGCCGGAGCGCGTCGTTCGCGCCGGCGCTGAATGCGATCGAGGAAGTGAACGTGCTGACGAACAATTACGATTCGCAGTACGGGCGCGTGGGCGGCGGCATCACATCGGTGACGCTGCGCACGGGGACGAATCAACTGCACGGGCAGTTATATGAGTTTTTCAAGAACGACAACCTGGCGGAGAACGGGTTTTCGCGGAACGCGGTCGGGATCAAGCGGCCGGAGTACAAGAACAACACGTACGGCTTCACGGTGGACGGGCCGGTGTATGTGCCAAAGGTGATTGACGGACGGAACAGGCTGTTCTTCATGATTTCGCTGGAGAGCCTGCGGGAGCGCAATCCGCAGACGCAACTCTGGACGGTGCCGACCGAGGCGCAGCGGCAGGGCAACTTCGCGCAGACGTTGAACAACGCGGGCAACATGATCACGATGTACGACCCGCTGACGACGACGCGCAATGCGGCGGGGGCCTTTGTGCGGACGCCGTTCGCGGGCAATCTCATCCCGGCGAACCGCCGGAATCCGGTGGCGGCGAACGCGGCGGGCTTTTACCCGAATCCGAACCGGGTAAGCGAGTCGCCGGACGGGCTGAACAACTACCTCTTCGTGAACAGTTCGCAGAACCAGTACGACCAATGGATCGGCAAGATGGACTGGAACGTGACGCAGAAGAGCCGGCTGAGCTGGCGTTACGGCCAGACGCCGTGGTTCAACTGGGCGCGCGTGCAGTGGGGCACCAACGCGGCGGAGCCGAGCGGCGAGTTTCCGTCGACGCGCATATCGCGCAACTGGGGGGCGGACTGGACATACACGATCTCGCCCAGCATGGTGCTGAACGTGCGCGGCGGGCTGGCGCGGTATGAAGGGTTTAGCGGAAACACGTTCGGGGCGGGCTTCGATCCGCGGCAGCTTGGGTTTTCGGACCAGCTGGTCAACCAGTTTACGGGGCTGCAGTTCCCGCGTTTCAACCTTTCGGGGAACAATTTCAGCCCGCTGGGGGCGACGCGCACGAGCAACTACGAGACGCAGGACAGCTGGTCGGTGCAGCCGATCCTTCAGGTGATTCGCGGCCGTCACTCGTTCAAGATGGGCATGGATGCGCGGCGGTACAACGACAACCGTCTGCGTCCGGAGGCGGCGAGCGGGTTGTACAACTTTGGGCGCAACTGGAGTCAAGCCGATCCGCAACGTGCCGATGCGCTGTCGGGCAATGAGTTCGCCACGTTCCTGCTGGGATATCCGACTTCGGGCTACGTGGACCGCAACATGGACCCGGCTTGGCGGAACCATTATTTCGGGCTCTTTTTCCAGGATGACTGGAAGATCACATCCCGCCTGACGTTGAATCTCGGCCTGCGCTGGGATTACGAGCAGCCGATCGCGGAGCGCTACAACCGGCAGATCCGCGGATTCGCGTTTGATCAGGCGAGTCCTCTGAACGACCGGGTGCCGGGCTTGAACTTGCGCGGCGGACTGCAATTCGCGGGCGATTCGGGAACGGCGCGCGAAGCGTTCAACCGCGACCTCAACAACTTCCAGCCGCGCATGGGCGTGGCGTGGCAGTTCGCCGACAAGTGGGTGATGCGCGGGGGGTATGGGTTGTCGATGCTGGGCCAGAATGCGGCGGGTTCGGATGCGGGCTTCAGCCAGCGGACCAATCTGGTGGCGAGCGTGGACAACAATCTGACGCCGGCGGTGGACCTGCGCGATCCTTTCCCATCGCAGATTTTCCCGACCGGCCTGCTGCAGCCGATCGGCAATTCGCTGGGCCTGGCGACGAACCTGGGTCTGGGCGTAGGCGCTCAGTTCATGGACCGGCCGCTGCCGTACTCGCACCAGTTTTCATTCGGCTTCCAGCGGGAGTTGCCGGGCGGCTGGCTGACGGATGTGAGCTACGTCGGCAATCTGACGCGGCAGTTGCCGGTCTCACTGAACATGAACTTCATTCCGGGCGATGTGCTGGAAAGCCTGCCGGTGGCGCAGCGGGCAGCCTATTTCAGCCAGCAGGTGGCGAATCCATTCCAGGGCCTGTTGCCGGGGTCGGCATTCAATGGCGCGAATATTCCCCGGCAGCAGTTGCTGTTCGCCTATCCTCATTTTTCGAACGTTTCGATCACGAACGTTCCAATCGGGGGCCAGAGCTACCATTCGCTGCAGGCGAAGGCCACGAGGCGACTCGCTCAAGGCCTGGCAGCGCAAGCCAGCTACACCTGGGGCAAGACGCTGGAGCAGATGACACTGCTGAACGCGCAGGACACTACGCTGACCGACCTGCGGGACACGCGGCTCGAAAAGAGGCTGAATGAATGGGACATCCCGCACACATTTTCGGGCGTGGTGACGTACGAGATGCCATTCGGCCGGGGGCGGCGCTGGATGAGCAGCGCCAACCGGGGATTGGATGCGGTGGTGGGCGGCTGGAACTTCGCGGTGCAGGCGATGTACCGTTCGGGGATCCCGATCGAGTTCCCCAACGCGTCGCCTCTCGAGGCGCGCAGCGCGCGGCTGACGTCATCGCAGCGGGACGAACTGGCGCGCCAGAAAGGGCGCGACAAGTTTGATCCATTCTTCGACACATGGTTCGACACGTCGTTGTTTCCGCGGCAGGCCATTGCGCCGTTCACGCTGCGCGGCTTCCCGACGCGGTTCCCCGACGTGCGGACTCCGATGCTGAACAGTTGGGAGATCTCGGCGTACAAGGAGTTCCGCATCACGGAAAGGGTCAAGTTCCAGCTGCGCAGCGACATGCACAATGCGTTTCAGTACGCCTATTTCGGGCGGCTCGCGGTGCGGCCGAACAGCGTGACCGACACCCGTTTCGGGCAGCTTGATCCAGCGCAGCAGAATCAGGTGCGGCTGTTCGTGCTGATCGGCAAGATCGTGTTCTAGTTCGCCCGCCGGAGGAAACGGGAGCGCCGTCACGCTCGTGTGGCGGCGCTTTGTTGAGCGAGCTTGCGGACGAACTCGAGGCTGGAGGCGATCTCATCGAGAGCGCCGGCCCAGAAGCAGAGATCGACGCACCACCATTCGATGTGTGGAATGGCGAGGAGTTTGGGGGCGACGTGATCCCAGACGATGGAGCCGTGTCCGAGGGGGCAGTGGGTGGAGGTTTCGCCGCCGTGCAGGGTGCCGTCGGAGTCGTCGATGTGGATGGCGCCGATGCGCCCGTCGAGCATTTCGATCAGCTCCTCAATGCCGCCATCGAGCAATTCCTTGCGGACATGGTGGCGGGCGCCGGCGACGGCTGACATATACGCGTGGCAGGTGTCGAGCAGGATCGTGAAGGAGGGGTGGCCGACGCGGTCGTGCATGGTGACGGCTTCGGAGGGCTTGTTGAAGACGAAGCCGGGCTCGAACTCCCAGGCGATGCGGACGTGGGCAGCGCGGGCGAGGTCGGCGCAATCGCGCCAGATGCCGGCGACGCGATAGAGGGCGTTGTGGTAGTCGTCGTCATCGAGCGAACCCGGAGCGGCGCCGGTGTCGACGCGGATCATGGGGCTTTCGAGATCGACGCAGATTTCAAGCTGGCGCTGGAAGAGTTCGATATAGCGCTGGTGGTTGCCCACAACGGTGGGATTGATGCTGCTGAAGTCCGCCGCATAGCCGGAGACGCCCAGGCCGAGGTCATGGAGGAGGGAGCGGAGAGATTGGCGTTCGCGCGGGGAGCCATGCGTTTCGAGTGTGACGTGAGGGGGGAACCCGCCGAGTTCGATGCCGTCATAGCCGGTTCGCGCGAGGTGCTCGGCGATGGTGGGCAAGGGCAGCGGGTTTTCGGCGTACGGGCCAAAGGAGAAGGCCCAGGAACCCATGGAAATTTTCATGTCCGGTTGCTCCTTGCCGTCATTCTCTCAAGAAGCCGGCATGTTTGTCCGGCATGGCGAAGCGGGGCGGCGGGGCCTTGGGGCAATACAGGGGAAATGTAGGAACTTTGCGGCGGGCCGGAAGGGATAATGAGAGTGATCGCGAACCCCTGAGACCAGAAGTTGTCGAGGGCACGCAGATCGGAGGAGATGGCCTCCGGCGGATCGAGCCGTCATCGATATACTGAAGACGCCATGACATCCGCCGGAGGCGTCGATTCTTCGGGTCCACAGGCTTTTCGGTTGAGGCGCTGGACCGTGCGGCCGGCTCTGGGTTTCATCGAATCGGAAACCGAATCCAATTATGTCCGGCCGCAGGTGATGGACCTGCTGCTATTGCTGGTGCGGGCCGGCGGCGGGATCGTCAGCAAGGACGAGATCACGGCGGCGATCTGGCGCGGCCGGTTTACGGCCGAATCTTCGCTGACCCGCGCGGTGGCGGAGTTGCGGCGGGCTTTGGGGGATTCGGCCCAGAAACCGGAGTTCATCGAGAACCTTCCCAAACGCGGTTACCGGCTGATCGCGGAGGTGGAGATGTTGGAGGCGGAATCGCCGAAGGAACCCTCGATCGCCGTGTTGCCGCTGGAAAACCTCGCGGGCGACGCCGAAGTCGGGCAGCTGGCGGATGGCATCAGCGAGGAATTGATCAACACGCTGGCCCGGCTTTCCGGCATCGCTGTGGTGGCGCGGACTTCGTCGTTCGCGTTCCGCGACCGGCGCACTGGGGCGCGGGAGCTGGGGCAGGCGCTGGGAGCCGGCTACATCCTGGATGGAGCGGTGCAGCGCGACGGCGGAGTGCTGCGCATCACAGTACAATTGATTCGCGCCGAAGACGGAATGCCGTTGTGGAGCGAACGGTTCGACCGGCTGGATTGGAACCTTTTTGCCCTGGAGGAGGAGATCGCTCGGCTGGTGCTGGAGCAGATGCGGGTGGCCGTGACGCCGGACGAGCGGACGCGGCTCACGCGAGTGCATACCGGCGACGCGGACGCGCATGCTCTTCACCGGCTAGGGCGGTATCACCTTGGGCAGCGGTCGCCGGCGGCGGTGATGGAGGCGATCCGGTGTTTCGAGAAGGCGGTGGCGCGGGATCCTGAGTACGCGGCGCCGTGGTCGGGGCTGGCGGACGGGTACGCGGTGTTGGGGTTTCTGGGATTCGCGGCGCCGGACGAGGCGTTCCCGAGGGTGAAAGAGGGGGCGGAGCGGGCGCTGGCGATCGACCCGTTGCTGGGCGAGGCGCACACATCGCGCGCGGCGGCGCTGGGCCTGCACGAGCGCAAGTGGGCGGCCGCGACCGAGTCGTTTGAGCGGGGGTGTGCGCTGGCGCCGCACGCCGCGCACAGCCACCTATGGTTTGGCATTTTCCTTGGGCTGCAGGGCGAATTCGGCCGGGCGTGGGCGGAGCTGCAGCAGGCGCGGCGGCTCGACCCGCTGTCGATGCCGGTGCTGGCGAATCTCGGGTTGCTTCTCTATTTCATGGGGCGGACCGAGGAGGCGATCGAATGTCACCGGCATGTGCTGGTGCTTGATCCGCAGTTTCCGCTGGCGCTCGTGCATCTGGGGCGGGCGCTGCTGCAGGCTGGGCGCGCAGAGGAGGCGCTGGCGCCACTGCAGGCGAGCGCGGCAACGGGCTTCGGCTGGGCGCTCGGATTCCTTGGGATGGCACTGGGGCGCGCAGGGCGGCGTGAGGAGGCGCGCGCGGTGCTGCGCCAGTTTGACAGGCTCGCTCAAGCGCGGTACGTGAATCCGGTGCTGCGGGCCTGTGTGCATCTCGGGCTGGACGAACCGGAAGCGGCGTGTGGGGAGATCGAAGCGGCACTGCGTGGCAATGATCCGCTGATCACGATCCTGGCCGCGGATCCGTTATTCGATGCGCTGCGGGGAAGGCCTCAGTTCGAGGCTGTTCTGCGGGAGTTGGATTTTCCGGCGGCGTGCGGCGGGCGATAGGGTTACCACAACCCGAGCAGCTTCCACCAGGCGAAGCCGGCCGTAAGCCAGATAGCGATGTTCACCACGGACGCGACGGCGCCCGCCTTCCACCAGTCCTTGAGCGGGACGTATCCATGGCCGTAGAACATGGGTGCGGGTGTAGTGCCGTAGTTGGTGAGGCCCGCTGAGAGGTTGGCGAAGGAGGCGAAGCTGAAGACAACGAGGCCGAGCGGCGCGCCTTTGGCGGCGAGCAGCGCGAGGAAGGCGGGGTACATCGACAGGATGTGCGCGGTGATGCTGGCGAAAGCGTAGTGGGAGTAGAAGAAGATGAGAAGCGCCACCAGCAGCAGAGCCATCCAGCTCAGCCCGGAGAAATAATCCCCCACGGCCTGGGCGAAGGCGCGGGTGACGCCTTCGTCGTTTAGCGCGCGGCCGAGACGCAGCAGGCCGCCGTACCAGAGGAAGATGTCCCAGGCGGCGCGCTCACGGAGGACGTCGTCCCATTTGAGGACGCCGGTGAGCAGCAGCGCCATGCTGCCGCACAGGGCCGTGATGGTGATATCGAGGCCGTGCCAGCCGGAGGTGATCCAGAGGCCGCAGACGGCCACGAAGACGCCCGTCAGAATTTTCTCCGTGCCCTTGAGGGGGCCCATCTCGTGCAATTGGGACGAAGCGAAGGCCGCGGCCTCGGGCGTGCGGGTGATCTCCGGACGGTTCAGGCGGTAGATCACCAGGGGCACGATGGCGATGGAGAGGAGGCCGGGAACGAGCCCCGCAGCGAACCAGCCGGCCCAGGTGACCTCGAAGCCGAAGTCCCCGGCCATGCGCGCGGCGAGCGGGTTCGAGGCCTGGCCGGTGTAAAACATCGCACAACTGACGACGACACACTGGTAAACGCAGACCATCAGGAAGGCGCCGAGCCGGCGGGCGGTATCGCCCGGCAGAGAGCCGTAGAGTTCCGCGATGGAGCGGGCGATGGGGAGGATGACGCCTCCCGAGCGAGCCGCGTTGGAGGGGATGACGCTGGCGAGCACCATGTCCGACAGCGAGAGTGCGTAGCAGACGCCCAGCGAGGTATTGCCGAAGGCCCGCACGAACAGCAGGGCAATGCGGCGCGCCAGGCCGGTGTTCAGGAGCGCGCGGGAGATGAAGAACGCCGCCATGACGAGCCAGACGGTGGAATCGGCGTAGCCGGCGAGGGCTTCCTGGAGCTGCAAATCCGTTAGCAGCGGCGCGAGCGTGATAGCGAGCAGAACGAGCGCGCCGCCGGGCAGCGGTTGGATGACGAGCCCGGCGACGGTGGCGGCAAAGAGGCCGGTGAGGCGCCAGCCGGCGGGGGTGACGCTTTCGGGCCGGGGCAGAACAAGGGTCACAAAGAGGTAGATCGCCACCAGGGAAGCGAGCCTGAGCAGTGTTTGTCTCTGGGGGATTTCCGCTGCCGCCATGTTCCAGTGAGTCTATCGAATCCGCGGGGCCCATTGACCGGGGTGATGAATCCGTAGGTTAATGGAAGTATCCGTCCGGTCACTGGAGCCCAGTACATATGTTGCGCCCACGCGCGGCCGTTGCCGCCGCCCTGCTTCATTTCGCTGCCACCGGCCTCCTCGCGCAGGGTACGGCTACCCTGACTGTAGAGGTGTCGGATCCCCTGCAAAATGCGATACCTGGCGCGGTGGTGACCATCGAGAACGCGGTGACCGGGCTGAAGCGCGAGGCTGTGACCGGCGCGACGGGCGAAGCGCGCTTTTCCAACCTGCCTTTTCGGAACTACGAAGTGATTCTGTTCAAGGAGGGCTTCGCGGTGGAACGCCGCACGGTGAACCTGCGGTCCAACGTGCCGGTGAGTCTGGAGGTGGCGCTGCGGCTGGCCGATGAGGTCATGCAGATCGACGTCACCGGGTCGCTCGATACTCTGATCGACCCCGAAGCCACGGGCACGCGGACCGAGATCAACGCGGCTTCATTCGAAAAGAGTCCGAACCCGCCGGGCGCGCGCGGGTTGGAGGGCGTGCTGCTGTCGATGCCCGGCTTCGCGGCGAACGCGAACGGCGCGATTCATCCACGCGGCGCGCACAACCAGATGACGTTCGTGGTGGACGGCATGCCGATTTCGGACCAGTTGACAGGCGCCTTCGCGAATGCGGTGGACCCGTCGATCGTGGAATCGCTGGACCTGTACACGGGCAACGTGCCTGCCGAGTTCGGCAACAAGGTGTCGGGCGTGGCTGTGGTGACAACGAGGACGGGCTTGAATTCCAGCCGGCTCTTTCAGGGATCGCACCAGGTGTCGCTGGCGCAGTTCGACACCATGGCGTCGCAGACGCAGTTCACGGGCGGCAGCGGCAAGATCGGCTATTTCGCTTCGTTCAACGCGATGAAGTCGAACCGGTTTCTGGATTCGGTGTCGCTGGACAACCTGCACAACGGGGGCAACTTGCAGCGCGCTTACACGCGGCTCGACTACCAGGCTTCTCCGAAGGACATAATCCGGCTGGGGGTGATGAGCGGGCGGTCCTCGTTCCAGTTGGCGAACTTGCGTTCGCAGCATGCGAACCTGCAAAACCAGCGGCAGGCGCTCGAGGATATTTCGATTTCGGGAGGCTGGCTGCGGACGCTTGATGCGCGCTCGACGTTTGAAGTGAACTCATCGTTCCGCAACGCTTTCGCGCGCCTTTTTCCGAGTCTGGGCGACACTCCGGTTACGGCGCATCAGGCGCGGCGGCTGGGCACCTACAACCTGAACGCGCGCTATAACCGGGTCTCCGGGCGGCACACCTGGAGGGGCGGCGTGGATTACCAGCGGTTTCCGCTGCGGGAGCATTTCAATTTCGCCATCACCAGTCCGGATTTCAACGGCGAGGCTGACGAGGAATTCAGTCCCGCGCTCGTGCCATACGATTTGACGCAGGGGGGCGACTGGTTCCGCTTCACCGGGCGGGCGGCGGGATCGCTCTCGTCCGCATTCCTGCAGGACACGATGAGGATGGGGCGTTTCGTGGTAACGCTCGGGCTGCGATACGACTACTACCGCTTTCTGGCACGGGGGGCGCAGTGGCAGCCGCGCGTAGGGTTGGCCTATCACCTGAAAGAGACGGGTACGGTGTTCCGGGCCTCCTACAACCGCACCTACCAGACACCTCCGAATGAGAACCTGCTGCTGGCGAATTCGCGGGAAGCTGAATCGCTGGTACCGCCGGCGATCCGCGACACTTTGGGAGGCGCATCGTTTGTGATTCGTCCGGAGCGCCAGAACGTTTATGAATTGGGCCTGCAGCAGGCGATTGGCCCGTGGGCTTCCATCAACGGGACGTTCTATCACAAGAACTCGACGGATCTCCAGGACAACGACAATTTTCTCGACACAGGCATTATCTTCCCCACCTCGCTGGCGTCGGCGCGCGTCAACGGAGCGGAAGGGCGGGTGAACCTGTTCCCCGGCCGCCGGTTCAGTTCCACGTTAAGCGCGACGCACGCGCGCGTGGTGGTCAATCCGCCGTTTACGGGAGGACTGTTTCTCGGCTCCGCGGCGGTGGAGGCTCTCACGCAAGGTCCATTCATCATCGACCACGACCAGAGGCTCAGCCTTCATTCGAACAGCGTTTACAACTTCACGCGTTCGCTGTGGATGTCGGCCTCCGTCCGGCACGACTCGGGGTTGGTCACCAATCCATCGAGCGCCGACGACGTCGCTATTGACCCGGACTTCTTCGACATGCTGCCATACGTCAATCTGGAATCGGACCCGCCGCGCGTGCGTCCACGCACGCTGCTTGATTGGGCAGCGGGCTACACGCGGACGGACGACACGAAGAAGCGCTGGGAGATCGCCGTTCAGGTGACGAACATGACCAATCGCACGGCGCTTTACAACTTCCAGAGCATTTTCGTGGGGACGCGGGTGGTGAGTCCGCGCGCAGCCAGCCTTCGTTTCCGCTATTACTGGTAATCCCCGTCTTCTTCCACGCCCGGCGCCTCCTGGAAGACGAGCCGGTCCTTGCGTGCGGCCAGTTGCAGCGCGATGCCGCCGAGGATGACCGCAATCATCGAAGCCACCAGGATGCCCAGCTTGGCCTCATTGGTCAAAATGCGATCGGTGAAGGCCAGCCCGGTGATAAATAACGACATTGTGAAGCCGATGCCGGCCAGGCAGCCGACGGCCAGAATGTGTTTCCACCGTGCGCCCGCCGGCAGAACACACCAGCCCAATTTAACGGCCGCGAAGGAGAACAGAAAGATGCCGATGGGCTTGCCGAAGACGAGGCCGAGCACTACGCCCATCGTCACGGGCGTGAGCAGCATCTCTTTCGGGTCGCCGATCACTTCGACGCCCGCGTTGGCGAGCGCGAAAAGAGGCAGGATGAGGATTGTGACCCAGAGGTGGAGGCCGCGCTCCATGCGTTGCAGGGGCGTTTGGGAGTATTCGCACACCCGCTCGAGCGATTCGATGGTCTCGATCTGGTGCTGGTTCTGGAAGATGCCGATGCGGAGGCGCCATTTCATCATGCGGGATTCGGGCAGCGAGGGCATAGTCTTGGTTAATCGCTCGAACCGGTCGAGCAACCGGCGGCCTGCGCTGAGGAAGGTGTCCGGCTCCACCAGCATCCGCGCGGGGATGCAGAACGCCGCCAGCACGCCAGCGATGGTGGCGTGGACGCCCGATTTCAGGAACGCAAGCCAGACGGCGACGCCGAGCAGGGCATAGACGATCGGGCTGCGAACCCAGAGCATATTCGCGATCATCATCACGCCCAGCAGTGCGAAGCCGATCAGCAGAGATGAGATCGAGAGTTTGGCGGTATAGAAGATGGCGATCACGAGCACAGCGGCCAAGTCGTCGGCGATGGCTAGGGCGGTGAGAAAAATGGTGAGCGACGGCGGGGCCTTGCGGCCCAGAATTGCGAGCATCCCCAGAGCGAAGGCGATGTCGGTGGCCATCGGAATGCCCCAGCCCGACTCGCCGGGACCGCCCCGGTTCATCATGTGGTAAAAGGTGGCGGGCACAATGACGCCGCCCGCCGCGGCGATGATCGGCAGCAAGGCTTTCTTGACCGAGCGGAGTTCGCCGACCAGGATTTCGCGTTTGATCTCCAGCCCGATGACGAAGAAGAAGATCACCATCAAGCCGTCGTTGATCCAGTGCTCGAGCGGGTAGCTGAGCCCGAAATCGCCGATTTGAATCGAAAACGGAGCGTGCCACAGGTCGTGATAGCTATCGTGCCAGGCTGAATTGGCCCACACCATCGCCAAAAGCGAACTGAGAAAGAGCAGCATCCCGCCGGCCACTTTCAGGTGAAAGAAGTACTTCACCGGCCGCATCAGCCGCGAGATGGGCCGCGAGGCGTTGGCGGGCACGTATTTATCGACCATAAGTTCATAGTGTAGCGCCGGGTGCGGCGGAAGCGGGCCTCGACCTGGCATGGTTGGGCATGGGATAATAAAAAATTCTCCCGCCGCCAGCTACCCAACTTATGTCTCACCAGAACCTTCGCAACATCGCGATCATTGCGCATGTGGACCACGGCAAGACGACGCTGGTGGACGCCATGTTCCGCCAGTCCGGCATCTACCGGTCGAATGAACTCGTCGAGGATCGCGTGATGGATTCGAACGAGCTCGAGCGTGAGCGCGGCATCACCATCCTCGCCAAAACGACCGGGGTCCGCTACAAGGACCACAAGATCAACATCGTCGATACGCCGGGCCACTCGGACTTCGGCGGCGAAGTGGAGCGCGCGCTCAAACTCGTGGATGGCGTGATGCTGCTGGTGGACGCCAGCGAAGGCCCCTTGCCTCAGACGCGCTACGTGCTGACGAAGGCGCTGGAGGCGCGTCTGCCCCAAATTATCATCGTCAACAAGATCGACCGGCCCGACGCCCGTATCCAGGAGGTGTTGAACGAGATCTATGACCTGTTCATCGACCTTGACGCAAGCGAGGAGCAACTCGATTTCCCAGTGATCTATGCCGTGGCGCGCGACGGCATCGCCCAACTGGAGCCCGAAGCCCGGGGCGAAAACCTCGAGCCCCTCTTCGAGTCCATCCTGAAGCACATCCCCCCGCCCAAGGGTGATCCGTCGGCGCCGCTGCAATTCCAGGTCGGCAATCTCGATTATTCGGATTATCTCGGGCGCCTCGCAATCGGGCGCGTGTTTCAGGGCACGCTCAAGCTGAACGACGAGGTGTCGATCTGCAAGCTCGACGGCTCCGTCCAGAAGACGCGCATTACGAAAATGTACTCCTTCGAGGGCCTGAAGCGGGTGGACGAGAACCTCGCGCAACCCGGCGACATCCTCGCCATCGCGGGCGTCGAGGGCATCACCATCGGCGAGACCGTTTCCGCGCCCGAAGACCCCCACCCCATGCCGAAGATCCAGATCGACGAGCCTACGATCGGCATGACCTTCACCATCAACACGTCGCCGTTCGCCGGCCGCGAGGGACAGTTCGTCACCTCGCGCAATCTCCGCGAGCGGCTGATGAAAGAGCTGTTGACCAACGTCAGCCTGCGCGTGGAGGAGACTGCCTCGCCCGACGCCTTTCAAGTCCTGGGCCGCGGGGAGCTGCAACTCGCCATCCTGATCGAAATGATGCGCCGCGAGGGCTTCGAACTCATGGTGGGCAAGCCGCAGATCCTCACACGCACTATGGACGGCGAGCTGATGGAACCGCTGGAACTGCTGCTGGTGGACGTGCCCGACGCCTACACGGGTGTGGTTATCGAGAAGCTAGGCATGCGCAAGGGCAAGATGTCGAAGATGGTGAACCATGGTTCCGGGCGCGTGCGGCTGGAGTTCATGGTCCCTTCGCGTGGGCTTATCGGACTGCGTTCGGAGATGCTGACCGACACCAAAGGCACCGCCATTATGAATTCGCTGTTCCACGGATACACCGGCTGGCAGGGTGACATCCCCATGCGTCTGACCGGCGCGCTGGTGGCCGACCGGTCCGGCACTGCCACCGCTTACGCCATCTACAACCTCCAGGAGCGCGGCGAGATCTTCATCGCACCCGGCGCGGAGGTCTATGAGGGGATGATCATCGGCGAAAACGCCCGTCCCGAAGACCTGAACGTGAACATCATCAAGGAAAAGAAGCTCACCAACATGCGTGCCTCATCCGCCGATGAGGCGATCCGGCTGGTGCCGCCGCGCATCCTGAATCTTGAACAGGCGATCGAGTTCATCAACGACGACGAGTTCGTCGAAGTGACGCCCTCCACCATCCGGTTGAGGAAGAGGGTTCTCAAGGCGAACCAGCGGTAGTTTTCCGCCGCGGACAGCGCGCGGGAAACCGAATCCTTTCCTGCGCTGCGCGAATCCGTGCTATAAAGAGACAAATCATCACGAGGGTTGTGAGCGGAGGTACGGATGAAAACCGTTTCGATGGCGATGATCCTGACGGGCGCCTTTGCGCTGACGCTGGCGGCGGAGAATGACGCCCTGCGCGGGCCTGTGTCCGGGCTGATTATCGATGCCGAATCCGGCTCGATTCGCCCCATCCTTGGCTCCGCGGGCGCCGCCTATGCGGGTGCGGCCGCGGTGCGCGGAGCGAGTTACGCCGCTGCGTCCTCCGACGGAGAACGCGCGCTGGTGGCGAATCAAGGAACTCTCTATCTTGTGCAGCGGCTCGGAGCGAACGCACCGGTCTGGACCGCGCTGCGCGAGGATGCCTCCGATCTGGGCCTGTCGGCCTTCGCGGTCCGTGGCGGCGCGGCGGTCATTCACGACACCGGCCATAACAGGCTTGAAATCTGGCGGAACCTGCGTCACGAACCCGAATCCGGCGGTGTCATCGATCTCGGCTTGGTGGAAGGCCGCCTGGTCACCCTGGCGCTGGACGCAGACGGCTCTACCGTCTTCGCTGCCCTCCAGGAGACGGAGGACAGCGCGGCCGTTTACCGCCTCGCGCCCGGCGAAGCGCCGAACCTGATGGTCACGCTGGAGCGCGCAGGAGCGATGGAATTGCGTGATGGGGCCTTATTCATTGCCGATCGCGGCCGCCATGAAGTGCTGCGCTTGAGCCAGTGGGATGCCGCTTTGCAGGTGGCAACTGTGGCCAGCGGCGCGCATGGTGTCGAGGATCCCGTGGGCATCGCCGTTTCGGACGATGGCGCTACCCTGTACGTGGCCTCGGGGGAAACCCAGCAGGTGCTGGCGATCGACATTCAGGATCAGGCGCTCAAGGCGGCACTCGACCTCAGCTTCCGCCCCTCCCGCCTCGAACGTTCCGGCAACGTGCTATTGCTCGCCGCGGGGGTGCCTGGGGTGCAGCCCGCACAAGTGCTTGACCCGGCGCGCTTCGAAGTGTACTTCGTTCCGGTCAGCGTCTTGCCTGACCCGGTCGAGAGCGGCGCTTCGAGTCTCTAACCAGCTCATAACTGCCTCGCACCAGTTCGCTGACCTCCTCTGCCGCCGGCGCGGAGTCGAGCTTCAGTGAAACCCACCCGTGCTTGCCCACATACGGAGCCTCGAAGTAGCGCGAATCTTCGAGAAAAACGCCCATCGCCTGCTTGCCCACTTTCACCGTCAGGCACAGATCCCCCCGCCATTCCCCGATGATCGCGAACATCTTCTCGTTCACCTGGAAGACAATATCGTACCCCCACTTCACTGTCTCCTCCGCGCCCGGCAGGTCACGGGAAACATTCCGCAGCTCTTCTAAAAAGTAATCCCGGAGCATCCCGAGGTATTATCCCGTAACCGCTAACCCCATGGTTGGGGTAAGATAGCGCGTTTGGATCACGCGCAGATAGCGGCTGGCTGCCTATGAACGTGATCCGTTGAGTTGTCAGGATGGAAACGCCACCCGCGGTTTCGCTGCCGCCGTCGCGGCCAGTCTCTCACCTCCGCGCTTTTGCGGCCCTGACGGGTCTACTCGTGGCTACGACGGTACTCCTCGACGCTGCTGCTCCTGGCGGGCGGGGCTTCCTGGTCGTCACCCGGCTGAATATCGACTCGATCTGCTATTTCGGCACGGCTCACTCACTCTGGTTCGACCGCGACTTCGACCTCACGAACCAACTTGCGGTCCTGCTTCCGGACGACTCACCGATGTCTCCCGGCGCCCGGCGCTGGGTGGCCATCGTTCCCTCTACGAGCCTGCCCGGCAGCCCTTACGCCATCGGGTACTCGCTGCTCGGGATCCCCTTTCTCGCCGCGGGCACATTGATCGACTCCTGGACCGGCGCGGCTGCGGATGGCTACGGCCCCTGGGCCGAGCGCCTTTTTGCCGCCGCCAACGCCGTTTACCTTGCTTTGGCTCTTCTCCTCCTTCATCTTTGGCTCGTCAAGGCCTCGGCCGAATGGAGTGGGGACCAGCGTGAAGTGTCTCGCCGTGCCGCTATTGCTGTGTTCGCACTTGTGCCGGGCACCGCCCTCGGTTATTACGCTTTCACGGTAATGAGCCATACCGTCAGCTTCCTCGCCGTCATCGGCTTTCTGCTTGCCTGGTGGTCCGCACGCGACTCCTTTGATTTGCGGCCCTGGCTCGCCGTAGGGGCGGTGAGCGGGCTGATGGTCCTATGCCGCTGGCAGGACGCCCTCTTTCTCGTAGCTCTACTCGCTTATGAACTTGCCGAGCCGGGCCGCCTGCGCCGGCGCGAGTGGTGGATCAGCCGCGGGCTGGCGGCGGCTGTCTGTCTTGTTCTGCTGATCCCCCAACTCTGGCAATGGCGAACGATCTACGGCTCCTGGTTCACCATCCCACAAGGGTCCCAGTTCATGGAATGGCCTCCTTCGAAGGTCTTGCACGTGCTGTTTTCGTCACACAACGGCCTCGTTTTCACCACCCCCGCCACCCTGGCGGGGGCGCTCGGCCTGATTTGGGCCGTTCGGCACTCCCGGCGCTGGCTCGGCCCGCTCCTGTTGGCCGCGCTGATTCAGGTAGCGCTCGTCGGCTCCATGCCCACCAATTGGAACGGCCGCGCATTTGCCATGCGCTTGCTGATCAACTTGCTTCCCTTGGCCGCACTCGGCTTTTTGTTCCTGTTCCTGCGGGGGAGCCCGGCAGTCCGACGCTTCACCTATGCCTGGATCGCCGCGGGGACCGTGTTCACCGTCCTGTCCGCGGTCCAGTGGAGATATGAGTTCGTCCCCAGGAACGACCGCCTGACCGCCGCCGAGGCGTTCACTGATAAACTGCGCCTGAAGTCCGCCTACCGACGTCGTCAGGCTATGGCCGCCGCCCGGTCGTCCAGCGAACTCGAACAGGTGCGCGCCCGCCACGGCGACAGCGCGGTTCTGCTGCGCCGCCTGCAGGAGGCTCACGCCAGGGAAGGAACCGCGGCGCCCGCCCTTGACAAGCTCCTGGAAGACCGCGGCCGCCGCCGCCTTTTTTGACCGGCTCAACCGTCCTTCACCGCCAAAAGCAACGAGCCGCTCGTCAATTTCCTCGCTGCCCGCACCCGTAGCTTGAACCTATCGCCCGGAAACCCTGTCGAAGAACTCGAAAACATCGGCGAGCGATGCCGTGCCGATGGCGAAATGGTCCGCCTCGGGATATTCACGGTATTCGAACGTCCGCAGTGTTTCGCGTGCAAATGCAGCGACGTTGCGGGCAACCGAAGGGATCGTGAGCCGGTCCCTGCCCCCTTGAGCAAGAAAGACGGGCATCTCCGGGTTCCGCTCGAGCATCCGACGGTTCACGGTCATTGCTCCGGCGACCGGGGCCACCGCGGCCCACAACTCCGGCTTCTCGAAGGCGATCTGCCACGCGCCCATCGCTCCCATCGAGTGACCGGTCAGAAACACCTGCCTGTCGTCGATCCCAAACAGTGCCACGGCCCGCTCGCGGACGTCGTATACGTCCTTCCGCGAGGCGCCCACGTAGCCCCCGGTGGGTCCGCGCCCGTTGGGCGAAGCCACCACAAATCCGCGTTCCACGGCCAATTTTTCCAACAATCCGCCCGTGAAGGGGCCAAAGTATGTGTTTTCGTCACCCGAAACCCCGTGCAGCGTCACTAGCAGCCGGCGGGCGGGGCGTTTGGGCACATAGACGCGATAGGGCTGCAAGCTCTGGTCCACATCCGAACGGTAAGCCAGCCGGAGATCGCCCGTCAGGCCCTCGAACGGATCGCGGCCTGCCAGCGCCGCCGCCACGAATCGCTCAGCCAGCGGCAGGTCGGATTTCAAGTCGAACGGATCGCCCGCATACCGGCTCACGTCTTCGATGCCCGAGATACTGGCCGCGAACGGGTGCGCCAGCAGGCGCGGCGCGGCGGTGTACTCGCGGCGCGCGCGGGTCATCACCTGATGCAGATACTCGGCCGACTCCAGAGCCGCCCGCACCCGCGCATTTCCGGCGTTCCGCGGCGCGCGGGCCAGGTTCTGGCCGAGCCGCGCCAGTCGCTGATCGAGGCGCCGGTCCAAGGTCACCGGGCGCCGGGTCTCCGCCACTTTCGCGCCCGCGCCCGTCAGGAGTTCGTACACGACTTCATACTCCCCATCCCTGAGCTTTTTCGTGTCGAAGGCGTATTCCAATGGTTTGAACTCAGCAACCTCCGCGCGATGGGCCGGCCGGGCCGCCCGCCCGCGACCGTCCACCAGAGAAACCTGGATCACGTAGGGTTGCTTGAGGGACCGGGAGAGGTTGAACAGCGGATTCAGCGCCACCTTCAACGCCTCGCCGGGCTGCGCCAGACGCCGGTCCACGAGCATGCGGTAGGACGCAAGCAACTCGAGCCCTTCGTCCCACCTCCGTCCCTGCAGCGTGGCGATGAACCGGGTCAGCAGCCTCCATGTGGCCGTGTCGTCTTCGGCTTTGAATGCCCGGTTGATCGCCGAATTCAGCGTGCGCAGCGCCGGGCTCAACTCCGGCGGCATCATCTGCCGAACCAGCAGCGAGAGATTCCGCAGATCGTCCCGGCCGGGCTTGTCGAGGCTGCTTCCGTCGATGGTGCTCAGGTCCTGCGCCGGCGCGGCGAGTATAAACAAGAATGTAACAATTCCCAGATTCCGCCGGCAGTTTTGTGGCATCGTATTCTTCAGTATGGCCGAACTCAAGACAGGTTCCAAAGCACCGGACTTTACCGTTCTCACTGACTCGGGCGAGAAGCTCAAGCTCAGTTCGCTCAAAGGAAAGAAGGTGGTGCTCTACTTCTTTCCAAAGGCCGATACGCCCGGCTGCACCAAGGAGGCTTGTAGCTTTCGCGACGACATGCCCCGCTTCACGGGGGCCGATGCGGTCATTCTCGGCGTCTCCCCGGATCCGGTGAAGGCCGTGGCCAAATTCAAGGACAAATATTCGCTGCCATTCACCCTCTTGTCGGACGAAGACCATGAAGTCGCCGGGAAATACGGAGTGTGGGTCGAAAAATCCATGTACGGGAAGTCGTATATGGGCGTCGCTCGCACAACCTTCATCATTGACGCAGGCGGAAAAATCACTCACATCTTTCCCAAAGTGAAATTGGACGGGCACGCCGCCGAAGTCCTCGCGGCGCTCGCCGAGGCCTGATTCCGTCCGCGGCTCACAACGCGGCCGAAAGAGTTCGCTGAAGTTCCTCCGCGGTCAGCGCGATGGGATTGGTTTTCATGCTGGAGGCGGCAGCAGCTTTTTCGCAAATGGAGGGGATATCGGCCGGGGTGATTCCGTAGGCGCTGAGAGAGGGTATCGCCAATTCCTGTGCGAGGCGCAGGGTGTAAGTGGCCGGATCCTCACCGAGAATGCCTGTCAGCAGCCCATACCGGCGCAGCGCCTCGCTCCCCGCCTCGCGGCTGCGCAACGCGGTGACATTGGCTCGGATTACGTGAGGTAGCAACGCCGCGCATACCGCTCCGTGGGGCGCCGCGAACTCACCGCCGATGGGGGCGGCGAAGCCATGAACTGCCCCAAGCCCGGCGTTGGCCAGCGTAAGTCCGCCAAAGAGGGCTGCCAGAGCCATATCGGTCCGTGCCCGCAAGTCGCCGGGATGGTGGAACGCGCGGGGCAGGGAAGCGGCGGCTCTGCGGATACCTTCCAGGCACAAAGCATCGGTCAAAGGGTTGGCGCGGGGCGAAACCCACGGTTCGATCAGTTGGGTGAGGGCGTCGAGCCCGGTAGCGGCGGTGACAGGGGGAGGCGCTGAGACCGCCAGCTCGGGGTCGATCACAGCCAGGCGCGGCAGCATCAAAGGGCTTCGCAAACTCGCCTTTACGCCATGTTCGGGCGAAGCCAGCACGGCGTTGCGGGTGACTTCGGCTCCCGTGCCCGCCGTTGTGGGTATTGCGATGAAGGGCAGAGGCGCGTAAGCAAGCGGCTGGCCTGCGCCAACAACTTCCAGGAAACGGAGCGGGTCCTCCTGATTGGGCAGCAGCGCGGCGATGGCCTTGCCGGCATCGATTGCCGACCCGCCCCCAACGGCAACAACCACATCGCAGCCGGCTTCGCGGGCGGCGGCCAAGGCTTCGCGGATCATGGGCAGCGTAGGTTCAGTGGGAATGCAATGCACGACCCCATCTAGCCCCAGAACCTGCGCCCGCTCCCGGTTGGCGCCGGTCACGATGAGGGGGCGCCGGCCGAACTCCCACGCGGCTGCGGCGGCCTGCCGGACAGAGCCAGGGCCAAAAATAATGCGGGTGGCAGTGGCGAACTCGAAGGCTGCTACCACCCTTCATCCTCCGGAAACAGGTTCTCGAACTTGACTGAACTCCGGGGCGAAGCCATCATGGGAGCGACCGCATCGCGCCAAGCGGCATAGTGGGTGGTTTCCTTGTGGGCTGCGGGTGCGTCCTGGGTGCGGTAGACCTCTTGGAGAACGAAGTGGTGCGGGTCGGCGGTGTCTCTCAGGAGGTCGAAACGGGCGATGCCGGATTCCTGGATGCTTCCTTGTGCATTGATGAGCGTAGCTTTAACAAAGCCGTCCAGGTGTTCCGGTTTCACATGAATATGGACGTGAACGATCAACATGGTGTCCCCATTATGCAACGCAGGGATGGACTGCTAAACTGAGAAAGTACTCCCCGGTCGTCTAATGGTAGGACAGCGGCCTTTGGAGCCGTGAATCGTGGTTCGAATCCATGCCGGGGAGCCACCCGCCGAAACCCTACTCCCCGCCTGCAGTTCCAGTTGACGAACCCCGGTCAGACTTTCTCGTACTGGCCTTTCCTATGCACCTCGACGGGAATGGTGCGGCATGCCCGACCTATTCGCCCTTGAGCGATGCCATGTCGATCGAGAAGCGATATTTCACGTCCGACCTGAGCATGCGTTCGTAGGCCTCGTTGATCTGTTGGATCGGGATGACTTCGACGTCGGCAGTGATGTTGTGCTCGCTGCAGAAATCGAGCATCTCCTGGGTTTCCGCGATCCCGCCGATGAGCGAACCCGACAGGCTGCGGCGGGCAAACAGAAGTCCGAACGCGGATACGGGCAGAGGTTTTTCCGGTGCTCCAACGAGCGTGAGGTTGCCGTCGCGACCGAGCAGTTGGATGTACGCGTTGATGTCGTGATCGGCGGAGACGGCATCAAGAATGAAATCGAAGCTGCCCGCGTGTTTCTGCATCTCATTTGCGTCGCGCGAGATGACGACCTCGTGGGCGCCGAGGCGGAGTGCATCGTCTCGCTTGCCCGGCGAAGTCGTGAATACGACGACATGGGCGCCGAGCGCCCTGGCGAACTTGACCGCCATATGGCCCAGTCCGCCGAGACCTACGACGCCCACCTTCTTGCCGCTGGCCACCCCCCAATGCCGCAGCGGTGAATAGGTGGTGATGCCTGCGCACAGCAGCGGCGCGGCACCGGCGAGATCGAGATTTTCGGGAATCCGCAGCACGAAATTCTCATCAACGACGATGCTTTCCGAGTAGCCGCCATAGGTGACGCCGCCCAGGTTTCTGTCCGGAAAATTGTAGGTGAGGACCATGCCCGGACAGAACTGTTCCAGGCCGGCCTGGCAATTCGGGCACGTCCGGTCGGAATCGACCAGGCAGCCCACGCCGGCGAGGTCGCCTGCCTTGAATTTCGTCACGGCGGATCCGGTGCGGGTGACCCGGCCGACGATCTCGTGGCCGGGGACACACGGGTAGACCGTCGGCATGATGCTGCTCCACTCGTTCCTCGCCGTGTGCAGGTCCGAGTGGCAGATGCCGCAATAGAGAATCTCGATCTGCACATCGTGATCGGTGGGATCACGGCGGGGGATGGTGGTGCCGGCCAGCGGCGTAGTGGCGCCGGCGGCAGCGTAGGCTTTGGCGGTGGGCAAGCTTCGTGTCTCCTGTCGGGGTTTCAAAGTCAGCGGTCAATCATCCACAGATCCGCTCCAGGGTTAGCCGGCGCTTTGTACCATCGCGGCGCACCTGAGCAGGACGAACTACTGGTCAGCACATCCCGTGCTGGTGGCCGGCAGTGGCCGGGCGTTGATGCCGAAATCGCGCTCCACCGCGGCGTACCAGGATTCGTCATCCTGGGCGCTCCAATCCACCCACTGCTCGTCGCTTTGGCTGGCCCGCCAACCCACATACGGTTCAGCATCAGGACCCGAAAGATGGCGAAGCTGCCAGGTTCCGCTCTCAATGATGTTGCGGACCACGGAGGCGGTCGCCTCGGGCGGCGTCGGGTTGGCGAGCGCCGCGCGGAACAGCCCGGCAAACCGGACCGAGTGCGGGTAAATGGACCCGTTTGAATGGGCGATATCCTGAGCCATGCGGGTATTCTGGATGCCCGGTTCCACAATCGCGACACGAATTCCGAAGGGTTTCACTTCGCCGGCCAGCGCTTCACTGATGGCCTCGACGGCGTACTTGGAGGCACAATAGGCGCCCAGCGGCGAACTTGCAATACGGCCGGAAACGGATGAGATGTTGATGATGCAGCCGCTCCGCCTTTCCCGCATCCGGGGCAGAACCGCCTTGATGCACCGAACCGTTCCAAAGTAGTTCGTGTTCATCACGGCGATGAGCGATTCCATGGGCAGTTCTTCCACGGAGCCGTGCGCCTCAATGCCGGCATTGTTGACGAGGACATCGACGGGCGAATCGATCGCGGAGAAACAGGCGCGGACGGATTCGTCTGAATCGACATCGAGGGCGCGGATCTCAATCGGGAGATGCTCCTCCGCGGCAATCTCACCGAGGCGGGGAGCGCCAGCAGCGTTTCGCATCGTGGCAAACACGCGGTGTCCCGCGCGCGCCAGTTCCAGTGCGGTGGCGAAACCGATGCCCATGCTGCAGCCGGTGATCAGAATGTTGCTCATAGAGTCCATAAAGAATAGCACGGGCCATCGGCGGCGGGCAGCTTCCCAAGAGATGCGCTCTTGCGGGGGAGAGGTGCCGTACTTTTCTGAGACACAGTGTGTTGACCGCTTGTCTCAACGCAGGGGGCAGTCGATGATCTGCCAGACCGCGCTCGAGATTGCCGAATCCCGACAACCTGGCGTTCATACTCCCGTCGGTCTCCCGCTCTCCCGTGCTATTCTCTCCAACAGTCTTGAACCAGAATTAGGAGGCTGCATGAACGAATCTGCTGCCGCTGTCGCCGACCGCCAGGCCATCGAACGGGTGATCCAGCAATACATCAGCGGTGGAATCTCCGGCCGCGGCGACGACATGAAGTCCGCCTTCCATCAGGACGCCACCATCTTCGGCTACCTCGGGCCCGAGTTCATCGGCGGCCCCATCCAGGGGCTCTTCGACTGGGTCGATCAAAATCCCCCCGCCGCCGGACTCCAGGGCGCCATCGCCTCCATCGACATCGGCGAAACCGTGGCTCTCGCCAGGCTCGAACTCGACAACTGGGGCGGCCACCGCTTCACCGACATGTTCACCCTGCTCAAAGTGGATGGCGAGTGGAAGATCATCTGCAAAGTCTTCCATCTCCATGCTTGATCCCGCAGGCTGTGAATTCCTCTGCCCCGGCGCGGCCGGGTGCATCCGTAATACCTGAGCTCCCTTGCCCTCGTCTGCTAGAATCGGCCCCGATGTCACCTGACTCCTTGAACCTGAGGGACTTCGCCGCGCGCTACACCGCGGCCTGGTGCAGCCAGAATCCCGAGAGCGTCGCCGAATTCTACTCGCCTGAAGGCTCGCTGCGGGTCAATGATGGCCCGCCCGCCGTCGGGCGGAACGCCATCGCCGGGGTGGCGCGTTCCTTCATGGTTGCGTTCCCCGATCTCTGCGTGATCATGACGGATGTTCGGGTCTGGACTGCGAGGGCTGAGTATCACTGGACTCTTTCCGGGACCAACACCGGACCGGGAGGGATGGGACGCAGGGTCCTCATCAGCGGCTTCGAGCTATGGTCCTTCGGAAGCGACGGGCTCATCGCCTCGTCTGAAGGCCATTTCGATGCGGCCGAATATCGCCATCAACTGGAACACGGGGTCTGACCGGGCGATTGGCGCCGTGCAGGGCGCAGCAAGTCGAGCGGATGAGCGGCCGGCCCTCGAGAGACTTCGGCGACGCCTTCGCCCACAACAGGCTGGCGGCAACCGGGAATGGCGAACATCCGCTCCTCGGTCTGGTCCTGCCCTCCGAGCATCGCCGCGAAAAGATTTCCTGCGGCCGTCCGGCGGGTGATTGTTCTCAAAATCAGCATTGCGGCTGCTGGAAGATCAAGCGCAACGCGAACTGGATGTTGCGCGGATCGATGCGCTGCGCATTGATAGTACCGAAGTTCACACCGCCCTGCGCGCCTGTGGGAGCGGCAAACTGGACCAGATTAAAGATGTTGAAGAACCCGCTGTGCAACTGCGGCGTCTTGCTCTCGAACACCGCGAAGTTCCTGAACAGCAAGAAATCGAAATGTTTCGTGTGGCCGCTGCGAATTACGGGCAGATTGCGGCCTGTAGTGCCAAACGACACTGGCGTACGAAGCAATAGACGACGCGCAAGTGCACGCTGGCAGGCGGAGGGCCAATCACTGGACGAAACCGCTTCTACTGCGCCAGACCGAAGCAATAGAGCGCGTTTTGGGTGCGCACGTACAATTGGCCGCCGGCGATGGCGGGCGTCGCCCAAAGCTCCTCATCGAGATCGTTGACGTGGAGCACCTCCCAATCCGGGCCGGCCTTCAGCACCGCAACCTTACCGCCCTTGGCGGCGGTGATGATCTTGCCGTCGCTCGCAATGGGGGAAGCGAAGTAGGCGTCAAGCGCTCCCTCTACCCGGCCCTGCTTCAGGATCGCGCCGTCCGCGGGACTGTAGGCCGTCAGAATTCCGCCTTCTTTCAGCACATAGAGCACGCCGCGGTAGAGCACCGGCGACGGGATGTTGGGCAGGGTCTTTTCCGCTTTCCAGCGAATGGCGGTCTTGGTAAGATCGCCGCGTCCGCCGAGATCGATTGCAAACAGGCCGCTTTTGGCCGTGGTGCGGGCCTGGACAATCTCGTAATCCTTCTGTTCGATGAAGCCGGAGCGGTCGAGGTCGAACAGGAACCAGAGCTTGGCCATCTCCTCGTCCGGCGCTTCAGACTTCGCGATTTTCCCGTCGCCATCCGCGTCAAAATCGCGCAAAAACGCCTTCCAGGGCGTGTTCTTTGGCAGTTTTGACGTGATTTCGCTCAGTTCCGCCATCCACGAGTGGACGTACAGCCGGTTGCCATCGAGCACCGGCACCGACTTCGCCTGCCACGCCATGCCCTCCACCCACCAGAGCTTTTCGCCCGTTTCCACGGAGTAGCCCGCGACCTGGTAGGAGCCGGAAATGATGAGTTGGGCCGCTCCTTTTTCGGGCTGCCAGACCACGGGCGTAGAGTAACCGTGCTGTACATCCGGCCGCTCGATCCGCCACAGCGTACGGCCGGTGGCGGCGTCGACGGCGAGCAGGTATGCTTCCGTATCCTGGTCGGCCTGGAGGATGAGCGCGCCGCCGGCGAGAATCGGCGAATTTGCCATGCCGTAGGGGTTGTTAAAGCGGCCCAACTCGCGGCGCCAGCGTTCCTGGCCCTGGGCGTCATAGCTGATCAGCCCGGCGGCCTCGAAGAAGACATACACGTTGTCGCCATCGGTGACGGCGGTGGCGGAAACGGGTGTGTTGACGGACAGGAACCGTTTGTCGAGAGTGAATCCGGGTCGTTTCCAGCGTTCGGCGCCGTCAGCGCGGCCGATGCAGTGAGTCCAGCCCGTGTGCGCCTCCTTGGGGCCGTCATAGGAGGTGACGAAGACGCACTCGTTGCCCACAACAGGTGAGGAGTACCCGGGCGCGAGCGCGGCGCGCCACACAAGGTTCTTCTCCCTGCCGAATTCGGCGGGCAGCGGGCCGGTCTCGGCAACACCTGTGCCATTCGGGCCCCGGAAACGCTTCCATTCAGTCGCGGCAGGCTGGGCGGCTGCCAGCATCAACAAAAGAGCGAGGAAATACGGCATGACTCCTCAATTATGACGGGCGAAGCCCCGATTCCTCCCGTAAATCCTCATCAAATATGATGAAGAAGTGAAGCGCTTCGTTCTGTTCCTGTTGCTGGCGGCAGCCCTGTTCGCGCAGTCGCCCTCCGATGAGTTCTACACGGGGGTGTGGCGCGGGCAGGTGATCGAGTACCGCGTGATGGACGGCTGGGCGCTGGTGGAGGGCGATATTCTGCTGGCGCGCCTCGACGAGATCGAGCCCGTGGACGCGGAAGCGGTCCCCGAGGGCAAGCTCATCCGGGGCGTGGTGATCGACAACGAGAGCCGGCGCTGGCCGGGGGCGGTGGTCCATTATGTGATCGACCCCGCGATGCGCAACCCGCAGCGGGCGGTGGACGCGATCCGTCACTTGGAGGAGCGCACGCCGTTCCGGTTCGTGGAGCGGACCAACGAGGGTGCGTATGTCCGCATCCGTTCGGTGGACTCGGGCTGTTCTTCGGCGGTGGGGCGCACAGGGGGCGAGCAGCCCGTAAACCTGGCCGACGGCTGTTCCACCGTGACGACAGTCCACGAACTCGGCCACGCCATCGGGTTCTGGCATACCCAATCGCGGCTGGACCGCGACCGGCACGTCCGCGTGCGCTACGAGAACATTGAGCGCAGCGCCTGGGGCCAGTACGATTCACGCCTGAGCGACGGTGTGGACCTGGGGCCGTACGATTACGGCTCGGTGATGCACTACACGGATCGCGGTTTTGCCAGCAAGCCGGGGCCGACGATGCAGTCCGTTCCTTTAGGGATCCCGCTGGGTGTGCGTTCAGGGCTGACCGCCGCCGATGCCGCCGCCGCTTATCAGCTTGCGGGACAAGCGCCGCCGGGGGTAACCATCACAACCGCTCCGGCGGGCCTCACTGTGGTGGTGGACGGCGAGGAGCACGCCACGCCCGTGAGCTTCCCGTGGAAGCCCGGCGAAATCCACGGGGTGAGCGTACCGCTGAACCAGATCGCGTCTTCGGGGCTGGTCCAACGGCACCGCTTCGTGGATTGGAGCCATAATCCCGAAGCCGGTCTGGAGACCGATATCGTGGTGAGCGAGGACACGTTCGTCTATCAGGCCCGGTATCAGCAGATGGCGCGGCTGACCGTGCCTCGACCGCCAGCGCCGATGGAGGGCGGCTGGATCGAGGTGTGGCCCGCCAGCGAGGACGGCTACTATCCCGCTGGCACCGAAATCCGCCTGACCGCGCGCCCGAATCCCGGGCTCAAGTTCCACCGCTGGCAGGACATGGGCCGCGACGGTTTCTCGCTGGGAACGCAGTTTGTTGGCTGGTCCGCCAATCCGCTGACCGTGCGGCTCGATCGCGATTTGAATCTCATCGCGCTGTTCACGGACAAGCCGTTGACGACGATCACCTCCACCGCGCCGCACGTTGGGATCACCGTGGACGGCGCGCGCGTGTTCCCGCCCGCCTCGTTCGTGTGGGAGCCGGGCTCGCAGCACCAGATCATCGCGCCGGAGCGTGCGAACACGTTTGTCTCCTCGATCGTCCACCAGTTTCAGAGCTGGAGCCACGGCGCGGACTCCAGACACACCTACGCGGCGGGCGGGGAATCCGCAACGCTGATGGCGAACTTCCGTACGTCTTACGCGATCACCGCGCGCGAGCAGACCGGGCAGCAGCCGGGCAACATCCGGCTGATCCCCTCATCTCCCGACGGGTTGTACGACCACGGTCTGCTGCTGACCGTGGAAGGGCTGGATACGGCCACCGGGCGGTTTCTGCATTGGAGCGGCGACCTGGGCGGCACGCGCAACCCCGAGCAGGTCGTGATCGAGGAACCAGTTCAGTTCGTCGCGGTGAGCACGCCCGGCGGCGGCATACCGGCCTCGTCGTTCCTGGGAGCGGCCTCGCAGCAGACCGGCCCATTCGTTCCCGGCCAGGCTTTCCTGCTCTACCGTTTCAACCAGGAGTTGACGGCTCCGGTGCAGGCGCAACATTGGGGCGGGCTGGAGTTGCCCACGGAAATAGCTGGCGTGCGCGTGCTGTTCAACGGATACGCTGCGCCGCTGCGGGAGGTGAACGGCCGCGCCATCACCGGCATCGTGCCCGAGCAGATCGCAGGGCAGAAAAGCGCGTTTATCACCGTCTTTCAGAATGGCCAGTTGATCGGACAGCGGTTTGTCTCGGTGACGAGGTCATCGCCCGGGGTGTTCACGCGCGGCGGCACGGGCAGGGGCGATGCGCTGGTCTGGAACGAGGACTGGGTGAACAACGCACCGGAGACGCCGGCGGGCGAATGGAAGCAATTCCACTTTCTCGCAACCGGTTTTGGCGCGACGGACCCACCCGAGTCTTCATCGCGACGGACGCAACAGGTTCGGCCGGTGTGCCGCGTGGGCGTGGAGTTGGGGATGTCCCAAGTGGAACTCACCAGCATCGAAGCCTACGACGACCTGTCGCCCGGTGTGTTCCGCATCTGGGCGCGCGTCCCCGAAGGACTCAGCCCCGGCCGTCACATGCTCTTCGTGACATGCGACGGGACGCCCTCGCAGCCGGGCGTGTGGGTGTATACGAAGTAGCGCGCCCCCTACCGCCCCAGCGCCTCCTTCAGCGCGGCGAGCAGCAGCCGGACATTCTCTTCCGTCGAGCCGTAGCCCATGGTGCCGATGCGAAAGACCTTGCCCGCCAGGGGGCCGAAGCCGCCGGCGATTTCGATGCTGTGGCGCGCCATCAGCGTTTTGCGCACCTCCAGATCGTTCACGCCCTCGGGCACCTTTGGCGTGTTCAGCGTCCAGAGCCGATGGGCAGGGGCGACGAGCATCTCGACACCGATCTCCGCCAATCCCGCCACGAACAACTCGTGATTGCGCTTGTGCCGATCCCACCGGGCTTCGAGTCCTTCCTCCTCGATCACCGCCAGCGCCTCGCGCAGCGCATAGAACATTGAAATCGGCGCGGTGTGGTGGTAGCGGTGCGCGCTCTCGTAATAATCGAGCAGAAGTTTCAGGTCGAGATACCAGCTCACAGGCTTCGTCTTGCGCTGCCGCAGCCACTCGACGCCGCGCGGCGAAACGGTGATCGGCGCAAGCCCCGGCGGGCAGCCAAGCGCCTTCTGCGTGCCGCTGTATGCTACGTCGATGCCGGCCGCATCCACGTCCACCGGCATGCCGCCGAGGCTCGTGACGCAATCCATAATCGAGATCGCGCCCACCTCGCGGGCCGTCGCGCCGATGGCGTGGGGGCGCTGGTAGGCGCCGGTCGAGGTCTCCGCCTGAACGAACGCCACCACCGCGGGCCGTTCGCGCAAAATGAACTCCCGCGCCTCCTCATCGCTGTAAACTTCGCCCCAGGGCTTCTCGAAGCGTACGACTTCGGCCCCGTGGCGGCCGGCCATCTCGGCGAGCCGGTCGCTAAAGTATCCGTTGGCGAAAATCGCCGTCTTGGCGCCGGGTTCGACGAAGTTGGCGACAGCCGCCTCCATGCCCGCGCTGCCTGTCCCGGAGATCACCATGGTAAATTCATTCGCCGTGCCGTAGCAGGTCCGCAGCAGGCGCGCGATCTCCTGATTCACCTCGAAAAAGAACGGGTCCAGGTGGCCGACGATCGGCTCCCGCATGGCTTCGTAAACACGGGGATGCACCGGCGATGGGCCAGGTCCGAAGAGCAGGCGCGTGGGCGCTCGAAGAGTGTGCGAGGTCATCGCCTCACAGTGTATCGTCAATCACCGCCGCACTGCGCAAGCCCGCCGCCGCTGCCGGACTATCGCCTGATCTTTGCCTTAATGCACTTTTTCCCTTGACACATTGCTCGCTATGCCTTACTGTTCTCTTGTTCAACATTGAAGTAGTGCGGCCCAACGGGGGCGGGCAGACACGCTTCATTTCCAGCATTACAAGGTGATTCGTGCGCGCAGACCCCGCTGCGCTGCGAGGGTATTTTCCAGGAGGAATCTGCAAATGGCAACCAAGAAACGGGCGCAGTCCGCCCAAAAATCGAAAAACACCGCGGTGATGCCGAAGCGAATCTTCGCGCAGGTATCGCCGCTTTCCGCTGGCGGCATGTCGATGTTCGACGCTGGCGGCCGCATCGACAGCACCAACTTCATGAACTTCTTCTCCGAGACCTCGCTTTTGCAGCGCACTGCCGCGCTGCTGGCCGAGGCGGGCTTCGAGGTGCTCCAGATCACCGGCTCCACGATCAACATCGCGGGGAGCCAGAAGACCTACGAGGAGGGGTTCAACACAAAACTGACGATCGAGCAGCGCACGGTCATCAAGCCCGTCGTGGGCGAGGATCTCGCGGAGTTCGTTGAATGTCCGTCCACCGACATGCCCGGGCTGATCTCCGCCCGCGGCACGAAGTTCGAGGGACTCGTGGAAGGCGTGGCGCTCGAAGAGCCGCGCTACTACATGGCGAGCTCGTTTGCGCCGCCGAAGGCTTATTGGCACCTTAGCGTGCCGGCGGGTGTGTCGCTGGGCTGCAACGCCGACAAGGCCCATCGCTCCGGGATCACCGGCAAGGGCATCAAGGTGGTAATGACCGATTCGGGCTGGTTCAAGCACCCGTTCTTCGTCTCGCGCGGCTATCGCGCCTCGCCGGTGGTGCTGGGTCCGGGCGCTGCGAATCCGCTGCGGGACGAATCGGGCCACGGCACGGGCGAGTCGGCCAATGTTTTCGCAGTGGCGCCCGACGCGGATTTCACGATGGTCAAGATGAATTTCGCCAATACCAAGGGCGCTTTTGATGCGGCCGTGGCGCTGAATCCGCACATTATTTCGTGCTCCTGGGGTTCCAGTGTTCCCGGCTCCACGCTTTCCGCCGCCAATACCGCGCTCGCCACCTCCATCGCGGCGGCGGTGGCGGCAGGTATTATCGTTGTGGTGTCGGCGGGCAATGGCCACTGGGGCTTCCCGGGAATGCATCCGGATGTGATCAGCGCCGGCGGCGTGTTCATGAACCCCGACGAGAGCCTGCGCGCCTCGGACTATTCCTCGGGCTTCATCTCGAACGTCTATCCGGGCCGGAAATGCCCCGACCTTTCAGGGCTCGTGGGCATGCGACCGGGCGCCATGTATATCATGCTGCCGGTGGAGCCGAATGACGACATCGACAGGGGCAACGCCGGCGGAACGCATCCCAACGGCGACGAAACCGCCACGAACGACGGCTGGGCCGCTTTCTCGGGCACATCGGCCGCCGCGCCTCAACTGGCCGGGGCTGCCGCGCTGCTCAAGCAGGCCTGCCCCCGCCTGAAACCCCACGAGGTGCGCAGCATTCTGATGAGCACGGCGCGCGACGTCACCGTCGGCCGCTGCCATCCCAATCACAACCACCCCGCCGGGCCTGGTTTCGACCTCGCCACCGGCGCGGGGCTCGTCGATGCTCACAAGGCAACCCTGATGGCCAAGGTCCGCTGCCTGCGAGTGGTCGGCCCGATCACTCCGCCTGTGATCGGCCCTCCCGTAGTGGGGCCGCCTGTCGTGGGGCCCGGTCCGGTGCTGCCTCCTCCCGGACCCATCACTCCCATCACGCCCATCACGCCGCCGCAACCCGTAGGGCCCGGGCCGATTATTGGCCCGACCGTCAATCCGGCGCCCGTGCGTCCAGCCAGCGAGGAAGCGGCTCGGCCCAACACGGGACCGGGGCTTTCCGACGAGGACATCAACGCCCTCCAGGACATGATCATCAAATCGGAGGTTGACCAGTTGGATTGACCGGTCAATTCGGGTGCGGGGCCTCCCAGGCCCCGCACCGCAACAAACGTAGGGCGGGTTTCAACCCGCGCGGGGCTTCAGCCCCGCAAAGCCTGACAACCGTCGAACCACATCCCGCCGCCTCGAAAGGAACTCCGCCAACATGAAGGTGCTCCTGATCTCCATGCCACTCGGCGCACTCGGACGACAGGCTCTGGGCTTGAGCCTGCTCAAGCCGCTGCTGCGCGGTCGCGGCCATCAGTGCGACGTGAAGTACCTCACGTTTCCCTTCGCCGAGCTGGCGGGGTACGGCAATTACCGCTGGCTTCACGAGGATGCGCCCTACACCGCCTTCGCCGGCGATTGGGCCTTCACCGAAGCGCTCTACGGCCCCAATCCCTCCGCGGACGCCGCCTATGCCACCGAGATCCTCAAAAACACGTGGCGCCTCAGCGAGGAGGACGTCCAGCGCGTCTTCACAGTCCGCGCCGCCGCCGGGCCCTTTATCGACTGGTGCCTGCAGGCGATCAACTGGAGCGCCTACGATGCGGTGGGCTTCACCTCCACCTTCGAGCAGAATATCGCCTCGCTGGCGCTCGCCCGCCGCCTGAAGCATGCCTTTCCGCACCTCATCACCATATTCGGAGGCGCGAACTGGGAAGGCGAAATGGGCCTGGAACTCCACCGCCAGTTCGATTTCGTGGACTATGTCTGCGGCGGCGAGGCGGAGATCAGCTTTCCCGCGCTTCTGGACCGGCTGGCGGCGCGGCGTCCGGTCCACGACATCGCCGGCGTTGTTTTCCGGCACTGCGGACAATCGTTCTGCACCGGCGGTCCGGACCGGCTGGAGAATCTGGATGAACTGCCCGAACCCGATTATTCAGACTACTTTCTCGATCTGAATGCCTCCACGATCGCGGCGGAAGTCACGCCCGCCCTGCTGTTTGAATCCGCGCGCGGCTGCTGGTGGGGCCAGAAGAGCCACTGCACATTCTGCGGGTTGAACGGCGAAGGCATGGCCTTCCGCTCAAAGACCGGCCGGCGGGCGCTGCGGGAGTTGAAGTCGCTTGCCCAACAGTGGCCCACACCCATGGTGGCGGCCGTCGACAATATTCTCGACATGAGCTACTTCAAGGAGTTCCTGCCCGCCCTGGCGAAGGAAGAGCTCGGACTGGAGATCTTCTACGAAGTGAAGGCCAATCTCACGCGCCGCCACCTCCGGCTGTTGAAAGAAGCCGGCGTGGGCCGTATCCAGCCGGGCATCGAATCGATGTCGGACCACGTGCTGCAACTGATGCGCAAGGGCACCACGGCCCTGCAGAATATCCAGCTTCTGAAGTGGTGCCGCGACTACGGCATTCACGCCGACTGGAACCTGCTCTACGGCTTCCCCGGCGAAACGCGCGAGGATTACCGGCAAATGCTGGAACTATTACCGGCCATCCGGCACCTCGCCCCGCCCACCTCCTGCGGACCGCTGCGGCTCGACCGCTTCAGCCCCTATCACGCCGATCCCGCGCGTTGGGGCTTGCGCAACCTGAGGCCGCTGGCCGCCTACCGGCACCTGTATCCGGCGGCGGGCGAGGCGCTTTCGCGCATCGCCTATTACTTCGACTTCGATTACGCGCCCGGCGAGGATCCGCAGGAATTTTCGCTCGAAGTCCGGCAGTACTGCGAGCAGTGGCGGGCCGCGCCCAGCTCCGGTTCGCTGACGGCGGTGCGCCGGCCCGATGGCTCGCTCGGACTGCTCGACTCGCGCTCGAACCGCGCGGTGAATGGGGAGATACTCGACGGACTCGACCAGCGCATCTACGAGTTCTGCGACGCCGCCCATACGCCCGCCGGCATTGCACGCCACACCGGCGCGAGCGAACAGCGCGTGCGGGCATTCCTCGATCGCGCCCTGGCCCAGCGCTTGATGATCACCGATGGCCTTCGCTACCTCTCCCTGGCCCAGGCGACGCGCCCGCTGCGCCGCGAATGGGAAGAACAGGCGGTCCGGCCCACCCCCTTCCCTCTGGTCTCGATCTCTGCTACTCCAGAGTTAGGCCAACATGCGCATTGCTGACGAGGAAACCATTGCGGCTCTGGTCGTGCTGCGGCCCCGCGGCCGGCCCTCGGGTCCGCCCCGTGTCGAGAATCTGGCGGATTGGACCCCCGCGCCAGGGACGGCGGAAGCCGCCACCGCGATCCTGCGCCAGTCCGGATTCACCGTTGAAGAATCCGGCCAGGGCGCGCTGCGCGTCTCCGGAAGCGCGCGGCTCTTCCGCAACGTTTTCAGCACCGAACTCGAGCGATCCGAACGCGGCGGCGTCGTCACCGGCAGCGGCTCGCCCGATTTGCCCCTGGAGTCGCTGCCCCCGAGCCTGGGGTCGCTGCTGGCGGCGGCGGGCTTCGAACAGCCGCCCGAGTTCGGACCCGGCGGCGAATTCTGAAGGCCGGCCTAGCGGTCCATCGTGAAGCGGCCCTGTAGCAGCCGTGCCACCTCGCGGCTGAACTGCTCCGATGTAAAGGGTTTGCGGAGGAACGCGCCCGCGCGCGGCGCATCCTCGCCTGAATAGGCGGAGATCACCAGCACAGGCAGACCCGGCGCCGAGTCCTCGAGCCGGCGGATCAACTCTTGCCCTGACAGGCCGGGCATCACCAGGTCGGTCACCAGCAGGTCTAAACGGCTGGCGTCATCTTGGATGATCCGCAAAGCGGCCGCCGCGCCGGAGGCCTCCTGCACCTGATGGCCATCGGCTTCGAGCAGCGCCCGCAACAGGGCACGGACATCGGACTGGTCCTCCACGATCAGAATGTGAGCGGGGATGTGGACGCCCGGATCCACATCAGCCGGAGGAGCGGGCTCGGCCTCCGCCGGGCCGGTCCGGGACGGCAAATAGAGTCGGGCGGTGGTTCCCGCCCCCGGCACGCTTTCCAACTCAAGCGTGCCGCCAAATTGCCTCGCGATTCCATAGGCCGACGAAAGCCCGAGACCGGAACCCTGTCCCACGTCCTTGGTGCTGAAGAACGGCTCGAACGCCCGGGCCAGGGTGGCCTCATCCATGCCGATGCCCGTATCGGTAATCGAAATCCGCACATACTCGCCGGGCGGCATGCCGGGGGAGCGCAGCAGCGTGCCAGGCTTGACCGGCAGGACATCGACCGCCACGGTGACCAACCCGCCGCCGCGAATCGAGTCGCGCGCGTTGAGGATGAGCTGGGTGAGCGCCTCGCGGAGCTTGCTCGCGTCAGCCGAGACCCAAGCGCCCGCTTCCTGGGCGGCTTCGTGATCCTCGAAGCGGAGCCTGCCCCGCTCGCCCAAGAGGGTAATCCACATGTGCCGGGCCTCGCGCACCAACATCCGCGCGTCCACCAGGTCCGCTTGCATGACCTGTTTACGGCTGAAATCGAGCAACTGCGCGGTGAGGCGTGCAGCTTCCTCGCCGGCTTGAGCGATGGCTTCCACCGCTGCGCGGTTCGGGTCGTTCTCGCCGAGCCGCGAAAGCACGAGGTGCGCATAGCCGTTGATCACCATCGTGAGGTTGTTGAACTCGTGTGCCACACCGCCGGAAAGCCGGCCAATGGTTTCGATGCGGTGTGTCTCGAGCAGGCGGGCCTCGGTGGCACGGCGCTGCTGGATTTCGCGCCGTAAACTGGCGTTGAGGTTTTCCAGTTCCGCGCGCGCCAGCACCCGCTCCGTGACATTCTGCCCCACAAGCAGCCAGCCCTGCCACTCGCCTTGCTCGTCCAACAAAGGACGGGCATCATAGGCGTAGCTCGCGCCGTCCACGACCAATTCGCCGTGTTTGGGTGCGCGGCCGTCGTAGCCCTGCAATTCCCGGGACCAAGGCTGATTCAGGGTATGGACGGGACTCCCGAGTCCGGCGCCGAGGATTGTGTCCGCCGCCGGGTTGGCGTCCATCACTTCTCCGCGCTGGTTCACGATCAGTACCGGTTGAGGCCACTGCTCGAAAATCGCGGTGCGCGCGATCGGGATCAAGTCAAGCGACCGGTCCCGCAGTACCACCCAGGCTCCGCAGAGCCCGGTGATCGCCATCCCCAGTGGGGGCAGGTTGTAATTCGTCCACGCAGTCAGCCCACTCAACTGCATGACGTACAGCAGCGTGGGTGCCCCCACCCCGGCCGCCAGCATCAGAGAACGCCGCCGGTAGAGGCCGCGGTGCAGCTTCGCCTGCGCCAGCAGAATTCCGATTACCGAAAAGGCGAGCAGCGGGACATAAACCTCATAGAATCTCGCCCAGATGCCGTTTTCGTAAGCCAGCACCTGGGGGATTTGCGGGTGCAGCCGGAAATCGTGCTGAAACCACCCCTGCGTGGCGGGAAGGAAGTTGAAGAGCAGACTGAATGCCGGTACCGGGGCTAGAAACGCCAGACTCAGCTTGGTGCTGCCCTTCCAGTCACCGTGCCGCAGCGCCATCACCAGCAAAGCCGACACCGCAACCAGAATCAACGGCGGCCGGACTCGCACCAGCCAAGACTTGAATTCCAATCCCGGCGCAGCGATCTCAGCCAGGATCAGCAGCGGCCAAAGCGAACCAGCTGCCGCCGCCACGATAAATGCTCCCACCGCCGGTTCTGTGCGGCGCTGCCAGGCATACATCGCCAGACCCAGCGGCAGCGCGCCTGTCAGGGCCAGCATGACGATGTAGTGCACCATTCCGGAATTCTGTCCGCCTTGTCCATATCATCGCCCGAAGCCGGGTCACGGCGAAACATGGCGCGTGGGCATCTCTGTAATTCTTATCGGCAAATCCGGGCGTTCGCTTAGGGAGTCCACTGCGCGGCGCGCCCGGCACGCCCTGCTGCTCAAAAGCGGGCTGAGTTGATCCGGATGTCAGCCTTGGCCCACGCCCTTTCAAACTCGGCTCGGGTTTCGGCGGCGTCTTTGCCCTGGGCTTCGAGGGCTTGGGACAGGCCGAGCAGCGCCCAGCCGTTTCCGCGATGGCGGGTCAGGTCCTCGCGGAAGACCTTCTCGGCCTCGGCGGGTTGGCCGGCGGCGAGCAGCACGGCGCCGAGGTTGTGGCGCGGAGGGACGGGCCAGTCGGGCGGTTCGGCGTAGAGCAGGTTGTCCTCCTTTTCAACGGCCCGGCGCAGGGCGGCGATCGCTTCGGGGAAGCGTTTGCGGCTGGCGGCGATTTCGCCTTCCAGCACATCGACTCCGATGCGGGCGATGGCACCGAGCGAGTTGAGGTCCATGATGAGAAGTTGATCGAGTTCGGGGTTGGCAGCTATTTTGCGGAGGGCGGCGAGTTCGCGGTCCGCTTCATCGAGGCGGCCCTGGGCGGCGTGGGCGATGCCACGGCCATAGTGCCAGATGGCGAGCTCGAACTGGGAGCCCCCCGGCTTCTTAGCAGCCAAGACCTGGTCCCAGCGGCCGAAGCGGATGTCGGTAAACGCGGGAATGGTGTGCAGCAGGTGCGGAAAGCCGAAGCCGGGCACGTCCATCATGTCGTCGCCGTGGTGGTGGCCCACCTTCTTCGCCGCTTCGATCATCTCCGCGGAGCGGCCCTCCATGGAGAGCGAGGCCGTGAGGAAGTGGACATTGTGCGGATAGTAGCCGGCGGGGTAGATGCCCTGGGCGCGGCACTGGGTGATGTAGTCCTCGTCGGCGGCGATGGCGCGGATGTTGGCTTCGGTGGCGTCGCTGTAGCGGCCGACTCGGATGTAGATGTGGGAGGGCATGTGGACGAGGTGGCCCGCGCCGGGCATGAGATTGGTGAGGAGGTCGGCGGAGGGGATGGCGCGATCGGGATTGGGCGAGGCTTCGACGGCGTGGATGAAGTAGTGGTGGGCGCCGGGGTGGCGGGGATTGAGCTTCATTCCGCGCTCCAGGGCGGCGATCGCTTTCTGCATCTCGGGCTTGGCTTCGCCGTTCTTGGCGTAGTAATTCCAGGGCATGGTATCCATGACGGCCGCCCCGTAGAGAGTGGCGACATCGGCATCGTCCGGGAACCGCTGATAGACTTGCTCCATTGCGGCGGCATAGGCTTCCAGGCGCTGCTGGCGGTTGGCGCCCGCGGGGTCGGAGAAGCGGACTGCGACGGCGTCGATGAGCGCCTGTTCCACATCGCTCATTCCGCTTTTGTTTTGAACGGCTTTGCGGGCGGCGGCGTAAGCGGCGCGCTCGCGATCCTCTTCGGTGGCGGAATCGTTGATGTTCGGCCCCGTGGCTAGCGCTTCGCCCCAGTAGGCCATGCCGAGTTTCGGGTCGTTCCGGGCGGCTTCCTGGAAGCTGCGTTTGGCCTCGTCGTGGTTGAAGCCGTAGATTAGCGCCAGGCCTTGTGTGAAGTACTTCTGGGCGATTTCGGATTGAGTGGAGACCTTGCGGTCGAAGTCGCCGAGGTTGGCGAGCAGGGGCGACAGGCGCCCGTCGCGCGTTGTCGTCCCCAGGTTCGGGTCCTTCGGATGATGGTGACTACAGCCACCCGCGGCCAGCGCGAGCAGCGAGAACAGGACGAGTTTGTGCGTGTTCATCGCTTTCCAAGATTAAAGCGAAAAACGCTGCTGTCAAGGCTCATTTTGCGAAGGAGAAATGCAAAACTGGAGCTATGCCGTCCGGGCAGTTCTGGATCGAGGTGTTGCGTTTTTCGTGGCAGGCGCTGCAGGCCAACCGCGTCCGTACCGCTTTGACTGCATTGGGTTTAATCATCGGCAACGCCAGCGTGATTCTGGTGGTGACAATCTCGATCACGAGCCGTGATCTGATTCTCGACAAGATCCGGGGCATCGGTTCGAATCTGGTCTACGCCTACTACGACGCGGGCGGCATGGACGAGGCGAAGGCGAACGCGGATTACGTCAAACTGGCGGACGTCGAGGCGGTCCGAGAGCAGTTGGGCTCGAGGATCGCCGCTGCCACCGCGGTGATGAACACGATGGACCGGATGGTAGTGGACGGGCGCGAGCGTGATGTCCGCGTTTTGGGCTCGGACGAACACTACGCGGTGGTCCGCAACCTCCTGTTGCTGGCTGGGCGGCCATTGGACCCGAGCGATGTGGCGCTGCGGCAGAAAGTGGGGCTGCTGGATGAGCGGCTGGCCAAGATGCTGTTCGGCCCGCCCTCGGCCGCGGTCGGGCAGACGCTAAAAATCTACGGGCTGCCGTTCACTGTCGTTGGCGTCTTCAAAGAAAGAACCGAGACGTTCGGGCTGAGCGAGTTGGGCGACACCGGCGCGGTGCTGATCCCCATCACGGTGCAGCGCCTGTTCGTGCCCGTAGAGCGCGTGGACCCGATGTACGTACAGGTGCGCGAGGCGGCGGACGTGCAGGCGGTGAGCGCGGAAGTGGAGCGCATTTTGACGAGCCGGCACCGCGAGGGGGCGCGCTACACGGTGCAGAACCTGGGGGCGATTCTCGATACGGCGGACACGGTGGCGACGGTGCTTACGCTCGTGCTGGTACTGGTTTCGGCGATCGCGCTGATCATCTCCGGCATCGGGATCATGAACATCATGCTGGTGACGGTGACAGAGCGGACGCGCGAAATCGGGCTGCGCATGTCCCTGGGAGCTTCCCGTCGTGCGGTGCTGGCGCAATTCCTCACCGAGGCGGTGTTGATCAGCGTGGGCGGCGGTCTGCTCGGGATTCTGGCCGGGGTGGCGGTGCCGGTGGCGGTGAATGCGCTGCAGCAAGAGGTGCGGGTGCCGGTTTCCGCCCTGTCGGTCATTGTCGCCTTCGCAGTCTCGTTCGGAGTGGGTATCGCCTTCGGGCTGCTGCCGGCGAACCGGGCTTCGCGGCTGAACCCGACGGAAGCGTTACGCTACGAGTAATGCGCTGCACAGCTTTATTCTTCCTTGCCGGCGTCCTGCTGGGGGCGGCGGAACCGCGGACGATCACGCTGAAAGAGGCGGTGGACCTGGCGCTGCGTCAGAATCCCGATGTGGTGATGTCTCGCCTGGACGAACAGAAGGCACAACTTGACGTGGCGGCTTCGCGTGAAGGTCTGATGCCGCGGTTGATCGTGGGCAGCGGCATGGCCTACACCTACGGCATGCCGATGAGCGTGGAGGGATCGGCGCCCACGGTGGTGCAAGGCCGCGCGGTGCGCTCGCTTTACAACGCTCCGCAGCGGCGCTTCACGGACATGGTGCGGGCCGAGGCGGCGGGCGCGGGCCATGCCGCCGAACTGGTGCGCGAGGATATCGCGCTGCGGACGGCTGTCCTCTACCTCGACCTCGAAAGAACGGCGCGGGCGTCCGGGTTTGCCCGGGCGCAGGTCGAGAGCCTTCAGCAGGTGGAGGCAGCGGTCCGGTTGCGGGTGGAAGAGGGCAGGGAACTGGAGATCGAGGGCAAGCGCGCGGCCGTGAACCTGGCGCGCGCGCGGCAGCGCGCCTCGTCGCTCGAAAGTCAAAGGCAGTTGCAGGCGCGTGCGCTGGCGCTGGTGTTGGGACTCGGGGCCACGCAGGATCTGCTGCCCGCGGGCGAGGCGCGCCCGGAACCGATGCTGCCGGAGAACGAAGAAGCCGCGGTGCGTTCGGCGCTTGCGGACCACCCCGACCTGAAGCGGATCGAGGCCTCGATCCAGGCGCGCGGCTTCGAGGAAAGGGCGCACCGGGCGGCGCGACTGCCGAAGATCGACCTGCTGGCGCAATACGGGCTGCTGGCGCGGTTTAATAACTACGACCTGTTTTTTAACCGCTTCCAGCGGAATAACGTGCAACTGGGCGCCTCGTTCGCGATTCCGCTGTTTGCAAGCCCGGCGGATCAGGCGCGGGCCGCGAAGGCTTCCGTGGAGGCGAGGAGGCTGCGCGCCGAACTGGATGCCGCGCGGGATCGCATCGAGGGCGGCGCCCGCGACGCCTGGCGCCGGATTCAGGATGCCGCGCTGGAGGAAGAGGTGGCGCGCGCGGATCTGGATTTGGCCCGGCAGCAGGTGACGGTGCTGCTTGCGCAAGCCGGCGAAGGCCGGGCCTCGCTCGCGCAGGTGGAACAGGCGCGTGTAGCGGAGCAGGAGCGCTGGCTCGACCTGTACGCGGCGCGGTATATGCTGGAACGTGCCCGGCTCGAACTGTTGCACCGCGCCCAGCGGCTGACGGCTTCGCTTCCGTGAGCGGCGGCGCGCCCGGTTGCCCGGCCCTGCGCGCCGGGATCAACTATTAGAAACTAAAGAAGGAGTGTTCCAATGGAACACCAGCGGGGAGGATTTGCCGATGCTCAAGCGCTCAGTGTACTGGCTGCTGATGATACTGGCGGTGGCGGGGGCGGGCTGCAGCCGCGATCCTGAAACCGTCAAGCGGAAGTATGTCGAGAACGGCGACCGCTTCCTGGCGCAGGGCAAGTACCGGCAAGCCTCGATCATGTACCGCAACGCGATCAAGCGCGATCCCAAGTTCGGCGACGCGTATTTGAAGCTGGGCGACAGCGAGTTGCGCCGCGGAGATGTCCGGCAGGCCGTAGGCGCGTACCGCCGGGCAGTCGAACTGCTGCCGGAGACCGACGAGCCTGCCGGCAAGCTGGCTGATATCTACCTGGCCGCCTACGCCATTGGCCGGCAGCAGAATCCCGTGCTGTTGAACGAGGTGCGGGATCTCGCCGAAGCCCTTTCGAGTAAAGACCAGAACAGCTATCATGCGCTCCGATTGCAGGGCTTTCTGATGGTGGCGGACAACCGGCTGAAGGAGGCTCTCGACTACTTTCTCCGGGCCGACCGGATCCAACCGAAGCAGCCCGAACTTCGTTACGCGATTGCTCAGGTCTATCTGCAAGACGGCAACTGGGATGAAGCGGAACGAATCGCCCGGGAAATGCTGAGCGATTCGCCGGGCTATATCCAGACATACGAGTTCCTGAGCGCACAATATTTCCTGCGGAAACGCAATGAGGACGCGCTGGGCGTGCTGAAGTCGCTGGTGGCCAACCATCCGCGGAATACGCGCTACCGGGCTCGGCTGGCGGCCCTGCACTACGTCTTGCAGCAGCGGGACGAGGCGCTTCGGATTCTGGACGATCTGCTGGCCAAGGAATCGGAGTTCGCCGATGCCCGCATGGAAGTGGGCGATTTCTACACGCGGATCCGCGATTTCGAGCGGGCGCTGCAGGTTTACGGCGGCGGCGTGGAGAAGAACGATGCGCGGAAGACGGATTACCGCCTGAAGCGGGTGCTGGCGTTCGTTGCGCAAAACCGTTTCGACCAGGCGATGAACGAGGTGGAACTGGCGCTGAAGGAGGACCCGCAGAACAACGATGCGGTCTCGCTCAGGGCTTCGTTGCAACTCAATTCGGGTGACCGGGAGAGTACGGCCACGGCGATCGCCGACCTGCAGACGCTGATCGGCCGGGAGCCCCGCAACCCGGTGATCAGATACAACCTGGCGCGGGCGCACCAGAGCCGCGGCGAAATCGACGCCGCACGTGTGCAGTTTGCTGAAGCGGTGAAGATCCGGGCGGACTTTGTCGCCGCCCACGTGGGACTGGGGCAGATCAACCTGCTGAAGCGCGACTACGGCGCGGCCATCGAATCGGCCGAGAAGGCTCTGCAGTTGGAACCCGGCAACATCCCGGCGAAGGTGGTGAAGATCAATGCCCTGATCAACAACGATAACTTGCGCCAGGCGCGTTCCGATCTGGAAACCTATCTTCGTCAAGCTCCCGAGTCGCCCGATCTGCAGTTTCAACTCGCGCTCGTGAATTTTCAGGAGCAACGCTTCGCCGAAGCGGAGAACTCGTTTCGCGCCCTGCGCACGCGCTTCCCCTCGGATCCGCGGTTGACGTTTGGAATCGCCGAAGTTTATATGCGGACGGGCCGGCAGAAGGAGGCATTGGAGTTCATTCAGCAGGAACTTCAGAAGACGCCCGAGGATCCGGGCCTGCAGGGCGCGATTGCGAACATTGCGCGGCGGGCGGACGATCTGCCATTGGCCGAGCGGTATTACCGGCAGTTGCTCGAAAAGAATCCGAAAAGCCAGGATCTCCACCTGCAGCTTGGCGAGGTGTTGCGTCGCCGCGGGCAGATGCAGGCTTCGATTGAATTGCTGCGCCGGGGGCTGCAACTGGACAACAACAGCCCGAGCGCCAACCTGCAGTTGGCGATGACTCTGGACGCGGCAGGGTTGAAGCGCGAATCGCTTCCCTTGTACGAAGCGATTGTGAAGATCCAGCCAGACAACGCCATCGCTCTCAACAACCTGGCATTCATGCTGGCTGAGGATGGCCGGGATCTCGACCAGGCGCTTACCTACGCGCAGCGCGCGCGGCAGTTGATGCCCAACAATCCCGATGTCGCGGATACCCTGGGCTGGATTTACATCCGCAAGAATCTCAGCGACAACGCGATCCGCATCTTCCGCGAACTGACGGCGAAACACGGAAACATCGCCATGTATCACTACCATCTCGGCATGGCGCTGCACCAGAAGGGCGACCGCGCGGGCGCGCGGCAGAGCCTGCAGACCGCCTTGTCGCTGCGTCCCGGTAAAGAGGACGAAGTCAAAATCCGGGAGCTTCTCGCCAGGGTCGGCTGATCTCCGGCGCGCACCCCATGAATCATCCCGCGCTGCCCTGGGTGCTTCCTTTCGCCGTCTTCATGCTTCTGCTGGCGGCGGCGCCGCATTTGGGACTGCCTCCCGTGGCCGAACTTGCGGTGCGGCTGCTCGCGCCTGCCCTGGTGATTGCCGTCTTCTCGCGGCATCTGCTTTCTTTCCGCGTGGTGAGTTTCCTGCCGAGTGTCCTGCTGGGGGTGGGGGTCTTTGTGCTCTGGGTGGCGCCGGACCTGACCTTCAACGGCTGGCGCGCTCACTGGCTCTTCCAGAATCCGGTGACCGGAACGCTGGAATCCACCCTGCCGCCGGAAGCGCGCGCCGATTGGCTGGCGCTGACGTTGCGCATCACCCGGGCGGCGATCGTCGTGCCCATCGTCGAAGAGCTGTTCTGGCGGGGCTGGCTGATGCGCTGGATCATCAACCCGGACTTCGAACAGGTGCCGTTGGGCACGTATGCGCACGGAGCCTTCTGGATCACTGCCCTGCTGTTCGCTCTCGCTCACGGGTCTTATTGGGAAGTAGGTTTTCTGACCGGGGCAGTTTACAATTGGTGGATGGTGCGGACAAAGAGTGTCAGCGATCTGATTCTCGTCCATGCGGTGACCAATGCCTGTCTGGCGGCATTCGTGCTGGCCACAGGCCGCTGGGAGTTCTGGATGTAGTCTCAAACGCCGCCCTTGTCTGGTTCGCTTCCCGGTAATGAAAAACTCCATTGAAATCCTTCGCCCCGGCGCCGTGGCCAGCCACGCCCGCGTGGCCCTATTTGACTTTGACGGCACGCTCTCCCTGATCCGGTCCGGATGGGAGGACGTGATGATCCCCATGATGGTCGAGGAACTGGCGGCTTTGAAAACCGGCGAGAGCGAAGCGGCGCTCACCGAAGTCGTCAAGGAATTCGTCGGGCGGCTGACCGGCAAGCAGACGATCTATCAGATGATCGCGCTGTGCGAACAGATCGAAGCCCGCGGCGGCAAACCCCAGGAGCCGCTGGTGTACAAGCACCGCTACCTGGACCTGCTCCTGGTGCGGATTCAGGACCGGCTGGAGGACTTGCGCTCCGGGCGCGTCGCGCCGGACGAGTGGCTGGTGCCGGGTTCGCGCGGCCTCCTGGAGGGCTTGAAGGCGCGCGGCTTCAAGCTCTTTCTGGCCAGCGGCACTGACGAAATGTACGTGAAGGACGAAGCCAGCCTGCTGGATGTGACGCGCTATTTCGATGGTGGCGTCTATGGCGCGCTGGACGATTACAAGAGCTTCTCGAAGGCGATTCTGATCAAGCGCCTGATCGAGAACGCCGGTTTTCGCGGCGACGAGTTTCTCGGCTTCGGCGACGGCTACGTCGAGATCGAAAACGTGAAGCAGGTGGGCGGAATCACCGTGGGCATCGCCAGCGATGAGCCCGCCTGCCAGGTGGTGAACGATTGGAAGCGTGAGCGGCTGATCAAGGTGGGCGCCGATTACATTGTGCCGAATTTCGCCGCGTACGACGAGCTCTTCGCTCTGCTGTTTCCGAACTAAATGAGTGCGCGCTATCTCCATTTCGCGGACTTCGCCCGCGTGGCGGAGAAACTGGAGAGCGGCCTGCTGCCGGGCCTCGGCTCCGCCGATGCGGAGCGCGAGGCGGGGGCCCGCAACCTCGCCCGGCAGTGTGGCCGCTCGTTCCGGCCTCCCGGTGTGTGTGGGGAGGAGTCAGGTCAATGACGGTCGCTTCGATTCTCGATAGGATTCCCTCGCGCAAGGTGCTGGTGGTCGGCGACATTTGTCTGGACCGCTGGTGCACATACGATCCCGCACTGGCCGAGCCTTCCCGCGAAACCGGTCTCGCTCGCGTGGCCGTGGTCTCGACGGAAATCACCGCCGGGGCGGGCGGCACGGTGGCGAATAACCTCGCCGCTTTGGGCGCGGGCTCGATCGCCGTGCTTGGCGCGGTAGGGGGCGACGGGCACGGTTATGAGTTGCGGCAGGCGCTGGCGCGGGTGGGCGTGGACGATGCGCTCCTGGTGCCGACGCCGGGCGCGACGTTCACCTACACGAAGCTGTTGAACGGCGTGACCGGCGAAGAGGACCTGGGCCGTGTGGACTACATCGCGCCGCCTCCCCCGCCTGAAAACGAACGGCAGATCGTGGAGCGCCTGCTCGAACACGGTCCGCGCTTTGACGCCGTGATCGTCTCCGATCAGGCCGAAACGGAGACGGGCGGCGTGGTGACCGCGGGCGTGCGCCGGGCGCTCGAAGAGCTTTTCCGGACGCATCCCGGGCTGCTGATCTGGGTGGATTCGCGGCTGCGTCCGGAACTGTTCCGCGGCGTGATCGTGAAGCCCAACGAACGCGAGGCGCGCGAGGCGTGCGAACGGCTGGGCGCGGAGGATTTTCGTGCTCTGTATCGGACCATCGGCCACCGGTTGATGATGATCACGCACGGCGGCGAAGGTGTTCTGATTTACGAGGGCGAGGAAGAATCCTGGGTGCGCACGCGGCCGGTTGAGAACCCTGTGGACATTTGCGGCGCAGGCGACAGCTTTTCGGCGGGCGCGGTGCTGGCGCTGGCCGCGGGCGCCTCGTCGGCCGAAGCCGCCCGCTTCGGCAACCTGGTGGCGTCGGTCACCATTATGAAGAAAGGGACCGGCACGGCTTCGCCGGCTGAAGTTCTGGAGGCGGAAACGCGGCTGTGAGTCTGCTGGCCATAGACATCGGCGGCACAAAATTCACCATGGCGCTCTTCGAGGGCGGCCGGATGGCGCGGCGGGGATCGCGCGCCACCGACCGCGAAGGCGGGCGTGCGTGGATGACGGAAAAAATACGCGAAATCGGCCTTGAATGGGCTTCAAATACGGCTTTTTCCGCAATCGGAGTCGGTTTTGGCGGTCCGGTGAACTTCGAGACGCAGCAGGTGGTGCTTTCCACCCACGTCGGCGGCTGGGAGGGATTCGATCTGCCCGCGTTCCTCCGGGACACGTTCTCGGCCCCCGTCCTGATGGACAACGATGCCAATGTGGGCGCGCTGGGCGAAGGCTTGCACGGTGCAGGCGCGGCGCACCGCCCGCTTTTTTACATGACCCTCTCCACGGGCATCGGCGGGGGCATCCTCACGAACGGCGGCGTGCTGCGCGGCGCGGACTCCTACGCCGGGGAGATCGGCCATCTGAATATCGATCCCGCCGGGCCGGAGTGTCTGTGCGGCTCGAATGGGTGCTTTGAACGGATGTGCTGCGGGCTTTGGCTGGAGCGGGATAACGGCCGTCCGGCGCACGAACTGCTGACGGATCCCGCCTTTGTGGAGCGGTATGTGGTGAATCTGGCCCGGGGCCTGAAGGCGGCGATCATGCTGCTGAATCCGTCCCGGCTCGTGATCGGCGGCGGTTTCAGTAAGGCGGGCGATGCGCTGTTTGTGCCGCTGCGGGCTGAGCTTCGCCGGCAAATCACCAGTTGGTCCCGCGCCCGCATCGACGTCGTGCCAGCCGCTCTGGGCGACGACAGCGTATTGTGGGGCGCTTATGAACTCGCGCTTCAGGCGCAAGGAGAATCCGCATGAACGGCTTTGTTCAAGACTACAAATCGCGGCTTTTCGCCGCTCTCGACACGATTCCGCTGGACAAGGTGGAACAGGCCATCGTCTGGCTCGAGGAGGCCCGCGATCAGGGCCGGCGCGTCTTCATCTGCGGCAACGGCGGCAGCGCGGCCTCGGCTTCCCACATCGTCTGCGACATGGTGAAGGGCGCGAGCTATCAGCGCGATAAGAAGTTCAAGATGATGGCGCTGAACGATTCGCTCTCTACGTTGACCGCCTACTCGAACGATGTCGGCTACGAAGTGGTGTTCGTGGAGCCGCTCAAAAACTTTGGCGAGCCGGGCGACATTCTGATCGCCGTTTCGGGCTCCGGGAATTCGCCGAACGTGTTACGGGCGATCGAATGGGCCAACGAAAACGGCCTGAAGACCATCGGCCTCACCGGCCGCGACGGCGGCAAACTCGGCCCGATGTCGCAGTTGGAAATTCGCGTCGCCGACCCGCACATGGGCCGGATCGAAGACGGCCACATGACGATCCTCCACATGATCGGCTACTACTTCATGGAGCAAGGCGGGGGCTGCTAGAGGAAACCCGCTTCGGCGGCACGCCCTTCGGGTGGCAATCGGCGCACTTCACCCAGTGGATGTTGTGTTTGCTCTCCTTGTTCGCGAACGTCGTGTCCATCGTTTCCACGTCGAGGCCGCAATTGGACAGGCGCGGATGGCAGGTGGCGCAGGAGGTGCGCGTGGTGCCGCGGTGATGGTCGTGACACGCCAGGCAGCTGAGCCCTTCATGCACGCCCATGGGGGTGCGGTCGTCGCCTGATTTGATCTGCCCCCCGGCCAGCGGCGCATGGCACTGATAACAGAGGCCCTGGCGCTGATCGGGGCTCATCTTCACGGGGCGTTCGTCTTCATAAACCACAGGCAGCGGGAGGTCGCCCAACGCTACCGGAGCCAAGGAGCGCCGGTCGAATAACGCCAGCGAGGGGCGCGCGATCTCCTCGCGCCACGAGATGCCCGCCTTGCGTACATGGCCCTTCAGCGGCTGCCCTGTCCGGTGCACGGAATGGCACGACAGGCACGGCAGCGCCGGCGTGTTCTTCAGATCCGCGCGTTTCAATTCCCAGGGGCCTTCGGTGTTGACCGGCTGCACCAGGTCCTCGATGCCGCCCTCGAAATGCATGCCGTGGCAGCGGAAGCAATCGTCCATCAAAATGCGCTCGGAATTGTGCTTCTTGTCGAGAAAAAGCGACTCAAACGTCACGCTATGCGGCCCGTTGCGCCACTGCGCGTACTCCTGCTGGTGGCAGCTCCGGCAGCGTTCGGTCATCGCCAGCACATCGGCATGTTTCATGCGCGGTTTAGCGGGCACTTCGCCCGCCCAATGGTCGCGCACGCGCCGCATGTTGGTCAGCATGCCGCTGTGGTGGCACTGTTCGCAGCGCACCTCGCGGTGGGACGATTCCATCCAGGCTTCCACCTGCGGAGCGATCTCGTGGCAGCGCGCGCACGCCTCGCCGCCGCCCGCTTTGTAGGCATAATCCGTCGCCGGAGCCAGCAGCAGCCCGGCGAGCGCGACGGCCATCGCGATGGCCAGCACGGTCTTCATATGCCCTTCCCTTTCAATTCGCGTGCGATATGTTCGCCCGCGCGGTAGGCGATGGCCATGATGGTCAACACCGGATTGAACGCGCCATTGGTGACGTGGACGCTCGCGTCGGCCACATAGACGTTTTCGCTTTCGTGCACGCGGCCGTTCGCATCCACCGCCGAGGTCTTCGGATCATGGCCCATGCGCGCGGTGCCCGCCTGATGCTGCCCGCCGGACAGCCCGCGTCCGCCGCCGCGGCGCCAGGTTTGAATCGCGCCCGCGGCCTGGAGCCACGCTTCCGCCTTGTAGGTGATGTACTCCCCGATCTCCACGGTATGCGCATGCCGCCCGCCCGACATGCGAAGCACCGGAATGCCCCAACGGTCCTTCACCTCCGGATCGAGTTCGCAGCGCGCATCCCACACCGGAATCTCCTGCGTGGGCCCCTGCACGGCGATGGCACGCGTATAGTTGCGCTTCATGAACTCCTTCGCCGCCAGCCCCCAGCGGGGCACACCGGGCGGGCGCGTGTTCATGAACTGCACAGGCAGGCGGATAAACTCGTTGGCGAGCATGGCGCCGCCCGCGAGTCCCGGGTTGCCGTGGACATAGTCGCAGATGGCGATGGAGGCGCCGGGTCCGAGGTCGTCATACGTCCGCTGCTCCATCAGCCCGAAGGCGCCCGTATAGAGATGCCCTTGCAGGTTCCGGCCCACCCAGTCCGAGTTGTTGCCCAGGCCGCGCGGATGCGCCTTCGAGCGCGAGTTCAGCAGAAGCCGCGCCGATTCGGTGGCTCCGCCGCAGACCACGACGACATCGGCGGGCTGTTCCTGCAGCCGGTCGTTTTCGTCGAAGTAGGCCACGCCGCGCGCCCGCCCGCCGGGATCGAGCAGGATCTCCTTCGTCATCGCGCGGGTGCGCAACTCGAGGTTGCCGGTCGCCAGCGCGGTCCGAAGCACCGTATTCTGCGTGCCGCATTTCGCGTCCACCTCGCAGGCGAAGCCCACGCACCAGCGGCAGCGCATGCAGGCGGGCCGGCCGCCATACGGCACTGAATTCCGCAGCATCGGTATGTGGAAGGGATGCAGGCCCAGCTTCCGGGCGGCTTTTTCGAGGAGCTGGTGTTCGATCGAATCCGGCTTCACCGGGGGCATGGGCAGCGGCTTCCTGCGCTCGCCCTTGAAGGGGTTGCCCGAATCGTCGCCCGACACGCCGATTTCCCACTCCGCTTTCTCGTAGTAAGGCTCCAGGTCGTCGTAGGTGATGGGCCAGTCATCGAGCGTCGAATCCGCCACCATCCCATAGCGCGATCTTGTGCGGAAATCATCCGGATGGAAGCGCCAGGCCATCGCGCCGTAGCTCAGCGTGCCGCCGCCGACGCAGGCCGCGTTGTTGTTGTAGCCGCCTTCGCTCGGCAGCAGGACGCGCGCCTCGCCCTGTTGATTCACGAGCACGCGCGGGTTGCCTTCATCTTCCGGCCCGAAGGCGTTGCCGAGGACGTTCGTGCGCTGGTTGCGTAGATCGTCCTTGCGGCACTCCCAAGGCGAATGCCAGCGCCCGCGTTCGAGCAACACGACGCGGAACCCGGCCACCGCGAGCTCCTTGGCGACAATCGGGCCGGCCGCGCCCGCGCCGATCACCACCGCGTTCACTTTCTCAAGCGCCATACGCCACCCCCCGGCCGCGCACGGGCACAACCGGAATGCCGAGCATGCGCCAGCTCACATAGTCGTGGTTGCCGCCGTGCCGCGGGTTGCCATAGAAGCCTTGCAGCGTGTGTTGCAGGATGAGGTTGAACACCTCGCGGCCCCCATCCGGCCCCCAGAGCGCCTTGTCGCCTTCGCCCTTTTCGATCTTTTCGAGCAGCACCGTGCGCTCCTCGACGCTGATTTCGGTGAACCGCCCGCCGGTCATCTTTTCGATCGCCGCCAGCGCCTGCTGGTACTGCGGCCGGAACTTCCTGAACCGGCGCGTGAGCTGGATGTCGATATAGCGCGATGTGCGCGCCTCTTTTGCTCCGGGCGTGCCGTCGGTGGAGGGGATGAGCGCGTCACACCAGGCTTCGAGCGTTGCGGCTTCGGACTCCGAGAGCGTCCGGAACGGCGCCGACCGCCGGTGTCCGCACCCCGCGCCGGTGAGCGCTCCGGAAGCGACGAGGAAGAAGGACCTTCGTTTCATACCCGATTATCCTGTTAAGGGCTGCTCGGATCATATAGCAACCCAGGGGGGTGAATCAACGGGCGGCGGCCAGGGTCATCCTTACTTCGCCTCCCAGCATCGGCGGCGAAGGGCTTTCCGGTTTGTCTGAAGCGTGGACGCAGCCGTTGCTGAGCAACGACTGTGACTCTAGGCGCTGCCGCCGCCGGTGTCCTGGATGCGGAGGGTCACCCTCCCAGCACCGGGTCGGCGCCGAGCGATCCCAGCAGCTCGCGCTCGTAGCCCCGGGCTGTCGCCTTGAGCAGGCGGGCGCGCGCCTGGGTCAGACGTTCGTCGATGGGGAAGCTGGCGGCCGCGGGGCCGTTGGCTTTGCGGAAGGCCTCGAGGTTGGTGACGTGGCGCTGCCAAAGGGCGATATCGCGGCCCTGTTGGGCTTTGAGCCTGTCTGCGTACCACTGGCTCTCCAGGAGCGCCTTGCGGGTGAACATGGCGCGCAAATCGGGATGATTCTCGTCCATCCCTTCCCACTGGCCATGGACCATGACATGCAGCAGCGCCTTGAGCGGCGGGCAGGCCATCTCCACGCTGCCATCGTCGAAGTAGTTCCGCGCCACCCTTTGTTGCCCCTCTGCGATGGCTTCCACGCCTTCGACGAAGCTGGCGAGATCCTGCTTTTCGGGGCGCAGCAGCTCTTCGGTCAGCACCTCCCGCGGGTTTTCGAACAGCCGGCCGAGGAAGTGTTCCACAAAGAGGTCTGTGATCCGGTAGCCCAGGCGGCTTGCCCGAATCGTGCGGCCCTCGTACTTGAAATCCTTCAGCTTCTCCAGGTATCCGTTCGCAATCAGGAACTCCGGTTCACGCTCGTGCACGTGAATCCGGCACCAGAGTTCTGGCACCAGCATGGAAATGTCGTGATCAACCCGGAAGTGCGGGCCGACGGAGCCGGCGGCCGTGGTGAAGCCGGCGTAGCCCGTCAACATGTATGCGACCAACGCGTTGTTCAGGTCGATGATTGGGGGCAGAGCGTTAAACGGACCCTTGGTCAATGCCCCTTCACTGCCGAAGCCGGTTGTCGATGGAGACTTGCCCGTCAGGCTGCAGATGAAATCCATGAACAGCTCGGGCAGTTCCTGGTATTGGATGGGGTTATACACGGCCAGCGGCGGCAGGCCGATGGAAGGATCGGCCGGATTGCCGCGCCTCCCTGCCAGCACAGCATGCACGGGGAAGTACAAGGGCCCGCCCACATGAGCCTCCCTGTCGAGCCGGGCGCACACTTCCACCAGATGCGCGGCGCGCGGGTCCTCGAGGTCAGGCCGCAGCTGAAGGTAGCGGGGATTCTTGGTCGGGACGCCATCCACAAGACGCGGATGCGCGGAGGACACCACGAAATCGGTCCGCGGCTCGCGGACGTGCGCCTGGAGCATCTCCTTCATCGGCTGCGTGTATTCGTCGAAGCTGACCACGTGATCTACGATTGCGCGCGCCTGATCCAAAGGGAGCGGCTCGAAGTTGGAAAGGAACGCGCCCGGGCCCGCGATGTCCCGCTCGGCCTGGTCGTCGAATCCCCGGTGAATGGCGTCGTCGGGCCGCTGAAACAGGCGGCTTTCACAATTCTGGAGCAGCTTGACGCTGGGGAAGGTATACTTCGGGTCGAGCCCGGTGAGCCAGTCGCGCGGCACCACCGTGCTGGCGGTGATATCGTCCTCGATCTGCATTTTGACAGCCGGGTGGAAGTCCGGGCGGAGCTTGAAGATCCGCCACGCGCCGCTGGGGTCGAAGCCGACACGCAGGTAGTTCGCCACGAGTTTCATGTTGTCGAACTTCAGCTCGTGGCCCAGATAGCCGTTCACTCGGTCCACCGTGAAGTGCGAACGCCAATCCTCACCCCATTCCGGGCGGTAGTAGCGCTTGACCGTGAAGATGATCTGACGAATGGTTTGCGGCAGCTTGCGCAGCCATTCGTTGTAATCGTCTTTATACTCCGCGGAAGGCGTGAACAGCTTGATGACCGAGCCGAGCGAACGCTCCAGGCTCAGGATGGGCCGGCCGGCACGGTGGACGGGTTGAGGCTCGCGATGCACGTCCGAGAAATCCCGCGCGAGAATCGCCGCCACCTGATCCATATCCGAGTGATAGTCGCGAACAAACACAGGGCCGCGGAGCAGGGATGGCGCGATCGATTTCGATATTTCGGACTTGCCGCCACCGGAAACCGTGCATGGCTTATGGCAAATCGTCCCATGAGCCACTGCGCCGATCAGCCTCCAGTTCGATCCGCCCTTCTGTTTTTCCAGCCAGACCCGGTAGCCGGAGGGCAGCACGTAGACTTGATCCGCGCTGAGGTTCAGTTGGTGATACCCATCGCCAGCAGACTTCGGCCAGCGGACGTAACCGCCCTGAACGTGGAATTCGGCGTTCTCGGGGACGTAGATCACGCTGGCGTGCCTCCGGTCCACGGCATACCCTTCGGGCCGCGCTTCCGCCAACTCGCCCAGAATCTCCAGCGCATTCGCGAATGGAGCCTTCTTGAGCGACTGCGCCAGGCCCGCGCGGAACTCCTGACCCAGAACATAGGCGGGGGCGGCGAAAGTGCCGCCGGCGTGCTCTTCCTCGCACATGCCCGCCAGGTTGGCCGAGAAGCTGATTTGGGTCTTCACTTCCTTCTTGCAATAGCCGAAGTAGTTGTCGGCGATCAACGTCACCATCACGCCGCGGTGGTCGCGCGCGGTGATCTTGAAGGCGGACCCCATGTTGTAAGGCTCGTCCTCCTGCTTCCAGCACATGCCGTCGCGCCGCTGCGCCTCGGTGGCCTGATCGTAGTGCGGCAGGCCCAGGTCCTTTTTGAGGAGCGTGGTGAGGTGGGGCGCGAGAATCACGCAACCGGTGTGCCCCGTCCAATGCATCACGTCGAGTGCGGCGTCGTTCTCGGGCAGGAACGGGTCGCCGCCGTTGCCGAAGATGCTTTCGACGAAATCGAGGTTCGACACAAGCGAGGCCGGGGCGAAGAACCGGATCTCCAGGCGCTTCTCCGGGTCCCGCCCATTCGCGGGGCAGACAAGCGGCCGCAGCAGCAGGGAGAGCATCAGCCGCGCCTCCGCGGGCTGGCCGGCCGTGTAGGGAAGAACGCACAGCTCGTCCGGCGGCTCGAACGAGGCGGCAAGCAGGCGTGCGAAGACTTCCACCGGAACGGCGCGCTTGTCGGCGGGAATGGGGAAGCCGCCTTCGGCCACATGAAATACGCCCTGCGTCGTGCGCCGGTCCTTCACCGGATTGTGCAGAACACCCTGGGCGATCCGGTAACTGCTCACCAGCGGCGAGGCGAACTTGTCGCTCGCCGCGGGCAGCGACATCATGCGCGCCAGCCCGGGTCGGTCCAGAACGAAGGTATGCGAAGGCAGGCGCGGCGTGGGACCCGGCACGTAGGCGTCGATGAACTCCTGGATGCGGGCGTCGACCGGGCACAGGCGGCCCGCCAGCAACTGATCCTTCTGATGGATGTTCCGCAACAGCGGCCCGGTGATTTGCAGGTACTCCGGGTCGGCGGTGCTTTCACACACCGGCGCTCCGTGGGCGGCAAGTTTCAGATTCAGATAATGCGCAAGCGCACGGTCGCTGGCTGCGGGCGATTGACGATCTTTGGGCGTGGCTCCGGAGCGTGGGGGCATATCTTCGATTGTCCCACGCCCGTTTCCAAGTGACGAATTACATATCCATGTACGGCATCGGCGGCGTGACGCCCTTCAACCGTGCATAGACCGTGAGCGCGCCGCGATGATGCGCCGTGTGGTCGGTCAGCCCGCTGATGATGGCGAATCGCGGCGCCTCGCCGAAGATCATGTTCGGCGGAAGAGGGGCGATCCATTCCGCATCGGAAGTCGCCTCCGCTTTCGCCTTCGCAGCCGCGAAGGAGCGCTCGACCCATTCTTGCGCCGCGGCAAGCGAAGTCACGGCGGAAATCGCCTTGGCCATCTCATCCCAGTCGGTTGAGAAGCCTTCCGGACGGAACGCGCCCTCGAAAAACCAGTCGATCGTCTGGGCGACATGCGCCACCTGCTGGCAGGCGGTCATCTGGCCTTCGGCCGGGGCGAACGTCGAGTGTTCTTCGGCGAGGTTGCGGGTGGAACGGTTGAAGAATTCGTGGGAGCTTTGGAGCTCTTGCAGGATCTGTTGTTTGTTCATGACGGGAATCACCTCCTGGCGCGAAAGCGCCTTCCCCAGTTAAACACGGATCGGGCTATAGTGGTGTAAATTTTTATACTTTTATTCTCGCCTACGGCGCCGCCCAGCGAAGGAACTCCACCATGTCGCGCTTCGTGGCGGCCAGCGCAGGCAGGTGGATGTAATACATGTGCCCGGCCTCGTACTCGTGGATGCGGATGTTGGCTTTTACTTCCGCGGCCAGACCCATGTGGTCGAGCGTGTAATAGGCCGCGAAATAGGGCGTCGCCATGTCGTAGTAGCCCGCACCAAGGTACAGCTTCATGTGCGGATTGCGGGCAAAGGCGGCCCGGAGCGCGTCGGAGACGTTCACGTACTGCCCCTCGGCATTCTGGTTCCACCGCGGGAAGCCGCCGCCGAGGATGTGATACTCCACGTCGGACTCGTAGCCGAGTTCAGCACGGACGTAATGATTGAAGGCGGCGGTGTAAGGCGGCCGGATGGCGCTCATCGAAGGGTCAAACTCGAATGTCGCGGCCAGATTCCGCGGACCCGGTCCGGTCAGCCGGGAGTCCAGCCTGCCCACAAGCCGGTTCTGGTCCCGCAGCAGTGCGCGATTGAAGTAGGGCAGAGAAATGCGCAGTTCCCCCTGATCGATCAACTTCGGATCAAGGCCCGTATAGGCGGCCAGTTTGTCCACCACGGCCTTGCGCGCGGCCGGTTCGAGTTGGTCGCCCTTGGCCAGCGCCTCGGAGTACGGGCCCAGCGCCCACCGCTCCACCTCCTTCAGCAATTCGCGCAGAGGCCGCCGCTGCTGCTGCGCCGGCAGCCGCTTGTGGTAGTGCGCCGTAGCCGTATAAGTGGGCAGAATGAGCGGATAGGGCAGATCGTTGCCGTCGGTGAAGCGGGCAGTCTGGAAATTGAGAATCGTCGAAACCAGCGCGATTCCGTTGAATGCGATGCCCTTGTCAATCAGATGGCCGGCCAGCCCCGCGGCACGCGTGGTGCCGTAGCTTTCACCCACAAGAAATAGGGGCGAGAGCCATCGCTTCTCGCGCGTCAGGTAGAGCCGGATGAACTCACCCACGCTCTCGATGTCGCCGTTACGTGAGGCGAACTTGGCCAACAGGTCGGGCTTCACGGCGCGCGAATAGCCGGTGCCGACGGGATCGATGAACACCAGGTCGGTCTCATCGAGCCACGTCTCCTCGTTCGTCACAAGCTGATACGGAGCGGGCGGCAGCGCGCCGTCGTCGAGCATCTTCGCGCGCTTCGGTCCCAGCGCGCCCAAATGGAGCCACACCGACGAGGAACCCGGCCCGCCGTTAAACGAAAACATCAGCCGCCGCTTCGCGGGTTCAGTGCCGCCATCCAGCGTATAGGCCATGTAGAAGATGTGCGCTTCGGTCGTGCCCTCGGCATTGCGAATGGGCATGAGGCCCGTCGTGGTCGTGTACTTGAGCGCACGGCCCTTGATCGTGATTTCGTGCTTGCGGACAACGGGTGTTTCGTCCGGCGCCTTGGGGGCGGGAGTCTGGTTTTGCTGGGCAATAAGGGGAAGGGCAAGAAGCGCGAGCAGGTAGCGGGCCATGAGGGTTATTGTAGGCGGGTTGCGGGCAGGATGCGTCACGCCATCGGGTCAACCGGCCCCCAGGAGCTATTTCACTGACTCGATCTGTTGAATCTCGCGCTTGAGGAGCCCGTTGACCAGTTCGCCCAGAGGAACGCCCTTATCGGCCGCCCTCTCAGCCAGATAGCGTTGAATGTCCGCGTCCAGGTAGATAGGTAGGCGCAGTTCCGCGCTGGCCTGGAAAAACTTCCCGCGCTTACCCTTAGAGAAATCGTATTCAGACTTCATCGCTCTTCTTCATAATAGCGGGCTTCCGACTTCGTGGGCCGCCGTGCCGAGATGATGCGCACTCGTCCAGTATTCTTGTCTAGCTGCTCGAAGGTGTGGACAACCACTACGGGTTGTCCCTGGGCATCTTTCCCTATTGTGATCCATCGCACCTCGATGGCACTATGCTCATCGTCTGGAATCGTCAGGGCAAGCGGGTCGCGGAACACATCCGCGGCACGCTCAAAACTCACCCCATGCTTGTTGAAGTTCGTCCGCGCCTTCATCGGGTCCCATTCGAACTCAAACAGAAATGCTGCCATGGATGGTGTCTATCGTATACCGCGACACAGAGTGCGGGAGGTCTGGCAGAACAACTACACAAATTCCCGAGATTGCCAAGTCGCCGCCTGACGTACTGGCCCAGGATACGAGAACAGGATTGGCTTCCCGCACCAAGGCTACTTCTCGCGGGCTGATTTGATTGCGACACTGGATTGTATGCGGCCATCGGGCAGACCCGCAGTTAAGGTGAAATGGATCTGGCGGTGCGGTAGTGCTTTCGCAGTGGTTTGCTTTAGCTTCGGCGCGATGATCTTGGGAGAAATGGCGGTCAGCGGCCATGGAAGAAGCGCTGCGAAACACGCCCCTGCCAGCGTGGAGTTGGTGCCGCAAGATGGAACTATCTTGCGCGCGTCGTGGTGGCCGGAAGACAACCGGCGCGGCGCGGCGGTCATGCTGCTGCACGGCGTGTCGGACACCCGCCGCGGCATGGGAGGGAATGCGAGTTTCCTTCGCGAGGCCGGCTACGCCGTGCTGGCAATGGATGCGCGCGGCCACGGCGCCAGTGGCGGGCCGCTGATCAGCTACGGGGTTCTTGAAAGAGACGATGTGGCGGCGTGGGCGGAATGGCTGCGCGCGCAGCCGAATGTGGACCGGGTCTACGGACTGGGCGCCTCTATGGGCGGAGCAATCCTGCTCCAGTCTCTGCCCCTGGCGCGAATCGATGCGGCGGTGGCGGAGTGCGCGTTCTCTGACTTCCCCTCCGTGGCTTATCATCGCGTGGGCCAGCGTGTGGGATTAAACGAACATGCGGCGCGGTGGATCGCTTGGCCCCTGGTGGAACCCGCGCTGGTATGGGTCCGCCTGCGTCACGGTCTTCATTTGCGGGATGCGTCCCCCGAGGCGGCTCTTCGCGCCAGCACGACCCCTGTCCTGCTGGTCCATGGCGCGCTTGACACGAACATCCCGCCCGAGCATGGCGAGCGGCTTGCGCGTGCCCGCGCCGAGGGGGTCGAGATCTGGAGACCTGCCGATGCGGCGCATGTGAATGCGATCAACGCGGCGCCGGAAGAGTACCGGCGCCGCGTGCTCGAGTTCTTTGATCGTCAGGGCAGATAGCCCGGATCCTCACTCAAGAGGTTTCTTCCCTGGCCCAAAGCGGTCCAGCGCTTCCCTCAAGAGTGCCGGTGAGATTCGGAAACTGGTCTTACGGAGACCATCGATTGCGGGAAGGAAGCTTGTCAGATCACGAGAGGCGGCCTCGCCCAGAATCCCGAGAAGTCCTGTAACCCGAAGGCCCCTAGCAATGGCAGCGTGACGCGCGGCCTTCTCATCGAGAAGAAGAAGATCTGCGCGTACCGATTCGGCCAGCAGGATGCATGCTCGCTCGCCCGTATGAAGTTTATCCAGACGTCGGTCTGGAGAGCGCGGTGAATCCATGACGGAAACCCATTCCGGTAACGCATGCGCCCAAGCTTGAACCTCGCCGGGGGCATGCGGGTGGAGCAGTTCGTGCAAAACGGCGGTTGGAAGCAGAATCCGGCCGAAGAGTTTCGGGAGCAACTCGATTTGACCAATCAGGATCAGGTAGCAGACAGGCGAAGCATCCGCAACCGCGGTCATGGCCGGGACGCTTCGCGGATGGCGGCCAGATCTTTCTCTAAGTCCTCGATCGTGTAGTCATGCAACGCCCCAGCCTTGCTCAGAAAAGCCTCGGCCTGCCACCTCGAATCTAGACCGAGCGTTTGCTGCACCTGAGCGGACGTGATGGCTCCAGCGCGGTACGCCTGCAGCACGACAGCCTCCAGCACGGCCCGCGAGAGTCCGCCCGCTTGAGCCGCCAAGGCGCGCCCGATTTCGTCCGGAATTTCGATGTCCACGTTCATGGCCGCTCCCCTCTCCCTCAGTCTATCGCCTCCCAATGGTCTTTCTGGCGCGCTAGGGCAGATAGCCCGGATCCTCCGGCAGCAGCGCGGGCGTCTCGAACAGGTCCGCGCCGAACAGTGGCCGCACCAGCGGGTTTACGTCCGGCACCAGCGTCGTGCCGCTTTGCAGGAAGCGCAACGCCTGCTCGAAGGCCGCCGCGCCGATTGGCGCCGAGATGGGATTCAACTGGAACGCCAAAAACGCATGGGGATCGGCGGGCAGAATGGGTTGCGCCAGCCGAGCCAGGTCATGGCGGTAAACCGAAGTGGACTCCCAGGAGAACGCCGCACGGACCAGGGCGCTGGACACCGGATTTGGAATCCAACGGTCGCCGCGGGCTATCTGGAACAGCACCCGCTTAGCGGGCACGTCGCGAAGCGGCGCCACCCAGAAATGCGGCGCGAAATTGACCGGCGCGGCGGGGGCTTCGATCCACAATAGCCGGTCGATGGTCTGCTGGATCATCGCCGCGCCCGGCTTGTCCAGAATCGTCACGGGCCGCCATCGCCCTGTATACTGCTCGTCGAAATCGGGGAAATTGTTCAGCAGCGGAGGCTGGCTCAAGCCCAGATAGGCCTGCAGGAACGGGCGCAGAATGGGGCTGAGCCGCGCGGCTTCCACCACGCTCGCGCCGCCCACATTGAGGACGCCCGCCTGAATGCCCGGCTCGACAGCCATCAACAGCGACCCGTAATGCGCGCCTAGCGATTGTCCCAGGAACCAAAGCCGTTCGCCGTTCAGGTCCACCTGCCCGTCTCCATCGAGATCGATCCCGGCCCGCAGATGGCGCACGAACATCATCCAATCGACGGCCGTGCCGCGCAGGCACTCGCGCGCTCCAATCGGCGCGCCCGGCGCCAACAGGATGCAGCCTTCGTTCGCGCTGATGATGCCGTCATTGTTCAGGTCCACGCCACGGCCCGGCGCCGGGATATCCTGCGGCCCCGCGGGCGTCATGATCCGGACCGCGGATTGCGGCCCATACCCATGCCCCACGGCATTGAATGCCACCACGGCGTAGCCCCGCGAGGCGTAATTCGCCGCCACCAGCGTGGGGATGCCGAACCGGTTGTCCCCGATCCCGTGTCCCACGAGGATCACCGGATACCCGCCCGCGGGCGGTGGCGCGGCCGGCAGCAGCGCATGAAAGGGGATGTTGACAAAGGCGGGCAGCATCGGGCCGGCCGGCGAGGAGAACGTGCCGAACGCGATCCGCCCGATCTGCGAGGCTGCTAAAAAGCCCGGCGGGATAGGCAGCGCCTCATCGTCAAGCGTGCCGTCGGCGCGCGTCTGACGGCGCAGCGTGACGCCCAATATCGTAGCCGCGTTCACCACCGGACCGCGCACGAAATTCACGGGCGCGGATTCCAGCCCGCGGCGCATGGTCTCCAGAGGAGCGCTCGCCGCAAGTGTGGTGAACACCGACCCGCCCACCACGCGCGCGCCATTCAGATTGAGGCTGGCCAATTCGGCGGCTTCGCTCATCGCCTCGCAATACTCTCCACCCACTTCGCGGCGGAGACACAGCTCGAAACCGTCACCCGCCACCACCGCGTTGCCGCCGGTATCGGTCACGGCATCGGTCACGATGATCGCGTAGCGGCGAGACTGCTCAAGAGCTTCGTCTGCGTGGGCGTAGGCGGTATTCGTCGCGGGATCGTACACCACCTGGTTCACCAGGCTGATGTGTCCCCGCAGTCCAATCGAGTACGGGCGCTCGATCAGCGGATCGAGCCACAGGAAATACAGCCCGTGGCGAAGCGTGTCCGTGTTCACGGGCCCGCTGAACTTCACGGACATGCGGCCCTGCGGATTAAATCCGTCGAGTTCATTGATCGCGCGGATCTCGGCGCAGGCCGCGGGGCGGGCCGCGCAGTCGGGCAGCGGCAGGTTCACGCGCAGGCCGGTAGGCGCGAAACGGTCCGGCACGGTCAGCAAATCGTTGGGAAATGGCCCGATTTCGGGACGAAACGGGTCGAATCCGACCTTCACGTTCTGTGCCGCCAGCGGCAGCCAGAAGATGGCCAACAGAATCAGAAATCGCATCAGCTTTCACCCTCCTTTGCGATTTTCTCTACAGGATAGCCGCTCGCGCGCCAGGCGTCGAACCCTCTTTCGAGAGGACGAACGTACTGAAAACCGAGATGCGCGAGTTTCAGCGCCAGCCTGGCGCTCGAAGCTTCGTTCGGTCAGGTGCAATAAAACACCAGGTGATGGCCGCGCGGAGTGCCGCGCAGATGGAGTTCGGCATCGGCCGGGTGCATCACCAGCGCGCCCGGGATCTTCATCCCGCTCCGCTCCACCTGGATCGCGGAGCGCAGGTCCACAATCGTCACAGGCTCGCCCGACTCCATTTGCGCGCGCAACTCTTGAGGGGTGATGCGCGCAAGGTCCTTCAGAGCCACTCTCCGCCGCAACCAGAACTTAATGGCAACATAGGTGGCAAGCCCGCCGCCGAGCAAAACCGTCATCCATCCGCCGAATTCGGCCAGCAGCAGAGTTGCGCGCTCGAGTTGGTTCCGAAACAGGACCCCCGCCCCGAGTCCGGCGGCGGACCACAAAAGCGCACCCGCCGCATCGAACAACAGAAACCGCCCCAGCGGCATACGCGCGCTCCCCGCCAGCGGCGGCGCCACCGTGCTCAGCCCCGGCACGAATTTCGCAAAGATCAACGTCGCCGGACCGTGGCGCTCAAAGCTATGCGTGGTCTGCGTGACGCAGGAGTCCGGCTCGAGTGAGAAACGGCACAGGAAGCTCAACGCCTTCTGGCCCTGACGGCGGCCCAGCTCGAACCACAGCCAGTCGGTCAGCACCGCCGCGGCGAATGCCGCCAGCAACGCGCCCGCAAACGAATAATGGCCGAGGTCCGCGAAGGCCCCGGCCGCGAGCAGCACGGGAAACGCCGGCACCGGCGCGCCCATCTGCTCGATAAACACCGCGGCGAAGACCGTGGCGTAGCCGTGGTTCTCCAGGATCGATACGATCTCCGCCATGCTCATGAGTCTCGCACACGGCGAGCGTCAGGCCAGGTCGAACAACAGAATTTCCGCGGGCGCCGCCGCCTTCAGCGCAAGCTTCGATTCTTCGGACACCGCCGCGCCGTCGCCTTCGCTCAAGGCGGTACCGTTCAGCACCACCTCGCCGCGTGCCACCTGCACCCAGGCGTGGCGCCCGGGCGCGAGTTCGTGCTCCACCTGCGCGTCCTGGTCCAGCAGCGAGGCGTACACGCGCGCATCCTGATGGATCTTGGCGGCCCCGTTGTCGGCCTCCCGCGAGGCGATCATGCGCAGTGCGTTGCGGCGCTCCTCCTCGGGAAAGTGCTTCTCTTCGTAACTCGGCTCGAGGCCTTCCTTTTCAGGCAGCAGCCAGATCTGCAGCAGCCGCACCGGCTCCGTCTGCGAACCGTTCGCCTCGCTGTGAAAGACCCCCGTGCCCGCGCTCATCCGCTGAATGTCGCCCGGCCGGATCTCGCCGCGCGCGCCCGTGGAATCCTCGTGGACCACGGATCCTGACAGGATCCAGGTCAGAATCTCCATGTTCTCGTGCGGGTGCATCCCAAACTTGCCCCCCGGCGCGACCACATCGTCATTGATCACGCGCAGGCTACGGAAACCCATGTACTCCGGGTCATAGAAGCGGTTGAACGAAAAAGTGTGGCGGCCGTCGAGCCACGAAATGCGCGTGCGGCCGCGGCCGGCGGCGTGGCGGACTTTGATCATCGGGTTGCCTCCTCGTTGTGTATACGTTACAACAATGATTGTTGTAACGATCAGTCCCCACTATAGATGTTCGGGCGGCAACAAAAGTTTCAGGGTCCGGACCAACTCCTCCAGCCGTCGCGGCGACAACCGCGCGAACTGCGCCCGGTGCGCTTCCAATATGGGGCCATCGAGCCGGCCAAGCACCTCCAGGCCAGCGCTGCTGATGGTGACATGCACTACGCGCCGGTCATCCGTGGCGCGGGTGCGCGTAGTCAATCCGCGCCGCTCCAGCCGGTCCAGCAGCCGCGTGATATCGGGCTCGCGCTGGATCATGCGCGCGCCGACGTCGCCGCAGCGCAGCCCTTCCGCGCCCGCCCCGCGCAGGATGCGCAGCACGTTGTACTGCGCGGGCGTCAAGCCGTGCTCCTTCAGCATCGCGGCTGGCGCGTGGGTCAAAGCGTCGGCGGCGCGAAGCAGCGCGACATAGGCTTCCTGTTCGAGTTCGGGCATCGCCGGATCACTCGACAATCGCCGCCACGGCCATGCCGATGAAGGCATCGCGGATCTCGGCGCGGCTGCCCGCGTGCTGGATCAGGAACACGCCCACCAGATCGCGGTTCGGGTCGATCCAGCCGAACGTTCCGAAGGCGCCGCCGTGGTGAAATGCCCCTTTCGTCAGTCCGGTTAAAGAGCCCAACGGCGCGCGCGTGACCTCCCAGGTAAGCCCGAAGCCGGCGGCCGGCAGCCAGCCCGAGCTCGGGATATCGGGCGTGTGATCGGCGGTCATGATGGCGACCGAAGCCGGCGACAGGATCCGCACGCCGTCCAGCGTGCCCCGGTTGAGCATCATCTGGTAGAAGCGCGCCAGATCGGCCGCGGTCGAGTGCAGGCTGTACTCCGGCCCCGAGTACACCGCGCCTTCTCGGTGCTTCATCGCGTCGCCGCCGAGCACCTCGCCGCCCGCCTTCACCAGCTTTCCATCCCGCAGCGTGTACAGGGCCGCCAGGCGCGCGCGCTTTTCCCGCGGCAGATAGACGTGCGAGTCCTTCATCCCCAGCGGAGCGAAGATGCGCTTGTCCAGGAAGTCTTCGAACTTCATCCCGGACGCCACTTCCACGAGCCGCCCAAGGGTAGCGATGCCCGGGTTCGAGTACATCCAGTGGGTCCCGGGCGCGAACTCAAGCGGGTGCTGAGCGTAAATGGCCACCGCTTCGCTCAGCGGCCGGTCCATCTTGCGCAGCAGTTCGGCGATGCCCGGCGGCGGATTTCCGATCAGCCCCGAAGTATGCGTCATCAGGTCGCGAATCGTGATCGGGCGAGGCGGCTTCACGAGCACCCGCGAATCCTCGGTCTTGGACTGAATCATCAACTGCCCGCGAAACTCGGGCAGATGACGCTCCACGGGATCGTTGAGCCGCAAACGCCCCTCCTCCACCATCATCATCACGGCCACGCCGGTCACCGGCTTGGTCATCGACATGATCTGAAAGATGCTGTCGGGGCGCATCGGCGTCTTCGCCTCCACATCCTGGAAACCGGCGGCATCATGGAGCGCCAGCGCGCCCTTGCGCTGCAGCAGCAGCACCGCTCCGCTTACCTGCTCTTGCTGGATCGCCTCGCGGACCCGCGCCCGGGCGGCCTCCAGGCGGGCGGCGTCCATCCCCGCGGCGGCAGGATTCGTGGATTGCGCAGGCGCCAGCAGCGCGGCGGCGAAAAACAGCAACAGGCGGCGTTTCATGAAAGCTCCCGGGGGACCAGGCGTCCCAAGCGCATTATAATCGCTGCAATAATGCTTAACTTCTCCCGGCGGGCCATGCTCGCCTCGCCCGCGGCCGCCGCGCTCGCCAGCCAGGCTGAAACACAGAGGACGAATCCGGCGCTCGTGCGCCGCAACGACCAGGCCGTCGAGCACCTGCTCAGCCGCCAGGTGATCGCCCCGAACCGCCGCCACCATGGGGCCATCCCCGATGACTACGGCATCGTCTTCCCCCACCAGCCCGCCGCGCTGCTGGCCACCGGACTCGCTTCCTGGCTCACGCCAGCCTCCCGTTTCCACCAGTCGGCGGAGCTGATGGAGCGGATGCGCCTCGCCGCCTCCTGGCTGGTGCGCAACCAACTGCCCTCGGGCAATTTTGACCTGCCCATCACGAACTTCAACTCACCCCCGGACACGGGCTTCGTGGTACATAACCTCGGCACGGCTGCGGTGCTGGCCCGGCAGGGCAAGGTGACGGCGATCGGCAACGCCATCGAACCGGTCCTCCGGCGCGTGGGCGCCGCGCTGGTTGTTGGCGGCGTCCACACCCCCAACCATCGCTGGGTGGTCTGCGAAGCGCTCGCGCAGTTGCACGAACTCTTCGGCGAATCGGACTACCTGCGGCGCATCGATCAATGGCTCGCCGAGGGCATCGATATCGATGGCGACGGCCACTACAACGAGCGAAGCACTACCATCTACAACGCCGTAACCAACCGCGCGCTGGCGGTGATGGCGCTGAAGCTGAACCGCCCGGAACTGCTCGATCCCGTCCGCCGCAACCTCGATGCCATGATCTGGCTGCAGCACGCGGATGGCGAAGTTGTCACTGAGATCAGTTCCCGCCAGGATGCCAACGAGCGCGGCGACATGCACCGCTACTGGTTCCCCTTGCGTCTGCTGGCGCTGCGCGACCGCGACGGGCGCTTCGCCACGCTCGCCGAACGCTACGAGGCGCAATACGCCTCCCTGGCGATGTACATGGAGTACCCGGAACTCCACCAGAGCCTCCCCGCGCGCGCCGCGCTGCCGGAGGACTTCCGCCGCCGCTTCCCCGAACTCGGCATCACCCGCATCCGCCGCGGCCCGGTGAGCGCCACCGTGATCGGCAACGGAAACTCTCGGTTCTTCACGCTGCGCCACGGAAGCTGTGTCATCAACGCCGTCCGCTTCGCCACCGCCTTTTTCGGCAAGGGCCAGTTCATCCCGGCGGAGTTCGAGGACGAAGGCATGACGATGCGGCAGTCGCTCGAAGGCCCCTACTACCAGCCCTTCACGCCCGCGCGCAAAGTGGGCGCGCGCGAGTGGAATCAGACGCGCGGCGGCCGTGCGCGAAGCGAAGTGTGCGCTATGGATTACGAGGCGCGCGTCCGCGAGCGCGGGTCCGTGTTCGAGGTCGAGATCGCGGCCCAGGGAACGAACGACGTGCCGCTCGCCATCGAAGTCAGCGTGCGCGAGGACGCCGAAATCCACGGCGTGACCCCCGCCCCCAACGCGCCCGAGGCGTTCCTTCTCGCCAACGGCCATGCTCTTATCCGGCGTGGCGAACACGCGATCCACCTCAGCCCGGGCATTGGTGATCACCGCTGGACCCGCCTGCGCGGCACGCTTCCCCAACTGCCCGGCCGCAGTATCTACCTGTGCGGCGTCACGCCCTTCCGGCGCGTGCTGCGCTTCGAATGCCTCTGAGCAACCTTCTCCGCCCAAGTAGGGCGGACTTCAGTCCGCGCGGGGCTTCAGCCCCGCAAAGCGCCAGCCATTGACACCAATAAGAAATATTTTTATCCCGCCACATTTCAACGAATTACGGCAATTTCCGCCCCCATTCCCCCCATTGACAATTCCTTCACAATGCTACCGTGGAACCGGAGCAGGTTCCCAGCCGGCCGGCAAAGACCTCTCAAACGCTGACGAACCAAATTCGCCCAAGCGTAGCCGTCGAGCCAGCGATGTGACAGAACGGCGCCGATTCACAGTGGCTATCTGGCCTTGGCCCCGAGTCGGACCCGATGACGCGTATTGATGTTCTGCGTGACCATAATAGTCGCCCTTCCAGCTCCCTCGGGAGCACGTGGCGGCGGGCGCCCGGCATACATTGCGGCCCCCGGGTTTTTATAGGGTGGGAGTTGAAAAGGACACTGGAAGCCTCTCCCGCCCTCCGTTGGCTATTGATTTTGCCCCTTGCTGACGCTCGGGGCTTCGAAGCACCGACCGTAAGGGAGGTGGAAAGCATGGAACGGCGAAGCGCAGCCCCTTGCTGACGCGCGGGGCTTACCGCCCCGGCCATCACCCGAGCCTCCGGCGTCAGCCGGAGGTAGCGCGCATCCCCCCGCTCGCTCAGCCGAACTGCGCCTGCCCTCGCCCCACAACGCGCCCACCGCCCTACAGCAAATCCTCCGGCCCCACAATCGGCGGCTGGCGAATCTCCGCACACCCCCGCCCGGCAGGCAGCAATTTGCCGGGATTGAACAACTGCGCGGGGTCGAACACCTGCTTGAGCTTCCGCATCAGTTCGAGGGTCTCCTCGTTGAACTGCTTGGCCATCAGATCGATCTTCTCCATGCCGATGCCGTGCTCGCCCGTGATGGAGCCGCCCACTTTCACGCAATGCTCGAGAATGTCGAAACCCGCCCGCTGCGCCTTCTCGATGTCGCCCGGCTTGCGCGCGTCGAAAAGAATAATCGGGTGCATGTTGCCGTCGCCGGCATGGAAGATGTTGCTGATCGTCAACTCGTGGCGGTTGCCGATCGCGCCGATCTCGTGAAGCGTCGGCGCGATCTGCGTACGCGGCACCACGCCGTCGTGGACATAGAAAAACGGGCTGACGCGTCCGATCGCTCCAAACGCGTTCTTGCGCCCTTTCCACAACAGATCGCGCTCCTGCGCGCTGCGCGCTGTGCGGAACTCCCGCGCGTTGCACGCTTCGCAGGCCAGCTTGATCTGCTCGGCTTGATCCTCCACCGCTTCGGTGACGCCCTCGAGTTCAATCAGCAGCACGCCCGCCGCGTCCAGCGGATAGCCGGCGTGCGTCGCCTCTTCCACCATGCGCAGCAGCGTCCCGTCGAGCATCTCCAGCGCCGCCGGCGTGATCGCGCGCGCGGTGATCTCGCTGACCGTCGCGGCGCAGTCGTCAACCGAATCGTAGATGGCTAGAAATGTTTTCACGGCCTCCGGCTTCTTCATTAGCCGCACCGTCACCTTGGTGACCAGCGCCAGCGTCCCCTCGCTGCCCGTCAAAAGCCCGGTGAGATCGTAGCCCGCCGCGTCCGGCCACCTCGCCCCGGTCTGGATCACCCGCCCATCCGGCAGTACCGCTTCGAGACCCAGCACATGATTCGTGGTGACGCCGTACACCAGCGTGTGCGGACCGCCCGCGTTCTCCGCCACGTTACCGCCGATCGTGCAGGCCTTCTGGCTCGACGGGTCGGGCGCGAAAAAGTAGCCCATCGGCGCCACCGTGTTGGTCAATTCCAGGTTGACGACGCCCGGCTCCACCACCGCGCGCTCGTTCTCGAGATCGAGTTCCAGAATGCGGTTCATCCTCGAGAACCCCACCATAATGCCGCCCTCGCGCGGAATGGCGCCGCCGCTCAAGCCCGTGCCCGCGCCGCGCCCCACCAGCGGAACCTTGTGCTTCTGCGCGATGCGCGCGATCGCCGCCGCCTGTTCCGCCGAACGCGGAAACACCACTACGTCCGGCCGCGCCTTGTCCACGCCGCCGTCGAACTCATACAACCGCAGGTCCTCTTCGCGATCCAGCAAGGCTTTCGGCCCCAGGGCCTCGGCTAACTCGCGGCGGACGGCTTCGGCAATCATGGCGGCTCTCCCTTCGCCCTGGCGGCGCGGCTACAACAGCGATTCGATCTCGCGGCGAATCGCCGGATCGGACCAGTCGCGTGGACCAATATACTTGATCCGCACCTTGCCATCCCGGATCACATACGTCTCCGGATACTTGAACGTGCCAAACTCCGAATTGACGCGCTCCTCGGGGTCGAGCGCCGTTTCGAACGCCACGCGGTGGTCGGCCAGGAACCGGCGGTAGGCCTCCGCGTTCTGGTCCACGCTGATGCCGAGCACCACCACGCCCTTCTGCGACAGGTCGCGCGCCAGTTCGTTCATCGACGGCGTCTCCTCCACGCAGGGCGGGCACCACGAAGCCCAGAAGTTCAGCACCAGCACCCGGCCGCCGAAATCGGACCGCGTAAGCACTTTGCCGCGCTCGGTGGTGACCTTGAACTTCGGGGCGCGGTCGCCCGTGTTTACATTGCGCTCGCGCAGGCCGTCATAAACGAACCAGGCCAAAGGCATGAGCAGCGCCAGCGCGGCGATTTGAAGACGGGCGGCAACACGTTGAGAATTCATAGTTAACCAACCATAATTGTATCGCCCTGAAGGATTCGGGCATCCCATGAGGGGGAGCGTTCAACGTAAGATGCTGATCACCAGGAGGATCGATTTCTCCGCTTCGCACACCTGCTATAACCCCGCGCTGAGCGAAGCACAGAACCTGGCCCTTTACGGCCACGATGCCCGCCCTCACGGACACGGCCATAACTACGTGCTCGAGGTGACGCTTTCCGGCGCGCCCGACCCTGTCACGGGCATGATCGTCGATCTCAAGGATGTCAAACTTCTCCTTGAAGAAGAAGTGGTCCAGCCCATGGACCACCGCCACCTCAACCACGAAGTGCCTCCCTTCGACCGTGTGGTCCCAACGGCCGAAAACCTCGCCGTCGAGATCTGGCGCCGTCTCGAACCGCGCTTCAGGGAAACCCCCGCGCGGCTCGCGGGCATTCGTCTGTACGAAACAGAGGACCTCTACGTGGACTATGCCGGCGAATAACTCCAGCCCCTGGCCCACTGTTCGCGTGACCCGGCGCTACCGGTTCTCCGCGTCCCACCGCCTCCACTCGCCGGAGTTGTCCGCAGACCGCAACCGCGAGGTATACGGCAAGTGCAATAACCCCTACGGTCACGGCCACGATTATGTGATTGACGTAACGATTCGGGGCGCCGTGGACCCCCGCCTGGGCCGCCTTATGGGGCTCGATCAACTGGACCAATTCGTTCGCAGTACGATTGTGGAGGCGTTCGACCGCCGCGACATGAACGCGGACGTCCCCGAATTCGTCGAGCTTGTGCCCACGACCGAAAACCTCGCTCGCGTGGCCGCTGCCCGCCTCGCTTCGGCTTGGCCCCTCGCCTTCCCGGGCAGCCCGGCCATCCCGGAAAAGGTAAGAATCTGGGAGACGAAAAACAACATCTTTGAGATGTTCGTGGAGGAGTTGAATTCGGACTCCGCGCATGCACACGAGGCCGCGGATAGCGCCGGCCTGGTGAAGGAAAGCCAATGAAATCTGCCAATACTGTTCTGAAGATGAAACCCATGCGGGAAGAAGGCGCAATCGCCGGTCATATGTTTGAGATCCTTCGTCACCTCGGCGAGGACCCCGAGCGCGAGGGCTTGCTGTCCACGCCCAAACGCAGCGAGAAAGCCCTCAAGTTCCTCACCAGCGGTTACGAAACCGACCTCGCCTCCATCGTCAACGGAGCCGTCTTCAACGAAAAGTGCGACGAAATGGTGATCGTGAAGGACATCGAGTTCTTCTCGCTTTGCGAACACCACCTGCTGCCCTTCTATGGCAAGGCCCATGTCGCCTACATCCCAAATAACAAGATCATCGGCCTCAGCAAAATCCCGCGCATTGTTGACATGTTCGCCCGCCGCCTGCAGGTGCAGGAGCGGCTCACCCGCCAGGTGGCCGAATGCCTCCAGGACCTGCTCGATGCCCAGGGCGTCGGCGTCGTCATGGAAGCACGCCACTTCTGCATGATGATGCGCGGCGTCGAGAAACAGCACTCCGGCACCGTCACCTCCGCCATGCTCGGCGTCATGCGCCAGCGCAAGGAGAGCCGCGACGAGTTCCTGTCGCTCCTCAGGCAGAACTCTCTTCAGGCCTAATCGCCCCGGTTCCGAAAACCGGCCCCTTTGCTAGGATGAAGAGTGCATGAGGCAGGATTTCCGCCATTTTTCCGTCACTGATCCGTTTGGCCGCTCCTGGGTCGCCGAACTGCGCTGGATTCAAAACGCCATCTCCATCCGCCATGCCGACGCGGTGGACTGCAAATACTATCTTTCCAACGGCGAGGAGAAGTTCGAGCGCGTCATCGCCCTCCCCCACGCGGCCCTGAACGCAGCCGCCGCCAACTCTCAGCGCAACCTCACCGATGCCTGGTGCATCCGCCTCGCGGGTCTTCACCTCGAGCATATGATCTCCACCTGGGAGGACATGGAGAAGACCATCGTCACGGTTCCGCCACACGATCTGGAGCGCCACGCCGCCGCGCTGGCCGAAGCCGCCGTGGAGCTGAAAAGAAAAGCGGCGCTCACCCGCTGAATTCCCGCGCCGGAGGCGTTGCAATATGACCCGTCTTCAGCGACAATCCGGAGTTGAGTACCCCAGCCGACGCTTCGGCAAGGTTTCTGAGTCATGATGACCTGTCCTCAATGCGATTCCCTCCTCGAGTTTGACGAAGACGAGGTAAGCGAAGGCGATAAGCTGATGTGCGAAGAGTGCGGCGTGCACCTGGTGGTGGCCAGCGTGGACCCCGTGGAACTCGACCTCGACGACGACGAGTACGACGACGATGAGGACGATGACGATTTTGACGACGAGGATGAGGACGAAGAGGAAGAAGAAGACGAAGACGACGACTGGCGTTAGCCGGCGCGCTCTGCTTTCGGTCCTCGCCGGTATCACGCTTTTCCTGGCCCCGGACTCCGCCTTCCCCCAAAGGCCGAAGAAAGAACCTGCGCCTCAGGCGGTGGTCGCGGGGACGATCTTCCGCGAACCGGGCTTTGCCGTCGCCGGCGCCGAAGCTGTCTTGACCTTCCAAACCACGCCCGCGGGCGCGAAAAAGCGGCCAAAACCGATGAAAACCCGCACGTCCGCGCGCGGCGAGTTCGCTTTCACCCTCCCCGCCGGGGAAGCGCTCTACACCGTCCGCGCTTCCGCCCCGGGCCTCGAACCCCAGGAAAAGGAAGTTCGCATCTACGGCGAGGAGCGCACCGAGGTGTACTTCAACCTCAAACCTCTGGCACAATGAAGGCTAGGGTGCAATGCTGAACCGACGATTCCTCGCTGTCCCGTTGTGTCTGCTGGTGCTGGCGCTCACCGCCGGCGCGCAGTGGACCAACAAGAAGAAGGAGAAGCCGCGTGACCCCACCATCCGTTCGCTCCAGGGCATTGTCTCTCTGCCCGACGAGTCGCCCGCGGAAGGGGCGGTCGTCAAGCTCAAGAACCTCAAGACGCTCCAGGTCCGCTCCTACATCACGCAGAAGGACGGGAAGTATCACTTCCAGAACCTGAGCACCAACATCGACTACGAGGTGAACTCCGACTACAAGGAGTTCTCCAGCCCCACCCGCACCCTGAGTGTGTTTGACTCCCGGTTCGAAGCGATCATCAACCTCAAGCTTGAGCCCGGCAAGGAAAAGAAGGACGAAACCAAGTCCAACTAACCCCGGGGGACCTTCGCGCCACCCGGGCCTACCGCAAAATAGGAGAATTCTCGTGACCCTGACCCGTTTAGGGGCCACTCTGGCCCTCGCTACATCCCTTGTTTTCGCCCAGCAGATGGGTAAACCCGGCTCCAAACTCTCCCAGTTCGCCCTCACTGATCTGGACGGCGCGCCGGTCACCATGCAAACCGCCGGCAAAACTACCGCCGTGTTCTTTATCGCCACCCAGTGCCCCATCTCGAACGACTACAACGAGCGTATGCAGGCGCTGGTGAACGAGTATCAGTCCAAGGGCGTCACCTTCGTCTTCGTCAACTCGAACGATACCGAACCCCCGGCCGAGGTGAAGAAGCACAGGGTGGACAACAAGTTCACCTTCCCCGTCTACAAGGACCCCGACAACAAGTTCGCCGACCTTCTGCACGCCGAGTTCACGCCCGAAGTCTTCGTCTTCGATAAAACCGGCACTGTCGCCTACCATGGCGCCATCGACGATTCGCGCAATGCGGCCAACATCACCAAGCGCCCCCTGAAGGACTCCTTCGACGCCCTCATCGCCGGCAATGCCGTGGCCGTCAAGGAGCACAAAGCCTTCGGCTGCACCATTAAGCGGGTGAAGAAAGCCACTGAATGAGCAGGGCCCCCATCCTGCTGGCGCTGTTCGCATTGAGCCTCTCCGCCGCCGGGCTCCCGGCGGTGGACGAGGCCAGCTATTCCAAGACCGTGGCGGCGCAGCGTGGAAAGGTGGTCCTGGTGAATTTCTGGGCCACCTGGTGCGCTCCCTGCCGCAAGGAAATGCCCGATCTGGCCGCCCTTGAAAAGCGCCTGCGGGCGCGCGGACTGGTGATGGTCACCGTCAGCGCCGACGAACCCGAGGACGCCCCCGCCGCCGAGGCGTTCCTGCGCAAGTCCGGCGTCAACGGGCCGGCCTATTTGAAGAAGACGCGCAACGACGACGCCTTCATCACCGCCGTGGACGCCAGATGGAGCGGCGCCCTGCCTGCCACCTTCCTCTACGACCGCCAGGGCCGCAAAGCTGACTCCTTCTTCGGCGAAGTGGCCATCAAGGACCTGGAAGCGGCGGTTCTGAAGTTGCTCTAGCGCGGAGCCGGAGCCGGATTCCGTCATCTAAGTGCAACAAAATGAAAAGCATGCCGGGCTCCTCCATCGGAGATTGCTGTAGTCCCGGTCCGGCACCAGGGTTCACCGGCCCGCTTTGGCCTGCTTGTGCCGAGTAGCCTCAAATTGGTGGTCAGAAGCGAATTTGCCTCTGAAAAACGCGAAAGCGCGGCCCCGGTGCACGATTTCGCCTCCCGCAAGAAAGAAAACACTAGCAATTCCGCTCGCGGTCTGGTATTCTGCCCGTGTATTTGATCGCTCTGCATGGATTGGATTGAGAGTTGGCCCTTCCGGTGTAATTCCCTCCGTTGGCAACCCCTACCCGTCTGGCTGGTCCTCAAATACGAAGGAGTGTCCGTTTGAAGAATATCTTTGTTGGAAATCTCAGCTTCAGCACGACGGAAGATGCGGTGCGAAGCCAATTTGAAGCATATGGAACCGTGGACCGCGTCAGCATCATAACTGACCGGGACACTGGCAGGTCGAGAGGATTCGCCTTCGTGGAGATGCCGAACGACGATGAGGCCGATCGCGCAATCAACGCGCTGAACGGCTCTGAACTAGGCGACCGGCGCCTGAACATCAACGAAGCCCGTCCGCGTGAAGAACGTGGTGGCGGTTTCGGCGGTGGCGGCGGCGGACGCGGAGGCCGAGGTGGCGGCGGCGGCGGTGGTGGTTTCAATCGCCGCGAACCGCGCTGGTAGAGGCAAACCGTCTCAATCCCGAGCGGGAACGAGTTCAAACCAAAGGCTGGCTGGGTCCGTCACGACCCGCCAGCCTTTGTTTTTTTGGAGGATCTCCCCTGATCCCTGCGGCGGCAATCACTCGCCGCCCAGATAAGCGAACCGGGCGATCAGCAGAGCCGTCAACAGGTATACGAGCGGATGGACCTGCCGGGCGCGCCCGGAGAAGCACTGCAGCAGGGTCCAGGAAATCAAACCGAACGCGATGCCGTTGGCGATCGAGAAGGTGAGCGGAATGGTGATCAGGGTCAGGAACGCGGGCACCGATTCCAGCGGCTCGTCCCACCGGATCTCGGCCGCGTGGCCCAGCATGAGGGCTCCGACGATGACCAGCGCCGGCGCGGTGGCCGCCGGCGGGATCACGCCCATTGCCGGCGCCACGAAGAGCGCGGCCAGAAACAACAGGCCCGCCGTGATCGCGGTGACTCCCGACCGGCCGCCGGCGGCTACGCCCGCCGCGCTTTCGATGTAGTTCACCACCGTGGACGTTCCGGCAAGCGAGCCCGCGGTGGTCGCCACGGCGTCCGCCATCAGGATCCGGTTGAGCCGCGGAATGCGGCCATCGTCGCCGAACAACCGTGCGCGCTTGCCCACCGCCACCAGCGTGCCGAGATTGTCGAACAGATCCACGAAGAGGAAGACGAAGACGATTTCCAGCAGGCCCAGACTCAACGCGCCGCGGATGTCGAGCTTGAGGAACGTCTCTGTGATCGCCTCGGCCGAGTATGGCTGCGGCGACCACTTCACCACGCCCGCCGCCGCGCCCGCGATTGTCGTGGCGATGATGCCTGCCAGAATCGCTGCTTTCAGATTGCGCGCAAGCAGGACGGCAATCAGCAGAAGTCCGGCCATCGCCAGCAGCGTCTCTGGCGAACGCAGATCCCCCAGCGTCACCGCCGTGGCCGGTGAGGATACAACGATTCCCGCGTTCCGCAAGCCGATAAAGGCGATGAACAGCCCGATGCCGGTCGCCACGGCGGCGTACAGCGACCGCGGAATCGATTCCACAATGAGTCTTCGCAACCCGCACGCAGTCAGCGCCAGGAACGCCACCCCGGACAGAAACACGGCTCCGAGCGCCGTCTGCCAGGCTACGCCCATGCCTTGGCACACGGCGTAGGCGAAGTACGCGTTCAGACCCATCCCCGGCGCCTGCGCGATCGGATAGCGCGCCCAGATCCCAATCAACAGGCTGCCGACCGCCGCGGAAAGGCAAGTGGCGGCGGTGACCGCCGCCGGCGGCATCCCGGCATCCGCCAGAATCGCGGGGTTGACAAAGATGATGTAGGCCATGGTGACAAACGTCGTCGCCCCGGCCAAAATCTCTGTTTGCCAGTTCGTCTTGAGTTCGGCGAACTCGAAATAGCGTTCCAGGCGCTCGCGCACAGCCAAGTGGAAAGCATACCGGAAACGCAGACACGCTGTGAAAACTATCGAAAGATAGTCTCCTTGTCGGCGCCATCCTCCGCTTACAATCGCACCTATGCCCAAGTATGTGATCGAGCGTAACATCCCGAACGCGGGCGGTCTCACCGCGGATCAACTCCAGGCGATATCGGCGAAGTCTTGCAGCGTTCTGCGCGAGATGGGCCCGCAAATTCAATGGGTACAGAGCTACGTCACCGGGGATAAGGTCTATTGCGTGTACATCGCGCCGGATGAGGAATCCCTGCGCCAGCACGCCGAGCGGGGCGGATTTCCGGCTGACGTGATCAGCAAGGTCGCTACGGTCATCGATCCAACCACCGGCGAAGCGGGCTGAGATCCGCCCATCCGTCCGCGATGATACACTCATGGCGGCTATGAAACACCGCACCCTCGCGCGGCTTGCGCTCATTGTGCTGGCTGCCGCTCCGCTGGCAGCGATTGAGATCGCCACCGGCAAAATGCTCGGGGAGCGCTATGATGCCCGTGCTTTTTACGTGCGTGCGGCGGGCGGCGAATGGACCAAGACCTACACCGGCCCTGGCTTCCAGCCTGATGCAGCGGGTCGCCTCATGAACCTTCGCATTGCGCAGGCGCTATTTCACGACGAATGGCTGACGGAAGTCCCTTTCGAACCCGAGCAGAACACGAACAACGTCATCCGTGCGCTGGACTACTGGCACGCTCACGGTGTACTGGCGATAACCGTGTCCCTGCAAGGCGGCAACACGGGCTATGGGAGCCAGTTCCGGGAAATCCAGCGCGTCAACGCGGCAAAAGCCGGACCTGGTAAGGGTCTGCTGGTGAGCGCGTTCCAGCCCGACGGATCCCTGAAGCCCGCCTGGACCCAGCGCCTGCTCCGTCTGGCTCGCGCCCTCGATCAGCGCGGCATGATCCTCAACCTTGCCTATTTCTACCAGGGTCAGGACGAGGTCCTGGAAAGCGCCGCTGCTATTCGCAACGCCGTCATCCAGGCCACCGATTTCCTGATCGACAACAATATCCGCAATGTCATCATCGAGATAGCCAATGAAGTGGGCCACGGCGGGTTCGACCACCAGCAATATATCAGCGACGACCTCGCCGCCCTCATCCGCCTCGCGCAATCGCGCTTTGAAGCGAAAAAAGCCCCCTTTCGTTTGCCGGTTTCAGCCTCCTCGCTGGGCAACATGCGCCCACCGCGGGGGACGGCGGAAGCCGCCGACCTCACCATCATCCACGGCAATGATACTCCGCCCGAACTCAAACTCCGCCGCATGAAGGAATTGCGCGCCGATCCCAGCTTGCCCGGCCCCCTGTACATGAACGAGGATGACAACGGCCGCGAAGCCACGCTCACACACCTGGAGCGGGAACTGGCCAGCCTCGACGCCATCTGGTCCCACGGCGGCAGTTGGGGCTACATGCCCTGGCGGCAGGTGCAGATGTTCCCATTCCGCCACTACCTGCCCGACGGCCCCAGCGCCGAAGCCGAATACTTCCGCGCCGTGCTTAAGGCCATCCAACGCAAAGTGGTGGCTCCGGCTTCCGTGGCTGCCGCTGGCCCAGTACCAGCACGATGAATCAACTGAATCCGCCGCCCCTCCACCGGCATCCGATCAGGCATGCAGAGATTGCTGATGATTTGCTCGGTTTTCGCCGCTATGTCACTCTCTTCCCCCGCCGCCACGAGCGTCCATGAATTTGAAATGAAGGGCATCGACGGCAAGCCCGTCAAGCTGTCCGATTACAAGGGCAAGGTCGTGCTGTTCGTCAACGTGGCGAGCAAATGCGGCTACACGCCGCAGTACGCGGGGCTCGAATCGCTCCACAAGAAGTTCAAGGACCAGGGTTTCGTCGTCGTTGGCGTGCCCGCGAACAACTTTGGCGGACAGGAACCGGGCTCCGACGCGGAAATCGCGCAGTTTTGCTCGCGCACGTACAACGTCACATTCCCGATGCTGTCGAAAGTCTCGGTGAAGGGGGCCGATATGGCGCCGCTTTACGCCTATTTCACAACCGCGAAGGGCGGCGATGTGAAGTGGAATTTCACGAAGTTCCTGGTGGGCAAGGACGGCAAAGTGATCGAGCGCTTCGAATCCGGTGTCGCGCCCGAATCCCCGCAACTTGCCGCAGCCATCCAGAACGCTCTTAAGTAGCCTGAATCCTTCTCTGCTACTGTCAAAGGGTGAAGCCGAACCTGAGCCGGCTTCACCCTTTCTCTTTTCCCGTCATGGCTCGCATTCTCGTTACCGGCGGCGCAGGCTACATCGGCGCCCATACCACCCATGAACTGCTCCGGCTGGGGCATGAAGTGGAGGTGGTGGATGATCTCTCGAAGGGCTACGCCCACAACGTCCCGGAAGGCCGCCTGCACCGGTTCCGGCTTCAGGAGCAGGCGAAGCTCGACGAGTTATTCGCTTCCCGGCCGTTCGATGCGGTGATCCACTTCGCTGCTTTCATCGCCGTGGGCGAATCGGTGCGGGAGCCGGCCCGGTATTTCGCCAACAACACGGGCGGCAGCCTGGCGCTGTTTGAGTCGATGCAGCGAGCGGGCGTGAACCGGGTTGTGTTCTCTTCCACCGCGGCGGTGTATGGCGATCCCCCGGGTACGCCGATTCACGAGGAGATGCCGCTCGCGCCCGTCAATCCCTATGGCGAATCGAAGCTGATGGTGGAAAAGGCCCTGAACTGGCTCGCCCGGACCACGGAACTGCGCTATGTCGCGTTGCGCTACTTCAACGCCTGCGGCGCCGTGGCTGAGTTCGGCATCGGCGAGGAGCACGACCCGGAGACCCACCTGATTCCGCTGATTTTTCGCGCCATCCGCACCGGCGAGCCGCTCACGGTGTTTGGCGATGACTATGCCACTCCGGACGGCTCCTGCATTCGCGATTACATTCACGTTGCGGACCTCGCCTCGGCCCATTCCTGCGCGCTCGATCACCTGCTGGCCGGCGGCGGGGGCGGCTGTTTCAACGCCGGGACCGGCCGCGGTTTCAGTGTGTTGGAGGTGATCCAGGCGGCCGAACGGGTCACCGGGCGCAAAGTCCCGTACAAGACCGGTCCCCGCCGCGAAGGCGATCCGCCGGCTCTGGTTGCCGAAGCTTCGCGCCTGCGAGCCCAACTCGGCTGGCAGCCCAGGTTCACCAGCCTCGATGAGATCGTCGCCAGCGCCTGGAGCTTCGACGCGCGCCGCTTCGGCAGCTAAGCCCACAAGCGAACACCGGCCCGCCGCCCATCCCGCAAGAATGAAAACTGGGGAAAATGGGAAAATGGTGTCAACGACCTTTGCGCCCTTTTCCCCGGGCGGATATGTCATTATTTATCAATATCTTGCGGGAATTGTTCGCCTCCCGGCAGGAACTATTGCGCTTGCGGCGGCAGGGCCGGCGCCGCGGGGAGGGTGTCCTAAGTGATTGCTATCTAGTATAGTTAGTCCGATTTCTTCGGCCAGAACACTTTGTCATAATTTTGTTTCGGGAGGCCTCGGTCCTCCATCTTGGGCCCATGCGTAAGAGTGAGGCATCTGCCGTTCGGTATTGGGAGGAACATTCAAGGAGAGAGGGTCGTGGCGCGCCCGACGGAACTCAGAATGTTGACAAACAACTGACAACAAGTGGATGCTGTGTCCTGAAAGTACCCTGCGGATTCTGGTGCGCTTGACACCCCCTCTCCGGTAGAGGCCTCCCTGGCGGCTGGCAGGCAGCTTCTGTAGGATGGTCAGGGACGAGCGGACCGCAGCCCGGGCCATACGGCTGACCGGGCGGCCTGCTAGACTCGGTAGTTTATGTCTCAGTTGCTACAGGGCAAGAGCGCCCTCGTGCTCGGTCTTGCCAACCGCTGGTCCATCGCCTACACGATCGCGAAAGCGTACCGCCGGGAAGGCGCCAACGTGATCCTCACCTATCAGGGCGAGCGGCAGAAGGTCACGGTCGAGGAACTCGCGGAGGAGTTGGGCGCGTCCCGGGTGCTGTCGTGCGACGTCACACAGCAGGCCGATCTGGACCGGCTGTCTGAAATCCTCCGGGCCGAGGGCGAACCGCTGCGCGCCGTGGTGCATTCCATCGCGTTCGCCAACAAGGAGGATCTGTCCCGGCCGTTTCTCGAAACCTCGCGGGACGGCTACCTGCTGGCGCAGGAGATCAGCTCGTATTCGCTGGTGGCGGTGGCGCGCGCGGTGGCGCCGGCCATGGCGCAGGGCGGTTCGATCATTACCCTCAGCTACCTGGGCGCGACGCGCGTGATGACGAATTACAACGTGATGGGGGTGGCCAAGGCGGCCCTGGAGGCGTGCGTCCGGTACCTGGCTTCCGAGTTGGGCCCGCAGAACATCCGCGTCAACGCGATCTCGGCCGGTCCCATTAAGACGGCGTCGGCTCGCGGGATCAAGGACTTTTCGAAGATCCTCGACCGCGTGACCGAAACGGCGCCCCTGCGCAGGCCGACCGAGGCCGGCGAGGTTGCCGATACGGCGGTGTTTCTGGCCTCCGACCTGGGCCGGGGCGTGACGGGCAACGTGCTGTTTGTCGATTCCGGTTACCAGGTGATGGGATTCTAGCGCCACTCGGCGCATTTCACGCAGAATGGCGCCTCCGGGTGCACGCGCAAACGGGCAAGCGCGATCTCTTCCTCACAGCGCAGGCAAACGCCATACTCGCCTCGCGCGAGACGCTCGAGCGCGGCTTCGATCTGCCGCAGTCTTACCTGGTTGCGCCGGCGGAGCGCGAGCGCCATCTGCTGGGCTTGCATGGCGTCCTGGCGGGTCAGGCGGCCGATGGAAGAATCGGGGCTCACGGGGGCGGCCTCATCCGCGGTGGCTTCGAGGCTCGCGGACAGTTCATCGCGTGTGGTCTCCAGCAACGCCCGGAACTCGCTGCTCTGCTCTGGCGTCATCGTTCCTCCCATTGTAGATTGGCGCGGGTTGTGGTGACACGCGTAAGAAAAAATTCGCGCGGCCCCAAGCGATTGTAACGCTTACAGTTAACGAAGCAGCCGCCAAAGCCATGGTTCGTTTCGCGCTTCCGCCGCTTTCAGGTTGGAAGTGCTATGAGAACCACGCCCAAACCGAAGAACCGGCCTCGCGATGTGGCCTGGAAGGATCCGCAGACGGCCGATGAGCTGAGCCAGGCCGTGGCGTGCATCGTGAAGCGATTGAGGTCCGGGCAAACGGTGAGCCTGCCGGGCGTCGGGGATCTGCTGCCCGGCAAGAAGACCAGACTGGTGAGCGCCGGAGCCCAGGAGGCCGGCGGCAAACCGGCAAGGAAAGCGGGACGCCGTGAAAGCTGAAACGCCGCTGGTCCGGCTGCTGCGCCAGTGCCTGGAGGAGGGATGCGCGGTGGAAATCGACCGGCTGGGTTGCTTCCGGCCAGGCGCGGAGGGCGGTTTCGAGTTCATCCCGAATGAGAAGCCGGGCGTCTTCCTCGCCTACGTCGAAGAAGACCGCGTGGCGGCCGAGCGGCTTTACGCGGCGCTGGCGCGCGCCGGTCTGGACCCGTGGATGGACAAGAAAAAACTCCAGCCCGGCCAGAACTGGCCTCGGGCCATCGAACGGGCGATTAGTCTGTCGGACTTCTTTGTTGCCTGCCTTTCCCGCCGCGCGCTGGTCAAACGCAGCACGTTTCAAAGCGAACTGCGGTGGGCGCTGGACTGCGCCCGGCAAACTCCGCTGGGCGGCATTTACTTCGTGCCAGTGAGGCTGGAACCGTGCCAGGTGCCGCCAATGATTCAACAAAGCACCCAGTACCTGGATTTGTTCCCCGATTGGAAGACCGGAGTGAAACGCCTGATCGCTACCATCCGGGAGGAGTATAGACGGCGGGGCGCGCAGGACGGTTGACGCCGGCCTGACCGAAAGATAGAATTCTGTGAAGTTTTGTCAGGAAAGGAGGATCCGGGATGTTCTGTTCGAAATGCGGGATGCAGGCCGCTGCTGGGAGCGGTTTCTGCGGCCATTGTGGAGCAACGCTGACGGCAGGCCAGGCCCCGATGCGGTTCGCGTACCTGGGCACGGGCGGAGGGCTGATGAAGGAGATCTTCATCGGTGTGGTGCTGACGCTGGCGACGGCAGGGGTCTTTTTCTTCTGGGCGAAGACGCGCTTCCGCCGCTACTACACCGCGAACACGCAGTTACAAGGCGAACGCTTTGCCTACGTGGGGACGGGTCTCGAGCTGTTTATCGGGTTCTTGAAGGCTCTGGCGCTGGTTGGGTTGCTGGGCGGGGCGCTGGTAGTGGTGGAGATGCTGATGGGGCAGGAGGTGGGTACGACGCTGGCGGGCATTGCGGTGCTGGCGGCGCTGCTGGCGGCGATGCCGGTGATCATGACCGGTTCGCGGCGTTACCGGTTGAGCCGCACGGTGTTCCGCGGCGTGCGGTTTTCGTTCCGGGGATCGGTGGGCCGGTGCGCGGCGGTTTACTACAGCGGATTACTGCTCACCGTTCTCACGCTGGGCCTTTATCTGCCGTTCTTTCACAACCGGATGACGAAGTTCTTTGTCAGGAACACGTGGTATGGGAACGTGAAGATCGAATATGACGGTGCTGGGGGGCCGCTGTTTGGTCCGCACCTGCTGGGTGTGATGCTGGCGCTGGTTTCGCTGGGGTTTTCGTACTTGTGGTATCTGGCGGCGTTCGAGCGCCACGCGGCCCACCACACCTCGATTCTTGGAACGAGGTTTCAAACCACCGTGGACGGGGCGGGGCTGTTCGAGTTGAAGTTCCTGAATTCGCTGTTAGTGCTATTCACGCTGGGTATCGGCTGGCCGTGGGCGCGGACTCGCAGCCTGCGCTTTCACATTGGACGGCTGAGCGTGAGCGGGCAGTTGAATTTGGATGCGGTGAGGCAACAAGCAATGGTGGCCTCGGCCACGGCGGAGGGCCTGGGGACGCTGCTCGACGGGCAAAGCGGGCTGGCGGAGGACTTGGTTTGACCTTTGCCTCAGGTGAATCACCGATTCCCGTTGAGGGGTAAACCCGTGCACACTGGAATTGCAGAGTCATGGGCAAGGCCGGTTTCGTGATCCTCCTCCTTCTGGGGCTCGCCTGGTATCACCTGGCGGGCCCCGGCGCGCCTGGGCACAGCCCGCGGGGCACAGCGCTGGCCTTCGCACGGGCTGCGGCCTCCTCCGAGTGTCCGGCCTTGATGGAGGAACGGTTTCCCGACGTGGCGGGCGCCAGGGCGGTGTGCTCGCCGGAGATCGCCGAGGCGCTGCGGGCGCAGACGCAGGTGATCGTGGCCAGCAACGATGGCCATTCGGCGCTGGTGGAGTGTTTTTACGGCTCCACTTGAGGCCGCCGGCTCACGCAGTGCGGGACACTGCGCATGGAGGTCGTCAACCACGACGGAGTCTGGCGGCTCAGGTCGGTCACCAACGAGCCTTAGCCAGCGGCTGGCTTATACGCGATACAGTCGATCTCGACGAGCATCTTGGGGTCGGCGAAGGCCACCGCCACGGTGGTGCGCGTGGGGCGCTGATCCCCGAAAAACTCCCGATAGACCTCATTCATCGCGCCGAAGTGGTCGCCATGGCGCAGATACACGTTCACCTTCACGACGTCGGAGAGCGAGGCGCCGGCGGCTTCCAGGATGCGCTTCACGTTGTTGAGGGTGACGCGCGTTTCATGCTGAATGTCGCCGTAAGAGAACTGGTCCGAAACGGGATCGATGGGGCCTTGGCCGGAGACGAAGACTAGATCGCCGGCGCGAATTGCGGGGGAATAGGGGCCGCGGGGCGCGGGGGTGCCGGGGGGGAAGATGCGTTCAATCATCGCTGTCTGTTGTATCACGTTTGGGCGGGGTATGATCGCGGGTGAGCTGAGACTCGGCATTCTTTCCGACATTCATGACCACGTTTGGAACCTGGCGGCGGCGCTGCCGGCGCTGGCGGACTGCGACATTCTGCTCTGCGGCGGGGATCTGTGCTCGCCGTTTGTGATCCACCAACTGGGGCGCGGGTTCCCCGGCCCCATCCACATCGTGTTCGGAAACAACGACGCGGACCTGTACAGAATCACAGCAAATTCGCGCAATTATGGGCAGATTTCGCTGCACGGAGAGGTGTTTAAGGGCGAATTTGACGGCCGCCGCGTGGTGATGAACCACTTCGATGCGATCGCACGGGAGATCGCGCGCGGAGGCGGCTGGGACCTCGTTTGCTTCGGCCATAACCACACGTTCGAGATCTCCTCGGATGGTGGGGTTCTGCTGGTGAATCCGGGCGCGGTGATGGGAGCGGTGATCGAGCCCCGCGGCGGGTGGCGGGCCGTCACTCCCACGGTGGCGGTGTATGAGACGGGCAGTGGGCGCGCGGAGCGTATTACCTGGGGTCCGGAGGTGTAGGGAAAGATCTGGTCTGTGCTCCGGCGTGCTTTGGCCGATAGAGGGAATAGAATGCGAAATGCATTGCTTCCCGCTTCGGTGATGTGGCTGCTGTGGGTGGTCCCGGTGTTTGCGCAGGGACCGTGTCAGACTCAGTTTTCGGCGGCGAGCAGCGCCGCGGGCGCGGCGGGCAGCCTCAGCGTGATCACGCTGCGACTGGAGAACCCAGACCCTACAAGGACGGATTGCCCGCCCGTGCTGGAGCCCGTTCCGCCTTGGGTAAGGATGGTGGCGCTGAGGCCGGGCCCGGCGGCGAGCACGGAATTCCACTACCGGGTATTCGAGAATTTCGAGAAAGTGGCGCGAACGGCGGTTCTGCGAGCGAACGGTGCGGTGCATCAGATTCAGCAGGGGGCGGGGCCTCACCTTGGGCGGGTACCCAGAATGGCGGTGCGGGGCGGCGACGGCTGGATCAGAATGCACGAATACGCCGGAACTGGCGTGCAGATCGCGACGGGGCTGCAGGCGGCGAGCGATCCGGCGGCGTATCAGGGGCTCGGATGCCACGTGGAGGTGGTGGTTCGCGATACCCAAAACCGGCTCGCCGCGAATGCCTTTGACGGGTGTACGAATCAGTGGGCTGGATGGAGGAATCTCGGAGGAACCGTGCGCGGCCGGCCCGTACTCGCTGGACAGCCTGGAGGCAGCATGCTGGCGGTGGCGCGGGATCAGAACGGCGCCTACTGGTTGAGACGTTTTCCCGCGGGCCAGTCGGGCGGCGACTGGGTCCTGATGGGCGGAGTGTTCGTGAGCGATCCCGCGATGGCGGCCGATGCGGCGGGCCATGCGTATGTGTTGGGCCGCGACCTTTGGAACACGCTCTGGATGGGGCGGATTAATGCCGCCGGGCAATTTCTGGGATGGACATTCGCGGGCGGAATTGTGCAGGGGCAGCCAGCAGTGGCAGCCGGCAGCGACGGGATCGTTTATGCGGCGGCGCGCGATCCCTGGGGCGGACTGAGTCTGCTGAAGTGGAAAGACGGCGCCTGGCTCGGCTGGTCACGCGGCGGCGATGGGCTGGCCAGCGATCCGGTGATCGCCGCGCCCGGTGACGGCCTGGTGTATATCGCAGCCTTGAACGAATTGGGCGCGCTACGCTACCGGAGTTATGCGGAAGGCTCGGCGGCGGGTTGGGGGCCGTGGATCCTGGCCGGAGGCAATGGGCGGCATCCGGCTGCCGCGGCAGTTGGCGGCGAGGCGCTGTTCGGTTTGGTGGATGCCGCGAGCCAATTGCAGTGGCACCGGCCGGCTACAGGAGAATGGCGTAGTTTTGGAATTCAGGTGGCAGGGGCTGGGCGCCCCGGCGGCGTCCCTTAACTTAGGGTGCGAGGGCGTCCGCGATGGGCCGCGCGATCCAGGCCGGATGCGGCTTAAGTCCGAGAAGCTGTACCACCGTGGGGGCCACGTCATAGACGTTCACCGGGGCGCTAATGGTCTGGCCGCGTTTGATGCCGGGACCGGAAAAGACCAGCGGAATTTCGATTTCCGCCCTTGTCGCGCCGCCGTGTTTTTTCTCGAGCCCGCCGTGGTCGGAGGTGATCATGACGACGGTCTTGCCGCGGATGCCGGCGGCGTCGATCGCGGCGAGGATCTCGCCCACCAGCCGGTCAGTCAGTTCGACGGCCTTGTCGTACTCAGGAGAGATCCAGCCCGCCTTGTGTCCCGCGCCGTCCACGTGATCGAGTTGAACGAAGCACAGATGCGGCCGGTGTTCGCGAATCCATTCGGCGGTGGCGCGCGCGGCGGCTTCCGGACCCTTTACATGCCTCTGAACCTGGGCGATACCGGGCTCCATGAGGCGGCCGAAGCCATCCCAGTCGTAAAACGCCGCGATGCGCGCATCGGGGCGCTGTTCGCGCAGCAAAGCGAACATCGTGGGGAAGATCCCGCCGGGGCCTTTGGCTGTGGGAGGCAGGTCGAACTTGTCCGGCTGCCAGTCGTTCGAGGTGATGCCGTGCTGCTCCGGCCCCGCGCCCATGATCATCGAGGCCCAATTGGCGCTGGAAGACGAGGGCATCACGGCGCGGGCCGTCCAGGTGACGGCGCCTTCGCGAATCAGGCGGTCGATGTTGGGCGTAGCGGCCCGTTTCAGTCCATCCGGACTCAGCCCGTCCACGCCGATCACGACCACGTGGTCGGCGGCGAACGCGGGCAGCAAGATCAAAGCCCAGGCGGCGATCCAACTCTTCATGCCGTCTCCTCCAGGTGGGGATTTTCCCCGGCGTAGCCGAGGTGCAGTGCGACGATGCCGAAGCTCAACAGGCGGAAAGTGACGGCGGTGAAGCCCGCCAGACGCATCTCCCGCGCCAGATCCTCCGGACCAGGGAATTTTTGCACACTTTCGGGCAGATAGGAATAAGCATCCCGGTCGCCGGAAAGCAGCGCGCCGATCCTGGGCAGGACCTGCCGGCTGTAAAAGCGGTACAGCGCCGCAAAGGCGCGGTTCGGGGGCTGTGAGAACTCGAGGATGGCGAGGCAGCCGCCGGGCCGCAGCAGGCGGCGCAGCTCGCGCAGCCCCTTGCGGTAATTGGCGAAATTGCGAAACCCGAACGCCACCGTGATCAGGTCCAGGGAGGCATCGGCGAAGGGCATCCTGAGGGCGTCGGCATTCACCAGTTCCGTAGCGGCGGACCGGCGCTCGGATTTGCTCCGCGCCTCGATCAGCATCGGATGGCAGAAATCGCTGCCAAGCACCGGCCCGCCGCGTTCGCGCTCCAAGGCCAGCATCAGGTCGCCGGTGCCGCAGCACAGATCGAGCACGCGCGCATCGGGCCGCATCAGAATGGGCCGCACCTGCTTGACGGTGAAAGCGCGCCAGCGGCGGTCGAGTTGAAACGAAAGCAGGTGGTTGAGGAAGTCGTAGCGATGCGCCACTCTGCCGAACATGCCCTGGACCCACCGGGCGGCCTGCTCTTCGGAGACCGCCCCGCGCGGCGTGGTGCCGGCCGTTTTCATCGCAGCGCCAGACGAATCGCCTCGCGGACGGCAGCCGCTTCGATGCCCGCCACCACTTCGGTCTCGCCGATGCGGGTGACGAGGACGAAATGGACCGTGCCTTGGACGGCCTTCTTGTCTTTGTCGAGCCGGCCCATGACGGATTCCACCTGGATGCCCGTCAGATCGGGGAACGGCCCGTAGCGTTCGACCGCTTCGATGATTTCGTCGCGGGCGGCCGAACCCAGCGACCCGGCCAGGTGCGAAAGGTGGGCGGCGGCGATCATGCCGATGCCGACAGCCTCGCCGTGCAGGAAGTGGGTGTAGCCCGTTTCGGCTTCCAGGGCGTGGCCGATCGTGTGGCCGAAGTTGAGGATGCGGCGCAGCCCGCTTTCGCGTTCGTCGGCGGAAACCACTGCGCATTTGATGCGGACCGATTCGGCGATCATCCGCTCGACCACCTCGGGATCGCGTGTCAAAACGTGCTTTGAACACGTGTGCATTAGCTCAAAAAGGCCCGGACTGCGGATAATTCCGCACTTAATGACCTCCTGTACGCCCGCGCGGTATTCGCGCTCCGGGAGCGTCGCCAGCACGCCCGGGTCGGTCAAAACGGCGAGCGGCTGATGGAAAGCGCCCACGAGGTTCTTGCCGCTGGTGAGATTGGCGCCGGTCTTGCCGCCGACAGCGGCATCCACCTGAGCGAGCAACGTGGTGGGCGCCTGGATCACCGGCACGCCGCGCATGAAGATCGCGGCCAGAAAACCGCCGAGGTCGTTGACGATGCCCCCGCCAAAGGCGATCACCACGCTGGAGCGGTCGCCGCCAAGTTCGACCATCCGTTCGGCCATGGCCTCGACGGAGGACATCCGTTTGCGTTCCTCGCCGCCGGGAAACCAGAGGAGTTCGAACTCGCGGCCCGCCATGCCCTCGGTGAAAAGATCGCCGTGCCATTGCCAGACATCCTCGGTGGTGACGGCAAACACCTTGCCGGCGCGCGGGGGGATGAATTCGCGCAGCCTCCGCAGGACACCGCGTTCCACAATGGCTTCATACGTTTGCGCCGGGGTTGAGACGGCAAAGGCGGGCATATACTCGTTGTACCATGGAGGGTATCGACGACCTACCCGAGCAGTTGGACACAGATTATCTCGTTGTTGGAGCGGGCGTGGCGGGAATGCGGGCCGCTATCGATCTGGCTCGCTTCGGCAAGGTGCTCGTGGTGGCGAAGGACGCGCTGGATGAGTCGTCCTCGACTTACGCGCAGGGCGGCATCGCCGTGGCGCTCAGCGACGACGACCAGGTCAGCCTGCACGAAGCCGACACGCTCGCCGCGGGCGACGGCCTGTGCAGCCACGCGGCGGTTCACATCCTGGTGGAAGAAGGCCCCGCGCGGATCCAGGAAATGATCGAATGGGGCGTCGAGTTCGACCGCGAAGGGGCGAAGCTGCTGTTTGCCCGCGAAGGAGCCCATTCGCGGAGCCGCGTGCTGCACGCGCACGGCGATTCCACGGGGCGGGAGATCGCGCGCACGCTGTATCACAAGGCCGCATCGGTGCCCGGCATTACCTTCCTCAGCTTTTCCGCGGTGTGCGATCTGCTCCTGCAGGATGGGGCGGCGGTGGGCGCGGTTGCGCTGGACGAGCGCAGCGGAAGGCGCGTGGAGCTTCGGGCGCGGGCGGTTCTGCTGGCCACCGGCGGGCTGGGCCGGGTGTATCAGGACACCACCAACCCGGATGTCGCCACCGGCGACGGCGTGGCGATGGCGTGGCGGGCCGGCGCGGCGGTGAGCGATCTGGAGTTCGTCCAATTCCATCCCACGGCGCTGCACATCCCGGGAGCGCCGCGCTTCCTGCTGTCGGAGGCGTTGCGCGGCGAGGGCGCCATGCTGCTCAACGCACGCGGCGAACGCTTCATGGCGCGCCACCACCCGATGGGCGAACTCGCGCCACGCGATGTGGTCGCCCGGTCGATCGTGGCGGAGATGGAGCGCGAAGGTTCGCCGAATGCATTTTTGGACCTCTCCGGGCGGGGCGCCGATTTCGTGAAGCATCGTTTCCCCAGGATTCACGAGACCTGTCTTTTGTATGGCATTGACCTGGACCGCGAACCCGCTCCGGTGTTGCCCGCCGCGCATTACGCGATGGGCGGCGTGGCGACGGATCTGGACGGGCGGACCACGGTGCCGGGCCTTTATGCGGCGGGTGAGGTGGCATGCACCGGCGTGCATGGCGCCAACCGCCTGGCGAGCAATTCGTTGCTGGAGGGACTTGTCTATGGCGCGCGCGCGGGCGCGGCCATGGGCGAGGAGAGCCGCAAACGGGGCGGAGGCGCGCCGCCCGCGCCGTATGTTCTGAAGGACATCACCGAAAGCGAGTTGAGGGCGCTCACGTGGCGGCGGGCCGGATTGCTGCGTTGCGCGGAAGGGCTCAATGAGGTGCTGGCGGAACTCGTCCGGCCGGGAAGGGAAGCGCGGCCGCCACGCTGCCGGGCGGAGGCCGAGTTGCGCAATCTGCACGTGGTCGCCGAACTGATTGTCCGCTGCGCGCTTGCCCGCGAGGAGAGCCGGGGCGCGCATCAGCGGCGCGATTATCCGAGCCACTGGCCCGGACCGGCGCAGCACTCCTGGGTGACGCCGGGAAGGGAAGTGGAGTTCCGCCCGGGCGTTATCGCAGCGCCTTGAGCAGGGCGGCGATGCCTGCTTTGGCGAGTTGGCCATCCTGAGCGGAGGTGACTCCGCTGACACCTACGGAGCCGATCAACGCGCCGTCGATCTCCACGGGTACGCCGCCCTCGGAAGGGAAGACGTCCGGGAAGGCGAGGGTGGCCATCTGGCCGGAGGCCATGCGTTCCTCGAAGACCTTGGTTTCGCGTTTATAGACGATCGCCGCGCGGGCTTTGCGGGTGGCGAGTTCGATGCTGCCAAGCTGGCAGCCGTCCATGCGGTGCAGGAGGATGGGATGGCCGCCGGCGTCCATCACCACGAAGGTGACAATCCAGTTGTTCTTCTTCGCTTCGGCCTCGATGGCGCCGGCGATGAGGCGGGCGGCATCGAGGGTGAGCCGTTTTTCGGTGGGCAGTTGCACCTGTTGAGCGTAGAACGGCAGGGCGCAGAGAAGCAAGGCAAGCACGCGGAGGGTCATGCGCCGCAGCGTATCACACCTGGGCTTCGGGTTCCGGGGCCGGTTCCGCGGGAGCGATGGGTTCGATGCGGACACGTGCCACGCGGTTATGGTCCATGCCGGTGACGGTGTAGCGGCGGCCGTCGTGATACACTGCGTCGCCTTCCGCGGGGATGCGGCCGAGGCGATGGAGCAGGAAACCGGCGAGCGTCTCGACTTCGAGGTCATCCGGCAGTTCGATCTGGTATTGGGTGTCGAGATCGCGGATCGGTGTGAGTCCGTCTACTTCCAGCGGCCCCTCGAGCGCGGCGGCAGCCTTGGCCGGATTGGCCATGGGATCGAATTCGTCCTCAATTTCGCCGAAGATCTGTTCCATGACGTCCTCCATGGAGAGGAAGCCGGCGATGGTGCCGAATTCGTCAACGACGAAGGCGACATGGGCGTGGCGGGCGCGCAGTTCGTCCATCACCTCGTGCAGGGCCTTAGTTTCCGGGACCACAGGCACTTTGCGGACGACGCGGCGCAGGTCGAAGGGGGCCACGGGCTTGCGGCGGAGATTGGACTGGCGGCGCTCGGTCCAGAACGAGAGGACGTCCTTCACATGGACGATGCCAAGGATGTTCTCGCGGTCGCCATCGTAGACCGGCAGCCGCGAGTAGCCGCTTTCGCTCATCACCTGGAGGACGTCGTCGATATCGGCCTCCACTTCCACCATCACCAGACTGTTGCGCGGCACCATCACCTCGCGCACCGCGAAGTATTGGAGTTCGATCAGGTTGCTGATGGCCGCCTTCTCGAAGTTCGAGATATGGCCGGAGGACTGCGACGCAGCGACGATGAACTTGAGCTCTTCGGCGGAATGGCCGCCGTGGCCGGAGCCCTGTACGCCAATCAGCTTCGAGAGCCGGGCCGAGGAGCGCTCGATCACCCAGACGAACGGTTCGGCGAACCGGTAAAACACGAGCAGCAGCGGCGCCACGAGCACGGCCAGCCGGTCAGCCTTCTCGATGGCGAGGTTCTTGGGGACCACCTCGCCCACCACCACGTGGGCGAAGGTCATCAGCGTGAAGGCGAGCACCACGCTAATGCCGGTGAACAGCAGGCGCGTGGCGGGCGTGATCACCGGGTCGAAGGTTTGCAGCAGCAGGGCGTACAGGGTTCCTTCGCCGACCCAACCCAGAGCGAGCGAAGTGAGCGTGACGCCCACCTGCACCACCGAAAGCAGGCGCTCCGGATGAGCCAGCAGGCTGAGCGCGGATTGTGCGCCGACATTCCCTTTACCCGCGAGCGTCCGCAGGCGGGAAGGCCGGACCGAAACCAGGGCGGTTTCGGCGGAAGCGAAAAAGGCGTTGACGCCGATGATGGCGGCCATCAGCAAGAGCCGGTAACCGTATTGCGGGTCGTCCATGATTCAGGCGCAAGGCCTCATACAATTGTAGGGATGCTGATGCGCTATGTGTTGCGGACGGCGAACGCCTTGCTGGTGCTGGCGGCGCTGCTGGCTCTAGGGGCGGCGTGGTGGCTGTTGGGGCGAACGGCCCCGAAGGTGTCCGGCCAGGCCCCCGCGCCGGTGGCTGGCGAAATCGCCATCGTTCGCGATGCCATCGGACTGCCGCACATCACGGCGGGTTCGGTGGAGGATGCGGTCTTCGCTCAGGGCTACGTCACCGCGCAGGACCGCATGTGGCAGATGGACATGCTGCGGCGGCTCGCGGCCGGCGAGTTGAGCGAAGTGGTGGGGCCGAGCACGCTGGAGTCCGACACGCTCGCCCGCAAGATGCGGCTTCGCGCCATCGCCGAACAACAAGCGCGCAGCCTGCCGCCGGCGGAGCAGGCCTTGCTGGCCGCCTACGCCCGGGGCGTGAACCATTACATCGAACAGCAGGAGGGCCGCTGGGGTCCTGAGTTTGTGCTGCTCGGCTCCCGGCCGCGTTTATGGACGCTGGCCGATTCGCTGCTGTGCGGGCTGCAGATGGACCGCACGCTGACCGACTCCTGGGAGACCGACCTGTTGAAGGCGCGCATGATCGCCGCGGGCGACCCGGCGAAGGTCCGGCGCCTCTTCCCGGTTCGTACGGGCGGCGAGATCATTCCGGGGTCGAACGCGTGGGTGCTCAGCGGCAGCCGCACGGCGTCGGGGCAGCCGGTACTGGCGGGCGACCCCCATCTGCCCTTCAGCGTCCCCTCGCCCTGGCACCTCGTCCATCTGAAGGCTCCGGAGTTGAATGTGATTGGCGCGACTCTGCCCGGCATCCCGTTTGTCCTGATCGGCCACAACGAACACGTGGCGTGGTCGATCACGAGCCTTCAGTTCGACACCATGGATCTCTACGGCGAGAAGATCGACCTGCGCACCGGCCGCTACAGCTACAAAGGCGAGATCTTCGAAGCCGGGCGCGAGACGGAGTTGATCGCCGTCAAGGGCGCGCGTCGCGCCGAAGTGCTGAGCCTCATCACCCGTCACGGCCCCATTTTTACCGCCCAAAATGGCGATCATTATTCCCTCCGCTGGGCCGCCGCGGATCCCGCGCCTTACTCCTTCCCGCTGCTCCAGCTCGCCCGCACCCGGAACTGGGAGCAGTTTCGCACCGCCCTCGCGAGCTACCAAGGCCCAGGCATCAACCTCATCTTCGCCGCGCGCGATGGAGACATTGGCCACCAGGTGGCCGGACGCCTGCCCAAGCGCATCGGATTCCTGGGTGATCTGCCGCTCGAGGGCCACGGCGGCCAGTATGAGTGGGAAGGCTTTATCCCGTTCGATGAACTGCCCTCCTTTCACAATCCGCGCAGCGGCCAGCTTATTTCGGCCAACCACAATCCTTTCCGTGAGGACACTGCCTTCACCGTCTCCGGCTTTTTCGCGCCTCCGGACCGCCAGCGCCAGATCAGTGCGCGCCTGCGCACCCGCCCCGACGGCTGGATGCCGGAGGAGATGCTGTGGATCCAGACCGACGTCTATTCCGCCTTCTCGCACTTCCTTGCGCGCACCGCGCTCTCCGCGCTCGCCACGCGCGAGCCGGAGGACTCCTGGACCGCCGAGGTCCGCACGATCCTCGATGGCTGGAACGGCCAGATGCACAAGGCGCTCGCCGCGCCGCTCCTGGCTGATCTGCTCTACCGGCAGATCCGGCGGCGCCTGGCGGAATCCGCGGCGGGCGACGCGGGGGCGGACTACAAGTTCGAAACCGCGCCCTCCGCCGTGGAAGCCCTGCTCCGTGAGCGTCCGCCGGGCTGGTTCGAGGACTGGGATCAGATGGTCGTGGATGCGCTCGGCGACGCCGTCGCCGAGGCCGACAGGCGCTTCGGCGGCCGCCCGGCCCGCTGGCAATGGGGCCGGCTGAATCAAGTGACGCTGGCTCACCCCTTGATGAGCCGGGTTCCTCTGGCTGGATCCCTGTTCAATGTCGGACCACTCGAGTTGAGCGGCAGTCCCACCACGGTAAAACAGGTCACCAGGAGCCTGGGGCCCTCCATGCGTTTCGTCGCCGATCTGTCCGATTGGGACAACTCGCTCATCAACCTCCCCACCGGCAACAGCGGCCACTTCATCTCCGGCCACTACAAGGACCAGTGGGACGAGTATGTGGCGGGCAAGGCGTTCAAACTGGAGTTCGAGAAGGTGGCAGCAAAGAGCGAATTGCGGCTGAGCCCTGCCAAATGAAGGCCTGCCGCCCTGTCTGCGGAGCCTCGCCGGCCGCGCGGCGCGCGCCTCAGCCGTTGGGCGCAACGTCCTGCCAGCCAACGAGCGCGATGCCCTTGTCCGCCCACCAGCCCTTCATCTTGGGGTCGTGGAAGATGCGGTAATCGCGGTCGCGGGCCACGGCGGAACCGGTCATTGCCTTCAGTTCGTTATCAAGCTTGGCCGGGTGCAGGATCAGTTGATGGACGCCCGGCCCGAGCGCGGTGATCGCCTCGATATAGCTGTCGCGGCGCTCTTCGAGCGTGTTGCCGCCGCGCGCCGGGCCGGTGATCAAGGTATCGAGCCGGAAGCGCCCCTCTTTCTGGAAGCGCTCCTCCTGCGATAGCAGGTGCTTCACCATCAGCGGAGAGCCTTGCACCTTGGCCAGTTTGCCCGGTTTCATCAGCATCACGGGGACACCATATTCGGCGCCCAGCCGCCAGTAGGCCTCGAAGAAATCGGGCCGGGCGTAGACCGTGCCCATGTGGGTATCGAGATGCGTGAAGCGGATGCCCATCTTCTTCGCCTTCTCGATCTGGGCGCGCATTTCGATGGCGAGCTCCTCCGCGGTGGCGCTCATCGCCACGCTCTGCACGCTGGGCCACATGTAGCCGTGCGGATCGAGCAGGCCCTTCACCTTGTCGGCGGGCGCCACGGGGCCCCAACGCAGCCCCTTCCATTCGCTGGTCAGGGTGAGATGCACGCCGATGTCGAGCTTGGGATTCTCGCGCGCGAAGGCCGCCGCCTCGGCCGCCCACGCGCAGGGCATCATAATCGAGGCCGACGAAATTGTGCCCGCCGCCAGCATCTCGCTGATAGCGGCGTTCGTGGAGTGCGAGACGCCATAGTCGTCGGCATGGAGGATCAATTTCACCGGGGCATGCGAGGAGGCGGCCAGCGGCGCCAGCGGCGCGAGGGAAAGCAGGGTTCTGCGGGTCATAGTTCTCCTTCCATCCTAGTATCGGGTACCGCGCGCGGCACGGATGAAAACCGGCGCCAGAGATCGATCAGTTGTAGGGCGGGCTTCAGTCCCGCGTTGGTTTACCGACGGTTCCCGCGAGGATCCCGGTTGAGGTAGCCGGGCGCGAACGCGGCTGAAGCCCGCCCTACACGAGGGGAAGGGAGGCAGGAAGTCTGTGAGCCGCCGATCCCACGGAATGCGGGAGGGGCGGATGCCGAAGCATCCGCCCCCGAGATGAGGACTACCTGAGGAAAGGCGGGGGCGGCGCGGAGGGTTGCTTAGAGGAGGGAAACACCGCCGCCCCCTGAGGAAACCGTCTAACTGCCTAGTTGTAGTACGCCGCGTTGATCTCAGCGAAGTGGGCGTCGGCTTCCGGCAGTTCTTCGAGGACAAAGATGGAAGTCGTCGGGCACACCGGCACGCAGGCGCCGCAGTCGATGCATTCAGTCGGGTGGATATAAAGCTGGGGGACGGACTCGAAGTCCGGCTCATCCTTCGTCGGGTGAATGCAGTTCACCGGGCAGGCGTCAATGCAGAGTTCGTCCTTCGTGCAGGTGTCGGTAATCACGTAAGCCATATTTGGAAATCGCTCCTCGCCCATAAATTTGCAATCGGCGTGCCATTCTGGAAACCACTGAAAACGAATGGACCGGACCCGACAGATTCAGGTCTGCTTGGGTGAAATGCCCCACTAGCCCCCAACGCCGCCAACCCAGTATGATGTGAACTTCCCCGCAGGGGAATGAGGAGTCAGAGAACCAAATGGCATCCGAACCAAAACCCTACCGGCCGTACGTGCCGCAAGACATGAAGATGGCGGAGTTTACGCTCCGCGCCATTTTGCTGGGCCTGATTATGACCGTGGTGCTCGGGGCGGCGAACGCCTACCTGGGCCTGCGCGCGGGCATGACGATTGCCGCCACATACCCGGCGGCGGTGATCGGCATGGCGGTGCTGCGGATCTTCCGGGGCTCGATTCTGGAAGAGAACATGGCCCGTACTGTGGGCTCGATCGGCGAGAGCGTGGCGGCGGGCGCGATATTCACGATACCCGCGTTTGTGATCGCGAAGGCCTGGCCGGCGTTCGACACCCCGGAGGCGTACTGGCAATCCACCGCGCTGATGATGGTGGGCGGCACGCTGGGCATTCTTTTCGTCACGCTGCTGCGCCGGGTAATGGTAGAGGACCCGGATCTTCCGTACCCCGAGAGCTGTGCGGCGGCGGAGATTCACAAGGCCGGCCAGCGCGGCTCGGACGCCGCGAAGACCTTGTTCCAGGCGATGGGCGTTGGCGGCCTGATTTATCTGCTGGGCGAGATGAGGCTTTTCGCCGCCAGCCGCGATTTCATCGTCAAGATCGGCGAGTTGGGCAAGTCCTCGCTGAAACTCGGCGGCGACCGCGTGGTCCCAACCGGCGGCGTCACGATGGCTTCGTGGCCCGCGATCAGTCCGGCTTACATGGGCGTGGGTTTCATCATCGGACCGGCGCTCGCCTCGCTGAACTTCGCCGGCGGACTGCTGGCCTGGGGCCTGATGGTGCCGCTGCTGATCTATTTCCTTGGCCCCGAACTCGCCGCCACGCTGCCGCCCGCCGCGGGCACCGGCGAATGGAGCGGGCTGGCCGTGGCCGTGTGGTATCACATCGTGCGGCCCATCGCCGTCGGCGGCATGCTGGTGGGCGCGGCGTACACGCTGTTCCGCATGCGCAAGTCGCTTGCTTCGGGCATCGGGCGCGCGGTTTCGGACCTGAGGAAGGCGGGCTCGCAGACCGAGGCGGTGGACCGGACACAGCGCGATTTGAGCCCAAAAATCGTGTTTCCAGCGCTTTTTGCCACATTTTTGTGCATGATTGCGCTGTATTTCTACTTCACGGATTCCGCCACGGCGGCCGTCACCGCGGCGGTGGTGATGCTGGTGCTGGGCTTCTTTTTCGCCGCAGTGTCGGGCAATCTGGTGGGCCTGATCGGCTCTTCGAACAACCCGGTGTCGGGTCTTACGCTCTCCACGCTGATCATCGCGGCGCTGCTGATGGTGGCGCTGGGCGTGAAGGGGATGACCGGAGTGGCGGCCGTGCTGGGGGTGGCGGCGGTGGTCTGTGTCTCGTCCGCCGTGGCGGGCGAGATGCTGCAGGATTTGAAAGTCGGCCACATTCTGGGCGGCACGCCGAAGAGCATGCAGATCGGCGACATATTCGGCATTATCGTGGCTTCAATGGTGTTGTATTTCCCGCTGCTGCTGCTGCACGAGTCCAACATCAAGGAAGGCGGCATCGGCTTCGGCGACCCGAAGCTGTCGGCGCCGCAGGCCGGGCTGATGGCTTCGCTGTCGCAGGGTATCGTGGGCGGCGAGATGGCGTGGCCGCTGATCATGGTGGGGGTGCTGCTGGGGTTCGTGCTGATCCTGGTGCGGGTGAAGAGCCCGATGCTGTTCAGCGTGGGCATGTACCTGCCGCTCGAAACCACGTTCGCCATCTTCATGGGCGGCCTGGTGAAGTGGCTTATGGAGACGGTGCGCGACCGCGGCACGTTCAACGACGCGCAGCGCGCGCGCATCGAAAACGCCGGCGTGTTGTGCGCCTCGGGGCTGATCGCGGGCGAGGCGCTGATGGGGCTGGTGAAGGCCGGCTTCAGTTTCGCCGAAAAGCCCATCTCCGCGCTGTTCGCCTTCTTCGACGATCCGCCGCTGGCGATGGGGCTGGCCGTGTTCGCCATTATTGTGCTGTACATGGTGCGCCTGCCGTTGTCCAAAGCGGGCGATCCGAACGAACCCGCGCCGCCGGCGGCGATCATGTAAGCCATGAGCTTCATGGCAGACATTCGCGCGTTCCCCGTGCCTAAAGGCGGCCTCGCCTTCTGGTGGCTGGGGCAGAACGGCTTCATCTTTAAGAGCCCTGAGGGGACGGTGGTCTCCACCGACCTCTACCTGACGGACAGTTGCGCGGCGCTGGGCCGCGAGATGGGCGTAGATCTCGGGCGCGCCGTGCCCGTGCTGTTGAAGCCGGAGGAAGTGGACGTCGATGTGTTCACCTGCACGCACAACCACCAGGACCACACCGATCCGGAAACCATCCGCGGCCTCCGCAACAAAGACACCGCTTTGTTCATCGGTCCTCATCCGAGTTGCGCCATCTTCGGGAACGAAGGGGTGGAAGCCGGGCGCATTCAGCCCGCCTGGCCGCAGGGCGAGTTCGAGCACCGCGACCTGCGCCTGCGCGGAACCTTCGCCCTGCCCACCGACACCAGCGACCTGAATCACATGGGCTTTTTGCTGCAATTCGGCAACGGGCCGAAGGTCTACATCACCGGCGACACCGATTACACCGAACTGCTGGAGGAGGCGGGCGCTCACAGTCCCGATCTGGTGATTACCGTGATCAACGGCGGCTTCAATAACCTGTCGCACTGGGAAGCCGCCCGGCTGGTGAAGGCCGTGAAGCCGAAGGCTGCGATCCCCTGCCACTACGACATGTTCCGCACCAACGCTGTGGACCCGAAGATGTTCGAGGCCTCGCTCCAGATCCAGGGCGCCGGCGCGCGCTATTGGGAATTGCGGCACGGCGGAGCGAACGTGTTCGGAGGATAAATTCTTCCGGCGAAACGGCCAGGTTTTGCCCTGGCGAGGTTTTAAGGCTATGTCCCTTCCACGTCGAGTTCTTTTGAGCGCCGCCCTCCTGCCGGCGCTGCGCGCTCAGCCGCGAAAGGTCCGTATCGGCATCGCGGGCGGGCGGTTTGGCGCCACCTTCCAATGGCATCTGGATCCGGGCTGCGAGGTGGCGGCCGTCTGTGACATAGCGGACGCGGCCCGCGACCGGCTCGCCACCACGTACCGCTGCGCGAACGCCTATCGCGATTTCACGGCGATGTTGAAGCATCCCGATTTAGACGCGGTGGGCGTCTTCACGCCCGCACCCCTGCACGCGGAGATGGCCGTGGCGGCTTTGAAAGCGGGCAAGCACGTGATCAGCGCGGTGCCCGCGGGCCTGACTGTGGAAGAACTTGAGCAGGTGCTCGATGCGGTGAAGACCACAGGTCACAAGTACATGATGGCCGAGACCAGCTACTACATGGCTCCCATCATCCGCTGCCGGGAGATGTCCGCGGCGGGCGAGTTCGGCACGCTATTCTATGCCGAATCGGAATACCATCACGAAGGTCTGATCAAGCTCATGCACAACGCGGACGGATCGCGCACGTGGCGCCACGGCTTTCCGCCCATGCTCTATCCCACACACTGCACCGGCATGATCGTGCCTGTCATGCGCGAGCGGTTGACGGAGGTGACCGCGACGGGTTGGGGCGACAAGCACGAGATTCTGCGGACGAACCAGTACCGGAACCCCTTCTGGAACGAAACGGCCTTCTTCAAGACCTCCGGCGGGCACGCCGCGCGCGTGGCGGTGTATTGGCATGTAGCCGCCGGCGTGGTGGAACGCGGCCAGTTTCTGGGCGACCGTCTGTCGTACTTCATGCACCGCCCCGAGGGCTCGCCCGATTGCATCGTCCGGATCGCGAAGGACGGACGCACGGTGATCGATGAGAACAATTACCCGGCGGGCGACGTCCAGATCCAGCCCGCGCGCGACCCGGACTACTTCGACCGGCTCCCCGAACCGATGCGCGTGCGCACGGGGCATGGGAATTCGCACACGTTTCTGACCCACGAATTTGTGAGCGCGATTCAGGAGGACCGCCATCCTGCCATCGACGTTTGGGAATCCATCGCCTACACGCTGCCGGGCATCATCGCGCACCAGTCGGCGCTGGATGGGGGACGCGCGATGAAGATCCGCGACTACGGCTCCGCGCCCCGGCGCTGAGGCCGCACACACTTGTTCTGAAGTTGACTGGCAGGATTTGGTGAGCCCGGAAGGAATCGAACCTTCAACCTACTGATTAAGAGTCAGTTGCTCTGCCAGTTGAGCTACGGGCCCACGGGTTCGGCGGGACATTCATCAGCTTACCACAGGCGGTTGAAATTCGTCTTCGGCGGGCAGGCGCGCGGCGGCAAGTTCCGCGATGTCAACCAGTTGAGGGGCGCCTTCGGGCTTGATTGCCGTGAAGGCGTCGCGGAACATCGTGTGGCAGAAGGGGCAGGCGGCGGCCACCACGGGCGCGCCGGTTTCGAGGAGTTCCTCGGCCCGTTCGTGGCTCACCCGCTTGCCTTTTTCCTCGCCGAGAAACACGAGCCCGCCGCCCGCGCCGCAGCAGAACGAGGTGTCGCGCGAGCGCGGCGGATCGATCAGATCGTGGACCGAGGCCGCCACCGAGCGGGGCTCGTCGTAGGTGCGCTGGTAGCGGCCCAGATAGCACGGGTCATGGTAGGCCACGGTCTCGCGGGTGACTTCCGAGGGCGGCAGCCGGTGGTTGTGGCGTTCGAGGAACACCGAGTGGTGCTCGATGGCGAATTCCACGCCGAATTCGCGCCAGTCGTGGCTGATGGTGCGGACGCAGTGCGGGCAGATCGAGATGAGCTTCTTGACGCCCGCCGCCCGCATCTGTTCGATGTTGAACTCGGCAAGTTGTTGAAAAGCAAGGTCGTTTCCGAGGCGCCGGGCTGAGTCGCCCGTGCATTTCTCCTTCTTCAACACACCGAAGGTGACGTTCAGATGCCGGAGCACCGCGGCCAGAGCCTGCACGATCTCGCGCCCGCGCGGATCGAACGAACCCATGCAACCGAGCCAGAGGCAATAGTCCTGGGAACCGTCGAAGATGGGAAATTCGGCCTTTTTGACGAATTTATCGCGCTCGTAGGCGCTTAAACCCAGCGGATTGCCGTTCCGCTCGAGTTTCAGAAAGAGTTCGCCGCCATGCTCGTCTTCCCACTTCCCGGTGTTTACGGCGCCGCGCCGGAGCCCGAGGAGGATGGGCAGATGCTCGATGCCGACGGGGCATTGGTATTCGCAGGCGCCGCAGGTGGTGCATTGGAACACGGCCTCTTCGGCGAGATGGACGCCAAGCAGGGGCGGTTCAGCGGCGGCGCCGTGTTCGTTCAGGTAGGAGCGGAGGCCGATGGCGATCTCCTTCGGGTTCAATAGCTTGCCCGTATTGTGGGCGGGGCAGTGCTGCTGGCAGCGGCCGCATTCGACGCAGGAAAAGGCCTGCAGCGCGAGCCGCTGCGAGATGTCGCGGCCGGTGTCGAGGCCGAAATCGTCGTCGTCGCGCAAGGGCGGGAGATGGGCGAAGTCCTTTTGTTTCAGGAGGATGGTGAGCGGGCTGAGGATCAGGTGGAGATGCTTCGTATGGGGGACCAGCGGCAGGAACACGAGCAAGGCCAGCGTGTGGGCCCACCACAAGACGCGGCTCTCACCCCATTGATATTCAAGGACATAGGTGACCATCAGCGCGAGGATGAGCAGCGCTATCAGGCCCGATTCCCAGGAGAGTTGTTCGCCGAGCCAGCGGGGGCGGGCGATGAAGCGCCGCAAGGCGAGTCCGGTGATCGAAACAGCGACAAGTAGCGCGAAAAAGTACGCAAAATTGGCGTAGAAAGGGCCAAAGAAGCCCGATTTTGTGTCAAAAAACGCGAATCCGAAGCCATGCGCGAGATGGTTCAGCGTGACGAGGGCGAAGGCGAGAAACCCCCAGAAGACGAATGCGTGCGCCAGGCCCGGCAACGGGCGGTGGCGAATGACTTTCGACTGCAGCAGCACTTCGGCGATGAAGCGCGCGATGCGCGGCGCCCAGGGGGAGGCGGCGAAGCCGGCGTCGGGGCGCGAGGCGCGGATGATGGCCACGACGCGGCCGAAGCGGCGCCAGAACAGGAAAAAGGAAGCGAGCAGCAGCGCCGCGAACAGCGCGATTTCCACCGTGGAAGGGCCGGTCATGACGTTCGTTTCCACACTCTATCACGCGCCCTTTATACTGGCAGGGGAGGACACACTTGCATTATCTGGTTGCGGGGGCGGCGGGCTTCATCGGTTCCCATTTGTGCGAACGGCTGCTGGCCGAAGGCCACAGGGTCACGGGCATCGACAACTATCTGACCGGCAAGGCGGACAATCTCGAGGCGCTGCATGGGAGCGAGGGATTCGCGTTTGTGGAGCATGACGTTACGCGTCCGCTGCCCGATTTGGGGGCCGCCGATGTCGTGATGAACCTGGCCTCGCCGGCGAGTCCGCGCGATTATCTTGCTTATCCCGTCGAGACTCTGCGCGTGGGCAGCGAGGGCACACTGCATTTGCTGGAATATGCCCGGCGGCATCATGCGCGGTTTCTGCTGGCTTCGACATCGGAGTGCTACGGCGATCCGCTGGAGCATCCGCAGCGCGAGACCTATTGGGGGCACGTGAATCCCGTGGGGCCGCGATCGTGTTATGACGAGGCGAAGCGCTACGCCGAAGCGCTCACCATGGCGTTTCACCGCGCCTATGGCATGCGAACGAATATCGCGCGCATCTTCAACACCTTCGGCCCGCGGATGAAGCTGGACGATGGCCGGGTGGTGCCGGCGTTCCTGAGCCAGGCGCTGCGGGGGGAGCCGATCACGGTGTTCGGCACGGGGGAGCAGACGCGGAGTTTCTGTTATGTGTCCGATCTGGTGGACGGCCTGGTGCGGTTGAGCCGCAGCGAGGAGCGGATGCCTGTGAACCTGGGCAATCCCCTGGAGATGACGATGCTCGAGTTCGCGGAGCGGATCAAGGCGTTGACGGGTTCGACCTCGGAGATCGTGTACCATCCGCTGCCGGAAGACGATCCGCAGCGGCGGCGGCCGGACATCACGAAGGCGCGGGAGGTGCTGGGGTGGGAGCCGCTGGTTTCGCTGGACCAGGGGTTGCGGCTGACGGTGGAGTATTTTGCGGGGCTGAAGCCCCGCGCGGACTGAAGTCCGCCCTACTGCTACGGAAGGTTTCGTACCAGTTCCATCGGCGCGGTGCGCGCCGCCGTACGAAGACGGGTGCGTCCGGCGGCGCGCGGCGATACAATACCCAAATAGTCATGAGGGCAAGGATGCGCACGCTCATCGTCTTCTGTCTGGCCCCGTTCGCACTTTCCGCGGCGCCGCCGGACTTCGAAAAGGACGTCTGGCCGATCTTCCGCAAGCGCTGCTACGCCTGTCATAACGCGACACTGAAGCAAAACGGGTTGCGCCTGGACGATGGCGCGAGCGCCCTGGAGGGCGGCTATTCGGGACCGGTGATCCTGCCGGGCAAGAGCGCGGAGAGCAAGCTCATTGCGCGCGTCATTACGGAAAAGGCCGAGGAGCGGATGCCGAAGATGGGCGCTCCGCTGTCGCCGGCCGAGATCGCGACGCTGCGGGCGTGGATCGACGCAGGCGCGGATTGGCCGCGGAAGGCGGCGGCGGCGGTCGCGAAGCCTGTCCATTGGGCCTTTCAGCCAGTGAAGCGGCCCACGCCGCCGCGGGTGAAGAGTGAGACCTGGGTCCGCAACGACATTGATCGATTTGTGCTGGCGCGGCTCGAGAAAGAGGGGATCGCCACCTCCGGCGAGGCTGAGAAGACTACGCTGATCCGGCGGCTGAGCTTCGACCTGACGGGGTTGCCGCCCACGCCCGCCGAGGTGCGCGCGTTTCTGGAAGACGCGCGCCCGGACGCCTACGAACGCCTGGTGGACCGGCTGCTCGAATCGCCCCGTTACGGTGAGCGCTGGGCGCGCCACTGGCTCGACCTGGCCCGCTACGCCGATTCGGACGGCTACGAGAAGGACAACGAACGGCCGATCGCCTGGCGCTGGCGCGACTGGGTGATCGAAGCGTTAAACCGCGACATGCCGTTCGACCGGTTCACGGTGGAACAGCTTGCGGGCGACCTGCTGCCCGATCCCGCGGCGCCGCAACTGATCGCGACCGGCTTCCAGCGAAACACGCTGACGAACCGCGAAGGCGGGACGGATCCGAAGGAGAGCCGTTTCGAGCAACTGGTGAACCGCACGAACACCGCGGGGACGGTGTGGCTGGGTCTCACGGTGGGCTGCGCGCAGTGCCACGATCACAAGTACGATCCGATCAGCCAGAAGGAATACTATTCGCTGTTCGCGTACTTCGACCGCAGCGATGAGGTGGACATCGAAGCGCCGCTGCCCGGCGAGACCGGGCCGCACCTGCGCCAACTGGCGGCGTACCGGGAGAGCCGGGAGCACCTGATCGACATCTTCAACATCAAACCGCTGCAGCGCGCCTGGGAAAAGCAGATGATGTTCACGCTCGATCATCCCGGCGCGAATATCGAGTGGGACTTCGCGATTGCCAACACCCGGCCGATGTTCGACCGGTTCGAGGCCACGCTGCGCACGCCGCCGGGGCAGCGCAGCGCGCATGACGAGGACCGGCTGATGCGCTGGTACATTCGCAGTCCAGGGCCGGATGACAGCCGCGATCCCGACTTTATGAATTCGCTGCGCGAGTTCCGGCGCCGTCTTGCGGGCATCGATGAGAAGCTGCCCAGCATCACGCGGGCGCCGGCGATGATGGAGCTGCCGGACCCGCCGCGGACGCGGCTGGCGGTGAAGGGCGACTATCGCGAAGCAGGCATTCCGGTGGACCCGGGCACGCTCGCCGTGCTGCCGCCGCTGCCCGAGGGCGCTCCGCGCAACCGGCTCACCTTCGCGCGCTGGCTGGTGTCGAAGGAAAACCCCTTGACGGCGCGTGTCACAATGAACCGCCTGTGGCAGGAACTGTTCGGCCGGGGTCTGGTGCTGACCAGCGAGGATTTCGGGACGCAGGGCGAAGCGCCCACGCATCCGGAACTGCTCGACTGGCTGGCGAGCGAATTCATGGAGCGCGGCTGGAGCCTGAAGCAGATGCTGCGCGCCATGGTGACATCCGCGACGTACCGGCAGTCGTCCCACGCGCGGCCGGACCTGAAGGATATCGATCCGGGCAACACGCTGCTGGCGCGGCAGTCGCGGGTGCGGCTGCCGGCGGAATCGGTCCGGGACGCGGCGCTGACAGCTTCGGGGCTGTTGAACGACACGATCGGCGGTCCGAGCGTGAAGCCGCCGCAGCCGGAAGGCATCGCCGAACTCGTTTACTCCGGCAGCGCGAAATGGAAGGCGGATGAAGGGCCGGGACGTTACCGCCGCGGCCTGTATGTGCATTTCCAGCGCACGGCGCCGTATCCGATGCTGATGAACTTCGACGCGCCCGATTCGAACGTGGCGTGCAGCCGGCGGCGGCGGTCCAATTCGCCGCTCCAGGCATTGAACCTGCTGAACGACCCCGTGTTCTATGAAGCCGCCCAAGCCTTTGCGTACCGGCTGATCACCACCACACCGCCCGAGAGGCGGGTGGACGATGCCTTTCTGCACACGGTGAGCCGCCTGCCGAGCCCGAAGGAGCGCGAGCGCATGATGCGGCTGCTTGACGATCAGGCCTCCGCGCTCGCCACGCAGCCCGCGGAGGCGGCGCGGCTGTTGCCGGTGAAGCCGGACGAGGCGGCTTGGGTGACCGCCGCGCGAGTGCTTCTAAACCTCGACGAATTCATCACCCGGGAGTAATGCGCTATGCCGAAGAATGAACTCGATTTCCTCGCTCAGCGGAACCGGCGGCGGTTCCTGCGCGAAGTGGGCGGCGGCATTGGCATGATGGGCCTAACGCACCTGCTGGGCCTGGAAGGCCGCGCGGGCGCCGATGGAGGACCCCTGGCGCCGAAGCAGCCGCACTTCCCCGGCAAGGCCAAGAATGTGATCTTCATGTTCATGGAAGGCGCGCCGAGCCAGATGGACCTGTTCGACCCGAAGCCGGGGCTGGTGAAGTGGAGCGGCAAGCCGCTGCCCGAGTCGCTGACGTCGCAACTGCGGCTGGCGTTTATTTCGAAGGACGCGAAAGTGCTGGCGAGCCCGCGCGTGTTCAAGCCGCACGGCCAATCGGGCATCGAGTTTTCCGACTACATCCCGAATATCGCCTCGTGCGCCGACGATCTTTGCCTGGTGCGCTCGATGCATACCGAGGCGTTCAATCACCATCCGGGCCAATTGCTGCTGTTTACCGGCTCGATTCAATTCGGGCGGCCGACGATGGGGGCATGGAGCGTGTACGGGCTCGGCAGCGAGAGCCAGAACCTGCCGGGCTTCGTGGTGCTGACGTCGGGCGTGGGCACGAGCGGCGGGGCGTCGAATTTTTCGAGCGGGTTCCTGCCGAGCCACTACCAGGGGACGCTGTTCCGCAACCAGGGGGATCCGATTCTGTATCTATCGAATCCCGAGGGCGTATCGGCGGGCACTCAGCGGATGGCGCTGGATGCGATTCGCGACATGAACCAGGCGCGGCTGGATGAGACGGGCGACACGGAAATCGCCTCGCGCATTGAGAGCTACGAACTCGCCTATCGCATGCAGCAGGCGGCGCCGGAGCTGGCCGATCTGTCGAATGAACCCGCGCACATTCGCGAGATGTACGGCATCGACGATCCGATGACGAAGCAGTTCGGGACAAACTGCCTGCTGGCGCGGCGGCTGGTGGAGCGCGGCGTGCGCTTCGTGCTGATGATGCACGCATCGTGGGATCAGCACACGTACCTCAACCGCGAATTGAAGAAGAACTGCGACCGCACGGACAAGCCCACGGCGGCGCTGATCAAGGATCTGAAGCAGCGCGGGATGCTCGACGATACATTGATCGTGTGGGGCGGAGAGTTCGGGCGCACGCCGATGGTGGAGATCCGCAACACGCAGGATCCCGAGAACGCGGGCCGCGATCATCACCCGCTGGCTTATTCGATGTTTCTGGCCGGCGGCGGCATCAAGGGCGGCACGGTGGTGGGCAAGACGGACGACATCGGCTTCAACATCGAGGAGGACAAGGTGCACGTCCACGACCTGCAGGCGACGATCCTCCACTGCCTGGGCTTCGATCACACGCGGCTGACCTACAAGCACATGGGGCGCGATTTCCGGTTGACGGACGTGGCGGGCAATGTGGTGAAGAAGATGCTGGCCTGAGGCGCCGGGCGCTAGAATCGGAATTGATGAAACATTGTGGGCTTCTTGCGTTGCTGGCGTTGATGGCCGGGTGCGGCTCGAAAGAGCAGCCGGCGGAGCCGCCGAAGCCGTCGAGGGCGGTGAGCGAAGGGTGTGAGTGGTCCACATTCGAGGCGCGCGGGCTGGGGGTTTCGCTGCTGTTCGAGAAGTGCCGCGAGGAGCGCTTCACGCTGGCCGAGCGGGACAACGCGATTGTCCTGGAGCCAGTGGAGGGGGCGCCGGCGCGAATCGTCGAGGTTTTCACCAAAAGGGAGATGCAGCCGATCGACGCGGCCATTCGCGAGCAGTTTGTCTCGCGTCTGGAGGAGAAGGAGCGGCTGGGCTGCGTGGTGTCGCCGAGCCCGCGGATGCGGATCGGCGGTCTGCAGACGCTGCAGATTGTGCCCGGACCGCAGTATGCCGCGGAAGTCGCGAAGCGGCGCGAGAGCGGCCCGGCGGCGGTGTGCGGCGATCATGGCGATGACGAATCGCTGCGGTTCTTCCTGTATCAGCCGGAGGTGACGAAGATTCGGTTCGCATTTGTGGATGCGAGCCAGGCGCGGGTCTGGTTCGACGAAACCTCGGTCAGGATGCTGCCCGACGACACGGCGAACGCGGCGGTGCGCGAGTTACCCATCAACAGCCTGCCGCTGGCCGAACGCTATGCCGCCACGGTGGAGGGGCGGCTGGACAAGTTCGCGCGCAAAACGGGCCAGTTCAACGAGAACGAGGTCAACACTACGTGGGTGGCGTTTCGCGACGGGCAGGCGATCGTACTGATCGTGGAGCAGCAGGAGCGGGGGGATGAGGGGTCGGGATCGATCCGGTATTTCTTCCGTGAGGGGAAACTGGCGCTGGCGAGGGAGGCGAGTCTGGGACCGACGCCCACGGCCCGCTCGCGCGGGCAGCAGGCGGAGATCCTCAAAGTGATGGGGTTCGATCCGGAAGGGCGGCTGGCGGGCGCGCGGAAAAGCGTGAACGGCGTGGCGCAGGTGGTGGAGGCCGCCGAAGCGGAGGCGGTGCGCGGGCGAGCGGCGGATCTACTCAAGCGCGTGCAAACCGAATAGGTCAAAGCGACCGGTAAGTAAACAGGGCCTGGTCGGGCGCGCTCAGGATTTCGTCCGCCGAGGCGGGGAGCGCGGGAGCGGGACAATATTCGGCGGCGAGATTGAGCCGGATGCAGCATTCCTGGTGGAGGATAAGCGTGCCGCGGCCGGGCGAGACGCGCGTGATGCCGAGCAGGGCGTCGAGCAGGATGGGATCCGAGAGCGGGGCTTCCACGCGCCAGGAGGGCGGGTCGTTGAGGGAGTGATGCGTGAGCCGGAAGTGTTCGATCATGCGCACGCCGAGGGCGAGACCGGGCGCGAGGCGGCCATGAAAGGCGACAGCCTGGGCGGTGAGCGATTCACGCAGCGCCTCGCGTGAGGCGGGCGCGCCGATCTGGCGTCCGCCGGCGGCATAGATCATGTCGCGGGTCACGAAATAGGGTTTCAGGTCGAGCACGGGCGTGCCGTCGAGAAAGTCGAGCCGCTCCATACTGAGTGAGCGTCCTTCGACGGAAAGCAGACGCGAGGCGGTGAGTCCGATGGGGTTCGGGCGTGCGGGCGAGCGCACCGCGAAGACGCCATGCTTGCCTTCCTCGCCGGGTTCGCGGACGCCGCGCGGCGTCACCTGGAGTACGTCGCGTTCGGCGGCGGCATGGCCGGCGGGGGGCGTGTCGAGCCACGCCAGCACCCAGAGGTGAGTGTGCTTTTCGATGCGGTGGAGGCCCGCCTCGAAGCCTTCGTGGAGTTCGATGCGGGCGGGCACGCCCCACGGCGGCATGGTCTTACGCTCGCGCACCGCGCAACGGACCACGCCGATGGGACGCAGATCCATGGGCTTCGTCAAAACTCCTTGATGACGAGTTCGTTGACTACCTGCTTCACGCCTTTTACGCGCTTGATGATGCGCTCGGCCCGCTGGCGGTAGCTTTCGCGGGTGACGGTGCCTTTGACGGTCACAACGCCGTTCTTCACCGTGACCTCGAAGGCGTTGCCCTTGATGTCGCGGTCGGCGGCGAGGCGCTGGATCACCTGGTCGTAGATGCGGTCGTCTTCATCGGCATCCTGCATGGCAGCCGCGCCGGCGGAGACGCCGAGCAGCAGGAACGCTAGCAAAAGGGCAAGAAATCGCATAGGACTACTCTTCTTCATTATCACCGGATAGACGCATGGTCTCCACTCCGAGTTGCGCGCGCCAGTCCAACTCACGCAGGAACGCGGGGTTTTCGCGCCACTTGGGCGACACTTTGACGAAGAGATGGAGGAAGAAGCGGCGGCCGAGCATGGCTTCGAGTTCAAGGCGCGCTTCGGTGCCGATGCGCTTGAGCCGTTCGGCCTTGGTTCCGAGGACGATCGCTTTCTGGCCGGGGCGCTCGACGTGAATGGTGGCGGCGACGTTGGTGATTTTCGGCGTGTCTTCCCACTGGTCGACGAGCACGGCGACGGAGTGCGGCACTTCCTGGCGGGTGAGCGCGAGGATCTTTTCGCGGATGATCTCGGCGGCGATGAAGCGTTCGGGCTGGTCGGTATAGAAATCTTCGGGGAAGAAGGGATCGCCGGGCGGCAGGCGGCGCAGGACGGCTTCGCGCAGATCGTCGAGACCAACGCCTTTGGGGGCGGCGACGGGCAGGAACTCCTCGAACTCGTGCCGTTCGCGGAACCATTCGATGGTGGGCAGCAGGTCGTCCTTGCGCGCGAGTTTATCGATCTTGGTGAGTGCGAGCAGGGCGGGGGTGCGGGCGGCTTTGATGAGCGCGAGCGCGGATTCGTCGGCCGCGCCGGGTGCGCGGGTGGCGTCGTGCAGGTAGATCAGCAGGTCACGCTGGTCGAGCGCCTCCTGGATGGACTGCATCATGCGCTGGCTGAACACCGAGTCGGCCTGGTGGATGCCGGGTGTGTCGATGAAGACCACCTGCGCGCGCGGTGTGGTCCAGACGCCTTGAATGGTGGTGCGGGTGGTTTGCGGCTTGTCGGCGACAATCGCGACCTTGGCGCCCACCAGCGCATTCAACAGCGTGGACTTGCCGGCGTTGGGCCGGCCCAGCAGGGAAACGAATCCCGAGACATGCTCGTTCACACTCACCATTGTCGCAGGCGCGGCGATAGTTACGGTTTGCGCCGCTCGAGTTTGGGCGGCGGGACGGGCTTCAGGTCCTCGGGCGTGGCTTTGCGCCAGCCGCCCTTGCGCTCGGGGGCGGCTGGCGGCGGCGGCGGCGGCGACACCACAGGCGCGGGCCGGTCGTCAACCTCATCGAGGTCCACGTCCGCCTGTCCCCAGCCCGGTTCGGACGGCCGAGGGCGCGGCGCGGGCATTTCTGGCGCGCGGCTGATGACGCGCTCCTCGCCCCCGCCCCAGCGGCTGCCGCGGCGATAGTCCGCATGCGCGCCGGGATGGCGCCGCAGGGCGGAATCGCTCAAGCCGATGGTGACGGGTGCGGCGCCGGTGGGATCGGAGTAGAAGATGGCGTAGCGCTGGCGGAGGCGGGCGAAGGTCATTTCGAGGGCGGCCGATTCCTCGACCTTGAAGGTGTCGCCGCCGGTTTCACGGGCGATCTCGCGGACGCCGGCCGATTCGAGGATGTCGATTTGAGGTCCCGGCTGCGGGAAACGCGGCCCGAGGATGATGCCGCCACGGCGGCCGATGGGCCAGCGCGGTCCGCCCATGCCCTGCCGCGACCCGGGCGCCTGCAGCACGCTCAAGGCGGCGCCGGCACGGTCCAGGGCGGAGAGCACGCCGTCCTCGTCGCGCCCGTCGCCGTTTTCGTCGTCGGTCAGGATCACCACGGCGCGGCGCGCGTCGGCCCGCGCGCAGCGGCTCAGCCAGTCGGCGGATTCCTTCATTGCGCGGGTGATGGCGGTGCCGCTGTTGAAGCGTTCCTCGCGGAGAAGTTCTTCCATGCCAGCCGCGATCCGGTCGTGGTCGCCCTCGAGTTCCATGCGGAGTCGCGGGCGGCGGTCAAAGACGAGCAGGGCGACGCGGTCGTCGGGGCCCAGGGAGCGGAGCGCCCCGCGAAGGCCATTCGCGATCCGCTGCACATGCGGGCGCATGCTGCCGCTGACGTCGATCAGCAGGACGACGTCGAGGGGGATCTGTTCGTATGCGAAGGCGCTGACGGGGGCGGGCTGCCCGTTCACGGCGAGGCGGAAGTCGTCTTTCGTCAGACCGGTAATGCGTTGCCCAGCGCGATCCAGCACCTGCACGTCCACGCGCACCAGCGTCACGTCGCTGCGAAACAGCGGCGTGTCCTCCTGCGCCGCCAACGGCAGAACCGCCAGCAGCGCCGCAATTGCGCGCATCCGGCCCACGATACTACTACGTTGCTCACGAACGGCGCGTTTCGTCAACCGGCGCGGCGCGCGTACAATAGGTGAATCATGGGCGAACCGTTCTGTTGGCGGAGCCGCATCCGCTTTTCCGATACCGACGCCTCCGGCCGGATTCACTACTCGGCGATGTTCCGCCACATGGAGGCGGCCGAGGACGAATTCCTGCGCGCCATCGGGTTCCCGTACGCTGACATCGAACCCGCGGCGCAGCTCTCATTTCCCCGTATTCACGTCGAAGCGCAGTTCGTCGCGCCGTTGCGGTACGACGATGTAGTCGAGACCCAGGTGACCGTGGAGCGCGTCGGCGAATCTTCCTTTACGCTCTACTTCATGTCCGTGTCGAATGAAGCGGCCGTGGCGCGGGGCCGCATCACGGCCGTGTGCATGAGCACGGTTACCCAGAAGTCCACGCCCCTGCCCGAGGATCTGGCCGAAGCGCTCCGGGCGCGGCGAGGCTAGGCCGCCATGAGCGTGCTCGATCTGTTCCGGCTCGACGGGCAAACCGCGCTGGTCACCGGCGCGCGCCGCGGCATCGGCCGCGCCATCGCAATCGCGCTTGCTGAAGCGGGCGCGGACATCATCGCCGTCTCGCGCCAGATGGAGCCGGACGGCGGAGAGCTTGGCGCGGCGGTGCGCGGGCTGGGCCGGCGCTTCGCATCCTACGCTTGCGATTTCTCCTCGCGCGAGCAAACGCGCGCGTGGCTCGGTCAACTGGAACGGGATCATCCGCGCATCGGCATCCTTGTCAACAACGCCGGCTCGATCCGCCGCGCCCCCGCCGCCGTGCATCCGGACGGGGATTGGGACGAGGTGATGGAGACCAATCTGAACGCCCCCTGGCTCATCGCGCGCGCCGTTGGGGCCCGCATGATCGAGCGGCGCGAAGGCAAGATTATCTTCACCGCCTCGCTGCTGACCTTCCAGGGCGGCATCACCGTGCCCGGCTACGC
>JAHDVK010000048.1 GCA_023384675.1 Bryobacteraceae bacterium | reverse complement strand
ATGGGGCCTGCGGCAACCGCACTTCCGACGAGGGTGTCCGCCGGGACTGGCACCTGGCGCGGGCCATGATGACAGGCTACGCCAGCCGCTACTCGCAGGAGGAGTTCACCGTCGTCGACCTGGAGAAGACCTTCGAGGGACCGATCGTCAATCCGGCCACCGGGGCGGCGTCCCGCAGTTTCGTCCTCGCCGGCAAGGTGGATGGGATCGTCCGGATCGGCGGTGAGCATTACATCCTCGAACACAAGACGGCGGCGACGATTGGCGCCGACTACCTGGAGAGGCTCTGGACGGATTTCCAGATCGCCATCTACTCGCACTATGTCGAAGAGGCGCTGGGCATCCCGATCACGGGCGTGATCTACAACATTCTCGCGAAGGCCCGGTTGCAGCAGAGCGCGGGCGAGACCGAAGAGGAATTCCAGGCCCGCCGCGAGGCTCTGCTGGCGAAATCGAAGACGGGCAAGACGACGGCCCGGCGCAAGCTGCCGGAAACCGACGAAGAGTTTCAGGCCCGGCTACTGGAGAAATACGCCGAGCCCGAGATGTTCCACCGCGAGATGCTCTATCTCTCGCGCGACCGCTTCGACATCCTGCGCGCCGAACTCTGGGAGCTGACCCAGGCCTTTCTCGACGCCCGGCGCCGCGGTGTTTTCTACCAGAACACCGGTTTCTGCTTCAACTACCACCGCCCCTGCGCGTATTTTCCGGTCTGCCGGTCGAACGGCAATCCTAACGTGATCGACAACTTCTACACGATTGCGGCGCCACACGAGGAGCTGCGCGAGCCATCCAGCGAACCCATTTTCTGAAAGGAACCACCATGAGCCTGCTACCCACAACGAAGACGCCTCCCAAAAATGATCTGGCGGACCTGACCGTCCTCGCCTACGGCAGAACGAAGATCGGCAAGTCAACCCTCTGTTCCCAGGCCGAGGGCGCCTTGTTCCTGGCCACCGAACCCGGCCTCAACGCCCTGGATGTCTACCAAGTCCCGATTCTGAATTGGGAGGACCTGCGCAACGCCTGCGCCGAAATCAGTGCGGGCAACCACCCGTTCAAGACCGTGATCATCGACACGGTCGACAACGCCTACAAGTTCTGCACCCAGTTCGTGCTCGAAAAGAACAAGATCGAGCACGAATCCGACCTCGGCTACGGGAAGGGCTATGCGCTCGTCAACAACGAGTTCCAGCGTGTCCTGACCAAGCTGGCGTTCCTGCCATACGGGTTGTTCCTCGTCTCGCACGCCAAGGAGGTGGAGATGGACTCCCGCACCGGCAAGTACACGCGGATCGTGCCCACCCTGCCGGACAAGGCGCGCAAGATCGTCCTGGGCATGGCCGACATGGTGCTCTACTGCGACATCCAGGAAGAGGCCTCGGGCGACGGCGAACCCCGCATGCGGCGCGTGATCCGCACGAAGCCGAGCCTCTTTTACGAGGCCGGTGACCGAACGGGGCGTCTGCCCGAAACGCTCGATCTCGATTTCGCCAGCTTCCGCACGGCGTTCAATGCCGCCGCCGCGAAGGGCCAGGCACCGTCCACGCCCTCTGCCAGGCCGCCGGCGAAGCCGGCGCCCGCGCAACCTGCCGCCGCGAAACCTACCCCTTCGTCCGAGCCGGCCGCTGGCGCGGCGGTGACAGGCGCGGCCAAGTAAACCCGTTCGATCCCAAGGAGACCCACCCATGAATCATGAACCCATCGATCTCGCCCAATTCGACAGCGAGTTCCGCAACGAAGCCGCCGAGGACCGGGGCACCTTCGAAAGCGTCCCGGACGGCAAGTACCAGGTCGCCGTGGAGAAGGTCGAGTTGACCCACTCCTCCACCGGCAACCCCATGTTGAAGTGGACCCTCCGGATCCTCGCGCCGCAGTGCGTCAACCGGCTGATCTGGCGCAACAGCGTCTTCACGGTCAATACGCTCAAGTTCGTGAAAACGGACCTCATGCTGTGCGGGCTCAACCTCGAGAAGCTCTCCGATCTGCCGAACCACCTGAACCAGCTTCTCGACGTGAAGCTGGAAATCACCAAGCGGACCCGTGGCGAGCACGAGAATGTGTACTTCAACCGCCGCCTCGAGACCGTCGCCGCCAGCAGCCGGTATCAGCAGGAGGCGGGCGATGCCCTCATCCCCTTCTAAGGCAGCGCCCGTCACCATCATCGTCGATACGCGCGAGCAGGAAGGCTATGGCTTCAATCCCCAGCTGGTAACGCCGGTCCGCCGCGCGTTGCCGGCCGGGGACTACTCGGTCGCCGGACTGGAACGGGATGTGGCTGTCGAGCGCAAAACGCTGGACGATTTCGTCGGCACGGTGATGCATGCGCGTGACCGTTTCTACCGGGAACTCCGGCGGCTGGAACACTACCGGCGCGCCTGCGTCGTTGTCGAGGCCGATCTCGGCGACGTTCTTGCCCGCCGCTACCGGGGCGAAGCGCACCCGCACGCTGTTCTCGGCAGTGCCCTGGCCATCACCGTGGACTTTGGCATCCCCGTCTTCTTCTGCACGAACCGGCAGCTGGCCTGCCGGTTCGTGGAGGGGTATCTGCTGCGCGCCGCCGAAAGGAGGGCCTGTTGGGAAAGCCGGGGATGAAAACGGACACGACGACGGTGCGCGGCGTGGTGCAGGCCGTTTTCCACGCCGGCGCCACTTTTTCCGCGGGCCGCCTCGTCGATGACGATGGGGCGCCGGTCCGCTTCGCGGGCAAGGTCTTCCTGCGCGAGGGCGAGCCAGTGTCGCTCACCGGACGCTGGGAGGACCATCCGAAATACGGCAGGCAGTTCGCGGTGGACGCTCTCGAGTCTCCGGTGCATCTCGATCCCGCCGGCCTCGCCAACTACCTCGCCCACCATCCCGATATCAAAGGCATCGGCCCGGTGAAGGCAGGTCTCATCGCCGACACCTTCGGCGCGGACTTCGACCGGGTGATCCGCGCCGATCCGCGGGCCGTCGCTTCAGCGGCGAAGCTCACCTTCGAAGCGGTGTCCAACCTGCGCGACATCTGGATCGCGGCGAGTGAGTTCAACGCCGCCATGACGTATCTCGCCTCCTACGGGTTGACGCACCTGCAGGTGACCACGCTGGTCGGCAAGTTCGGCAACGGTGTGGTCGGCCTGCTGCAATCCGACCCGTACCTGCTGATTTCCGAGGTCCCCGGCTTCGGCTTCAAGCGCGTGGACAAGATCGCGCGGCGGCTCGGCGTGCCGAAGGAATTGCCGGCGCGGCTCCGCGCGGGCATCCATCACATCGTCCAATCCGCGCTCGACGATGGTGACTGCTGGGTCGAGTACGAGGATCTGCTTGACCGGGCCAACACGCTTCTGGTTCTCGACAATCTCGACAGCCGGGAGCGCATCGAGCGGGAACTTGAGGCGCTCATCGGCGAGAAGCGCCTGGTGTGCTGCCCCTACGAACGGCTTGTCGTGGCCCAACCCGCCATCCACGAGATGGAGGAATTTCTGGCTGCGGTGTTCGCCAGGGCCAGTGAGCGGAATCCTCACCTGACCCGTGGCTTCCCCGCCGCTCGCTTCTTCGAGCGCCTCAATGAGGACCAGCGGCAGGCGGTCCGGAATGCCTTCCAGTACTCCATCTCGCTCATGACCGGCGGCGCCGGCAGCGGCAAGACCTTCACCGTCGAATCTCTCATCAAAGCCTGCGAGGATCTGGGCATCAGCTACGCCCTCGCTGCGCCCACGGGCAAAGCGGCCAAGCGTCTGGAGCAGTCCGTGAAACGTCCGGCGCAAACGGTGCACCGGTTGCTGGGCTTCAATGGCCAGACCTTTGCAAAAGGGAGTGACGAGAAGCTCGACGTCGATTTTCTGGCCCTCGATGAGGTGTCCATGATTCCTGTCCCGCTCATGCACCAGTTGTTTCAGGCCGTCGATCTGAGCCGCACGGCGGTTCTGTTGGTCGGAGATCACAATCAACTACCACCAGTCGGTCCCGGCAATGTGCTGCGCGATCTCATCCAGTCCGGGGCGATCCCGACGACGGTGCTCACCAAGATCATCCGCCAGGCCGGGGTGCTCAAGGAAAACTCCACTGCAATCCTCAGTGGCCAGGTCCGGCCCACCTGCGACGAGAAGGCTTACGGCTACCGCCCCTGGTATGTGGTGAACAACTTCACGGACCGGGAGCATGTCCGGATGTTTCTCGAAAAGCTGTTCCATGAGGTCATCGCCGAGCGGCTCGGCTTCGACCTGCTCCAGGATGTTCAGGTACTCACGCCCACGCACAAGGGGCCGCTGGGCACGGTGGAACTGAACATCACTCTCCAGAGGCTGCTGCAGAAGAAGCTCTTTGGCGTGGATGTCGCCCCCTTGGAACCCAGCCGACGCCCGTTGATCTATCCCGGCGACAAGGTCATCCAGACCTCGAACGATTACGATCTCGGCGTCATGAACGGCGCACTGGGCTACGTCGTCGAGAACGATCCGAAGCAGGGTTTGGTGGTTGACTTCGAGGGCACGCTGAAGACCATCCCCAAGGGCAGCGCCAAGGAGCACAACCTGCAACTCGCCTATGCCACCTCAATTCACAAAACGCAGGGCTCGGAATTCCCCTGCGCCATCGTCATTGTGCACAAGTCCCATTCCTTCATGCATCACCGCAACCTGCTCTACACCGCCGTCACGCGGGCCCAACAGTCGGTAATCCTGCTCGGTGACCGCTGGGGCATTGAGCACTGCGCCGGAAAAGAGCAGGTCGACCAACGCAATACCTTCCTTTCTTTTTTCCTCAACCAGTGCCGGAGGGCCGAATGAAAGTTCTCGATTTCAATCCATCGGAGGTGGCGAGCTACTACCGGTCGCGCCTGCCGGATCTGAAACAGACGGGTGGGGAGTGGCGCGGCCCCTGCCCCATTCACCAGGGCGCGGACGATAACTTCGCCGTCAATCCAGAAAACGGGCTCGCCTTCTGCCACTCCCAATGCGGCCGCGGCTGGAACATCCTCCAACTCGAACAGCAGATCTCGGGCCGCGCCTGGAAGGACTGCCGCGATGCCGTTCACGCCCTGCTCGGTCGCCCGGCACGCGGCCCAGCCAAGCTCACTCAGGTGGCGGCCTACGACTACACCGATGCGAAGGGCGAATTCCTGTTCCAGGTGGTGCGCTACGAGCCCAAGACCTTCCGCCAGCGCCGCCGCGTGGTGAAGATGGACGGCGCCAGCGCGGCTATCTCCTGGGAGTACAACATCAAGGGCATCAACCGCGTGCTGTATCGCCTGCCGAAAGTGGTGGCTGCGGACCAGGTGCTGCTTGTCGAGGGCGAAAAGGACGTCGAAAATCTCGAGCGGCTCGGCTTTGTGGCGACCTGCAACCCGGGCGGCGCCTGCAACCACGCGGGCAAGTGGCTCAAGAACTACTCCGAGACGCTCGAGGGCAAGAGCGTCGTTCTGCTGCCGGACAACGACACTCCCGGCGAGAAGCATGCCGGCATTGTGATCGAGGCCCTGCGGCACCGCGTGAAGGAGCTTCGGAGGCTGACCATCCCTGCAGGCAAGGACGCCTCGGACTGGATCGCCGCCGGGGCCACGCGCGTCACCATCGAGGAGGCCATCGCGAAGGCGCCGATCGTCGGGGGCAACTCCGGATCCGCCCAGCCAAATGGCGAAGGCCCGCCCACGGGGCATCCCTCCACGCCGTCATCCGTGGCCGGCTCTGCCCTGCCGCAAATTCAGGTCAACGACCGCCCCTTCCGCTCGGTCTGTCAGAACGCGCTCAGCGCGCTGACGGCCTCCAACGCGCCCCCGCATCTGTTCGTCCGCGCCTGCCGGATCGCCGCGATTGAGACCACGGAATTGGGCCGGCCCTTCATCGCCGATCTGGACGAAACCAAGCTCCGCAATGCGCTGGCGCAAACGGCGGATTACTTCGAACTATCCGCGCGCGGTGTCCGCAAAGAGGTGCCGCCGCCGATTGACGTCTCCCGCAACATCCGCACGCTCAATCCGGCGCTCTGGGGTTTCCCCGTCCTCGAGGGCGTTGTCGAGGCGCCCACGCTGCGCTCGGACGGCACCATTCTGGCCATGGCAGGCTATGACCCGGCGAGCCGTTTGTATCTCGTCCCCTCGCCGGGCCTCGACAACTTCGAGGTGCCCGATGCGCCCACCCGCGACCATATCGATGTTGCGCTCGAAAGCATCCACGACATACTCGCTGAGTTTCCCTTCGTCGACCAGGCCAGCTATGCCAACGCAATCGGCGCGCTGGTCACTTCGGTCTGCCGCCACATCATCAGCGGCCCGGTCCCGCTCGCCCTGTTCGACGCCACCACGCAAGGCACGGGCAAGACCCTGCTCGCCGAACTGATCGCACTCATCCTCACGGGCCGCGCCGCGGAACTCATCACCCCGCTCACCGAGGCCGAGGAACTCCGCAAGCAGCTCACCAGTATCCTGATCGAGGCCCCGTCGCTCGTCATCATCGACAACGTCACTTCCACGGTCGACTGGGGCGTGCTCGCCAAGGTGATCACCGGCGAGATCCACCGCGACCGCATTCTCGGCAAGTCCCAGACGGTCTCGGTCCCGATTCGCTGCTCCTGGATTGCCACGGGTAACAACCTGCAACTCGGTGGGGATATGGCCCGCCGCTGCTTCTGGGTCCGCATGGACGCCGGCGTGCCCGATCCGTTCCGCCGTACCGGATTCAAGCACGAGCGGATCAAGGACTACGTTCTCGAACACCGGCGCGGCCTGCTGCTCGCCCTGCTGACCATCGCCCGGGCGTGGTTCGCAGCGGGCCAGCCACGGGCTTCCACGCCGCCTGTGGGCAGCTTCGAGCGCTGGACCGAGGTCGTGGCCGGGATCCTCGAATACGCGGGCGTAGAGGGCTTTCTCGGCAACGGCGAGAAGCTGTTTACGCAGTCCGATACCGAAAGCTCGGAGTGGGAATCGTTCCTCGACGAGGTGGAGGAAACCTTCCAGGCAACGCCATTCACGGTGTCGCAACTCTGGGAACGCCTCAACGAGAAGACCTACGAAGAGATCATCCGCCAGTCCGTGCTGAGCGATCGCGCCGAGCAGTTGCGCGAGGCCCTGCCGGCCGATCTGACGAGATGGATGGAGCGCGAGGGTCCATTCAAACAGCGGCTCGGACTGGCCTTCAACCAACGGCGCGGCCGGAAATACGGGCCTCGCGGGCTTCGTATCGAACGCGCGCCTGTGGATACGCACCGGAAAATCAGCCGGTGGCAGGTGGTGTCCGATGCGTAACAAATGTGCGGGGACTGCCCGATTTCGAAAAACGAGTCCCGCCGAGGATAACCTTTGTTTTATCAACGCACTACGGACGTTGCGGGGACTGCGGGGACTCTCTTCTTTCTATACATGTGTGCGCGCGCGCCACGCGCGTGACGCGCATGATGTGTGTATCAATCTCATACACGTAAGGGATAGAAAGTCCCCGCAGTCCCCGCAAAGGGGAATAACTCTATGCTGAACAACACTTTGCAGTGCGGGGAGGACTTGGAAACTCGGACCTCCTCACTCCCCGTACCCCCCGCAGATTCCGGCCGTTCTTCACCCATTTGGGTATCGACCGATCTGTTTTTCCTCACGCCGCGTGACCCGGAAGCCCTCGCGCGAGACCTCCAAATCGACCAGCGGTGCTATCGGCGGCTCGATCCCGAGTACTTCGCCTGGCTCAAAGTGCGCATGCATGCGCTTCGCGCCGCCGTGATCGCCGGCCGGGTTTCCGGCGTCGCCTTCGAGGTCATCCGCCTGCGCTTCAACGAGGTGCAGGCACAGGCGATCACGATGCTCGGTGACGCAGCCCTGCTGAGAGCCGTCCGGGCGCTGGACGTCGAACGGTACCGCCCGCCGATGCCGGAGCAGCGTGAGCCTGCCACGCCGCGCAATGCGCGGTCTGAGCCGCAAGCCTATCAAGAACGGTTCGTCCGTGCCCGCGGACTCATCGACGCCATCCGTGATCAGGCTATCGCCCTGGGCTGGACGCTGGAGCGGCTCTACTTCCACGAAGGCTACGACGGGCGCCGTTTCACCACACGAAGCGGCCTCATCTGCTTCATTGGGCCAGCCCACCAGATTGGGGAGGTCACCATAAAATCCATCGAGATCATCGGCCCGCCGCCGCGCGAGGTCCGCACGCGCTTCTATAACCCGGATGTCGAGCAGTCTTGGCGGCGTGCCGTTCGAGGGCGGTCACTTGATCTACAATCATCGAATGTCGCTCTATTCGGGGCAGGATCTCGGAACATGGTTTCGGAGTGCAAGTAACTCGGTTCGCCATAGGCTCTGGATCGCATCTCCTTACATTGGCGGCTGGCAGAGTGTCCGTTGCCTTCTTGGACGGGAATGGTGGGATCGACCCAAGATCGATGTCCGCCTATTGACCGACGAGGGTGCGAGCCCGAACGGCCAGACCCTGAGTCGTTTCGCACAGAAGGGGAGGATTCGTCACGTAGCTGGACTGCACGCGAAGATCTACATCTTCGACGACAAGGTGCTGCTGAGTTCCGCGAATCTTACCTGTGCCGCATTCACGCAGCGGTACGAAGCAGCCGTCTGGTTGAAGGGAACCTCTGCCGCCTCCGCCATTGCACTCTACGAGAAGTGGTGGAAGTCCAGTTCGCGGCCGTTCGATCTGGACAAGCTCACCGCTCTCGCCCGGAGCAAGGGCAAGAATGCTGGCGAAGACGGGCAGGATCGGCTTCCCACGTTGCATGCCTTGCCACCGGATCCCGGGGACTTCGGAGGCCACAGCCTCACGAACATCTTTCTCGACTATCCGCGATTCCTGGATCTCCACGGAGTTTTGGCCCAACAATATGTTTCCGTCCAGCGAATCTGGCCAAAGATACCGCTGAATTTTGAGATCGACGGTTTCCTCGATTACCTGTTTCGCTGGCATCCCGGTACACCATCGAAGGTCTACGAAAAGATACCTCCGCGGAAGCTCTCCGAATCGGCACGGAAGAAGGAAATCAAATTGTACGGTGCCGCGTTTCGAACTTGGGCAAAGGAACGCGGCGATGATGGGCATTGGCGACTCGACCACTCCAAGTACGTGCAGGAGAAGCTCAGCGCGAAGCGAATTGGACAACTGACAAAGAACGAAATCCGTCGGGTAGCCAGAGGCTTGCAGTGTATGAATGACGGACGCGTTCGGACTCGCTTTCTGGACAACAACAGTACGCCCTTGGTTCGAAGCGCGTGGAACGAACTCCTCCACGGCTCAGCCCCGATCACTGAGCGCATGAGCATCTGCGCCGGCAAGCTACATGGCTTCAAACGTTCGAGCGTTCAGGAACTGCTCGGGTTCTTTCGACCCAAGGTGTACCCGCTCAGAAATGCCACTGTGAATTGCGGGATGAGGCTCCTTGGTTTTGATGTCCCCGCGCACTAGATGCCTCCTTTTCTGACTTGCCGGCCTTCAGCAGGCGAAGCGCCGGTGGGTTTACGTTTTCCCACTTCTTGCGTATATTTATATCGAAGGGTTCAGTTCGACAGGCAAGCGCAAAGCGCACCCTCCGAAAGTACTCCCCAAGACAAACGGCACTGAGAGACGGGACTCTCTTGAATCTCCTTCCCTGATTCCTCACCGCCCGAGGTGTGTCTTCATGAAAACCGACAAACAGATTCCGTTCTATGCCGCCGATGGCCGCCCGCTCGGCTTTCGGACATTGACGGCTGCCCGGCGCCTCATCGCCGGCGGTTTCGTGAAGCCCTCCTACGGCCGCAAAGGCCATCTCCGGGCTATCTGGCTGCAACGGGAGGACGGAAGCTCTCCCGTTGCCAGCCATGCGCCGCGGGGCACCAGTTACAGCTTCGTCGAGCCGCTGGAGCACGGGCGTTGCTGGTCGCTCCGGCGCATCGGCAAAGGCGATGAGCTTCGGCCCATCTTCACGCAGGTCCTGACGGATTGCCTGGTGCCAGGGAGGTAGCGATCCGTGAAAGCCGGTCAAACGCGAGCGGGCGGACGCCACGTGGCGATGGAGCGAGGGTTGCTGGAAAAGGAGCGGCAATTGGTCCGGAAATTACGCAAAAGGCGAAATCGCAACAAAAAACGCTCCAATTAGCCGCCATTGGCGCTGTTTGGTAGCAATTATGGGTCCCTTACGCGCATTTTCCCCGACGGTGGGCTTACGGCACGGTTTCGGTAGCGTCACGCCTGAAAAAGGTTGTCACCTCGATAGTGGTCACCCCCTGCGACACCGCCGAACTCCTGCGAACAAAGCATCCGATGCCATCTGACGGGGCGACCACCAAGGTGACCACCAGCGTGACCACCCAGGACGGAACCTCCATGGCTCGCCGGATCGAGATCTGTCAGCTGGACTGGTTGGTGCCGTATCAACGGAATGCGCGGACGCATTCCGACTAACAGGTTTGGCAGATCGCGGCCTCGATTGTGGAGTTCCAGTTCACATCGCCGATCCTGGTCGATCCGACCGACGGAGGCTGCGCCACATTGCGCGCGCATGGCCTTGCATCACCCAACTGCGTGTCCGAAGTGGGAAATACGACCCACCTGTGTTATTTGACCCAGTATGTCGCAATCCCCAACGCTGCGTGTGGCGTGATTCTACAAGGCGTTTGGGTCGGCGCATGTCGAAAATGTCGACAGAATCCAGACTTCTGCTACATTGGCCAGTTACCTGCGGATAGAACACCCACAAGGAATCCCCTTCTTCGACATCTGTGGTTGAGGAGTGCCTATGGTCGCTAATCGACGTGGTTGGATCGGTTGGCTGGTGGGTGGGGGCGCAGCTGCCTCGCTCGCCTCTTTTGCCTATCCCGTGCTCCGCTTCGTGATTCCGCCCAAGGTGTCCGAGGCGCCTGTCAACGAGGTCACGGCCGGCAAGGCCACTGATCTATTGGTTAATTCCGCCAGGATGATCCGCTTCGGCAGCCGTCCTGTGCTGCTGATTCGCATCAGCGATTCGGAATATCGTGCCTTCGATGGCATGTGCACCCACCTGAACTGCACAGTCCAGTACCACCAGGAGGGCCGCCAGATCTGGTGCGCCTGCCACAACGGCTTCTATGATCTCAACGGAAAGGTGGTCTCCGGACCGCCGCCTCGCGCACTCGCTCAGTACGAAGTCCATTTGCGGGGCGAGGATGTGATCATCACCAAACGCAGTTGAAGTCCGGAAGGGAAGGGAGTGGTTGCATGGAGGTCAATGCTCGCGTCTCAGCCGTCAAGCAATGGCTGGACGAGCGGCTTGGGCTGGAACCGGTTCGCGAATTCCTAGCGCACAAAACCGTACCCAAACACTCTTCCACCATCTGGTATTACTTCGGCGGCATTACTCTGTTCCTCTTCGGTGTGCAGGTCGCCACCGGAATGCTGCTCCTCCTCTATTACCGGCCCACCAGCACAGAAGCTTACGAGAGCGTGCAGTTCATCGTCGCCGAGGTTCAGTTCGGATGGCTGATTCGCTCGGTCCATAGCTGGTCGGCAAACCTAATGATGCTGACGGCATTCATTCACATGTTCAGTGTCGTTCTCCTGCATGCCTATCGCCGGCCACGGGAAGTGACGTGGTTAAGCGGCATCGCCCTGCTCGGCCTGACCATGGCCTTCGGCTTTAGCGGCTACTTGCTGCCTTGGAACACAACATCATTCTTCGCCACCAGAATCGGCACAGACGTGGCCGCCAGCATGCCGTTCATCGGCGAGGCGCTGGCACGGTTCCTGCGCGGCGGAGACGACATTGGCGGCGCGACCCTGACGCGGTTCTTCGGCTTTCACGTGGCGATTTTACCCGGCATCACCACGGTACTGATCCTCGTGCATCTGGCCCTGGTCCAGAGACACGGGATCAGTACCCCGCCCAGCGTGGAGCGACAGCACTACGGCGCCGCCGCCAAGGTCCCTCAGTTGCCGTTCATCCCGAACTTCCTGGTGCGTGAACTCATGGCTTGGTATGGAACGTTGGGCGTGCTCGGCTGTCTCGCCGCTTTATTTCCGTGGGAGTTGGGTGACAAGGCCGACCCCTTTGCGCCCGCACCAGCCGGGATTCGCCCGGAGTGGTATTTCCTGGCGCCCTTCTACACCTTGAAACTGATCCCAAGCCACGTCTGGGGGATTGAGGGCCAGGTGCTCGGCCTGCTGGGCTTCGGCCTACTCGCCGCCTGGTGGGTGACGCTGCCTTTCTGGGCCGCTGCTCGCGACGGTGCACTTCGGGTGCGCCTGGTGACTGGCGCAGGCGTGGCCTTGATCGCATACCTTGCCACTTTCAGCTTCCTGGGGTACACGCGATGAAAACGATTATGGTGGCATCCTGGTTGGCCATGCTGATGTCAATCTGCCTTGCGGCCAAGGACTCCTGCGTCACGTGTCATCAGGGCCTCGAAGGGGTTCAGAGCGATCCGGTCCGGAAGTTCACGAATGACATCCACCATCGTCACGGCTTCAGTTGCGCCGATTGCCATGGCGGCGACCCGCAGCGCGACGATGCAGACGCGGCGATGAGTCCGGCGCGCGGCTTTCGCGGCAAGATCCCGCGCACGGCCGTGCCGCAACTTTGCGCCCGCTGCCATAGCGACGCCAGCCTAATGCACAAGTACAATCCCCGCCAGCGCGTCGATCAGTTGGCTCAGTATCTTACGAGCAATCACGGCAAGCGCCTCACCGCCGGCGACACGGCCGTTGCCAACTGCGTGGACTGCCATGGCGTCCACGACATCCGCACGACCAAGGATCCCCTATCGCCAGTCCACCCCCTGCGCCTGCCCGAAACCTGTGCACGCTGCCACTCCGACGCCGCCCGCATGGAAAAGTACAAGCTCAGCCCCACGGTGCTGGCTGATTACCAAACGAGCGTCCACTGGAGGGCGTTGGCCGATCGCGGCGACCTCTCAGCACCAAGCTGCGCCTCCTGTCACGGAAACCATGGCGCCGCTCCCCCACATGTCGGCGAAGTCGCGGCCGTGTGCGGCACCTGCCACGTCATGATGGAGGACCTTTACCGCGGAAGCCCGCACAAGCCCATCTTCGACGACATGGGCGTCGCCGGATGTGTCGCTTGCCATGAGAATCACGCTGTCATGCACCCCACTCCCGAACTGCTCAACAGTGAGTCCGGCATCTGCGCCAATTGCCACGATGCAGAGTCCGCCGGCGGCAAGACCGCCGCAGGCATGGCCAAACTCATTGGCGAGCTGAGTTCGCAGATTGACCGATCAAAGGCCATTCTCGACCGGGCGCGCCGCTCGGGCATGGAAGTCTCACCCGCCCTGCTCCGGCAAACAGAAGCGCAGGAGCAACTCGTGAAGGCGCGCGTCGCGGTGCACGCCTTCCGGGTGGATGCTGTGGGCGCGCCCGTCCAGGAAGGGCTCGCGATCACGCGCGAAACCTACACCGCGGGCTTGTCCGCACTGGAGGAGTTGGACCGCAGGCGCACCGGCTTGCTGTTCTCGCTGGTTGCAATTGGCCTGACGATTCTTGGTCTCTGGCTGTGGATCAGGAACTTCGAGCGCAAGAAACGTTCACTTACCGCGCCCGTCACAAGCTCAGGTAGCGGCGATCCCCTGGGAGGTTGAATTATGAACTGGTCAACAATGTGGTTGTGCGCGCTCCTCACGGCGCCGATCACCCTGGCGGCCGATGGCCAGGCGGCCTATGACAAGGAGTGTAAACGCTGTCACGGCGCTAAAGGAGAAGGACACCCGAAAATCGCTTCCATGCTCAAGGTGGAGATCCTCCACCTCGGCTCGGCGGACGTCCAGAAGAAATCCGATGCTCAGCTGAAGAAGATCATCGTGGAGGGTACCGGCAAGATGAAGCCCGTCAAGGGACTTTCTGCCAAGGATACCTCGGATGTCGTGGCGCTCATTCGCACCATGAAGAAATAGCCGTATGTCCAGCACCGGCGGCCAAGCCGGCAGGAGACAGTCATGTCCGAACCGATCGGTCCTACTGTCGCAGCGTCACAGCCCACGCTGGAGGCCTTGGCGCGCAAACTGAACACGATCGAACTTCGCCTGGCGCGCATCGAGGAGCAGATGGGCAGGCCACCAGCCGCGGGCATTGACGGCCTCGAGCCCGAACTGACAACGGGACCCGCACTTCAGATCGCCAATGCCCTGGGGAGCCCGGCGGCCACCATCCCGGTCTTTGGCCGCGCGCTGCTTGGGATCGCCGGGGCTTATTTTCTCCGTGCCATGACCGAGATGGGCACGCTCCCCCTGGAGGCGGGTGTCGGCCTTGGGCTGGCCTACGCCGTTGCCTGGATGGCTCTCGCCGCGAAGACCCCTGGTGGACAGCGATTGGAAATCACCGTTCGCAGCGCAACCTCTGTCCTCGTGTTGGTTCCGCTGATCTGGGAGGCGACCGTCCGCTTCCAGGCCCTCTCCACTTGGGTTGCTGCCGCCGTGCTGGCCGGATTCACGATTCTGGGTCTGGTGGTTTCATGGCGCAAGAACATCACGGCGCTGGCCTGGGTCGCGCTGCTGGCGGGTGTGGTTACGGCCTGGGGTCTATTGGCCGCTACCAAGGACGCGCTCCCCTTCACTCTGGCGTTGCTGGCAGTGGCGGCGGCCGTCGAAGTTTCGGCGTGCCTCGAACACTGGCTTCCGGAACGATGGGTGGCGGCCGGGTCGGCCAACCTCGCTGTGCTCCTCCTCACCTACCTGGCGGTACGGGATGCGCTCCCACCGGGTTACGTCGCATTGTCCGCGGCGGCGGCACCGGTTGCCCAGGTGGCACTGCTCGGGATCTACCTGACCAGCACTCTCGTGCGCACGCTCGGCCGGGGCTTCTCTTTCACCATCTTCGAGACCACCCAGTTTGCAGCGGCGTTTGCCATCGGCGTCGGCGGTGCGGTGGCGGCAGCGGACGGGTCGGGCTTCCTGCCCTTTGCCATGCCGGCCTTCGCGCTACTGTGCGGCGCAGCCTGCTATCTTGTGACGTTCACCCATCTTGAGCGCCGAGGCAGGCACGACCGCAACTTTTACACTTACTCGACATTCGGACTGCTGCTCACACTGGCGGGTTCCTGGCTGCTGCTCAGTGGGACGCCGCTTGTGATGGGGTGGTCGTTTCTGGCGCTGGCCTGCATTGTGGCAGGTGGCGTGGGGGCGCGCATCACTTTGCGCTGGCATGGTCTGCTCTACCTGCTACTTGGGGCTGTATTATCGGGCGCAGCGGCGGCGGCAGGCCGGTTGCTCATCGGTTCTGCGGTCGGTCTCTCCGGCCTCTCCACTGCCGGTTGGGTAGCGATCGCGGCAGTGGCTTTGTCCTACGCAACTGCTATGCACTACCAAATGCGGGCGGTCCGGACGGGCACACATTCCGGCCTCTCACTGGCCGTCACCGCGATTATGGCGTGGCATGCCGCGGGGCTGAGTGCGGGTCTGCTTACCGGCCTTTACCTGAATGTGGCAGGGCAGGAAGCGGCCATCGCCTACTGCGCGACCTTGCGGACTGCCGTGATCACGAGCATGTCGCTGTTACTCGCCTGGGCCGGTCTTCGATGGAACATGCCCGAATTGACGCGCCTGGTCTACCCGCTGATGATTCTGGGCGGCTACAAACTGGTGGCTCAGGATCTACACGGCGATCGGACGATGGCGCTCTTCTTGTCGCTACTTCTCTTTGGCGGCACACTCGTTCTGCTGCCACGCTGGCTGCGCACGAAGGGGGCTCAAGGAGTCGCGAGTGCCGAGGGATGACGGGTGGGTCGACCCATCCATCCCTAATCCGCTGGCTCATGACAACCGCCTCAGGCACGAGAGTCAATCCTGTGGGAGAGGACTAATTCTAACGCTAGGTGAGGAGTCAAGCTCGCCTATGCCGGGACCCGAGTTCAAGCGTGGGGATCGGCGACACGACGCTTCGAACGCAGAGTCCATTTGTAGATTCCTGGACGTAGTGAGCACGCCGGGGAGTCGATGGCGAGAGGGAGTTGATCGGGTCTTTTCTGTGGACGTTCATCGGGAGCGACGTAACAAAGGTCAACAAGAATCTGGCATCGACATGAAGAGGAGTAGCCGCCAGCGCCCGGCTGGCGGCAGGGCGATGGCGCGGATGGGCTAATCCATTCGTTCGAGCTTGCGGCCCAGATCTTCGAAGGCCTGGAAGTCACTCCTCGAGCGGGCGCAGGCGGCGATGTTCCACGCAATCGATCATAAGCTGATCGGATTCGACTTGAGGCATGGTGGGGATGGTGAGGAAGAGGAGTCCAAGCAGCCCTGGGAAGCGACACTCCAACCAATCTACGGGCACTCGACCGTAGTTTGCTGCGGGAACGACTGGGAGGTCCATCCTTCGGTCCTCGAATCCTGGGGTACGCCACTGCCACCCGGATCCTGCCAGCCGCGGCCCACATCCCTGTGCCGCCAGCCTCGGCACTTGCCAATCGTCCAGAGTTCAGCCGAGAGAATCGTGGGCGTTCCCACATCAGAGTACGAGACCCTCGTCGAAGAGCACTGCGTGGCTGCCTGAAAGACGCCGAGATGGAAATAGTTGACCGCATCTGGTGGAATGCACCACATAGCTTGGGTTTCCGCGGCGCCGGATCGATCGCGGAGAACCTTGGCGGCGCGCTTGGGCCGCGCACCAACCAGAGACTTCCGGAAACTTTTCCGGAAGTGCATCCGGGTGGGCTGCGATCAGGAGTTCGTCTGGGATTGAGTCATTGGGGATCGCCGTCGCAGCGGCAACGGGGAACTTCCGCGCAATTGCGCGGAAGTTCCAGTCCGGAGCCCCGTTTCACTTTTCAGGGAATGACCGTAGGGAAGTGGGGTTGGGGCTTGCAGTTCCAGGAACCGAGATCTCTGATCCTGTCGGCCTCCCACCGGCCTCGGGGGCGGAGAGGGTCAGGGCGTCGGTCCGGGGCGGCGGACCTCGTCCGGAGGGCTGAAATGCGTCGGTGGGGGAGTGCAGGGCGGAAAAAGTTCTTGACAGAAACAAAAACGTACCGTAAGATCCGTTTAACCGAAAGCGTGGTGAGCGGAACGAGCCACGAGGTTCATGTTCATGTCAGAGCATCGGCGCCTGGGTATTCCTTCAGCCGATTGAGCCGTGAGTAGAAGCTGTTCCTTGCCGTGAGGCGGTCGGGACGGGACGAAGGGGGTAGTGTGCCCGAGAGTCCTTTGAAGAGTGGCGCTCATCTGTTGCTGCTGCTGGCGGCCCTTCTGGCCGGTTCGGCGATATTCCTGGTGGTGCGGCAGAGTATTGTGCCGGAGGGTTTTGGCGCTACGGGCATTACCGAGCGGGGGCATTGGATGACAACCGGGCCATGCCGGTTTCCTCCGCGGGGCGCGGCGTCTGCGCCGGCTGCCACTATGACGCCGACGAGGCTCTGCAGGCGGGCGGGCCTGACCGCTGTCTTCGTTCTGGCCGCTTTCAGCCTGGCCTATTCTTCTGACAAAGCGGGGAGAGCCGAGCAAGCCTGGGCATCTTGGGCGATGCTCGTTCTCCTGACGCTCAAGATCCTGCTCCAGGACTTCCGGCAGAGCCAGAACCTGGTGCTGGTGATCTCCCTTCTGCTGTATGGCGGGAGTCTGGTGCTCCTGCCGAGGATGGTTCAAAAAGCTGCGCGCGCGTCTGGCGCGAAGGAAAGGAGCGCAGTGTAATGGGCATGGTAAGTACTCATCGGAAAAGGGCTGTCTGCTGGGTCAGCGTGGCAGTCTCGTTTGTCTTAATGGTGGCTGGCGCCTCGTTGGTTTTGTGGAGTGAGTACTGGGCTCCCGGATTCTCGATTCTCGGCGCCGGGCTTGTCCTGATGAACGCGGGCGCGATCGGACTGGCTTGCAGCGAGGACTGATCGCTGTTGGGTTCAAACCAGTCGATGGTATGCCGCGGCAGTTGATGGACCCGGGCGACGGACGCTCCGATTCATGGGAGGACGGGTGAGTGCCACCCAGGCAGGGGTCGTGCGGGCCGGTGCGAGGGGTTCATCTGTCCCGGCGGGCGCGCCGAGGAAGGCCACGATGGAGCTCGGAGGTGGAGCCGGGAGGCAGCTTTTCGAGCGGGATGCCCTTCTGTGTCCGCGCCTCGTTGAGGCTTCTGCGGCGCTGGGGTGGGGTGGGGTGGCGAGGATGCGCTCGCAATGGTCGGGACGGGCAGTGGTCTCAAATGTGGGTGTTGTCCTTGGTCGGATCGGGCTGGATGGGGATGGATGATCGTGTCTCCTAGAGATGGGGAATGCAAGAGAATTGTTGATCGGTGAATGAGAAAGCCGCCGGCGAGTGACCGGCGGCGGGAAGCAGGCTGCGTGGCCTACCCCATCCGTTCGAGTTTGCGGCCCAGATCTTCGAAGGCGTAAAACTCTGGGGTTCCGCCCTCGACCACGGGCGTCTCACCGGATTCACCTCCGTACTGCGCGACTCCATCCGGGAGCCAGCCGT
>JAHDVK010000015.1 GCA_023384675.1 Bryobacteraceae bacterium | reverse complement strand
TCTAAGGAGGGTCCCAACCCTCCCCTACCTATGCATTCAAACAGTACACTCAATCGCCAAACTACATCCCAGGGGCGGGGCTGAGTGTTCGGCGATCAACCCGTAGACAGTCGTGGCGGGCGATTCATCTTGTTGGATTGAAAGAACTCGGTTGGCGTTTGGTCAGGGTGCTGGCGGTTGCCCGGAGGCAGGCAGATTCGAGGTAAAGTGATTGAGTATACTGTCCCCGAAACCCTGTCCCCGAAACCCGCTTGGGGTTGGATCTGACGAGATGCTTGGAGCGTTTGGGCACTATCCTAGCCAAAGTCAGCTCGAGTTGCATGACCGTGTTGTCGCCGGCTTGGATTCGGTGCGATTGGGATCTGCGCTTTTTGACAAAAGTGATTCTAGGCGCGATGTAATCGGATACTGTTTGCAGCCACGGTCGCTCACAGCGTTGGATCAGAAATTTGGAACCGGAGCGTCTCTAGTCGCAGTCCAACTGATGAAGAAGGGATTTTTGCGTGTAGTCCCCGAGGCGAAGGCCTAGTGCCGCCCTCGGGGACATTCATGGAGTGCCTGCGGGGAGCCTCCTCCGAGGGTTCGATTGTAAATGTGTCATGACCCAAGCAATCCTGTACTGCACCGCTATTGTTGCTATTGTGCCCGCGGGTGCGGCCTTCGCTGCACAGGACGTGTTTCGGACTGAAACCCGGCTCGTTGAAGTACCTGTGGTAGTCGTTGACAAGAAAACAGGTAAGCCGGTCGCTGACCTGACGGTTAGCGACTTTGAGTTGATGGAAAACGGGAAGAAGCAAGAAATTGAGTTTTTTACTCTGGATGTCTCTCGCAAACTAGGGATCACGCAGCCCCCGGAGGCCGCGCGGCCGCGTGAAAGTGGGCGGGTATTTACCAACCGCGGGTCGAGTGAAGCGACGCCGGCACCATTGGTGGCCGTACTGATTGACGGGTTCAATGCGCGATTTGAGGAGCGGTACTACGCGGCGCGGGCCGCTTCCGAAGTGATAGAAAGTTCGGCCGTTGGCGCGCGATGGGGCCTCTATTTGCTCAGCGGGCACGGTATACGCGTGCTTCACGACTATTCGGATAACACGGAAAGCCTTGTCAGGCGGTTACGGGAATTGCGAGATGCAAATGGCCCTGCGGCGATATTGAACGATGCCGGTGAGAGCGTCGACCGCCTCGGGGGGCGTACCGGCTCACCGGTCCTCGCGATTCCCAACCAAGCATCAAGGTATGAATTTTACCTGCGAATGTTAACGACGCTATGGGCGCTGAGGGGAATTGCTCACCATCTCAGCGGGCTGCCCGGGCGCAAGAGTCTTATATGGCTGACCGCAGGCCTTTCCCTGAACTCGATCATTGGCTTGGATTCAAGCCTTTGGTACCGCACTCTCGACATGCTGAATGACGCGAACGTCGCAGTGTACGCAGTGGATTCAGCCGGCGTTCGCACAAATCAGAATTTTCTCGCGGAACGGCGCACGGGGCGCACGCTCCCGGGGCCGATTTTCAACCGGCCAAACATGGACACACATGTGCTTCTGGGAATTGCGGAGAGTACCGGTGGACGGGCCTTTCTTGGCAGCAATGATCTCGCGAAGGCGGTGAGAAGCGCCGTCGCCGACTCGGAGGTTGTCTACCGCCTCGCCTACCGTCCGAGTCACGGGAAGTGGCAAGGCCGCTACGTTCCATTGCGTGTGCGTGTAAAACGCAGGGGCGTGGAAGTCCGGCACCGCGCCGGCTATGTTGCGCGGCCACTGGACGAACTGAAAGAGATGGACCGGGATCGCGTGCTGGAGGATGTGATCGTCAGCCCATTGGATGCGCTTGGGATCGAATTGTCTGTCCGTGTGGAATCGCCTACCGGGGAGGACAACCAGGAAGAGACGACGGTTATCGTTAAGGCTGCAGCGGGATCGGTCACATTGGTCCGGCGAGAGGAACGTTACATTGGGAAGTTTGACGTCCGGTTCGCGCAACGAACAGCGGACGGGCAGGTTCTCGAAGACTTCACTGACGAAGTGCCGCTCGACTTGACTGAGGAGGACGCGCTCCGGACGCAGGTGGAGGGATTTGCGTATCGTAGACGCATCGATCTAATGCCGGGGGTCGAATCGCTGCGAATTGCGCTCCTGGACGGAGCCAGCGGGAGGGTGGGCTCGGTCTTGGCGCAGGTCCGATAGACTCGCCCGGAAGGATCGAGGACTGGCGCCGCAGCGCCGCGGCGCCGTAGGTTCGGCCTATCCATTGCTCCCCGTTTCCGTTGGGAGTGCCTCACAAGCCCAACCCTAAGGAGCCGCCAGCCGCACCCGGACCGCATGAAGCATGTGTAGAATCAATCACTTATGAGACTTCCTCTCTTCGCAACTAGTTTTATTGTCTGACTTGCCGAGCCAAACCTTTCCCTCCTGACTTTTTCCTCCCCAAGAGTTCACAGCATCGGCATTCGTGTGCCTGCAGTCTCGACATCTCGTCGATCCATGATCGAAGACACCGCGCAAGCGGGGCTTGCGGCAGCAAGAGCAGGTGGGCAGCCAGACCGTCTTCAAGCCGCGTCGCGGACTTCGACGGTCATTTGCTTGCCAAGTACGGCGAGTGCGGCCTGGATCTTCTCCGCCTTGGTCGCATGCTCGGGATCGAGCATGCGGCGAACGACCCGCTCGTGGAGTCCCAGGCGGCGGGCCAGATCGGAGTTGCTGACCCGCTGCTCACGCATGGCCAGATAGAGTGCGAGTTTCGGTGCCAGCCAAAGCGGAACAGGAACCAGGCGCTGGCCTCGCTTCGCATTGGAAGGTGCCGGAATTTCCTCCCGCCGCGTCAAGCGGATGGAGAGATCGGAGCCGAGAGCATCCATGGCCTCTTCCATCGCCTCGCGATCGTCTTTGCCGTCGGTGGCCACTCGCGGCAGATCGACGAACTCGACCATCACGCGGCCATCGCTGCCCGTCTTAAACTTCGCTGGATAACTAAACGAGGTCATCTGTTCGCCTCCTACAGATCACGCGGGTCGATCTTCAGATCCGCGCACATCTTGGCCAGCAAGTCGCGGCCGATCTCTTTCTTGCGGTCCTTGAGGGTGGTGAATTCGTCGCCGAGGTAGAGGCGGCCGTGGCTCCCTTTGCCTTTGTCGGCCACAAACTGACAGGAGACCTTCCGGCTCCGTGCCAACCTCCGGACTCGCCTCTCGAACTCCGCACCTTTCACTACTCAAGTCTCGGACAGTTCTGTCCGAGAGTCAATCCTGTAGGGTCAAGGATTGCCGCCACGGCTCCGCAGGTTCGGCTTATACGTTGCTCCCCGTTTCTGTTGGGAGTGCGTCCCGTCCGGACCGTGAGGTACCGCGTCACACGTCGCACTTGTAGAATCAGCAACTTGCGAGGCTTTCTCTCCCCGCAATAAGTTTTATTGTTTGACTTGCCGAGCCAAACTCCCCTCCCCCAAACGATTCCACCTTCGTTAGTTGACTCCCCGCCGGCTCCCGTAAATCCTTCATTCACCACAGATCGGCGAAACTCGTTTTCTCCGGTTTTCTCAACATTCCGGCCTCGGCTGCCAACGTGACGCGCAAAACCGTCTCCGGCCCCAACTTCTCTCCTTCTCCGCCCTTCCCCGGGCGTTGGTTAACGCCTCCGACAGGATGTCACAACCCAGGCCGGACACGGACGAACTTCCAAAGGGGGCATGGTCAGCGGCGGGAGAATCTCCCGCCCCAAAGTCGGCTGGACCTGAGCGACGGCCCTGCGAGAGATGATCTCTTGATCGAGTACGTCCCCGCGTCTCCGCAAACGGGCCATGAAAGGAGGAATCGGATCCGATCGGGTGCTCGGTCGCGCATCGGTCGCGGAAATCCGATGATGCGCGGGCAAGCAGGCACATGGAAAGGCAGTTTGCGATAATTTACAGCCAAAGCCTTAAACGAAATCCGAAAGGTCGCCGTCTAATTCTGCGGACGAGAACCCGCCCGTGCTGTCGCCGCCCGGAATTGCCGCCGTAGTTTTGGTCTCCATGGCCGCGCTTGCGGGCTGCGGGAAGGGTGTCTCACCGGATATCGTGGTGGAGGCATCCAGTCTTGCCTCAGGTCCGGAGAAGGACGTGCTGCGCGTGACCGGCGTCGTGCAGGCTCTCAACGCGAAGTCGATCCGGGTGCCGCAGATCAGCGCCCAGAGCAGCAGGGTGACGCTAGTCCACCTGATTCCCAACGGCCGCCGGGTCGAGAAGGATGACGTGCTCGTTGAGTTTGACCGGACCGCGCTGCTGGACGAGGCGGTGGAAGTCGAGGCAAAGATCCAGGATCTGGGCCACCAGATCGAGGAGAAACAGGCGCAGATCCGCAACGAGGCGGCCAAGCGCACGTCGCAGATCCGGGAAGCCGAAGCCGACCTCCAGAAGGCGCTTCTGCAGCTCCGAAAGGGGCCGGTGCTGAGCGAGATCGACCGGCTCAAAAATGAGGAGCGGGCCGAGAGTGCGAAGGCGCGGGTGGAGAGTCTTCGCAAGTCGGATGCGGCGAGGCAGCTTGCGGAGACGGCCTCCGTCAAGGTGCTCGAACTGAAGCGGCAGCGCCAGCAGGTGACGCTGGAGCGCATCAGGAGCAACCTCGACCGGCTCGTGATCCGGGCTCCCCAAGGCGGTATGATCGCCCACGAGAACACGTGGCGCAGCGGCTCGATGGGACCGCCCCAGGAAGGCGACCAGATGTGGCCGGGCCAGCCCGTGTTGCGCATCTTCGATCCCAGCAGCATGGTGGTGGAGGCTTCGGTGAACGAGCCCGACCTTGCCGCCCTGCAACCCGCGGCCCGGGCGGCGCTGTATCTGGACGCCTATCCCGGCGCGGACTTCCAGGCGGAACTGGTGTCGGCCAGCCCCGTCGCAACTGCTGGCCTGGATTCGCCCGTGCGCACGTTCTCAGCGCGCTTCCGGGTGCTCTCGTCTGACCCGCGCCTGCTGCCGGACCTTTCCGCGGCATTGGAGTTGCCAAGGCGGCGCGAACCCGTGTCCACGACTGCCACCCCAAGGCAAGCAGGTGCGGTGCCATGAAGGGCAACCGTGGGCGTGCCATGCTCGTGCTCCTGGCCGTGCTGGGGCTCGGATTGACCGCCGTGGGCGCCGCTTTCTGGTTCCGGAGCGGCGCCGCAACGGCGGATAATTCCCTCCCCACCGCGGAGGCCCGCGAGGGTGAGTTTTTGGTGATTGTTCCCTGCCGGGGCGAACTCATGGCCGGAAGAAGCGTCCAGGTGGTCGCGCCGCTGAATGTACCAAACCTGCAAATCGTGTGGATGGCGACGCCGGGCGCGGCCGTTGATCGCGGCGAAGCCATGCTGCGCTTCGACACCAGCGGCGCCGAGCGCCAGTTGAAGGAAAAAGAGGCCGCGCTCAGCCAGACCTTGGCGCAACTCGCCGAGGCCGAAGCTCAGGCCCGCATCTCGATCGAGCAGAACCTGCTGGAACTTTCCACGTTGCGGACGGCCGCCGAGCGCGCCCGCCTGGAGACCACCAAGGCTGAAACGCTCGGCGTTTTGCAGGCCGAGGAGAAGAAGATCGAATACGGTCTCGCCCTCGATAAGGTCAAGGTGCAGGAGGCGCAAACCGGGCTGGTCCGGGCGCAGAGCAATTCGCGGATCGAGTCGCTGAAGAGCGTCGCGGCGAAGCATCAGGCGGAGGTGGATGTCACCCGGAGGCGGATCGCCCAGATGGAGGTGCGCGCGCCCTCCTCCGGAGTCGTGAATTACCAGATGAACTATTCGCAAGGTTGGATGAATGCGAAGCCGTTCAAGGTAGGCGATAACGTGTGGCCGGGGAGCGCGGTGGCCGAAATCCCGGATTTGAGCAGTCTCCGCATCAAGGCCAGCGTGGAGGAGATCGAACGGGGGCGGATCCGCGCCGGGCAGGAAGTCCGGATTCACCTGGACCCATTCCCCGAGAAGCCGTTTCCCGGAAAACTGGATTCGATCAGCGCCCTGACCGAGCAAAACTTCGAATGGCCGCCCTCACGCAATTTCCGCGCCTACGGCAGCTTCGATTCGATTGATCCACGCCTGCGGCCGGCGATGAACGGCCGGCTGGACATCATTGTGGACCGGATCGAGAAGGCCATCAGCGTTCCGGCGCGCGCGGTGTTCGCACGGGATGGGAAGCCGGTCGTGCTGGTGGCTGGCCCCAAGGGATTGAAGCCGGCTTTTGTCGAGGTGTTGGCGCGCAACCCCGACGAGGTGGCGGTGAGAGGCATCCCCGCCGGGACCCGCGTGGCTCTCGTCGAGCTGGATGCGAAAGGGGCAGGCGCGCGGAAGGGGGCCCTGTGAGAATCGCCGCGCCATTGCGCACCGTGTTGATCACGGTCTTGGTGGCAGCCGTGGCGGGCGGCGCCGGCTGGGCGGGCTACCGCTGGATTCGCGAAAGCCTGAAAGAACCCGAGCGCGATGTGCCGGTGACTCAGGTTCGGCGCGGCGACGTGGTCTTCACCGTGAACGCCACCGGCGCACTCCAGGGCGGCAATTCGCGAATGCTGGCCGCGCCCATGACCGGCAGCAACCAACTGACCATCACCGAACTCCGCAAGCCCGGCGAACTCGTCGAGGAGGGCGACGTCGTCGCGGCCTTCGATACGACTGAGGAAGCCTTCAAGCTCCGCGAAGCCGAGGCCGACCTCGCCGAGGCGGAACAGCAGGTGATCCAGGCCCGCAACGAAGCCGTCGCGAAAGCCGAGGAACTGAATTATGAACTGATCAAGGCGCGTTCGGACCTCCGGCTGGCTGAATTAGAGTGCCGGCGGAACGAACTGCGGTCGCGAATCGAGGCGCAGCAGAACGACTTGACGCTAGCCGATGCGCGCGAGCGACTGGCGCGTCTGGAGCGGGACTATCCCTCTCGCAAGGCTGCCGCCGAGGCGGCCATCAACATCCAGGACGCGGCAAGGCAGAAGGCCGGGATGCAAGCGGAAACCGCGCGCCGGAACATGGAGATGATGGTGCTGCGCGCCCCGGCCAGCGGCTATGTGAACGTCGAGAACAACACCAATAGCAACTTCTTCTTCCCCGGCATGCAGTTCCCCTTGTTCCAGATCGGAGACCAGGTTCGCGCCGGAATGGCCGTGGCGCAAATCCCCGACATGAGCCAGTGGGAGGCCAGCGCCGCCATCGCCGAGCAGGACCGCGGCCATCTGGCAGAAGGCCAGCCCGCCGCCATCACAGTCATCGCCATGCCCACCCGGTCGCTCGAAGGCCGCATCGTGAATCTGGGGGGCACTTCCGGTCCACCCTGGAACCGGCGCTTTGAATGCCGTCTGGCGCTGAGCGCCATCGATTCGCGGCTGCGGCCGGGCATGAGCGTCCGCATCGTCATCACAACTGAAACCATGCGGGATGTCCTCTGGCTGCCCGCTCAAGCGCTCCAGGAAAGCGACGGACGCGCATACGTCTATGCCCGTGAGGCAGCGGGCTTCGTCGCTCGTGATGTCAAACTGGTGCGGCGAAGTGAGAGCCAGGTGGTGGTCGAGGGCCTGGATGAACACGCCCTGGTGGCACTGGCGGTTCCGGGAAAGGAAGCCGCTGCGGCGGGGCGAAAGGACGGCGCCGCCAAGGCGATCTCGAAATGAGCAGCCGCACCCGATTCGTGCTGACCGACTTCGCCGAGGCCTTCGTCAACCTGCGCGCGCAGAAAACACGGACTCTGCTCACCGCGCTCGGCATCGTATTCGGCGTGGGCTCGGTGATTGGCATGCTGTCCATCGGGGCGGGCGCGCGCGAGGAATCGCTCCGCTTCATCGAGCGCCTCGGTGTGCGCAATGTTCTGGTGGATTCGATTCCGGCGTCGAGCCGCGAGGAGCTTCAGCAGCGGCGGCGGACCTCGCCCGGCTTGAGCGAGCGCGATGTGCGCATCCTCGCAGCCAATGTCGAGGGGCTGGAAACCCTCTCCCCGCGTCGCACCCTCCATCCCGCGCGGGTGCTGCCCAAGCCATCCGGAACCACGCCCGCTTTGCTCGGTGTCCGGCCATCGTTCGCAGTGATCCACAACTTGAGCTCGCTCGAAGGCCGGCTGTTCGACGCAAGCGATGACGATGCCAGCCGCGCCGTCTGTGTTCTCGGCCAGGCGGCGAAGATCAACCTGCTGGGCTATGGCCCGGCGGTCGGACGGCATGTCAAGGTGAACGATACCTGGCTCCAGGTGGTGGGCGTATTAGCCGAGCAAGTCAACTCCGAGTCCGGCAGAAACCAGGACCGCAATAACGCAATCTTCATCCCCTTCAACACGTTCCAGTACCGGTTCTGGGATTCCAGCCGCTTTTTGAAAGACGACCTCGACGGTGTGGACCTGCGCCTCCGGGCTGGGGTGGATAGCGTTCAGGCGGCCAAGGTCGTGACCGCAATTCTGAGTTCCACGCACCGCAACGCCGAGGATTTTACGGTCACCATTCCCGCAGCCTTGCTCGAGCAGCAGAAACGGACGCAGACCATCTTCACCTACGTAATGGTGGCCATCGCTGCGATTTCATTGCTGGTGGGCGGCATTGGCATTATGAACATCGTGCTCGCGACCGTCATGGAACGGACGCGAGAGATCGGAATCCGCCGCGCGATGGGCGCGCGCAAGCGCGATATCTTGCGGCAGTTCCTGACCGAGTCCGTCGTGATCTCGGTTGGCGGCGGACTCCTGGGTATCGCCTGCGGCGTCATGTTGAGCCGGCTGATTGCCTTTGTCGCTGAGTGGAGTACGATTGTCACGCCACTTTCCGTGATCGTGGCGTTCGGTGTTTCCGTGGCCGTCGGGGTCATGTTTGGCATCTATCCGGCGATGAAGGCCGCGGAGATTGATCCGATCGAGGCTCTGCGGTACGAATAGGCTGAACTTCGGACCGACGCGCTCGCGCCCTTGTGCCAGTCGGCTCCGCTCAGCCACCAGCGGGAGGACAGAGTGTCGAATGGATCTTTGCCCACTTGGCGCGCAGGCCAGCCTGACTTTCGCAGTTCGCGCCCATTGAGAGGTGCAAGTGCCCTGGAATCAGCCAGCGCTTCCCGCAGGTCTTCACCACAGCCGCGCTGGGCTCAGGCGGACCGGCTAATGGCTTGTGCCGCGGTGATCCGGGGCGCGGGTTGCGACGGCAGGGCCGGGTGGATCTTATCCAGCAGCTCCTGCAGGTCCTTCGCGGGCTGCGTGTAGCGCGGCAGGATCAGCCAGCGTCCATCCAGCGTCGGGATCCACACGTCGATCATCTGCACCGTGCCCAACCTTTCCAGCACTGCCGCCGGCGTCAAGCCCGGCGCGTGAATCTGCAGCCGGTTCTTCAGCGTCACCTGCAGGCACTAGGCCAGAAACGCCACCAGGATGTACGCATCCACCCGCTGTTCCAGCCGGTGATAGACCGGCCGGACGCCCGGTTCGCTCTTCACCGACCGGAACACCGCCTCGATCTGCGTCAACTGCACGCAAAGCGGCCACAATCCCGGCATTTACCTTATTGACGATATCTATGACAGTGAACGCGTAGCCGTCGGCGACGGACTTCAGTTGCTCGAGCGGAACTACCCGGTCCAGGTAAACCGTTTCAAGAGACCGGTGATTCAAGGACAGGCTGATCAGGCCGACCGCCCCGACGGGCGGCGGCCAGGAGCAGCGCCCCTCCGAGCAGCAGGATGAGCTTCAGTTTGAGACTGATGGACCTGAGCATATTCATGATTTCGTTTGTTTTCCTCGATGAGAACCCGCTCCACGGAGAGTTGGCGGGAGTGAGCCAGGGCGATTTACCCAGACTCATTGGACCGTTCCGCGTCGCTCTCACGTAAGGGGCATGGTGTACTTATCGAACTTCATAAAGAAGTCATAGTTTTCCGAACAAGGAACGCCAAATGCGGCCGTATGCCCGCTTCTCGAAAGCGGTTCGACCTCTTCTGAGACCTCATTAATTATCAATGAGTTGCGGCGGGGTTCAATTCCCCACTGCCTCGCCCCAGATGTGTTTGAGGAACCACCGTTCGTTTTCTTCCATCACGTGCATCATCTGCTTGGGCTTGTTGATGCCGTGGCCGAAGCCTTTATAGACCACCAGACGTGAATCCGTCCCCTGGTCGCGAAGGCCCTGGTGCAGCTCATAGGCGTTCGGCAGAGGGACGCGGGCGTCGTTTTGGCCGTGCTGGATCAGGGTCGGGGTCCGGGCGTTCTTGATGTAAGTCATGGGAGAGGTCTTCGCGTAGATCTGCGGGTCGTCCCAGGGCGTGGACTGGAGGTACATGCGCGTGAAGGGGTGAATGTCGGTGTTGACGTAATACGTCATCCAGTTGCTGATACCCGCCCCGACGCTGGCCGCCTTGAACCGCGCGCTTTCAGCGGTGGTCAGGAAGGCGGAGATGTAGCCGCCCTGGCTCCAGCCCATCGTGCCCACGCGCGCCGCGTCGATCAGCCCGAGCTTCGCGAGGTGCTCGATGCCGGAGACGACGTCCCAGGCGTCGCCGACGCCCAGATTGCGAACGTTGAGCGACCGGAAGGCCTCTCCGTAGCCCGCCGAACCGCGGTAGTTGGGCCGCAGGATCAGCGCGCCTTTGGCGGCGAAACGTTCGATGGGGTAGTAACGGTCGGGGGCACGCCAGGGGCGATCAATGCCGGTGGGCCCGCCATGGATGACGGTCAGCAGCGGGTACTTCCTCGCGGCGTCGTAGTCGGCCGGCTTATACAGCACACCCTCGATCTCCGCCCCGTCCGTCGATTTCCAGCGGATCAACTCCCGGTTGGCAAGTTTGAACTCCTTGTACTGGTCGCGGTATGCGGTGAGCGCGCGCGGCTCGAGCCGCGCGGCTGCTGTGATGTATAACTCCACGAAATCGTTGGGCCGGACGCCGGCGACCAGCACCTGCCGGAAGTCGCGCGAAAACGACACGCCCGGCAGCGAAAAGCTCTCGTCGCCCAGCGCGCGCCGCCACTCGCCGGTAGCGGGGTTGGCCTGGAACAGCCAGGCATGCGTGCGCTGCAGCCCCTGGAAATACAGGCCCGAGGGCGCCCAATCCAGCAGGCGGGGGTTCTCGTCGAAATCGGTGGCGATCAACCGGACCTGGCCGCCATCGGCCGGAACGACGCCGATCTTCGAGTTCCGGTAGTAGTATTCCTTGCCGCCGTTGGCGGTGGTGAAAGCGATCTGGCGCGAGTCGGGGCTCCAAACCGGATCGGATTCCGGACCATAGAGATCGACCAGCTTCTTTACGCTCTTGTCCGCCAGCGTCAGCAGATAGAGATCGACCGTGTGGGACGAACTCAGGTCCGCGTCGCGCCCTGCCGTGAACGCTACGCGGGTCGCGTCGGGTGCGATCGCGAAACCGCTGACGTGATAACCGCTGCCGGAAGTGAGCGCGTCGGACTTGCCTTTCTCGCCCGGATTCGCGGGCAGGTCCACGCGGTGGAGGTGCGCGTAGCGGTAGTCCACGCTGTCGATTTCGAACTCGCCGTACTTCTCCTTCCGCTCCTTCAATTCCTTCGGCTCGGGGCCGGCGGAGGTGTAGATGAGCGCCTTGCCATCGGGCATCCACTCGAAGCCCTGCACGCCGCCTTCTTCCTCGGTGAGGGCCCACGCCTCGCCGCCGCGCGGATCGATGAGCCAGATTTGGCGCTTGCCGTCACGGTCGCTCGCGAACGCCAGCAGCAAGCCGTCCGGGGACCAGCGCGGCGACGAAGCGGACTTCGCCCCGCGCGTCAACTGGTAGGTGCCCGAACCGTCTGCGCGCGCGATCCAGATTTGAGAACGGAACTCGTTCTCCTTCCAATCGGCGGACTGCTCGACGTAAGCCGCGAGGTTCCCGTCCGGCGAAAGCCGCGCCTCGCCCAAGCCTCGGAAGCTAATGGCCTGTTCGATCGTGGGCACCTGAGCCACGGCGGCCAGGGCGAAAAGGAGGAGGGCGATCAACCGGTTCATGAGTCTATTGTGGGCATGCCTCGCGCCGCGCACAAGTAAACTCCCGCCCCGGGATCGCGATTCCTGTTGACATTCTACAGGAACGGGCGCATACTTCTGTTGGAATTCGACAGGAGAGGCAATGAAAGACGCAAGGACGGACATTCTCCGCGGCACGCTCGACCTGCTGATTATGCGGACGCTCAAGACGATAGGGCCGAGTCACGGCTGGGGCATTGCGCGCAGGCTCGAGCAGGTGGCTGAGGATGCGCTGAGGCTGAACCAAGGCACCGTCTATCCGGCGCTGGTCCGCCTGGAACAGCGGGGTTGGATCAAATCGAGCTGGGGCATTTCCGAAAACAACCGGCGTGCGCGTTTCTATGCGCTTACGCCAAGGGGTGAGAAGCAACTGGCGGTGGAGGAAGCGGGGTGGGACCGGATCGCGGCGATCATCGCCAGGATCCGGTCCCCGTTTCCAGAGGAAGGTGCGTCGTGACGAAGTTGAAAGCGTGGCTCAGCCGCCTGGGGGCGGCATGGCGGAAGGACCAGTGGGACCAGAGCCTGAACGAGGAGATCGAGTTCCACCTGGAGATGCAGATGCAGGAGAACATCCGCCGCGGGATGAATCCTGACGAGGCGCGTCATGCCGCCCTGCGCCAGTTCGGCGGCGTGGAGCAGCGCAAGGAGGAGTGGCGCGATGCGCAATTCCTGCCGCGGCTCGAATCCTGGTGGCAGGATGCGCGGTACGCGCTGCGCGCCTTGATGCGCGCGCGGGGCTATGCGCTATTCGCCGTGCTCTCGCTGGCCCTGGGCATTGGCGCCAACGCGGCGATCTTTACACTGTTGCGGTCGCTGGTCCTCAAACCCTTGCCGTACCCGGCGCCGGAACGGCTGGTGCGGCTCTTCGAATCCTCCACCTGGATGGGCAGTTCCACGTGGGGCAGCGTCTCGGTTCCCAACCTGAAGAACTGGCGCGAGCAGAGTTCCACGTTCGCTGCGCTCGGCGCCTATTCAGTGGGCGGAGTGAACCTCACCGGCGGCGGCGAGACTGTGCGCGTGCCCGCTGCTTACGTGGAGAGCGGCGTCTTCGAGGTGATGGGTGTACCGCCGATGCTGGGCCGCTCAATCGCGCTGGACGAGGACCAGCCCGGGCGCGACCGCGTCGCGGTGCTCGGCCATGACCTTTGGATGCGGCAGTTCGGCGGCAGCGCGGAGGTGATCGGCGCAAAGGTCGGGATCAACGGGGCCGAGTCCACCATCATCGGCGTGATGCCGCAGGGCTTCCGGTTCCCGCCGCGGTCGCCCATGGAAATCTGGACTCCGCTCGTCACCAGCCATGATTGGATGCTCGAGCGCGGCAACCATTGGCTGAACGTGGTGGGCCGCCTGAAGCCCGGCGTGGACGTGACCGCCGCGCGTCTCGAAATGAACGAGGTGGCCCGGCGGCTGCGCGGCGCATACAAAGAGAATGCCACGCGTGGCGTGCTGGTCGAACCGCTGCACTTCAATACAGTGCGCGGCACATTGCGCCTGCTCGTGGTGCTCGGTGTGGCGGCGGGCTGTGTGCTTTTGCTCGCGTGCGCGAACGTGGCTCATCTGGTCCTGGCGCGGGCGGCCGGCCGGAGGCGCGAACTCGCGCTGCGCGCCGCTCTCGGCGCCAGCCGCTGGCGTCTGGTGCGGCTGTTCCTGATGGAAGGCCTGCTGCTGGCGGGCGCGGGCGCCCTGGCCGGGATCCTTGCCGCCCAATGGTCGATGAGCGGTTTACTCGCGCTGGCCGGCGAGCAACTGCCCGCGGGCATCCCGGTGGAATGGGACGGCGTGACGCTTCTGTTCGGCGTTTGCGCCGCGGTGGCGTCGGTGGCCTTCGCCGCCCTGCTGCCGGCCCTCCGGGCCACGAAGACCGATTTGCAGAGCGGCCTCAAGGAAGCCGGAACCGCCACCGGCGTGGCGCTCAGCCGCAGCCGGAATCCGCTCATGGTTTGGGAAATCGCCCTCGCGCTGGTGCTGGTGGTGGGTGCGCTGGCCCTGTTCCGGAGCCTGCAGGTTCTCAACCTGGCCGATCTGGGCTTCGCCCCCGAGAACGTCCTCACCATGAAAGTTGCCGCTCCGGAAAGCCGCTATACGGCTCCTGAAGAACGGACGGCTTTCGCCTTGCGCACTGTGGAACGTATCCGGGCGATCCCGGGTGTCCGGCATGCGGGGATGGTGAACATGCTGCCGGTCCAGGAGGCTTATTCGAACGGCAACTTCTCGATTCGCGGCCGGGCGAAGCCGCCCTCCGGCCACGAGCCCGCGGCCGAGCACCGCATCGCCACGCCCGGCTACTTCGAGGCGATGGGCATTCCGGTGGTCGCGGGCCGCACGTTCACTGCCGGGGACCAGGATGGCCCGGCGCGCGTGGCCGTCATCAACGAGCGCACCGCGAGGCTCTACTGGCCCGGACAGAACCCGCTCGGGCAGTGGATCGCCTGGGGTACGGAACCGAAGCCCGAGGGCTGGATGCAAGTCGTGGGCGTGGTCAGGAATGTGCGTCACGCCGGGCCGTACCGCCCTCCTCTGACGGCGATCTACATGCCCATCAAGCCGGGCGGCATGGAGTCCGCCTGGCCTGCGATGAGCCTCGTCGTCCGTTCGCCGCTGCCGCCTGAGCCGCTGACCCGCTCCGTCCGCGAGGCGGTGCGGAGCCTGGACCCGGGCGCGGCTCTCTACCAGGTGAAGACCATGGATGGGGTCGTCTCAGACGCCACCGCGGGCACCCGTTTCCTGGCCCGCCTGCTATCTCTGTTTTCTGCACTCGCCATCGTGCTGGCCCTGGTGGGCGTCTACGGCGTCATGGCTTACCTGGTTTCGCAACGGACACACGAGATCGGCGTGCGCATGGCAATGGGCGCCGCCAGGACCGGAATCCTGCGCCTGGTGCTGGCCCGTGCCGCGCGGACTGGATTGACCGGCGTCGGCCTCGGCGTGGGGTGGTCGATCTCCTTGCTGATCATCGCCCGCCACTACCTACTGGGCTTGGACCTAGGCTACTTGTGGACCTACGGCGCGGCAGCAGCGGCCATTCTCGCCGTCACGCTCGCCGCGAGCCTTGTCCCCGCCTGGCGCGCCTCGCGCGTCGATCCGGTAGTCGCCCTCCGGGAGGAGTAGCCATACTCCCGGGGTTCTACCACTTCTTCGGGACGAGGACAAAGCGCTCGATGGCCAGATCGGCGCTGCGATTCATTCGCGGCATGTAGAGGTGGTAGTTCACAATGATCAGATTCGCGCTCAAGGGTTCGGCGCTGGCGGGGATGGGATAACGCAGCGTCAACGAGCCCATCCCCGTCACCCGCTGTTTGCCGAGCCGCAGGCGTCGTGCCCTGCCCTCGTCTCCGGCTGCGAGCACCACCTCGAGCATGATCGATTGCGGCTGCGGATCGGCATTGTAAACGGTCATTTCCAGTTGCGAACAGCAGCCCGGATCGATCGTCATGGGTGGTTTCCCGAAGGAAACCCCTCATGCCCGATCACGATGCCCCGCTCGACAAGGCCATCCGCGATGCCGGCGCCATCCCCGGCGAAGTCCTCCCCCGCCTGATCTTCCCCGATCCGCCTGGCTTCTCAGTTGACCCTGCGGTGACAGAGACTCAAATCGGCGAGGAGATCGAGGCCCTGCGCCACAGGACCACCGCTGAGCTCAAGCAGAAACACCGCGCGGTCTTCGGCGAGGAGTCGCGACGCAATCACAAGCAGTTCCTGTTCCGCCGCATCGCTCGGCGCATCCAGGCCAACGCCTGGGACGGGCCCCCGAATGGGCCAGGCGCCTCCTCAATCGGATTCCAGCTGGATACCGCCGGCGTGGCGCGCACAACGGAGGTTCCCCTGGTGTATTCAGGATGAGCCGGTCAAGGCTGCCGCTTGGCCTGCCGGATCCGCATCCCAACAGCAGGTATCGTTCTCGAAAGTAATCTGGGGGGCAAGAGCATCCTCACTCCCTCCGGCCCCCTTACCCCGTGAGCCTCCCCGATCTCTCCAACCAGGACCGGAACATCGCCACGAAGCCCGCCGCCTGTTCCCCAGCCAGTTCCTCGATCGTCAACTTCATCTTTCGCTTCCAATTCGGGTATTCAGCGGTCGTGCCAGGCAGATTCTGCTGGTCCAACTCCTTCGTCAGATCCTCTTCGTTGACCAGCATCAGCGCCGAGGGAGTCGAACAGAGCCAGCCAATAACCGCGTTGTGCAGTTCCCCTGTCAGTTCCATCCAGTCCGCCGCTTCGCGCGGAAAGTCGGCAGGCAGAAACCCGTCCCGGACAAGCGTCTCCACCATTCGCCGCTTTTCTTCCCGGCGTTCCTGCCACTGCCTTTCCAGCCATTCCGGGTTCGGCAGCAGACCAGCCTGACGCCGCGCCTCGATGTCGCGGCCCGCCCAGAAACCCGCCAGCGTCGGCAGATCGTGGGTCGTCGAGGAAACCAGCGCCAGGTGTGGAAACGCCTCGGGCCGCTTCTGCAGCCCATCCGGTCCCTTCTCAAAGTAAAACAGCCGGTAGCTCAGAACCCCATAGCGCGCCATCCCATCGCGGACTTCGGGTGGACATGTCCCCAAATCCTCGCCAATCACGAGAAACTTGCCCCTCACGCTCTCCAGTGCCAGAATCCGCATTAAATCCTCGAACCGCTCGCGGACATATGTGCCCTCCCGCGCCGGCAGGCCGTTGGGAATCCAGAACAGCCGGTAAAATCGCATGAAGTGGTCGATCCGCAGCGCCCCGCCATGGCGGCTGTTTTTCCGGATCGTCTCTGCGAACAGCCGGTATCCATCCTGCCTGTGCGATTCGGGCTGCGGCGGCGGAAACGCCCAATCCTGACCGTCAGGCGAGAAGTCGTCCGGCGGGGAACCCACGCGGCACCCTGGCGCGAAGAACTTGCGGTACGCCCACAAATCCGATCCGCAGCTATCTGTCGCCAGCGCCAGATCATGATAAAGGCCAATCTCCATGCCGGAGCCCAACGCCGCCTGCTGTACCGCCCCGAGTTGCTCATCGATCTGCCACTGCACCCATTGGTGAAACAAAACCCGCCGCCAGTGCTTCCGCGCAAACGCTTGCGTCTCCACCGATTCCGGATCCTGATACTGGGCCGGCCAATCGGGCCAGATCCAGAGGTTGCGATCGCGGGAGTGGAGCACTTCGTCCAGCGTGCAGTACGTGGCGAATGACTGCAGCATCGCGCCCTCCGCCGCAAGGTATCTCTTGAATGCCGCCGCCCTGGCGGTTCCTTCTACCCATTGCGTCCGCAGGAACTCGCGGAACAGCAGCCGCAAGAACACCCGCTTCAGCCGCGCCACACCCTCGTAGTCCACCAACTCCGAGTCACGCAGCCTCTCAATAGCCGCCTGGATTGACGCGCGCGCTAGAAGCTGATTCGCCGCCCGGCAAACGGCGAATTCGGGGATCCTCTCGACCGCCAGGTAGAGGTAGTTCCGGTAGTACGACGCCATCGGCAGGTAAGGGCTGGTGTTGTAAGGCTCGCGGTTGTGGATCGCGTGCAGCGGATTCAGCGCCACCAGGCTCACCCCGAGTTCCGTGGCAGCCCACCGTACGAAGCTTTCAAGATCGGCGAAATCGCCCGCGCCCCAGTTCCGCTCCGACCGGATTCCGTACAGGCTCACGGCGATTCCCGCCATGCGTCCCCCGCCCCTGAGCCGCTGCGGCTGATAGGCCCTCTCTGGCGCGACAATCACGCGCTGCGCCCCCCTTCGCCTCAACTCGTCCGCCCCGCCGCGGCTCACCTCCACCTCCAGGTCGTAGTAACCCAAGGGGAGGCTCCAGGGAAACGCCAAATCCCTGGTGATGCCGTCCTCCTTCGCCGGCAGCCCCGCAACCGGGCACTCGAAAAAACGCGCCTCACCTTCCTCCGGATAGAGGGCCACCCGAATCGCGCCATCCTCTTCCTCCGGAAGTGTGCGGATGGCCGTCCCCAGAGGCCGCCCCTCTACCATCACCGCCACTGGATCCAGAATCGATTGCCGCCGTTCGGCCTCGTGGCGGCCCCATGCTCGCCGAAGCTTTTCGTCGTCGTCAGCCTCGAAGCCGAGCGATCCAAGAACCGCCCGTAAGGTTTGCTCTGAGGGGCGATGCGCCTGGCCCCAGATGTCATAGTACTCGCGGTCGATCCGCAGTTCCCAGCAGACGTCGTTTAGCATGCCCAAACACTATTCTTGCAGAGCCGCTGCGGAATTCGCGTCCGGGCGCCTCAGGCTGCGCCTGCCACCGCCCGATGTACCTTCAAAAGCAAGTCCACCTCATTTCGCGTAACGCCAAGCGCTGCCGCGATCCGCTCAGGAGGATCGCCCAGCCGCGACATCCGCAGCGCCTGGCTCCGCCGGTTGACGTTCAGCCGCGCCCCGGCGCCGCTCCAGGAAGGAGTCACTCCGGGCGGAGGCGCCAGACGCAGCCCCTCCCTGTCCGTAATCGCCGCATACAGTTCCGCACGCAGCCGGCTCGACTCCAGCCGCCATACACCCAGGTCGTCCGCGGCCTGCCGCCGCAGTTTCTCCACCTGGGCCGTCAAGTGAAAGTGCAGGAAAAGCAATCCCGCGAAACCGGCGGCCATCAGCACGTAGGTAGTGATTGGATGAATCGCTATATGCATCTCTTTCTCTTTCCTTGCCTAATTCCTAAAAAAGCGTCCTCAGCCTCTCTTCCCGGCTGACAATTTCCTGTATACGAACCCCGTAATTGCCCTCAACCACAACCACTTCGCCACGCGCAATCACGCAATTGTTCACGACTATCTCCACGGGCGCGCTGACGCTGCGGTTTAACTCCACGATGGATCCCGTTGTCAGTTTGATCGCGTCCTTCACCTTCATCTGCGTCCGCCCAAAGCTCACCCCCACGGGCAGTTCCACCTCCAGCAGGAGGTCGAGCGTCTTGGACCCCTCTCCCGGCGCCGCCCGCCGGGTCAATTGTGCTGGAGCGGGCTTCGCCAGCAACTCCCCGGCCGCTCCCGCGGAGGCTCCTTGATCGAGTCTCTGTGTCGTGTTTACCAGCACCTCCGCCAGTTCGCCGTTCACGGAGACGAATAAGTTACCCCATGCTTCCTCGTCATCTTCGACTCGCAGACCGGTCCAGCCAAGGTCTTCCTCAAACTCCGCCTGGCCGCCCGCCAGCAGTGCGACTTCGCGTCCCAGATGCTGCCCCAATGTCTGTGGCAGGACGGAAAGCGCTTGCTGAAGAGCTTCCAAGTACGTGTCGCGCACCTCGGCGTCCGAGGCTTCATCCAGTCCCGCCGCCGTCAGCACGTGCTGTCCCAGCCGGCGCCATACCCTCGGCCCGGCCGCGACGAGCAGCGCGGCTCCCGGCGCCGCATCGAGTTCTTGCCGCCAAGTCACGAACCCCGCAAGTTCTTCCGGCGGGGTCTCGCCGCACACGCTGGACCGGATGCGCAACCCCGTCAAGGAAGCGAATGTCGGCCCGGCGGCGTCCCCCAGTTTACCGGCCAGCCAGGCGGCTGAAGACGCCATCGCTGTGTGCTTCTCAGCCACCGCGACCTCCCGGCCATTTCTTCTTCAGGAACGCACGCAGCCTCATGATGGCCTGACTCTTCAACTGAGAAACTCTCGATTCGTGCAGGTTTACGACACTAGCAATCTCACGCAACGTTAGTTCCCGTTGAAAGTACAGGCCCAGCACAGTCCGCTCTATGTATGGCATGCGCGAAATCGCCTGAGCCAGCAGCCTTCGCAGTTCCGCCCGCTCGAGTATCTGCAGCGGCCAGTCCTCCTGTTTGTCGGCAACGAACCGCAGCAAATCGCGTCCCTCCTCGTCGGGAGGATGTTGCTCAAGGCTTCCCAGGTTCAGGCCTCGGGCCTCCGCGAGCCAGTCGTGGTATTCCTCCAGCGGTATCCCGAGTTCCGCCGCGATTTCTTCCTCTAGCGGCGTCCTCTGCAGCCGCTGCTCCAGGTCGCAAATCACTCCTTCGATCTGCTTGCATCGGCGCCGCTGCTGCCGCGGGGCCCAGTCGAGGCCCCGCAAGCTGTCCAGAATCGCGCCGCGGATCTTGTACTCCGCATATGTCTTCAATTTGACGTTCTGCCCCGGATCGAACCGGTCAATCGCCGAAATCAGACCCACAATTCCAGTCGAAACCAAGTCCTCCAGCCGCACACTCTCCGGCAGCCTCTCATGAATCCGCCGGGCGATCAACCGCACCTGCGGCAAGTGGTCGAGGATCAGTTGCTCCCGCTCCTCAGCGGAAACCGCCACGGCAGCCTCATAGGGACTCCCCATGCGGGACTCGGCGGTCCCCTCCGGTTCGCTCCGCTTGCGGGCCTGGCTTGCGCCCGCGCTTCCTGACCCCGGCATGCCTCAGTTCTCCTTCCTCATCGGACTCATACCTCGCTTCATGCCGTCGCGCTCCTGGCCACCACCGGCGCTGCCAGGAAGGCCAGCATCTCATCGGCCGACGCCGGCGCGATGTCCTCCGGGACTGACTGACCCTTACCGAGAAACGATACTGGCAGCCCGCTCATGATCGCGGCGGTCAACGCGCCTCCCGCCGCCGCCGTCTCGTCCATGCGGGTAAAAATCAGGAAACCAGGATCGAAAATCCTCCACGCACTCAACAGGCGCTCCAGGTCTTCCCAACGGGCCGTGGCGCTCAACACCAGGTGGATTTCGATCTCCCGCCTCGATAGCAGGCATCGGCTCCAGTCGGCAGCCAGATCCCACTCGCCGGCCGAGAACCCCGGGGTGTCGATCAGCACAAGATCTTTGCTTTTGAACTCCTCCAGGGCGTGCGCCAGCGCGCCCCCATGCTCAACCACCGCGCAAGGAACCCCGAGAATCGCCGCATACGCCTGCAGTTGGGCAGCCGCCGCGATCCGGTAGGTGTCCGTCGTGATGAATGCGGCCGCCCGCCGTTTCTCCAGACCGTATTTCACCGCCAGTTTCACCAGCGTTGCCGTCTTCCCCGAACCGGGCGGTCCCACCAGCGCCACAGTCTGCTTCTCACCGGCGTCACGGTCGAGGCGCGCCTCGCATACAAGCCGCCTCGCGATCTCTTCAATTACGCTTGCGCGCAGCGCCGCTAGAGCCGCCAACCCATCCGTTTGCGGCCGTTCCGGAATCCTCCTCATAATCTGGTGGATCAACTCCGGACCTGTCCCGGCACGGGCCAACTCCGCCATCAAAGGCTCCAGTTCAGCCCGCCGCAGCGCGGTCATGTTCGACGCCAGATGCATGAGCATCCCTGACATTCGCTCCAATTCACGCCGCAAGGCGGCAATCTCGCCGGAAACCCGGCGAGGGGCTGCATCCTCGCAGGCTTCGTCCCCGGCAACGGCCCCTGTCGTGGCAGGCGCCTCCTGCACGCCCGCGACCACCTCGTACGCGCCCAGATATTCCTCACCCGGCCTGCTCTTGCGTGAGTCCAGCAGCAAGGCCTCATCGCCAAACTCCTGTCTCGCCAGCCCGAGGGCCTCCTCCACTGTGTTCGCGAAGTAGCTCTTTGTACGCGTCATGATGCGCCTCCACGCAATACCCCGAGCGAGGACACCCGCACTCCGGCTGGAATCTCGCCATGAGACAGAACGGTCATCTGCGGTGCATGCATCTCCAGAATCTGGCGGATGAAATAGCGCGCCCCGGAACTCGTCAGCAGTGCGCAAGGCCCGTGCGTGACCGCCGGACCACATGCGTCAACCAATTCCCGGATCTTCTGCGGCGGCAGATTCAAATGCGAGGAGTGTTCGCTGTGTTCCACCGCCTGCTCCACAGACCGCTCCAACTGGCCGTCCAGAAAATACGCCGGAAGCTCTCCATCCTTCCGGGTCAACGGCCGCACCAGGCAGCGCCGCAAAGCCTGCCGCGCAAACTCAGTCAGCAGAACCGGATTGCGCGTCACAAGCGCGGATTCCCCGAGCGATTCCAAAATGCTCGCCATGTCCCGGATTGGAACACGCTCACGAAGCAAATTCTGCAATACACGCTGCACTGTAGAGAGTGGTAGCAATTTGGGGACCAAGTCTTCGACCAGGCGGGGCTGCTCCTCCGACACGCGGTCGAGGAGCCGTTTTGTGTCCTGTCTCGACAACAATTCGTAACCATGACGGCGAATCAGCTCGCCCAAATGCGTGCCCAGCACGCTGACCGCGTCCACCACCGTGTAGCCCGCGGCCCGCAGCCGCTCGGCCTGATCACTGGAAACCCAGTACGCAGTGATCCCGAACGCCGGCTCCTCGGTCAGCGTCCCTTCGGGCGGCGTCACGCCGCCCTGCGGCGGAATCGCCAGATCGCATCCGTTCGGCAGCTCGTACCGGGCTACCTCCGCGCCTTTGATCAAGACACTATATTCCCTCGCCGCCAACGCCAGATTGTCGGTTACCCGCACCGGGGGCAGCAGATATCCGAGTTCCGCCGCCAACTGCCGCCGGATTCCAGAAATCCTGCGCAACAGTGGGGAGTCCGCGCCGCCCTCCACCATCCTCACCAGTCCCAACCCGACTTCCACGGCGATCGGCTCCACCCGCAGCAGCGCTTCGAGGTCGTCCCGAGGCGCCACCGGCTTTGGTTCCTGAGCGTCAGCCACCGCCGCCTTCGCGCGGGTCCTCATCCTCCATGCCGCGTAACCCACGCCTCCACCCAGCAGCAGAAAGGGCCCCTTCGGCAATCCGGGGAACAGCGCCATCACAATCAATGCGCACGCAGCCATCAGCAAAGGCTTGTATGATCCGAACACCTGCCGCCGGAAATCCACGCCCATTTCCTGGTCGGAACTCGCATGGGTTACAATCAGGCCTCCCGAGATCGAAATCATCAGCGCGGGAATTACGGTCACCAGTCCGTCGCCGATTGTCAGCACCGTGAACGTTTCCAGCGCTTGAACCAGTTCCATCCCGTTCTGAAACACGCCGATCAGAAAACCCGCGAAAATGTTGATGGCCGTAATCAGGATGCTCGCCACCGCGTCCCGCTGGGTAAATCGCGTCGCTCCGTCCATCGCCCCATAAAACTCGGCCTCGGCCGCGAGCGCCTTCCGCCTCGCCTTTGCCTCGGACTCGTTGATCAAACCCGCGTTCAAATCGGCGTCGATTGACATCTGCTTGCCGGGCAGCGCATCGAGCGTAAAGCGCGCGGTGACCTCGGATATGCGCACCGCCCCGTGGTTGATCACGACATATTGAATCGCAATCAGCACCAGGAATATCACGATCCCGATGACGTAGTTTCCCCCCACCACGAAATTGCCGAAACTCTCAATCACCTCCCCCGCCGCCCCGGTTCCGGTCGCCCCGTGCAACAGGATCAGCCGCGACGAACTCACGTTCAACGACAGACGAAACAGTGTTGTCAGCAGCAGTGCCGACGGAAAAACGCTGAACTCCGCCGGCCGCCGGATCTGCATCGAAACCAGCAAAATGATCGTCGAGATCGTGATGTTCGCACTGATCAGGATGTCCAGCGCGATGGTCGGCAGCGGAACCACCATCGCCAGCAGAATGCCCAGCACCGCCAGCGGAACTGCCAGATCTCCGCGCGCCAGCCGGCCCATATGGAATCTTCCCGGACCCGCGCCCCGGACGCCTGCCGCGGTCTTGCCGCCAGGCAGACGCGCCGCCGCGCCTCCTGGAACGAACCCGGTCCCAGCTACGGGCGTCGGCATGCTGGCTGGACTCATTGCGCCGCTCCCTCTTTCATCCGCGTAACCGTCCGGTCAGCCGGAAAACATACGCCAGAACTTCTGCGACAGCCCGGTACAGCGCCGGCGGTATCTCATGCCCAACCTGGCATTGTTTGTAAAGCGCCTGCGCCAGCAGCCGGTTCTCGATCACGGGCACCTGGTGATCGAGCGCCTTCTGCTTGATGCGCAGCGCGAGATAGTTCTTGCCCTTCGCGATCACCTTCGGCGCGCCCGCCTCCCGCAGCCCGTATCTCAAGGCCACGGCGTAATGCGTCGGGTTCACCACCACCGCCGTCGCCGTCGGCACCTCCGACATCATCCGCCGCCTCAACAGGTCCCGCCGCAGTTGGCGAATGCGCATTTTGATCTCCGGACTGCCCTCGGACTGCTTCCACTCCTCGCGCACCTCCTGCTTGGACATCTTCAGCTCGTTCATATACCGGCGCCTCTGACGCGCCAGATCGATCGCTCCCCACACCACCAGCACCGCCGCCGCCCGCCACAGCAATCCCGCCACGCTTTCGCCCACCCGCCCCACCGCCATCTCCAGTCGCATGAATGGAAGACCCCGGAATTCGGCCACGTCCGCCGCCACCACCAGATACAGTGCTCCCAGCAAGAGTGGCAGCAAAGTCGCGGCCTCCGTCATCGACCGGAAATTCTGTTTCGGGAGATCCTTCATCTTACGGACGAAATTGAGGCGGTTCCAGTCGGGAGTCAGCTTCTTGCCCGCCAGCCCGAACCCTGTCACCGACAACTGCGTCAACATGCCAACGGCGAACACCGCGCCGCCCGCCGCCGCAAACCCCATCGCCTTCGGAGCGAGGTAGCTCCGGAACAGGTCCGTGGCCGAGGCGGCGGTCACTTCCATCCGGCACGCCTCCATCAAAAGGGCCCGAAACGTCTCCTTCACCACCGGCCACCACAACCGCGCCGCTCCCACGGCGATGGCCACGAAGACCAGAAACTGCAGTCCCGCCACAAATTCCTTGCTGACCGCGAAACGACCGTCCTCCCGCGCCTTGCGGATGCGCTGCGGGGTCGCCTTTTCCGTCCGCTGGTGCTTGTCCGCCATCGGCTACCTCAGCAGCTCCCGCACCGCCTCCAGCGCGGGCGCCGCAGCCGAGCGGTACAAGCGCGGCAGCGCCGGCGCCAAAGCTGCAAGCATCAGCAGCGCGCCCAGCATCTTCACTGGAAAAATTAAAGTCAGTAATTGAAGATTCGGTTGAATTCGTCCTAATAAGGCGAGCGTCAGGTCGGTCAGCAGCAAAACCCCCATCACCGGAATCGCCAGCCGCACCCCGAACTCCAGCACCGCTGCTCCCAAGCTGATCAGCTTGAGGCCGTCGGCGCCGGATAGCGTCAGCCCGCCCGGAGGGATTTGCTCCAGACTCAATGCGAACGCCCTGAAGACCAGCAAGTACATCCCCGTGGAAAAAAACATCAGATTCGCCGCCAATTGCGCGATCACCATCAACACGCCCGAATCCGCCTGCGTATTCGGATCGATCGCCGAAGCATACGCATAGCCCGCCTGCATGGCAAGCGACTGCATGGCGAAACTGAATACCTCGTTCAGCAACGCCACCGCCGCCCCGGCGCCCAGACCCACCGCCATTTCCAGCCCAAGCAGGGCAAGCAATCCCCCCAAACTAGCGGGCGGCGCGAAATCATTCCCCAGCAGCGGATATGCCGCCACCGCGAATGCCGCCGTCAGCGCGGCTCTCACCACCGCCGGCGCAGTCCGGAAACCCGGAATAGGAACCAGCACCATCACGCTGCCCACTCTCGCAGCCACGCACAAGAAACCCGCCAGCATCGGCCAGATCTCAGGCATGGGGGAGCCAGGGAGGCTAACGGGCATAGCGCTGCAAGTCTCCAAACAACTGCATGGTGTAGTTCGCCAGCCGCATCAGCATCCAGGGCAGCAGCACGAAAATCCCAAGCAGAAACGCCGCCAGACGGGGCACGCTGCCAAAGGCCGGATCCTGTACCGAGGTCAGCACCTGGATCAGGCTCACCACGATCCCGACGCAAAAGCCCAGCGCCAGCAGCGGCAGCGCCAGCCAAAACGCCCCCATCAGCGCGCCCCGGATTAAATCCACAACCGCTTGGTGTTCCATATCACATCAGTGTCTTTAACAGCGATCCCACCACGAGATTCCACCCGTCCACCAGCACAAAAAGCAATATCTTGAACGGAGCCGAAATCATAATGGGGGGCAATTGCACCATCCCGATCGAAAGCGTGACCGACGCCACCACCAGGTCGATAATCAGAAACGGCAAAAATAGCACCGCTCCAATCTGAAACCCTGTACGTAATTCGGACAAAATATAGGCGGGAGCAATCACCTGCAAATCTAAGTCCGCCGGCGAGCGCGGCGCCGGCGCCTTCGTCACCTGCACCATCAGCGCCAGATCCGTTTCCCGCGTGAATTTCAAAAGGAACCTCTTCAGCGGCCGCGTCCCCTCCTCCCACGCCGCCTGCCCCCCCAGCTCTCCCGCCTCGTACGGCGCCCACCCCGCTTCATAGCTCTCCTTCACAACCGGCTGAATCACGATCACGGTCAGGAACAGCGCCAATCCCATCAACACTTGGTTCGAAGGCGTTGTCTGAGCCCCCAGCGCCTGCCGCAGAAAGTGAAGCACAACCGTCAACCGCAACAACGGCGTCAGCGAGATTAAAACCGCCGGCAATGCGGTCAGCGCGGTGAGCAGAACGACAATCTGCAGTGGAACCCCAAGCACTTCCGTACTTCCGCTCATCGCCCGTCCCCCGCCCGTTCCAGAACCGCACCAAACCCCTCAGCCGGAGGGCCGAAGTTCGCTCCCCCAGGATGCGTTACCACCAGTACGCGCCGCCGCTCAAACTGGATCACATATAAGTGGTGCTGCGCGCCCAGCGCCACCCGGTCTTCGACCGTCAGCAAGCCCGGCTCCTTTGGCCTTCCAAACCCTGGCCACAGCCGCCCGGCCTGCTGCCGCCGCAGAACCAGCACAGCAGCTCCCAATAGCAGCAGCACGCACATCGCCGCAAATGCCTGTTCGTAGATCTCCACCGGCGTTAGTCCTCCAGGTTGAAATCCGTTATCCGGACTCCCATTGCGTCCTCAATGATTACGATTTCGCCGAATCCCACCACCGCGCCCCCAATCAGGATGTCGATATTCTCTCCAGCCGACCGGCTCATCCGGATGACGCTCCCCGCATCCAGCTCGAGAATCTCCCCGATCGTCATAATGCGGCGGTCCAGTTCCACCTCAATTTCGAGAGGCACATCCGCCAGTGGCGCAATCTCTTCCAGCGTTGGCATCAGGGGACATCCTCCCGGCTAGCGCTTCAGATTGATCGTTTCCTGGCTGATCTCATCCACCGTGGAAACCACTCTCGCGTTTGCCTGGTAACCCCGCTGCAGCACAATCAGATTCGTAAATTCGCGCGCGATGTCCACGGTGGAAAATTCCACCGAGCCGCCGAGAATCTGACCCCGGCCCCCGGTCCCTGGAAGACCGATCGCAGGCAGCGCCGAACGCGCGCTTAGTTGAAAATTGTTATTCCCAACCGCGATCATCGACTCGGGATTTCTCACCGCCGCCATCGCAAGCTGACCCACCGCCACCTGCTGCCCGTTCGAGTATTGCGCCAGAATCCGCCCCCCATCGCCGATCCCGACCCGGATCAGTTGGGCCGCCGGAAACCCGTCCTGTTCGTTGCTGGCCACCGCGGAAGTTTGCGAGTACTGGGTCAGCAGCGGCGAAACCCCGTTGTACAGATCCCAACGGATACTCAAATCCGTCGCTCCGTTCGCCAGGCCGGGCACACTCAATTCCGGGGCTGGGTCTGTCGCCAGCGGGGCCGTCATCCGCCCGTCGGAATCGAAGCCGATCGTCCCGGTCACCGTCGGCGCGGGCGGAGCCGCCACATCCGCATCTGGAATACTCATCGTGTACTCCCACTCGCCGGGCGTCGCGGTCTTTTCGAACCGCACTGAAATGACATGCGACTGACCCAGCGAATCGTACACCTCAATCGAAGTCGAAAACGTTCCCGGAGGCGGCCCCGCCGTCGCCGATGCGTCCAGATTCAGCTCGGCCGCGATCCGCGTCGTCGCCACCGGCGCCCGCAGGGACCCCACCGGCACCAGCACGTCCGTCGGCGGCTGCGTCACATCCAATACCCCATTCACCTCATTCCAGCCCTGGACCCGGAAGCCCGTCGCCGTTACCAGCTGTCCTTGCTTGTTGACTTGCAGGTTGCCGCCCCTTGTGTACAACTGGCTGCCGCTCACCGGCTCCCTCACCACCAGGAATCCATCGCCTTGGATCGCCACGTCCAGCGGCCCGCTCGAAGCCTGAATCGCGCCCTGGGAGAACTGCCGGATCGTCACTGGCCGGGCCACGCCGAACCCAACTTGCGTCGTCCCCAGCCCAGCCCCCAGCGACTGTGTCACCAAATCACTGAATGCCACCACGCTTGCCTTGTAGCCCGGCGTGTTCAGGTTCGCCAGATTGTTCCCCACAACATCCACTGCGGTCGTGTGGGCCCCAAGTGCGGAAAGTGCCGTCGAAAATGATGTAAACATGGATGCTCCTTTTATTTGCTCGCCGCGGCTCCTTATGGATGTACCGGTTGACCCAGTCCCGCCGCCTCCAGCACTCCCCGGATCGACTCCAGTTCCTTGCGCACGCTCATCATCTGCTCCAACTGGCTGAACTGCGTCAGTTGCGTCATGAACTCGATCCCGTCGGCCGGATTCATCGGATTCTGGTGGCGTAATTGCGCCACCAGCAATTGCATGAAGATGTCCTGATTTGCCAGGCGGTTCGCGGACTGCGTCACCTCCTGTGCGTTCGCCGGCGCAGCCGCGCCCGTCACATCCGCTCGTATCCCAAGTGTGTTCATTTCTTTGCTCCTTCTCCTTCACGCCAGCCCGTCAACCCCTGCCGGTCAAGCGCCGCGAGCCAGCGCTCCAGCCCCCCGCGTTCCTCCCCGCCCCCCGAATCCTCTTCCGCTCCCTGCCCTTGCCCGCTCTCACCGCCTTGCCGTGCATCCCGGGCCGCCTCCTCTCGGGGAACCTCCGCGGCCTTGAGAGCCAGCCTCGGTCCCGCCGTCAGGTCCTCGTAGCCCTGCGCTTTCATCTCGCCCAGATCCGCGCGGAGTACTTCCGCCAAACGGGCGTCCGGCGTACGCGCCGCCACGTGGACACTCCCCCCCTGCTCCACAAACCGCAGACTGACATGCTTCCCTGGACCCGCCTCCACCATCAGCCGGAGCTCTCGAATCGCGCCACGCCCCTCCACCAGTTCTTCGGATTGGGCCGAGAACGCATTCGGCCGGACAAGCGGCTCAGACGCCGCTGGCTGGCGCATCGCCCCAAGCCCTCTAGTCTGGCTGCCGGCGTGGTCAATCGATCTAAACGAGGGTTCTCCACCCGCATGATCAACCTTGCTGGACTCGGCCTTCGCTCCCGCTTCCGTCAGTTCGGGCCTTTCCGCGTCTCCCCCAACCCTGCCCAATCTCTCCTGCAAAATCTCCAAAATGGACTCTGGCTCACCCTCCGGGCCTCCAACCCCAACCTGCATGCGGCCAACCTCCGGACCCGCGCCCCTCGCATCCCCATCCGATAACCGGATCTCTGCGAGTGTCCCTTTTGGTGCTTGCCGGCCCGCGTCGGGCAATTTCGCGTGCACTCCCACGAGCCGGTCTGCCGCCCCCAAGCGTTCGACGGCCTCGCCGGTGCTCGTTCCGGCGGCCCGCTCCGCCCGATCCCCAGGCGCGAACGGCCGCCGCAGCGCGAATGCCGCCACCGGCAATTCGCCCTCCCGCAAACCTGAACTCACCCCGCCGGCCACCGGACCCTGCGCTGCATTCCCCGCCGCAGCCGCTCTCAATACCCGCCGATGACCATCGAGCGGCAAACCCGCCACTCTTGGACCGGCCCGCTCGTCAGCCCCGGCCGCCACCGCTTGATCCCCCCGCGGCGCCGCACGCCCAATTCGCGCTCCTCCCGGATCAACATCCGGACTAACCGGGGGCGGCACGCCAGGCATTCGCGGCCTCGCCACCCAGGAATCCGCGGCTTCAACCGCCTGAGCCGCTTCGATAGCCGGAACCGCGATACGGCCCGCCTCAACCGCGCGCACCCTTTCCCGGCCCGCATTGCCGGTATTCGCAGACTGGCTCCCGTCATCCGGGGAGTCCCCCACTGCACTCCTCCGGCTTGGCGCGCGCCATAACTCCCCGCGGGCCGCCGGTTCATCCGCGTCGCTGCCCGGCGTCAGCTCCAGAGTCCGGCCCGCCGGTTCAAACCACCCTGCCAACTCCGGCTGCGCGGCAGCGGCCACCTCGTTTTCTCTTACCTGCCATCCCGGACGCGCCGCATATTCCTGTCCGCTCTCACCAGACTCGGACCGTTCGTCCCGCTCGGGCTGCTCCGCATCCGCATCCGCTGCGTCCTCCAGTCCGTCCGTCCCACCCGCATTCAACCATTGCCCGATCTCCGCGGTGAATGACCCTGTGCAGCACGGATCCCCCCGCCATGCCGCCACGCCGGCATCCGTCATTTCCATCGACTGAAGCTCAAGGCCGCACATCGTCACGGGCAAGCATGCTGCATGAATGGGGCCAAATCGGAAAACCGCTGAAAACAAGAGATCGCAGCCGGATGCAGCGTCTGGTTGTCTCAAAAGGAGAACGGCTATTCCTGCTTTGGTGCTCCATCTTGAAACCAATGCCATGAGATTTTATGGAATGTCTTGAAATAGTGAATTGGCCTTCGGCGTGCTAGCCCCTTTATGGAGACAATTCGAAATGGACCCCCTGACCATTACCGCCGCCTCCGGGCTTCGGTCCCGCATCGAGGCGCTGGATCTGCTGGCGAATAACATGGCCAACTCCTCCACCGCCGGCTACAAGGCCGGCCGGGAGTCCTACAACACTTTCCTCACCGAAGCGGCGCGGCAGGCTGCCGCGCTCGGCCTCGCTCCTGCCCAGCCTCTTTCACCCGTCGTCGAAAACCAGTGGGTCGACCTGAGCCAGGGTTCACTCACCATGACCGGAGACCCCTTCGATCTCGCCATCTCCGGTCCCGGCTTCCTGATCGCCGACGGCCCCGCGGGACCCCTCCTCACGCGCGGCGGCCCCCTTCAGGTCGGACCAGACGGCCGCTTGACCACCCGCGAGGGCTATGAAATCCACACCCTCGAACCACGCCGGATTCAGGCCGATCCGCTGCTTCCCCTGCAGATCGGCGCCGATGGCACGGTGCTCCAGCGCGATCTGCCGCTCGGCCGCCTCAAGATTGTCGGCCCGCCCGATTCGCGGACGCTCGTGCGCCGCCAGGGCGCCTACTTCCCCCTTGATGTGGACACCCTCAAGCAACTCGCGCCCGCCCAGGCCGAACTCCGCCAGGGGGCGCTTGAATCCGCGAACCTCGGCCCCGCCGAGGCTGCCATCCGGCTGGTGCATGTCCTCCGCCAGTTCGAAACCCTCCAGAAAGCCATGCAAATTGGCGGAGAAATGAACCGCCGGGCCGTCGAGGAAATCGCCCGCGTTCAATCCTAGAAGCAGATAGATGGAGTCACATACGCCATGATTAGAGCCTTATTTAGCGCCGCGAGCGGCATGAATGCCCAGCAGACCAATGTCGACAACATTGCTCATAATCTCGCAAACGCGAATACCGTCGGCTTCAAAATGCGCCGCGCGCAGTTTCAGGACCTGCTCTACCAGACCGTGACGCAGCCCGGCTCCGCCGCGGGGGCGCAAACGATCATCCCCAGCGGCCTTCAGCTCGGGCTCGGTACCCGCACCGTCTCCAACGCCATCTCCTTCGCCCAGGGCAGCTTTTCTACCACGAACAATCCCCTCGACCTCGTCATCGAAGGCCGCGGCTTCTTCCAGGTCCGCCGCCCCACCGGTGAGATCGCCTTCACCCGTGCCGGCCAGTTTCATCTCGACCGCGACGGCAATCTCGTCACGATGGAAGGTGACCCCCTCGAACCGCAGATCACTCTTCCGCCCGAGGCTCAGAACGTCGCCGTCGCTGCCGATGGCACCGTCAGCTTTACCCTGCCCGGCCAGCCCAACGCGCAGCTCGCCGGACAGATTCAACTCGCCAATTTCGCAAACCCCGCCGGCCTCAACAGTCTCGGCCGCAACCTCTACCTCACCACCGATGCCTCCGGCGAACCCACGGTCGGCAACCCGGGAGGCCAGGAAGGACTCGGCTCGCTCCTGCAAGGCTTCGTCGAGCAGTCCAACGTCAGTGTGGTCGAGGAATTCATCAATCTCATCGTCAGCCAGCGCGCTTATGAGGCTAACTCCAAGGTCGTCCGCGCCGCCGATGAAATGTACGGCCAGGTCAACAACATGTCGCGGTAGTGGGAGACAGGTTCGTGAAAATCTGGCCCGCACTCCTCGTCCTGCCGCTGCTGCCAGCCTCGGTCCCGGCCGAATGCCTCACCGTCGCCGGCCCCACCGTCCGCGCCTCCGACCTCGCCGCCGCCGTCCCAGGGCTTGCCGCGCTCTCTGAAAATCCGCCGCTCTTTTCTGCGCCTCGCCCCGGCGTCCGCCGTTTCCTCCAGCCCGCCGAACTCCGCCGCATCGCCCGCTCAATCGGACTCGAACTGGACCACCACGCTGTTCTCTGTATCGAGCGCCGCACCCAGCCGCTTTCCCAGCAGATTCTGCAATCCGCAGCCGTCCACGCGTGGGTGAAGGCGGGCGGCGCGGCTGACGCAGCAGTCACTCTGCTGGATTATTCGCGCATGCCCGTGCCTCAAGGCGAGCTCGAATTCGTCTGGCCACCGCCTCAAACGTTCGACGACTGCCGCGGCGCAAAACCCGTCATCCTGCGGGGCAGACTGAGCCACGGCGAGGGGCAGAGCGTCCCCGTATGGGCATCGGTCCGCGTTGACGCGAACCAGCACATCCTCGTCTTTCAAAAGGACCTGCCCCCGGGATCCGTCCTCGCCTCCGAGGACATCGCCTTCGAAGCGATTCCCTGCCCTCGCGCTCCGCCAGGCTTGCTCCTGCACGCTCATGCCGCAACCGGACAGCGGCTCCGCGCCGCCGCCAAAAAGGGCCAACCGGTCCGCGCCGCGCAACTTGCCCCGGTCCGGGAAGTGAATTCCGGCGACCCTGTCGCGGTCCGGATCGCCGGACTCGACCGCGTCCTGATCCAGGCCCGGGCCGTGACCTCAGGCAGGCGCGGCGAAATGATCATTCTTGAAAACCCTTTGAACAAGAGCCGCTTCAAAGCCCAAATCGAAGGGCCGCGGCAGGCCTTCATCGCTCAGGAGACCCCAGATGACATCCGGCGCCACAATCCTTAGTGCAATCCTCCTCACCATCACCACTCCGGTTTGCTCTGCAGCCGAAAAAGCCCGCAATGCACCCCGGCCGGAAAGTTCCTTGGACGCCTATCTGCGTTCGCTCGAAGATCCTCCTCCTGTTGCGGCAACCGCCCCCGGATCGTTGTATGTCCCTTCCGGCCGCTATGCCGAACTCGCCCGCGACCTCCGCGCGGCGCAACCTGGCGACATCGTCACCATCGTCGTCGCCGACCGCGCTTCCGCCATCTCGCGCGGTGCCACGCGGTTCAGCCGCAAGAGTGAGGCATCCGCTTCCGTGTCCGCCCTTGGCGGGCCCACTCGCCCGGCCGGCCCGCTCTCTGCGCTCGCCGGCATGGGTGGCGGCCAAAAACTGGACGGCCAGGGCGAAACTACCCGCGAGAGCGATCTCCGAACCTCGCTTGCCGCGCGCGTCGTGCATGTCCTTCCCAATGGCAACCTTGTTGTCGAGGGTGCCAAGGACATCGTCGTTAACAGCGAAAAGCAAAAGGTCACCGTCCGCGGGATCATCCGCTGGAATGACCTCAACTCCTTCAACAGAATCTCCTCCGACCGGATTTCCGATCTCGAAGTTCGCATCGACGGCAAGGGCATCGTCGGCGATGGCGTCCGGCGGCCCAACTTCCTCTACCGGCTCCTCATGGGCATACTCCCGTTTTGAGAAATACCAATGCTGATCATTCTCCTGTTCCTTTTCCTCGCGGTTCCCGGCATGGCGGCTTCCCCAGACGTCCGCGTGAAAGAACTCGCCGCTATCGAGGGCGTCCGCGAAAACCAGTTGCTCGGCTACGGGCTCGTCGTCGGCCTCAATGGGACCGGCGATAAACGCCAAACCTTTTTCAGCGCGCAAACCCTGACGAATCTGCTTGAACGCATGGGCGTGCAAGTGAACCCCATGGCCATCCTGGTCCGCAATACCGCCGCCGTCATGGTCACCGCGAACCTCCCCGCCTTCGCCCAGTCCGGCGCGAGAATCGACGTGCAGGTAGCCGCCATCGGCGACGCCACCAACCTGCAAGGCGGATTGTTGGTGCTCACTCCGTTGCGCGCCGCCGACGGCCGTGTCTTCGCCGTCGCGCAGGGATCGGTTGTCACCGGCGGCTTCGCCGCCGGCCGTGGCGCCGCCAATACAATCACCGTTAACCACCCCACCGCCGGCCGCATCCCCAACGGCGCGATCGTGGAACTCGCGGCGCCGTCCGTTATGCCGGAAAACGAATTGCGCCTTCAATTGCACACCGCCGACTTCACCACCGCTTCCCGCATGGCCGAGGCCATCAACCAGAGGTTTGGCGCCGAAGTCGCCCGCTCCGAAAGCGCCGGCTCGCTCCACCTGTCTGTCCCTTCCGCTTTCGCCGGCCGAACCGTCGATTTCCTCGCCGCGGTCGAGTCAGTCACACTCCAGGCCGACCGGCGGGCCCGCATCGTGATCAATGAAAGAACCGGCACCATCGCGCTCGGGAAAGAGGTCCGCATACGGCCCGTCGCAATCCTCCACGGGAACCTCTCGGTTGAAGTCCAGACAGCCTTTCAAGTCTCCCAGCCAAACCCGCTCGCCTCAGGCGAAACTGCGGTGGTTCCCGATGTCAACCTCAGCGCCCGCGAGGAACAGGCCCGCCATATCCTGCTCAAGGAAGGCGCCACCGTCGAAGACCTTGTCAAAGCGCTCACGGCCATCGGCTCCACCGCGCGTGACGTCATCGTGGTCCTGCAAAGCCTCAAAGCTGCCGGAGCGCTGGAAGCCGACCTGGAGGTGATCTAGTGCAGATCGAAACATCCGTCTTGTTAGCTCCACCCGCTCCGGACAACCCGAACGTGCGCGAAGCCGCCCAGCAATTTGAAGCGCTCTTGATCGCGCAAATGCTGCGCTCCACCCGCGAAAGCACTGGCGGCGACGCATCCACAGACTCGATCACCGAGTTCGCCGAGCAGCAATTCGCTTCTGTTCTCAGTGCCAATGGCGGACTCGGCCTTGCCGCACTCATCAATAACGGCTTACTCAACGCGGTCAGCCACAAAAACTCAGCCGAGTCTGATCCCGCGGTCCCTTTACGTTGAAGTGAGAGTGTACGGTTGTCGACTCAATCCCGCTCCAGGCGTCAGCAAGAATCGCCGCAACCCGGTGCGCTTCAATCAACGGGGCCTCCGATTGCTCGCTGTTCGACGCAAGCAGGCGTTCGGTCATGAATGAATAAACCTGCTGCAGACGCAAGGAGAACGAAAAGTCAGCGCTTGGATCGAGTGATTGTGCCAATTCCCCCACGATTGCGATCGCGCGGCTGATCTCTGTTGCGCGCGAGCGGATGTCTCCCGCGCGCAGCGCAACACGCGCTGCGGCGATCCGTTCACAGAGCGCCTGGGTGAGCAGACAAACGAGTTGGACAGGCTCTGCGGAGTGGACGAGTTCATCGACGCGCTGAAGGTACGGGTTGCCAGTCATCGCAGATCCTCGGCGAGGCGGAGGAGGAATTCGGGGGGGATTTGGCGTACGATTTCGCGGGTTTCGCGATCGATGAGTTGGAGGATGAGTTTGTTGGTGTGGCGGTCGAAGGTGAAGGTGAGTTCGGTGGATTCGCCGAAGAGTTGGGCTTCGTTGACGGCTTCGACGGCTTTGATGAGCTGTTGTTGTTCGGCGCGCTGCTCGGGGGAGAGCGCGTGGGGGAATTGGTGGGCGGCGGGGGGCGCCAGGTGTTCGATTTTTCCGACTTCCATGTCGAGCCTCCAGGAGGCTTATCGGCAAGGGTCAGGAGATATTGAGGATGTCTAGGAGGACGCCGCGCTCGCCTTGGATCTTCTTTTGTAGTAGTGTGATGGCGTAGATGAGTTGTTCGGGGCGTGGGGGGCAGCCGGGGACGTACACGTCGACGGGGATGATTTGATTGACGGGGATGAGGGCGTAGTTGGAGAAGACGCCGGTGGAGGTGGCGCAGGCGCCCATGGAGATGACCCAGCGGGGTTCGGGCATCTGCTGGTAGAGGTGGCGGACGATGGGGGCCATTTTGTTCGAGACGCGTCCGGCGATGATCATGAGGTCGGACTGGCGGGGGCTGCCGCGGAAGACTTCGGCGCCGAAGCGGGCGATATCGAAGCGGGAGGCGCTCATGGCCATCATTTCGATGGCGCAGCAGGCGAGGCCGAAGGTCATGGGCCAGATGGAGTTTTTGCGGCCCCAGTTGATGGCATTGTCCACGGTGGTGAGGACGAAGCTATCGGCGAAACCGGCGGGATCGATATCGGCGTCGATTTTGCGGTAGAGGCCTTCGGGGGCTTCGCCCAACTGGATCTGATTTTCGCGGATTTTGCTTTCCATATCGCCTCTCCTACTCAGATTACCTTACCGGGGGCGGGATGCGCGATTCTGGCGGGCCAGGCAGCGAGGGCGAGGGCGAGGACGAGGTCGTCGTGGGGAGATTGTTTTCCGTCGAGGCGGACAGCCTGGAGTTCGGAGCGGAGATCGGCGGCGCCCGGGTGGAGGCGGAGGAAGCCGGATTCGAGGCAGATGCGGAGGTTGGAGAGGAGGGCGGCGCGGGAGACGTTGCGGCCGCGGGGCTTGCCGGCGGCGGTGATGGTGATGGGGATGAGGGTGGCGTCGAGACGGGCCTGGCGGAGGAGTTCGGCGATGGGTGCACCGGGACCGGCGGCGTCGAGGGCGATGGTCTTGTAGGGGTGGGGACCGACGCGGCCGAGGGCATCGCGGAGGAGGGCGACGAGGGAGAGGTAGGGGTGGCCGAGGGGGAGGCGGAGGGCGAGGTGGAGGCGGAGGGAGGTATGGGTGAGGCGGCGCCAGTGGACATAGTCAAATTCGCCGGTGAGGGCGGTGCGGAGTTCGAGGGCGCAGAGGGCGGAGTGGTCCTGGCGCTGGCCGAGGTCGAGGCCGAAGTAGAAGTGGGGACGGGGGAGGGGTTTCATAGGAGGGGTTTGGTACCGAAGATGGAATGGAGGGAGGGGTCGAGGGCGGAATCGATGAGTTCGAGGGGGAAGAGGGCGTTGGGGTCCTGTGTGAATTCGCAGAGGAATTCCTGGCGGAAGGCGTGGTCGCCGAGGAGGAGGCGCTGGGCGTCGAGGAAGGCGGGGTCGTAGCGGGGGCACTCGGTGGCGGGGATGCGGAAGCGGGTCCAGGGGAGGAGGTCATCATGCCAGAAGGCGTGGAAGATATTATCGAGGCCGTTGGGTGTAGAGAGGAGCCAGAGGGGGCCGTTGGTGGAGGCGAGGGTGGGGGAGAGGGCTTCGAAGAGGGGGTTGGGGATGCGTGCGGCTTCGTCGAGGATGAGGAGGTGGGCGGTGAAGCCGCGGACGGAGTCGGCGCGTCCTGGGAGGGAGACGATTTGGGACTGGTTGGGGAGGAGGAGGGAGCGGTCGAGGTTGGGGACGGGGCGGGGCTGGAGATGGAGGGAGAGGAGGAAGGCGGCGATTTTGCGGAGGAAGAGGGTGGACTGGCGGAGGGTGGGAGCGGCGACGAGGGTGATGGAGGCGGGGTGGTGGAGGGCGAAGTGGAGGGCTTTGGCGGCGCAGATGGTGGTTTTGCCCCACTGGCGGGCGCAATTGAGGAGGAGGCGTGGGGCTGGGGAGAGGAGGATTTCGGACTGGACGGGGTCGGGGGTAAGGCGGAGGCGGGCGGCGGCCCATTCGAGGGGGTTGGGGATGGTGGGCGGCGTGGGGTTGCGGGCGGGGACCGGGGCGGGGATAGAGAGCGGCCAGCCGGCGAGGGGGACGGGGGTGGGAATGGCCGATTTCATGTGTAATCGTTCGGGGTTCGTTCCTAGTTCGTTTGGGGGTTCGTTCCTAGTTCGTTTGGGGTTCGTTTGGGGTTCGTTTCGAGCGGGTTTTGGGTTTGGGCGGGGTTGGCGGTTGTTTATTTTCAGAGGGATGGGAGGAATCGAGGGGCGAAGAGGGGGCGGAAGCGGATAAGTTTTCTTCGTTGGGGCGGGCCTGGCGTGCGCGGGTGAGGGCGCGGAGGGTGCGGTCGCGGTCGATGAGGAGGCGGGAGGTGCGGACGGAGAGGTATTGGGCGAAGGAGGATTCCTGGACGGAGCGGTGGAGTCCGGAGCAGAGGCGTTGGAGGGGGTCGGCGGGAGCGGGGAGGCCGGCGAGGGGGGAGTTTTGGAGGTCGAGGGTTTGGTTGAGGAAGCCGGTTTCGAGGGTGCGGAAGCGGGTGAGGGACCAGTCGATGTGGGTGAGTTCCTGGACGAGGCGGGTTTCGAGGAGGGAGGCTGGGTTGAAGTGGGCGAGGTAGGTGCGGAAGAGGTCGCGGAAGGCGTCGGCGTCCTCGATGGCGAGGATGGACGGGTGCTTGGAATAGCGGCCGTGCTTGAGGGCATTGAGGGCCGAGCGGGCCTTGCCGGCGGCGGATTTCGGGCCGGTGGCCTTGCCGGCCGGTTTGGATGTGGACATGTGAAAGACTCCCGTTATAAAGAGAGCATAGAGAAGAGCGAAAAATGGGGGCGGGGGGTGGGTGTTTGCGGGTTAAGTGATTTGGGGTAATGGAGTTAGGGGGTGGTGGATTTTTTTGCTATTGGTGTTACTGGGGGTGGGAGGGCGGGGCTGAAGCCCCGCGCGGGCTGAAGGCGCGCCCTACGAGTGCTGGTGGTTCCGGGGGGCTTTGAAGGTGTCAGCTGAACTGGCGCGTTGGCGATATGGGCGGTTTCGGGTTTGGACTGGCCGGTTGCGGCGGGATTGCCGGGTTTGGGGTGGAATTGTGGGTTCGGGGGGGTGGGGCGGCGGTTTTTGGGCTGGAGGGGTGCGAAGGGGATGGGACGGACTGGGGAATCGGCGGGAGGTTGGTGCCGGAGTGGCAGGTGTTCTCAATTCTGTGTAATCGTCGGCCACTTCGGCCGACTTCGGACGTACGAAAGGCCCGCCATCGGCGGGCCTGATAAAGGGTGCCATGGGGTGGCAAACCTTGCGAACACGAGAAACTCGGCTTACTAAGACAAGCGAGAATCGCGGCTTCGATACACTATTTGGATTCTATTTGGTATAAGTACTCAAGGTCAAGCACAATTTCCTGGAGGTGATTTCATGGCCTATACTCTCGGCTTGGATCTCGGTGCCCGCTCTATCGGCTGGGCCGCCATCTCCCTCACACACGGTGAGCCGACCGCCCTGCTCGGTCTCGGAGTCCGCATCTTCGAGGCCGGCGTCGAAGGCGACATCGAACGCGGGCGCGATGAGTCCCGGGGCGTGCAGCGGCGCACGGCCCGTCTCGCCCGCCGCCAGATTCGCCGCCGCCGCCAGCGTGCCCGCCTTCTGTATAAAACCCTGGCCGAAGCCGGCCTTCTTCCGCCCGTCAGCCATGCCCCGGGCCAACCGCTCGCCGTCTCCATCCAGTCCATGCTGAACGAATTGGACGCCCGCCTGCGCGAGAAGTATCACGATCACCCTGCCGTCCAACAACTCCCCTACGTCCTCCGCGCCCGCGCCCTCGACCATTGCCTCGATCCACTTGAACTAGGCCGTGCCCTGTACCACCTCGGCCAGCGCCGCGGCTTCCTCAGCAACCGCAAAGCAAAGGCCAAGGACAGCGACGACGAAAAAGGCAAAGTCTATGGCGGCATCCACCAGCTTGAAAGCGAAATGGCTGGGGCCCGCACGCTTGGGGAGCACTTCGCCCGCCTGAGCCCCGCCGAAACCCGCATCCGCCATCGCTACACGCACCGCTCCATGTTCGAGCACGAGTTCGAACTCATCTGCACCGCACAAGCGCCCCACCATCCCGCCCTCACCGATGAACTGAAAGACCGTCTGCGCTATATCCTCTTCTATCAGCGCCCTTTGAAGGACACGGCAGAACTCGTCGGCAACTGCGAGTGGGACCCCACCGAGAAGCGCGCCCCCGTCTGGTCGCTCGATTTCCAGCGCTTCCGGCTGATGCAGAGTGTCACCCATCTCCGCATTCAGGATCCCGACGGCCGCGTCTACTCCCTCACGCCGGAACAGCGCCGCCAGCTGACCGAGGCCCTCGATATCGCGAAGGACCTCACCTTCACTCGCGCAAAAAAGCTCCTGGGTATACCCCTCAGGGCCAAGTTCACCATCGAGGAAGGCAAAGAGACCAAATTCAAAGGCAACACCATCGGCGCCCGCCTCAATGACCTCCTCGGCGACCTGTGGCTCCAGATGTCGGACTCCCTCAAGAACGACTTCCTCTCAGATATCGCCGCCCAGAAGACCGACGAAGACGTCCAGGCCATGCTCGAATCCAAATGGGGCCTCCCTCAGGATCGCGCCCAAGCCATCGCCGAGGGGTTCTCCCTCCCCCAGGGTTACGCCTCCCTCTCCCTCATTGCCATGCGCAAGGCCATCCCCTTTCTCGAACAGGGCCTCAGCGTCCAGGAAGCCCGCATGGCCGCCGGTTACGAGATCGATCCCCGCGTCCCCATTCACGACCTGCTGCCGCCCCTCAAAGACTCCGGCCTCGAAATCCGTAACCCCGCCGTCTCCCGCACGCTCACGGAACTCCGCAAAGTCGTCAACGCCATCATCCGCAAATGGGGCAAACCCGCTGAAATCCACCTCGAAGTCGCCCGCGAACTCAAGAAGAACCGGGAACAGCGCATGAAAGATACCACCCGCATGCGCGAACGCGAATCCCTCCGCGAATCCATCCGCCAGTGCATCTCAAAGGAACTTGGTATCCCGGAAGACAAAATTCGCCGCCGCGATATCGAACTCGGTCTTCTCTACGACGAATGCGGTGGCATCTGCCCGTACACCGGCGAATCCCTCGGTTCCTTCACCTCGCTCTTCACCGGCAACTCCCGCGCCCAGATCGAGCACATCATCCCGCGCAGTGTCAGCCTTGATGACTCGTTCGGGAACCTGACTCTCTGCCTCACCAGCGAGAATGCGATCAAGGGGAACCGCACCCCTTACGAGGCCTACCATCAGCAGCCCGAGCGCTACCAAGCCATCCTGGATCGCGTAAAGACCTTCAAGGGCAAGGCGGCCGGTCACAAACTCGGCCGCTTCAAGATCGAGACCCTCGACAAGCAACAGCTCCTCGAGGAATTCAGTTCCCGCCACCTCAACGACACCCGTTACGCCTCGGTGTTGGCCGCCCGCTACCTCGCCCTATTGTTCGGCGGCGAAACCGTCGATGGAAAACGCAAAATCATCAAGTCGACCGGCCAGATCACCGCCGATCTGCGGAGTGTTTGGGATATGAACTCCATCCTCAACGATGGGCCCCGCAAAACCCGCGACGACCACCGGCACCACGCCATCGACGCCGCCGTCATTGCGGTCATTTCGCAGAAATACGTGACCCTGCTCAGCGAAGCTGCCGAACGCGCCACGGCTGAACGCAAACGCCGCTATGCCTCGATGCCCCCACCATGGGTCGGCTTCAAGGAAGCCGTGGTCGAGGCTATTGACAAAGTGAACATCAGCTTCCGCCCCGACCACCGCGTCACTGGCCCCCTCCACAAGGAGACCTATTACTCCAAAGTCGGCGTCAGTGCAGCCGGCGGCGATGTGGTTCGAACCCGCAAGCCGGTCCACTTGTTAACTAAGGACCAGATCGCTCTTATCGTGGACCCCGGCGTTCGCGGTGCCGTCCAGAGGAAACTGGATGAGGTCAAGGACCCCAAGAAATTGGAAAACAACTGGCCCGAACTCCCCAATGCGAACGGCGCCCCTGTCAAGATCAAGTCCGTTCGCATTGAACTCAATCGCGCCGTCCGCTCGCTCGGGCGGGGCCACCGCCAGCGCTTCGCCGAGGGCAGCGAAACCCATCACGTCGCCGTCTTTGAGGTCACCAAGGGCCAGCGCCGTGTTTGGGATGGCGAGGTTGTTTCGATGCGCGATGCGCTTGCGCGCGTTAGCAGTGGAAAATCAGTGATTGACCGAGATGAGTCGGGTGGAAGACGGTTTCTTTTTAGCTTGGCTAAGAATGACACGCTGCTGCTTTCGGATCGCACGAGTGAAAGATCCGGTGTCTGGGTTGTCAGGAAGATCAAGCAGCGCCAGATCACGCTAGTGCCGCAGTGGGATGCTCGACAGGAGGGAAAACGGAAGGACTATGCCCCGACCATCGGTGGCCTGCAGCCGCTTTCGGCAAAGAAAGTCGTCGTGAATCCCCTAGGTGAGCTTTTGGCAAGCCATGAATAATCGCATCCTCGACTTTGCCGAGGCCCCTGCGCGCCTCAGTGCAAGGGAAGGGCGACTGCATATCGAATCCGCGGATCGCCCTCCCATCAATATTCCTTTCGACCACCTCGCCGCCATCGTTTGCAGCCACGGCCAGGTCACTTTCACCCAAGCAGTCCTGTCCGAACTCGCCGCCGCCAACGCCATTCTCATCTCCTGTGACACGAAACACCTCCCCGTCGCGATGATGCTCCCCCTCGTGGCCCACCACCGCCAGACCACCAGCTTCCAACGCCAGGCCACGGCACCACTTCCGCTACGCAAGAGGCTCTGGCGCGATATCGTCGCGGCGAAAATCCGCGCCCAGGCGCAGGCTTTGCTCTCCGCTCAGGATTCGGACGCGGGTCTCGGAGCCATTGCCCGCCGTGTCAACGTCACCAACGCTTCAACGATGGAGGCCCTGGCCGGGCGCCACTATTGGGCCGTGCTGTTCGGCGAACAACGCCTCCGCCGATCGGACGAAGAAGACGCCCGCAACGCCCTGCTTGACTACGGCTACGCCGTGGTCCGCGCCATCGCCGCCCGCGCCCTCTGCGCCGCGGGCCTTCATCCCGGCCTCGCTCTCCACCACCACAACCAGGACGACCCCTACCCGCTGGCCAACGACCTTATGGAACCGTTCCGCCCTCTCGCCGATCTTTGGGCCGTGGGCTGGTGCGCCTCTCGTCCCTCGCATTGGGCGCTCGACCGCCCCGCCAAACAGAGTCTTCTTTCCTGGCTCACCGGCCGCTTCACCGATGGGGCCGAAAGCCGATCCCTCTTCGATTGGGCCGGGCGTTCGGCCGACCAACTCGCCCGCTGCCTCGAAGCGAAACGTTCATCTCTCGATTTCCCGGAGTTGCGCTGTGTCCCACCCCAGGAAATGGCCCGACCCAAAAAAGATCCCCAGCGAGTACCGCGCGATGTGGCTCTTCGCGATGTTCGATCTGCCGGTTGAAACCAAACAGCAGCGCCGCGACTACGCCCAGTTCCGCAAACTGCTCCTGAAGCAGGGTTTCGTCCAACTCCAGCTCAGCGTCTATGCCCGTTACTCCGCCAGCGAAGAAAGCGTTCAGGCTGTCCGACTGCGGATTCGCGGCTCACTTCCACCGCTCGGACAGGTTCGCCTCATGGCCGTCACCGACTACCAGTACGGAAAGATGGAGGTGTGGTTTGGAAAAAGGCGGAAATCAGCGGAGGATCCACCGTTGCAATTCGAGCTTTTCTGAGCGAATTTGGCCGCCTAACTCCCTTCTGCGAAGGAAGTTAGGCGGCCAATAGTGTATCGAAGCCGCGACTCCCGGCAAGCCATAGCCGCGTTCGGTGTGGGGCTTGTTCCCGGTGCAGTGTATCGAAGCCGCGACTCCCGGCAAGCCATAGCACCCGCAGTCATTGAACTGCCCCGGCTCAAAAGTGTATCGAAGCCGCGACTCCCGGCAAGCCATAGCGGCGGCGAGTTCGGGGCGGGTGACGCCAGAAGTGTATCGAAGCCGCGACTCCCGGCAAGCCATAGCTGCCCTACCCGTGGGAGATGGAGGTCAGAGAGTGTATCGAAGCCGCGACTCCCGGCAAGCCATAGCCGAACGCCGGCCGATTCTGAAAACCGCATCAGTGTATCGAAGCCGCGACTCCCGGCAAGCCATAGCCCGGCACGACGACAGGAGGCCATCATGCGTAGTGTATCGAAGCCGCGACTCCCGGCAAGCCATAGCTGGAAGGAAAGGACGGAAGGGATGATAGACAGTGTATCGAAGCCGCGACTCCCGGCAAGCCATAGCCCGCACTGCGGGCGCTGGCAGCGATGCCGAGTGTATCGAAGCCGCGACTCCCGGCAAGCCATAGCTGAGAGCGGCCTTGACCACGTAGCCAGCGCAGTGTATCGAAGCCGCGACTCCCGGCAAGCCATAGCTAATCAGCGCGTCTTGGAGCGCGTGGTCAAAGTGTATCGAAGCCGCGACTCCCGGCAAGCCATAGCCAGGAATACATGCTGGAGATCGACCGGGCGAGTGTATCGAAGCCGCGACTCCCGGCAAGCCATAGCTGCCCTACCCGTGGGAGATGGAGGTCAGAGAGTGTATCGAAGCCGCGACTCCCGGCAAGCCATAGCCGAACGCCGGCCGATTCTGAAAACCGCATCAGTGTATCGAAGCCGCGACTCCCGGCAAGCCATAGCCCGGCACGACGACAGGAGGCCATCATGCGTAGTGTATCGAAGCCGCGACTCCCGGCAAGCCATAGCTGGAAGGAAAGGACGGAAGGGATGATAGACAGTGTATCGAAGCCGCGACTCCCGGCAAGCCATAGCCCGCACTGCGGGCGCTGGCAGCGATGCCGAGTGTATCGAAGCCGCGACTCCCGGCAAGCCATAGCTGAGAGCGGCCTTGACCACGTAGCCAGCGCAGTGTATCGAAGCCGCGACTCCCGGCAAGCCATAGCTAATCAGCGCGTCTTGGAGCGCGTGGTCAAAGTGTATCGAAGCCGCGACTCCCGGCAAGCCATAGCTATAGGCGGGACGGGTGAATTACGCGCAAAAGTGTATCGAAGCCGCGACTCCCGGCAAGCCATAGCTGTATCTAGGTCTGAGACATACCAATTTACAGTGTATCGAAGCCGCGACTCCCGGCAAGCCATAGCACCGGCTGACGGATGCGGACAAGCGCCGCGAGTGTATCGAAGCCGCGACTCCCGGCAAGCCATAGCACCGGCTGACGGATGCGGACAAGCGCCGCGAGTGTATCGAAGCCGCGACTCCCGGCAAGCCATAGCGCACGTCAGCGGGGATATTGAACTCCCGACAGTGTATCGAAGCCGCGACTCCCGGCAAGCCATAGCTCAGTTCGGTTGGGGTAGCGAGTTTGGATAAGTGTATCGAAGCCGCGACTCCCGGCAAGCCATAGCGTAGCGCCTGAATTGCCTGCACGGATCGGTAGTGTATCGAAGCCGCGACTCCCGGCAAGCCATAGCTGTACTGAGGGGCGGCTGGAGATCCCTGGAAGTGTATCGAAGCCGCGACTCCCGGCAAGCCATAGCCTCGCCGCAATCGTCTGCGTGCTCGATGCTAGTGTATCGAAGCCGCGACTCCCGGCAAGCCATAGCGCGACGCTCTCAATCTGGATACCACCGGGGAGTGTATCGAAGCCGCGACTCCCGGCAAGCCATAGCTAATATCCTTGGTCGTAGTGCATCCACTCAAGTGTATCGAAGCCGCGACTCCCGGCAAGCCATAGCCAAACAACGGGCCCGCAGCCACCGCCGCCGAGTGTATCGAAGCCGCGACTCCCGGCAAGCCATAGCCGTGCGCTTCGATGCCTGCTGGCCGCCAGAGTGTATCGAAGCCGCGACTCCCGGCAAGCCAGGATGACATCAGGGCGGATGGTGGCGCCGGGGCGCGGCGGCGGGCGAGTTCGGCGAGGAGGGTCTGGAAGGCGGAGCGGGTAGCGGATTCGTGTTCGATGGAGGCGTGGCGGAATTCGCGGAGGGTGAGTTGGTAATTATGGAGGATTTTATCGGTGGGTTTGAGTTGGAGGGCCATGGGGGGCGTCAAAGATAAGGGCAGTATATCGGTTTTTGTTGGGGGTGGGCGTGTTGGGAGAGGAAGGAGGCGACGGGCGGGGGGGATTGGCAGGGCGGGGCTGAAGTCGGCCGTAGGAGTGGGGCGGGTTGATGCTGGGTTGTCGGGGGCGGCGGTCATCAAGGGGGGAGGTATTGGGCGAAGGAGGATTCCTGGACGGAGCGGTGGAGTCCGGAGCAGAGGCGTTGGAGGGGGTCGGCGGGAGCGGGGAGGCCGGCGAGGGGGGAGTTTTGGAGGTCGAGGGTTTGGTTGAGGAAGCCGGTTTCGAGGGTGCGGAAGCGGGTGAGGGACCAGTCGATGTGGGTGAGTTCCTGGACGAGGCGGGTTTCGAGGAGGGAGGCTGGGTTGAAGTGGGCGAGGTAGGTGCGGAAGAGGTCGCGGAAGGCGTCGGCGTCCTCGATGGCGAGGATGGACGGGTGCTTGGAATAGCGGCCGTGCTTGAGGGCATTGAGGGCCGAGCGGGCCTTGCCGGCGGCGGATTTCGGGCCGGTGGCCTTGCCGGCCGGTTTGGATGTGGACATGTGAAAGACTCCCGTTATAAAGAGAGCATAGAGAAGAGCGAAAAATGGGGGCGGGGGGTGGGTGTTTGCGGGTTAAGTGATTTGGGGTGATGGAGTTAGGGGGTGGTGGATTTTTTTGCTATTGGTGTTACTGGGGTGGGAGGGGGGGCAAGGGCTGGCCCGCGCCTTCGGTGAATTTCAGGAGACGATTGAGATCCTTGACCGCGAAGCGTTCGCGTTTTCCATCGGGCCAGAGGACGGTGAGGCTTTGGACGGTGTTGCGGCCGAGGCCGAAGTGCAAGCGGGGGGGATTTGCCGAATAGAAGCTGGCTTGGGAGAGGACGGCCTGGGTCTGGAGGCGTCCTCCGTATTCAAGCGTGACCTGGGCGCCGATGGCGGCGCGGTTGGAGCGCGTGCCTTGCAGTTCCACCTGGAGCCAGTTGCGGGGTTCGGGCGGGTTGAGATGGTTGCGAAGGAGGGCTGGGGGTTCGTTTCGGTTCCAGATGACGATGTCGAGATCGCCGTCGTTGTCGAGGTCGGCGACGGCGGCGCCTCGGGCGGGCAGGGGTTCGGAGAATGCGGGACCGGCGGCTTCGAAGAGTTGCTCGAAGCGCGCGCCCTCGAGATTGCGGAACAGCAGGGGGGGCGTTCGGTAAGGGTAGGCGGGGAGATCCCGTTCGGTTTCGGGGTACACGCTGCCGGTGGCGATGAACAGGTCCGGCCAGCCGTCGTTATCGAAGTCGTGGATGCCGGCGCCCCAGCCGATGAAGCGGGTTTCGACGGCCAGACCGGAGGCGAGGGTGACGTCGGAGAACTGGCCTTCGCCGTCGTTGCGGTAGAGGATGTGGGTATCGTCGGCGAAGTGGGTTTTGAGGATATCGAGGCGGCCGTCGAGGTTATAGTCGCCGATGCCGAGGCCCATGCCGGCCTGCTCCATGCCGTCTTCATTGAGGGCGACGCCGCGCTCGATGCCTTCTTCGGAGAAGGCGCCATCGCGCTGGTTGCGGAAGAAGAGGGAGGGCGTGGAGTCGCAGGCGACGTAGATGTCGGGCCAGCCGTCGCCGTCGAAATCGGTGGCGGCGGCGGTCATTCCGAAGGAAGCGGTGAGCCGGGCGATGCCGGACTGTTCGCTGACGTCCTCGAAGCGGCCTTGGCCAGTGTTGCGGAACAGCCAGTGGCGGGCGGTTTTCAGACCGCGCGGACCGCAGGCGACGGGAATGCCTTTCCAATTGCAGTTGGCGTTTTCGCCGGGTTTCGGAGTGGATTTCAGGTCGAAATCGATGTAATTGGCGATGAAGAGGTCAAGGCGGCCATCGCGGTCGTAGTCAATGAATGTGGCGCCGGAGGACCAGTAGGGGCGGCCATCGCGGCGGGGCAGAACGAGGCCTGCGCGGGCGGTGACGTCCTCGAACGTGCCATCGCCGCGGTTCCGGTAGAGCGCGTTGTCGCCCCAGTAGGTGAGGAACAGGTCGATGTGGCCGTCATTATCGAAGTCGCCGATGGCAATGGAATTGGCCCAGCCCGTACGGCGCAGGCCGGCCTTTTCGGTGACGTCGTCGAATTTCAGACCGCCCAGGTTGCGGTACAGGCGGTTGGTGGCCTCGGGGGGCGGGTCGCCGAAACGCGTGCCGCCCAGGACGAAAATGTCGATGAATCCGTCGCCATCGAAGTCGAACAGGGCGACACCGCCGGCCGAATTTTCGACAATATACTCGACTTTATCCACGCCTCCATAGATGGCGGGTGCGCGCAGGCCGGCCTCCTTCGCCACGTTTGTGAAAGCGGCGTGGAAGGGGATGCCCGAGGGCTTGCCGCGCGCTTGGGGCTTCAGGCCGCGGGAAGCCACGCCCTGGGCGAAGAGGACGCCGGCGGCGATCGCGAAAGCCAGCAGGGTTTTCATTGCGCGCCAGGGGCCTCGCGCTCGGCCCGCATGAGCGCGTCGGAATCCAGGCGAAGGCGGTCGCGTTCGACGACCTGCTGTTTGAGGCGCCGGACTTCGGCGAATTCGCGTTTGGCATCGGCGGCGCGGCCAAGCGCCTGATAGGTGCGTCCGAGGAGCAGGCGGATGGCCTCCTGGTCGGGCAGGATCTTCGCGGCCTGTTCCAACTCGTTCAGCGCCTCGTGATAGCGATTTTCGCGGAAAGCGATGCGGCCGAGCTGGTAATGGGGGTCGGCGTAGGCGGCGCGCAGGGTGAGGGCGCGTCGCAGGTAGTCGCGGCCCTTGGCGGCGTGGCCGGCGCGGTCGTAGAGCACGCCAAGCTGATAGATCGATTCGGCGTCCTGCGGGTTGAGGCGCATGGCTTTTTCGAGGTACTCGATGGCGGGCGGATCGTCGTTTTCGAGCAAGTGGAGGCGGCCGAGGGCGGCGAGCGCGGGGGCGGAGTTGGGGTCTGCCTGGATGGCGCGTTCGAAATGGGCGCGGGCTTCGGCGAACCGGCCGCGCCGGTAATCGATCAAGCCTTCGACGAGGGCAGCCAGCCCCGGCTGCCGGCCCGAGAGTCCAACAAAATGAAGCGAGCGCAGTTCGTTCCCGGCCCGGGCGTGGGCGTAGGCGAGAGAAAAGACGATGGAAGCATCTCGGGGATTCGCCGCATAGGCCGCTTCAAGCTCATCGAGGGCGGGGCGCAGGTCGCCGGTTTCGACAAGGCAGAGGCCCAGGAGCTGGCGGGCGCGCGCCTCCTTGGGAAAGCCTTTGAGGAAGGTGCGCAGATGTGCGGCGGCGGGGGCATACTCTCGCAGCTGGATCAGCGACACTGCCAGGTTGAAATGAACGGGCGTGAGAGAGGGATCGGCCTTGAGCGCGTTGCGATATAGATGCACCGCCTCAGGGTACTGCTGGCGGCGGGCATGAACGGCGGCGAGGTTGGAGAGGGCTTCGGCCGAGTTGGGATGGGCGGCGAGGTGTTTACGGAAAGCGGCTTCGGCCGCGGCCAAGTCACCGGCCTGAAACGCACGCTGGCCCTCGGCCAGGGGATCCTGGACCAGGGCCAGCGTGAGAAGAAGATACAGCAGCGCCACTAAAAATAGAATTTAGCAGCCAACTGGATCAGGCGGGGATCTTGGGTTCCGGTTAAGGCGCCGAAGCCAAACCGGCCGCCGCCGCCGCCGAGCGCCGCGGGCAGATTGGTGATCTGGCCGGTGGCCCGGTCGAACGTGGCGGAGCGGTTGAAGTCTGAGAAGCGGACCTGGTTGAAGGCGTTGAACATCTCGAGCCGGAGCTGGATGTAACGGGTTTCCGCCCCCAACGGAACGTTTTTGAAGATCGAGATGTCCCAGCTATGATCGCCGGGGCGCACGATGGGACGAACGCCGGAATCGAGACCCTGGGAACCGATGGCGGGCAGGCCAAAGACGTTGGTGTTGATCCAGGCGAACTCGCCGCGGTCGCCGCGGCTCTTGGTGGGATTGCCATTGATGACGACGCGCGGGCCGATGGTTTCCGAGCCTGTCCAGATGCGGTTGACGTCGGCGCCGCCGAGGCCGCGCACACTCAGGCCGATCCCGTCGGGCTGGCCGGAAGTCATATTGGTGATGCCGGAGATCTGCCAGTTATTGAGGATCAGCCGGCCCACGGCGTTATCGAGGGCGTTGCCGCCGCGGGCGGGCTTGGGCAGGGTGTAGGTGTAGTTGAACACGAGGTTGTGCCGCCGGTCGAACGCCAGCACACCATAGTTGGCCATTCTTGCGTTTTCCGGATGGAGGAAGTCGCCGTCGCCGGAGGTGACGCCCAGTGCCTTCGACCAGGTGTAGGCGATACCGAAGAGCAGATCGCGCCCCATGCGGCGATTGGCACTGACCTGGAGTGAATGGTAATTGGAAGAGGCGCCAAATCCGATCAGATTCGCGTCGTTGTGGCCCAGATAGGGCCGGTAAAGATTAATCTGCTTGGTCGTGGTGCCATCGAAACGAGGATTGGCATTGAGGGGATCCTGATTTTCGGGCAGCCAGGCCGAGCCGAAGCGGGCGTAGTTGGTGTTAACGCGCCCGATGTTGTGGTTGGAGGCCGAGCCGACGTAGCCTACATCGAGCAGGACGCCGCGCGGCAGTTCGCGCTGGATCGATACGTTCCAGTTGTAGGTGCTAGGCACATGGCCGGCACGATCGAAGCCGATCACATTGCCCGGGAAAAAGACGCCTTCCGCAGCGGGCGGTATGCTATCGAGCGTGCCGAAGTAGAAGTTTGGCCGTATGGTGGACGGCGGGTTGGGCAGGGTATCGAAGACGGGATTACCCTGGAAGCGGTCGTAAAAAACGCCGCCGCCGACGCGCAGCACGGTTTTGTCCATGAAGCGGTACGCCAAGCCCAAGCGCGGCGCGAAGTGGATGCCGCGATTGTCGATCAGGCCTCGGGGATAGCCCTGGCCCGCCCGGCCCATCCCGTTGGCGTAGAGGGGGCCTACAAAGGCGGAGCCGCCGGTATTGACAATCGAACCGATCAGCGCCCGCGGGCGCTGATCGCCAGTGATCGGGTTCACCGCCACGACCTGGCCAGCAGCGTCCCTGCCGGGCTGCAGGAGGGCGGCGCGCTGGCCGAAATCGAACAGCGCCGGATTCCAGCTTGACGTCTGCAGCGCCTGGTCAAACTGCGGCTGGATCCAATAGAAGCGCATCCCATAGTCGATCGTCAGACGGCTGTTCACCCGCCAGTTGTCCTGGGCATACCATTCTGCGTTCCAGTAACGATATTCTCCGTTCAGCACCGTGTTCGACTGCTCAATGCGTTCCCACGTCCCGATCAAAGCGTTCGAGAAAGCCCAATTCGTGTCGTTCGGATTCTGCGTGTTGCGGTTGAACCACATATTTCCATTGACGGAGGTGAAAGCCGTCTGGTCCTTCTGCGAGTGGTGCAAATATGCGCCCGCCTTGAACGTGTGGCTCCCCATGATCTTCGACGTGTTGTTGGTGATGTCCCAAGTGTGGTTGAAGTTCCGGAAGGGCGTGCCGTTGAAGCTCGTGAAGGGCGAGTTGGGCACGTTGTAGCGCCAGTTCTGGATCAGTCCCAGCGAATCGGCGTCCCGGAATGGCATCTGATATTGCAGCCCCAGCGCCGCGCGGTCGAAGGTATTGTCCACCGGATCAATATTCAGCCGGTTCTTGGAAGAGCCAAAGATGAACTCGTTGGTCAGGGTCGGGTTGACGACGGTCGTCAGGTTGGTGATGAAGCTCCAGCCCGGATTCCCGAAATTCATCGGCGCGAACGGAATGTTGTAGTCGGCGTTCCACTGGCCGTACGCCTTATCCTGCTGTGAGAAGGTCCAGATATAGCGCGAATAGAGACGCCATTTATCGTTGATATTGTAGTCGCCGCGGTAAATGTTCTCGCGCCGCGGGAACGTGTCCGACACTTGCGACTGGAAGTTGAAGGATGGATCGATGCCCATCGCGTTGGGCATCGGGTAGAAGTTGAGAATCTTCTGGCCGTCGGCGCTGAATCGGTTGGTGGGGATCCGGTTACCCGGGAATGGCGTGTTTGCGAGCGGGTCACGGATGATCACTGGCCGGCCATCGGCTTCGGTGGTAGCCGAGAAGTCGCCATTGCGCTGCGCCTGGGTCGGGACGGTCACGTTGCGGAGCGAGTTGGGCGAGAGCTGGTTCTGCCATTCATGGCCGATAAAGAAGAAGAACTTGTCCTTGTTGGTGTTGAATTTGCCAGGAATGTAGGCGGGGCCTCCGACGTTGAACCCAACAAAGTCGAAGCGGTAAAGCTGGCGCTGGCGGCCGTCCATGTTGTTCCGCCAGGAGTTGGCGTTCAGGCTCTCGTGACGGTAGAAGTAATAGCCCGTGCCATGGAATTCGTTGGTGCCGGACTTGGTCACCACGTTGATTTGAGCGCCAGACGATCGGCCGAATTCGGCCTGCTGCGAATTCGTGATCACTTTGAATTCGGCGATCATGTCGATGTTCGTGGTGGCCAGCGTACCGCCGTTGGAACCGGTGTCCACGTTGGTGACGCCGTCGAGCATCAGATTGTTCTGATTCCCGCGGTTACCGTTCGAAATGATGCCTCCCAGGCCGCCCGTGTAAACAATGCCCGGGATGGTACGCGCCAGGTCAAAGAAATTCCTCGATATCAGCGCCAAGTCAACCACCTGGTTGCCGGTGAGGACGCCGGCGCGTTCGGCCGACTGCGCCTGCACTTGCGCCACGGCGCCCTCAACGGTGATGGTCTCCGACACCGCGCCGACCTGCAAGAGGATATCGCCCAGCGCGAGACGGTCGTTGGCGAACAGGCGGACGTTGCTTTGTTCGAACTTTTTGAACCCGGGCGCCTCCACCGAAACGGTGTAGCTGCCAGGCTGTACGGGGGTGATGACGAAGCCTCCGTCGGCTCCGGTAAACACCTCGCGCGACGTAGCTTGCGCCGGATTGATCAGCGTCACCTTGGCACCGACCACGGCCATTTGTTGCGAGTCCTTGACGAACCCGATGATCGATCCAGAGACTAATTGGGCTTGCGCCGGTACCGACATGACTATGGCGGCCAACGCAAGCAAGAAACCGGCGGCGGCCCAGCCGCGCTTTCTTGATACTTGCATCCTGTGTTGCTCCTTGGTCCTGACATAACCCCGCGTGGACACGTACGGCGCAGGTGACTCCGCTTCGTACGTGATGGGGTCAATGTTACGTCCAACAAAAGCTAGTGTCAATAGGTTAATGACAGATTGCTAGGAAATGAATTGTGCACAGATTCATCCAGTTTTACCGGCGTATGGGCAGTGATCGGCCGACAGGCTGCGTTTGGCGCCGCGGGACCGAGGCGCGGGCAAACCTTGGAGGAAGAAGCGGAGGTCAAGTGGTGAAGTAGCGATGGCGGGGGTGATCAAAGGGAGAGGAACTGGGCGAAGGAGGATTCCTGGACGGAGCGGTGGAGTCCGGAGCAGAGGCGTTGGAGGGGGTCGGCGGGAGCGGGGAGGGATTCGAGTTCGATGGAGGCGTTGCGGAATTCGCGCAAAGTGAGCTGGTATTTGTGGAGGATTTTATTGGCGGGGTGGTTTGGGCGGGGCTGAAGCCCCGCGCAGGCTGAAGCCTGCCGTAGGAGTGTGGGGTGTGCCCCTTTACCGCGGGCTCCGCCGCCGGTACGCTGATAGGTTGGCCCCGGAATCCACCACGCCCGTGATGCGGCAACATGCCGCTGCCAAGCAGCAGGCCCCCAATGCCCTGCTGTTCTTCCGCCTCGGCGATTTTTTTGAGCTGTTCTTTGAAGACGCCATCATCGCGGCGCGCGAACTCGAGATCACCCTCACTTCCCGCAATAAGGACAAAGGCGAGCCCATCCCTATGTGCGGCGTGCCCGCGCATTCAGCCGAAGGCTACATCGCGCGATTGATTCAGAAGGGCTACCGGGTCGCCATCTGCGATCAGGTGGAAGACCCCAAGCTCACCAAGAAGCTCGTCAAACGCGAGATCACGCGCATTCTGTCGCCGGGTACGGTCACCGAATCGGCGCTGCTGCGATCGCACGAGAACAACTATCTCGCGGCGCTTTGCCTCAGAGAGAAATCCGCCGGGCTCGCCTACGTGGATGTGTCCACGGGCGAGTTCCGCGCGACCGAAATCGAGGCGGCCGAAGCCCCGGCCGCTCTCGAACAACTCAATGCGCGCGAGTTGCTGATAGCCGCCGAGACCGCGGACGAAGCCCCCGAAGGCCCATGGACCCGCACCCCCGTCGAAGCCTGGACCTTCAGCTACGACCACGGCGAACGCGCCCTGCGCGACCATTTCAAACTGCTCACCCTCGATGGCTGCGGCCTCGGCGACAGGCGGCTGGCCACCGCCGCCGCCGGCGCGCTGCTCACCTACCTGCGCGAAACCCAGAAGTCCGCGCTCGATCACATGGACCGCCCCGCCTGGTTCGACCGCTCGGGCGCCATGTTGCTCGACGCCGTCACCGTGCGCAACCTCGAACTCGTGGAACCGCTTTTCTCCGCCGATCTCGACGGCCAGCGCGACGCCACGCTCATCCGAGTCCTCGACCGGACCATGACCGGCATGGGCGGCCGCCTGCTGCGCCGCCGGCTGTTGCGGCCCTCCCTCGATCAGGCCGAGATCGAAGCGCGTCTCGATGCCGTCGAGTATTTCGCGCAGCGCACCATCGAGCGGTCGCGCCTGCGCGATGCGCTCTCCCGCATGCTGGACCTCGAGCGCCTGCTCGCGAAAATCACACTCGGCACGGCGAATCCGCGCGACGTGCTGGGGCTGGGGCGCTCGCTGGCGGTGATCCCGGAGCTGCCGCCGCTCGTCCCTGAACCGCGGCCGGAACGGCTGGCCCAGGTCATCGGCGCCCTCGAAGAAGTGGCGGATATCCGCGACCTTATCCTAGCCGCCATCACAGAGGAACCGCCCGTCACGCTGAACGACGGCGGCGTGATCCGCGCGGGCTACCACGCCGAATTGGATGAGCTGAGAAACCTCAGCCGCAACGCGCGCTCGATCATCGCGGGCATCGAAACGCGCGAACGCGAGCGTACCGGCATCGCCTCGCTGAAGGTCCGCTTCAATAACGTCTTCGGCTTCTACATCGAAATTTCGAAGGCGAACCTCCGCAACGCCCCGCCGGACTACGAGCGCAAACAGACCCTGGTCAACGCAGAACGGTTCACCACGCCGGAGTTAAAAGAACTGGAGACCAGGGTGCTCGACGCCGACGAAAAGGCGCTCACGATCGAACGCGAGATCTTCGCCAGCGTGCGCGAAGCCGCCGCGAAACAGGCGGCGCGCATTCGTGGCACTGCCGGCGCCGTCGCCGCCCTCGACGTCTTCTCCGCGCTCGCCGATGCCGCCGCCGAATGCCGCTGGGTCCGCCCGAGGTTTTCCGGCAATGGGGAGTGGAAGATCGCCGCCGGCCGCCACCCGGTGATCGAACGCCTCACCGAGCGCGATGCCCAGCGCTTCATCCCGAACGATCTCTATCTCGACCGCGAATCCTGCCGCATCGCCGTGATCACCGGGCCGAACATGGGCGGCAAGTCCACGTACCTGCGGCAAGCCGCGCTCATTAGCGTCATGGCCCAAACCGGCTGCTTCGTTCCCGCCGCCGAAGCGCTGCTGCCCATCGTGGACCGCGTCTTCACGCGCATCGGCGCGTCGGATAACCTGGCGCGCGGCCGCTCCACCTTCATGGTCGAGATGACCGAAACGGCCGTCATCCTGAATACCGCCACCGAACGCAGCCTGATTGTGCTCGACGAGATCGGCCGCGGCACGGCGACCTACGACGGCCTCGCGCTGGCCTGGAGCGTGATCGAACATCTGCACGAGCGCACCGGCGCTTACACGCTCTTCGCCACCCACTACCACGAACTTACCGAACTGGCCGAACGGCTCGAAGGCGTGCGCAACCTCCATGTCTCGGTGAAGGAGTCCGGCGACCAGATCGTTTTCCTGCGCAAAGTGGAGCCGGGCGCGGCCGACCGCAGCTACGGCATCGAGGTGGCGCGCCTCGCCGGGTTGCCGCTCGCCGTCATCGAGCGCGCGCGCGAAATCCTTGCGCTCCACGAAGAGTCCGAGCACACCGTCAGCGACGAATTGCGTCCCCCGCCCCGTAAGCCCACGCAGCAGATCACGCTGTTCGAGCCCGTGGGCTGGGAGATCGCCGACCGCATTCGCGCCATTGACGTCGACAACCTGCGTCCGGTGGAGGCGCTGCAAATCCTGAACGAACTCAAAGAGGAGCTGAAGCGGCAATGAGAGTGGCAGGCATCATGAGCGGCACCTCGCTCGACGGCATCGACGTCGCCATCATCGACATCGACGGCGACGGCTTCGACACCGTCGGCTTCACCACGGCGCCATACCCGGAGGACGTGCGCGCCGCGCTGCTCGCGGTCTCGAATTGCGGCACCCACACGCGCGAAATCGCCCGGCTCAACTTCCTGCTGCCCGAACTCTACGCCGAAGCCCTCTTCGAGGCCTGCAAACAGGCGGGCGAGAAGCCCGCGTCGGTCGAGTTGATCGGCTGCCACGGCCAGACGATCTATCACGAGGGCGCTCCCGCGGAGTACCTCGGCCGCAAGCTCGCCTGCACGCTCCAGATCGGCGATGGCGCCGTGCTGGCCGAGCGCACCGGCATCGCCGTGGTCAGCAACTTCCGCCCGCGCGACATGGCCGCCGGCGGGCAGGGCGCGCCGCTCGTGCCGTTCGTGGATTACCTGCTGTTCCGGTCGAAGGAGCGCGCCCGCGTGGCCTTGAATATCGGCGGCATCGCCAACGTCACTTTGATTCCCCGCGATGCCGCGCCCGAGCAGGTCTTGGCGTTCGACACCGGCCCCGGCAACATGGTGATCGATCAGATCGCGGCCCGCGCCACCGGCGGGCGCTTTGACCGCGACGGCGCGCTCGCGCAGCGCGGCGAAGTCCATCTCGATCTTCTCGAAACGCTGCTGGAAGACGATTTTTATGCAAAAAAGCCGCCAAAAAGCTGCGGAAGAGAGCAATTTGGCGCCCTTTTTGCCGATCGTTTCTACGCCGCAGGCCTCTCGCACGAAGCTGCCGCCGCCACCGCCACGCTGCTCACCGCCGCCACGATCGCCAATGCTATCTATGAGTTCGGCGCCGCCGAAGAGACCGAGCCCGAGGTGATCGTCGCCGGCGGCGGCGTCCACAATCCCGCGCTGATGAAGGCGCTCGCCGCCGAAATGCCCGACTGCGATGTCTTTTCGAGCGCGGAACTCGGCCTCGACCCCGACGCGAAGGAGGCCATCGCCTTCGCCATCCTGGCGCACGAAACCTGGCACGGCCGTCCCGGCAATCTGCCCTCGGCAACGGGCGCGAAACGCGCCGTCGTGCTGGGCCAGCTTGCCCGCGCATAATAGGAAGTAGCCCCATCCAGGAGGTGGACTCATGCCCTACACGCGCAGAAGATTCTTCGAGATGAACGCCCTCGCCGCCGCGGCCGCCGCCAGCGCGAAGGCCCAGCGCCCGAGCCCCAATGATCGCGTCCAGTTCGCCTTCATCGGCTGCGGCGCCCGCGCCCATGAACTCATGGCGGCGCTGATGGTGCATCCGCAGGCCTCGATCACCGGTGTCGTGGACGCCTACAAGGGCCGCACCGAACGCGCAGTGGACCGCGTGGGCAAGCAGGCGCGCGTGATGCGCGATTACCGCGAAGCCATCGCCGACAAGTCCATCGACGCCCTGGTCGTCGTCACCCCCGACCACTGGCACAAGCGCATGGTGCTGGATGCGCTCGCCGCCGGCAAGGACGTGTATTGCGAGAAGCCGCTCACCTTCCAGTCCAGCGAAGGCCTCGAAATCATCGAGGCGGCCCGCAAGACCGGGCGCATCGTCCAGGTGGGCAGCCAGGGCGTCAGCAGCCAGACTCAGATCAAGGCGCGCCAGTTGATCCAGGAGGGCAAGATCGGGCAGGTCACCACGGTCCGCGCCGCCTACAACCGCAACACGGCCTCGGGCGCGTGGATCTACCCGATTCCCCCCGACGCCTCGCCCTCCACTGTCGATTGGGAGATGTTCCTGGGCCCCGCCCCCAAGCGGCCTTTCGATCTCGAACGCTTCTTCCGCTGGCGCTGCTATCAGGACTATTCGGGCGGCATCGCCACCGATCTGTTCGTCCACCTCTGCACCACGATTCATTACCTGATGAACGCCAAAGTTCCCGCTAAGGTGATGGCCATGGGCCAGCTTTACCGCTGGAAGGAAAGCCGCGACGTGCCCGACACCCTCAACGCGCTGCTGGAATACCCCGAAGGCTTTTCCGTCAACCTCAGCTCCACGTTCAACAACCAGAGCACCGCCGAGGGCAGCTTCCAGTTCCTCGGCACCGAGGGGACGCTGTCGCTCGAATGGGGCCGGCTGCTCTATCAGCCCGAAAGCGCGCGCGAGGACAACCGCTGGATCGTCGAAAGCTGGCCCCGGCGCCTGGAAGAAGCCTACTGGAACGACCCCAAGGTGCGCGAGCAGGAGTTGCCCTCCACCTGGAAAGCCCGCATGGTGGACGCCGAAACCGCCTTCCGCGAAGAAGGCCGCGACGCCACCGTGGACCACTTCGGCCACTTCCTCGAATCCATCCGCACCCGCAAATCCTACTGGCAGGACGCCGCCGTAGGCCACCGCGCCGCCGCCTGCGCCCACATGGTGAACCGCTCCGTCACCACCGGCAAGATGGTGGAATGGGATTTCGCCAGGGACGACATCAAGAGTTAGCCGTCGGCCGCATCACTCCTGCAACTCGCGGGCTTCCGCGCGAATCAGTACAGGTACAGATATGCAACGCCTCTTCCTGTTCGCCCTGCTTTCGCTCCTTGCGGCGTGCGCCGCGACGGGCGCGGGTTTCCCTGATCCGGCCTTGGATCAAAAGCCCGCCACCGGACTGCAAAAGGCCGTGCTCGGCGGCGGCTGTTTCTGGTGTACGGAGGTGGTGTACCAGCACGTGGAGGGCGTCACCAAGGTCGTCTCCGGCTACTCCGGCGGCTCGAAGCAGACCGCCAACTACCGTGCTGTGTCCGGCGGCGACACTGGCCACGCGGAGGTCATCGAGGTCACCTACGACCCTAAAAAGGTGACCTACGGCGAACTGCTCCGGGTCTTCTTCGAGGTCGCCCACGACCCCACGCAGTTGAACCGGCAAGGCCCCGACGTGGGCACTCACTACCGGTCGGTGATCTTTTATGCAAACGAGGAACAGAAGCAGATCGCCGAAGCCTACATCCGGCAGTTGACCGGAGCCCAGGCATTCAAGAAGAAGATCGTGACCGAAGTGAGCCAGTTGAAGGCGTTTTACCCCGCCGAAGGTTATCACCAGGATTACGTGAACCAGAATCCCTTCAACCCCTACGTGCGGGTGAACGCTTTGCCCAAAGTGGACAAGCTGAAAAAGGCCTGCCCGCGCCTTGTGAGGAAAAAGTAACCATGAACCGCCGCTCTCTGTTAGCCCTGCCTCTGACCGCCGCCGCGGTCTTCGCTCAGAAAAACGGGAAGAAGGTAAAGATGGTCGATATCGCATTTTTCGACGACGCAGGCCGGATGACCGGCGTTCAAAAAGTGGAAAAAGTGGTAAAAACCGACGAGGAATGGCGCGCGCAGCTCACCCCCGAGCAGTACCGCATCGCGCGCAACCACGGCACGGAACCCGCCTTCTGCGGCCGCTTCGACGGCTTCAAGGGCGACGGCATCTTCAAGTGTCTCTGCTGCTGGACGCCGCTGTTCGACTCCCAGCACAAGTACGAATCGAAGAGCGGCTGGGCCAGCTGGTTCAAGCCGATGCATCCCAAGAACGTGGCGGAGAAAACGGACCTTTCGCTCGGCATGGTCCGCACCGAGGTGCTTTGCGCCCGTTGCGACGCCCACCTCGGCCACGTCTTCGACGACGGCCCGCGCCCCACGGGCCGGCGCTACTGCATTAACTCCGAAGTACTGCATTTTGTAGAGCGGGCGAGCTAAGCCACCCTTTATGTCAGAATGATCGATGGGCTGGGCGCGACGCCCTGACCCATCGCTGTATGCCCGTCGCTCCAGCTTCTGTCCGCCCATTCGCTAAGGCGAGCGGCGCCTTGCTGGCCTTGGCCGCCGCGCCCTTCGCGGTCGTTCCGGCCGAGGCGGCGGCAGCGGCGGCCCTGCCTTCCATCTGTCTATTCAGCGCCGGACTTCTCATTGTGGAGAAGCCGAAGCCTGGCCGGGCGCTGGCCACGCTGGGCATTCTCGGCTTGTTTGGCACGGCGGGGCAGACCCTGCTGGCAAGCCCCGCGCTTGCGCTTGCGGCCCTGTTGATCCTGTTGAGTTCGCTGGGCGCGCTGTGGGATGTTCTGGGGCGTCCGGCGGAACGCCTTCCTCTAGTTCCCGCACGGGCGCTTGGCGCGGCGATGGCTGCGCTTTTCTCCTGGTTGGCGGCGACGCTGATCCAGCCCCTTCATACCCCGAGGGAAGCGCTGGCGATCGCCTCGGCGTTCCTGATCGCGATCGCCATGGGTCTCGACTGGGCCTGGCGGAACCGCCGGCAGCAGCCGCGGCGGTCCGCGGCACTTTTCGTTGCCGCGGCGGCATCCGTGGGACTGGCCTTCCTTCCGGCGAGCACCCTTTGGCCGGCGGCCAGCGCCGGGATTCTCTATGCGGCGACGGCGCTGGCGGTCCTGCCCCGGGAGCGGCGTGGCGGTATCGAGCACATTGCCTGGTGGGAACCGTTGCTCGGACACCCTGAACGCCTGCTCGTGGGCACGTTCCTGCTGCTATGTCTCTCCGGAACCGTACTGCTGGCGCTGCCGGCGAGTTCGTCCGGATCTTCGGGGATCGGTCTGCTCGACGCAGCTTTCACCGCGGTCAGCGCGGTCTGCGTCACCGGGCTGATCGTTCTCGATACGCCTCACGATTTCAGCCCGTTCGGCCAGGCGATGATCCTCCTGCTGATTCAAGTGGGCGGGCTCGGGATCATGACCTTCGCCACGGCTGTACTCCGCGTGCTTGGCCGGAGAATGAGCCTCAAGCAGGAGGGCGCGGCCGCAAGCCTGATCAACCCCCGGGACCGGGGTCAACTGGCGCGGTCGGCGCGCAAGATCCTGGAACTGACGATTGTCGCGGAGGCGGCCGGAGCGGCGCTTCTGATGCCCCGGTTTCTCGCGCACGGCGACAGTTGGGGGGAAGCGGCGTGGCGCTCAATCTTTACGGCGGTTTCGGCGTTCTGTAATGCGGGCTTTGCACTGCAAACGCAGAACCTGATCCCCTATCAACAGGACCCCATCGTGCTGCATGTGGTCGCGCTGCTCATCATTGCCGGAGGATTATCGCCACTGACGATCTATGCTTTGCCACTTCTGGCGCGTCGTGGCGGCCCTCCGGTTCCAGTGCAAGCACGAATGGGCCTGATGGCGGCTCTGGTTTTGTTGCTTGGCGGGTTTCTGTTCATGCTCGCGTTCGAGTGGAACCATGCTCTGGCTGGATTGGCATGGACCGACCGGCTGCATAACGCCTGGTTTCAGTCGGTAACACTGCGGACGGCGGGGTTCAATTCGCTGGATTTCGCGGTCCTGCAACCCGCCACGCTGACCCTCGCGATGCTCTGGATGTTTATCGGCGGGGGCCCGGGCGGGACCGCGGGCGGCATCAAAACCACCACCGCCGCGGTCCTTTTGCTTTCCGTGTCGAATGTGGTGAGAGGATCGGCGCGCGCCGAGGCGTTTGACCGTTACGTCGGCGAACGGACGAGGCATCGCGCAAGCGCGGTTACCCTGCTCGCGGCCGCAACCGCAATCGCCGCCGTCACCGCGCTTCAGCTCACCCAGCCGCTCGGCGGGCTCGAAGCGTTGTTCGAGGTGGTTTCGGCGCTCGGAACCGTTGGGCTTTCCATCGGCGCGACGGCAGAATTGGATGAGATCGGCAAAGTAATCATCCTGGCCAGCATGTTCACCGGAAGGGTTGGGGGACTTTCGCTGCTCATGTTTATGAGCCAGCGGAGCGCGGCCGCGGCCGTATCGCGGCCCGAGGAAGAGATCGACGTGGGCTAGGCCGGGAGGACTTCGAGAATGCAGAGGCAGGCAATCATTATCGGACTGGGACAGTTCGGCATGTCGGTGGCGCGCGCGCTGGCCGAACGGGGCGTGGAGGTACTCGCGGTGGACACCCGTGAGGAGCGGGTCCGCGCGGCGGCGGCCTTTGCGGCCGAGGCCCTCTGCTTTGACGCGACGGACCAGGAGGCGCTCGCCCGGACATCGCCGGAAAGCCGCGACTTCTGTGTCTGCGCGATCGGAGACGAGGCGCGCGAAGCCTCCATTATCTGCACCGCGCTGCTGCGTCAGATGGGATCCCGCCGCTTGATTGCGCGCGCCAACGACGATCTGCACGCCCGCATTCTCACCCTGGTCGGCGCCCATGTCATCATCAACCCCGAACGCGACTTCGGCGAGCGGTTTGCGAATCAGTTGATGCACGAGAATATCCGGGGCGAAATGGCCTTGGGGGAAGGGGTGAGAATCACTGAATTCGAGGCCCCCGCCATATTCGTCGGCCAGGCGCTGGGCCAGTTGCAGCTGCCCCGGCGGTTTGGCGTCACCGTGGTGGCGATCCGCCACGCGGGATCGGATTCGATTGCGCTGCCCGACGCCACCACGCCGCTGGAGCCGGACGACGTGCTGGTAGTGGTCTCCGGCGAGGGCGCGGTTTCCCGAATGCTGGAGCGGAGCGAAAAAAAATGAGATTGCGGACCGAACTCCTGTTCTATACGCTGCTGCTCGCGTCGCTGAATCTCCTGCTGGCCTTCGGCGCCATCGGCTTGTTCGCCCGAATGGGTCCGGCCATCGAGCGGATTCTGGAAGAGAACGTTCTGTCGATCGACGCGGCGGAAGAGATCCTGGCCGAGTTCGCAGCCGCTCCGGCGGAATTGCCGCCCGAGGCCCAGAAACGTGTCTCGGAAGCGCTGGAGCGAGCGCGGGCGAACATCACCGAAGCCGAAGAGATCCCCCTGCTGAATCAGATCCAGACTCACCTGCCGGCGGCGGGCGCCGGCGACAGCGCTGCGCGCGCCGCGGTCCTGGACGGCCTGCGGAGGCTGATCGCCGCAAATCGTCAGGCGATGACCAAAGTGGACTTCGAAGCGCGCAGGCTGGGCACTGCGGGGGCCTGGGCCGCGGTCTTCATCGGCGGCTCGACGTTCGGCTTGAGCCTCGTGGTCATCGTTCTGTTGCGCCGCCGGATCCTGGAGCCGGTCCTGGAAATCCATTCGGTATTGAACGCGGCCCGGCGCGGCGACCGGTTCCGCCGGTGCCGGAGCGTCGCCGCCGCCGTCGAAGTCAGGCAAGCCACGGAAGCGCTCAATGCGCTGCTGGACGAGAGGTACAAGCCGCAGCCGCCACTGTCTGGCCCCTAGCATTCACCCCGAAGTGTTCCATTTTGTGGAGCGGGCGAGCTAAGCCGCGCTCGCAGTATTCTAAATTCTAAGGGCATGAGCGTTGCCCGCTATATCTACTGGCAGGACGGCGAGCACTGGCTGGGCTACTTCGAGGAGTATCCGGACTACGTGACTGAGGGCGAGACTCTGGAAGACCTCCAGGCGCATCTGAAGGACCTTTTCGCGGATCTGACAAGTGGCGAGATTCCCGGGATTCGTAAGAGCGCGGAATTGGCACTGCCGTGAAGCGGCAGGAACTGGTCGGGAAGCTGTTACAGGCGGGCTGTGTTTTGGTGCGGCACGGGGAAGCCACACCTGGTACACCAATCCCAACACCGGCTCGGCCCAACCTGTTCCGCGCCATCGAGCGATCAATGAACGGCTGGCGAAGCTGATTCCAAAGAAATTGCAGAGTTAAAGGGGGGGGCGCGAGCTACTGCCGCAGCGGCAATGCGACCGGCCCCACTCCGCAAGCCATCTGGAGTTCCGGTCCCATGGCGGATGCTGGCACGCGAACCGTGAGCCGGTACATTCCAATCTGATCCGGCTCCAAGCCCGCGAACAGCACCTCCAATTGCTCCTGCCGGATACCCGACGAAGTTCCCACACAGCGCGGAGGCTCGCGAAGGGGAACCAGCGGATTCACCGGAGCTGGAACCCCGGTTTGCTGCGGCACAACGACCTCGCCAAGGCCGTACCCATAGACATGAACCAGGCCGCCCGGCGCGGTGGGCTCTTCGGGCGTCACCCATCGGCCCGAATCGGCATGGCGCGCCAGGTGATAGGGCCGGTCCTGTCCGAACCAGCCTGCGACAAAATATCCTCCCCGCCCCATGTGCCAGGGTTCGAATGCGCGATCAAGGTTCGCTTCGAACGGCGAGACATTGCCCGCCTCAACCGACAGGGTGAGCGTCTGATCCACAGGCGTCTCCCACGGAGCCTGCGCCATGATCTCCGTGGGAGTCGCCCACAGAACCGGCGCATACCGGTCGCCCATTCGGACTCGCACGCCGCACAGCTCCTCCGGAACCGGCGATTCCCCGGCAATGCACACCTCATCCGTGAATCCCTCGCCGGGGATCCGCATCATCGACCCGGGCACGGGTCCCGGGAAGCCCCATCCGTAAAGCGTGGGAATCGGACTGAGCCGCTCCACGCTTTCGCCCGACTCCAGGTCCAGCCTCATGAGCCGTCCGGAGGCGGCGACATACCAGGCGGCCTGCCCATTGCCCGAGAACGCGGCCCGCAAGACGCCGCCGGGTTCATTCGTCAGACGGCGAAAGCCGGTCCCGTCCGTGTTAACGGTAAACAACTGCGGAGAACCGGGCGGCTCTATGTCCACGAACTGGGCCGTGGAAAGGAAGAGCGCGCGCGACCCGCCGGTGCTCAGCAGCGGCATATAGGTCTCGCCGAGCCCGCCGATGAACTCCTCGTCCTTTCGGTTCTGCAGATCGTACATCCGCAAGCGCCGGAGCCCGTTTCCCGCCGCGCGCGCCGTGTATAGAATCCGCCGCGCCGGGCCGTCGATCACCGGCTCCTCGATGGTTGTGAACGCGCCCTGCGGGCTGGCGGGAATCCGCACCAGTTGCTGATTCCGGCCATCCTGGAAGATCCAGAGCCCCGACCTGCCGCTGTGAACGATGGCCCCGTCGCCAGAAACCGCGCGGCCCGGCCGGGGGTCCACGTACAAGGATGGCGGAGGGGGCAGATCGGACTCGGTCCCGCTAAAGAAGTCGATCAAATAGGAGCCGCGGCCGGAGAAGCCGAACACGGCGGCAAACCGGCCATTGGCGCTCAGGCGAACCACACCCGGGACGGCCCTGCGCTGGGCGGTTCGAATCGTCGATTGTGGGTTTGGCTGATCGGCGCAGGGCCCAAACCCGTCGTAGCATTCCCGCCGCGCGGCGAATACGAACACGTTGCCCGAATCGCTCACTTCGGGTCCGGAGAGGTGAAAGTAATTGGTCACCGGAGCGCCCGGGGGCGAGTTGGGATCGGCAACCCGATCCCGGCTCTCGACGAGTTCCAGGCCCGCGGGCCCGACCTTGAAGATCCGGCCCTGCCAGGGCTCGCCGCTTTCCTTGAGAGGATTTTCAATCGAGAAATAGAGGATATCTCCCTCAAAAGTCGTTGTCATCTGCGAGATTTGCGCGGAAATGGGCAGAGGCAGAAGCAAGGCTAAGAGCAGATTGAGATGTTTCATGGCGGCTCACCCCCGAGTATAGGAACGGCGGCGCCCGGCGGCAACCAGTGAGCCCGGACCAAATCCTCACTGCCCATCAGAACTCGGCCCACGGGCTCAACGCTCCGCGAACCAGCCGAAAACCGGCCAGGCTCGCTCGTGCACGCCGGATCACAGCCCGAATGTAGCGGGAGATTTCGAGCGTCTTCCATGGCATTCTTGAGAGTGCGTATGAATCTCCCGCTGTTTGAAGATTCGGAGCCGCGCAAGGGCTTGGGAACGAAATTGCGGGCGCTGGCCGAAGAAGGTATTTTCCTCGGCACAAGCTCCTGGAAGTATGAGGGCTGGCTCGGCTCGATCTACACGGCTGAGCGCTACACCACGCGCGGGCGGTTTTCGCGGAAGCGGTTTGAGGCGGAATGCCTCGCCGAGTATGCCGAGACCTTTCCGGCGGTTTGCGGGGATTTCACCTTCTATCAGTTCCCCACACAGGAGACCTGGCAGCGGTTGTTCGCTTCCGCGCCGCCGGGGCTGCGGTTTGCGTTCAAGGCGCCCGAGGAGATCACGGTGGCGAAATGGCCCACGCATGCGCGGTACGGCGCGCGGGGAGGGAGCGAAAACGAGTCGTTTTTGAACGCCGAACTGCTGGAAAGGGCGTTCCTGGGGCCGCTGGGGCCTTACCGGGAGCGGACGGGGGTGGTGATCCTCGAATTTGGCGCGTTTTCGCGTCAAAAATACGCTTCCGGAGCCCATTTTGGACGCGATTTGGAGGTGTTTTTGACACGTTTGCCGGGCGGTTGGCGGTACGCGGTGGAGGTGCGCAACGCGGAATTCTTCGCGCCCGAGTACTTCGACGTGCTGCGCGCACACAACGTGGCGCATGTGTTCAACGCCTGGACGCGCACGCCGCCGCTTGAAGCGCAAGTCCTTCTGGAAGAAGCGTATACGGCGGATTTCCTGGTCGCCCGCGCGCTGCTGCGCCAGGGCCGCGCCTACGCCGAGGCCGTGAAACGCTTCGAACCCTACCGCGAAATCCAGGAGCCGAACCCCGGCGCGCGCGAGGGCCTGAAGACCCTGATCCAACGCGCGCGCGGCGAAAAACAGATGGCTTTCGTCTTTGTCAACAACAGGTTAGAGGGAAACGCTCCACGAACGATTCAAGCCGTGGTGGACGATCTCTGAGGCGCGGCGCCGCGCACCAGCCACAGGCCCGCGGCCAGCACCACGGCGGCGATGCCGACGTATTCCCAGGGCAGGTATTTCTGGCCCGCCAGTCCAAACTGTTCAACAGTTTCGCGTGATCGAGCCAGCAGCGCCATCAGGCCGTTGTTGAGGGCGTGGCAGATAACGCCCGCCCAGAGCGAACCGGTCATCCAGACGGCATAGCCGAAGAGCACGCCGAGGAAGAAGGTCGGCAACAGGCGGTAGATCGAGGCGTGGGCGAGGCCGAAGAGCAGGCCGGAGATCAGCAGGGCGGGCCACATGCCGAGGCGGCGGAAGCCGGAGAGGATGACGCCGCGGAAGAGGGTCTCTTCACAGAGCGCGGGGGTGACGGCCATCAGCAACCAGACTTGCCACAGCGGCACAGTGCGGTCGTCCATCATCAGGATCTTCTCGAGCGCCTTGACAAGGCTTTCAGGCGGCGGCAGCAGGCGGATCAGGATGCCGCTGGCCACGGCCCAGGCCGAGAGGCCGATCAGCAGAGCGCCCAGCAGGCCGCGCCAGGGCAGGCGGCGCAGCGACAGGGTTTCGCGCCAGTCGTAGCCTTTGGCGTACACGAGCGCCAGCGCCGGCAGAAGGAAGAAACCGTATTGGACGATGAGCAGCATGCCCGGCACACTCAGTTTGGTCAGCGACAAGCTGGCATAGAAGGCGATCACCAGCACGACGGAGAACAGCAGCATGGAGACGCCGGGCGTGGGCCGCGCGCCGGGTGTACGGGAGAAGTCGAGCACGCCGCCGAGAGTCTCCTTGCCGCCCAGCAGCACGTTGTTGCGTTCGAAGACCTGCGCGGCGAAGACGAGGGCGATGGCGGCATAACAAATGGAACTGATCATCACGAGGAAGACCATATCCGCCATCCATTCGCCAAGAAAGACCGCCTTGATGAGCAGGGCGATGTTCACGACGGGGACAAAGGCGAGGTGGGCATTCAACTCGATGCCGGGCTGCATGGTGGCGACGAGGGGAAAGATGAGGCCCATCATGATGGGGGTGAGGTAGTTCTGTCCGTCCTTGAAGTCGCGGGCGAAGGCGCCAACGGCGAGAAACAGGGCGGTGACCATCATCGAGATCGGCAGCAGGAGCACGAAGGCCAGCAGGACGGTGGGCGCGCCGATCTGCATCTCCATCCCCGGAATCAGCTTGACGCGGCTGAAGACGAGCGACAAAGAGATCAGATTCACGGTGGTGCCGAGCAGGGTGATGGTCCAGACGGCGAGGAACTTGCCGCCGACGATCTCGAGCGCCTCGACCGGCGCGCAGAGCAGCGTCTGCATGGTGCCGCGCTCCTTTTCGCCGGCGGTGACATCGATGGAGGCATAGAAGCCGCTCATGACCGAGAGCAGGATCACCATGTAGGGCAGCATCATGCCGAGAAACATGCCTGCCTGGCGTTTTTGCGGGGCGACGTTCTGGGATTCGTATTCGAGGCCCTGGTGGAAGCCCTGGGGGAGGCCGCGTTCGCGGACACGGGCTTCGGTGAGTTCAATGCGCCAGAGGCGGAGTTCGTCGGAGAGGCGGTTGCGGGCGGTGGTGGAGTCGGGGCGAACCGAGTCGTAGAGGATGGTGGCGCGTCCGGCGGCGCCGCCGGCGACGCTGCTGGAGAACCCGGGCCAGAGGATCAGGACGGCGTCGGCTTTGCGGTCGAGGATGGCCTGCTGGGCGGCCCTGGCCCAGGCTTCAGTGGGGAGGGGTTTGGGTTTGGCGTCGCGGTCATCGGCCTCGCGGCGGGGCGGTTCGACGGGCGGAGGTTCGACGGTTCCCGCTTCGAGAGCCTGGCGAACGCCGGCGGGGACTTCGGCCCAGGGGAGAATCCCGAGGCGGGGCGCATCCCTGAACCGTGCGGCCAGCTCATCGGGCATGGCGCCCCAGACGGCGACGTTCGATTCGCGCTGCTGCTGCGCTTCCTGCTGCGATTCCTGCAGGCGGCTCATGCCGAAGATGAGCAGCGGGTAGAGCAGGATGGGCAGGCCGACCATCATGAACAGGGTGCGGCGGTCGCGGAGCGATTCGACGAGTTCCTTGCGGAAGATGATGGAGAGGATGCGGAATCTCATGCGGCCACCTCGCGGCCCGCGAGTTTGAGAAACGTGTCGGTGAGATTGCGGCAGCCGGAGCGTTCGAGGAGGTCGTCGAGGGGGCCCTGGTCCACGATACGGCCTTGATGGAGCAGGGCGATGCGGTCGCAGAGGTATTCGGCCTCGCCCATGATGTGGGTGGAGAACAGCACGGCGCGGCCGGCGGCTTTTTCGGCGCGGATGGTTTCGACGATGAACTGGCCGGAGATGACATCGAGCGCGGTGGTGGGTTCATCGAGGATGAGGAGGTCGGGGTCGTGGAGGAAGGCGCGGGCGATATTGGCGCGTTGTTTTTGACCGGCGGAGTAGGTATCGCAGGGGCGGTCGCAGAAGGCGCGCATTTCGAGCAGATCGATGAGTTCATTGATCCGCGCGTTGAGCCGGTCCTCCGGCATGCCGTAGAGGCGGCCGAAGTACTGGAGGGCTTCGCGGGCGTTCAGGCGGCGGTAAAGCTGGGTGTCGCCCGAGTGGAAACCGATCATGCGTTTGGCTTCGAGCGGGTGGTCGGCGATGTTGACGCCCCGGACGGATACGTGTCCGGAATCGGGGGTGAGGATGCCGGCGATCATGCGGAGCATGGTGGTCTTCCCCGCCCCGTTGGGTCCGAGCAGGCCGACGATTTCGCCGGGATTCACCTGCAGGGTGGCCTGGTCCACGGCCAGGACCGCTCCGAATTGTTTGGTGAGCGATTCGGCGCGCAGGGTGGGTTGGATTTCGATCACTTGAGTTCCCAGTGATCGGTTACGAAGTTCGCGTTGTCCTCGTTCCAGAGGCCGAACTTGGCGGCGAGCTGGCCGCCGTCGATAACCACGGCGGCGCCGGTCATGTAGGAGGCGAGCGGCGAGGCGAGGAAGGCGATGACGCGGGCGACCTCTTCGGGTTCGCCGCCGCGGCCGAGGGGCAAATGGCGGGCATATTCGCGCATGAAATCGGGGTTGTCGAAGCCTTCCCGGGTGAGCCGCGTGCGGATGAAGCCGGGGCAGACGGCGTTGATGCGGATGCCGTAGGGTCCGAGTTCGTTAGCGGCGGTACGGAGGATGCCGAGCACGCCGTGTTTGGTGGCGTTGTAGGCGGTGAGCAGGCGTTCGCCGTCGAAGGAGTTGGTGGAGGCGGTGAGAACGATTGCGCCGCGGCGGCGGGTCTTCATGCGCCGGGCGGCGGCCTGCACGGTGCGGAAGACGCCGGTGAGATTGACGGCGACGATCTTGTTCCAGTGGCTGGCCGTGTGTTCTTCGAGGGACGCCTCGCCGCCGATGCCGGCGTTGGCGACGACGATATCGACGTTGCTGAGTTCGGTGAAGAGGCCCTTGACGCTTTGGGCGCTGGTGACGTCGACTTGGAGGAAGGGGAACTCCTTGGTCTCCTCGATATCGGCCACCACGACGCGCGCTCCACAGTCGCGGAGGGCGCGGGCGGTTTCGAGGCCGATGCCGTGGGCTCCTCCGGTCACCACGGCGGTCTGTCCCGTCAGGTCAATGCGCATGATCTTCGTTATTTTACCCGTCTATGGGACACTAAAAGTTTTGGTTCCCATCGCCCATGAGCACCCCGGTCAAAATCGAGTACGCGAGCGAACGCAAGATCCGCACGCGCAACAAAGGCTATTATCGCCTCAATCACTGGCCCCTTTGGATTTTCGTCTTCTTTCTGATACCGGGCTCCGTGACGTTCCATCTGTTCGCGGAAGGTTTCCAGAGCGACATGAAATGGTGGCTGCTGGCGGTGGTAATCGGCACGGGGATCGCGGGGCTGCGCGGCAAACTGCCGGGCTGCGAGCCGGCGCCATACATCATCCGATTCACGGAGGACCGGCCGAACCCGCTTTACCGGCGGATCTGCTACACGTTCGCCTGGAGCGCGGCGATCACCTATGGGGTGCTGAATCTGACCGGGCTGGTGATCGCGATCGCGACCGGGCAATGGATGATGAAGCAGATTTACTATTACGGTTATTTCCCGATCGCGGTGCCGGTGTGGATTCTGGGCGCGCTGGGGCAGTTGCCGAGGGTGAAGGTATCGACGAAGGGCGAGGGGCACGAGCGGCGCTATTTTTATGGGACGGTGTGGGCGATGTGCATCGCGCAGCCGGTGTTGTGGCTGATGTACCTGACGCTGCCGCGGACGCGGGCGTCGGACATCGCGGAGCTGGTGGTGTTCGTGGGCGTGCTGGCGGCGGTGGGGTATCTGAGCTACCGGGGGGTGCTGCCGAGGACGAGGAAGATCGTGCCGGGTGAGATTGCGGCGCTGGATTAGGGGGAACGCTGATCGTGGCGCAGGCTCGGCCCGGCTATCCCACCGCCCGCGGGCGGTGGGATAGTTTCGATTCCAGCACCAGGAGCCAGTACAGCAGGAAGACCGCGATCGAACCCAACAGCGGAAGCCCCGCCACCACGCCGATGCCCAGAAAATGCGCGAAATAGCCGACCGAGGCCGGCGCCAGGAAGCCGCCGGTGAGCGCCAGTGAGAAAATGCCGCTGAAATAGCCGGGATGAAAGTAGGGGAAGCGGCCCGCGATACGTTCCATCACCAGCGGCAGAATCAGCGCAAAGCCGCCCGCGATGAACACCACCGCTGTGATCGCGCCAAACAGGTTGTCCGTGGCAGCCAGAATCGTGCAGCCGAACATCGGGGCCAGCACGGCGCCGGCCAGCAGACGGCCCGCGCTCAGGCGGCGCATCAGCCAGATTCCCACCATCCGGCCCGCGAGCAGCAAGGCCCAGAACAGAGCCAGCAGCAGCAGCGAGGTCACCGGACTCAGGCCCAGCCGCTGAATCAGGAACAGCGCCAGCCACCCCGCCAGCGCGCCCTCGTTGCCGAACTGGAAAAACAGGAGCAGCGCAAACAGGACCGCGGCGGGGCTCCGGAAATCCCGCAACGCATCCCGCCAACTCGCATCCCCGGCCCGCGCGGCGGCCAGATAAGGCATCCGGGCATACAACACCGCTGCAAGCGCCGGAGCCGCCGCCATCACGATCAGCGTCGCCTGAATGGTGTAGGCGAAGAACGCCCCCGCCACCACCAGCGCCGTGGCCAGCGCTCCGAGATTGAACAACACCCCCGCCAGACCGATCGTGGAAGCAGGTTCATGATCATAAGCGGGCACAATCGCGTGGAGCGCGCCCGTATGGATGCCGCCCGCCCCCAGCCCAACCAGCAGGAGCGCCCCGAGCCGCCAGGCCGAATGCGCGGGCGGTGAAAACACGCCCAACATCACCAGACCGGCGGCGGCCAGCGCGCACCCGCAGGCCAGAGCCGCCCAGATCCCCCTCCGGCGCAACAAGTTGCGGCCGAGGTAGTAGCCCAGAAGGATGCCCGCGTTCTGAAGCAGGAAGTAATTTCCTATCAATAGGAAATCCGGCTCGATGTGGTAGCGCCAGGCGGGCAGGAGCGCGCCCAGCAGGCTCATCAGCAGGCCGGAAACGAACAACGCGCCAATCCCGCCGCGGGCGGCGGGCAAGGCGGTCGCGGGAGTCCCGGCGTCAACGGGGCCGGAACGCGGATCGGCCGGTTGCACCCTCGTATTGTACCCCCCTGGGGACCATCACGCGCTCATCCCAGGACATCAATCGCCCGTCGCTCAGGCTGCTCAAGGCAGGGCACCGGCCGCCGATCTCCAATTATTGGAATACGGCCTTCGGGAGAACTGCGGTATTTCGTAGCGCCGGGGGGCTGCCTGCCATTTAATATCAACGCTTTAGGATTTGGCCTTCGGGATGCAAGGAAGAGAAGTGGGTCACGTTAGTTATTTGCTTTTGTGGGCAGTTGCCTCCTTTGGGACGGACTCCTGATGAAGATGTCCGGGTCAACGCCTGAGCCCCGCGGGAGCGGGGCTTTTTCTTTGCCATATAATCCGCGCACGCCTGCGGTACACTGATTCGTTCAAGGCATCTATGCCGTCCCCTCCGCGTCCATCCATGCCTGAGGTGCATTCCTCGGTCTCGACGGCACATCCGTCGATTTGGAAGCGGGTGTTCGCGTTCGCGGGTCCAGCCTATCTGGTGAGCGTCGGCTACATGGACCCGGGCAACTGGGCCACGGACCTCGAGGGCGGCGCGCGGTTCGGCTACCGGTTGTTGTGGGTACTGGTGCTGTCCAACGCGATGGCGATCCTGCTGCAGACCCTCAGCGCGCGCCTGGGCATTGTCGCCGGGCGCGATCTCGCGCAGGCCTGCCGGGAGCAATATCCCAAGCCCGTGGCCTGGATGCTGTGGATCCTCTGCGAAATCGCCATCGCGGCCTGCGACCTCGCCGAGGTTCTCGGCGCGGCCATCGGGTTGAACCTGCTGTTCGGCCTGCCGCTCGTTTGGGGCGTGGTGCTGACGGCGGCGGATACGCTGCTGATCCTTTGGCTGAACCGCTATGGCATCCGAGTTCTGGAGACCATCATTCTCGGTTTCGTCACGGTGATCGGCGGCTGTTTCCTGCTCGAGGTGTGGCTTGCCAAGCCCGAATGGGGCGGTGTCGCGGCGGGTTTGGTTCCGTGGGTGGACGCCAACAGCCTGTACGTCGCCATCGCCATGCTTGGAGCGACGGTCATGCCGCATAACCTTTACCTGCACAGTTCGCTTGTGCAGACGCGGCGGATTGGATCGACGAACGGGGAGAAAGCCCGTGCCTGCCGCTACAACCTGGTGGATTCGGTCGTCGCCCTGAACGCGGCCCTGCTGGTGAACGCCGCGATCCTGATCGTCGCGGCGGCCACCTTCTACCGCAACGGCATCGTGGTCACGGAGATCCAGCAGGCTCACCACATGCTCGCTCCGCTGCTGGGCACCACGATGGCCAGCGTCGCGTTCGCTTTGGCGCTGCTCTGCGCGGGCCAGTCCTCGACCATCACCGGCACCATGGCGGGCCAGATCGTGATGGAGGGCTTCCTGAACTTCCGGATGCGGCCCTGGCTGCGGCGGCTGATCACGCGCCTGGTGGCGGTGGTCCCGGCGGTGCTTGCCATCGTTCACTTCGGCGACGCAGCCACTTACCAGTTGCTGATCTTCAGCCAGGTGGTGCTGAGCCTGCAACTGCCGTTCGCCGTAATCCCCCTCATTCAGTTCACCAGCGACCGGCGGCGCATGGGCGACTTCGTCAACCCGCCCTGGGTACGGATCCTGGCCTGGAGCGTGGCCGGCATCATCCTTGTGTTAAATGGCTGGCTAATTGTTCAGGAATTGGAACGTTTAAGCCAGGAACGGCCATGGATCGGCTGGATCGGCTGGCCCGTCGCGCTGGGGCTGGCCGCGCTGCTGGCGCACATCGCTTTCATGCGGCGCGTGATCCCTCCGGAGCCGGCCCCCATCGCGCCGCCCGAGGAGCCTCCGGAACTGCCCGAGAGGCCGGTTTACCGGCGGATCCTGGTGACGCTCGATCACTCGGGCGCGGACGCGGCGGCCGTTGCGCACGCCGTCACGTTGGCGAAATCGAACAAAGCCAAATTGGTTCTGCTGCATGTCGAGGAAGGGGTCACGAGCCAGGTGTATGGCGAAGAGGCTTCCACCGCCGAGGTCGAGGCTGGCGCCGCCTACCTGACCGGATGGCTTCAGCGGGTAAAAGGGCAAGGGGTGGACGCCGATCTGGTGGTGGTCCATGGCCGCGATCCGAAACGGGAGATCGTCCGCGCCGCCCGGGCACTGGAAGCCGACCTGCTGGTGATGGGCGCCCACGGCCACCGCGGTATCAAGGACCTCGTTTACGGCGCCACGATCAACGAAGTGCGCCACGCCCTGGACGCGCCTGTCCTGGTCGTACGGGACCGCGAGCACTCAAGTTAGTTTTTCGTTGCAAAAGAATTACTTAGAGCGCTATTATTCAAGTATAACTACAGGTGGCGAATTGTTGGCGAAGGATGGGACGGAGTTGGATCTACCTGTGTCGGAGCGACTCATCGGATGACGCTTACATTCCGCTAAGCCGTTGAAAGCATATCCGCCCCGGGTTTGGTTCCTGGTTTGCAGAAGACCGATTGGGAACGAAATGCGCTCTCTCACCCTGATTCTCGGCTTGCTCGCGGCGGCGGCCATCTCGCCCGCCACGACGATCGAGCGCATGTCCATGGACGAGATGATCGCCAAGTCCACGCGGATTGTCCGGGGCGAAGCGGTGTCGGTGGAAGGCGTGCGGCGCGGCGGGATGATTTATACCGACTACACTTTCCGCGTGCAGGAGACCCTAAAGGGCGGCCCGCCGGAGACCCTGCGGCTCAGCGTGCCGGGCGGGGTCCACGGCGCGGCGCGCCAGTCCTTTGCCGGCACGCCGGCGCTGCGCTTGAGCCGGGAGTACGTGGTGTTTGTGTGGACCAGCCGCAGCGGCGTGAACCATATCATCGGACTCTCGCAGGGCTTGTTCACGGCCGGCTTGAACGAGGCGGGCGAGCGGGTTCTGCGGCGGGGCCCGGCTTCGTCGCATGTCGTTGATAAGAATGGGAAAGAAGTCGCTGACTCGGGTGTCGAGCTGACCTGGGGCGAATTGGTTCGGCGGGTTCGCGGGGCGGGGGTGGTGCGATGAAGCGGCGCTGGGGGATGGGCTTCGCGTTGGCGGCGCTGCTGCTGATGGGGTGGCAGGATGCCTCGGGATACGCGCATTTCGTGCGTTATCTGACGAAAAACGGGCCATTTGAGCCTGTTTTAACGCGATTTGACCTTCGTTCCGTGCCAGGCAAGCGGATTCCCTATTTCATCGAGCGCAGGGGGCCGGAGCAGTTGGCGGAGGGTGACAGCCGCGTCGCGTTGTTCAGCCAGATTCAGGCCGCGGCGGAGGTATGGAACACGGTCAAGACCTCGGAGTTGCGCGTCGTGTTCGGCGGTTTGATCGAAGCGGGCGCGCGAATGAATGGTCCCCGCGTCGAGATCGTGTTCGACGAAGTGCCGCCGGGGCTGGTGGCGCTGGCGGGGCCGGAGGTGCTGGGCGAGGTCACCGAGAAGGACGGCACGGTCTTCGTGCCGATCGTCAAGTCTTTGCTGATTCTCCCTGATAACATGGCGGATCCGGCGCGCCCAAGCTGGAGCGAACGGCTGTTTCAGACGATCGTGCACGAGTTCGGGCATACGCTGGGGCTGCAGCACAGTTGGGCTTCGGGGACGATGTCGACGGAGATCACGCGGGCGACGACCAAAGGCGCCCCCTTGGCGGCCGACGATGTGGCGGGCATTTCGGCGCTCTATCCTACGCGCGAGTTTGTGGAGAAGACCGGCTCGATTGCGGGCCGGGTCCTCATGGGCGGACAGGGAGTGCATCTGGCCTCGGTGGTGGCGCTGAAGCCGACGGGCGAGGCCGTGAGCGCGCTCACGGCGCCCGATGGCCGCTATGTGATTCGCGGGCTTGCCCCGGGATCGTATTCCGTGTACGCTCATCCTCTGCCTCCCGGCCTGGCGGGCGAACCGCAGCCTGTGAATCTCGACTTACCGCTGGGTCCCGACGGGCCGATTCAGCCGGGCGGCGCATTCGACCTGGCATTCTTCCCCGGCGGTTCCGTTCCCGAGCACCGGGTGGACGTGAGGGAAGGCGAGACGAATGGCAGCGTCTGGTTCAGCGTGCAACCGCGGCAGCAGGTAAACCTTCACTCCGTGCAGACCTACCGCTTCTTCGGCCAGCAGGCCGTGAAGCCGGCCTTCCTGCAGGCGGGCCAGGAGCGCGGCTCGATCGTCCTCTTCGGATTCGGGATGTCGAATGCGTCGGGGCCGGTGGCGGGATTGAGCGCGACGCTGTTTCAAGCTCCGGAGACCTTGCTCGCGCCGGGCATTTTCGCCTATGCCCCCGCCCCCAGTTATTTGCAGACCGATCTGTCCGTACCTGAGGACGCTCCCCCGGGCTTGCGCCACATGCTTTTCCGGTTAAACGGAGAGACGCACGTTGCGCCGGGAGCGTACAAGGTGACGCAGGCGCAGCCGCCCGCGGTGGAAGTGGTTGAGCCTGCGGTGAATGGGATTGTGACGATCCGCGGAAAACGTCTCGACCGCGGAGCCCGCGTGCTGTTCGATGGCGCGGCTGGCCAGATTGCCGAAGGGTCGGCGGAGATGCTGCAGGTTCGGCCGCCGCGCGGAATGGACGGGCACGCCGCGCGCGTCAGCGTCTTCGATAGCGAGGGTCAGAGTTCGGCGATGCTGGACGGCGGAACCGCGCATGTCCACCGGTACGAGAATGGCGGCACACCCGCGTGGCGGGTGGAGCCTGCGTTCCTGCCGGCGGGTGTGGAGACGGTGCTCGAGTTGACCTCGGAGGGGGCGGATTGGACGCCGGCGAAGCTGGGCTTCGGTACGAGCGACGTCACCGTGAGCAAAATCTGGCGGGTGGGTGCACACCGGTCGCTCGTGAAGGTGGCGGTTTCGCCCGCGGCGGAGGCGGGTCCGCTGCGTCTGGCGCTCGCGGATGGGATCGCATTCGCTGAAGCCGAGAACGCGCTGAACATCTATCCGCCGAGCGTCCGGAAGCTGTACGTCGTGATGTCGGCGATGGCGGACACGCCGGTTTACGCGGGCGGGATGGCGGCCCTGCCGGTGGCCAATCTGACCTCGCCCCTGTTCCTGGCAACCACGCAAGTCCGGATCAACGGCGTCGCCGCGCCGGTAGTGGCCGTGAACGGCTCAGTGGCCACCGTGCAGATTCCCGAGGGCTTGCCGGCGGGCGTGGTGAAGCTGCAGATGACGGTTCAGGGCGAAGAAGTGCTGCCCGCGGCGCTGGTGCTGTCGCTGCCGCCGCCCAAACCGCCGGTGATCACCGCGGCCCAGACCTTAATGGGCTTGAACCTGCAGGCCGGCATGCCGCCGGCCGCGGGCGAAATGATTCAACTGCTGGTGACGGGCCTGGCGGAAAGCGCCGCTACGGAGGACGTGAAGTCGTTCAGTGGAGAGGTGGAGCACACGGTCATCCTGGTGCAGAAGACCGCCACGGGACACACAGTGTATGTCCGGCTTTCCGAGGAATCGCCCCGCGGAGCGGCCATCCCGCTCACGCTGCGGGTGGACGGCCTGCAGTCGCTTCCCTTCCCTGTCCCGATTCGCTAACGCAGGCGGACAGCGGCCGGCCTGACACCATCCACGCCACCGCGCCGGCCGGGCCCGCGTTGTCCCTGCGCGGGCTGAATTGAAGCGTCGAGGGGGCCGGCTCCGGGCGGCTCCGGTTTTTGACAAACTGGTGGGGGTTTGCCATGAAGACGCTGGGCACACAGATCGCCACCTTTCTCTCGACGCGCGACGCAAAACGGAATCTGGCGACGCTGGCGAAATTCTTCATTACGCTGGCGGTGTTGATTCTGCTTTATTCAGTTCTCTTCCACGTCATCATGCTCTCCATAGAGGGCCGCGAGTTCTCCTGGTTTACGGGCTTGTACTGGACGTTGACGGTGATGAGCACGCTGGGTTTCGGCGACATCACCTTCGAGTCGGATGTGGGCCGGCTGTTCAGCGTGGTGGTGTTGTTGAGCGGCATCGTCTTGTTGCTGATCATGATGCCGTTCATGTTCATTCACAACTTCTATGCGCCCTGGCTGGAAGCGCGGATCCGGGCGCGGGCGCCGCGTTCGGTGCCGGAATCGGTGTCGGGGCACGTGTTGATCGCCACCTGGGACATGATCGCGCCCGCGCTGATCGGCAAATTGAACCGGCATTCGATTCCGTACTACGTGATGGAGCCGGATCCCGAGAAGGCAACGCGGCTTTACCTGGAAGGCTACTCGGTGCTGAACGTGCGGCCCGACGCGCGTGAGGACTGGGTGGCCGCGCGGACGGCGCAAGCCCGGCTGGTGTTCGCGAACGACGACGATCCGGACAACACCAATATCACGCTGACGGTGCGCGAGGTGACGCCGAACCTGCCGATCGTCGCGCTGGCGAACGCACTGGACTCGGTGGACATTCTCGAGTTGAGCGGCGCGACACAGGTGGTGCCGCTCGGGCACCTGCTGGGCGAATACCTCGCCCATCGCGTGAACGTGCAGGGCGCGGCGGCGCACGTGATCGGCGCATTCCGCGACCAGCTGATCGCCGAGTTGCCCGTGCAGGGCACCCAGCTGGCGGGCAAGCGGGTGCGCGAATCGCGCCTGCGCGACAAGTGCGGGGTTTCCATCGTCGGCATCTGGGATCATGGGCGGCTTCATCCGGTGCATCCGAACCGGGTGCTGGACAACATGTCTGTGCCGCTGGTGATGGGCACCGAAAAGCAGATCGGCGAGTTGAACCACATTTTCAGCCGCCGCCGCGCGGTGGAATTGCCGGTGCTCGTGATCGGGGGAGGGCGCGTGGGTTCGGCGGCGACCCGCAAGCTCCGGCAGGACGGCGTGCAGGTTCACCTGCTCGAGCGCGACCCAAGCCTGCGGGCGAGCCTTGAGCATGTACCGGACCAGTTGATCATCGGGGACGCCGCCGACCGGGAGACGCTGCTGGGCGCGGGACTGCACGAAGCGCCGGCGGTGGTGCTGACGGCGCGGGACGACGCGGTGAACATCTATCTCGCGGTGTATTGCCGGCGGCTGCGCCCCGATATCCGCATCCTCAGCCGCATCACGCACGAGCGCAACCTGGACGCGATCACCCGGGCGGGGGCGGACTTCGTTTTGGGCGAGGCGTCGCTCGGCTCGGAGATCGTCTTTTCGCGTGTTCTGGGCCGCGAACTCGTGATTCTGGGCGAAGGCGTGGAGCTTTTCTACCAGCCTGTGCCGCCGTCGGTCGAGGAGCAGACGCTGGCCCAGTGCGGCATTGGCGCGAAGACCGGATTGACGGTGATCGCCATCGAAGAGAATGGCGCTGTGGTGACCAACCCGAGCGCCGGAGACCGGCTGCACGCCGGGGCGCGCCTGATCATGGTGGGGAGTCCGGCGCAGCGGCAGGAGTTTGGAAAGCAGTTCCTGGGGACGGGGTGAGGACGCGGACTCCCGGTTAGATCGCGCCGGGAGGATGCGAGGCCGCTCCGGCACGGTTCGCTAGAATAGGAGGCATCCCCATGAGCGGCAAGAATTCCTTTCACAGTGCGGCGGCGCTTCGCGTCTCGGGCCGCGATTATCAGATCCACCGGTTGAGCGTGCTGGAGGCGGCTGGCTTCAATCTGACACGGATTCCGTATTCGATCAAAGTTCTCCTGGAGAACCTGCTGCGCCAGGAAGATGGCGTGGTGGTACGCAAGTCCGACATCGAGTACGTGGCGCGCTGGGAGCCGAACGGGCCGCAGAACGAAATCCAGTTCATGCCCGCCCGCGTGCTGCTGCAGGACTTCACCGGCGTGCCTTGTGTGGTGGACCTGGCGGCGATGCGCGACGCGCTGGCATCGTTCGGCGCGGACCCGGGCAAGGCGAATCCGCTCATCCCCGTGGACCTGGTGATCGACCATTCGGTGCAAGTGGATGAGTTCGGCACGCCGAAAGCGTTCGAACAGAATGTGCTGCTCGAATACCACCGCAACAGCGAACGCTACGCGCTGCTGCGCTGGGCGCAGAACGCCTTCCGCAATTTCCGCGCGGTGCCGCCGGGCACAGGCATCGTCCATCAGGTGAATCTGGAGTACCTCGCGGGCGTTGTGTTCCGCAACGAGCAGAACGGGGCGACGTTCGCTTATCCGGACACGCTGGTGGGCACGGATTCGCACACGACGATGATCAACGGCCTGGGCGTGGTGGGCTGGGGCGTGGGCGGCATTGAAGCCGAGGCGTGCATGCTCGGCCAGCCGGTTTCGATGCTGCTGCCGCGCGTGGTGGGCTTCAAGCTGCATGGCAAGCTGCGCGAAGGGGCCACGGCGACGGACCTGGTGCTGACCGTCACGCAGATGCTGCGCAAGAAGGGCGTGGTGGGCAAGTTTGTGGAGTTCTACGGTCCCGGCGTCGCGGCGCTGCCGCTGGCCGACCGCGCGACCATTTCCAACATGGCGCCCGAATACGGGGCGACGATCGGCGTGTTCCCGGTGGACGAGCAGACGCTGGCCTATCTGCGTATGTCCAACCGCCCGCCGGAGCTGATCGAACTGGTGGAGGCCTACTATCGTGAGCAGGGCATGTTCCTGACCCCCGGCGCGCCGGAACCCGAGTTCAGCGACACGCTGGAACTCGATCTCGATTCGGTCGTGCCTTCGCTCGCCGGGCCGCGGCGGCCGCAGGACCGCATCAACCTGCCCGATGTGAAACGTAATTTCATCGATTTTCTGGCTGGAAATGCGCAAAAAGTGGCCAAAGTTGGCTCAAATGGCGATAGTTATACGCTGACCGACGGCGCCGTGGTGATCGCGGCCATTACGTCGTGTACGAACACGTCAAATCCTTCGGTGATGCTCGGCGCGGCCCTGGTAGCGAAAAAGGCAGTGGAGAAGGGCCTGCAGGTGCAGCCGTGGGTGAAGACTTCGCTGGCGCCGGGATCGAAGGTGGTGACGGACTACCTGAACGATTCCGGACTGATGCCATATCTCGAAGCGCTGAAGTTCCATCTGGTGGGCTATGGCTGCACGACCTGCATCGGCAATTCGGGCCCGCTGCCGGAGCCGGTGTCGCAGGCGGTGGCCGAGAACAAGATGGTGGTGGCGTCGGTGCTGTCGGGGAACCGCAACTTTGAGGGCCGGGTGAATCCGCAGGTGCGCGCGAACTATCTGGCCTCGCCGCCGCTGGTGGTGGCTTATGCGCTCGCGGGCCGCGTGGATATCGATCTCGAAACGGAACCGCTGGGCACGGACAAGGACGGCCAACCGGTGTTTTTGCGCGACATCTGGCCGTCGACGAATGAGATCCACGAAGCGATGACGAAGAGCGTGCGGGCGGAGTTCTTCGAGAAGCAGTACGGGCGCGTGTTCGAGGGCGACGCGATGTGGCAGTCGATGAAGACACCCGAGGGCGAGACCTTCGCCTGGGATCCGCAATCGACCTACGTCCGCAAGCCGCCTTATTTCGATGTGCTGGTGGATCCGGCGACGTCGGTTCGCGACCTGGACGAGTTGCGCGTGCTGGCGATGCTGGGCGATTCCATCACCACCGATCACATTTCGCCCGCGGGTTCCATCGCCAAGGACAGCCCGGCGGCGAATTATCTGATCGGCAACGGCGTGAAGCCGGCGGACTTCAACAGCTACGGCTCGCGGCGCGGCAACGATGAAGTAATGACCCGCGGCACGCTGGCGAACATCCGGCTGCGCAACGAACTCGCGCCGGGCACCGAAGGTGGCTGGACGGCGATGAAGCCGGGCGGCGCGCCGCTGCCGATCTACGATGCCTCGGTGGAGTTCCGCAAGACGAACACGCCGCTGCTGATCCTCGCGGGCAAGGAGTATGGCTCGGGGTCGTCGCGCGACTGGGCGGCGAAGGGCGTGGCGCTGCTCGGCGTGAAGGCGGTGATCGCGGAAAGCTACGAGCGGATTCACCGGTCGAACCTGGTGGGGATGGGCGTGCTGCCGCTCGAGTTCCCCGAGGGCGAGACGCGGCAGTCGCTGGGCTTATCCGGCTTCGAGACGTTCGAGATCACGGGCGTACCCGCGGCGATCGAATCGGGTTCGAAGCGCGTGACCGTCACGGCAAAGGCCGCCGACGGCAGGGTGAAAACGTTCGAAGCGAAAGTCCGGATCGACACGCCGCGCGAGGTGGAATACTTCCGCAACGGCGGAATTCTGCCTTACGTGCTGCGGCAGTTGGCGCGGTAGGGTGCGCACGCCGCCGTCCTTCCCTATTGACGGGCAAGACAACCATGGCTGGCGGCGGACTGGCGTTGCGGATTCATTGCCGCCCGGGGGGTCCTGCTGCAAACCATTGAAAATGAATTGCGCGGGTTGCAAAACATCCTATGGCCACGAGCGTCAGCCGGCATGGAGGGCCGGTGTAAGGCGGCGCCTTCTCCGCCCTTGACGCGGGCGGAAGCGAAGCTTTCACGGCACGCAGCTAAGGTAGGAGTCGTTTTCTGCCGATACCTTTTGTAGAACGCCAAGCCATGGGTGCGCCCGCCAATTCTGCGACTGCAAGCCTTTCCGAGGATTTCGTCTTTGTTCCGCCCGTGCCGGAGAAGATGGACGACTTAGGCGTCACCGACTCGCTGGTGGAGCAGCTGCTGCTGAAAACGCTCTTCTTCCGGGGCGATACGACGGGGCGCGTGCTGGCGCAGTCGCTGGGGTTGAACTTCAGCGTAGTGGAGCCTGTGATCGAGCGGCTGAAACGGCAGCATCTGCTGCTGGTGAAGAGCTCGCTGGGCGTGGGCACGATCAGCGCGGTGTTTTCGCTCACCGAGGCGTCGCGCGAGCTGACGCGCGAGTATCTCGAAGCGAATCAATACACAGGCCGTGTGCCGGTGCCGCTGGAGCAGTACAGCGTGGGCGTGAAGATGCAGCGCCATAAGACGGACTGGCTGACGCCCGAGATGCTGCGCGAGGCTTTCCGGCACATGGTGGTGTCCGAGAGAATCCTGGCGCAGATCGGGCCGGCGGTGAACTCGGGCAAGTCGCTGCTGATCTACGGCCAGCCGGGCAACGGCAAGACGTATCTGGCGGAAGCGCTGTTCAACATCGAGGCCGATTCCATCTACATTCCTTTCGCCATCGAGTGCCAGGGTCAGATCATTCAAATGTACGACCCGATCTATCATCAGCGGCTGGACGAGGATCCGCCCGAGGTGAGCGCGTTTCACCGGGAGCCGGAGTTTGACGGGCGGTGGTTCAAGGCGCGGCGGCCGTTCATTGTGTCGGGCGGCGAACTGACGCTGCCGATGCTGGACCTGAGTTTCAATCCGGGTTCGCGGGTGTATGACGCACCATTTCAACTGAAAGCGAACAATGGCATTTACCTGATCGACGACTTCGGCAGGCAAAAAGTGAGCCCGGCCGAGGTGTTGAACCGCTGGATTGTGCCGATGGAGCGGCGGATCGATTTTCTGAGCTTTTTGACGGGCGGCAAGGCGCAGGTGCCGTTTGAGTGTTTCCTGCTGTTTTCGACGAATCTGCGGCCGGACCAGCTGGGCGATGAGGCGTTTCTGCGCAGAATTCAGTACAAAATGCTGCTCCGAAGCCCCGACGAGGCGGAATTTTGCTCGATTTTTCACCGCTTCTGCCAGTCGCAGGGATTACACACCGATCAGACGGTGCTCGATGCCTTCATTCAGAAGCACTATCACCGCACGGGCCGCAAATTCCGCCGTTGCCATCCGCGCGATCTGATCACGCACGTGATCGACAAAATCCGATTCGAACGGCGCGAGTTCCGCATCACGGGGGAACTGCTGGATCACGCGTTCGAATCGGCCTTTGTCGCGGATGAGTGGGAAGACTAGAAGAATTGATAGATGGAGAAGCCGGAGGTGGCGGCATAGGCTCCGCCGAGGATGGACCCTTCGATAACGTACTCGCCGGTCTTCAGCACGGGTCCGAAGACGTCTTCGAGTGAGACGGTTTCCTCGATGGAGTAATGTCCGGTGACGCTGATCTCCTCGGCGGCCTGAGTGAACATGCGGCCGTCGGACCAGCGCCAGAGCACCTCGCCCTCGCGGTTGCGGATGAGGATTTCGTGGCGCTGGCTGGAGGGGAAGCGGAGGGTGACGGGGTAACCGCCGGTGAGCAGTCGCAGGGTGATACGCAGCTTGTCACCCATACCGAACACCTCGACATGGAAGCGGCCGGAGGAGAGGGGCGCGATGACCATGCGTCCGATGCGGGCGGATTCGAGATAGAACGCGCGCGGGCCGGCGATGGACTGCTCGATGCGCCAGGTCATGCCGATGTTCTCCTCGTAAAGCTCTTCGAGGATGCCGGCATCGGCGCAACCGAAGGCGCGGTACTGAAGCTCGAGGGCGCGGCCGCGACGCTCTTTCGCGGGTTGGGACTCCTGTTCGCAGACGCGAAAGGGGGCATTGGTCCAGCCGCCTTCGGTGCGGGTGAAGGAAGTGAGGAGGCGGTCCTCTCCGGTTTCCTCGTCGAGGTAGAGCAGCGAGCCGTCCTGGGCTTCGCGGACCCAGAGGGGTTCCTCGACGTAACCGCGAAGGCGGTAGAAGGTGCGGCCGTCCAACATGCCCAAGGGCGCGCCGACGGTGATGGAGCGGGTTTCGCCGGTGGTGGACTCGCGGTAGATCCAAGTGTTGCCGGTTTCCAGCGGCAACATGGAAGGGCCTTGAGCCGCGAGCAGCGGCATGGACAAAAGAAGAACCGGGATCAGTGATTTCATATGCATCTCCACATGGGGAAGACGCGCGAAACCGGCTGATCCCGGCTCAGCCGGGAGCGGTAAACTTTCTAGCGGGCCAGGGTGACCTTGGGGGTGGCGAGGTAGCCTTTGATCTGGTCCTTGCCGACGCTGTTGACCACCATTTCGTAGGGCTGGCGGGCCTTCGAGGTATAGAACTGGATGGGCTCGTTGACGGTGCGGTCCTTCTTTTCGACGCGTTTGTCGTCAGCGATGACGTCGATGGTGAAGCGGTTGCGGCGCTGGTCGGCGCGTTTCAACTGGACCATGATGTCGCCGACACGCTGGGGCTGCCGGGTTTTGGCGAGGTTGAACTCGAAGTAGTTGCGTTCGCCGAGGGCTTTGAGGGCGGCGAGTTCGGTGGAATTGGTGGCGACCAGGCCGCTTTGGACGCCAAGATCGCCGGCAACGCTCTTCAGGTTGGCGATGGTTTTATCCAGTTCGCTTTTGGTGCTGGAGACTTCGGTGCGGACCGTGTTGACGTCTGTGGAAACCACGCCGATGGCGGAAGTGGCGGCCTGTTCGACTTCCCGAATCTCGTTCCGGACGGCCACTTCAACGGCACGCTGCTGGCTTTCGAGTTTGCGGGCAAGCTCTTCAGCGTGGCGCGTGGCATCGACCTTGGCCTGGCCGACAGCCATCTGCTGCTGGCGCCGGGCGGCTTCGAGTTCATCGCTCAGGGAGTCCAATTTCTGGCGGGCGGCGGCGGCTGAGACGGTATTGGTTTCGCGGAGCTTTCCGAGTTCGCCGGCGATCACCTGCTGGCTTTGGGCCATCTGCTGCTTCAGGCCGTCGATTTGCAGGAAGAGATACACGTTTGCGGCGATCAGCGCAAGAACCGCGCCGAAAAGAATCGCCGTCTTGATGCCGGACCCGCCATCGCCGGATGGCAACGTGTAGCTGGGTTGCTGCTGCGGCGGGTTGGGCTGATAGGGGGGAATCTGGTAATCGCTCACGAACAAGGCCTCCTTATTGTTTTCGGCACTTGATAGTTTGACACACCTGTAGATGCTTGGCCTCAGGGGCCGGTTACATTGCAACTGACTTATGCAACCAGCTGGGAGCGGGAGTGACAGCAACAAGGAAAAAATCTTTCTTTTCGTTTCAATGGTTTAGAGGATTTGGGCCGTGGTCTGGGCATTTTGGCATGATTTGATGGCGGGTAGGAGAGGGTGGTTGGAGGCGGGACCCGGCGGGACGGCGGGGAGATCGCCGTTCCGCCGCAACCCCCGTTCGCGAGGGCGGGGCCGAGGCAGACGAGGAGCGAGGGAGAAATGATCGAGAGCAGACCGGAACCGGCGGCACCGCCGGAGCAGGAGCGTTATGGGGTGGCGGAGCTGCAGTTGTTTCCGCGGCTGACGCGAGCGAGTTACCTGGAGCGGTATGGGGAGCAGGCGCCGGCGTGGAACCGGAGCCGGAGGATTCAACGCTGGTTCGACACCTCGGTTTTGGATGAGGCGGGGGGCGATCCGCGGGACCGGATCGTTTCCTACGAGGTGTTCGATCCGGCGACGGGCAGGTTCGAGCACATGCAGATGACGGCGGCCGAGGCGAGCGTGCCGAACCTGCCGGGGACGGTGTCGTACGCGAAGTACCAGGTGGCGCCGACGCGGGCGGTGTTGAAGAACGTGGTGGATGGGAGTGAGAGCCCGCTGAATCCGGCCTATTTGTGCGAGTTGGAGGAGGCGCGTCAGGTGGCGAAGGAGTTGGGCGCGCGGGAATGGGACGTGCGGCAATCGGAGTTTGGCGGGCCGTGGCGGTTCGTGTGGAACGGCGAGACGCGGCGGCTGTGGACGGTGGACTGGAAAGGCCAGCGGTTGCAGGCGTCGGCATTGCTGGCGCAGCGGCATGGGCATGGCGTGGGGGCGCCGGGGCATTGGGATTTGACCGGGGCGGAGCCGGTGTGGATCCCGGAGGTTCCCGGCGACACGGGCGAGCGCGACCCGCGGCCCGAGGTTCCGATTCCGATGCGGCGTCCGCTGCCGAACGAGCGGCTGGAGCAAGGCTTGGGCGGGGTGTGGGTGGTGGTGCGCGAGGATCTGGCGCCGCCTTCGACTGAGGAGTTGCTGGGGCGAATCGACCGGCGGACAGCGCGGCTGGCGGAGCATTTCCGGCTGGCGGCGTAGGCGGGCGCGGACGAAGGCGGGCGGAGAAAAGCTGTCCGCCTTCGTCCGTTTTTTTGAACAAGGTCCGGATTCTTCCCGTATACTCAATCACTGGAGAAGAACTATGGGCCTTGGCAGTCAATTCAAAAGCTTTCTGAAGAAGCAGTTCATCGACGTCATCCACTGGACGGAGCCCGAGGACGGGCTGCTGGCATGGCGTTTTCCCATGCAGGACATGGAAATTCAGAACGGCGCGAAGCTGACGGTGCGCGAATCGCAGATGGCGCTGTTCGTGAACGAGGGCCGGGCGGCGGATGCGTTCGCGCCGGGGCTGTACACGCTGAACACGCAGACGCTGCCGCTTTTGACGAACCTGATGAACTGGGACAAGCTGTTCCAGAGCCCGTTCAAGAGCGACGTGTACTTCTTCTCGACGCGGCAACAGATTGCGCAGCGCTGGGGGACGCAGCAACCGGTGACGATTCGCGACAAGGATTTCGGCGCGATCCGGCTGCGGGGCTACGGCATTTATTCGTGGCACATCGTGGATCCGCGGGCGTTCCATACGAAGATCAGCGGGACGCGGGAAGAATACCGCGTGGCGGAGATGGAAGCGCAACTGCGGAACACGATTGTCCAGCATATTTCGGACGGGTTCGCGGAGTCGGGGATTCCGTTTCTGGACATGGCGGCGAATCTGGTGGAGGTGGGTTTCCGGATCCGGCAGTCGCTGACGCCACTGTTCATGGAGATGGGGATCGCGCTGGACACGCTGGTGGTGGAGAATCTGTCGCTGCCGGAAGAGCTGCAGAAGCGGCTGGACGAGCGGATCGGGATGAACATGATCGGGAACATGCAGCAGTACACGCAGTTCCAGGCGGCGCAGGCGCTGCCGATCGCCGCGGCGAACGAAGGCGGCGGCGGGGTGGCGGGCATGGGCGTGGGTCTGGGCGCGGGACTGGGGCTGGGTCAGGTGATGGCCGGGGCGCTGGCCGGGCAGCATCAGCAACAGCCGCCGCAGGGTACGCCGCCGATGGGCGGCGCGCCGGCGCCGGGACAGCCGCCGGCGCCGCCAGTGGCTCCGGTGGGCGCGGTGGCCGTGCCTTTGGCGGGCGGCGAGAGCGCGCCGGCTCCGGCCGCGGAGATGAAATTCTGCCACAACTGCGGCGTGAAAATCGCGCGGGCAGCGAAATTCTGTCCAGAGTGTGGTGCGCAGCAGCCGTAGTTCGGGTACACTAACTCGGAAGCGATGACAAACGGATGCGAGTGGGTGGTGGACGCCGCGGGCTGCGACCCGGCGGCGCTCACGGCCCAATCCAAACTGGAGGAGCTGTTCGACGACCTGGTGCGGAGGCTGGATCTGCATCCGGCCGCGCCCGCGCTGTGGAAGCAGTTTCCGGGGCCGGGAGGCATCACGGGGCTGGTGCTGCTGGCTGAATCGCATCTGGCGGTCCACACATATCCCGAATACGGCACGCTAACGCTGAATCTGTTTTGCTGCCGGCCGCGGCCCGAGTATCCGTTTGAACAGGAGTTGACGGCGCGGCTGGGCGCGGAGCGGGTGACGGTGCGGCGGTTGGAGCGGGTGATCGCGGCGAGCGTGGAGGCGGGCGTCGCGTGAGCCGGATGGCGAATTGTCCGGGCTGCGGGGCGGCGGTCCAATTCAGGTTCGCGCAAGCGGTGCAGGCTTCGTGTCCGTACTGCAGCTCCGTGATCGTGCGGACGAATGTAGACCTCGAGAAGGTGGGCGAGGTGGCGGCGCTGCCGCCGGACCCGTCGCCGATTCAGTTGTACACCGAAGGGATCGTGAACGGAAAGGGATTCATGGTGGTGGGGCGGCTGACGTACCGCTACGAGCAGGGGTTCTGGAACGAATGGCACCTTCTTTTTGGCGACAACACGACAGGATGGCTGGCGGACGCGCAGGCGCAGTATGCGGTTTCAACCCTGGTGGAGAATCCCGGGAAGCTGCCGCGGCGGGATGAGTTGCAGGTGGGGCGCCAGTTCAACTGGCCGAATGGCCGCTTCACGCTGACGCATATCACGGAGGCGCGGTATGTGGGTTTCGAGGGGGAATTGCCGTTCACGACGGCGGGCAAGCATGAGGATTGCGTGTTCGCCGATTTGAAGACGGACACGGCGGCGTTTGCGACGATCGACTATTCCGAAGAACCGCCGCTGCTGTTTGTGGGCCGGATCGTGGCTTTCGACGATTTGCGGCTGACGAATCTGAAAAGGTTTGAGGGCTGGTAAGGATGCAGGCACCCGCACAGACGCCAACGGTCCGGTCGCTGACGTGTCCCAATTGCGGGGGCGGGATGGAGTTGCGCGGCTTCCAGCACACGCGTTCGGCGGTGTGCATCCAGTGTTTGTCGATTCTGGACACGTCCGACGAGACGGTGCGGATCATCCAGCGGTTCGACGAGCGGAACCGGGTGAGGCCGATCATTCCGCTGGGCACGCGGGGCAAGCTGCACGGGACTTTGCACGAAGTGATCGGCTTCATGGTGCGGACGATTACCGTGGAGGGGATCCAATACTCGTGGCATGAATACCTGCTGTTCAACCCTTACAAGGGATTCCGCTACCTGACCACGTATGAAGGGCACTGGAACGACGTGCTTCCCTGTCACGGGCTGCCGGAGATGACGGTGGCGGGCGGGCGGAACGCGGCGAAATATCAGGGCCACGTTTACAAGCACTTTCAAAACTCGACGGCGGAGACGACGTTCGTGATGGGCGAGTTTCCGTGGGCGGTGAAAGTGGGAGAGCGCGTGGAGTGCGACGATTATGTGGCGCCGCCTTACATTCTTTCCTCGGAAAAAGACAAAAAGGAAGTGAATTGGAGCCACGGCACTTACATGACCGGGGCGGAGGTCTGGAGTCATTTCAACCTGCCGGGCGCGCCGCCGCCGGCCAAGGGGGTGTTTGCGAATCAGCCTTCACCGCACATGGGCAGGGTGGCTCGGATCTGGAAGACATCGCTGGCGTGGCTGGGTATTTGGCTGTTGGTCGTGATGTTTTTCGGTATCGCGGCGCAGAATAAGCTGGTTTTCGATCAGTCCTACCGGTTTGATCCGCGGGCGGTGAATCAAGACCTGTCGTTTGTGACGCCGGTGTTTGAGATGGGCGGGCGGACAGCGGGCGTGGACGTGGAGATCCGCACGGATTTGACGAACAGTTGGGCGGTTTTCAACCTCGCGCTGATCAACGACGATACCGGGCAGGGTTACGATTTCGGAAAAGAAGTGAGCTATTACACCGGCCGCGACAGCGACGGGACGTGGACGGAGGGGTCGCGGTCGGAGACGGCGACGGTCAACAAGGTGCCTGCAGGCCGTTATTATTTGCGGGTGGAGCCGGAAGGCAATCCGCAAGGGCAACCGGTGGGATACCAGTTGCGAGTGAAGCGGGACGCGCCGCACATAGGGTGGTTGATGCTGGCGCTGCCGTTTTTGCTGGTTCCGCCGATTGTGGTGAGTTTGCGGTCGGCCACGTTTGAATCGGCCCGCTGGGCTGAATCCGATTACGCTCCATCGAGCGATTGAGGGGCTATGCTGAAGAATCCCATATATTCCGCCTATTCGCTGTTGTTGCTGGGCGCGACTGCTTTCGCGCAGTGGACCGGTTTTGGCATTTCCGATGCGACACAGATTCAGAACGTGCCGAAGTCGGTGCGCGAGAATCCCGGGGTGTACCGGTCGCACTACGCATTTCTTCCCCGCTGGTTTGGAGGCAAATAGAGTATGCCGATGGAATTCCATTTCACCGCGCTGATCAATGCGCTTGTTTTCGCCATATTGGGCGTAGTTTTTCTGATCCTGTCGATGCTGTTATGGGACAAGGTGACGCCCTTCAATCTCTGGAAAGAGATCATTGACGAACAGAACACGGCGCTGGCCATTGTGGTCGGTCTGACCTCGCTGGGCGTCGCAATCATCATCGCCGCGGCGGTCCACTAGGGCCCGGCGCGGAGGATCATGGTTTACGTTTTATTCCTCAGCGTCTTTCTGATCGCCGCCTGCGGGCTGATCTATGAGCTGATCTCCGGGGCATTGGCCAGCTATCTGCTGGGCGATTCCGTATTGCAGTTTTCGACGATCATCGGGGCGTATCTCTTCGCGATGGGCATTGGGTCGTATCTATCGCGATTCATTACCCGGGCGCTGATTTCGCGATTCATTTCCATTGAGCTGGCGGTGGGACTGATTGGCGGATTTTCGTCGACCATTCTGTTTATGGCTTTTACCTACGCGGGCGGATTCCGTTTCCTGCTGTACGGCATGGTGCTGGTGATCGGGATCCTGGTGGGGCTCGAGATCCCGCTGTTGATGCGGATTTTGCGGGAACGCTTCGAGCTGCGGGAATTGGTCGCCAATGTTCTGACGCTGGACTACCTGGGGGCGCTGGGGGCGTCGCTGCTGTTTCCGCTGCTGCTGGTGCCGAAGTTGGGGCTGGTGCGGAGCGCGCTGCTGTTCGGCTTGATTAACGCGGCGGTGGCGCTGTGGTCCACGTTCATTTTCCGCGAGCATATCGGCAATCTGATGTCGCAACGGCTGGCGTCGTTCGCCGTCGTGGGGTTGCTGATCGCGGGCATGGTGTATGCGAGCGACATCACGGATACGGCGGATGCGGCGCTGTATTCCGACGACGTGATTTTCGCGCGGTCGACACCGTATCAGAGGCTGGTGGTGACGCGGTGGAAGGACGATTACCGGCTGTATTTGAACGGGCATCTGCAGTTCAGCTCGCGCGATGAGTACCGGTATCACGAATCGCTGGTGCATCCGGGGCTGGCATCGCTGCCGGGGGCGAAGCGGGCGCTGGTGTTGGGGGGCGGCGACGGGCTGGCGGTGCGGGAGTTGGTGAAGTATCCGGGGCTGGAGTCGGTGACGCTGGTGGATCTGGACCCGGAGATGACAAAGCAGTTCTCCACGCATCCGCTGCTGAAGAGCCTGAATGCGGGCGCGCTGACGGAGCCGCGGGTTCGGATCGTGAATGACGACGCGTTTCCCTGGCTGGAACGGTCCGACGAGATCTTCGATTTTGTGGTGGTGGATTTTCCCGATCCGAACAATTATTCGCTAGGCAAGCTGTACACGAGCGCATTTTACCGGCTGCTGCGGCAGCATATGAGCGCCAGCGGTCTGGTGGCGGTGCAATCAACGAGTCCGATGTTCGCGCGGCAGAGCTACTGGTGCATCGTGGAGACGATGAAAGCGGGCGGATTCCAAGTGTACCCGTATCACACGTATGTGCCGAGCTTCGGGGAGTGGGGCTTCGTGCTGGGGGCGCAGCGGGAGTGGACGCCGCCGGAAACGCTGCCGGGCGGGCTGCGGTTTCTGAACCAGGCGACGATGCGGTCGCTGTTCGAGTTTCCGCCGGACCTGGGACCGGTGCCGGTGGAGGTGAACCGGCTGAACGACCAGGTGCTGGTGCGCTACTACGATAAGGAATGGCGCGAGATCACGCGGTGAAGCTGACAAGGCGGGCGCTGGCGCCGGCGCTGGTGGGGCTGACGCTAAAAGGCGCGCCGCGCATCGAGGGCGGATTCGCATTGGAAAACGTGGAGCAGGGGCACCTGCTGCGGGACCGCGCGCCGCTGATGAGACCGCGCGAGAGTGAGCGCGTGCCGGTGGTGATTGTGGGCGGCGGCATGGCGGGGCTGTCGGCGGCGTGGTGGATGGAGCGGCAAGGGTTCCGCGACTTCCGGCTGCTGGAGATGGAGAACGAAGCGGGGGGCAATGCGCGCGGCGGGGAGAACGAGGTGTCGGCGTATCCCTGGGCGGCGCATTATGTGCCGGTGCCGGACACGGAAGCGGGGTTGGTGCGGGAGCTGTTCACCGAACTGGGCCTGCTGCGCGATGGGGTGTGGGACGAACGCTGGCTGTGTCATGCGCCGAAGGAGCGGCTGTTCATTCATGGCCGCTGGGAAGAGGGCGTGGAGCCGCATGCGGCGCTGACGGGCGAAGAGCGGCGGCAGATGGAGCGGTTCGCGACGCGGATGGAAGAGTACCGCGAGACGGGGCGGTTCACCGTGCCGATGGAGCGGGGAGTCGCGAAATCCACAGCGGCGGAGCAGGCGCTGGACCGCATCACGATGGGCGAGTGGATGCGGCGCGAGGGATTGACGAGCGCGCCGGTGCGCTGGCTGGCGGACTATTCGACGCGCGACGATTACGGCACCCGGGTGGACGATATCAGCGCGTGGGCGGGCATCCACTATTTCGCGGCGCGGCAGTCCGAGGAGAAGGGTCCGCTGACGTGGCCGGAGGGCAACGCGTGGGTGACGCGGCGGCTGGCGACGAAATTGCGCACTTACGTTCGAAACAATTCGATGGTGTTTCGGGTGGAGCGGGCCGGGGTCCGCTGGCGCGTGTTCACGCAGAGCCGGGTGTATGAAGCGGATTGCGTGGTTTGGGCGGCGCCGACGTGGCTGGCTTCGTGGGTGGTGGATCCGCCGCCGCCGCGCTGGGTGATGGATACGGCGCCGTGGCTGGTGTCGAATCTGACGCTGGAACGCTGGCCGCGCGAGCGCGGGTATCCGCCGTGCTGGGACAACGTGATCTACCGTTCGCCTTCACTCGGGTACGTGGTGGCGACGCATCAGAACGTGGCGCGGCATCAGGAGCGCACGGTGTGGACGCACTACTGGGCGCTGGCCGACGGGCGGGGCGCGGATCAGCGGCGGCTGCTGCTGGGCGGAGATTGGCACTACTGGAGCGAGAAGGTGCTGGCCGATCTGGAGCGGGCGCATCCGGATATCCGGCAGTGCGTTTCGCGGATCGACATCTTCCGGATCGCACACGCGATGCCAAGGCCGCTGCCGGGGGTGATGTTCGACGAGAGGCGGCAGGCGAGGCTGCGACCGCGGGATGGATTCGCCTACGCGAACTGCGATTTGAGCGCGTTGTCGCTGTTTGAGGAAGCGCAGTACCGCGGGGTGGAGGCGGCGAAGTACGCGCTGGGGTTTGCAGGGCGCGGCCGTTAACCGGCGCGATCGAAGCGTTCGAGGACGAATTGAAGCGCCTGTTCGCGGGTGCTGAGCCCGCCTTCGAGTTGCTCCTCCTCGATAGCGTCGAGGATCTGTTTGAAGCGGGGGCCGGGCGAGAAGCCGAGTTCGATCAGGTCTTCGCCGGTGACCAGCGGCGCGGGGCGCAGATCCTCGGCGGCGAGCGTTTCATGCAGGCGGAGGGCCTCTTCATAAGCATTGAGAGGACGAAGGCCGCCGAGCAGATCGAGGCGGTAGAGTTCGAGTTGCTGGTCAAAATGCGGCAGGCGGAAGAACCGTTTGCGGGCGGCCTGACCCATGCGGGGCAGGTCGAGGAAGCGCATATGGTTCTTGACGAGGGCGACGGTGGTGTCGATGATGGCGCCGGGGTACTTCAGGCGTTGAAGGATGAGGGCCGTGAGCCGCGCGCCCTCTTCCGCGTGGCCGTTGAAGCGGATCCGGTCAGAAACGCTAAAGGTGGGCGGCTTGCCCACATCGTGCAGCAGGGCGGCGAGGGCCAGTGGCAGGGGCGGCGAGGGCGGCAAATGTTCAAGCAACAGCAGGGTGTGGGTCCAGACGTCGCCTTCGGGATGGAACTCCGGGGGTTGAGGAACGCCCTTCATCCGCGCGATTTCGGGGAGAAGGATCTCGAGCAGGCCGGAGGCGTCGAGGAGTTCGCAGCCGCGGCGCGCGCCGCCCTCGGTGAGGATGCGCGAGAGTTCATCGCGGACGCGTTCTACTGAAACGGCGGTGATCGCGGGGGCGAGGCGGACGAGGGCGTCCCAGGTGGCGGCCTCGATCTCGAAGCCAAGGCGCGCGGCGAAGCGGATGGCGCGGAGCAGGCGGAGGCGGTCCTCGGTGAAGCGGCGGGCTGGGTCGCCGATGGCGCGCAGCAGGCGGGCGCGCAGGTCGGCGAGGCCGTTGACATGGTCGATCACCTCGCCGGTGAAGGGGTCTTCGAGCAGCGCGTTGATGGTGAAATCGCGGCGGAGGACGTCCTGGCGGGGGTCGGATTCGAAGGTGACGGCCTCGGGGCGGCGGCCATCGCGGTAGGCATGGTCGGAGCGGAAAGTGGCGATCTGGATTTCGGCTTCGCCTTCCCGGACAATGACCACGCCGAAATGCGCGCCCACTTCGAGGGCGTGGGGGAAGAGATCCTTGAGGCGCGCGGGGGGAGCATCGGTGGCCAGGTCGTAGTCCTTCACCGGGAGGTTGAGCAGTTTGTCGCGAACGCAGCCGCCGACGAAGTAGACCAGATGTGTGGCTTCGCGGAGAGCGGCGGCCAGCCGCAGGGCCGAATCGCGGGCGGGATCGCGCATCATTCTTGATCGTAAGCGAAGCGCGGTCCGCCGCTACTTCTTCTTTTTGGCGGCCTTCTTCGCGGTCTTCTTTGAGGAGGCCTTCTTCTTTGCCGCCTTGGCTTCGGCTTCCGCGGTTTCGCGGGCCTCTTGTTCAGCGGCGGCTTCGGCCTCGGCGGCGGCAGCGGCTTCGGCTTCGGCGGCTTTCTTCAGTTCACGCTTGGTGGGCGGCGCGACGCTGTCGCGGAACTCCTGCTCGTGGTAGCAGGTGCGGCAACGGACCTTAACGGGGGCTTCGTCGATGATGGCAAGCACGGCATGGTTGGTGATTCGCTTGCACTTTACGCAGAAATCATCGATATCGTCGCCAAGCCGCAAACCCCACATCGTTCTTAGTCCCTCCTGGGTAGCTGCAAGAACGGAAGTATATCGAAAATCGTGTGTCCACGTATGATCAAGGTATGAAGAAGTCGTGGATTCTTGGGGGAGTGGCGCTGGCCACGGTTGCCTTCGCGGCGGGGGGATGGGCCTACTGGCGCAGCCGGGAGGCGCCGCCGCCCGAGCCTGCGCCGGTGAAGGAAGAAGCCCTGGCGGCCGGGTCGGAAGTGCGGCTGGAAGGAATTCTGCGCGCGCTGCACGTGGTGAGCGTGTTCGCTCCGCTGGATGGGGTGCTGGAGGAGATTCCGGTGGCGCCGGGCGATGAGGTGTTCGAGGGGCAAATGCTGGGCCGGATCGCGAATGAGTTTCTGCAGCAGAACGAGCGGAACGCGGAATTCGAGCGGGAACGCGCGCAGGCAAGGCTGAGTGCGCTGGAAAGCGCGTTACTGGCGGCGCGGCTGGAGGAATCGCGAGTGTCGGCCGACGCGGCGCGGGCGCGGTCGGATTTTCAACGCGCGGAGCGGGATTTCGAACGCCAACGAATCCTGTTGCGGGAAGGCGCAACGGCGCGCAACACCCACGACGCCTCGCAAAGGGTGTCCGAGGCGGCACAGGTGGAGTCCGAGACGCTGACGGCGCTTGCGCGCGCGATTCAGGAGCGGATCGAGCAGTCGGGGCGCGAGATCGAGGCGGCGCGCAAGACGCTGGCGCAGGAGGAGGAAGAGCTTGAGCTGGCGCGTCAGGAACTGGCCGCCGCTCATGTGCTGGCGCCCGTCGATGGGCTGATTGTGGCGATCCGCAAATCGGCGGGAGCGGAGGTCAAGAAGGAAGTGGATGTGCTGTTTGACATCGGCGTGGATCTCACTGCGCTGGAGGTGGTATTGGAGCCGGAGCCGCCGGTGCTCCAGCGGCTTGCGCCAGGTCTGCCGGCGCTGGTGGAGGTGGCGGATTTGCCGGGCGACGGGCTTGCGGCCACGGTGCGCGCGGTGGAGGATGGGAAGGTGTACGTGGAATTCGCCAGCCCATCGCCGCTGATCCGGCCGGGCGACCAGGCTGTCGTCCGGCTGAGGCTACCATAAAGATTCAGGAGAAACTACTCATGGAATTCCTTGCCTCTTCCCTGCTTGAGTTGATCACCCAGACGTCGACCAATCTTCCTCCGGACGTGAGGGCGGCGATGGGGACGTCGCTGGCGGTGGAAACGCCGGGGACACAGTCGCATCAGGCTCTGTCGATCATTGCGACCAACATTGACATGGCCTATGAAGACGAAGGCGCCATCTGCCAGGACACGGGCATGCCCACGTTCATCGTGCATACGCCGGTGGGCGTGAATCAGATCAAACTCGCAGCGGCGATTCGCGAAGCGGTGGCCGAAGCGACGCGGCGCGGCAAGCTGCGTCCGAATTCAGTGGATTCGCTGACGGGGAAGAACTCGGGCGACAACCTGGGCATCGAGACGCCCGTGATTCACTTTGAGCAGTGGGAGCGCGGCGAGATTGAAGTCAAGCTGGTGCTGAAGGGCGGCGGCTGCGAGAACAAGAACATTCAGTACTCGCTGCCATGCGAGCTGGAAGGGCAGGGTCGGGCCAACCGAGACCTGGCTGGAGTCAAAAAGTGCCTGCTGCATGCGGTGTGGCAGGCGCAGGGGCAGGGCTGCTCGCCGGGGGCTCTGGGTGTGTGTATCGGTTCGGACCGGGCGCACGGCTACATGCTGGCGAAGATGCAGTTGTTCCGGACGCTGGACGACACGAATCCGCTTCCCGAGTTGGCGAAACTCGAACAGGAAGTGATGGAGGAGGCGAACCGGCTCGGGGTGGGCGCGATGGGCTTCGGCGGCAAGGCTTCATTGATCGGCTGCAAGGTGACGGCGGCGAACCGGCTGCCGGCGAGCTTTTTCGTCTCGGTGGCGTATGATTGCTGGGCGTTCCGGCGGCTGGGCGTGCTGCTGGACGCGGAGTCGGGTGCGATCACGAAGTGGCTGTACCGCGACCCGGATGCGGCGGTCCAAAGGATGCTGGAGGAGACGGGCTTCCCGTTGACCGGTCGTGAGGTGGTGCTGGAAGCGCCCTTGACGACGGAGCAGATGCGGTCGTTGAAGGTGGGAGATGTGGTGCTGATCCGCGGCGAGATGTACACGGGCCGCGATGCGGTGCATGCTCACCTGATGAAGAACCCGCCGCCGGTGGATTTGAACGGCGCGGTGCTGTACCACTGCGGTCCGGTGATGCTGCAGGAAGGGGGCAAGTGGGTGGTAAAGGCGGCGGGGCCGACCACATCGATCCGCGAGGAACCCTATCAGGCGGATGTGCTGCGCAACTACGGTGTGAAAGCGATCATCGGCAAGGGTGGGATGGGTCCGAAGACACTCGCGGCGCTGAAGGAAACCGGGGCAGTGTATTTGAACGGGATTGGAGGAGCGGCGCAATTTTACGCGCGAACGATCAAGGAAGTGCTGGATGTGCACCTGATGGAGTTCGGCATTCCCGAGGCGATGTGGAAGCTGCGCGTGCATGATTTTGCGGCGATTGTGACGATGGATGCGCACGGCAATTCGCTGCACGCGGACGTGCAGCAGGCGACGCTGAAGGAGTTGGAAGCGCTGCGTCCGGCTTGAAGGATTTGGTAGACTGGTGAGTGCGCTGATGGCCAGGTAGCTCAGTTGGTAGAGCGCGGCCCTGAAAAGGCCGGCGTCGGCGGTTCAAGTCCGTCCCTGGCCACCACATTCTAAAGGACTTAGCGGCGGCTAAGAACTTCCCAAAACCAGGCGGCTCCAGGCTCTTCGCCAGCTCATACAGGTCGCCGCCGTTCATCATGTACCATGACGCGAGGGTGTGGCGGTCGTGGAAGCGAAATTCCGAATGCCGGCTAGCTCCAGCGCATTGAGGAAGCACTTCGCCGGACGCTGCGCGCCATCGCCGGGCCGGGTCTGGCCTCCACACCCTGCAGCTTCTGCGCCCGCAGTGCGGGCCACGAATAGCGCTCTCCGAAGCGCAGCATCGGGAGGCCGGGATTCCGGAGTGCGAAGGCGCGCGGGCAGCGGGAGACCAATTCGGCGACAATTTTCCTCGGCTCCGGGGGCGTCTGCCGCTCGATCTCTTCATCACAGGGTTGTGGAATTTTCTGACTTCCGGCGGGGCGCCGCATTCGAATCCGGCTCCGGAAATCAGCAAGCTGATCGAGAGTAACATCCAGAGAAGCCGTACGTCAGTGGTGGCCGTTCGCGAAGACGCGCCGTACGAGATGGAGGACCGGGCCGTGGAGGGGTCCGTCGCCTTCCATGGCGTTCATGCCGCCCGCGGTAACGCAATGCGCGGGGACGATGACGGCGAGTTCAGCGATGGAGTTGCCGATGCCTTGCCGCTGCAGGATGCGAGTGGTGTCCGGGCGCGCATCCGGAAACGGCCGGAATGCTGACCGTTGCTATCCTTGATTCCACGGAAACAGTGAACCCATTCTCGACCTCCGGTGCGCAAGGCGGTAAGATGGCCGTGAGCGGAGGCTAGGCAAATGGCCAGCCAGAGGATTGCCCATTTCCGAATCCTGGAGAAGATCGGACAAGGAGGCATGGGGGAGGTCTACAAAGCCGAAGATACCTTGCTGCGCCGGTTTGTCGCGCTCAAGTTTCTGATCCCTACGGCCGCCTCCGACGACAGCCTTCGTGTCCGCTTTTTCCGCGAAGCGCAGGCCGCTGGCGCGCTGAACCATCCCAGTATCTGCCCGGTGTACGGCATCGAGGAGAACGATGGCCGGCTGTTCATCGTGATGGCGTATCTGGAGGGAGTGAGCCTAAGTCAATTGATCGGGAATGGCTTACCGGCGGCGCAGTCCATCCGCTATGCCATCGAGACCGGCGAGGGATTACGGGAAGCGCATCACAACGGGATTGTGCATCGTGACATCAAGAGCGCCAATATAATCGTAACGGCGAAGGGGCGAGCGGTGATCACGGATTTCGGCCTCGCGATGCTGGCCGACAGGTCGCGCATCACTTGCAGCGGCACGACGCTGGGCACTCTCAGCTATATGTCGCCCGAGCAGGCGCTGGGCCGGCGCGTGGACCGGCGCACGGACATCTGGTCGCTGGGGATCGTGCTCTACGAGATGCTCACCGGCAAGTATCCGTTCCGTGGGAACCGGATTGACACGGCAGTGCGGTCCATTCTGTCTGATCCGCCAATACCGCTGGATTTGGCGCTTCCCGAAGTTTCGGGCGAATTGTGGCCCATCCTTTCGAAAGCACTGGCGAAGTCGCCGGAGGAGCGGTATCAGCATGTCGATGACCTCCTGGTTGATCTGCGCGCGGCGCATCGGAGGCTGCCTCCCGCGGACAGGGATACGGACGCGGGCGCGGGTGCGGCGAACGCCATCGCCGTCCGTCTGGCATCCGACACGGAAGAAATGACCGTGGCCGTCAGAGCGCCGGTGCGTCCGGCCCGCGCCAACGGGTGGCGTTGGGCGGCATACGTGCTTGGAGCGCTTCTCCTGATGGGCACTGCATGGTATTGGTGGCGGCTGCTTGGCTAAGCAGATCGCCTGGCGAAAAGCCGGCCCAAAACGCCGGCTCGCCTGTATACTAGCACCGAAGCGCCGGACGCAGGCATGAAGGAGCGGGACGCATCGCGGGCAGTGACCGCCGCCACCATCGCAGCAACGCTGATGATGGCTCACCACGTGGGAGCGAAGTCGGTTCGCGATGCGCTGTTTCTGTCGAGCTTCGCCATCACCTCACTGCCGCTGATGGTGATCGCCGCTTCGGGCTTCTCGCTGGCGCTCGCCATGGGCGCATCGCGCATGATGCGGAGCCTGACTCCGGCGCGGTTCGCCCCGGCGGGCTTTGCCGCAACCGCGGTGCTTTACGGCGTGGCCGGTCTGGTGCTGCCGGCGCATCCGCGCGCTTCCGCGGTGCTGCTGTTCCTGCTGGTGGTGGGCACGGGTTCGCTGCTGACGTCGAGCCTGTGGTCGCTGATCAGCGAATGCTTCGACCCCAACACCCTGCGCCGGAACGTGGGCCGCGTGGCGGCAGGCGGAACGGTGGGCGTACTGGCCGGCGGCCTGCTGGCCGAGCGCGTGGGGGCGCTGTGGTCCGTGACGGGCATGTTGCCGCTGCTGGTCGTGCTGCACCTGATGTGTGCGCTGGCTGCGCGCGCGCTGGCGCGCTCCGCTCCAGCATTGCGGGAAGGGGAGAGCGACGCCCCGGCGGGCGCCGAACGCGTCCCATTGCGGCAGTTGATTCGCGACGCGCCCTACCTGTTGCCGCTGGGCGGGCTGGTGCTGGCCGGGACCGTTTCCGCCGGCCTGATCGATTACGTCTTCAAGAGCGAGTCGGCGCTGAGGTTTGCGTCGCGCGAGGATCTGCTGCGGTTCTTTGCGATCTTCAATGCCGCATTGGGGCTGCTGACGTTTCTGATGCAGTCCACGCTCAGCCGGCATGTGCTGGCGAAGCTCGGCATCGGCAAGACGCTAGCGACGCTTCCAGCCACTGCGGCGCTGGGCGGGTTTGCGGCGCTGCTGGCGCCGGGGCTTATGGCATGCGGCGCGGCGCGTGGCGCGGAGGCGGTCTTCCGGGGCTCGCTGTTCCGCGCCGGGTATGAATTGTTCTACGCACCGGTGCCGGCTGGGGCAAAGCGGGCGGCGAAGCCGATCATCGATGTCGGCTTCGACCGGCTGGGCGACGGGCTGGCCGGCGTGCTGGTTCGCTTGATGCTGTTCGCGCTGCCCGCGTTAGCGAACCAGGCGATTCTGACGGCGGCGATCCTGCTGGGGCTGGTGGGGGTGTGGATAACGCTTCGCCTGGAAGATGCCTATGTTGACGTGCTCGAGACGGACCTGATGCGGCGCGCCGCGGAGCTTGAGCTAGGCCAGTTCAGCGGGAGCATCTATAACTCGATGGTGCTCACCCGGATGCCCTTCAACGCGGGCCTGCCGGCCGCGGAAGCGCCCGGGGTACTTGATGCGCTGCGGGACCTGACGGCCGGCGGCCGCGAACGCGCCGGCGCCGTGCTGCGCAGGGGGCCGCTGCGTGACCCGCTGCTGATCACCGCCGCAATCGATCTGCTGGGCGACGATGCTCTCTATCCCGACGCGGTGCGGGCGTTGCGTCCGGTGGCGGCGTCGCACACGGGCCAGTTGCTCGACCGGCTACTGAACCCGCGCGAACGCGTGCGCATCCGCCGCCGCATTCCGAGAGTTCTTGCCCATTGCCCCACGCAACGGGCGGCCGGCGGGCTACTGGCCGGATTGGCGGACGCGGACTTCGAGGTGCGCTACCGCTGTGCGCAAGCGATGGCCGCGCTTTCCGGCGACAACCCGGAACTGCGCTTCCCCGCGGACGAAGTGCACGCGGCGATTCTGCGCGAGGCCACACTGGGCCGGGCCGCTTGGAACCAATCGCGCATTGTGGGTATTCGGGAGGACAAGCCCCCCTCGGCCTCCGCTCCCTTCGATTTCGGCGCATTCGATGCTCCGAGCCTGGAGTATGTGTTCACGCTGCTCTCGCTGACTCTGCCGCGCAGGGCGTTGCGCGTTGCCTATCAGGGGCTCTACGCAAAGGATGAATATCTGCGCGGCACGGCGCTTGAGTATCTGGAGAGCGTGCTGCCGCCGGAGATCCGCCGGGCCTTGTGGCCGCATATGGCCGGGGATGCGGCGCCGCCGCCTCGCGCGGAAGGCCGTCCGGGCGAGGCGATCGAGGAGGAGTTGCTGAGATCCGAACCGGCGATCAAGCTGAACCTGGAGAAACGCCGGGAGCAGGAATAGCCGCGCGGGGGCGGCGGGGCTTCGAGGCGGGCTGCCCTAACGGCGGAAGATTCATGCGCCGCAACGCCTCAGGGAACCGCGGGTCGTTGCGGATTTTGTCGAATCCCGGCCAGTTCGCCACACGAACATATGGGACCCAGACGTGGTGTGGCTGACGTTCCATCCACTGGTAGGCCTCATCGATCTCGCCCAGATTGGCATGCACCACCATGCGCCAGAACGCCGACCAGATCGTCGCCTTCCTCCCCTTCAGCTCCTCCAGGAGGTTGCGCAACTCCGCCTCCTTGCCCATGCGCGCATAGGCGAAGGCCGGCGCCCACCGGAATCCGTGGGTCTCCTCACCATGGAATGCGGTCACCTGTTCGCCGGCTTTACGCAACGAAGCGAGCGCCTCCTTATTGCGGCCCATATCCAGGTAGGTCAAGCCCAGCACGAAATGGGCGTCGGCATACCGCGGTTCCATGGCGATGGCCTTTTTCGCCTCTTCCACTGCCCGGTCGAACTGCCTGTCCAGGCGATAGAGTTCAGCGAGCCAGCCGGTAGCCGGCGGCTCGAAGGGCCCCAGCCGCTGGGCGCTCAGATGGTCCTCAATTGACTCCTCTAACCGGTCGAACATCACCAGAAACCAGGACCGGTGAAAGTAGGCGGCCGATTGGCTGGGATTCAACTCCAGGGCGCGGTTGATGGACTCAAAGGCGTTCTCCCAATCCCACTCCCAGTAGGCTTGCACGCAGGCGAGCGCTGTCCAGGCCTCGGCAATCGACCCATCGAGCCGGAGCGCGCGCAGAGCCGCCGCTTTAGCGCGGATCATCGAATCCGTCCTTGCCTCCGTGCTGTGGCCCTCCGCCACATAGCCGAGGGCGAGACCGGCGTAGGCGTCCGGGTCCGCCGGATCCTGGGCGACGGCTTCGTGGAGGAAAGCCATGCCCTTGGCGTGATGTTCCGGGCCCCCTTTGCTCAAGTGGAACATGCCCTTCAGGTACAACTCATAGGTCGCGGGGTTGACCTGGCGTGCGCCGGCGAAGGCCTGCTCCTCCTGGGGTTGGAGTTTCACCTTGACGCTGTTGGCGACAGCCCGGGCAATGTCTCCGTGGAGTTGCAGGATGCCACTCATCTCGCGTTCGTAGCTTTCCGCCCACAGGTTCCGGTCAGAGGAAGCATCGATGAGTTGGGCGGTGATCCGGACGCGGCTTCCCTCGCGTGCGACGGATCCTCCCAGGACTTTTTGCACGCCGAGTTCCCGGGCGATTTCAGGCACCGGCTTCTGGGCGTTCTTGTATTGCATGGCTGAGTAGTGAGAGGTCACCCGCAGAGCGCCAATCTTCGAGAGGTGGGTGGTGAGGGCTTCCGTCAGCCCGTCCGCGAGGTGTTCCTGCTGCGCGTCGCCTGAGAGGTTGCGCAGCGGCAGGACCGCGATTCGTTCGAACGAATCCTGCTCCACTGGGGTGGCAGTCCTGGTTTGCGTGACACCAAGATAGATGCCGGTGGCCAGCACCACAAGGAGCCCGGCGGCCGCGGCAATCCATCTCATTCGTCGCTTTCGCAGGGGGGCCGTTGTCAGGCTCACCGTGCCCGTTTCCACTCGCTTGCGCAAAGCGCGCAGGTCGACGAGCATCTCGTCGATGTATTGATACCGTTCGTCCGGATCCTTCGCCAAGGCCTTGGCGGCGATGCGGTCGAGTTCCAGCGGGAGGCCCGCGCGGAGGGCCGTCAGCGGCTCGTGATCCAGGCTGACCGCTGCGAACAGCGTGGCCTGTTCGCTGTCCGCTTTGAACGGCAGGCGGCCCGCGAGCATCTCATACAGCACCACGCCCAGCGACCAGATGTCGCTGCGGCGGTCCGCCGGCTTGCCCTGTGCCACTTCCGGGGCCATGTAGCCGGCGGTGCCCAGCGTTGTGCCGGGCCGCGTGAGCAGGCTCTGCCCGGCAAGGTGCGCGAGGCCGAAGTCCATCACCTTCAACTGGCCCTCGCGGTTGACCATAAGGTTCGAGCTCTTCACGTCGCGGTGGACGACGCCTTTATCGTGAGCGGCCTTCAAGCCTTGGGCCGCCTGGATGGCGAGGTCGAGCGCCTCGTCGAGCTTGAGGGGCCGTTCGGCGATCTTGTCGCGGACCGTGGGGCCGTCAACGAAAGCCATGGCGAGGAACGGGCGGCCATTGTGCTCGCCCACTTCGTAGACGGCGCAGACGTTGGGATGGTCCAGGCCGGCGGCGGTGCGCGCCTCGCGGAGGAAGCGCTGCCGGCTTTCTTCGTCGCCCGCCGCGTGGCTGGCCAGCAGTTTGAGCGCCACCGTGCGGTCCAGGCGCGTGTCCAGCGCCTTGAAGACCTCGCCCATGCCTCCTTCGCCGAGCTTCTGAAGAACACGGTAAGGGCCGTTGGCCATCTCGTTCATAGCTCCGCACCTCCTCGCGCCATGACGCGGCTCAACGCGGTGGCATGGCACAAAACGCTTCGGACTCACCTGCCCTGGCCAGACGATCTTCGACAAATTGGACGATTTTGTCCCGGCGCGCGAGCAGGCCTTTGATCTCCAAACTGATTAAGTGCGGCTTCAATTTTGCCCGGACCTCGTCCGGATCGAGATTCTTCAGGCGGGCGAAGATCCCGGGGTCGATACACGCCAGATTGCCGGGCGCCCGAAGCGTTTCGTGGCGGCGGAATGCGCGCGAGAAGTCGACAAGCCAGATAGTCCAATCCTGGCCGATGAGCAAGTTCGTTAAATTGGCGTCGGTATTATAAACCAATTCATTGAAAACGCGTATCTGGTACATCTGCCGGTTCCAATGGTCGGCATCCGGAGCCGCAATCTTGCGCTGTTGCCGCTCGCGTTCCATCATCATGATGTCGTCAAGCCACCAGGTAAGAGCGCCCTCACGGCCTCCGATGCGCCTCGCCACGGACACCGGCACCATGCCCAGACCGATCATTCGGTCCACGTGATACGCGGCGATATTGAATTTGTAGCAGTCGCGAAAGTTTAACTCATTACCCATTGTCCCTTGAAATACCGGCTTGGATTCATCGATTTTTTGAAAATGTGCGTCGTGCGTCCATTTCCCATCGGACAGTGTTACGCGGTCGGTACCCGTGATCCCGACACTGATCGGGCGGCGGGTGATCACTTTGGCCTTCCGTAAGAACCCCTCCTTTGCCTCATCACTGATGGTGGACCAGTCCGGGTTCCTTGGATCGTTCGTGGCGAATGCGGCCGGCGCCAAAAAGCCCAGCGGCATTGCCAATAGCAGAGACAATGTAAGATTGAGATTCACCGCAACCTCCTTCGCGGGCAGTTGACGGGATCGGACGTCAACAGACTAACTCAGGCGAATTCCAGGTGCAAGGATATTCGGCGGCAACACTCTGATATTCGAGGGCTGCGCTGGCGGGAGCCCGCCGCTGTTGTCGGGCACGAACAACGCACAGTCCCAACCGCAAGCCCATGCCGCCAGCGCCGGGCAGTGAGTTCATCGTTGCTCCGAGGCCGGAAAACTGCCTTCGGGTTAACGCGCAGCGGATGAAAACATCTCGGAAGGCGCGAAGCCCGCGAGTCGGACGGCATCTCGCAACGCGGATTCTTCCTCGGCCGTGAGCGCACGCCGCGGCGGCACCGGGAAGCCGCAGTCGATCCCAGACCAGGTGAGCAACCGCTTGATGGCGGCCAGCATCGGGAAGCGGAGAACCGCGCGGATCAGATCGTTGATCCGGTCCTGGGTCGTGCGCGCTTCGGCCCAGCGACCGGCGCGGGCGTGATCGTACAGGGACACGAATAAGCCGGGCGCCAGATTGTAGAAGCTCCCGATGCCGCCGTGCGCGCCCATGAGCAGCCCCGCGGCGAGTACTTCGTCGCGGCCATTGAAGATGATGTGGCCCGCGCGCTGGATGAGCGACAGACGGTACAGGTCGAAGTCAGTAAACTTGAGGCCCACGACATTGGGGATGGAGCACAGCTCGAGGACTTGCTCCGCCGTCTGGATGGCGGCGGAAAAGTCGGGGAAGTAATACACCAGCACAGGCAGGTCCGCGGCGGCTGCCAGCGCTTCATAGTAGCCGCGCACCTCCGCGAAACTGTAAGCCGACCCCGGCGGCAGGCTGCTGATGGCATGGGCGCCCGTCCTCGCAGCGTGGCGGGCAAGCCGGACGGCATCCGCGGTGCTGGACGCTCCGACATGCGCCACGACGGCGCGGCCGGCAGGTGTGTTCGCCACAGCGGCTTCCACAGCGCGCTCGCGAACATCGAGCGGCAACTGGAGACCCTCGCCCGTCTGACCGCAAATGTACAATCCGTGGCTGCCGGCTTCGTACAGCCTCATCAGCAGCAGTTCGAAACTGCGTGTGTTCAACTTACCTTGGTCGTCAACGGGAGTGACGGCGGCGGGCAGAATCCCCAAGAGCGGTGTCATGTCTCCTCCAATTTCATCATGATCCGGCCGGATCTTTGCCGAGGCACGCCTGGCGGAGCGTGCCGGCGTTCGGAATAATGGATGAGACGCGCGGTGGCTAAGGAGGTCCACGGTGATCGGACGAAGTCTTATCGGGTTGATCTGCAGTCTCGCGGCGCTCGCGCTTGCTCCGGCAGAACCCCTGCTGGAACGTACCGCCGTGTTCCGCGCTGGCGAGCTGGATTATCGGCTCTACCGCATTCCCGGGCTGGTCGTGACCGCGAAGGGCACCGTGCTGGCCTATGCGGAGGCCCGCAAGACGCTGCGCGGCGACTGGGGCCAGATCGACATCGCCATGCGCCGTTCCGCGGACGGCGGGCGCACCTTCTCGCCCACACGCATCGTTGCTTCGGTGCCTGGACCGCACCGCAAGAACCCCGCCGCCGTGGCGCAGAAGCTCGGAACCGCGGGCGAAGTCACCTACAACAATCCGGTCGCGATCGCGGACCGCCAGCCCGGCGTAGTGCACTTCGTCTTCTGTATCGAGTACATGCGCGCGTTCTACATGCGCAGCGACGACGACGGCATGACCTTCTCCGAACCGCGCGAAATCACCTCCACCTTCGAAAGTTTCCGGCCGGCCTACGACTGGAAGGTGCTGGCCACCGGTCCTGGCCATGGCATTCAATTGCGGACCGGCCGGCTCGTGATCCCGGTCTGGATCTCCACCGCTACGGGCGGCCACGCGCATCGCCCGTCCGTGGCGGCAACCATCTACTCTGACGACGCCGGCAAGACCTGGCGCGCCGGAGAAATCGCCCTGCCGGACGAGGGCGACTGGACCATCCCGAACGAAACCGCCGCCGTGGAACTGGCCGACGGCCGCGTGCTGCTGAATGCGCGCACCGAATCGAAAGTCCACCGCCGCCTGCTGACCACCAGCAAAGACGGCGCCACCGGCTGGGCCACGCCCTGGTTTCACGATCAATTGCTCGAGCCCATCTGCATGGGCAGCATGGTCCGCCATTCCCTGGAAGAAACAGGCGGCCGCAACCGGCTGCTGTTTTCCAACCCCGACAATCTCGCGCGCGCGGACGGCAACGCGCAGCCCGGGCGCGGCCGCGACCGCAAAAATCTCACGGTGCAGCTGAGCTACGACGAGGCCCACACCTGGCCCGTCAAGCGCACCGTGGATGCAGGCTATTCCGGGTACAGCGATCTGGCCGTGCTGCCGGACGGCACCATCCTGCTGCTCTATGAGCGCTCCGAGGAAGGAGCCAGGCAATTCGCGCCCGTCGAGTTGTCGCTGGTGCGCTTCAACCTCGAATGGTTGACCAACGGCCGCGACTCCATGCGGCACAAAGAATGATCAGCATACCGCCGCGAATCCCGCCGGGACACGCGCCTCACCGGACCGCGAACGCGGGCCCGCTCCACGGCAAATGGCATTCCCCGCATCCGGCCGTCTGCCGCTCATCTTCGATCCGGTGCCGCCAGGGCCGCGCCAGTTCCACTTCCGCGTGACAGCGGACGCACGAGAAGCCCCGCTCCTCCGCCAGTTGATGGGCGCGTCCGAAATGCCGGTATCCATTCCGGCCGGCGTAATGGCGCATCGGCAGCGCATGGCACACCCGGCAGACCCCGTCCTTCCCTTCCCCGGTGATCGTCTGGATCTTTCCGGCTCGGCCCGGCGCCTTCCCGCCTGCCCCGCCCGCGATCGCGCGGCCGGCGCGCCGGCCCTGGAGCAATGAAGGACCAAGGAACGTCCCCTCCAGGCCCGCCCTGCCATTCACGCCGCCCAGCCCCGTCACCTCGCCCACCGCAAACAGGCCCGGAATCGCGCGCCCTTCCGTGTCCAGCACGCGGCAATCGGTGTCGATTCGTAAACCACCCATGTTCTTGCGGGTCATTGGAAACGCCTGCATCGCGTAGAACGGCGGTTCGCGCAGTTCCCGCGGCTCGGGCGCCGGGAAGACCTGAAGCCAGGCGGGCAGGGCCCGCTTGCCGAAACGTTGGAATTCCTCATCCTCGCCCGCTCGCACCATCCGGTTGTAGCGTTCCACTGTGGCTGCGATTTCGTCCGCAGGAAGTCCCGCCATCTGGGCCAGTTCCGCCCAAGTCTCGCCGCGCACCGTCACCGCCGGGTTGTCCACCAGCAGCGCGCGTGCTCTCTCCGGATCCGACCAGTCCGTGCCGGAATACCGCAGATCCGCCACGCCCTCCTTGTCAAACACCATCCAATACGCGGCTGGCAGCTGCCGGACTACCGCCTCGACCGTGTAGCGCGAAGCCTTCCACTCATTCACAAACCGTCGCCCCTGCGCATTCACCCAGATCGCATTCAGGTTCCGCACGCTCACGGCCCGGTTCTCATCCGGAAAACGAGGATCCGGCACGCCGAAAGGATAGTGCCACTGATGATCCAGACGGTGCACCGCCGCGCCCGCGGCCACGCCCATCTCCAATCCCGCTCCTGAAGAGTTTGGACTCGCGCCCATCAGCACGCGTCCCGGTTGCGGCAAGTGCGAAGGCCAATGCCGCCTGACCAGCCGCTCATTGCCCTGAAATCCACCCGTTGCCAGCACCACCTGCCGCGCGCGAAAACGAATCCGCCTGCCACTGCGCAGGTTCACGCCTTCCGCCCCGGTCACGCTGCCCGCTTCCACCAGGAGCCTTTCGACACGGGTGTTCCAGTAGAAACGGGTACCCGGGTTCCGCGCGCATTCGCGGTAAATGGCCCGCACGACGCCGAGCCCCTTTTCGCGGTTTTCGTGGAAGCGGGGAACGTGATTGCCCGCCTGCGGCCTCACGGCGAAAAACTCCACGCCCAGCGCAGTCAACCAGTCGTACACTTCGCGGCGCGAGTCGCGCGCCAGGATCCGCGCCCATTCCGGGTCGGCATCCTCGCCCCAGTTCAGAATGTCGCTTTCGGCGGTCTCCGGCGAATCGGCAAATCCGAGCGAACGTTGCAGCGGGGTGTCCACGATGAACAGACCGCCCTCGGAGATGACCCCGTTGCCGCCAAACACGGAGTTCATCTCGGCCACCGCCACAGGCAGCCCGCCCTGCCCGGCTTCGTAGGCCGCACTGAGTCCGCCGATGCCCGCCCCAATCACGAGCACGCCGGTCTCCACCAGATCGACCCGCCAATGCCGCCACGCCAGCCAAGCGACAACCAGGACAGCCGCCAACAGGCCGGCGCGTTTCAGCATACGGCACTCATATCACGAGCCGGCGCCGCTATACCAGCCAGCGCCTCGCGATCTGGTCCTTCTCATCGGCGGTGATCATCCAGTCGAGCAGCACGCCCTTCAGCTCATTCACGGTTGCCCGGTGCGTTGGATCTCCGTACAGGTTCCTCGCCTCCCGCGGGTCTTCTGCGAGGTCGTACAACTCGCCGCCATGGCCGGGATAGTGGGTCAGCTTCCAGCGGTCTGTGCGCACCATCTTGGCATCGGGATGGCGGATGCCCGCGATGCCTTCGCCCGGCTCGTAATACATGTTCAGCGAGCCGGTGGTGATGACTTCGGGGATCACGTTCTCGGAGAAGACGTGAGTGCGCGTCTGATACGCATCGCGCCGCCCCGTGATCAACGGCGCGAAGCTGCGGCCCTGGACGTTGTAGGGCTCGCGAATGCGGCACAACTCCAGCAGCGACGGCATCAGGTCGATGGCCTCAATCATCTCCTCATACCGCGCGGGCCCCACCACACGCGGATAGCGCACCATCATCGGCACCCGGATCGATCCTTCGAAAAACACGTTCTTGTCGGTCAATCCATGCTCGAGCAACTGCGCACCGTGGTCGGAACAGAACACGACAATCGTGTTCTGGTCCAGCCCGCTGCGCTGGAGGTCATCCAGCATCAATCCCACCTCGTGATCGATGTGGCTGATGGCCGCGTAGTAGCTCCGGTACATCCACTGAAGCTGCGCCCGGTCCAGCCCGTAGGCAGGCTTTCCGCGGAGAATCAGCTTCTGTAATGGCAACGGCAATTTCCGGATGCTCTCGAGCGTTTCCGGCTCCGGCAGCGGGATCTCCGCGCCGTTGTACATGGAGGCCCACGGCTCTGGAACTGTAAAGGGTGAATGCGGTTTGAAGAACGAGGAGAACAGGAAGAAGGGCCTGGCGGACTCCGCGAACTGCCTGATCATCTCGCGCGTCTTTAACCCCACCCATCCGGTCTGAGTGTATTGGGCCTCGATCACGCCGCGATAGGGATTCTCGCCCGGACCCGGGTTCTTCACTGTTGCGTTTGCCGGGACTGCCGCCTGCGGATCATTCTCCTTCCGCCAGCGGACGTAGTCGGAGTATGGCTCGGTCGCGGCCACACCGTCGTCGAGTTCCACGTGGTCGAAGCCGGTGGTCCGGGCGTGGGCGCGAGTGGGCGGGTAGTAATGCAGCTTGCCCACGGAACCCGTCTGATACCCGGCTTCCTGGAAGCGTTTCTGAAGGAAGACCTCCGACCGGTCGCACGGCGTGTAGTTCACCCGGTTCTTGTGGGAGTGCGGATAGCGGCTGGTGAAGATGCTGACTCGCGACGGCACGCACACCGGCGCCTGCACGAAGGTTCTGGAAAACGACGCCGACTGCGCGGCGAGCCGGTCGAGATTGGGCGTCTTGATGATGCCATTGCCATTCGCGGCGAGGCAGTCGTAGCGTTGCTGGTCGGTCATGATCAACAACACGTTCGGAGATAGCGGAGCTTGCGCGGCGACAGTGGTAGCCCCTGCCGCCTGCAGTAATGCCCTGCGGCTGAATTGCGCCATCAGTTCGATCCACCTCCCGTCAAAACAGAAACTTTATGGCGATTCGCACCGGCCTCGGCGCGGCCGCCTGGAGAGAAATTCATCGCATTAGCGCTGATTCTTCCAATTAAGGCCCGATCCGCGCCTGCGGCACACATCACAACATCGCCGTAAACTTCTAATTAAATCCATGTCTTAGGGATCATTCTCGGCATGGTCCGGATGCCATTCGCCGCCACGAGCATCGAAATAGGGATGGATCCTCCGGCCTGATTCGCGGCCAGCGCCGGCAGCGGGTTGGACCGGAGAGAGGCGCATCGGAACATCCCGCGAGTATATGTACGGTCCCAGAGCGGAGTCAAGCAACTTGTGCTGAGCCGCGCGCAGCCCGGCACGAATGAGCCGCGCTTGCTGACTTATTGGGGCGGCGCCGGCGTCTCGAACGTGATCGTCGAATCCGCTTCCGCGAAACGGAAATCGGTGTTTTCGAGCGATAGCGTGATGGTCCGGGCATAGCCGAATAACACGCGCAGGAAGAACTCGCTCCCATATGTGGCGGGAAACCACAGCCCGGGCCGCACCTCGCGATACGTGATATTGAAGCCCGTTTGCCGCAGATTGACGCCGAACACCACGCGCACCCACGCCGGGATCACCTTGCCCATTTCCGTGGAGACCACCAGCGGCTGAAACGCCTCGGCATCCACCACAACCTCGCCGGACCACGGCCGCTCCTCCTGGTCCTTACGCGGCTTGAACTTCACCGCATAGGCCTCGCGGCCCGCCGCCTGGCGCGTGCCCGCGAGTTCGAAATCGTAATACTTCTGTTCGGCCCGGGTCAGAGGAAAAAGGTCGGTCGCCAGTCCGTCGCGCGTTTTGCGGTCGTCCACCAGGCTTTCCACCAGACTTTCGAGAATCTCGCCGTCCAGATCGATGTTCTTATGACGGAATCCCGGTTCATCGTACGGAATTAACTCGCCTTTCTTCTCATATTGTCCGCGAAAATGCACCCGTTCCTTGAGTGAACCTTCGGGAGTCGGCGCCACCGTGTACTCGCGCCATTCCTCTCGCGCCAGCTTGCTCTTGCCCCGTAGCAGCCGCGCACGGGTCGACTGCCGGTACACGATGCGCGCCCGCTCCTCCACCGCCCGCTCCTGGTTCGCCGCGAGCCGCGCCAGGATTTCGGCAAGCGGCGGCTGTTCTCTTGGTTCCGCTTCACCTCTCCCCGCCGCCGCGCATGCAAACAAGACGCAGGCCGCCCACCTACTCATACCGCAGCGCCTCCACCGGATCCAGCCGCGCCGCCTTCGCCGCGGGCCACAACCCGAAGAACACCCCCACACCCACGCTCACCACCAGCCCCGCCGCCACCGCCCATATCGGCACCGTCGTCGGCAGCGTCGGGAACGCGATCCCCGCAATCAGCGAGATCACCCATCCCAACAGCATACCCAGCAGTCCTCCTGTGAACGTCAGCGCCACCGCCTCGGTCAAGAACTGCAGCGTAATGTCGAACCGCCGCGCGCCGATCGCCTTGCGCACGCCGATCTCTTTCGTCCGCTCGGTCACCGACACCAGCATGATGTTCATCACCCCGATGCCGCCCACCAGCAACCCCACCGACGACAACACCGCCATCACCAGCGCCGTCACCGCCGTCACCTGGCGGAACTCCTCGATCAACTGCTCGGCTGTCGTCAGCCCGAAATTATCCGGATCGTTGTATTTCAACCGGCGCTCCTGCCGCAGCACGCCGCGCACCTCGTCGATCGCCTTCGGCAGCATGCCCGGCCAGGCCACGACCACAAGCATGTGTTCGCGCACCTGCGGCATGATCTTGCGCAGCGTGAAATACGGCACCAGCACGCGCATATCCTGCTGGCCCGGCATCGCGTTCACCGGCCGCGTCATCACCCCCACCAGCCGCAGCGTGCGACCGTTCAACTGAATCTCTTTGCCCGTCGGGTCGCCAAGGGAAAACAGCGCCTTGTACACGTCTTCGCCGATCACGGCCACCGGCACGCGGTTGTGGTTCTCCGCCTCGGTAAAGAAACGGCCGAACATCATCTCGGCGTTGCCGCCGCTGGTATAGCCTGGATCGGTACCGCCAATCTCCACGCCAGGCAGATCATTGGTCAGATAACGGACCCGCTGAATCCCCCAGGTCGGAAACAGGTAGGGCGACACCGCCTGCACCGAAGGGCAGCGCTCATCGATCGCCCGCGCGTTCTCCAGCGTCAGCGGCTTCCGGATCCACTCCTCCCGCGACCGCCGGCCCATCCGGATCCCCGCCTGCCACTTCGTCGCAATGATCGTGTCCGTCCCGAAGCTCTTGATGACATTCGTCACCGCCGAATCAAAGCCCGTCAGGATGCTGCCGACGCCGATGATCGTCCCCGTGCCGATAATCACACCTAGCACCGTGAGAAACGCCCGCATCTTATGCTCGCGGATGGACTGGAAGGCCAGCGCCACGCCCGCCGCGATCAGCGCCCAGTTCTGCCGGTGCTTGCTCACTTCTCCGCCCTCAACGCTTCAATCGGATCGAGCTTGGCCGCCTGCTGCGCCGGATAGATGCCGAAAAACAGGCCCACCACCGAGCTCAGGCCGATGCCCAGCGCCACCGCCACCGGCGGCAGCACCATCGGCACCGGCGTCGCGTGGCGCACCACCAGTGCGACAACCCACGCGATCGCCACCCCCGCCGCCCCGCCGCACGCCGCCAGCACGGAGGATTCCACCAGAAACTGCTGCAGAATATCCTTGCGGCGCGCGCCCAGCGATTTGCGGATGCCGATCTCCACCGTGCGCTCGGACACCACCGCCAGCATGATGTTCATGATCACCACGCCGCCCACCACCATGAAGACGCTCACCACCGCCACCGCCGTCGCCGCGATCGCCCCCGTCAGCCGCTCCCACGCGCCCAGAATCGAGTCCGAGGTGAACACCGTGAAGTTGTCCTCGCGCTGCGGCGGCAGTTGGCGGTAGGCGCGCAGCATCGCCCGCATCTCGTCCATCGCCTGCTCGAGCCGCTCCGGCGAACCCGCCATCGCCGCGTAGCTCATCCCGCGCCGCGAGCCGTACATCTTGAAAAAAGTCTGAATCGGGACGTGGACAAACAGATCCTGCGACTGCCCGAAAACGCTCCCCATACGCTTCGCCACGCCGATGACCACGAACGGGCGCCCGGCCACATCCACCGTCTTGCCGATCGGATCGACGTTGGGAAAGAGCTGCTCCTTCACGTCCGCGCCGATGAAGGCCACGTAGCGGCGGTTCATGTTCTCAGGCTCGGTGAAATAGCGCCCCGTTTCGGGCTGCAGGTTTTGCAGCAATGCGATGTTTGGCGTGCCGCCGGTGATTTGAGCGTCTTCCACGCGGTTGTTACCCGCGCGCACATCGGCGCGCTGGTTCGAGCGCAGGCCCAGTTCGCGGGTGAGCTTCAGGTTGGCACGGAGAAATTCGTACTCGGCGGGGCTCAACTCGGGGTTTTTGCGCTGCAGTTCAAGGAATTTCTTGGGGTCGAAATCCCCAAAGAACGCCATCCGCACCACAACATACCCGCCCGCGCCGAGGTCGGCGATCTTGTCCGCCACATACTTGTCCATGCCGTGGATCACGGCCATCACCGCGATCAGCGTGGTGGTCGAAAGGATGATGCCCAGCAGCGTGAGAAAACTGCGCAGCTTCGCCGCCCGCAGCGAAGCCAGCGCGATCCGCGCCGCTTCAAAAAAAGACGCACTGATCTTCATCCATCAGCTAAGACGAAGCCAAAGGGCCTGTTGTTCCGCCGCGACTCCAACCAATCGATCAAAAATCCGTCCAGCCAGAACCGTGGCCGGTCCCGCGCGATGAACCCCAGATGGCCGCCGTGCGGAATCGCGGCCAGCGTCAGCGCCGGATTCTCGTCAATCGCCGGGTGGCGGTAAATCTCGAACGGGATCAACGGATCGTCAATCGCTTGCACAAGAAGCGTTTGCGCGCGAATCTTCGACAAATACTGGAGTGAGGATTGCGTCCGGTAGTAGTTCGGCGCATCCCCAAAACCAAACGCCTTGGCTGTGAACCGGTCGTCGAAATCGAACACCGTTTTGGTGCGGTGCAGGCCGTCGAGCGGGAAGCGGTTCGGGTGCGCCTGGTGGCGGCGGAAATAGCGGGCGCGCAGCGAACGCACAAAACGCTGCTCGTAGATCCAGTTTTCGCGCGCGCCGAGCCGCCGCACGCAGGCATGCAGGTCCAGGGGCGTGGAAATCGCCATAACTCCTTCAAGCAAAGGGGTTTCGCCGAGTTCGCCCGCCAGTTTCAGCGACACGTTGCCACCGAGCGAAAAACCCGCCAAAAACAGCGAAGAAGCGCCCTGCTCACGCCTCAAATGCACGATTTTGCGCAAATCCTGCGTCAGCCCGGAATGGTACAGCGTGTCCGTCAGGTGCTCCGTACCCCCGCATCCGCGCATGTTCACCCGGTGCGCGGCATAGCCCGCTTCGCACAACGACCGCGCCAGCGAAACCATATAGCCCGACCGGCTCGACCCCTCAAGTCCATGATGCAGAAAGACTTCGCCCTTAGCCTCGCCCTCCGGGCGGTTCTCGTGCACCAGCACGCGCGTGCCCGGCTCCGTCTCGTAGATCACCTCCCGCGTCGGAAAACGCGCCTCATCGATCTCGCGCCGCCAAAAATTGCCGGAGAGCGTCGCGAGATGCGGATTGCGAAATAAGGGACGGAAGGGCCGCAAAACAATAGTGTAGACGAGCGACGGCCAGCTGGCATAGAATCGGGGGAGTTTCATTTTTCCTCCTGGGATTGGAGAATTCCGAAATGCACCTCACCCGCCGCGCGGCTCTTGCCGCTTCGCTCACGCCCTTGATGCAGGGTGCCCCGCGCACCTTGCCGGACGGGCTCTGGCCCGTTATGCTGACGCCATTCAAGACAGATAAATCTCTCGATTTGAACGCTTTGGATGCCCTCACCGACTGGTATCTGGCCAACGGCGCCACGGGGCTGTTCGCCTGCTGCATGTCGAGCGAAGTGTTCCACCTCACTCCCGAGGAGCGCATCGAGACGGCGCGCCGCAGCGTGAAGCGCGCGGGCAGGACGCCAGTGGTGGCCGCGGGCATGCCCTCGCGGCGGCACGATGAGGCGTTGCCCTTTATTTCCAGGATGATGGACACCGGCGTGGACGCCTTCATCCTCATCACGAACCAGATGGCGGAGCCGGACGAAAGCGATGCCGTGTGGAAGGAACGCACCGAAGCGCTGCTGGCGGCCACGCCCGGCGTGCGGATGGGATTTTACGAAGCGCCTTCGCCCTACAAACGGCTTTTGAGCGTCGAAATGATGCGTTGGGCGGGCCAAACCGGGCGATTTTTCTTCCAGAAAGACGTGTCTCTGGACGCGGGCGTCATCGGCGAGCGCGCGAAGGCGGTGGCCGGTACGCCGCTCAAGGTTTTCAACGCCCACGCCGCCATCATGCTCGATGCGGTGGCCGCCGGCGGGCATGGCTTCAGCGGCGTGTGCGCGAACGGCTATCCAGGGCTGGTCGCGGCCGGATTGAAGCACAAATCGCAGGAAATCCAGGAGTTCATCCGCGCCAACGAGAAGACCATCAGCCACAAATACCCCACCTCGTGCAAAGTTCTGGCGCGCATGGCAGGCGTGCCCATCGAGCCCGTTACGCGCAAGCGCGACGTGACATTCGACGCCGCGGAAACGGAACGATTGCGCGCGTTGCGGCACGCGGCGGACCGGTTGCAGAAGCACTACGCTTAACTCCCGCCCGCAGCTGTGATAGAGTACGCGCCGGGAGTTCTTTGTCACATGCTTTCCCGACGAATCTTCCTCGGCGCCACAGCTGCCGCAACCGCTGCCGCGCAAGCCTCCAATCGAGTGAACATCGCCTGCATCGGCATGGGCCGGCAGGGCATGGCCGTGATAATGGATCTGCTGGCCCGGCCCGACGTCCAGATTGTGGCCGTTTGCGACTGCAACCGGCAAAGCAAGGACTACGCCGAATACAGCCCGGATGCGCTGGTCAACGCCGCGCGAAAGCTGCTCGGCCCGGGCCATGAGAACTGGGGCGAGGACCTGCGCTCGCCCGGTTCGGTGATGCTCACCAGCACCTTCAAAACGAGCCTCGGCGCGGCGGGCCGCGACCCGGCCCAGCGCCTGGTGAACGCCTACTACGCCGCGCGCGCGGGCAAGGACAAATACCGCGGCTGCAACGCCTATGCCGATTTCCGCGAGTTGCTCGCGAAGGAGCGCGACGTTGACGCGGTGTATGTCGCCACCCCCGACCACTGGCACGCGCCCATCTCCATCGCCGCAATGAAGGCAGGCAAACACGTGCTGTGCCAGAAGCCGATGGCGCATTCGGTGGGCGAGGCGCGCCGCATGGCCGACGTGGCGCGGGAGACCAAAGTGGCCACGGCGGTCACAGTAAATAACCCCTCCAGCGCGTCGACACGGCGGATCAAGCAGTGGATCGCCAGCGGCGCGATTGGCGCCGTGCGCGAGGTCCATAACTGGTCCGGCAGGCCCTTCTGGCCGCAGGGCGTCGGGCGGCCGGAAGGCTCGCCCAAGGCGCCCGAAGGGCTCGATTGGGATCTGTGGGTGGGGCCCGCGCCGGAGCAGCCGTTCCACAGCGCCTATCTGCCATTCGTGTGGCGCGGGTGGTGCGATTTCGGCTGCGGTTCGTTCGGCGACATGGGCTGCTACAGCTTCGCCGGCATCTTCGAGATCCTGGGGCTGGAGCCGCCGGTCCAACTGGAGTCCTCCGGCAGCGAGCCGTTCGCGGAGACCTATCCCAAGGCCTCGATCGTGCATCTGGACTTCGCCACCCCGGGCGGTCCTGTGGGCCTGCACTGGTACGACGGCGGATTGAAGCCGGTGCGGCCCGCCGGCCTGGCTCCCGAACAGGACCGGCTCTTCAACCGGGGCGGCGAGGGCATTCTCTACGTGGGCACAAAGGGGTTGATCGCGGCGGGGTTCAATGGCCAGAACCCGCGGCTGTACCCAGCGCAGCCGGCTCCTACCGCGGAGGCGGCCGATGTGGAGAACGTGATCTCGCAGTGGATCGAAGCCTGCAAGGGCGGAGAATCGGGACCGGCACGCTTCGAGACGCAGGCCCCGGTGACTGAAGCGTTTCTGCTGGGCTGCCTGGCCCAGCGGTTCCCGGGCGAGCGCATGCAATGGGACGCGGCGGCCAAGCGCCTCACCGGCCCCGAGGCCGCGCGAGCGCTGATCGATCCGCCGTGGCGCGGCAAGTGGGTGGCGTAGCGGGGTGCGGTAGCGACCCGGCGCCGCGGTCAGTCTGCCCGCATGGCTTGTGGGGATGCTGGTATGCGGGAATGACGTTCCAGGCGCTCGGCGCCCTTACCGGGGAGCGGAGCCGGGGCCGGTAGCGAGGGAGACGCCGTCCCGGACGATGCGATGGGCAACAACTTCCGTTACGCGCCAGGCGTTGCCGGTTCGCTCGGTCCCCAGGAGAACGTCGAAGCCGGGGGATTCGCTGAGATTCGAGACCCCAATGGCGGAAGCGAGAGTGACGGCAGATTGGGGAGAAAGGACGAACTCGCCTGCCGCCTCGGTGTCGGGCTGGGAATTGCCTGCGATCAGGAGGACGAGGCCGCTCCGGGAGAGATTGGGCAGGCAGGCGACCTGCGCATAGGATCGACCGCCCGAACCGGGAACCTGACCCGCCGGAGGATACCAAAGCTCTTCACCTTCTTGAGGAGCCAGATTCCGCCATCTGCGGGGCTCGCCGTCAGTTCGATGGCGGTGCACGAAATTGAGATTGGACGTAAAGACCTCGACCCAGGGGTTCGATCCGGCCGAGCCGAGGAAGATGTAGTTGCCGGACCGCAGGTCGCGGGTCTTGAGATCACGGCTTTGGAGGAAGAACATGCGTTTGGCGTGGGCGGGATAATCACGAACCGCGCGCAGAGCGATGGAGGCGTCCCCGATGTTGAGAAGCTCCCGTGAAACCAGACCCGTCCAATGTAGAGGATTGAGCAGGGCGGCGGGATGAACGGGGTCGAAGGGCCGCCGCGCCTGGTAGTCGGCGAAAGTGAACTCTTCCCTCGTGAAGCTCTGGATCAGTCCGAGGATGGAGTCGGAGGGCACAAAGCGGACGGGGCCGCTGGTGTGATCGAGGAAATGCTCGATGATCGAGTCCTGCGGGTGGGGAACGGCCGGAGCATTCCGGGCCGCGATCCGGGAATCCAGAGGGCGCAGCCAGCCACCGAGCAGGAACGCCGCGAGGGCGACAGCGGCGAAGGCGGGAAAAGCGAGGGCGGTGCGCTGGAATGGGATCCGGGGGCGGAGCGGCGGCGAGGGGTCCGGATGGGAAGCGGCGGCCTGGAGGGGGCGGGGCTCAAAGCGCAGGCGGTACTCGCCTTTGGGAATGTGGAGTTCGAGGGCTTCGCAGGCGCCTTCGGAGGAGTAGAATTCGGCGAGGCGGCCGCGGAGCTGGCGGACCGAGGCGCGAACAATGCTGTCGGCGGAAGGATCGAAGTCCGCGCCACGGCCGAAGAGTTCCTGGCCGATCTGGGCTTCGTGGACAGGCTCGCCGGAGCCTGAGAAGTAGCGCTCGCCGAGGTAGCGCAGGAGTTCGCTGGAGCGGGGAGATCTGTGAAACGGGGCGCTCGCGAGGATGCGTTCGAAGAGATCTCGCTCTGGCACGCCAACCGATTGATTCGTAGGCATTAGGCCCCCGTCTTCCCGTCCCGGGCAGGCGCGTTTCACATAGCTTTCACCGGGAATTGACTGGACTGCTGCCCCCTTTATATGACACAAGTGATCAGACCGCAAGCCCCATCGAGAATTGGGGCTTCAGGGAGGTGTGCCATGTTGCAGTCGAAGATGCAAAAACTGTGGATGTCGCTTGGTGTCGTTTTGCTCGCAGGCCTGGCTCAGGCCCAAACGGCGACGGTGACGGGGACGATCTCGGATTCGACGGGAGCAGTGATCCCGGGAACCCAAGTCACGATCAGTAATGTGGCGACAGGCGCGAAGCGCGTGGTGTCGTCAAACGAGTCCGGCTTATACACGGTTCCGCTGTTGCCGCCGGGCGAGTACCGGATCAGTGTAGAGCAGCAGGGATTCCGGCCGGTGGTGCGGAGCGGGATTGTTCTGCAGGTGGAGCAGAGGGCGACGGTGGATTTCGTGCTCGAAGTGGGGGCGGTGACGGAGCAGATCGAAGTGACGGCGGCGGCGGCTCAATTGAACACGGTGGAGGCGAGTCAGGGGCAGGTCATCGAAAACAAGCGCATCGTGGACATGCCGCTGAACGGGAGAGATTACAACCAGTTGGCGCTGTTATCTGCAGGGGCGGTACAGCCGCTGCCCGGGGCACGCTATGGAGGGTTCAGTTCGGGCGGGATGCGGGTGACGCAGAACAACTTCATGCTGGACGGGGTGGACAACAACGCGGTGGAACTCGCTGGGGCGCAGCGGCAATCGGAGATGGTGAAGCCGAGCGTGGACGCGGTGCAGGAGTTCAAGGTCCAGACGAACGCGTACTCGGCGGAGTTCGGGCGGGCGATGGGGAGTGTGGTGAATGTCACGACGAAGTCGGGGACGAACGATCTCCACGGGTCGTTGTTTCATTTCTTGAGGAACGAAAAGCTGGATGCGAAGAACTATTTCGACCCGCCGGACCAGCCGCGGCAGCCGTTCAAGCGGAACCAGTTTGGGTTTGCGATTGGGGGGCCGGCTTACATCCCGAAGTTGTTCGACGGGCGGAACAAGGTGTTCTGGTTCGGGAACTACGAAGGGACGCGGGTCCGGGAGACCAATACGGCGAACAATACGATTCCGACGCTGCGGATGCGGCAGGGGGATTTTGGGGATTTGTTTGAGCAGCGGGGGCGGCGGATCACGGATCCGGTGACGCGGCAGCCATTTCCGAACAATGTGATTCCGCAGTCGCGGTTTGATCCGGTGGCGGCACGGCTGATGGATCTGTATCCGGCGGCGCAGACGACGTCGGTGGGGGCGAATTTCCTGTTCAATGCGCCGCGGGTGAACGATGTGGAGCAGTTTGGGTTCCGGTTCGACATCAATCTGGGGTCGAAGGACAATATCAGCTACCGGTATTCGCAGCAGGACACGACGACCCCGGCGGCGCTGGCGCTGCCGCCACCGGCATTCGGGGGCGGATTGGACGCGGCGACGCAGGGCAAGATCACGAGCGCGACGTGGAACCATATCTTTACGCCGTCGCTGATCATGTCAGTTCGCGGGGCATGGAATTTCGGGCTGTTTCTCCGCGATAATCCCGCGGTGGCCGGCCGTGATTTTCTGAATCTCGTGTATGGGATTCCCGGCGGGAATCCGAATATTCCCGGCGGTATGTCGAGTATGGGAATCACGGGGTACACCAACCTGGGGTTGGGGGGCTTTAACCCGGTGGACCGGGATTCGCAGAACCGGCAACTGGCTGGAGATCTGACGTGGATCAAAGGGCGGCACAACGTGAAGATGGGGGCAAGCGTGCTGCGGACGCAGAACAACATCTTCAATATCCGGAACGAAATTGGGAATTACCAGTTCAATGGCCGGTTTACGACGGATGGAGCCGCGGATTTCCTGTTGGGCTGGTCCAGCCAATACGTCTGGGCGAGCCGGGTACAGACCGATCTGCGCGGGTGGAATTACGCGTTTTTTATCCAGGACGACTGGAAAGTATCGCGGCGGCTCACGGTGAACCTTGGAATGCGGTATGAAGTGACGGAGCCGTTCCTGGACAAGCGGGACCGGATGGGGATTCTGGACAATTACACGGATCCAGCGAATCCGCGGCTGATTTACGCGGGTACTGAGGGGAGCGACCGGTTTAACCGGGCGCTGGTGGCGACGGACCGGAACAATTTCATGCCCCGGATCGGGTTTGCGTACAACATCACGGGCAAGACGGTGATCCGGGCAGGTTATGGAGTGTTTTTCGCGCTGTTCGAACCCCTGGGCGATGCAGAATGGCTGATCGGGAATCCGCCGTTCTCGTTCGGAGTGAATCTCGCCTCGAGCGCGACCACGCCGGCGGTGTTGCTCCGGCAAGGACCGGCGGAGGGGGCGCTGACGATCGAGAGGGCGACCGGGCTGACGTTTGCGGCGTATGAACGGCGGCCGAACCAGAGCTACGGCCAGCAGTGGAACCTGAACATCCAGCGTGAGCTGGCACGGGACTGGCTGTGGGAGGTCGGGTATTCGGGATCGAAGGGTACGCACCTGGTGCTGCGGTATGACGACAATTTCTCGCCGCCGGGCCCGGGCAACATCAATGCGAAGCGGCCGCTTAGCAGCATCGAGATCCCAGGAACCGGGCGAGTGGTATCGCCGTTGGCCGGAATCTTCGGGTATCACCATAACGGGAATTCGAGTTATCACGCCATGCTCACCAGACTCGAAAAACGCTTCTCGCAGGGGTTCACTCTCTTGACCTCGTACTCGTTCTCGAAGACGATGGGCGATACCTGCGGGGGCGCGCCGCAGGGGAATACGGGCGGCTGCGGGTTCCAGGACATCCGGAATCTGCGCCCTGAGCGGGCGGTCGACAATCAGGACATTCCGCACCGGCTGGTGGTGAGCGGCGTGTGGGAGTTGCCGTTCGGACGCGGGAGGCGGTTTGGGACGAATATGCACAGCGTGGCGGACGCGGTGTTGGGCGGTTGGGCGCTTGGGAGCATTGTGACGGCGTCCAGCGGGCGTCCCTACAACGTCACGGTGAACGGCAACCCTGCGAACACAGGTGACATCCTGGTGGTGAACCGGGCGAACGTGAACGGGGATCCGTACGCGCTGACGCGGACGGTGGAGAAGGACTTCAACACGAGTGTATTCACGCCGAACAACTTGTACGAGATCGGCAACGCGGGACGGAACATTTTGCGGCAGCGGAGCCAGTTTGGCTGGGATTTCTCGGCGCTGAAGGACTTCCGGCTGATGGAGGCGATGACGCTGCAATTCCGGTTCGAGGCGTTTCAATTCACCAACACGCCGCGGTTCGGGCAAGCCGGAGCGGTGGTGGGGACGAACGTGTTCGGGCAGATCACGAGCGCGGAGACGCCCCGGAATCTGCAGTTCGGCTTAAAGCTGCTGTGGTAGCGGGTTGCGCCACGTTGTCAGAAGGTCCCGTCCCCTGAAAAAATGTGGGCGGGCCGCCGTCGCAGGTGGCCAGGACGCAGGTCGAAGGATTGGAGTAAGCGAATGGATCGAAGAACTTTTCTGAGCAGCCTGAGCGCCGCGGCGCTGACATCGCAATTAGGCCGGGCCGCGAACGGCAAACCCTGGAACATTCTGATGATGTTTTCGGACGACCATGCCTGGCAGGCGGTGAGCGCGTATGGGGGCGGTTTGTTCAAGACGCCGCACATTGACCGGATCGCGCACGAAGGGGTGCGCTTCGATCAATGCCTGGTGACGAATTCGATCTGCGCGCCGAGCCGGGCGGTGGTGCTCACCGGCAAGCACAGCCATCTGAACGGCGTGCCGGATAACGCCGCTAGCTTCGACGGATCGCAGCAGACGTTTCCAAAGCTGCTGCAAAAGGCGGGCTACCAGACGGCAATGATCGGCAAGTGGCACCTGAAGAGCGACCCGACGGGGTTCGATCATTGGGAGGTGCTGCCGGGGCAGGGTCACTATTACAATCCGGATTTCCTGATCAAAGGCGGGAAGCACCGCCGCGAAGGTTATGTCACCGATATCATCGGCGATTTGACACTGGACTGGCTCAAGAATGGCCGGGACCCGAACAAGCCGTTCATGCTTTTCAGCCAGCACAAAGCGCCGCACCGGAACTGGATGCCGGCGCCGAATAAGTTGTGGATGTTCGAGGGCGAGGATATTCCGGAGCCGAAGACGCTGTTCGACAATTACAAGACGCGGGCGAAACCGGCCTACCTGCAGGAGATGGAGATCGACCGGCACATGCGGTGGAATCACGACATGAAGGTGCCGGAGTGGGCGGAGCGCTCGTTTGGCAAGAACGACGGCAACGCCGAGATTCCGCGGATGACGCCTGAACAGCGGCGGCAGTGGGATGCGGCCTACGGGCCGCGGAACGCGAAACTGTTCAAGGATAACCCGCAGGGGCGCGACCTGGTGCGTTGGAAGTATCAGCGCTATATCAAGGATTATTTGCGCTGTATTTCCTCGGTGGACGACAATGTGGGGCGGGTGTTGACGCATCTGGATGCGGCGGGCCTGGCCGAGAACACGCTGGTGGTCTACAGTTCCGATCAGGGCTTCTATCTGGGCGAGCATGGTTGGTTCGACAAGCGCTGGATTTACGAGGAGAGCCTGCGGACGCCGCTGGTGATGCGCATGCCGGGAGTGATCGAGCGGGGGAGTGTGAACCGGAACCTGGTGTCGAACCTGGATCTCGCGCAGACCTTCCTCGACGTGGCCGGGCAACCGCAGCCCAGCGACATGCAGGGCGCCAGCATGCTGCCGGTGATGAAGGGCGAGCCGGTGAAGGACTGGCGGAAGAGCTTCTACTATCACTACTACGAAAAGGGCGTGCATAACGTGGCGCCGCACGATGGGGTACGGACGGACCGCTACACGCTGGCGCACTTCTATGAGACGAAGGAGTGGGAGTTGTACGACCTCACGCGCGATCCGCACCAGATCAACAACGTGGTTGACGACGACGCCTACCAGAACGTGGTGAAGGAGTTGAAGGCCGAGCTGGTCCGGCTGCGCAAGCACTACAAGGTGGACGGGTAGCCGCGATCAGGCTCCGCGGTGGAATGAGGCGCCGCCATGCCCTTACAAGAGTTTTTCCCGAAGGTCCAGCGGCTCGCCGGAACCCGCCGCGAATTCCTGACCAGCGCCGCCATGGGGGCGGCGCTGGCGCCCGCGGTGCTGAGAGCACAGCCCCCTCGCCAGCCACGGCACGTGATCGTCTGCATCGCGGACGATCTGGGCTGGCACGAAACCGGGTATAACGGCCACAAGCTGCTGCGAACTCCGGCGCTCGATGCAATGGCTAGCCGGGGGATGCGCTTCGACCGCTTTTACGCTGGGGCGGCGATGTGTACGCCGACGCGGGGGAGCGTCATGACGGGGCGGAACGCGAACCGGTTTGGGGCCTTCGCGCCGAACTGGTCCATCCGGCCCGAGGAGATCACCCTGCCACAGTTGATGCGCGGCACAGGCTATGTCACGGGTCTGTTCGGGAAATGGCATCTGGGACCTTCGCGGAGCGGAGCGCCCACAAACCCCGGGGCCATGGGTTTTCAGGAGTGGGTGTCGCACGACAATTTCTTCGGGCACAGTCCACTGCTCTCTCGGAACGGGGCCAAGCCGGAGCGGTTTCATGGGGAGAGCAGCGAGGTGGTGGTCCGCGAGGCGGAGCGGTTCATCGAACGCGAGGCGCGCGCCGGCCGGCGAACGTTCAGCGTCGTGAGTTTCGGCTCGCCGCACGAGCCCTATACGCCCATCGACGACGATATCGTACCCTATCACGGCAAGGTGCCGGAACGGCTGGCGGAGCGATTCGGCGAGATCACCGCAATGGACCGGTCGATCGGCTATCTCCGCGACACACTGCAAAGAACGGGGATTCAGGACGACACGCTGTTCTGGTTCTTCGGCGACAACGGGACACCGGTCCCGGACCATGTGGATTCGCCGTTGCGGGGGGCGAAGGGATCGTACTACGAGGGGGGAATCCGGGTGCCCGGGGTGATTGAGTGGCCGAGGGGGATTCCGCAGGCGCGGGCGACGAGCATGCCCGCGGTGACCAGCGATATCCTGCCGACGATCTGCGGCCTGGCGGGAATCCCGCTGCCGGAACGGCCGCTGGATGGGATCAGTTTGACAGGCTTGTTGTCGGGACAGATGCGGGAGAGGCCGTCGCCTATCTGCTTCTGGGGCTTTGACGTGCAGCGGGAGACGCGGGAAAACCGCGAACCCTATCTGCCCGAAGAGGCACAGACGGGCGATATTCCGACGTCAAAAGTGCCCCATATCGTATTCAGGAATCTGAGACATCCGCGGGCGCGGACAAAGGATTTCGGTGGAACCGCGGCGATCTCAGACAACCGCTACAAGCTTTACGTTCCCCCGTCGGGCGCGCCCGAGTTGTACGACCTGCTGGAGGATACGAGCGAAACGAAGGATCTGGCCGGGTCACAGACGCAGCTGGCGGCGGGCATGAAAGGACGTCTTGAGGAATGGCAAAGGTCGGTCGAACGCAGCCTGACTGGCGCGGATTACGACTGACCCGTTAATCACCCGGCGCGAGCTTGTTCAACCGCAGGTAGGTGACGATGTTGCCGTAATGCAGGCTGGTGTGGGCGATCAGGTGGCTCACATAGTAGCTTTTGGGGCGTTTCATGCCGGAGGGCGCGGTGACGATTTCGGCGAGCGTGGCATCGTTCGCGGCAGCCATGGCGGCGTCGCAATAGGCAAAAGCGGCGGTCAGCGTCTCAATCACTTCCTGCTTGGGCGCTTCCTTGCCGGCGTCCAGCTTGGGGCCCTGGCCGGGCTTTCCGTGGAAGCTGGCGCATAAGCTGTAGCTCGCACCGGCGATATGCAGAAGCATCCGGCGGAAGGTGAAGACTTCAGGGGTAGGCTGGTAGGCGTAGAGGCTTTCCGGCGCTTTATGGGCGGCCTTCATCACATTGTCCGACACGCTCTTAAACTCGCCGCGGATCCCATCGAGTGCGGCGGATTGAGCGCAGGCGGGCGCGGCAGTCACGAAGAGCCCGAACGCGGAGATGACGGTCAGTGAGGCGGTGCGAATCAGCATGATTGTCTCCAGAGGCTTGCCAGTATAACAGCGCAGCGCGCGCGCTTACCACAAAAATTCGCGCGCGCCCTCGCGGCGCGATGGGTGGTCAAGCACGTGCACCACACGGATCTTCTTCAGGCGCGCGGGCGAAAGCTGCCCCAACGGCAGGTAAATGATCTTCCGGCCGAGATAGTTGGCGATCGTACGGAACAAGGTGCGCGGCGGACGCTTCGCGGCATACACCACACTGCGCTCCACTGAATAATCCAGCGCCGCCATCAACAACCGCTCGGCCTTCGACTCGACAAAGTCGTAATCCGGATCGTTCCACACATCGAACATGCGCCGCGGCGGCAGCACCATGAGCAGCCCGCCGTATTCGGCGCGACCGATGCCCGGCCCCACCAGATTGGCGAACGGCTGCGTGGAATAGAAGGCCATGTCGCTCTCGTTCTGATGCTCGCCGAGCCAGGTGGTGAGGTAGTCGTAGCGGTCCTCGCGGTCCTCGTTGAAGATGACCACCACCGCGCCTACCTCGCCCGCCTGCCGCCGTTCCTGCCGCACATAGAGCTTGCTTTCGTGCCAGCGGCGAATGGTTTCGCGGATATCCACGCCATCGAGCAGGCTGGAGCTGAACGGCTCCACGCGGGTCTGTTCCGAGGTAAGCAGGCTGCGTGCGCGCGTCTTCAGGAACCGGCCGTACTCCTCGATCACCAGGTCCTCGGGCGGATAGGAGCAGATCGACATTCCGTCCAGCGAAGCGGCCCATTCGCCGGGCGTGGTTTCCTTCTTGCGCGGCCGCCAGTTGCGCGGCAGGCGGCGCTGCTTCGGACGCGGCCGGCGCCGGCGCAGGCGCAGGCGGCGCGTGTGGATAAAGACCTCCGCCGCGGTCAGCCGCACGGTTTCGAGCTCGGTATGCTCGCTCTGCCAGGCGTAGCTGCCGCCGAGCGTCCACACGTTCCAGGCGAAGTTGTCGTCCACGATCGCGCGCGCGGCGGCCGTGAGGTCATAGAGACTCGCGCAAAGCTGATTGTCCACGGCGGCGAGATTGCGAGTGAAGCGGGCGATCAGGCGGCGTTGCCAATGGGCCATGCGCTCGCCGGTCTCCTTTTGAAATTGGGCCTCCGCCTCCTTCAGCAGACTGTATTGCACACGTGGACGGTCGAGCGCATCGCCCGGCTGCGGCAGCAGGCGGAGCCGCTCGTAGCGCTCCTGCAAATAGGGCATTTCCACGAGGATTTCGACCAGCGAATCGGGATGCGGATGAATCAGGTCCAGCGGGCGCGGCCTGCGTTCGCGCGGCTCGGGCTGCGGCTGCTCCATCGCATCGAGCAGGGGGTCGAGGGAGTTCAGCGACACCACTACCAGAGTGGGGGCCTCTGGATTTGCGCCCTGCAGCCTCCACGCCATCGCGGCGGCATGCTCGCGGATCTCCTCATTCCGCGGCTGCGGCTGCAGGCGGTAGGCGTCCACGTAGCGTTCCAGCCCGATACGCCGAATGGCGTAAGTGTCGGGATAGAGGTCTGGCACGTGCGGCCGGTGGACCGCATCCGGTTCGATGAAAAGCAGCTCCGCGCCGATCTCGCGTCCCGTGCGCACCGCCTCGACGAACGGGTCCGCCGGCTCCACGGGCAGATAAACGCCCCGCTCGCTCTCTTCGTCCTCCGGATAAACGATCGCCGAAATCAGCGGCAGCCGGTCCACTGCCGCGGTGAAGATCTTCTCGAGCCACGCCGGCAGTTCCATGGCCACCACGCGCGGCCGCGTCTCAAGCAGCACCCGCCGCAGTTCGATGGCGAACTCCACCCGCCCCGGAGCCACGGGAAAATACGTAAACGCCCCGCGTACCAGGCTGCCCGCGCCGGACAGTGGCTCGTCCATCATCCCGCCTCACCGCCGCCGCGCGTAGCGCAGCGCTTCCTCCCCGAGAATGTGCGTGACGGCGAACTCGCCCGCGCTCGTCAGTTGGGCGCGCGTGACGCCGCCGCCATCCAGGCCCGCGAGCAGCTTCAGCGTGTAGCGGCCCACATTGATGCCGTCGCGCACCGTGTAGCGCTCCTCGCTGGCGTGCGCCTGTTCGAGAAAATCGGCGACATAGGTCAGGATCTGCTCGTCCGCGAACGGCAAATTCTCCCGCAGAATCGCGATTTCTTCGTCTTTTTCTGGGAAATCGATCAAAATTTGCGGCTGCAGCCGTGAATGGATGTACTCGGGCAGGTCGAATGTCGAGGCGTCGTCGTTCATCGTCGCCACCAGCCGGAACAGCGGGTGCGCTTTGATCTTAATGCCCGCCACCAGGCTCTCCACGTACCGCCGCCCGTCCAGCAGGGGGGCCAGGCTGGCCCAGCTTTTCTCGGGCATGCGGTTGCCCTCGTCCAAAACGGCGATGCCACCGCGCAGCATCGCGGTGGCCAGCGGCGAAGCCACGTAGCGCAGCGACGCCGGTCCGTCGATCACCGGTTGTACGATCAGGTCCTCGGGGCGCGTGTCCACCGTGGCCTGCATGATATACACTTCGCGTTCGAGCCGCGCCCCCGCCGCGCAAGCCAGCGTGGTCTTGCCCACCCCGGGCTTGCCCACCAGCCGCGGATTCATCGGCACGTCGCGCTCGTCCACCACCAGCCACGCGGCCAGCAACTGGCGCATCACTTCGTCCTGCCCCACCCAGCGGCCGGGCATCTGATCCGGGTGCGCCAGATGCAGCTTCACCCCCTCGTAGTCGACAACCATACGCCCTATTGTGCTAAATCTGAGCCGGGAGCACACGAATGACCCGGCTTGACCACGATTCCTGCGTCTGCGCCGTCTGCGGCGAAGTTCGATTGCACACCCTGGTTTCCAGCTCGAACCAGTTGGGCCCGCCCGATTTCGACACCCGCCCCGCCGAAATGCTGCGCGGCACGCTCTTGTTTTGGGTGATGGAATGCCTGTCCTGCGGTTACGCCGCGCCCGGCATCCAGGCAGCCGATGCGCGCGCCATCCCGATTGTCCGCAGCCCCGAATACCAGCACTTCCGTTCGAATCCCGGCGTCCGCGAGGACGCCCGCCGCTTCGCCTGTTACGCCTTCCTCCTGGAGAAAATCGAACAATTCGCCGACGCGGGCTGGGCCTGGCTCCATACCGCCTGGATGTGTGACGACCGCGATGACCCCGATGGCGCGCGCCACGCCCGCGCTGAGGCCATCCGGCTCTGGAAACGCGGCAAGTCCGCCGGCCAGAGCTTCATGGAGAAACAGATCGAAGAGTTCGCCCTCGTCACCGATGTTCTCCGCCGCACCGGCGATTTCGACGCCGCCCGCGAAGCCTGCCTCGAGGCTCTGACTCTCGACAAAATCCCCGGCCCCGTCGAGGACATGCTGCGCCGCCAGCTCACGCTCATCCAGCAAAAGGATACGGCCGCTCATTCCATGGCGGAACTCGAGCGGCCGCAAGAAGGCAAGCGCGTAACTCTGAATTAGTCGCCGGCGGCGGGCTGAGGCGTGGGCTCGGTCTCGCGCACTTCCCCATGTTCCGTACGGGATTCCACGATGAAGTAGATCGTCGGAATCACCACTAGTGTGATCAGCATCGAACTCAGCAGCCCGCCGATCACTACGCGAGCCATCGGCTGCTGTAACTCCGATCCCTCGCCGAGGCCCAGCGCCATCGGCGTGAGGCCAAGTACCGTCGTCACCGTCGTCATCAGCACCGGGCGCAGGCGCCGCATGCCGCTGGTCACCACTGCGTCGCGCAGGCTGAAGCCTTCGTCGCGCCGCAGGCGGTTCGTGTAGTCCACCAGCAGAATCGCATTGTTCACCGCGATGCCCACCAGCATGATCAGCCCCAGAAACGCCTGCATGTTGAACGTTGTCTGGGTCACGATCAGCATCGTCACCACGCCCACGGCCGCCAGCGGAATCGAGAACAGGATGATGAACGGATCGCGCAGCGACTCGAACTGCGCCGCCATCACCATGTACACCAGGATCAGCGCCAGGATCGCCGCGAACGTCAGCTCCTGGAACGCCTCCTGCTGTTCCTCGTATTCGCCGCCATAGACGAATTCGTAGCCGTCGGGCCGCGGGATCTCGATCAGTTTCGCCTGCAGATCCTTCATCACCGAACCCAGGTCGCGGTTGCCGAGCGTTCCGTTCACCGTAATCACGCGCTGTTGATCCACGCGGTCCACCGACGTCGGCCCTTCCTGCCGCCGCATCCGCACCACGCTTTCCGCGGGAACCGGCTGGCCGCCGACGGTCACCAGCGGCACCTTGCCCACCTGCGACAAATCCATGCGGTCGGCTTCCTTCAACCGGACTACGATGTTGAACTCATCGCCCTGCTGGCGGTACATCGACGTGCGCCGCCCGCCCACGGCGGTTTCCATCGCCTCGGCGATGTCGCTGACGTTCAACCCCATGGTCGCCGCCTTAATGCGGTCCACCTGCAACACCATCTCCGGCATTCCCGGCTGCCGGCTCACCTGGACCTCCGGCACGCCTTCGACAGAGGCCATCGCCATGCGGACCTGTTCGGCCAGGCCGTCCAGGATCTTGAGATCGTGGCCCCTGATTTCCACGGACAGCCGGTCGTCTCCGCCGGTTCCTCCGCCACGGCGCATCATCATGTTGCTAACGCGCGTCCGCACCACCATGCCCGGTTGAATGTTCATCAGCGGCCGGATGGCTGTGGCGATGTCGCGCGCCGTGCGGTCGCGCTCGGACTGGGTCTTCAACTGGATGCGCAACTCACCCATGTGCAGGCCGCTCGAGCGGAACCCGCCGCCGCCGCTCTCCACCATAATGTTGCGCGCCTCGGGGATGTTCTCCCGCGCGATGCCCGCCAACCGCTCCATCACTGAGTTAGTCACATCCACGCGCGTGCCGGGCTCGAGTTCCACGTTCACGCGCACCTCGCCTTCATCGGCCTCGGGCTGTAACTCGACGCCGATCAGCGGCATGCCCAGGTACGCCACCCCAAATAGCCCCAGCGCCACTGCGCAAGTCACCGCCTTATGAGCCAGGCTCCAGCGCAGCAGCGAACCATAGTTCTCCGCCAGCCGCTCCTGCCCCCGGCCCACAGCGTCCGCCAGCGACTTGAACAGGCCCGGCTTGCTACCCGCCGCGCCCTTTCCCAAGTACCGGGAACACAACACGGGGACGATGGTCAGCGCCACAGCCAGCGAGCACAGCAGCGAGAACGAAACCACGTATGCCAACTGCTTGAAGGTCACCGCCGACATGCCCGACACGAACACCAGCGGTACAAACACGGCCAGCGTCGTCAGCGTAGAAGCCGCCACGGCGCCTGCCACCTCGTTGCTGCCTTTCACCGCCGCCTTGCGCAGGGGCATGCCGCCCTCCCGGTGCCTGAAGATGTTCTCGAGCACCACAATGGCGTTGTCCACCAGCATGCCCACGCCTAACGCCAGTCCGCCAAAGCTAATCGTATTCAGCGTGAACCCGTTTGCGTACATCAGCGCGAACGTGGAGATCACCGAGATCGGAATCGCCACGGCGATAATGGTCGTGCTCGAAAAACTCCGCAGAAACACCAGCAGCACCAGCGCCGCCAGCAGCGCGCCCTGCACCGCGGAGTTCTTCACGTTGTTGATCGCCATCTTGATGAACTCGGCGCTGTCGCCCGTTGCCGAAATGGCTATGTTCGGATAATCCTGGTGAATCCGGGCCACTTCTCGCCACACGGCGTCGCTCACTTCCACGGTGTTCGAGCCGGACTGCTTATAGACGAACAGGCGCACGGCGGGCCTGCCGTTCACGCTCACCATCTGGCGCACTTCTTCGTGGGAATCGTCCACCGACGCCACGTCGCGCAGGTACACCGGCACGCCGCCGCGCGTTGAAACCACCAGGCTGCGAATCTCCTCCAGATTGCGGTACTCGCCCTGCGTGCGCAGCAGCACCTCAAAACGCCCCTCGCGCACAGGACCCACCGGGAGGTTCAAGTTCTCCCGCCGCACAGTCTGCACCACGCTCCCCACGGAAAGATTCAGCGCCCGCAGCTTCTGCAAGTCCAGCGCCACGTGAATCTCGCGCCGCAAACCGCCGCGTACGGTGAATTGAGCTACGCCCGGCACCCGCTCCAGCCGGTACTGAATCTGCTTCTCGACGAACTGCCGCAATTCCTTCGGACCCAGATCCTCCGCGGCCACGGTCAGGAACATAATCGGGTACTGCGAGACATCGAACTTGTAGAGAATCGGCGGCGACATGTCCTGCGGCAGTGAGCCGCGCCGCCGGTCGAGGCGCAAGCGAAGCTCATTGGCCGCTTCGTCCAGATCCGTGCCGTGCACGAAATTCACCCGCACGTTCGAAGAGCCCTCGGTTGATGAAGAGGTGATCTTCTCCACGCCCGGTGCCGCCGCGAACGCCTCCTCGAGGGGCCGCGCCACCAGATTCTCCATCTCCTCCGGCGCTACGCCCGGATATTCGGCGCGCACGCTCAGCGTGGGGTAGGTGATCTCCGGCATCAGATCCACCGGCAGGCGGATAAACGAGATCGCCCCTAGCAGGATCGCCACCAGGCTGGCCATTAGCACTGTTACGGGCCGTCGGATTGAAAATTCGGGTAGGCTCATTGTTCGGTCGCGCTCCTCAAGTTCAGTTCGCCGTCCGTGTCTCGGCCGGGCTGATGTCCGCGCGCAGCGGCTGCTTGCGGTTCTCGCTCGACGGACCCCCGGGCCCCGCCTTCACGGGCCGGTCCTTATCGGCGAACTGAAGCGTGATGCCGTCGCTCACCATCGCCGCACCCTGCGCAACGATCCTGGTTCCCGGATCCAGGTTCGACACGATCTCCACCTCGTTCCCTTGCGAAACCCCCGGCTCCACGCTGCGGAACATAGGCCGGTTTCCGGTCAACACATACACGCCGGCCTGCTGGCCGCGGTACACAAGCGACTCGCGCGGCACCAGCACCGCGGGCCGGACACTGGCCAGATCCAGTTGCACCCGGGCGAACATCTCCGCGCGCAGATTGCTGTTGGGGTTCGGAATCTCCACCTCCACCAACGCGCTGCGCGTCGCCGCGTCCATCACCGGACTGATCCGCGTCACCACACCATCGAAGGTCTGGTCCCCAAACGCATCCACCACCACCTGCGCCCGGTTGCCCAGACGCAACTTCGACACCTCGCGCTCCGGCACGTTCGCCCGAGTCACCAGCGTCGAAAGGTTCACCACGCGCACCACCGGCGTCGCCGGACTGATCACCGCGCCCACATCAACAAACCGGTCCGCCACAATCCCGTCAATCGGCGAGGTGATCTTCATCTGCTCCAGGCGTATCCTCAATTCGTTCAATTCCGCCTGCGCCTGTTCTCCCTGGGCGCGGGTCAATTGCACCTGGGCCTGCACCACGCGAAAGCTGGTCTGCTTGCTCTCATATTCTTGACGCGGGATCAATCCGCCCTCCATCAACTGCCGGGAGCGCTCCAAATCGGCTTCCGCGTTGGCCAACTCGGCCCGCCGCTGTTCCAGCGTGGCGCGAACAACTTCCTGAGACGCCGTCGCCCGCCGCACCTGCTGCTGCAGTTCCAGATCCTCGAGGTCCGCCAGCAGATCGCCGCGGCGCACCCGGTCGCCCACGTTCACCCGCACATTCTCCACCCGGCCCGTCACCTTCGCGGTCACGTCCACCTGTTCCTTCGGACGCAGCGAACCGGTGATCATGATCTCCTCGCGCACCTGTCCAGTCCGAACCTCCGCCACGCTCACCGTGACCGATTGGCCCGCTCCCCCGCCCTTTTTACCAGGACCGCCCTTACCGGCCTTCTTGCCATCGGCAATCTGCTTGGCCTCATAGGCGTTCCAAGCGCGGTATCCTACGAAACCGGCAAAGCCGAGGATGACCAAAATCACAATAATACGCTTCACGAGTACTCCCGTCACTTCCTTAACTCTTTTTATTCCAGTAGTTTAACATAGGCAGGCGGCAGCGGGGATGGCCGCCGTTCCAAGCCCACGGCCGCTACTGCTTCAGATGTTATGGCGCGGCGAACCGATCTAAGGCTACAGGTCCAGCCCAGATTCGCGGAAAAAACTTCTCGCCCTCGCCCTCAGGCCCTACTGTCGAGATACTATCGCAATTCATTGATTATAAAGATCTTCTTTCGCCGTCAATCGCGCATATGGAAGGGCCTTGCCGCCCGCTGATCTTTCACGCTTCCGGGTATGCGTCTGCGCTGCATTTGTTTTATGGCATCGCGAATAACTGGTTCGGCAACTCGAGCCTGGTTTCCATCTCGGAATCGGGTGGAGGAGCCTTCACGACTCTCGGCGTGCTGAGGCAGGGCTTCAATTCGGGTCTGCCGGTAAGGGGATCAGAGGACTAAGGCTTGGCGCCGGCCAGCACAATGAAATCCTCGATCAAACCGTAGCGGTCTAGATCGTAGCCGGTTCCGGGCGGCTGGTTGGCCGGGGCGTTGCGGAAACTGCCGGGAGAGACTAGTCCACGGTTGATCTTGCCGTGGTGCGGCCCAAGCAGGTTCTTCAGCGAGCCGGTAACGATGACCTCGACGCGATTGCGTCCCCTGCGGACGTGGGACGTGATTTCGAGCTCATAGGGCTGCCAGCCGATCAGGCCCGCGGGCTTGCCATTCACGCGCACTTCGGCCACTGTGCCGTGCCAGCGGGGCAGTTGGACGAAATGGCGGACGCCCGCCGCGAGTGAATAATCCGCGGCGTACGCCACGCGATCCGGATAGAAGGGCAGCTTCGCGGCGACCCAGTCGCCTGTGGCGAGGGGCGCGGGTGGGACGATGCGCCAGCCCCGTTCGGCCGGCTCGACGCCGAAATCGCCCAGCAGGTGGACGGGTTCAAGTTCGGCGTGGATGGACATGGGGGCGAGAGCGAGCGTAATGGTGTTTTCGCCATCGGTGACCAGCGGGCCAATCTCATAGACGCCGAAATCGGGATCCAGCCACCAGACGCCTTTTACCGGCTCGGCCGGCTTGCCGTTGACGCTCACGCGGTACAACAAGGGCCGCTCGACCGCCGCGCGCAAACCCTTGCGCGGCACGCCGGGCGCAAGCGTGAAGCGGAACGCGGCCGTGAATCCGCTGCCCGCTGCGAAGCGGTCCTGTTCGACGATGCGCTGTTTGAATTGGACGGCGGAGTTCCAGGGATTGGAAGGCACGCCGTTCAGGCGGTACGCGGCTTCCTGCGCGGCGTAATAGTAGATGTCCTTCATGGTCTCGCCGCCAGCTTCGAGATCGCAGTAGTCGAGCCGGATGGTGTTTGGGGAAAGCCGCGAGACGGCGGGCCGTGACGCCGGAGCGACGGGCTTCAACTCCGCGGGCGGAACGATGGCGGGAGCGGCGTCCGCGGCGGGTGGACCGGCGAAGACGAGGAGGCTGCCGCCGGGGGCGAGATCGACGTCAAAGGCCACGCCGCCCGATTCAGCGCGCGAAGGGTATTTGCGCAACACGCCGTGGAGGGCATCGAGTTCAGTGACGGCCGCGCCGCTTGCGGTGACGGATGCCTTCGCGCCTTGCGCAAGGTCGTTGTTGGCGAAGAACAGGATCTCGCCCGCGGCCAGCCGGCGCCGCTGGTGAAGCAGCCGGCCGGCGGTGACGCGGATGCCGCCGGCGGGCAGCAGCGGAAGCGCTTCATTGAGCGTGCCGGCGCGCTTCCAGTTCTGCGCGTGCGCCGAGGCAAGTCCGCTCAGCTCCGCGGTGGGCGAACCATCGATGAAGGAGGGCGGATCCACAAGCGACACAACGCGGCCTCCGGCCCGGACGTAGTCCCCCAGCATCTTGGCGGTGGCCTGGTCGAGGTTGCGCGTCCCGGGCGGAAGGACCACCACTTCGTACACCCGCTGGCCCACGCGCAGGCCGGCGGCTTCGGCGCGGCCATGGTCGCGCATGATGCGTTCGCTGGCGAGGTCGAATTCGATTTGGGCGTATTCGAGAGCGGTGACGAACTCCTGGAAGGCGCGGCCGGTTTCCATCAGGGCGGGCTGCGCGGCGGGGATGGAGGCGTACATCCATGTGGTGGTCGTGGGTTCGAGGACCAGGACGCGGTTGACCTGCTCGCCCGAGGCCAACGCGAGCGACAGCCGCGCGAAGTAGCGCGCGAGCGCACCGTACTGCGGCCACCAGGGCGCGTGGGAGCCGAAGGAAGGCGGGTAGTCGTGCTTGCGCGCGCCGAGCAGGGTCTGGTGGGTGAGGTGCTGGTTCTGGAAGTTGACGCCGAGCGCGGCCTGCCAGTCGCCGAGGCGCTTCATGTCCTCGAAGCGCAGCTCCCAGCCGGCGCCGCCGTAGGTTTCGCTGAGGGTGCGGCGGCGGCCAAGCTGGTTGGCAATACTTGCGAGTTCCTTCACCGAGCGGATGTTGCCGAACTGCGCGTTGACGCCTTCGTCGAACTGGTTGAAGAGCATGTCGATGCCCGGGATGGAGTGCCAGGCATACATGGCCATGTTGTCCGGACCGTGGGCGGGGTTGGGCCAGCCGTGCTCCCAGTAGTGGCCCGTCCAGTGGAGCTTCTTCTTTTCGGCGTAAGCGGCCCACGGCTTGGACCAGCGCTCGATGAAGAGGTCGAGCAGGAGGCTGTAGTAGTTATGGCGGATGCGTTCCGCGCCTTCGGTCTGGCTGGTGAGGGCGGGCAGATGCGGGCGCATGTCGTAGCCCCAGCGTTTTTCGAACTGCTCGAACAGGTCGGGCGTCCAGCGGATGGAGTCGCGGGTGGGGGCGATGATGTTGGGCTCGTCGGTGAAGACGCCGGGGACGAGTGCGCCGAAGTGCTCGCCCACAGCGCTTTCATAGCTGCCCATGGTGATCTCGATGAACTTCCCAGTGACGCCGGGCACGAGCAGGTCCACGTAGCTGAAGCCGCCATGCCAGGCGCGCTTGTCATAGAAGGTGAGTTCGTAGCAGATATACTCGCCTGCCTGGCCGGGCTCGGCCAGCCCGCTGACTTCCAGGTAGCCGGAACTGGTCTTCTGGAGCAGGAACTTGCAGCGGCCATCCGCGGGCGCTTCGTCGAGCGGCTTGGGCCTGAGACCCTGGCCCTGGTTGAAGGACTCGGGCATCTGATCCGGAACGTGGCCGCCCGCGAAACCGCTGGGGTAGGAGTTCTCGTCGTAGATCCACAACCGCATGCCGAGCGCGCGGGCGCGCGCGGCGGCGTGGCGGACCAGCGCCTCCCAGCGCGGCGAGAGGTAATCGGTGATGAGACCCGGCCGGGGATGGATGAAGAAGCCCTCGACGCCCTGGGCCTTATATTCCGCCAACTGGCGGTCGATGGCGGCTTCGGTGACTTCGCCGTTCCAGACCATCAGGGGCGCGGTGGTGTATTCCGGGCCGGGCGCGGCGAAGCGGGCGCGGAGCTGTTCGAAGGAGTTGATCTCGCCGGGGGCGGCGAGCGCGGGGGCGAGCAGGAGAAGGATGAGTCGGGCCGGAGCCGGCATGTTGACCTCGTTCTCCGGCCACTGTAGCAGATGCCGGGGTCCGGTTTAACCAAGCCCGGGCGTACGTCGCCGCATTCTGCTACGTCATTCGCTTTTTAGCCCGCGCCCGCGAACATGCGGCAGTCGTCGCGGTCGAGCTTCAATGAGCGGCAATCAGCAATCAGTGATCTGCTCGACCAGCCGTCATGCCGCCGAGGTGCCTGCCGGGCTCATTCGACCAATGAGCTGAGCCCCACCAGTCCCCCTATTGTGGCGTCAGTTCGAAAAGTTGCCTGGCGATCTGCTCGATATCTGGCTGGACGCTGCCCTGTGGATCGGCAAGGCCCGAGGTGATCGCATCGCGCTTCTCGTAGATCGTGGCCAGCAGCGGCTTCAACGACTCGCTTCTGGTGCTGGTTGAGATCTCTTGAACCCGGCTAAAGAAGCGGGAAGCGGTTTGCCTGGCAACGCCATAATTCCGCGCGTTCACCTCGATCCAGGTGAGCGCGATCAAGTCGCGCAGTTCGGCAACCTGCGCTCTATCCTTCAGAACGGCCAATTGTTGCTGAGCGCTGGTCAAGTCCTCGCGGAGCCCCAGAGTGGTGCGGTACTGAGGAACCCATCCGGCAAGAAAAGCAATCAGGAGGGCGACAACCGAAGTAATGAGCTTGAATCTTGTCATCAGAAGTCCGTATTTTGGAGCCAAACATGGGCGGTTCGGGGCAGACCGGAAGGGCCTGCCCCGGCCGTGATTGTCTTACCTGGCGGTGCGGGCTTTGGTGACCCGGTCCACGATTTCGCGGTACTGGCTGTTGTCCATCCCCAACCCGGACAGAGCCAGGTTGTACTTTTCTCCCCTGAACGTTCGAACCTCGAAGTCGTAGGGGTTCTTCAGTTTGATCTCCTTGATCTCACTCAACTCCCAACGCCGGGACTCGTCGGCGTTGTCAGCCGATTCAAAGATGACGCGCTCCGAGTCGATGATCAACTTGCCGTCCGTATTGCTGCGCAGGCGCTTTTTGCGCTGTGCGCTGAAGGTCATGGTCTCCGCGCCGGCGTCCGCGGCCGATGCCGCGCCGGATGCGGGCCTGACGGCGGCGCCAGTCGCCGCGCCGAACCAGCGCTGCACACCGGAGGCATCCGGTGCGGACTCAAGGCGAACGATCAAGCGCGTGGCGCTGCCGGCCCGGTCACGCACTGCGTTTCGGAGTTGGACCGTGACCGTATCGCCTTCAGAACTCAAGTCCCGAATATTCGACTTCGTTACCTCGAATGAGCTTTCCGGCCGTTGATCGTCAACGAAGGCCATGGAATTGCCCATCAAGACCAGCTTCCCGCGAACTTGCTCGCCGGCGATGAGCGCCGCGGGATAGACCCGCATGTCGCCCTGGGCGCTCAGCACCCCCGCCAAAATGGCCAGTCCGAATAATATTTTCATATGCTCTATCTCCAGTTCAAAGAACCACAGTTTCAACTCACACCCTGTTTGAGTGTTGAACTCGATATTCTGTTACACCCACCCATCTGAAATGTTAATCCTCCGCCGGTCTGCAAAGCAGGAAACGGCTCGATTTTGGGCCTATCTTTCGGACGGAGCTCGACTGGAGCGCACACCATCCGGGTCGATCTCGCTCCGATTGACCGGACCGTTCCAGGAGTCGAGCCGGCTTAGCGCACGCTCTGCATGGTCTCGCTGGAATCGCTGAAGGCGTCCAGGATGTCCCAGGCCGCGAAGATGATGGGGACGCCGGTCTTGACAGCGCGGCCCGCTTGGATGACGCGGCCGGCCTGATGCAGGCCTTGCTCGGCGACGCCATGTTGGGTGATTTTCTCGCCGAGTTTCTTCATGGCCTTGTTGCGGACCTTCTGGCGGGCGGTTTGGGCCAGCATGCGCGAGTAGTGGTCGATGCCCCGCAGGGCCTTGTCGAACATCTTCTGATGAAGGGTTTGCGAGGCGGCGGCCTGTTCGAGCATGTGATCGGCGGCCTTGTCGGCGGCATCGCCGACGAGTTGCTTGCCAAGATCCTTGGAAACGGGAAGCACTTGGGCGGAGGGGACGGAATGCCATTCCTTGATAACTGAACAGGTGACGGGGACACCCAATCACTTCTTCGCGAACTCCAGTGCCGCCGGGCAACGGGGAGCATCGGGGGTTGAAAGTGGGTCCTGACCTGCCGGGGTGTGTGAATGCAAGCAGATAGCAAGCTCGGCGCAACAGGGCGGCATTTGAGCTCCGCGCAGATTCAGCGACCTGCCTGGGGTTTGGTGATTGAATGTCCCCGAAACCTCTTCGACTTCCAGTGAAGGCGAAGGCAGGGGGCCGGACGAACCGTAATTCCCGGCAAGTGGTTGACGGGGAGCGAGATATTTTGTTGAAAAAGGCGTTATTGCAAGAGGTTTACCCGGCCGGCGGCGGGGGAAACCGGACGGTGAACTCAATCCCGCGGAGGCCGCGAGCTACGGGAATTGTTCGGAGGCGGGAGCGGCTTCGAGAGGGGCCGGTGGGATCGGACCAGGCAGAGAATGCGGGAGTGGAGCAGGGTGTTGTTGAATAAGTGAATTTTTATGAATGAGTTGGGTGATGTGCGGTGGGACGGGGCAGCCGCGAGGAGGGCCAGCTGATGGACGCCTCATAACCCCACGCCCAACAGTACAAGTGTCTGTCCACTCCGAGCGATCCCGGCCCCGGACGCGAAGCGGGAATGTCTCCCCTCTGCCGACAGCCGCACAGGTCCCCACCGTCTTTCCATCCCGCCCCCCATGCTGAACCCGCGCTCTGTTCGTCCGGGAAAATCGACGAACACTGGACCCAAGCCAACCCCGCACGCCGGACCCGAACAACTCTGACTCCCCGACAAAGTGTCGAATTTCAGAAATGCCGGTCCGGCAACGACGAACGGCTTCCACTTCCAAGGGCCAATCCGTGCTTTGAACAACACCGGGTACTCCCAGGCTGTGCCCTCCGCCCGCCCCTCCCGGAACGCTAACCCCGGCGAGCCGCTCACGTAGATGTGGGTCGCCGGGCGGCGCAGCGCATCCGCCTCCACGGCCAAACCGAACGGCAACCGAACTTCCACAAATACTCCAATCGTGTGTCGAAATGACTCTCGGGTTTCCCCCCTGGCCCAGGCATCCGCCGGATTGTGCCCAAGTCCGCCCTTCGCTCCCCCACCAAGCCACTGACCGCAAAGCGAACTGCAAGAGAGCAGAAGAGTCAGTACTGAAAAATAAAACTTCATGCTGTCTTTTCCCGCACCCGGATGGCCAGATGGGGGTGGGGGGTGGGGGGAGTATACTCAATCACTTTGTCTCGAAGCTGAGTGCCGCCGGGCAACGGGGAGCATCCCGGCCGAAAGTGGATCCGCGCCCGCCGGGGTGGATGAATGAAAGGAGACCACCGGCATGCCTGCGGTTTGGTCATTGAGTGTCCCCGAAACCCCTTCAAACCGCCACCACGAGCAGGCCGAGATGCCGGGCAAACGCATCAAAGTCGCGGTCATTGTGCAGCAACGGCGTTCCCGTGCCAATACACCAGGTGGCAATGAAGGTGTCGATGGTCTTTCTGACCGTCACCCCGCGCCGGCGGAGCGCTCGATGGTTGCGGGCAGCCTGCCGGGCCATCGCGGCCCCGCCGAGATCCACGGGCGTCAACGCCGCCAGTATCCGCTGCGCCCGCTGAAAGTCCCGTTCATGGACGAAACCCTGCAACACCTCGGCGAGAATCAGGTCGCCGACGGCGACCTCCTCCACCCCCAGCAACCGGTCCAGCAGCTCGGTCTGCGGGGTACTCGCGCCCTGGAAGTAGTCGATCCAGACGCTCGAATCGACAAGAATCAACGGTCTGTCCTCATCGCCTCCAGATCACCGCGCCAGGCCAGTTTTCCACGATATTTCTTGATGTGCGCCTGCTTCTTCAGCCGCACCAGTGTCCGCAAACCCAACTCGACCGCCTCGCGCTTCGTCTTGAGCCCCGTCACCGCCAGCGCCTCGCTCATCAACACGTCATCGATCACGAT
>JAHDVK010000060.1 GCA_023384675.1 Bryobacteraceae bacterium | reverse complement strand
AACCGCCGAAACACAATATATTGGGGTCTGCTGAGTGAAGGGGATACCCACTAGCTAAAGATCTGTAAGCGTCAGACCAACTCCATCTTTCTCCGGGGCACGACCGGGTGATTGATTGGAGAGATGGACGAACAACAACAGGTAGTATTGGTGCGGCGCCGCAGGAGTTGGGCGGAGGCCGAGCAGTTGGTGGCGGAGTATGAGGCCAGCGGGCTGAATCAGAGGCAGTTCTGCGAGAGCCGGAGTTTGAGCCTGGCGACGCTGGCGCGCTACCGGAAGCGGTTGCGAGAAACGGGCGGCGAGGCGGGTGGCGGCACGTGGGTTGCCGTCGAGGTGTCGCGCAGGATCGGAGACACCATCGGAGCCGGCAGTGGGCTCTCCGTGGTCCTGGGCCGGGGCAGCAAGATCGAGGTTGGGCGCGGGTTCGACGCGGCGACGCTCGTCGAGTTGATGAACGTGCTGGAGCGATTCTGAGCATGTTCGCCTGGGGGCCGGCGACCCGCATCTACCTGGCGGCCGGCGCAACGGATATGCGCAAGGGCTTCGACGGGCTGTTTGGGCTGGCGCGTGACCGGCTGGAGTTGGAGCCTTTAAGCGGGCACGTGTTCGTCTTCGCCAACGCGCAACGGAACCGGCTGAAGCTTTTGTTTTGGGACGGTAGTGGACTCTGGGTTTGCGCGAAGCGGGTGGAGCGAGGCCGGTTTTGGTGGCCGAAGGCCGGCGGCGAGGCCAAGGTGGTGCTGAGCGCGGAGGAGTTGGCGATGCTGATGGGTGGGATCGATCTCGAGTCGAGCAGGCGGCGGGCGTGGTACCGGCGGCCTGCGGGAATGGGCAGCGAAGCGAATATTTCCGAAAAAAGACCGACACAATAAGACATAATAAGACATAATCGAGTATAATTGTCTTTACCCGCCGTGATCACTTCCGCGCCAATTCCCGAAAACATTGAACGCATGGACGCGGCTGCATTGAAGCGGGAACTCCATTGGGCGCTGTTGAAGATTCAAGTCCTGGAGCAGCGGCTGCGGCTGGAGCGGATCAAAAAGTACGGCCCGGCGAGCGACCAGCTGAGCGACGCGCAACTGAAGCTGCTCAACGACGAGCCGGGCGTCAGCCGCGAGGAAGTCGAGGCCGAGAGCCGGCGCGAGCCTGTTCCGGAACCGCGCCAGCAGCGTTACCGGCGTCCGCATCCCGGCCGGCAGGAGTTGCCGCCGGAGTTGCCGCGCGTGGAGCGGGTGATCCCCTGCACGGCGGAACAGTGCCCGTGCAAGGCCTGCGGCCAGGCGATGGAGGTCATCGGCTACGACGAGAGCGAGATGCTCGACGTCGAACCGGCCAAGTACTTCGTCGCGGTGATCAAGCGCGAGAAGCGCGCCTGCCGGCGCTGCCAGCAGGGCGGCGTGGCTTCGGCGCCGGTGCCGGTGCGGATCGTGGACAAGGGCCTGGTCAGCGATCGCGTGGTGGTCGACACCATCGTGGGCAAATATTGCGATCATCTGCCGCTGTACCGGCAGAGCGCGATCCTGGAGCGCGAAACGGGCGTGGAGATCGGCCGGGCGACGCTGGATGGTTGGGTGATGCGGGTGGGCGAGTTGCTGGGGCCGGTGGCCCGGGCCATCGGGCGCGAGGTGCTGGCCTCGGGCTACGTCCAGGCCGACGAGACCACGGTGGACGTGCAGATGCATGATGGGCGGGGCCACAACCACGAAGCCTATCTCTGGCAGTACGGCCAGCCGGGCGGCGGGGTGATGTTCGATTTCCGGCTGGGGCGCGGGCGGGACGGCCCGAAAGAATTTCTCGGGAATTACGAGGGAATTCTGCAAACGGACGGTTATATCGCTTACGAAAAGGTCGGCGGCCCGAAGATGGTGCACGCCGCCTGCTGGGCGCATTCGAGGCGAGGTTTCGTCGACGCGCTCAAGCTGAATCCGCGCGACGCCGCGGCCAAGGGCATTGTCGATCTGATCGGCGAGTTGTTCGCGGTTGACGCCGAGGCGCGCCGGTTCGGCCTCGATGTGGCTGGCCGCGACATGTTGCGGCAAGAGCGCTCGCGGCCTCTGCTGGACAAGATCAAGGCGGCGGTCGAGGCCGCTGCTGGCGCAGCGCTGCCTTCGAGCAAGCTCGGCGAAGCGATCAGGTATACGCTCGGGCTGTGGACGAAGCTCATCCGGTTTCTCGACCATCCGGTGCTGGAACTGAGCAACAACATCGCGGAGAACTCGATGCGGCCGGTCGCGGTTGGAAGGAATTATGCACAGGTGGTGATTATGTGAAGTTCGGGCCGGGATGAGTTCCTGGC
>JAHDVK010000047.1 GCA_023384675.1 Bryobacteraceae bacterium | reverse complement strand
TCCAAACGAACCCGGAACGAACCCCCAAACGAACCCGGAACGAACCCCGAACGAACACACGGAATCCCTCCGCTGCCGCAGCCCACTGTCCAGTTGCCTATTTATTCATGAAGATGCATAATCATACAGTGAGCTCTGTCACCATCCCGCCCCTCGCCGCCGGGCATCTGCGGTCCGATTTCGATCTGACGAGCGCCGAATTGCGCTCGCTCCTCGAACTCGCGATCGATGTGAAGGCGCACCCGGCGCACTATGGGAACGTCCTGCGCGGGGCCATTGTCAGTCTGCTGTTTGAGAAGCCCTCCCTGCGCACGCGCATCACGTTCGAGGTGGCGGCGAAGCAGTTGGGCGGCGATTCGATCGTGCAGACCGGCCCCATTGGCGGCCGCGAACCGGTGAAGGACGTGGCGCGCAATCTCGCCCGCTGGACGCGCATGATCGCCGCGCGCACCTTTGCGCAGCAAACGGTGGAAGAGCTGGCGCAATGGTCCGGGCTGCCCACGATCAATGCATTGTCGGATTTATTCCATCCCTGCCAGGCGCTGGCCGATATGCTCACGCTGCGCGAGCATTGGGGCGGCTGGGCCGGCCGCACGCTCGCCTACGTCGGCGACGGCAATAACGTGGCGCATTCGCTCATGCTCGATGCGGCGCGGCTGGGCATGCACTTCCGCTGCATCACGCCCGCGGGGTATGAGCCGGCGGCGGAAATCGTCGAGGCGGCTCGGGGCTTCGCCGCCGCCACGGGCGCGCGCATCGAGGTCACCAGTGAAATCGAGCAGGGCCTGATGCAGGCCGAAGCCGTTTACACCGACGTGTGGGCCTCGATGGGCCAGGAGCACGAGGCGATCGAGCGCGCCCGCCTGTTTGCGCCCTATCAGGTGAACGAAGCGCTCATGGCCATGGCCGCGCCGGGCGCGCTCTTCATGCACTGTCTGCCCGCTCATCGCGAGGAGGAAACCACCGATGCGGTGATGGAATCGCGCGTCAGCGTTGTTTTTGACCAGGCCGAGAACCGCCTCCATGCGCAGAAGGCGCTGATGGTGATGCTCGCTGCCCAGCTACACTAGTTCCCGGAGAATCATTCGCATATGGCAAGCAAGGAATCGCAATTCAAAAAGGTCGCGCTCGCGTACTCGGGCGGCTTGGATACGTCGATCATCATCCCGTGGCTCAAGGAGAATTACGGCTGTCAGGTGGTCGCTGTGTGCGGCGACATTGGCCAGGGGGGCGACGAACTCACCGGGCTGAAGGCGAAGGCGAAGAAGACGGGCGCCTCGGAGGTCTACATCGAGGATATGCGCGAGGAGTTCGTGACGGACTACCTCTGGCGCCTGGTCCGCTCCGGTGCGGTGTACGAACACAAATACCTGCTGGGCACCTCGATCGCGCGGCCGCTGCTGGCGAAAAAGCAGGTGGAGGTCGCCCTCGCCACCGGCTGCGACGCCCTCGCCCACGGCTGCACGGGCAAGGGCAATGACCAGGTGCGTTTCGAGCTCACCTACAAGGCGCTCGCTCCCCATCTGCCCGTGATCGCTCCCTGGCGCGAATGGGACATTATTTCCCGCGAAGACGCCATCGAATATGCCAAAGCGCGCAATGTGCCCATCGCGCAATCCACCACCAAAATCTATTCCCGCGACCGGAATATCTGGCATATTTCGCACGAAGGCGGCGAACTCGAAGACCCCGCCAACGCCCCCACGGACGGCATCTGGATGCTCACCACCCATCCTTGGGAGGCTCCGGACAAGCCGGAGACCGTCAAAGTGGGCTTTGCGGCCGGCATCCCGGTGTCGGTCAACGGCAAGGAGCTTTCGGGCGTGAAATTGCTCGAAACCCTGAACAAAATCGGCGGAAAACACGGCGTCGGACGCATCGATCTGGTGGAAAACCGCTTTGTCGGCATGAAATCGCGCGGCTGTTACGAAACGCCCGGCGGCGAGATTCTGATGACCGCCGTCCGCGAGCTGGAATCGCTCACGCTCGACAAATCCACGCTCCACTACAAGCAGAAACTGGCTCTCGACTACGCCGAGCTGGTCTATAACGGCCTCTGGTTCACGCCGCTGCGCGATTCGCTCGATGCCTTCTTCAGCGAAGTGGCCAAGCCGGTGACCGGCGAAGTGACGCTCCGGCTGTGGAAGGGCCGCATCGACCCCATTTCGCGCGTCTCCCCGAATTCGCTCTACGACCTCGACATCGCTTCGTTCACCATGGGCGAGAGCTACAATCAGCGCGACGCCCGCGGCTTCATCAACCTGATCGGCCTGCCAATCCAGGTGCGCGCGATGCTGAAGTCGAAGCCGAAAGCGAAGAAGCAGCCGGCCTCGGCCGTGAAGAAGCTGAAGGGCCTGCTCGCGGCCGGCAAGGCCATGAAGGACACCTTGCAAGGATGAGCGCCAAGCTCTGGGGCGGGCGCTTCGAGACCGGCCCGTCGGCGATCTTCGAGCGCTTCTCCGGCTCGCTGCATTTCGACCGCCGTCTTTTCGACGCCGACATCCGCGGCTCGCAGGCCTATGCGCGAGCGCTCGCCCATGCGGGCATTCTCACCGCCGATGAGGCGGAAATGCTGGTGTCGGCGCTCGCGGCGGTCCCGCGTGAAGGACTCGCGGATGCCACGGACGAGGACGTCCACACCTTCGTCATCCGCCACCTGAAGCAGATCGCAGGGCCGCTCGCAGACAAGATGCACACGGGGCGTTCGCGAAACGAACAGGTGTCTCTGGACACGCGCCTCTGGTTGCGCGAGGAGATCGACCGCACTCTGCGCCTGTTGAAAGCGCTGCAAACGGCGCTGCTCGATCTCGCCGCGCAGGCCCCCGAGGCGGTGATTTGCGGCTACACACACCTGCGCCGCGCCCAGCCTGTGCTGTGGGCCCATTACCTGCTCGCCTATTTTGAAATGTTCGACCGCGACCGCGAGCGGCTTCTGCAGGCGCGGGCGCGCGTCAATCTCTGCCCGCTCGGCTCGGGCGCGCTGGCCGGCTCGGGCTTTCCCATCGCCCGCGAGCGCATCGCCCGCGAACTCGGTTTCGACGGCATCACGCGCAATTCGATGGATGTCTCGGCCGACCGCGATTTCGCGCTCGATTTTCTCTCGGCGGCCAGCATCGCGATGCTTCATTTGTCGCGCCTGGCTGAAGACTGGATCCTCTATTCCTCGGAGGAGTTCGGCTGGCTGGAGCTGGGCGATGGCGTCACCTCCGGTTCTTCGCTCATGCCGCAAAAGAAAAATCCCGATTCCATGGAGCTGATTCGCGGAAAAAGCGGCCGTGTGTTCGGTGATTTTACGGCATTATTCACCACTGCCAAAGGTCTGCCGATGACCTACAACCGCGACCTGCAGGAAGACAAGGAGCCTTTGTTCGACGCCGCATATCAGCTCGAAGGCTCGCTCGAGATGGCTGCCGAGGTGCTGCGCTCCACAACCCTGAAGCCCGAGGCCCCCGCGCGCGCCGCCGCCGAAAGCTGGACCGTCGCCACCGACCTCGCCGAAGCGCTTTCGCGCGCGGGCGTCGCCTTCCACGAAGCCCATCAGCTTGCCGGGCGCCTGGTGCTCGAGTCCGTCAAGACCGGCAAACGGCCGCGGGACTGGACCGCCGAATCCATGGCCGGGTTCGACCCGCGCTTCACCCCCGAAATGGCCGCGCTGCTCGATCCGGCCGAAGGCATGAAAACGCGCCGCGCCCCCGGCGGCACCGCCCCCGAAACCGTCGCCGCCGCGCTCGCGCAGGCGCGCATCCGATTGGAGAGTTACCCGCAATGACCAAGAACTACCGCCAGGGCCAGATCCTCAAGCTCATCCGCGCAAAGCGCATCTCCACCCAGGATGAACTCGCGCGCGAACTCAAGGAGGTGGGCATCGACACCACGCAGGTCACGCTCTCGCGCGACATCCGCGAACTCGGCCTCGCCAAAACGCGCGACGGCTATGTCGAGATCCTGCCCGACCCCACGGGACCCGACCTCGCCACGGTGATGGCCGAATACCTGCTCGATGTCCGCCTCGCGCAGAACATGGTGGTGCTGAAGACCTCGTCCGGCTCGGCCAATTCGCTCGCCGTGGCGCTCGATGGCGAAGACTGGGCCGAAGTCGCGGGCACCATCGCCGGCGACGACACCATCCTGGTAGTCTGCTGGGACGACCAGCGCGCCAAGACCATCCAGGAACGCCTGCTAAGCTACATCCAGAACTGACATGCTCGGACAACCACTTCCGCCCGGAGCCGCCGCCCCGGACTTCACCGCGCAAACCCACGCGGGCGAAACAGTCACGCTCGAATCGCTGCGTGGCCGCTGGGTGGTTCTTGTGTTCTACCCCGCCGACGACACGCCCGGTTGAACGGCCCAATTGGGCGGCCTGCGGGACACCTGGTTCTCGTTTGCAGCCGCCGGCGCCGTCGTGTACGGCGTCAACCCGGCATCGGCCGAACGCCACCGCCTGTTCCTGGAGAAACTGGACCTGCCCTTTCCGCTGATCGTGGACAAAGGCGGCCGGGTGGCGCGGGTGTTTCGCGCGGGCGTTGGCCCCCTTGTGCGCCGGACGGTGTACGTCATCGGCCCCGATGGGCGCGTCGCCTTCTCTCAACGCGGCGCGCCGCCCGTGGAGGAGATGCTCAAGGTGATCCAGGCAGGTTCCGCGCGGCCATGAACGCGGCGAGCCCCAGCAACAAAAAAGCAAAGTAACGTTTTAAACGCGCGGGGTCGGTCTTGTGCGAAAGCCGGACACCCGTCCACATCCCGGCGAGCGCGGCGGCCAGCAGCACGGCGGCCAGGGCCGCGGGCGGAGGTTCGCGCAGCGCGTGCCCGGTGAACGCCGCCGCCGAATTCGCCGCGATCACGACGAGCGAGGTTGCCACCGCTTCGCGGAACGCCAATCCCGCGCCCCACACGAGCGCCGGTACGATGACGAATCCGCCTCCCACGCCCAGCGTGCCGGTGACGATGCCGATGCCGAAGCCCGCCGCGGCGGTTACTTTCCAGTGCCGTTGCGGCCCCGCCTCCACCCGGCCTTCGCGCAGAATCCGCCACGCGATCACGGCCAGCAGCGCGCTAAACGTGAGCAGCAGCGCGCGCCCGCTGAGCGGGTAGCTCAGCCGCGAACCCAGCAGCGCGCCTGCGATGCCCGCGGGTGTGAACGCCAGCGCCGCGCGCCAGCGCACAAGCCCCTTGCGGTGGTGCAGAGCCGCACCGAAGGCGCTCGCGCCGCCCACCAACAGCAACGAGAAAGCCACCGCGCGGTGCGGATCGAGCCCCGCGACATACACCAGCGCGGGCAACGCGATGGCCGTCCCCCCGGCTCCCAGCCAGCCCAGGGACACACCCACCGCGAACAGGCACAGCGCGCCGGTCAGCACAAAGCAATTATAATAAAGTTTGCCGGTAGGGATAAACTAGCTAATTTTGCTATACTTCAGACAACGAGGCCATGGACCCAATCAGAAATCCGTATTCACCCGGTGCGGGAAGCCCCCCGCCGGAACTCGCAGGGCGTGACCGGCTGCGCGACCAGATCCGGATCGCAATCGAGCGAATCAAACGGGGCTACTCCGCCAAGAGTGTGCTGATGGTGGGGTTGCGCGGGGTGGGCAAGACGGTGCTTTTGGACCGGATGCGGCTGGATGCGGATGCAGCAGGCATTTACACGGTTCGCATCGAGGCTCCGGAAAACCGGTCGCTGCCGGCGTTGCTTGCTCCGCAGTTGCGGCAGGTTCTTCTGCGGTTGGATCGGGTTGAGGCGGCGAAGAACCTGGCGAGGCGCGGGCTGCGAGCCTTAGCCGGCTTCGTGAACGGGCTGAAGGTTAAGTACAACGACATCGAGGTTGGTCTGGACTACGATGCGGAGCCGGGGCTGGCCGACAACGGCGATCTTGAACTGGATTTGGCTTCACTCCTCGAACAGGTCGGTTTGGCAGGGCGGGATGCGGAGAGCGCGGTGGTGCTGTTCGTCGACGAATTGCAGTACATCGACGCCCGCCAACTTGCCGCCTTGATCTCCGCCCTGCACCGCTGTTCGCAGGCCCAGCTTCCCCTGACGCTCGTTGGCGCGGGCCTTCCTCAACTCCGTGGACTGGCTGGCGAAGCGAAGTCCTACGCGGAGCGTCTTTTTGACTTCCCCACGGTTGGCCCGCTTTCTCCGGAGGAGGCGGAGTTGGCCATCGTCCGTCCGGCCCGCAACGAAGGTGTGGAATTCTCTGCGGAAGCCGTCGCTGGGATTATCGAGGCCACGCGAGGTTATCCATACTTCATTCAGGAATGGGGTAAACATGCCTGGGAAGCCGCGCACGAGTCTCCAATCACGGTTGAGGATGTGCGGGAGGCGTCGATTACCGCCGTCGCGGCGCTTGATGAGAGTTTCTTCCGTGTTCGGTTCGATCGGCTAACGCCATCTGAAAAGCGTTATCTGCGCGCAATGGCCGAGCTTGGTCCGGGCCCGCATCGCTCAGGCGACATCGCCCAGGTTCTCAACAAAGCGGTCAATCTCCTGGGTCCTGTACGAAAGACCCTTATTACGAAAGGCATGATTTGGAGTCCGAGCCACGGGGACACGGCATTCACGGTTCCGCTGTTCGACGAGTTCATGAAGCGAATCATGCCTGGCCTCGAATAGGCCTCCGCCCAAGGCTCTACTCGTACCGCAGCGCCTCGATGGGGTTGATCCGTGCTGCGCGCCGGGCGGGGATCCATGCCGCCACCGCCGCCGCGCCAATCAGCGCCGCGATGGCTCCCGCCACCACCAGCGGATCGTTCGCCTCCACGCCGTACAACTGGCTTTGCGCCAGCCGCGCCAGCGCCAGCGCGCCCGGCACTCCGAAGACCGATCCGATCAACAGAATCACCGCCACTTCCGTGAACACCAGGCCGCGGATTGCCGCCGAGCCCGCGCCCATCGCCATGCGGATGCCAATTTCCCGCGTGCGCCGCGCCACGCCGAACGCCACCACCCCGTAAAGGCCCAGCATCGCCAGCAGCGTCGCCAGCAGCGCGAACGCAGAGGCCAGTTGCAGCGTGATCCGGTCGCCGCGGATGTTCTCGTTCACCCGCGAGGTAAACGTCTGCAGAGACTCCACAGGCAGATCCGGATCCATCCCCCCGAGCACCCGCCGGATCTGGGCCGAGGTCTGCTCCACCGTCAGCGATGAGTGGACGTAGAACGACAGACGCCCTACCTGCTCCACCTGCCGGTAAGGCAAATGGAACAGGCGCGGCGTCTCGGCGCGCAAGTTGTTGTACTTCGCATTTTTCACCACCCCGGCCACCGTGATGTCACGCGTGTCCGCCGCGCCGGTGCCGAACTGCAATCCGATTGGATCGCGGTCCGGCGAGAAGTGGGCCACCCATGCCTCGTTCACCACGGCCACCTTCGGTGCGGCCATCGTGTCGGCATCGGTGAACTCCCTGCCTCGCAACAGCGGCACGCCCATCTTCGAGAAGAAACCCGGCCCCACGTGGTTCAAGCGGGAATTGTTGTCCACGCCCTGCCCCGTGGAGAAGCCCTCGACGTGAATGTCCGTCCCCCAACTGTTGCCGGCGATCAGCGGCACCACGGATGTGGTCACCGCGCCAACGCCCGGAATGGCGGCCAGATTCTCTTCCGCCTGCGCAAAGAACTGCCGCGCGCGCTCGAACGAATAGCCATTCAGCTCCGGACTGACTATAAACGTGATCACATTTTCGGTCTTCATCCCCAGGTCGGTCTTCAGCAGATTCACCAGGCTCTTGAGGAAAAGGCCCATCGGCACCAGCAGCAGGAGCGACAGCGCGATTTGCGCCGTCACCAGCGCGCGCCGCATCCGGACGCCAGTGCGGCTTGAGGAGGCCTGGCCGGAATCCTCCTTCAATCTGCCCGCCACCGATGCGCGCGCCGCCGCCAGCGCCGGGTAGAGCCCGAACAACAGGCCCGTCAGCAGCGATAATCCGAAGCTGAAGCCGAGCAGTAGCGGATCCAGGCTTGTTTCGAACAGCCGCCCGCTGCCATCCGCGTCGGCGGTCATCGTCACCAATGCGTCGATCGACCATAAGCCCACCAGCAATCCTGCCACGCCGCCGCCCACGGCCAGCAGCATCGCCTCGGCCATCATCTGCCGGATGATGTGCCCGCGCGACGCTCCCAGGGCGCTCCGGATCGAGAGATCGCGCGTCCTCTGCACAGCCCGCGCCAGCATCAGGTTCGCCGCGTTCGCCGCCGCGATCAGCAGCACCAGCGCGGTGCAGATGAACAGGATCGTCAGCGGTGTGCGAAGCTCTTCGCGAAATGCCGAATGGCCGAAATCGCCGGGCTGCAGCGTGAGCCGGTGTTGCCGGAACCGCTCCCGGTAATCCTGACTCCTGCCGGTCATCAAGCCTGCCTGCTTTTCCACCAGCCCCGCGTAGACGCTGTTCAATGCCGCCTGCGCCTGCTCGCGGCTCAGCCCCGGCGCCAGCCGGCCGAAAGCGTAGATGTAGTAGTCGGTCCAATTCTCCGTGCCGTCCCAGCCGGGCGTCAGCGCGGGCTTGAACGCGAGCGGAACGAAGATGTCATGCTCATCGTTGAACGCCACCCCCTTGAAATTCTCCGGCGCTACCCCGACTATCGTGAACACTTGCGTATTCACGCGGATCGGCTTGTTCAGCACGTCTTGCTGTCCGCCCAGTTTGTCCATCCAGTAGCCGTGGCTCAACACGGCGACCGGCTGCCCTTTGCCGCGGTCGTCTTCCGCATCCAGCAGCCGCCCCCGCAAAGGCTGCACACCCAGCAGCGAAAAGTACATGCCGGTGACGGCGTTCACTTCTCCGCTTTGCGTCCGGCCTTCGTAGGAGAGGTTCGCCGCGAATGTGCGATAACCCGCCACTCCCGCCAGCCCATTGGGGCTTTTCTCGAGTTCTCTGATCATCGGGTAGCTGAAGATCATTTCCATTCCGCCGGGGTTGCTTGTGGAATTGCGGCCCCCCTTGAATTCAGCGGGCGCGGATAGCAGCACCAGTTCCTCCGGCTTCTGCACGGGCAGACGTTTCAGCAGCGCCTGATAGAACATCGAGAAGATCGCGGTATTGGCGCCGATGCCCAGCGCCAGCGACACAACTACTACCAGGCTCACCATAGGCGTGCGGGCGAGGGTCCGGAAGGCGTAACGCAGGGACGTCATAGACTTCTTGTGGGGCATATGCCCTGCCAGTTCACAAACTATTGACAAATAAGGTTCAACGCTACTTCAAGGCCGCGATTGGTGTCCGTTTTGGAATTCCGTTGTCCCGGAACCGGACACTCGCTCAGTGCCTTGCCAGGAGTGGTCCCCGGCCCAGCGTGGCATAGAACACATTCCGGCCTCCGCGGAGATCGCGGCCCCAACTCAACGTGATCTCGGGCCCCGAAAGAACCTTTACGCGCCCCTGCACACCTGCGTCTGTCAGCCAGATTGGCGAACCGAAGACGCCGCGCCCGTCCCAAGTTTGGCCGGTATCGAGCAGGGGCCCGGCCGTGATGGTCCAGAACGCGCCGCGATGCAGGACCTTGTCCATCTCCCACGAAGCGAGCAGATAGTCGCGGCCCAGTGGCGCACTGCCTTTCCGCCCCCGCCCGGTGCCGGCATGACCGCGCATCCAAAGGCCCGAATCGCGTTCGACGCCGAGCATATGGAGTTCGTCGAACGGCAATCCGCCCGCGCTCTTGCCCGCACGCAGCGACGCGCGCACGGCGTAATCCTCGCCGGCGGCCTGCGGAAGCCATTCGGCGCGCAGCCCGCCCTGCGCCTTCAGATACGCTTCGATCCTCGCACCCAGTACCTTTCCTGTATCGGCCGAAATGATCGAGTGCAGGCGAAACCGCCGCTCGGGCACGTTCCACAGCAGTGAGTCCACGCCTGCCCGGACCACCGGCGCCGCACCCTCTACAAATCCCCCCGCCTCCGGCGTCCCGCCCAGCCAGGCACGGGTGTTGAGTTCCAGTTCCGCCCACCACGCCTGACGGTGCGACACGATCCCACGCAGGCCGTAGCCCACCGCCGCTTTCCGCAGGTCCAGACCGGCAGGCGCCGCGCCTTGGCCATGAAAGCTGCGCGTCAAATCCCATCGCTCGCGGCGGTAGTCGAAGTACACGCGCTGGCGTGGGGTAGTCAGATCGGCCGCAAACCTTTGTTTCTGGCGGTCCCAGCGCGCGAGTGTGCGCACATTCACGGCGCGCCCATTCCAGTTTGCATACTCGGGCATGAGCGCCTGAAAGAAGACGCCGCGCAATGGGGCCAGATAACGCGCCGGTCCCGGAGGCCCCCAAGCGTTACGTTCCAGAGCATTGAACTGCACGGAGTACCGGTCGCCCTGGTCTTCCGGCGTGATCTGGAAGCGGAAACGCGGAAAAATGCCGAGTTGTTCGAGCCTGGCCCGCGTCAGCAGGTAGTCCTCATGCATCAGCAGCCCGGCGGGCGGGAAGGCGAACGCCGAATCGAGCAATTCTGTGCGAATTTTGAGCCCGGAAGGCCATTCTAAGCGTGAAATTTGGGGTTTTTCCGCACGATTCCAGTACTTCAACGCGGCATCGAGGTTCTCCTCGAGGGCGTAGATCGTGGCGAGAAACTCGTTGGCGTACCCGTTGTGCGGCTGCAGCCGCAGGGCCGTTCGCAGCCATCGCCGCGCGGTGCGGAAGTCGTTTAGATTGAATGCGATGCCAGCGAGTTGCAAGGGGAACCGAATGTCGCCCGGGGCCGCGCGCGCCCCGGCCTCGAAAGCCGCCCGCGCTTCGTCCCACCTCTTTTGGCTGGCGAGTTCCATGCCCTTCTGGTAGAGACCGGCGGGCGCCTGCGCCGCCACTGGGGTGGCTAACAGAAGCAGGATCATTAAGATACGGGTCACTTTGGGGCAGCCACGAGCGTCCAGTATCCGGACGCGCTCCAGTCCTTTTCGAAGCGTGCGCGCGGCACCGCCAGCAGTTTGCGGCGGGCCGGATCGTTGATCAGCACGAGGCCACGCGCCTCATCCAATCCAGCGGCGACGACGTAATGAAGGCGGCGGCCTGGCGCGGAGAGGCAGACGATCAGCGGCCGGCCGACGGTGAGGTGTTCGCGCAGATCGTCCCAGCCGCCGCGCACCGCGAAAGCGTGGAAGCCTTGAGTCTCCAGATACTTGCGCATCGAAGAGCCCGGGATGCCGCGTTCGGCCGCGACGTAAAGTTTGCGCTGGATCGCGGCGGGATCGGGGTCGGCCAAGCCGGCGTGCCCCTGGGCCCGCCAGTAGCGCATCACCATGGTGAGGCAGGCGGCCCCGCAGGCCTCCTTCGTCTGCCGGACAAAGGGCACATCGAGAGTGACATCCGCGGCAATCAGGGCGCCGGCCACAATGAAGCCCAAAAGTGCCGCGGAGTGCCGCGGCATCGTCAATGGACCAGTATCAGGACAAGCACAGCGGTCGCCAGCGCGATCACGATGTAGGTGAGCATCTGGTTGTTGAACGCCCCCGCGGCGATGTCGCGTTCGATGTCTGCGCTGCGGGCGGCAAGCTTCGCCAGTTCCGCATCACTCAGCAGGGAAGCCGCCGAGGCGACGGCGGCAGAGTCCAATTTCGCGGAACGAAGGGCGTCGTGAATGGCTGCCTGGTTGAAGAGCCGTTCCACCTGTTCGAGATGGCCCGCGCGCGCAGAGGAATTCGCCTTCAGGCGCTCGCGCAGTTGATCGCGCGGGACAATTGGCTCATCGCGCACTTCGGCAGGCGGCGCGGCAGACATTACCAGCGCGCAACTCAGAAACAGGGAAAGAAATTGACGCATACTTCTCCTTACGACGGTCATCGTTGGCGCAGGCCCAAGCGGGAAGGAAAAAACTACCGGGCTCCGGCAATCTCTTCGACAGAGATCACTCCGCAGCGGTTTCGCACCGGCCAGAGCAAGCGCCTGAAATCAATCAGCCCCGGCGGTGAAGTCCATCTCTGGACTGGCGATTCAGCGGGACTCCAGAAATATCTTAGCAACCCGCATGCCATTAGGGGACCCGGTGTAACTCCACTTTTCTGATCCAGATCTCGGCCGCTTCACTTTGAATCTGAATTTTGCCGGCTGTACGAGAGAGTTTGGTCAGGCGGTTCACGAGGACGCCGTTCAGATAGAATTCCAGCAAGTCGCCGCGGGCAAGGATTTCGCTGCGGTTCCATTCGCCTACGGGCTTCTCTACATCCTTGGGCCCGCGGAAGCCCAACTGGTCTTTCCAATTAGGATCGCGGCCCCACCAGTTCACCCTTTGGCGGTCGAATTCAATCTCAGGTCCATCGGGATCGAAATAGGGCTGTTTGTCCGCGCCGAAGCGGACGGTGGCTGACGAGCGCGGCCGGTCCGCGCCGGCGACGGGGATCATGTCGCCGGTGCCGCCTTCGATGATCTGGTACTCGTAACTTTCCAGCCAGCCATTGCGCTTGGGATTGAATTCGCCGACGCCGTGCAGCAGGATGCCGGAATCGCGCGCGCGGTTCTCCCGAGGCGGCCATGCCGGGCCGCCCCACTTCCACTCGACAACGAGCCTATAATCGCGCCAGTCATCCACGGTGGTGAGCGCGCCCCACTCCTCGCCGGTAATGCGAATCATCTTCTTTCTGACGCTGAACACGCCGCGCGGATCCTGCGGACCGTTCTCGCGCAGAAAGACGGTAAATCCCGACAGGTCGCGCCCATTGAAGAGCGCGGCTTTTTTGGCCGGGATGCGTGCTTCGGCCGAGGCGAGGGAGACGAGAGCGGTCAAGAGAATGAGACAACGCATTCCCAGAGTTTACCGGATCGCCCCGGGGCGGGGCTGGATGGGCATGGAGTGGTTCGAGAAGGCGAGCAGGGCGGGAGCCGGGCCCAATTGAGGGCCACGGCGGGGTGTGCGTCAGCGCGGCCGGGAGTTGAAGAAGGCGGGTTTGTCGAATGCAGGGTCAACGGCGACGTCAAAAAAGCCCACCATCATCTCATCGCGGGACCGTTCGCCGTAGGTGATCCCGGCGTCCGGGTCCGGGTTGAGGGGATTATTGGCGGAGTTGTCATACCAGGCGGTGAAGCGGAGGCGGGTACCTTGTTTGAGCAGGCGGGGCCTGGCGAGGCGGTAGTTCAACTGCCAGTAGAAGTGGAAGGGTGCGACACGAAGAAGGGTTTCGACACGCCCGCCGGGTTCGACGATTTCGAAGTCGAAGGCCTTGCCTCGCAGGTGCATGTGGGGCAGGAGCGACAGAAGGAGCGCATCGCCGGGGAGAGTGCCAAAAACGGCGATGCGGTGGTTGGCAGCGCGCGGTGGGATGTAAAAGTCCACGGTGCCCATTTGCAGGGTGAGAACGCGTTTTTCAGGGGGATCCTTGACGAAGGTGAGGCCGACGGTGGAAAGGTCGCGGGTGGAGCGTCCGGTGGGGGTGTAGTGGAATTGGAGGACGAGGTCGCTGCCGGCGGGCACGAGTTTGGCCATACCGGCGGGGAGGAGCATGGGTCCAGTGCCCGGGGTGTAAAGGGCGAGAATGTCGCTGGTGGTGACGCCGGGGTGGGTGAAGGCTTCGCCGGCGGGTTGATCGCGGAGCCAAGCAGAGCCGGGTTCGCGGATGTAGGCGACGATGTGGTGGACGGCATCGCGGGCGCCGGGGCGGATTTCGGCGGCGGTGACCCAGCGGTCTTCGGTGAAGCCGAGCGGGAGGATCATCCATTGGTAGTCGAGTTCTTCGCGTGCGGGGATGGGGATGGCGCGGGGCATGACAACGGTGAAGTCGACTTTCGGCAGAAACCAGCCTTGGGGCCACTGGATGGGCGCCGGGGCTTGGGCGGGGTCGCCGGGGGGCGCACCGGCGGAGGCCCAGGCGTCGATGCGGGCGATCTCTTCGGGCGTGAGAGTGGGATCGTTTTCGAAGCGGACGGAGGCGCGTTCGGCGAACCAGGGAGGCATACGGCGGAGCTTGACCGATTCGCGGATGGCGCGGGCCCAGGGGCGGACCTGATTGTAAGTCAGAAAGGGCATGGGGCCGATCTCGCCGGGGCGGTGGCAGGCCTGGCAGCGGCGCTGGAGGATGGGCAGGATCTCGGCGTGGAAGGTGGGCGGGGCGGCGTGGGCGGCGAGGGGGAGGGCGGCCAGGATCAACGCAGACCTGATCGAGGAGCGGAGCAGCAGGCTCATCCGAAGCCCGATGGACGACCGGTGGTTTGCGGAGGCGGAGGTGAAGCTCCGCGTGCGCTCCTCTGAGACCCGGTGGATGATGAAGGACCGGCGGGGGCGGGACTGAAGCGCCGCGCGGACCAAAGTCCGCCCTACAAGCGGTTGGGACGTCATACCAATCTCAAGTGGGCGACGCAAGGCCTTTCAGAAGCAGCAGGAGACCGATAACGGCCGACAACCCGCCCGCGGCGTAGAGATAGATGCCGACTTCCTGGGGGAGGAAGAAATAGGCGATGACGGCGTCGATCGCCCCACTGAAGAGCAAGAATCCGCCGATGAGTGAGAGCTTGTTGATCATGAGAGCGGGTTCATTCCTTTGGCTTGGCTTTAGCGCGCGCGAGGAGGACGGCGGAGAGGCCGCCCATGATGACGACATTGATATAGAGCGGGAGCCGGTCGTCCGGCTTCACGAAGATGAGCGTGGCGGCCAGGATCAAAACCGTGATGGAGAGAAGGGTGAATCCAGCTACTCTAAATGTCGGCATTCGTCAATTATAGACGGAGCCTGAGCAGATTCAAGGCGGACTGGACGGCGAAGGCGCGGATGCGGGCGCGGCCGCCGGGGAAGCGGTGGAGTTTCGCTTCGACACCGGCGGGTGTGGCGACGCCGATCCAAACGGTGCCGGGCTCGATGCCGGGGGTTGCGGATTCGGGACCGGCTTCGCCGGTGATGGAGAGGGCGTAGGTGGCGCCGGTGCGGTCGCGGGCGGATTCGGCCATGGCGATGGCGACAGCTTCGGAGACGACGCCTTCGCGATCGACCAGTTTTTCATCGAGTCCGAGGAGGCGAGTCTTCATGGCGCGGCCGTAAACCTGGAATCCGCCGAGGAACCACGCGGAAGAGCCGGGAGCTTCGGTGATGCGGCCGCCGAGCAGGCCACCGGTACAGGATTCGGCGACGGCAAGCGTTGCTTTGCGTTCGCGCAGGAGCTCGCCGAGGGCGGCTTCGAGGGGGTCGCCGTTGCGGGAATAGATGCGATTGCCGAGCGCGGCTTCGATGCTGGCGCCGAGTTCAGCGACGCGGGCTTCGGCCTCCTCTTCGGTGGCGCAAAAGGAGCGGAGGTGGATCTGGATGTCGCCGGCGGCGGCGAGGATGGTGGTGACGGGGTTGTCGTAAGGCTTGTAGATGGGGGCGATGAGCTGATCGACATCGGATTCGCCCATGCCGGCGACGCGGTAGAAGCGGGTGCGGAGGGCGCGGGGAGGCAGGATCGCTTTCAGGCGAGGGAGAACGTGGTTCAGGAAGACGGGTTTCATTTCGCCGGGCGGTCCGGGGAGCAGAGCGAGCATGCGGCTGTTGAGGGCGAACCATTGGCCGGGGGCGGTGCCATTGGGGTTATCGAGTTTTTCGGCGCCCTCGATGAGGAAGGCCTGGCGCTTGTTGATGGGCGCCATTTTGCGCTTGAAGCGGGCGAAGCGCTCTTCGATGGCGGCGAGGATGGCGGGGTCGTGGATCAGGGGCCGGTTCAGCGCCTGGGCGGCGGCCTCGCGGGTGAGGTCGTCTTCGGTGGGGCCGAGTCCGCCGGTGACGAGGACGAGGGGCGTGCGTTCGAGAGCGCGGTGGAGAGCGCCGGCGAGGCGATCCTTGTCGTCGCCGACGACGGACTTCCGGGTGACGTCCACGCCGAGCAGATTGAGCTGGTCCGTGAGCCAGAGCGAGTTGGTATCGACTTTTGCCGGCGTGAGCATTTCGCTGCCCACGGCGATGATTTCGGCGGTCATGCTTCGGTCAGGGGAGCGGGCGTCCTTTGATGCCTGCGGGGACGCGATAGAGAGCGCCGGTGGTGGAGACCATCAGATCGCCGCCCGGAGCGAAGGCGAGGCCGACGATGTTGGGTCCGGACAGGAACAGGGAGGCTTCGCGCTCCGAGGTGATCCTTACGATGCCCTTGCGGCCGGCGAGCGAGGCGGCGACGTAGAGGTTGCCTTCCTTGTCGAAGGCAAGACCTTGAGGCCGGCCGAGTCCGCGGAAGAAGACCTCGACCTCGCCGGCGGAGGAGATGCGCTGAACGCCGTCGAAGCTCGAGGTGGTGGGTCCGGTGACGTAGAGATAGCCTCCGGGTCCGAAAGCGAGGTGGTAGGCGGCGATGGAAGGTTCGATGGTGGCGAAGACGTAGATGCCCTGGCCGCCTTCGCTGATCTTGAAGATGGTGCCGGAGCGGTCGCCGACGAACAGGTCGCCTTTGTCGTCGAAGGCGATGCCGGTGGCGACGCCCATCGATTCGCAGTACACGCTCATGACGCCGCTGGATGGCGAGCGATAGACGACGCCATCGAAGCGTGAGGAGATATGAAGAACGCCTTCGCGGTCGAAGGCGAGGGCGGTGGCGTTCATCAGGTCGTTGAGGTACGGCGTGACGGAGCCGGCGGGATCGATGCGATAGACGGCGACGGGGGTTTTCTGGCCGCGGGAACCGCTGAAGGTGGTGTAGACGGAGCCGTCGGGGCCGACGGCGGGGCTGGCGACAGGGTGGAGGTTGTCGGCCACGAGTTGGCCGACTGCGAACGGGGTGGGGGCGCTTTCCTTTTCGCCGTTGCTGACGACGAGGAGGCCGTCGCCGGCCGATTCCGGGACGCGGGCGACAACATAGCGGTCGGAGCCGACGACCAGCGGGGCGGACACCGAACCGACGCTGACCAGAGGCCGGGGCGCGGCGAGAAAATGCTGGCCGCGGATTTGAATGTCACCGCCGGGAATCGCGGCCCGCGGGGAAACCTGTTCTATCGTGGGGCGCTCTGCGCCATTGCTTTTCAAGGGCATGAAAAATCCCGGAGTAATGATCCAGCTATAACAGATTGAACCACCGCGCCAGCAGCAAAACAAGCGCGGCATAGAGGCCCGCCGCGAGGTCATCGGCGACAATGCCGGTCCCTTCCGGGAGCCGTTCGAGACGGCGGACGGGCCAAGGCTTCGTGATATCGAAGATGCGGAACAGGACGAAAGCGCTCCAAAGGTGTGCGCCGGCGAGTGCCGCGGCGCCTGCCAGCGCGATCCACTGGCCGAGGACTTCGTCGACGACGACGATTTGCGGGTCCTTCGATTGCCGGGCGCGGGCGGTTTGAGTGGAGGCCCAGATGCCCAAGGGGGTCAACACCGCCGCGGCGGCGGCGAGATGCCAGGGCTGAAGGTGGAGCCAGGCGCCGGCGGCCCAGGCGATCAGAACCGCGGCCAGGCTGCCGGCCGTGCCGGGCGCCCAGGGTGAGAAGCCCGCGCCGAACCAGGTGGCGAGCAGGAGCGCGGTTTTACTCTTCATCGGGCTCTTCATCCGGCAGTTGGCCCTGGCCGGAAGCGGCGGGAATGCGGTATTGTTCGTCGGCCCAGCGGCCGAGGTCGATCAGGCGGCAACGGTCGCTGCAAAAGGGGAAGAACTCCGCGCCGAGCGGCACGGGCTTCTTGCAGGTGGGGCAGGGGACGGTTTTCATTGATGCTGGCGGGGATGGCCCGCGGAGCTCTGAATGATGGGGAAGAGGTTGACGGCAGGTGCGGAGGGCTGCCATGCGGGGGCTTCGTCGATGAGGTCGCCGATGAGATCGTAGTCGTGGGCGCGGGTGACGCGCATGCGGCGGATCTGGCCGGGGCGGGGCGCGGGATCGCCCGCGTCCTCGAGGTAGCAGACGCCGTCGATGTCGGGCGCCTGAGTGGCCGTGCGGGCCTGCCAGACGAGTTCGCTTTCGGGCGAGGGCCCTTCGATCAGCACGTCCACCTCGCGGCCCACCCAGCGGCGGTTCATGCGGCGGGAGATCTTGCGCTGCAAGGCAAGCAGGCGGCGTTTGCGGTTGTAGATGGTGCGCTTGTCCACCTTGCCGTCGAGGTGGAAGCTGGCGCTGGTTTCTTCGTCGGAATAGGAAAAGACGCCGAGGCGGTCGAATTGGGCAGCTTCGACGAAGGCGCAGAGTTCCTCGAAATCCTTCTCGGTTTCGCCGGGGAAGCCGACGATCATGGAAGTGCGAATGGCCACGCCGGGGATGGCGGCGCGGATCTTGTCGAGGGTCTTGAGGAAGATGTCCCCGCCGGCGCCGCGCTTCATGCGCTTCAGCACGGAAGCGGAGGCGTGTTGCAAGGGCATGTCGATGTACTTAGTGAGCGACTCGCCCGCGGCAATTACGTCGAGCAGGCGGCGGGTGATGCGGTTCGGGTAGCAGTAGAGGAAACGCACCCACTTCGGATGGTCCGTTTCGATTTGATCGAGGCGTTCGAGCAGGGCGGCGAGGCCGTCCTGGATGCCGAGGTCGTCGCCATAGGCGGTGGTGTCCTGGCCGATGAGGTTGATCTCGCGAACGCCCTGCGCGAAAAGATCCGTGGCTTCGTGGATCACCGACTCGAAACGGCGGCTGCGGAAACTGCCACGGAACTGAGGGATGACGCAGAAGGTGCAGGGGTGATCGCATCCCTCGTTGATTTTCACGTAGGCGTAATGGCGCGGGGTGGCGAGGATGCGGGGGGTGAGGTCGTGGTAGAGGTAGGGTTCGGCGGCGCCGGGTTCGCTGGCGGCGCCTTCGCACAGGTCGATGATGGAGTCGAGTTCGTTGGTGCCGAGCACGGCATCGACTTCGGGGATTTGCACGCGGATGTCGCCGCGGTAACGTTCGACGAGGCAGCCGGCGACGATCAGGCGGCGGGCGCGGCCGGTTTTCTTGTACTCGGCCATTTCGAGGATGGTTTCGACGGATTCCTGCTTGGCAGGGTCGATGAAGCTGCAGGTGTTGACGACGATGGCGTCGGCCTCGGCGGGCGACGAGGTGAGTTCGTGGCCGCGGGCGGTCAACTGGCCCATCATGACTTCGGTGTCCACCAGGTTTTTGGGGCACCCAAGACTAACGAATCCGACTTTCAAGCGTTTGTCCAGAGGGAAGAGTGGGGTAACCCTTCAGGGTAACATGCCGGGCTGCTACACTCGCTGAGTCAGTCTTGCGCTGCAGCGCCGGAAATTCAGATGCGTACGCGGGACCGCCGTCATCGGCTACAATAGGGGCTGGATCCGCGCCCGTAGCTCAGCTGGATAGAGCGTTTGCCTCCGGAGCAAAAGGTCGCACGTTCGAATCGTGCCGGGCGTACCACA
>JAHDVK010000046.1 GCA_023384675.1 Bryobacteraceae bacterium | reverse complement strand
CCAGGTGGGGCCATTTCACTTCATCAAATGGGGCCAATTGAGACTGGCGAAATCAGAAGGCCGTCACGATTCCCCTCAACGGCGCCGAGTATCTGGAATTGGACGCTCGGTCGGCCGAAGCGGGACTAAGCCTTCCGGCGTTCGTCCGCACGTGCTGTGACCTGCCGGCGTGGATCAGCCGCGGCAGCGAGATGGCGGGCAGGCGCCGTCCAGCCGCGCGCCGTCCCAAGATGGCGCTGGAGCGGCTGGCCGTCACGGTTGTGCTGACGGAGGCGGAGCGAGTCATGTTGCGGGCGCAAGCTGGTGAGGCCAGAACCACGCTTCCACAGTACTTGCGAACACGATGCGGGTTCGAGTTCCGAAGCAGTTCGCTCCCGAATACGATCGAACGCGACCGGGAGGAGGACGACGCGTGGGGGCGATTGCAGCGACTCGGGCTGGATCCGCAGGGGTATTTCGGGCGGGAGGGGTGAACGCGTTCTTGGGCAGGCGCCGTTGGCGCATATACGATCGCCGGTACATGTCTTGCTACAGCGAATACGCCGCCTGCAAAATCACCTGAGGGACGGCCGACAATCGAGACTGAAACCGGATCCGAAGGTCGATTCCCACTCCTAACGCTGACACATTGAGCTATCCGTTTACTTGCAGTGGAATTCAGCCGGCTACAAGGAATGTCGACGGTCGATTGCTGGGGCGTGCGAATTTGATGCTCCGCACACGCCTGGACCACCAATCGGCAGTCGGAACTCCCCCAGAGCTCTCAAAGGGAGCGAGGCCTTTTCAGGTGGAAATCGAAATCGGGCCGAGTCGGTGGGCTTGCCCCCGACAGTAGTGTCCCGACCTGCGGCGCTCCATGGGCATTGCCCGGCAAGTACAACATTACGTCGTAGGGATAATGTCGTGGCCCTTCGATGTCCAACCCCAAGACAACCGTCCCATACACCTTTTCGGTTCGTGCCATTTCACTGGCCATGCCCATCATGAGGTTGTCTCGCTGTTCCCGGGTGATACCGCGATATGGAAAGCCGAGTACACCGTACTTCCGCTCCGTGTGCACTCCGCTCACCAGCTTTATCCAGTTGAATTTGTGCCGTGTCCGGCCCCTCGCAACCTGTCCTTGAAGCTGCTTGAACCTCTTCTCGAACTTCTGCTGATCTTCATAGGCCACACTGAGGAAAACGTATGCGATTTCGGTCCAGAACTCCTTTTGCCTCTGCTCGATGCGAGCCAATATGGCCCTCCACCAGCGTGTCAGCTGCAGTGAGGGCTTCGCGATGGATACACCGTCGGCGCGAGCCACGAAATACGGGTCGAGTTCCTTGGACTTGATCCCAATGTTCAGGAAGGTGCCGTCCCACTCCACCTCACCTACATTAAAACCTGTCTCAATATAGAAGGCGAACAGGTCCAGTTCATCCCCGAGATATCTCATGGACCGCTCGATCTCGGCGCGTCGTGCGAGGTAGTGAATACGTTGGGCCTGGGAGTCGAGCGTTTCGAGGACAACTTCCAGGTCCGTGAGACACAGCGAGGACACGAGCGGCTGGCCGGACTCGATCATGCCGGCCACCACTAGCTCTTTAAGATTTGCGCTGATGAAGCCGAGATTTTCGTAGGTTACCGAGATCGGAATGAACCGCAGGAGGCGGGAGCCGTCAACATTGTGGACCTCGCCGCTAGTTGTCTCAAACCGATGTCGCCTTGGGTTGGCCTTCAGGAACGCCGTGAATCGGTGTGCCTGAGCGGACGCGGCTACAACCAGATCTTCGATCGTATCCACGAAACGGAGTGCCGCGCCACGCCGCGCCGGTGGGTCGACGAGGTTCGCTTTACACTCGACCACGATGGCTGTCGAATCAATTACAACGAGTATGTCGTTCTCATAGACCGTGGGATCCTCCGGTGATAGACGGAAGTGGCTTCCGCAGTAGACTCTGCCGTCAGGAAAAGCGTTCCGGAAGAGAGACGCCACTTGGGATTCCAGGTACTTGGATCGTGCGCGAACATAACTGTCGCGGTGTGCTTTCGGGATCAGGTGCTCAAGCATCCCCGGCAGCATGTGCGAAAGGAGGCCGCAGAGGACCCAAAAATACTGATCCTCGCCGGTCCGGATGAACGGCTTGTGCAGGACCGGATTCGCGAATAGGAAGTGGTTGGGGTCGCGCTGGCTCAGGTCGCCGAAGTCGTGCGACCACACCTGGAATAGTTGCCGCATCCCCTCTCTGCCGGATTCATTGCCGTAGGCCTGAACTGCATCATCCAGCGAAAAGGAGTAGATGCCCGACAGTCGCAGGTCGGAATGCATCACCATGAGAGCTTTGAATTGCTCCAGATCGTCCCCGCACAATTCGGCAAAGACCCGACGCATGCCCTCACGGTCGAGGAATATGTTCGGGAAGGCCTCCCCGTATCGGTCGCAAGCGGTGTCGAAGTCCTTGGCGTGAAAAACAGGGGCAACCTTGTGGATATGGTCATTAAGCCGGTTCTCAATCAGCTTTGCCAAGTCTTTGAGCGCATCGATCACGCCTGTGATCGAGACTCCGTTGTAAGCGCTGGCCAGGATCCCCTCCAGAACTCCTGCGAACGTCTGTTGCAGGTGAGCGAGAGCCTGCTCCGGGTAGGCCCAGTTCCGGATGGCGAGCGTCTGGCTGCGCATCTGCGAGAGAACGAAGTGTTTATGCACCTCCTCGTCGGAACAATCCACCGCCAGGTTCACATCCGCCAGAGTCAGTGATTCGGTCAATTCTCTCAAGTCGCGCAGAAGTTCTTCGGCTTGGGGCCCCAGAAGATTCAAAGTGCCGCCGAGGGGGCGCATTAGCGCATGGGCCTGAAGTAGCTCCAGATGGAACGCTGCGAAATCGACCTTACCCTCGATCGCCTCCTTGTCGACTCCCTGCGGTGTAGTTAGGAGATAGAACGCCAAGGCAGACAGCAGGTACTGAGGCTCGTAATTTTCGAACCAAGTGGCCAGCCTTTTATAGACCACATCTAAGGTGGCGCGGGCTTTCGATGCGGCCTCCTGTAGGATCTTGCGCCGGACTTCCCGTGGCATGTCCCCGAATGGGTCGGGGACGTGGAAGAGCTTCATCTTGATCTGTTTATAGGGCTCGTACTGCCTGTCTCGGTTTTTCTTGCGCTTCATGGCCGCAGGCTCCATTGTGACGGAAACCGTTCCGGGAACCGAAAGAAGCGGCCGGCATTCCGTCCGGCCGTTGAACCACCCATGAGCTCAGCCCTACTTACGGCGGATGTAGCCCGGCAGAAGTCGCCACTGCGAAGCCTAGGTGGCGTCGACCCGCATGTTCGATCCCGCATGTTCGATGCCTCGGTAGAAACTATACCCATCGATGTCTAAGTGAACGGCGTTGTCACGGCCGTTGCAAACCACACATCTGTGCCGCAAGGTTTGGTGTTCAACTTGCGTACCGCGAGTTTCGGTCGGACAGATAGGCTGGACGGCTGGGTCCCGATCAGTCGGCTTGTGGCCGGTCCAACTCTCGAATGTCCTGTGATCCGAGGCCGACCTAATTGGACCTTCGGACCTACCCTTCTGCGGCCCGACGGCATTGGCCATCAGCCTCGGTGCTCGCGATAATTGACAGCCGTCGGCCTTCAGTGATCGGTTGAGGGCCGCTCACGTATTCCATGTGTGTAGTCGTATTTGTCACGATCTAAGAACTTCTCCCATGGGTACGGAGCACGCTTGAGCTGTGCGCGCATTCTGTTCCAGGCGTCAAACGTCTCAATGTAGTGATACTGAAATGGTCCATCCGTCAAGTCCTTCATCCATCGCAGGCAGTCAAATTGGTTGCAATCGTCGAAGTCCTGACCCAAGTGATTATCTGTTACGTCTAAATAGTTGACTTCAGATCGGACGTTCAGCCGCATTATCTCGCTTGGCTTCACCGGAATGATTCGCAAGTCGTCCTTATCCAGTAATGGCTCGAGATCTGGGTGCAACAGGATTCGCAGGCCGGGGACGCCGCAGCGTTCGGTCTCGTACGCGCGAACGACACCGGTTCCCAGGAACTGCGACATGTGAAAGGACACCTGAGCGGACGAGTCCGTGAGGAATCGCAGCATCCGATACGTGCCACGGGCAAGCCCCATGCGGGCAGGCGTCTCGCTCGTGACCAGTTCGAACATGAGCATGCGCGCGAGATGAATAGCATTCTCAAGGCTGTCTATTCGGAAGAATGCGGAGTCGGAGAAAACTATTGCGGTACCTGCGCCCATCTCCTGGAGGCGCACACGAGCTTGGTTGAGGCAACGATGAAAATTCATAAACCGGTATCCGAGCAAGCTTTCCGCGGGAGATGGGGAATACAGTTCAGCGCCCGTAAAAATCGGGCTAAGCTCGTTGATCTCATCGCCTTCCTTTTCGACGAGCGCAGCAAAGCCGAGCATGTCGACAAATAGAATGAACGTGGTCTCGAATGGTCGCGCCATCGGATGCTCGGTAGAAGCGCTTTCTAGTTGGCGACCAGTCTGAGTTGGTCGATCGTTGCCGCAGGCAACGGCGGCGTCGTTGGCGCGACCCGTGACCTGGCGACATGAATAGGAGATTGTAGAAACATGTGATCCTTCCTCGTCGTCGCAAATGCCCCGATCCCATGTTACCGGGTGTGAACGAATGGCGTCCAGAATAGCCGTGGTTGGTACAATACTGCAACAAGGAAGTTCCGATCCGGAATCGAGGGTAGTTGCAACCGCAATCGTGGAGCCAGCGCAACCAGTGAATCTCCACGCTTTCGTCTCGAGCCCGGTGAAGCAACGACGGATGCTGGTGCCTGTGATCTCGCTACTGGCGATCCCCCATCAGCGACCACGTTCTGAGATCTGACGGGCAGCGACTACAATTGATTGCGCACTCCCGAAGTGCCACTTTGGTTTCATATCCGCGAAGGAATCACTCCATGAAGAAGAAGGTTGAAGTCGTCCAGGCGACGATCGCCCAGCATTATCACGTCGTACCCAGTGAACTGGCGCGGGTCACGATTACCCCGGAGATAGGGGCAATCTTCGAATACCTGTCGCGCATCGGCAGCGACCGGTTCGTCGATTTCGTGTCCGACATCCTCGTGCACGTCGATGGGCACACGCTCGTCGATAAAACCGACGGTTCCGGTGACGAGAAGCAGGACATCCTGACGATGGACCCGGCGGGTAGGCGCCACCTGGTCCAGTGCAAGCACACCATCAACTACGGGAACAACACGTCGGGGAACGAACTGGATGTCATGCTGGCCGCCTGCCTGCGCAAGAAATGCCGCTCGGCGCTGTGGGTGACGAATGCCGACCTCACTGTTCAGGCAAAGCGATATATCAACGACAGCGAATATCTTCGCGGATGGCCCGAGGGAGCAGCGTTCACTCCGGCGGTCGACTATTGGAACGGTGAGCGCCTCTGGCAGCGCGTCGCGAAGAACAGCCAAATACTGAACAAGTGGTTCGGCGGCATGGCGCAAAGCCATGGGCTGAGATCGTTCTTCACGGATCTCGTGATCCTCAAAATGCCGTCAGGTGACCATTGCGACATAAAGCTGGAAAACCTGGCGGCCAGGCTCAAGGCCGCCAACGGCCCGCCTGCCGATGGCAACGGCGGGGGTTTCTCTCTCAATATCGACAGGTCTCTGTCGGTGACGATCAGCGACTCCTTCGCAACGCCGGCCGATCTTAGGCTGCCCTTTTCGGATCCAAGGTCGGCGTCAATGCCGCTGAATACCCCTTTCAAGTCCTTGCGGGTGCATGCCACGATTGCCGGGGATGGTGTGTATGATCCGGACGTATACTGCGGCCTCGTGGTCGCCAAGGTAGGAGCCGCCCTGCCCAAGCTAAAAGGCAACTCCTGGTGGTATTTGGCGGCGGCCCCGCCCCAGGCCTTCGTCTTTCTGCAGGACATCGCAAAGCCGGTGCTGGTGCCGGTCGGTGACCCCAAGACATTCGTCCGCGTCGGCAGCGACCTTCTCAAAGGCGAGGTCGAATGGGCGCTGGAGCCCGGAACTGAGTTTACCGCCGCGAACACTACAGAAGAAGAAGACGAGATGATCTGGCGGCATGAGACAACGGGTGCCGATCTTCACGTGCTGGTGGGACAGGCATTGCCGGCTTGGCGTGTGGCGGAGACGTTCCTGCGCCACGACCAGATTAAGGAGCGTCTGGCCACTATGTCTTTCTGGGTCATCGAAAACGCGCAGGGCGCCACATTTGCCAGAGTCAGGAACCTGTGCCCGACCGACTGGCCGCTGCTCCAGTCGTCGAGCGGCGACTTGTTCTGGGCTCACCCGCAGGACAAAGAATCGAAGGCCACCGAGGCGGCCTCCGCTTTGGAACGTCTTGGTATCACTTGTCTGCGGGTTTCTGACGAAGACAGGAACACTATCATCGGGATGATCACGGCGACCCCAAATGAAACCGATATTATCACCTCCTCACGGCATGACCTTCTGACGCCAATGCGGCTGGCACAGCGCACATTCTGGCTGACGGACCGAATTTCCTACGCGGGTTCCTTGACCCGTGCGCAATGGGGCCATCTCTTGCAGGTGAAGGTGGAGTATGAGGCAAGACACGGCTACGATCTGCTGCAGGGCAAGGACTCGCCGGTCACGATCGCCGGAGAAGAGATGCCGCGAATCCTCGGTGATCTGTTAACCATCCGGGCGAGCCGTATGCTTGACCTTCTTTTCTCCGAGACCGAGTTGCAGGTGAATATTCGGATAGTCAGCAACGTGTTCGCCTCGGGCGAGACCACGGCTAGGGAATGCGTGCGGGAAATGGCGTTGCTCAAGCGCCGGATCGAGACAGTACTACGTTCCAAGAAGTGACACCTGAGCACAGGCTTCAACGACTTCGGAACTTCGTGCGAATCTTGTACCGACGGCCTGCAGGAATCTAGAATCCCGCTCGCCTCAGCTGGCAACGGCCAACTTGTTCGTCTTCTGCCGCTTCGCCGCCTTGGATCGCTTGTCCTGGATCCGGCGCGTGAGTTCGTCCTGCCGCTTCAGCTGCACGACCGTGTACTCCTCGGTGATCCGGGTGCTGGCGTGGCCGGCGATCTTGCTGGTTTCGATGCTGCTGCCGCCGACTTCCTGCCGCCAGGTGATGTTGGCGCGGCGGAGGGAGTGCGGGCCGAAGCCGGTGAAGTCGAGTCCTTCCAGCTTTGCGGCGTCTTTGAGTGCGCCCCGGACGCCGGAGTCCCAGCGCGGTAGCTTGGGGTCATCCACCTGCGGGAAGACCCATGCGTTCGGCCCCTTGTTCGGTAAATTCTCGATCCAGGTGCGGTAGCGAGGCGCCAGCGCGCCGAGCGCCAGCGTGCGCTTGCTTTTCTCTGTTTTCGGCTCGTCGATGTCACCGCGCCAGCTGCGCTGCGCGATCTGGATGGTGCCTCGGTCAAGATCAACGTGCTTCACCATCAGCGCCGTCACCTCCGAGATGCGCGTCCCGGTGTCGAGGCAGGTCTCGCAGATCAGCAGATTGGGCTCTGCAATGCGGGCCAGCACGCGGGCCATCTCGTCCTCGCTGAGAATGCGCTTCTCGCGGACCTCCCACTTCTTGGGCAGCCGCACCCGGCGAATCGGGTTGGCGAAGGAGTCCGGCAGCAGTTCCCATTCTTGCCCTTTGGTGATGACGCCGCTCATGACATTGCGGAGGTCGGCCATCGCGTACCAGGAGGCGCATTCGCTCTGCAGCCAGTCCATCACGTCCTTGGCACGGATCTGGTTCAGCCGGATGTCTTTCCACCGTGGCAGGATGCGACTCAGCGCGTAGTTGTACTTCTGTCTCGTCGTACTGGCAATCAGGGGCCTTCCGGCGGCCAGCTTCTCGACATAGTCGGTGCGCCACAGTTCGGCGAGTTTACCGAAGAGGATGGCGCCCGGGTCGGGCGCTGCCTCCGGTGCGCGCGCCACGATCACGGCTTCGGGCCGGGTGGCGGCCGAGTTCAGACCGGCAAGGAACTCGTCGCGGGCCGCGATGGCCTGCTTCCTGCTCATGGCGCCTTCTCCCCGGCTCGGACCGATGGTGTGGAACTTCCGCATGGTCTTGACCGAGCCGTCCGGCAGGACTTCGTCGTGGCGGTACCGGAAGAACCAGTAATAGCTGCCGCGATCTTTTCGCTCATGCACACTGGGATGTTGAACTCGTTGCTTCAAGGCCGTAACTCCCGTCAGGGCCAGTAGGGTACCTTCCTTCGTCGTCATCGCTCAAGTCCCGTCTTTTCTGCTGGTTGCGTGGATCATGCCAGGGTGTACTCCGGAATCACATCGCCGAGTTCTGGGTTGCCGCGCTGGTGCTCGGGGATCCAGAACACGCAACGCAGCTTGGGGTTGCCGAACAGGCCGGCTCCTTTGCGGTAGTCGGCAAAGTGGCCGCGCACCCAGAAGCGGCGCATCCTCGATTCTTCGCGGCTGGGTATCCCTCGGCCGGCTGATCGGATCTGCGGCACATTGTCGATGTGGATGTCGTGCCACACGGTCGCCGGCACGAGGTCACGTTGGCGCCGGCGCTGGACCTTGGGCGCTGCCTTGGGGCGCAGGACGACGTTGCGGCAGTTCATGCGCGCCAGGGCGTGGGCGGCGATGAAGGTGAGAATCTGCTGGCCGCTCTCCACCTCATCGGGCGGTTCATGCATCTCGCCGATGACACGAAACTCGGCAGAGGTGACCCCTCCGGTCTCATCGAGCCAGAGAGTCGACTGTCCGCTCGGTCCTACGACCTCGGCGTTCTCTTCCTGCCAGAAGTAGATGACCGTCTTGAAGCCTGAACGGCCATCCTGGGCGGGCTGCCCACCAGCATCCCTGAGTACCTGCAAGGCGAACCGTTGTCCCAGGGCGACGGCCTCCATCCACATGCTCGGATATGGCGGTGTCATGTGCGGGGTCTCGCGCCAGTCGATAGCGATTTGCTGGTTGGGGTCAACCACGAGGTCGTTGACCACTGACTGGATGTTCACCAGGATGGTCTCGGGCCGCCGCGCAAGCATCGCCAGGCGCATGGACAGATGGTCAGCCCGCTGGCTCTCCTCCGGCGTCGCGCATCGGGGGACACCAATTCGGCGGCGCTTTTTCAGCAGGCGAATCAGGCTCATATCCGCACCGCCATGCCTGATTCCTGCTGGCAGATGTAAAGGGTCTCCCGCGCCCGGGTCATGCCGACATAGAATTGCCGGATCACCGAGTCACGCGGTTGGCCGGCCTGCTGATAGGCGGCGTCGCCCTCGCGGCTCAAGTCCGGGAAGAGGTAGACGACATCCGCCTCGCCACCCTTGACGGAATGGATGGTGCCAACCACCACCCGCGGAGCATCTACCAGCGCCTGCGGGCCTCGGACGGCGGCGATGTCCGAAGTGAACTGTGCGCGTTTGAAGACCGTGGCGTTCAGCCGCCGGCGCCACCATTCGAGCAGGTCGCCGTAGCTGCCATCGAAGGTCTTGAGGAGCGCTTCGAGGGCTGCGGGTTCGAATGTTTCGTCGAGAGTCCCGATGGTAACCGGGTCAGCAGGCGTGAGGCTCGACAGCTTCTTCTTCATCCCGCGTTTGATCACGCCCTCGGAGTGCAGCCAATCCGCCCACAGGGCAAAGTCACCACAGGTCCAGGCGCGGGTGCCTTCACCGAACTGCGGGTGGGCCACCAGCAACGACAGAACGCGGTTGGCGCTCGATCCGCGGCCCATCCTGAGCGGGTTCCAGAAGCCGTTTGAGCGGCGGTACGGGTTGTGGAAGGGAATTGCGTTTTTCCGCAGCACCTGGACAATCGGCTGCAGCATGTAGCCGCAGCTCGCCAGGAACATGACCGACTTCCCTTGCTCGAGGTGCTGGAGTGCGGTCTTGAGGATGTAGTATTCCGGCGATTTGTAGGTGCCGGTCGACAACCGGTTGAAGTCGCCTTCGAAGGGCCGGGGCAGGTAGTCCTTCTGTTGCCGCCGATTCACCTGTTCGATCCACCGGACCGCGCGGGCGTGGATGGCGCGCGGGACACGGTAGCTCTGCTTCAGGATGATTTTGTGATCGTCGGGGATCTCCGGATCGAGGACAGCGTCAGGCGTCGCGCCTGTGAAGCCATAGATGCAATTGTGGGTCGCGATGCCGTCGGCGATGTACGTGTGATACTTCTCCACATCGAGTGAATAGACCGTGCCCTTGTGCCACACTGTCTCGATCGCTACCGGCGTCCAGTCCACGCGATTGTGTTCGTTCGGAACCGGTACGGCCATGATTCCCGGGATCAGATTGCAGGCCTCAGTGAGAAAGGTCGTGCTGCCGCCGCGCTTGGCAGCTGCACGCTCGGGCGAGTACAGCGGGAACCGTGGATCGCGACGGTGATCGAGCAGACACTGCACCGCCCTGAGAGGCAGATCGCCCTTGAGCATCGAGAAGAGGTGGCAGAGCGACTCCTCGGTGTAGTGAGCCGCCCCGTTTGCCGGCATGAACGTGGCCAGCGGAAGCCCATACTTGGCGGCGACGAATGACTCGTAGATGCTCGCCTCAGTCCGATCGGCGACCACTCTGAGCGCCCATGTCGCATCGGCTCGTTCCAATCGTGCTCTGTGGCCCAGGTGGAAGATCCCGTCGCTGCGCATGAGCTTGCACCAGCCAACGCGGTACTTTGCTCCCTGCCGCATCAGGTAGACGACGTGCGCTTGATCGAGTTCCGTACCCTTGACCCAGCGAACATAGAACTTGTGTTCCGGCGTACAACGAGTGGCCCGGCCGGCGGCGCGCACGGTGTGCATGAGCCAGTCGAATGGCCGGGCGGCTTTCCTGAAGCCGTAGCGGCGGCGGCGTGCTCCGTAGATCTTGCCATCGTCAGGCGCATAGACGTGCAGTGAATGCCGGGCCGGGTCGAGGTCCTCAATTGGGACATCCCCGAGCTGCGTCCGAACCAATGTGCCCGGAGGCTGGCACTGATCATCGTCCGCAGCGACGATGAAATAGTTGGCGCGCTCACCCCACTTGCGGATGAGCCGGAGCTGCATCCGGTTCAGGTCCTGCGCTTCGTCGGCAAAGATGACCGAAGGGTTCTTCGGTGCGAACGGGATGTCGCGCAGAGCAGTGTCGACCAGGTCGCAGAAATCGAGCAGGCCGAGGGCTTCCTTGTATTCGTTCCACTTGGCAGCGAACTCACGCATGACCGCCGGCCAAGCGCCCCGAGGAATCATCATGCCGCGCCAGCGGTTCAGCTGTCCGAGGAATTCATCGCCAGGCGTTTCCCGCTCCGAGCCGTCATCATCGGCGGACTCGTCGCCTTCCAGACGGCCTTGTTTCTTCTTGGGTGTGATCTGAAGGTGCGGGTTCTCTTTGTTCCACTCGTCGACGTGACACTCGGCAATTTGCGGGCAGCCCAGCGCATGGAAGCAGTGCGAGTGCAATGTGCCGATTCTGTCCGGGCTGAGCGGAAGATCTCGTCCGGCGAGTTCGGCTGCCGCGGTGCGGGAGAAGCTGGTCACCAGAACGGAATCCTGACCGAAGCGTTCTGCGGCGCGGCGGATCTGACGAGTGAGGTTGGTGGTTTTGCCTGTGCCCGGCGGCCCGAAAATCCGGTACTCGGACGTCACCGAATGGTCGAGTTCACCGATGTCCTGGAGGGTTCCAGTGGCGGTAACGTCAATCGCGGACATGCGCGTCCTCCTCATCTGGTTCGGGCCTGCGAGGTGGGTCCGCCTGCGCGACGAAATCGGAGGGATCGAACATTTCGGCTGGCAGCAGCCAGCGGCTCTGGTCCCGAAGGCGGGCGCCCCGAATCCGCAGGCTCTTGGCCCCGATGACGGTCAGCATCTGCGCAATCGCTTTGACTGAAAGATTCTGGAAGAGCACCTTGTTCAGGTGCATCTGCAGGTCGCTGGCGGAGACGGCGATCTGGCCATTGATGATCGTTGGCTTGAGGGCGGACTGGAGAGGCTGGCTCTGGATTGAAGGGATGAAGGCGGTTTCGGAGAGGTAGCGAGCCAGATACATCTTGGCTGCGCCCACGGCGTCGGTCTCATCGCCGCCCTCGTGCTCGGTGAGTGCGTCGAGCATGATCTGCACCAACTGCTCCCAATCCTTGGGTTTGATCCGAGCGATCAGGCGGTTCGTGGCAGCCGCGATGGCCACGCGCACGTTTTTCTGGTCGATCAGCTTCGCAACGTTGCCGAACTTGATGGTGGCGTCGGCAAGCTCCATGACATAGGTGGGCTCATCACCGGTAATCTTGATCAGCCGGAGAACCCGAACGACCTCGAAGGCTTGCGAGATTCTTTCGCAGAGTCGCGCCTTCCCTGTCGCCGGATCAGAGGGCAACGCCGTCTCGGGTGTTTGCTCAGGGGGCGCGGAGGGCGGGGGCGCAGTCACCGCTGTGGCGCGGTGGGCTGCCGCGATGGTCCGCTCGTAGTAATCCACGCGGCTCCGCAGCTTCTGCGAGTGCAAAGCACGGTGGTGGATGATCAGGTCGACGATCTGCTGTTCGCTGAGGCCAGCCTCGATTCCAAAGTTTGCGAGGGCAAGGTCGTATCCACTCTGGGTCTGGTCGCGGAGATCATGGCGCTGCCGCAGCCATGTGTTCCTGAAGCGCATGTCCTGCGCCATCCAGCCGTCGAGGACTTCCTGGGGGATGCAGGCCTGCGGCTCAACGCGCAGAGGCATGGCACCGCTCCGCGCGCCCCAGTCGCGGGCACGACGATTCTCGATATCCGGATCCACGATGCCGGCCGCGTCGAGGAATTCCTCGAAGTCGCTGGAGTTGTAGCGACGACCGGAGTTGGAGTGAACGACGACGTCCTTCGGGTTCCGCGGGTCCTTGGCGTTGACAGTGCCAGGGATCCGGAGCACGCGCGCCAGGTCTGAGAGGCGGTCGAAGGCCCAGCCCTTGCTGGCCGCGTTCAAACGGAGCAGGCTTTGCCAGCGGGCGATGAGACTTGCCGTCTGACGCCGCTCCTGCGCCGAGTCGAACATCAACGGCTCTTTGAAAAGCCACCAGGCGTGCGCGCCGTTGCCGGTGGCCACGACGAGTGTCGGCGCCATCTCGGCGGGGACCACGCTGAGCGCGTCCTCGATCGTGGTGGGCAGTTTTGTCTTGGCGTGCGCCTCCGATGCCAGATCGAGATCCGCCCAGAACCCAACCAGTCCGGAGATCTTCTCCGAAGGGCATCGGTGGACGGGCCCGAAGTCTTCAGGCGACAAACCGACGCCGACATAGACGTCGCAATTGCGGACACTCGCGACGAAGGCGGCTGCGTCCTCAATGCTCTGAAACCAGTGCGATCGCTTGTCGGCGAGCGTCCAGATGAGCAAGTAGGCCTGGTCCGCGTTGCCGCCGAACAGATCCAGGAGGAAAGTCCGCGGGTCGGAGTTCACTTGGCACCCCCTGGCTGCAGATCGGAGAGGAGCGGCCGGGCCGCGTCCCGCTTGCTCAGCCGGGTGAGGCGGGCGTTGCGGAGGTGTTCGGGCCGGTCGTGTTGAAGGTGGCAGCGCTGGCACAGCGCGCGAAGGTTCTCATCGGCGTTGTTCTCCGGCGTGTGGTCGAGATGCGCGATCGTCAAAACGATCCGCGTGAGGCGGATGCCGTTGAGCGCTGCTGCCTCGACGTCCATGCCGGCGAAGCACTCGAAACTGCCGTCTCGCCTCCGTCGGCCGATCGCGCCGTTTTCGACGCCGCAGAATTCACATCGATGCCCGGCGCGCAGGAGGATGTGGCGGCGAATGGACTTCCAGTTTTTCGGGTAGCGCTGGCGTTCACTGGGCCGGATCGGCATTGGACTCCTCCTTCTGCGCGACGGCCGTCGGCTCCGCCGGATGCCAGCCGTCGGCTGCTGGTCCATACCAGGCCTCGGCGGTGCGGATCGCGTGTTCCATAAACGGCGAGGCGAAATCCTTACGGCGTGTTTGCCGAGTGCCCGCAAACATCAGCCAGCGGCCACGCTCCCTCGCCAGCCGTACCGGCGTGCTTCCGCAGGTCGCGCTGTATGCTGCCGCGTCGGGAAGCGCTCGCGAGGTCGACTCTGGTTCGAGGGCGAGCGGTGCCCTGGCGATCCACTCCGCCCACGACACGAATCGTTCGCCGTTCCAGCAGCCGATCACGAGCCCATCGGCCATCTGCGCGTCAGCGGGGATGTCAGACAGGGTGAAGACCGGCGCGTCGGCAGCGGTGGTTTCGGGCCGGTCCTTGCGTTCCCGGAATTGCCGCCAGGCCTCCAGACTGTAGGGGGCGGAGGCCATCAGTTGCCTGCCTCCGAAATCCCGAGTACGACGAGCGCATCCTCGACTCCGCGCGCCACACCCACGAGGGCGCCAGCGCGCTCCCAATCGCGAAGGCGCGCCTGCTGAATTTCACTGACTTCGCCACTGGGCCGCTTTACCTCGATCTCGAAATGCCGGCCCTTGTATGAGCCGTACAGATCCGGATCGCCGGCGACGGTCCAACTGCTTCCGTGACGCTTCCGGACGACAACTCCGGGGATCGTCCGGAGCGCTGCGACGATTTGGCGGACAATTGTCGACTCGCGGGGATTTCTGCGCGGTTTCACTGTGCAACCTCGATTCCCGCGGCCCTCGCCAGGGCCAGCGTGATGGTGCGGCCATTCGGTTCTCCCGAGGCCTTGCCTTCGGCGCGCACCAGACGAACGGTGGCGGTGAAGCCGCCAGTGGTGGCACGCGTCAATGTGTAGGCCGCGCGCGATGTTTCCAGCAGCAGGAAGGCGTCTTCAAGTCGCTCCAATGGAGCGAACCGCCATTTCGGAATCCAGCTGCGGCTCGGCTTGACGAAGCGGCCGGAGGCGAGCTTCCAACCCATCACGCGGACAGCGAGCGCGTCGGTGAGTTGCGCGTCGGTCATGTCCGGTTCCTCGCTTCGAGTTCGAGTTGGATACGGTTGCGGACCTCGCGCTTGTGGAAATACCCGATTTCCACAGCCTCGCCCGTGGCCCACAGCCAGCGGCCCGCCCGCCGAAGGAGGCGGGCCGCTGAAAGGGTGAATGGTTGGCGGTTGGGGTCCGTCAGCCAGTGGACGAACCAAAGTGTCAACGCAATGAGGAGAATCGCAGCCATCCACATAGCTCCTCCACTTAGGCCTGTACCGGTTCGCCGCCCTGATCCCGGACTTCCGGTTCGAGGTCGGCGGGAATGCGCTCGGCCAGCGAACGGCAGAGTTGGTGATACTGCTGCGCCCGGGCGGCCTCTTCGGCGCTGAGGCGACGCACAAACTTCAGCACCGCTTTGCCGTACTGGATGCCGGCGGGGTTGTGCGCCTTTTCGAGTTCCATGGCGATCACCGCCTGGTAATAGGGGATGCCCTGGGTGGTGAGCTTCAGGAAAAACTGCCGCGCGCCTTTGAGGCTGGTGGGCGGCAGAGACACGACCTCCGGCAGCAGCAGATCGCCGCGGAGCACGAAAATCTGCTTGACCTGCTTGCAGGCCTGGCCGGCGCCTTCCTCGGCGCTGCCGTACTCGGCGAGAGGACACCGCGAGCAGTCGCCACCGGGCTTGCCCTTGCCCGTGATGCCGTCCGGGGAGGAGCAGTCCGGTGGCTGTTTCCCGGTGCCCTTGCCGAAGGCGGTGCGGTAGTAGACCCGGGTGTCGCGGGCGTAAACGATCACGCCGTCGACGCGCGCCAGCGTCTCCTCCCCCTCAAGCGTCGGGACGATCCAGCGGGGGCTGGCGCCGCCGGAGATCTTCACGCGGGGCAGGTCGAAATCGGTGATGCCGCCGCCACTGATGTTAGTGGCGATGGCTTCGTTGATCGCGTCCAGGCTGCTCTCAAGTGCCGCGAGCGCGCGCGGCGTCTGAATCTGAACCAGTTCGGTGGACATGTGCATTTCTCCTTGTCAGGCTTTCCTGCTGCGCAGGGAATGAACGAACGAAACCTTGAGTGCGTCGCAGAGCGGCGGCGGCAGTGCGGTTCGAACCTCCTCCTCCGTGAAGAGGCGGTCCTGTTGTTGGCAGCGCTGACGCGCCTCCGTGGCGATCTCGCGGACGAAGGCGCGGAGCGACTGGGTGTTGTAGTTTTCCGAAACGTACTGGCCGAGTTCGGAGGACTTCAGCGCCGCGATGACCTCGGTGCGGTCATTCAATGGGCTGGCGTGAATGTCCTGCGCGATGTAGACCGTCCTTCCGTCGACCTTCATCGAGGCCACGCCGTCGGCCAGGAACTGCGGCACGAGGGCCTCCTCCAGGTCGTCAATCCGCGAGGCGATGGCTTTGAGTTCCGAGTCGAGTTCGCGTTTGCGCGTCTCCAGGCACACGAACTCCTTCAACTGCTCGATGTTCATTGCGAGCGTCCTTTCTGTGCTTAGGCTTTGATCTCGGCCAAGATGGCCTCGACGATTTCGGCACGCTTTTCGAGCGCGCGAATGATCTTGCGATCCACCGTGTTCCGCGCAACCAGGTGGATGTGTTCCACCGGGCGCGTCTGGCCGGGACGGTGCACCCGGCTCAAGGCTTGGTCGTATTCGCCCAGTGAGAAGCTGAGCGAGTAGTAGAGGGAGTAGCGGCTGCGGGTCAAATCAACGCCCACTCCGCCGGCGCTGATCTGGACGGCGAGCACCTGGGCCTCACCCTCCTGCCAGCGCTTGAGTTCGTCCCGGCGGCCAGACAGTTCGAGGCTCTGGAGACCGGCGGATTTCGAGGCTTCGTGAACCGCGTCGAGATCCGTGTGGAACCTGCAGAACACGACCACCGGCTCGCCGGGGCCGATATCTTCGAGCGTGTCGGCGAGCAGATCCTGCTTCGCTGAATCGACCCGGTGATACTGGCCGTCGTCCGTCTTCGCCCAGCCGCCGGAAACCTGCTGCAGGCGGAGCAACTTCACCATGGCATTCGCGGCGGTGACTCGCCCATTGCGAACCTCGGCGACGAAGTCTTCTTCAAGATCCCGGTAGACGCGGAGGGCTTCAGCGGAGAGCTGGCACTCGTAGGTCATGTGCGTCTCAGGCGGCAAGTCGAGAACATCCTTGGAGACTCGGAAGGTGATGGTCCGCATCAGCGCCTCAAACTCGTCGAGTTGCTGGAAGCCGGTGACCTGCTTGCGCTGAAAGCCGCCCATCACGGCGTACTTCTGACGGAAGGCGGCGAACGAGGGGCCGAATATCCTCGGATCAAGGAAGCGAAATTGGGCGTAGGCATCGAGCGGGCCGTGCGGGAGAGGAGTGCCGGTGAGCGCGAGCCTGGCTTTGGCGCGGGCGCGGAGACGTTTGAATGCGAGGCTGGCCTTGCCGCCAGGCGCCTTCAGCCGGTGCGATTCGTCGGCGATGATGAGGTCCCACTGCTGCTTCTCCGCCCACTCCGCGAACGGGGCGCGCCAGACCGAGTCGTAGTTGATGATGACGGCGAGCGGCCGATCGGTAACCTCCGCCAACTTCAGCTTCTCCTCGGCAAGCCTCTTCTTTTTGGCGACGCTGCCGACGCTGTCATCCATGCTCACGGCGATTAGCGGCAGGTCCAGATGGCGCTCGATCTGCTGCTCCCATACCGGCACCACTCGGAGTGGGCAGCAGATGAGGATGCGCCGGGCGGCGATCGCCGCGAGGATCATCAGGGCGACGAGGGTCTTGCCAACGCCCATCTCAAGCGCCAGCAGGGAGGCACCTGCGCCACGCTCGAGGCGCTCCATGGCGAAGCGAAATGCCTCGATCTGGTGCCGCCAGGGCTTTGTCTTCAGCGCAGTTGGAATCTCGATCTCGGGCTGTGGTTCCTCCACTCGCGCCGGCGGGGGGGCTGCCTCGCCTCCAGCATCAGGCCTGGGGGCCAGCAGAGTCTCGAATTGGGCGCTGACTTGGAGCCGCGGGATTGTGGATCGGATCAAGCGGGCATGTTGTGGGGTGGCGGGATACGTCCACACCCGGCGTTTGTTGTCCCAAGAGGCGCCGGGCACACGCTTGCACAGCAGGAGGTTTGCGAATGGGGCGCGCAGCAGTATGCGGCCGGCATCAACGTCAGCGAAGGCAGCTTCAGGCACGGGAGGCCTCCACGCCCACACCCTCGCCGCCGGCCGGGCGGGTGTTCAGCCAGTCATGAACGTCCGATGGGGAGTAACGGACGAGTTGACCGACCTTCCGAAAACGAGGCCCCTTCCCTTCCCCGCGCCAGTAGCGGAGCGTGGCGATGGAGACGCGGATCCAGCGGGCTACATCCCGCTCGTCCAGCAGCGATTCGATCGGTGCCGCGACTGTTTCCCGGCGCTGGGTGCTTGTTCTATTCGGTTCCACGCGCCCATAGTGGGGCAGGTGGTATGTGGGGGATCAATGTAGGGGATGTGGGGCGAAATGTAGGGGCACTCACTCACCCACGCACGCGGATATCTCGCTGGAGGAGTTGCTCGATCCGATGCGCCCTCGCGCCACCGTCCGGCACCCCTTCCTTTCCGAGCTTCCACTTATTCAAATCCGAGCGGTCCACACCGGCCCATGCGGCGACATCGCCCACCGTTGCTCCGCCGTGGTTGGAGCAGAATTTGCGGAGCAGCGCGGCACGCGCGACCACTGGAGTGGGCGTCAGTGCCCGCTCTGCAGGATCTTCCTCCCTTACGCAGACCTCGGCGAACGCGTCGAATTCGATTTGAAGTTGGCCCTGTTCAAGGTGTGCCCATTCGCTGAGCCGGAGGGAAGCCCTCCCTGCCCGCGCCCATTCGGGAGATGTGGGTAGCTGGTCCGGGCACACAAAAATCGGCGCTCGTGACCCGGTCAGCCGAGGCGCCGACATGAGAAGTTCCAAATTGTCAGACCATGCCACTCCGCGAATCAGGAAGAACTCCACTGGGGTTTTCCCGAGTTGCTGCCTCCCCAACAGCCAGATCCGCCCGGGCGTGACAACTTCTGAGTTACCCGTGAGTTTGAGTGCCCCTCGGATGGCCGTACCGAGCGCCCCGAAATCCAGACGCCAGCGCTGCAGGCGCTCCGGCCGAACTCGCATCAGTCCGTGTGCTTCGCAGTAGATCCGCGGCTCGGGCCCGATGTCCAGGTGGACTTCCCCGAGGGTCCCATCCGCACACACCTCACAAGCCAAGTACTCCGCGTCCTCAATCCGTCGCAGGATCCCCAGATTCAGAAGCCAGTTCCGATCTCGGGTCCGCCAGTAACGCGACTCGTCGTACCCGACGTGGTGGTCTCTTAAGTCACTGCGGATCAGTAACTTCACCAGCGGCTTGTCCAAGTATCACCCCAGAACGTTTGAGGCACCTGCGGATTTTGTCATGCTGCCTCGTGGCCTTCAGGTTGCAGGTGCTTGAGGAACTGATACTGAAGGTCACGCTGGTCGGTCGTTGGCCATTGCGCGCGATTCGAGCCTTGATCGTGACGTGCTCGACGGTCAGGCTCTGGAGCGGCAGTTCCGCCGCGTTCAACCCACGGCGAATGAAATCATGCAGTTGCACTTTCTCCGCGCGCGGGGGCGAGCCGAACGTGATGCGCCCACCTTCGTCGCCGTCGGCGCTGAGCCGCATGGAGCGGAGTTCCAGGGAGCGTACGCCGTCCGCGCCATCCACCTGGAACTGAAATTCAGGATCTTTCAATTTCTCCAGGTCGAAGGCCAGCACTTCATCCAAGGGAAGCTGCACGGGGCTTCTGAGGATACCGCCGACGAAATCCTGTGCGAGATTGCGGCAGAGCTCTCTGTCTGCCTCTGCATACAGTTGAAAGGCGCCCGTCGCCGGCTCGTATCGATAGACAACGTCGAAGGCGCGTTGCTGCGTGGAGCGGGTGAGCTGGTTCGAGTCCTCGAAGTGTACTACTGCTTCGGGATGATCGGACATGTAGATCAGGATGTACAACTCGTCTCCCCGCCAGTGTGCCTCGATTTCGCTATACTCCCCGCGGTCGTCCAACTCGCGGTAGCGGCTGACGACTGCCTGCTTCAGCTG
>JAHDVK010000014.1 GCA_023384675.1 Bryobacteraceae bacterium | reverse complement strand
GTGAGTGAACTTATCCACTCAGAGATACGTTAGCGTATTAATGAAATCGTGTACTAAGCGGTCCGCTTGCCTGAAATACGATAATTCCATTAATTGATTCTTATCTTCAGTCGAGCCAGTGTGAAATGCGAACCTGAAAAGGCCGCCTGACAATCTAGCAACCGGGAGGGACTCCGTGTTCGTGGTTTACATGGTGATTTGGACGTTCACGCTGCTGGCAGGGGCGTCGGCGGTGTGGGCGCTGGCCTGGGCAGTCCAGACGGGGCAGTTCCGGGACTTCCGCGCCGGCGCGGCCAGCATTTTCGACGATGGCGAGCCTGTGGGACAAGTTACGGACCGCTTTCCGGGCGAAGGTGGCGCCCAGTGACGCCGGCGATGGCGGCGCCGCTGCCCGAACCGGCGGTGAACGACCGCGTGAGCCGGATCCAGATCGACCGTTCGTGCCGCCAGACGGTGGTGTGGTACATGGCGAGCGCCGTATTCTGGCTGCTCGCCGGGAGCGTGCTGGCGCTGGTGGCATCGGTGAAGATGCACGCGCCCGGGTTTCTCGCGGATGCGGAATGGCTCACGTTCGGGAGGGTGCGCCCGGCGCATCTGAGCACGATGATTTACGGGTGGGGTTCGATGGCGGGCGTGGGGGTGCTGCTATGGCTGCAGGCGCGGCTGTCGCGGGTCCGGCTGCCGCTGCGGTTGCTGCTGCCGGTGACGGTGGTGATCTGGAACCTCGCGGTGTTGTATGGGACGGTGCGGATCCTGCAGGGCGCGTCGACGGGCATCGAATGGCTCGAATTTCCCGTGGAGGTGCTGGCGTTCATCGGCTTCTGCATGGGGGTCATCATTGTGGCGTCGGTACTGATGTTCGTGCGGCGCCAGGTGAAGCACACCTACGTCTCGCAGTGGTATCTGTTCGGGGCGGTGCTGTGGTTCCCGTTTTTGTACGTGCTAGGCGTGATCCTGAGCGAAACGGATGCCGCGCGCGGGGTGGCGAAGGCGGCGGCGAACTGGTGGTTCGCGCACAATGTGCTGGGGCTGTGGTTCACGCCGATCGGGCTGGCGACGGCGTACTACATGATTCCGAAGGTGATCGGGCGCCCGGTGCACAGCTACCATCTGTCGCTGTTGGGCTTCTGGACGCTGGCGATCTTCTATAACTGGGCGGGGACCCACCACCTGATCGGCGGACCGCTGCCCGCCTGGCTGGTGACGGTAGGCATCGTCGGTTCGATGATGATGTTTATCCCGGTGATCACGGTGGCGGTGAACCATCACCTGACGATGGTGGGCCACTTTCATCATCTGCGGACCAGCCCCACGTTGCGCTTCGTGGTTTTCGCGGCAATGTCCTATACAGCGGTGAGCTTTCAGGGCTCGCTGACCTCGCTTCGCGCGGTGAACGAGGTGTCGCACTTCACGCATTACACGATCGCGCACGCGCATCTGGGCGTCTACGCCTTCTTCAGCATGATGATGTTCGGGGCGGCGTATTACATCCTGCCCCGGCTGATGAACGTGGAGTGGCATTCGGCGCGCTGGATCCGGGTCCACTTTTGGACCACGGCGCTGGGCATTGCGTTGTACTGGGTGGGTCTCACGTGGGCCGGGTGGCAGCAAGGGCGGCTGATGAACGACCCGAACATCCCCTTTTTGGCGATTGTCGAATACACCAAGCCGTGGCTGCATTCGCGCTCGGTGGCAGGGGTGTTGATGGCGGCGGGCCATGTAAGCTTCGCATGGCTGGTGTGGAACCTGATCCGGCAGCGGGGCGCGGCGCTGATCGGCCCCACACTGCTGAAACGGAGGAAGGGCGCATGAACCGGAGTGTAACGATCGCGCTGGGAATCATGTTGACCGTCGTGCTTTCCATGGCGGGGCTCGTGCTTATCCCCAACTGGCAGTTCCGCGAGATGGAACAGCACAAGGATGACGACGGGAACCTCTGGCCGGTGCGCCTGGAGGGCGCGGAGGCGCTTGGGCGGGCCGAGTATGTGTCGTTAGGGTGCATTTACTGCCATACGCAGCAAGTGCGGCCGGCCGGCTTTGGCGCCGATATCGACCGCGGCTGGGGGATGCGGCGCACCGTCCCGCGCGACTACCTGTTCGACAAGCCGCACCAGTTGGGCACGATGCGCACCGGACCCGACCTCGCCAACGCCGGCGCGCGCCAGCCCAGCCGGGATTGGCATCTGCTGCATCTCTACGATCCGGTGATCACCTCGCCGGGTTCCACAATGCCGCCGCACCGCTTCCTGTTCGAAAAGATCACCGTGCCGGACCGCGTGCCGGAGCGAGCCATCCGCCTTCCGGACAACTCGGGATGGATCCTCCCCACCTCGCGCGCGGAACATCTTTATGCCTACCTGCGCAGCCTCGACAAGAGCTACGAACTTCCGGAGGCGCCCCAATGAGCGAAGAAACACCCCGCCAGCGCATTGACCGCGAGGAGAGCGCCACGCCCGGAGTCGTCCCCATGCATCACCCGATCATGCGGGAACTCGACGAACCCACCGACGGCTTCGAACCCACGCCCGTCTGGCTGATGCTGATCTACTTCGCGCTGATCGGCTGGGGCGGATGGTATCTGGCGATGAACTCGGGCGATTTTCAAGTGGGCGTACTCACCGACGAGATGATGAGGCCGGGCGCGGGCCTGGCCGCGCGACCGGAGCCTGCGCCAGTGGACCCGATGGTGCTCGGCCGGCGCATCTACAACAACTGCGTCACTTGCCATCAGGCCGATGGCGAGGGAGTGGAGGGCGCTTTCCCGCCACTGGCGCAGAGCGAATGGATGCTGGGCGATGAGGAGACGCTGGTCCGCATCCTGTTGCATGGCGCTCAGGGTCCGATGGTGGTGCTCGGCAACACCTACGACAGCGAGATGCCCGCCTGGGGCCAGTTAAAGGACGAGCAGATCGCCGCCGTGCTGACCTACACCCGCGCTTCGTTCGGCAACAACGCGCCCGCCGTGGCTCCGGAGACCGTGGCGCGCATCCGCGAAGCGGCCGGACGCCGCACCCAGCCTTGGACCGCCGCTGAACTGCGCGCCGCCGCCGCGCCATGACGCCTTCCTGCCATGCCGCTTGTGCGCCCGGCGAACGCCTGCCGTGGCTGCGCATCGGTTTCAGCGCGTTTCTGGCCATGAATGCGATGACCCTTTCGCTGGCCGTGAATCTCTCTGAGACCACTGCCGCCGAACGCGGACGGCTGCATTTGGCGGCCGCGATTCTGACCGCCGCTGTCTTCGCGCTCCTCGCAGGACCGTTGTTGACCAGCGCATGGCGCGCTCTGCGGGCGCGGCGCGTAAGCATCGAGGCGCTGTTCCTGCTTGGCATCGCCGGGGCGGTGGGCGCCTCGGCGATGGCGAGCATCACGGGGAAAGGAGCCGTCTATTACGAGGTGGCGGCCATCCTGCTCGTGGTCTACACATTAGGAACCATGGCCGCGGCGCGCGCGCAGCAGCGTGCGCTCGATGCTCTTCTGGCCGTGCCCGCGCCGGGCGGAGCGCCGCTGCACGAAGGCGCCCGTTTCCAGGTGCATCCGGGCGAACGTATCCCGGTTCGCGCGCGCGTGGTGGCTGGAGAGGCGTTCGTCGAGGAATCGCGCCTCACGGGTGAGTTTTTCGCCAACCGCCGCAGCTCCGGCGATACGCTGCCGGCGGGCGCTTATTCCTTGGACGGGCTGCTGACACTCGAGGCGCTCGAGGACTCGCGCACGCCCTCCCCACTACTCGAAGCCATTGATCGCGCCCGCGCGAACCCCGCCTCGATCGCTCGCACGGCCGACCGGTTCGCTCAGCTGTTTGTGCCCGTTGTCAGCCTCGCGGCCGCCGCCACGTTCGCCTTTTGGTTCCACCGCGCAGACCTCCCGACGGCCCTGCTCCATTGCATGGCTGTGCTGCTGGTGGCCTGCCCGTGCGCCGCCGGCTTCGCTACGCCTGCTGCCTTGTGGAGCGCTGCACGCGGCCTCGCCGCCCGTGGGTTTCTGGTGCGCGACGGCGCTTCGATTGAACGCCTCGCCTGCATCGACACCGCTGTGTTCGACAAGACCGGCACGCTCGCCGCGGTGGACCCGGCGCTCGTACGCGCCGAGTATGTGCTGCCCGAACCCGCGGCGCTGCGCCAGCTGGCGGCAGCAGTGGAACGCGCCTCGCGCCATCCCCTGGCAACCGCATTCCGCGAAGTGGATTCGGGCGATCATGTCGTCGAGGCGCTGCGTCTGCTGCCCGGCCGCGGTGTGGAAGCCCGCCTCGCGGATGGGCGCACGGTCCGTCTGGAATCGGCCGGCGGCGATGCGGAACGCGAAGTGCTTATGACGGTCGATAACCGCCCCGCCGCGCGCTTCTTCATCGGGGAACGGCTGCATCCGGCTCTGCCCGAAGCACTGGAACGTCTGCAAGACCAGGGCGTGCAGACGATTCTTGCCACCGGCGACGCGCCGGCCCGCGCCGCCGCCGCGGGCTTTCCCGAGACCCACCCCTCGCTTGACCCTGAAGCCAAACAGGATCTGGTCCGCCAACTCCAGGCGCAGGGCCGTACCGTGTTGTTTCTGGGTGACGGCGTGAACGACACGCCCGCTCTCGCCGCCGCCCATTGTGGCATCGCCGTCCACGCGGGCGCGGAAGCCGCCCACGAACTGGCGGCGCTGGTATGGCGCGGCGGCGACCCGCGGGACATCCCCGCCGCCATTGCTTACGCCCGAGAGGCGCGCCGCGTCACCCGCTCCAACCTGCAGCTCGCCGTCGCCTACAACATCGCGGGCATCGCCGTGGCCGCCGCGGGCCTGCTCCATCCCATCCTGGCTGTGCTGCTGATGACGTGCTCGAGCCTCACCGTCACATGGCGCGCGCTGCGCCTGCTGCCGCAGGAGGAGGACGCCGCGTGAGCGTGCGGGTGCAGTCCTTCGCCCTGGCGGCGGCAGTGTTCGCCCAAGCCGCGGGATTGTGGTGGCTGGCCCACCTCGATGCCCGCGCACTGCTGCTGGGCGCGTTTCTCTCGCTCGCCACCGCCGCCGCATGGCAGGCTCGGCGCTATTGGAGTCCGCATCTGGACATGCTCCTCGTGATGGGCGCTCTGGGCGGCTTCGGCATGCTGCTCGGCACCTGGACCGATGCCCGCTTCACCTCATCCCTCGTGGGCGTGCCCTGCTCCATGCACGGCCGCGCCGATGGCGGACTGTTTACCTGGATGACCGGATTGATGCTGCTCTTCGCCATTCCGCCGGGCGTGGCCTGGTCACGCTGTCTGCTCCGCTACCGCCCTCATCGCGCCGCTCTCGCCGCCGCGGTGGCGCTCGACACCGCCGGCATGCTCGCCGGCATGATCGCCTTCGGCCTCTGGTTCGCCGATCCCTTCTCCCTGCTCGCGGCGTCCGCCACCGCCGGTATGCATCTCGCCATGCTCACTGGCATGCTCGCCGGAATGGCGGCCGCGATGCCACTGCGCGACCGTATCGCGGATCACCTGGTCCCTGCAGGCACCCTGAGTGATGCCTCCTAGCCGCGCCCTCCGAACAGCCGGCGCCAAAGCTCGCTAGACTGTTCGCATGGAGATCCCCGTCTATCAGGTGGACGCCTTCACTTCGCATATCTTCGGCGGAAACCCCGCCATGGTCTGCCCCCTCGACGAATGGCTGCCCGACGAAACCCTGCAAGCCATCGCGATGGAGAACAACCTCTCGGAAACCGCCTTCTTCGTCAAGGACGGGGATCAGTTCCATCTGCGGTGGTTCACGCCTTCGGTGGAGGTGGATCTGTGCGGACATGCGACCCTCGCCTCCGCCTACGTCCTATTCGAATTCCTGGAGCCGAGGCGCGAGGAAGTCACCTTCACCACCGCCAGCGGCGAACTCACGGTCACGCGGCACAATGGGCGTCTCTCGATGGACTTCCCTGCCCGGCCTCCCGGGCCGGTGGAGCCGTGCCCCGGCCTGATCGAAGCCCTCGGACCGCCGCCCGTCGAGGTGCTCGCCGCCCGCGACTACCTCGTCGTCTATGAGGACGAAGACATCGTCCGCTCCCTCGAACCCGACATGCGCGCGCTGATGGACATTGACCTGTTCGCGGTCATCGTTACCGCTCCGGGCCGCCGCGCCGACTTCGTCTCCCGCTTCTTCGCGCCGGCCAAAGGGGTGAACGAAGACCCCGTCACCGGCTCGGCTCACTGCACGCTCGTGCCTTACTGGTCCAAACGGCTCGGCAAAACCCAGCTCGTAGGCCGCCAGGTGTCGCTCCGCGGCGGTACGCTCCATTGCGAGGACCGGGGCGGAAGGGTCACCATGGCCGGGGAGGCCGCGCTTTTTCTCAAGGGTTCCATCCTGTTGCCATAGGCAAATTGTTGTCAGTTAAGTTTCGCGTTTACATTCGCAAGCCAGGGCCTGCATACTCTAGTTGACAACCATTTGCATATCGGACTTTAATAGTCCTAGATCGTATGCCGACTCGACCCCCGCTTCGTATTCTGCCTCCCGGGACCAATGAGGAGGGCCGCCAGCCGGTGCGCCTCACCTGTCTGCGCTGTGACCGCAAGCAATGCCTGTCGCTGCCTTGCCGCGGCGAATTGGCGCAGTGCTTGCGTCTGCGCCTCGGCTTCCAGGTGAAAGTGGCCATCCTGGAGATGCTGGGCTTCTGTCACGCTTGCCAGAGGGAATTGGCCAGGCCGGCAAGCGGGTTCGTCCACTGATGCGCCGTTTTATCGCATGGAAACACGCTCTGCTGCTGGCGGCAAGCATTCTCGCCCAGGCGGCATTCTGGATGCTGCTCGCCACGCGCATGTCCTGGCGCTAAAAAAAAGCTTGACTCCGTACCTCGGTCCGCACTGTAAGATGAGGTCAGTCAAAGGAGGCTGCGATGAATCAAACCCAGCAAATCGAAAAGTGTTGTGACCAGTGCACCTGCCCGGGCCCGTGCCCGGACCAGTGCGACCCGGACTGCCAGTGCGGCTGTCCCTGCTGCTCCCACTGAGCACGGTGATCGTGATGGCGCAACCCCGCACCATCAGCCGCGCCGCGCGCGAAGCGGGCGTCCACGTGGAAACGATTCGCTACTACGAGCGGATCGGCCTGCTCGCGCGCCGGCGCGGCGCCGGCTATCGCGTCTATTCCGACGAGGAGGTCGCGACTCTGCGCTTCGTCCGCCGGTGCCAGGGCTTCGGTTTCACTCTGGCCGAGATTCGCGATCTGATTGCGTTGCTTGACGAGGACAGCGCCACTTGCGACGACGTCTGCGCGCGCGTAGAGCGAAAACTCGAGGAAATCGAAGCAAAACTGCGCGAATTGCGCTCGATTCGCGACGTTTTGAAGCGCTCGCTCGCCTGCCGCAGCGAACGCCGCCGCGCGCGGGACTGCCAGCTGCTGAACTGCGTTCAGTAGAGCGGCGCCTCGCCCGGCGGACGCGTCTTCCAGCGCCGGTGAATCCACAGCCATTGATCCGGATGCGCGCGGATGGCCGCCTCCAGCACGCCATGCACGGCCTGCGTGTCCGCGAGCGCATCGCCGCTCATCGGCACTTCCGGGTAGAACTTCAGTACATGGCGTCCGGCCGCTTCATCCCACAACGCGAAACCGGGGATGACGGCCGCGCCGGTCCGGTGCGCCAGGCGCGCGAAACCCGCGTCCACACACGCTTTCCTGCCGAAGAAATCGATGAAAACGCCCCGGTCCGCGGTCACGTTCTGATCGACGAGGATGCCCGCGGCGCCGTTGTTGCGCAGCGTCTCGACCAGCGCGCGCAGGAACTCGCCGCGCCCCAGGACGCGGTTGCCCGAAAGCCCTCGATAGTGCGTCGAAAGCGCGTCCAGCAGCGGATTATCGAGCGGCCGGACCACGAAACTCATCGGGGCCGTCATCAGCGCATGGGCGAAGGCGCTCAGCTCCCAATTGCCCAGATGCCCGGTGGCGAACAGCACGCCGCGGCCCCGCGCCAGGGCCGCTTCGTAGTGCGAAAAACCCTCATAAACGATCCAATCGGACACGTTCTCGCGCGAAATTTGCGGAAAATGCGCCACGGAGGCCAGCACGCGCCCCAGCGACGCGAAGCACCCCTCGACGATGGGCGCGGGGTCGCTTCCGGGCAGCGCCAGCGCGAGATTGCGCAGCGCCACGCGCCGCAGGCGGGGCACCGCGCGGTCGAGCCCGCGCATCCACCGGCGCGCCGCGCGCATCGCCTCGGCGGGCGATTTCCCAGCCAGCGAACGCAGCGCGGCGCGCACCAGCAGATGTTCGAATTGATTGCGGAACGCGGATCGCCGGGCCAAGTCTGCTATTCTATCCAGCCGCCGCCCAGGACGGTATCGCCGTCGTAAAACACCGCCGCCTGCCCGGGCGTCACCGCGCGCTGCGGCTCGTCGAAACGCACGTCCACGCGCGCCGGATCGCCGGTGGGCGTCAGCGTCGCCACCGCGGGCTCGTGGCGGTTGCGGATCTTCACCTCCGCGCGCCGGGGCGCGGTAATTGGCGCGATGGAGACCCAGTTCACGTCCTTCGCCACCAGCGAGGCGCGCAGCAGATCGTCGTTGCCCCCCACGATGACGCGTTGCGAGGCCGGTTCGGTGGCAATGACATACAGCGGTTCGGCGGCAGCGATCCCAAGCCCCTTCCGCTGGCCCACCGTAAAGTTGTGCACACCGGCGTGCTCGCCGAGGGCCTTGCCCTCAATGTTCACAATCTCGCCCGCGGTGCGCTGGCGCTCGATGCCCTTCTCGCGGAAGTAGGCGTCGATGAACGCGGCGTAATCGCCGTTGGGGACAAAACAAATCTCCTGCGAATCGTTTTTGGCGGCGACCAGAATGCCCAGCTCCGCCGCCAGCGCGCGCACCTCCGGCTTCCGCATGCCGCCGAGCGGAAACAGCGTCCGCGCCAGCTGCTCCTGCCGGATGCCGAACAGGAAATAGGTCTGATCCTTCGCCAGATCCACGCCCCGGCGCATCCGCCAGCGGCCTTCCCGCTCGTCGAAATCCACGCGCGCGTAGTGGCCGGTGGCGACGTGCGAAGCGCCCAGCCCATCGGCCATCTCGAGGAACTGATCGAACTTGATGTGGTTGTTGCACAGCGTGCATGGGATCGGCGTCCGGCCCGCCAGGTATTCCTCCACGAAGGGCGCGACCACCTCGCGCTCGAAGCGCTCCTCGAAGTTCACCACGTAATAGGGGATGCCCAGTTGCGCGGCCACCGCGCGGGCATCATAAACGTCATCGAGCGAGCAGCACCGCCCGGTGGCGCCTTCCACCGCGAGTTCCGGCAGGCGGCGCTGATTCCAGAGCTGCATTGTCATGCCCACCAGCCGCCTGCCTTCCCGCTTCAGCAGCGCGGCCACGGCGGAGCTGTCCACGCCGCCCGACATGGCGACGGCGATCAGCGAATCAGACGGCATGATCGTACGCGGGGCTCAGCTTTCGCAGCCGGGCCACCGCGCCCTCCAGCGCATCCAGCAGCGCATCCACCTGCGCTTCATCGTTCGTGCGGCCCAGCGAAAAACGCATGCTGGCGCGCGCCTCTTCCTTCGAAAGCCCCATCGCAAGCAGCACGTGCGAGGCATGCACCGCGCCCGAGGAACACGCCGCGCCCGTGGACACGGCGAACCCAGCCAGATCGAGCGCAATCACCAGCGATTCGCCCTCCAGTCCCTCAAAAACAATGTTGGCGGTATTTGCTGCGCGCGGCGCGGCGGCGGAGTTGACCCGCGTGCATGGGATCCGCGCCAGAACACCCTGTTCCAGCCGGTCGCGAAGCGCCGCCACACGGCCCCGCTCCTCGTCGCGATGTTCGCTCAGCCACCTCGCCGCCGCGCCCAGCGCCGCGATCCCCGGCACATTCTCCGTGCCCGCGCGGCGTTCCCTTTCGTGCCGCCCGCCGAACAACTGCCCGCGCACCTGCACGCCTTCCCGCACGTAAAGCGCGCCCACGCCCTTTGGCGCGCCCACCTTGTGGCCGCTGATCGAATACAGATCCACACCCAGCGCCTTCACGTCCACCGGCATCCGCGCGGCGGCCTGCACGCCGTCGCTGTGCAGCAGCGCGCCCCCTTCGCGGGCGATGGCCGCCATCTCAGCGATGGGCTGAATCGCGCCGGTTTCGTTGTTGGCGTGCATCACCGAAATTAAACCCGTATCGGGCCGCACAAGCCCCCGCAGCGCCTCCACGTCCACCACGCCATTGGCGTCCACCGGCGCAAGGCTCACCGCCACGCCGCGCCGCTCGAGTTCACTCGCCGCCCCCAGCACAGCCGGATGCTCGATCGCGCTGACAATCACATGCCGCGCTTCCACGCCCAGCAGCGCGAGGTTATCGGCCTCGGTGCCGCCGCTGGTGAAAACGATCTCTTTCGGACTCGCGCCCAGCAGCGCGGCCACTCCGCCGCGCGCGGCGTCCACGGCCTGCCGCGCCGCCTGCCCCTGCGCATGAATGCTCGACGGATTACCGTAAGCCTCGCGCGCGGCCGCGGTCATTGCCGCCAGCGCCTCCTCGGACACCGGGGTTGAGGCGTTGTGATCGAAGTAGAAAGTCATCGGAAAACCCAGGAACGAACCCGCTATCCTGTTATTTTATCAGCCCCATGCCTGCCGCTCCCCGCCTCATCACTCTGATGACCGACTTCGGTCTGAAAGATCACTTCGTGGGCGTGATGAAGGGCGTCATCGCGGGCATCGCCCCCCGCGCGCGCCTCGTCGACATCACGCACGAGATCGAACCCTGCCAAACGAGGCAGGCGCGCTACCTGATCGGCCAGAGCTGGCGCCATTTCCCGCCGCGCACGATCCATCTGGTGGTGGTGGACCCGGGCGTAGGCAGCGCGCGCCGTCCGCTGCTCGTGGAAGCGAATGCACACGTGTTCATTGGCCCCGACAACGGCATTTTCAGCGACATTCTCGCGCTCCCGAAGGCAAAAGCGCGCGAATTGACCAACCGCAAGCTCTGGCTGCCCGAACTCAGCGCCACGTTCCACGGCCGCGACATCTTCGCGCCCGTCGCCGCGCATCTCGCCGCGGGCATCACGCCTGCCAAAGCCGGCAAACTCATCAAAGACGCGCTCCAAGGCCCTTCGATGGCGCCCGTCCGCACCGGCAAGCGTTTCTGGACCGGCGAAGTCGTCCACATCGACCGCTTCGGCAACCTGATCACAAACCTCACTCCCCTGGACATGCCCGAACTCGGCCAGCGCCGCGCGGCGCTGAAAGTGGGCTACGAGGTGATCGACGGCCTGTCTCCGAATTACGCCGCCGCCGCGCCCGGCTCCGTCCTCGCGCTCGTGGGCAGCGGCGGCGCCATCGAAATCTCGGTGAACCAGGGCCGCGCGGACCGCAAACTCGGCGTGGGCTTGGGCAGTCCCGTGGAACTTGAGTTGTATGCGGTAGATTGAGATAAGCCCCCTGGGTCCGGAAAGCCGCATGTCTTCTTCCGCCAATTCCCGCGCGCGCGCCGCGCAATTCCGTCAGCGTCTGGACCATGGTGTCCTGGTCTCCGACGGCGCGATGGGCACGATGCTCTACGGGCGCGGCGTGTTCATCAACCGCTGTTTCGACGAACTGAACCTCTCGCAGCCCGATCTGGTGCGCGAGATCCACGAGGAATACGTCAAGGCCGGCGCCGAGATCATCGAAACCAACACCTATGGCGCGAACCGGCCGCGGCTGGAGTCGTTCGGCCTCGCGGGCAAACTCGCGGAAATCAACCGCGCGGGCGCGAGGATCGCGCGCGAGGCGATCGGCGAAAAGTCCGGCGTGTTCGTCGCCGGCTGCCTCGGGCCCCTGGGCCTGCGCATCGAACCCCTGGGTCCGACCTCCTTCGCCGAAGCGCGGGCGCATTTCGCGGAACAGGCTTCGACGCTCGTCGAGGCGGGCGTGGATCTGCTGCTGCTGGAAACCTTCGGGTCGGTGAGCGAACTGCGCGAGGCGCTGGCGGCGGCGCGCGCAGCCGCGGGCCCGGAAATGGTGCTGATCGCGCAGATGACCATCGGCGATGACGGCCGCCTGCTGGACGGCACCGAACTCGAAAATTTCACCCGGTTTCTGGACGAATCGCCCGCCGACGTGATCGGCTTGAACTGCTCCGTGGGCCCCAAGGCGATGCTTGAGGCCGTGGAGCGCATGCTCACGCTCACCAAGAAACCGCTCAGCGCGCTGCCGAACGCGGGCAATCCGACGCGCGTCGAAGGCCGCAACATTTACCTGAGCAGCCCAGAATACGTGGCGCAATATGCGCGCCGCATGCTGTGGGCGGGCGTCCGCATCGTGGGCGGCTGCTGCGGCACCACCCCCGACCACATCCGCAGCATCCGCAGCGAAGCGCGCAGTCTGCAACCCGGCCACCGCTCGCTGCAGGCGACGGTGGAAGAGCCGAAGGCGCGCGCCCAGGCGATGGAAAAGGTCGCGGTGGCGGACAAGTCCTCGCTGGGTGCCAAGATCGCCGCCGGACAGTTTGTCGCGTTCGTCGAAATCCTGCCGCCGCGGGGCGTGGATCCAGCCAAGGAAATCGCCGGCGCGCGGCTGTGCAAGCAGCACGGCATTGATGCGATCAATGTGCCCGATGGACCGCGCGCCTCGGCCCGGCTCAGCGCGCAGGTCACCTGCCAGTTGATCGAGCGCGAAGCGGGCATCGAAAGCGTCCTCCATTTCTGCTGCCGCGACCGCAATATTCTCAGCATTCAAAGCGAACTGCTCGGCGCGCACGCGGCGGGCATCCGCAACCTCATCTGCATTACGGGCGATCCGCCGCGGATGGGCGCCTATCCCGATGCCACGGCGGTATTCGATGTGGACGCCATCGGGCTGGCAAATATCGTCAACAACCTGAACCATGGGCTCGACATCGGCGGTAATCCCATCGGCTCGCAGACCGCGCTGCTGCTCGGCGTGGGTGCGAACCCGGGCGCGCTGAACATGGACGAGGAGATCAAGCGCACGCGCTGGAAGGTGGAGGCCGGGGCGGAATACATCGTGACCCAACCGGTTTTCGATCTCGGCCTGCTCGAAAAATTCCTGGAGGCGATTCGCGCATTCCGCGTGCCGGTGATCGCGGGCATCTGGCCGCTCACCAGCTACCGCAACGCCGAATTCATGGTGAACGAGCTGCGCGTCCCCGTGCCGGAGCATTACCTGGAGCGGATGCGTGCCGCCGCGGACCCCGAACGGGCGCGCGCCGAGGGCGTGGCCATCGCCCAGGAAATGGTGCGGCAGGTACGCCCGCTGGTGGAGGGCGTGCAGTTGAGCGCGCCTTTCGGCCGCTACCAGATGGCGATTGAAGTTGCCGGGGCCATCGGGCCGCGATAAGCTGAGAAGTTTCTTACCCTTACCGTGGCCACTGACTTAATCGAAATAGACCCCGAACAGCCCAGCGTGGAAGCGATCGAGCGGGCCGCCATCGCTATCCGGCGCGGCGAAGTGCTGGCCATTCCCACCGACGCACTGTACACGCTGGTCGCCGATCCATTCAACCTGCATGCCGTTGGACGGGTGTTCGCAGCCAAGGGCCGCGACCAGCACCGGTCGCTGCCGCTGCTGGTGAGCGATTTTCTGATGGCCGAGGATCTGGTGACGGAGTTGCCGGCGCGGTTTTATTTGCTTGCGCGCCATTTCTGGCCGGGGCCTTTGTCGATCATCGTGCCCGCGTCGGCGAAGATTCCGCTGAAGGTGACGGGCAACACGGGACGGCTGGCTTTGCGGCAATCCCGGTCGCGCGTGGCGCAGGCGCTGATCGATTGGCTGGGGCAACCATTGATCGCGACGTCGGCAAACGTCAGTGGACAGCCAACATGCACGACGGGCATCGAGGTATTCGGCACGATGGACGGGCGCGTGGACCTGGTGCTCGACGGCGGCCATTGCGTTGGACTGGGGTCCACGACTGTCGACATCACGGAACCCTACTGGCGCATCATCAAGGCGGGCAGCGTGACGGAGCGCGACATCTCGGACTGCCTGGGGAGCAATTAGCAGGCGGGCGCAGCCGGGCTCTTGGCCAGAGATTGGTTCGCCGCCGGCGCGCCGGCGCGAGGAGTCTGCGACGGGCGCAGATACGCTATCCTGACATGCATGGAGCGCTGCTGCAAAGCAAGTGACTGGTCTCAAAAATTGATCCGATATCATTGAATCCGGAGTCTGACTCGCATGAAGCGCTGGTGAGCATGCTCCGCGAGGAGAAGCCTGAAGGCGCTCGGTGGACTCCCCCCGTGTTTGTTCGGGGTCGATTCAGAGGCTGGCACGGCCCCGCGGGGCGCTCCAACCCCTTTCCGGCGCGACAACGCGCTCTTAGCTTTGATGAACATTCTTTTCATTGGCGATATTTACGCATCGGGCGGGAGGCGGATTGTCGCCGCCCATCTACAACGGCTGATCACCGAAGAGAAGATCGATCTGGCGATTGCGAACGGCGAGAACGCGGCAGGCGGTTTCGGCATTACGCCGCCGATCGCGGAAGAGCTCTTCAGCCTGGGGCTGGATGTGATCACCACGGGCAATCACGTCTGGGACAAGCGCGAGATCTACGACCATTTCGCGCGCCAGCCGCGTCTGCTGCGTCCGGCGAATTACGCGGCGGAACTGCCGGGCACGGGACTGTATCAAGGCACGGCGCGGAATGGCGTCCCCTACGCGGTGATCAATCTTCAGGGACGCGTGCATCTGCCTCCTCTGGAATGCCCGTTCCGCATGGCTGACGCGCTGCTCGCGTCGCTGCCCCCGGAAATCAAAGTTATTTTCGTGGACTTCCATGCCGAAGTGACCAGCGAAAAAATGGCACTGGGCTGGCATTTGGACGGGCGTATTTCCGCGCTGATCGGCACGCACACGCACATTCCGACGGCTGACGCGCGCGTCCTGCCCGGCGGAACGGCGTATCAAACCGACAGCGGGATGACGGGCCCGTACGATTCAGTGATCGGCGTGGAAAAGAAAATGATCGTTCAGCGCTTCCTCACGCAGCTGCCAATGCGGTTTGAAGCGGCGAAAGGCGGCGTGGAATTGCACGGGGCGATTGTCACGGTGAACGAGGCCTCGGGCCGCGCAATGTCGATTCGTGCGCTGGACATTCGCGAGTAATAAAACATCTTCGGGGCAAAACGTAGTATGTTGATGAAAACTGTCGATGCCCCCTCCGCCCTCCATTCCGGCATGGGATGAAGCCTCCCTGCTGGGCGTGTGCGCGCAAGCGGCGTCGCTGGCGGCGCGGCTGACACGCGGTTTCGCGGGAGTTTCCTGGTTGACGTACCGGGACGGGCAGTCCGGCGAATGGCTGATCGCGGCGGTCGCGGAGCCGGAGTGGCGGCTCGCAGGCTCGGCCACACCGCACCCCTGGAGCGCGCACGAGCCTTTGCTGCGCATTCCCATACCCGGGGCCGCCGCGCTGACGCTGGTTGCGGCGCGTCACGAGGACGCCACGGATTTGCTGGAGGTGGCGGCGCTTTTGTCGGCCGGTTCGCTGACCACCACGGCACCGCGTTTGCGGCAGTTGCTGGAGTCCACTCCGGATGGCGTATTCCTGCTGGACCGGGGGTGGCGGTTCACCTACGTGAATCAGCGCGGCGCGGCTTTGCTGAATCATACGCCGGAGAGCCTGCTGGGCCGGGTGGTGTGGGAGTGTTTTCCCGAGGCCATAGACAGCCGGTTCCAGAGGGTATATGAGCGGGTATTTGCAACGGGCGAGCCCGAGCAGTTCGAGGAATACTTCGCCCCGCTGGTGACCTGGTTTCAAGTGGACGCGTTCATGTCGGGCGAGGAGCTCTGCGTTTATTACCGGGACGTGACGGCGCAGCGCGTGGAGCGCGACCGGCTTCGTCGCGTGGAGGAGGAGTTGCGCCAGGCGCTGGAGCGGCTTCGGCGCATCGCCGATGAATCGCAGGATCTGATCTGCACGTGGACGCTGGACGGCCGCTATCAAACCGTGAATCAGGCCGCGAAGCGAATTCTCGGCTACGAGACGGAGGAGTTTCGCGGCCTGTCCATCCTCGACTTGATCGTCGAAGAGGACCGCGAAGCAAGCAGTGCGGCTCTGCGGGAGGTAGCGAGCGGCCGCCCCCAGGCAAGCTTCCGGAACCGGCTGCGGCATAGGGACGGCCAGATTGTTCATTTGGAATGGTCGTCCGCCTGGTCGGACGAAGATAATGTGGGCTTCGCGATCGCGCGTAACATCACGGAACAGCAGGAGGCTGAGGACAAGCTACGGGAGAGTGAGCAGCGTTACCGGCTGGTGTTCGACGAGAATCCCCAGCAGATGTGGATGTACGACGACGAGACCTATCAGATGCTCGCCGTGAATGAGGCCGCGCTGACGAATTACGGGTACACGCGAGAGGAGTTCTTGCGGCTGACGGTGTTTGACCTGGTACATCCGGATGAACTGGAACTGGCGCGGACGCGGCTGATCACGAACCGGCAGCCGGGGCCGCGATCGGGCATATGGCTGCACCAGCGGAAGAACGGCAAGCCCATCGTGATCCAGGGGTGGTCTCACCCGATGTCGTTCCAAGGGAGGCCGACGCGCCTGTCGGTGGCGATTGACATCACGCGCCAGCGCGGCCTGGAAGAGCAGTTGCGGCAGGCGCAGAAGATGGAGGCGGTGGGCGAGCTGGCCGGCGGCATCGCGCACGATTTCAACAATTTCCTGACGGTGATCAATGGCTACGCCTCGATGGGCAGAGTCAGGGCCCAGGAGACCGAATATGCGGGGATGTTCGAGGCGATCGAGCAGGCGGGCGCGCGCGCGGCGCAGTTGACGCAGCAACTTCTCGCTTTCAGCCGCCGCCAGGTTCTGCAGCCGGAAGTCATCGATTTGAACCAGGTGGTGGCCAATATCCAGCCGATGTTGAAGCGCGCCGTGCCGGAGCAGGTCGAGTTGGTGGTGCAGCATGCCGGCAGTCTTCAGGCCGTCCGCGCCGACGCGGCGCAGATCGAACAGGTGCTGCTCAACCTCGTACTGAACGCCCGGGACGCGATGGAGGGGCGCGGCGGCCGGATTGTGATCGAAACCGCGAATGTGACTCTGGACCAGAGCTACGTTTCGACGCACCCGGACGCGCAGGCCGGTCCACATGTGCTTCTGTCAGTGACGGACTCCGGCCATGGCATGGACGCGGCCACCGTGGCGCGGGTCTTCGAGCCGTTCTTCACGACCAAGGAGCGCGGGCGGGGCACAGGGCTTGGTTTGCCCATGGCCTACGGCATAATCAAGCAGAGCGGCGGCCACATCGCTGTGTATAGCGAGACGGGCGCCGGAACCTCGATGAAGGTGTATTTGCCTGCCGTGGAGCCGGCCGGGGAGTCCACAGCCACCGCTTTGACCGAAGGCTCTGCTGGCGCTCAGGCCGGCCAGGAAACGATCCTGCTGGTGGAGGACGACGAGCGGGTCCGCGAGTTCACCCGCGTTGTCTTGGAGGGCCTGGGCTACACAGTTCTTGAAGCCGAGGACGGCCGGGCGGCGCTGGCCGCCGCTGCCTCAGCCGGAGAGATCGACCTGTTGATAACAGATGTCGTGCTGCCCCGGTTGAGCGGCCGCGAAGTGGCGCGGCGGCTGGCGCCGCTACGGCCCCGGATGAAGGTGCTATTCGTCTCGGGATATACCGAAAACGCGATCGTCCACGAGGGCGCGCTGGATGCCGGGCTAAACTATCTTCCCAAGCCGTATCGCCCGGATGCACTGGCGCACAAGGTCCGGGAGGTGCTTGATCATCCTCTGCGTCCGCGCTGCATTCTGCTTGTGGCGGCCGCGGGGCGGCAGCGCGCCGATCTGGATGAACTGCTGCGTTCCGCCGGCTATGACATCATCCTGGCGTCCACCGGCGCAGAGGCGCTGAAGGCCACGCGGAGGCGGGCGGTGGACCTGATTCTGTCCACGCTGGAATTACCGGGATATGCGCCCGCCGAAACCGTGGAGTTCTTCCGTGAGGAACTGCCGCATGTTCCCGTAGCCGCTCTCGCGGAGCCCAGTGCCGAGGTGCGTGCGGACACTTTTGTCGCGCCCGGCGAGCAACCGGATCTATTGATCCAGACGATACGCAGCCTGATCGGTTAGCAACTTAGCCAGCCAGGGGCGTCTCGCCGGGCCGGAGACTGTTCAGGTAGTCGTTTGTGAAATCGACTTTGAGTTCCACCCACAGCAGCAGGTGGTCCGACATCTGCCAGGTGATCCATTCGCGGTTGTAATAGGCGCGTTTTTCGGCTTCGGTGCGCGGCTGGCCTTTCCTGGCGCCGCGCACATGGAAGTCGCGCAGGTGAGGGGGCATACGGTCGTAATAAGCCCCGAAGTCCGCTTCGCGGAAGACGCCATCGCGGAAATCGAAGACACCCGCCGAGCCGAACTCGAGGCGGCGGTCGTGCTGGCGGAAGGCGATCTGGTCGTAGTATTTGTTTTTCCCGAGATTTGTGCGGAAACCCTGCAGCGCGGCGGGTATTTCGAAGCCGTTGTCCTTCAGCGCCTCCATGGTGCGGTGCTGCGGACTGACAATGTTGAAGTCTCCGAGCAGGATGTAATCAGCAGGTTCTTTCCCCTGTAATTCCTTGAAATGACCAGCGATTCTTCGGATTTCCTGAATGCGGCGCTCTAATTGATCGCCGGAATCCTTGCCAAAATAGATGTGAACCGCGGAAAGATTGAATTTGAACCAGCCGGCCTGGAAACTGGCCAGATAGGGTGCGCGGGCGAACTGAAGGCCGTCGCCGGTCATGCCGGGGGAGGAGACAAGCCGGGTGCGGGGCAGCACCACCTGGCCGGCGAGGTTCGTGAAGCGGACGCGTTTCGTGTTGAAAAGAAATGCCATGCGCTCTTCCCCGCCGGAGACGCCTTCAGTAACGGCGGTGACGATGTAGTCCCAATCCTCGCCCAGCAGGTGGAGCAGCCGGCGCAGCGGCGCGAGGTCCCGGTTCACCTCCTGGATCGCAACCAGATCGAAGCGGGCAATGATTTCCGCGAGATAGTGGAAGGACTCGGGCAGGCGGGGGCCCTGGCCGAATTTATTGGAATCGAAATCGCGGATATTCCAAGTGGCGAGCAGCAGCGAATCGGGGCGGGCCAGCGCGACTTTTTCATCCAGGGCGGCGCGCAGGTCCAGAATCCGCTCGAGAATGCGGACGCGATCGGCGTCGGGATACTCCTTGATGGGCCAATACCGGGGCATGTCAAATCATGACATGAAAAGGCGTCCGTGGCCAGCGGAATTTGCGCGGAATTCGCGGTCAGTCGTCGTCGTGTTGCGCGGCGAGCCGCTGGACCACGCCCAGGTCTTCAAGCGTAGTGACGTCGCCCGAGACGGTATGCGAGGTGACGATTTCGCGCAGCAGGCGGCGCATGATCTTGCCGCTGCGAGTCTTGGGCAACGCCTCGGCGAAACGAATCTCGGCGGGCCGCGCGAAGGAGCCGATCTCGTGCGCCACCCACTGACGGAGTTCCTGGCCGAGCGTGTCGTGGTTCCAGTTCCCTTCCTTGAGGGTGACGAAGCAGCACACGGCCTGCCCGGTGATCTCGTCGGGCTTGCCGACCACAGCGGCTTCGGCCACCGCGCGGTGGCGTACGAGGGCGCTTTCGACTTCCATGGTCGAGAGACGGTGGCCGCTGACGTTCATCACGTCGTCCACGCGTCCGAGAATCCAGAAGTAGCCCTCGGCGTCGCGGCGCGCGGCATCGCCGGTGAAGTAAATACCCGGAATGCGGCTGAAATACTGCTGTTCGAAGCGCTGCGGATCGCCCCAGATGTTGCGGATCATGCTGGGCCAGGGGCGCTTGATAATCAGGAAGCCCTCCTGATCCACGCCGACCGGGTTGCCGTCGAAATCAACCACCTCGGCCAGGACGCCCGGCATGGGCAGGGTGCCGGAGCCGGGCTTCAGCGGCACGGCGCCGGGCATGGGCGCGATGAGGATGCCGCCCGTTTCAGTCTGCCACCAGGTGTCCACAATGGGGCAGCGCCCCCCGCCGATGACGCGGTGGTACCACTCCCACGCCGCCGGATTGATCGGTTCGCCCACCGACCCGAGCAGGCGCAGGCTCGACAGGTCGTGCTTCGCCGGCAGTGCGTCGCCCTGTTTGATAATGGCGCGGACGGCGGTGGGCGAGGTGTAGAAGATGGTGGCCTTGTAGTTCGCGGCGATGGCCCACCAGCGATCCCAGCCGGGATGGTCGGGCGCGCCCTCGTACATGATCTGTGTGGCGCCGGCCGACATCGGCCCATAAACGATGTACGTGTGGCCGGTGACCCAGCCGATATCGGCCGAGCACCAGTAGATGTCGTCGTCCTTCAAGTCGAAGACCCATTTCATGGTCAATCGCGCGTGCAGCAGGTAGCCGCCCGTGGTGTGCAGAATGCCCTTGGGCTTGCCGGTGGTGCCGGAGGTGTAGAGAACGAACAGCGGGTGCTCGGAATCGAGCTTTTCCGGAGGACACTCGGCCGGCTGATCCTTGATGAAATCGTGCCACCAGATATCGCGGCCTTCCTGCATGGGGAGAGCGGAGTTGGTGCGCTGGTACACGACGGAGTGCCGGACCGTGGGGCAGTCGGCGAGCGCCTCGTCCACGGCGGGTTTCAGCTTCACTTCTTTGCCGCGGCGCCAGCCCCCATCGGCGGTGATGACGATTTGCGCTTCGAGATCCTGGATGCGGGCTTTGAGCGCCTCGGCCGAAAAGCCGCCGAACACCACGCTATGCGTGACGCCGATCCGGGCGCAGCCCAGCATGGCCACCACGGCCTCGGGCACCATGGGCATGTAGATCACGGCACGGTCGCCCGGCTGGAGGCCTAGTTGTTTCAAGCCGTTGGCGAAGCGGCAGACCTCGGCCAGCATCTCCGCGTACGTGATGCGGCGCGTGTCGCCCGGCTCGCCTTCCCACAGCAGCGCCACCTTATCGCCCTTGCCCGCCTCGACGTGGCGGTCCAGGCAGTTGGCGCTGGCATTCGTTTTCCCATCCACGAACCACTTTACGAACGGCGGATGCCATTCAAAAGCGTGCGACCATTTTTCGTACCACAGGATCTCTTTTTCGGCTAATTCACTCCAGAATTGTTCCGGATTTTCTTCAGCTCGTCGGTACAGGTCCTGGTACGCCTCGAGGCTGCCCACGTGGGCGGAAGCGGCGAATTCAGGCGGAGGCGCGAACACGGCTTGATCAGACATACTTTCCGAAAGTGTAGCAAAGGGCGTTCGCGCGCTGGCCGGAAGCGGGGTGATATGGTGAAAGGGAACTCTTCGCCTCCATCATGGGATTCCCCGGACGCAGCTACGCACCGCCTACTCTGCCCAGCGCCGGCCAGGGCGTGAAAATCCTGCTGATCGCCAACACGGCGCTGTTCCTGCTGAGTTTCGTCATGGTCCGCAGCGGCGCTTACGGATTCTTCGAGCCGTTCATGCTGGTGCCGCGCGACGTGCTGACCAAGTTCGCACTATGGCAGCCGTTCAGCTACCTGTTTCTGCACGACCCGAGCGGATTCACGCACATTCTGTTCAACATGCTGGCGCTGTACCTCTTCGGCTCCACGCTGGAGGCCACGTGGGGCACGCGGCGCTTCCTCCGCTACTACTTCATCTGCGGCGTGGGCGCGGCGCTGTGCGTGGTGGTGGCAAACCTGCTGTTTGGCAGTCTGGACACGCGCACCATCGGCGCCTCCGGAGCCATTTACGGGCTGCTGCTGGCTTTCGGCGTGTTGTTCCCCGAGGCCACCATCCTGTTCATGTTCATCTTCCCGATGAAAGCGAAGTATTTCGTCATGATCATCGGAGCGATCGCGTTTCTGAGTTCCGTGGGCGCTTCCGGCAGCGGGGTCAGCCATGTCGCGCATCTCGGCGGATTTGTGGTGGGCTGGTTTGCGCTGCGTTCGCGGGCGATGGCGGCCGGCGCGCGGTCCCCCACCCGTTCCCGCGGACCCGGCGTAGTGGAGTCGTTGCGCCAGCAGTACAAGGATTGGAAGCTCCGACGCGCCAAAAAGAAGTTCCAGGTGTACCTCCGTAAGCACGGCGGCAACCCGCCCGACCGCTGGGTAAACTGACACAGTTTCGCAACTTCCCGCCGCTTCGCGTCGTCAGTAGTAGTAGAGTGAGGGGATACTGGTGATGAAAGGGATCGTGATGCGAAATCTCAACCAGCCTGTACGTTTGCTGCTCGCCATCCTGCTGGTGGTGGGCGGATTCGTCTTTGCCCAACAAGGACCCAAAAAGGAGACCGGCGACACCGTCGCCCGTCCGCGCGTGAAGTCCACCGAAGGGCCGGGCGCCCTGCCGCCCAAGCCAGTGGAGCAGGAAAAGATCCCCTCGAAACTGAAAAAAGCGGCCGAGGAGGCCGAGGAGGGGATCGGCCCCACCTTTACGAGCGACGCCATGACAGTGAATGTCGATGTGGCGGTGCTGGACAACCGAGGCCGCTTCATTCCCGGCATTCCTCCAGGCAATTTCCGCATTCTTGAAGACGGCGTGCCGCAGCGCGTGAACGGCTACGCCACCGGGGAGTCGCCGATGACCATCGCCATGGTGATCGAATTCTCCGCCCGCTACCAGCAGTACTGGTCGTGGGGCTGGCAGGACACCCTGCAGGCCTGCTACGGCTTCCTGGAAACACTGCAGCCGGAGGACTCGGTCGCGGTGGTCGCTTTCGACTTGCGCCCGGAGATCCTGTCGGACTTCTCCAGCAACCGGCAGGACACCCATGAGGCCCTGGCCCGCCTGCGTATTCCGGGCTTTTCCGAATCGAACATGTTCGACACGCTCGTGGACGTGGCCGACCGGATGAGCGCGATCGAAGGCCGCAAGGCGATCTTCTACATCGGTTCGGGCATCGACACGTTCTCGCGGCTGACCTACGATGAGACCCGCCGCAAGCTGCAGACGGCCAGCGTGCCGATCTATTCGCTCGGCACTCTGCAGGCCATGCGCGAGTGGCTGGATTCCCGCATGGCCATGGGCGGCATCGACCGCCTTGAATTTCTTCAGGCCGACAACATGCTGCGCACGTTCGCCAGGGAAACGGGCGGCCAAGCCTGGTTTCCCAGATTTTTCGGAGAATACCCAGGCATTTTCGCGCAGTTGAGCCAGGCGCTCCGGAATACGTATACGCTGGCGTACAGTCCCACGAACACGGCCCGCGACGGCAAGTTCCGTAAGATCAAGGTCGATCTGGTGAACCCCCAAACAGGTGATCCCTTGCGCATCACCGATGAAAAGGGGAAGAACATTAAGTACCAGATTATTGCCAAGAACGGCTATCAGGCGCCCCGCGAAGTGGAGTAGCGCGGCCTACGCCCGGATGTCAAGCAAAAAATCTCGCCTGCGATGAACGCGATACGGATTCGTTGACAGTCTGTTTCAGGCTCTGCTACCTTCAGCCTTCGCACAATGGCTGAACGTAAAGCCCAGCAGGCCCCTTCAACCCGCGTCCTCCTGGTGGATGACAACCGCGCCGGACTCGCCGCAAGGCGGGCGGTCCTTGAAGAACTCGGCTACGAAACCACGGGCGCCGAATGCCCCGCGACAGCGCTTAAGCTGTTCAAGGAGGCGCTCGAAGCGGGGAACCCGTTTGACTTGCTTGTGACGGACTTCAGGATGCCGGCCATGACCGGCATGGAACTGATCCAGCAGGTGCGCGGCGCCTCTGTTTCCACGCCCATCATTCTGATCTCGGGCTTCGTGGAGGCGCTGGGACTGACCGAAGCCAGCACTGGTGCCAATGTCGTGATCATGAAGAGCGCCAATGAGGTGCAGCAACTTGTGCGTGCGGCCAAACGCCTGCTCGGAACGGCTGCGCGCAAACCTCCTCGCGCTGCCGCCCCACGCCGTCGCGGAATCGCCGCCGGCTGACAGTTCGCGTACTCCCGCGCTCTCATCCAGGCCCTAAGGCGTTTACCCCATACTGCCTGCCTGGCATCCAGCCGAACAGATGGAAGACGTGAGAGTGTCTATGCCTAAACTCCATCGACTCGCCCTGACCACCATCGCCCTGCTGGCCGCCGTGGCCCTTCCCCTGAACGCTCAGCAGAACTTCACCAGTGTGGCCCTGCGCGTGGAAACCAGTGTCCCCGGCGCGACCTTTTGGGTGGACGGGCAGCCCTATCAGACTTCGGCTCTCTTCACCTGGCCCGAGGGCAGCCAGCACACGCTCGAGATCCGCAATGAATACATTCGCGAGAATCTGTCCGACGGCCAGACAGTGGACCCGAACCAGTACGACCCCACGTTCCATACGCGCTTCCGCTTTGTAGGCTGGCAGGAGAGCACCGGACTGCTCGATCAGGCCGGCTCATCGGTCATCCGCATCACCGCCAGCCGCAATATCACGTTCTACCGCGCCAACTTCATCAAGCAGCATGGAGTGTTCTTCTACATCAATCACGAGACCGTGCCGCAATTCCTCGGCGAATGCAACGGCGAGCAGGAGAATTTCAGCGGTTCGGGCCTAAGGCCGAGCCCTGCCGGATTTCTGGACACATCCGTATGCGGCTGTTTGACGACCAGCGCCTACGCCTGGGTGAATGAAGGTACGAGCGTGAACCTCAATGCCGTAGCCTACCCCGGCTACGCCTTTGAGCGCTGGGAGTTGCCGCCGGGTCCCGGCGGGCCATTCACTTCCTCGATCGTGATCAGCCGGCCTATGACCATCCGGGCTTACTTCTCGGAGGCCCGCCGCATCTACTTTGAGACCGCGCCGGTCCGCGGCTTGCAGCTTGTGATCGACCGGAATTATCTGCCCACGAAACGTCACGATCAGGATTGCCTGCCTGTCGGGACTCCACCGCTTTGGCCGCCGTGGCTCGGGCCTTCACCGAATCCCGGAAACCCGCCCCCGCCCTTTACACCCGTTGTGGACCCGGCCCGGCTTTGCCGCCACATCCCGCTGTGCAATGGTGAACTCGACTGGATTCCAGGCACTGAACACGTCCTGGCAGCCCCCCCTTCACAACAGGATTCGATGGGCAATATCTGGGTGTTCGACCACTGGGATCTCGGCAATGGCGAGCCAAGCGGGCAGAATACGGTCTTCCAGGTACCTTCGGAATACCGCCCCCACACGTTGACCGCGCATTTCGTGCGCGGGGCGCGCGTCTCGTTTGTCACCTCGCCCGTCAATCTCAAGCTGCAGATCGACGGCCGGGAGAACTGGCCCGGATACAACTTCGAATGGGGCGTCGGACATACCCACAAGTTCGCCGCGCCGCTGGAGCAGACCGATTCGAAGGGCCGCCGCTGGCGCTTCGTCGGCTGGTCCAACGCGGGAACGGCGGAACAGGATCTTGTTGTGCCTCTGGAGGCGGCCGATAAGGGGCTTCGTTTGATTGCGGAGTACGAACTGCTCGGCCAGCTCACGCTGCGCAGCGAGCCCGCGCAACTCGCGCTCAGCGTGAACGGCGAACAGTGCACCACGCCTTGCGTCATCGACCGGCCCGCCGGTACGGAGATCACAATCGCCGCCCAACCGGAACGCTCTTTCTCGGAGGACACTCGCATCGAATTCAGCGGCTGGGATGACACCGAGAGCCCGGAGCGGGCCTACTCCTTCACCCAGAATGCGGATACCCTCACAGCGCGGTATCAGCACTATCACCGGCTGACGCTGCTCTCCGACCCCGAGGAGGGCGCGAAGTACACACTCAATCCAACCGCCGGTCCGGGAGGCTTTTTCACGGCGGGTGTTCGCGTCCAAGTGAATGTCGAGGGCAACCCGGGCTTCAAGTTCCGCCGGTGGGATGGCGCGCTATCCGGCACTCTGCCCACGGGTAACGTGACCATGAACCGCCCTGCTACCATCGCCGCCCGCTTTGACCGCGTTCCCGCGCTGCCCGAGGGCGCCGTGCAGAACGCGGCCGGCGAAACGCCCGACGCGGTAGTCGCGCCAGGCTCGCTGATCGCCATCCGCGGGCGCCACCTCGCCTCGCATTTCGAGTCCGGTTACACCAGTCCGCTGAAGCAGACGCTGTTGGGCGTGACCGTGCATGTGGGCGACAAACTGCTGCCTTTGCTGCACGTTTCCTCGGAAGAAATCGTGGCCCAACTCCCCTCCACCGTGCCTCCGGGCGAACATAAGCTCACCGTCCGCCAGCCGGATCAGCCCTCAGTGACGGCCGATTTCCAAGTCGCCACGGTGGCGCCGGGGCTATTCACCCAGCCCCAACAGGAACTGCCCTACGCGGAGATCTATCACGCCGACGGTAAACCCGTCACCGTGGAGCATCCCGCCAAGCGGGGCGAGACGCTGCTGCTCACCGGCACCGGCTTCGGCCGCACGAACCCCCACTGGCTCGACGGTTTCTACACGCCGGAGCATCCGCCGCTTCCTCTCACGCATCCCGTGGAGTTGCTCATCGAAGGCGAACCGCAGCCCCACCTCTGGGTCGGAGCGCAACCGAACCGGGTGGGCCGCAACCTGCTCCGGTTCGTGCTGGGTTCAGTGGCGCCGTCGCCCGATTCCGAAGGCCGGAATCTGCGGGTCCAGGTGCGGATTCAGGGCCGGACGTCCAACACCGTTCTGCTGCCCATCGCGACTGGTGAGTGAGATAAATCATTGATTTTTCGAAACGGCGGCCGGTTGACATGCGTCAACAAGGAAGACCATGATGGGTCGGAAAGGCAAACGCATGAACGTCAACCGCTCACTGCTGTTCCTGCTCGCCATCGCCCTGTTGCTGGCTGTGCCCACCTATGGGCAGTTGGCCATCTCGGCCAAGGCCGGCTTGATTAACGTCGCCGACGGCGAAGTCTATGTCGATGGAAAGATGGTGGAGCACAACCCGAACGGCTTCACCACCATCCCCAAGGATGGCCTGCTGAAAACCTCCGAAGGGCGCGCCGAAGTGCTGCTCACTCCGGGCTCGTTCCTCCGGGTCAGCGAATACAGCTCGTTTCGGCTGCTCGACAATAACACCGACAATGTGTCGATCGACCTTCTCGAAGGCTCGGCGCTTGTGGAAGTCACCGAACTTCTGGATGAGAACCAGCTGACCTTCCGGGCGGTCAACCAGGTAGTGCGGGTGAAGAAGAATGGCGTGTATCTGATCGATATTTCGCCCGCGCCGCGGGTGCGTGTTTACGATGGCGGCGAAGCCATGGTAGCGATCAACGACGAAATCTATCTGGTCAAGAGCAACCGCGAACTGGTGGCATCGGCCGGCGGCTGGGCGGTAAACCGGTTCGATCCGAACGACACCGATGCTCTCTACCGGTGGGCCAAGCGCCGCTCGGAATACATCGCCATGGCGAACCTGTCGGCCGCGCGTTCGGCGCCCGGACGCACCGCGGGCATGACGGGCACGATGCTTGGCAACTGGTTCTTCAACCCCTTCTTCGGCACCATGACCTACGTGCCTTGGGGCGCGAACGTGTTCAGCCCGTTCGGCTGGGCGTTCTTCAACCCCTATCAGGCCTATCGCTTCTATGCGAACCCTTGGAACTACTACGGCTACGGTGTACGCAATCCTTCGCCATTCCGCGGGGGCAATACCCCCACCGCGAGCAGCGGGCGCTGGAGCGGACAAGCTCCAGCGGGTATTGGCGGCATGCAGCGCAGCGGCTCTTCGTCCATGGGCTCGATCCGGACGGGACCCTCTGGAGGCTTCGGCGGCGCATCCGGCGGCGGCTATAGCGGCGGCGGCGTGATCAGCGGCGGAGGCGGTCCGGCGGCCGGCGCCTCTTCAGGCGCGGCGGCCGGCGGCGCGCGCGGCTCGGTGGGCGGCGGAGCTCGCGGCGGCGGCCGGCAGTAGCCTCTATTCGGATCTCAACGATTCCATGAGCGGTGCGTGAAGAGCGGCACGCACCGCACCCAATGAAGCGGCCAATCCCCCGGCCAGGACTAGCAGTACAATCAACGCGATCGAAAGTAGCGGCAACGCCGAGCCCCTCTCCACCAGCGCTGGTCCAATCGCCAACAGTGCGCAAACGGTTCCCGCAACCAATCCGGCACACAGGAGCGCCGCGTTCTCGAGCAGCAGCAGCCTCCCAATCTCGCCCTGGGAAAACCCCGCCGCACGCAACAGGCCCAGTTCCCTTCTGCGCTCAAGCGCGTTTCTCAACAGCACCGCGGCCAGGCCGAGTGTGCCCAGCAACAGCCCCAGCGCCCCCAGCGCCTGGAAGGTGGAAATGTAGGTGTTGTCCACGCGGTGGAACTCGGCAAGCCGCTTTTCGGTGCGTTCGGCGGCAAAAGCATAGTCGCTCAATACGTCCTCCAGATCTTCCGCCGTCTCCGCGCCGCCTTCAATCAGGAACACGCGCGCGCCTTCAATGCCCGGAAACAGCCGCAGGAAATCCTTCTCGCTGATGATCAGCTCGCTCTGAAACACGCTGCTCCGCAGCGCCGCCACCAGCCGCAGACGCACCGGGCTGGCGCCTTCACGCTCGATTTCGATCACATCGCCGAGCTTTTTGTGCAGGACGTACTGCATGGAATGTGCGTCGGCGATGGCGGGCACAATGCCACGGTCCTGTTGCCCTTCCAACAGGAGCCAGGGGTTCGCCTCGGTTTCCGGCGAGGCGCCCAGTGAATCGGCGAAACGGAACCGCCCTTCGCGCAGGAATTCCGCCGGAGCACCCAAAATGCGCGGATTCTTGGGCTGGTAGAGGTTCAGACAGGATACATCGTCGCCCGGCTTCAATCGGAACAGAGCCCAGCGCATCTCGGGCAGCGGATCGAGATTCAGCGCCTCGCGGCCTGCAGCCGTGTTGGGATCGGTGATCAAGGGTGCCTGCGATTCGCCATAGAGGGTATAGCCGCCCGCGCCGGAATCGCGGCGGCTGGGATCACGCTCCTCCCCATGCCGGAACGCTTCCAGCGAAACCAGCAGGAACGTGGCCGCGGCGATCAGCGTCAACGCCAGCACGCTGCGCCCCGGCCGCCAGCCCGCATTGCGCGCCGCCAGAGCCGCCATCGGTTTCCAGCCGGATTCAGGAGGAATGCTTACGAACGGGCGCCTCAAAACCAAGGCCGCGCCGGTCACAAACGAAGTCAACAGAAGCACCCCGCCCAGGAAAAAGCCCAGCGCCGCCGGCACTGCGCCCACGGCCGCGGGGATGAGCACCGCCAGGGCACACGCCAGCGACAGCACCGGCGCCCACACGCTGATGCGCCTGCCCCGCCCCGGGCCGGCCATCAGGCCGCGCGGCGTCAGATCCCGCCAGCCGCGGAGCGTCCACCACACGGCGAGCACAGCGATGCCCAGACCCGCCGCTGCGCCCAGCCCGAGCAGCTTTGGCTCCACCGCCAACTCCAGCTGCGTTGTGCGGGTCGCGCCGATCCACCACGTCCGTAACCCGTGCAGCACCAGCGCGGCGTAGGCCAGCCCCAGCGGGATGCCGAGCGCCGTGCCCGCCGCTGCCAGCACGAAGCCTTCCTGGGCCAGCAGCCCGCGCACCTGCCGCTGGCTGAAGCCCAGCGCGTGCAGCAAGCCCACTTCCCGCTGGCGCTGCTCGACGCTCAACCGGAAGAACAGGCCCATCAAAAACAGTGCCGAAATCATCACAAAGAAGCTGAAATAGAGGAAATATTCGCCAAAATCGGTGGCTCCGAGGGCGCTTTCCTCCGCCTGGCGGCGCGCCTCCAGCAGGGTGAAGCCTCCGGCGAGCGGGTCGAGTTCGGCCCGCAGGGCATGGGCGAGTTCGGCCGGCTGCTCGGCGTAACGAATCGAAGTCAGCGAACCGTAGCGCGTCGCCCACATCTTGCGCGCGGCATCCAGCGGAATCCAGGCTTTGGGCGCTGTCCGGTAACGGTCCCAATAGTCCTCGTCTTTCGGGCGGATTCTTTTGAGATCGACGGGAAACGGCGGATCCCAGCTGCCCAGCGACATCTGGTCGGTGATGCCGGGATAGTCCGGCGCGACCGTACGGTCCGCGCCCAGGCCGCGCAGCGGCGCCACCCCCGCCAGCGTGAACTTCGCCGAAGAGGTCACCAGTTCGCCCGTGCCGCCCCACAGAAAGTACTCCAGTTCGATCTCGCTGCCCACGCGGACGCCAAGGTCCGCCGCGGCCCATTCGTTGAGCACCACTGGCGTTCCCTCGACCTGGGCCAGCGGCCGGTCCCCGTTCAACTCGGCCAGCGTGCGCTCGTCGGCGCCCGTCACAAGCGAATAGGGAATCGCGCGCCGGCCGGCCCGGATCGAGTTGGCCAGATAGGTCAGCAGGGGCCGCTGCAGCAGCCCGAGCGAACGTCCCAGGCTCAGCGCGCGTTCCGCGGTGCGGTCGTCAATCAACGTGCTGCGATGCTCCAGGGCATACCCGCGCCCGTCGAGTTCGCGCACGCTCAGGCCGAGGTCAGCGAGTTGGAATCGCTCGTGCAGGCGCCGCGCGGCCTCCTGCGCCGTACCGCCCGCCAGCAGGATCGTATTGGCGCGCCCTTCCTGCTTAAGTTCGCGGCCAAGCAATTCGAGCGACACGTACACCGCCCGCAGTTCGCCCTGCGAGGGCGCCAGTGAGAACTCGGGCTGCACTGGCGGAACCACGGGGTCTTCCACCTGGAAGCGGATGGTGCGCGCGACCTCATCGCGCCGCCCTTGCAGAAACTCGCGCGGGACGTCGGAAGGCTCCTCGAGCCGCAGCAGCACCGTGTCGCCGGCCGTCGCGCCAAACTCGCGCGCCAGCGCGGGGCTCAGCATCAGCCCGCGGCCGCGTGGCGCGCGCGCCGGAGCGCCGTGGAAACTGTAGAAGCCATCGTCCACGCCAACAATTGCCACCCGGTTTGCGCGCGAGTTCGAGCTCTGATGGACCGCCGCCCCCTCAAGCGCAATCAACGGAACGGCCCGGAACGGATCCTCAAACTCAGCGGCCAGCGAGGCGCGGAAGAAGTTGCGCGAAATCAACGCCTGCTCGGTCGCCCCCAGGCGGCCCACCGCGATGGTGTGCAGGCTCGTCCGCACCGAGTGGCCAGTGAGCAGCGCGCCGCATAGCACGGCGGTGGCGACAGCCGCGCCCGCCACGATCGCCAGATTCGTGCGCGCGAACCAGGCGAGCGACCTGCGCAAATAGAGCAGGCCGTTCATTGCCCGTTCCGGCTCTCGGCAAACACACCCGCGGCGAGCGAGGCGCGCCGGCCGAAACGCCCGGCCAGTTCCTGGCTGTGCGTCACCAGGACGATCGTCATGCGCCGTTCCCGCTGCAAGCGGTCGAGCAGGTCCGCGACGTTGCCGGCCGACTGCTGATCCAGGTTGCCGGTGGGCTCGTCGCATAACAGCAGCTTCGGCTGGCGGATCAACGCCCGCGCGATCGCCACGCGTTGCTTCTCGCCGCCCGAAAGCTCGCCCGGCCGGTGCTTCAGGCGGTGGACCAGACCCACTTCCTCAATCAGGCGGCGCGCGCGGGCGGGCGCTTCCGGATCTCGCGGCCCCACCAGTAGCGGCGTCAGCACGTTCTCCTCCACCGTCAGTTGCGGCAGCAGGCTATGGTCCTGAAACACGAAACCCACGCGGGTGTTGCGGAACAGCGCCTGCTCGGATTCGGGCAGCGAGTAAGGGTTCACACCGTCGAGCGTCACTGTGCCGCTGGTAGGCGGCTCCAGCGCGCCCAGGATTTGCAGCAAAGTGGATTTGCCGCAGCCGCTCGGGCCCATCACGGCAAGCGACTCGCCCTCGTCCAGCTTAAACGTTACCCCGTGCAGGATCTCAAGCTCGCCTCCCGGCGTGGGGTAACTCTTGTGGATCTCTTCGACTTGCAGCATGGCGGCGTTGGAAGTCCGACCTCCTATTGCAGCACATCAGGCGGGCGCGGCTGTCTGCAAGGGGGCGATGATGGATTGGTACACAGCCAGGGTCCGGCGGGCCATCATCTGCAGCGACCGCTGGCGGGCGACTCCCAGATGGCCGCTCGCGCCGAGGGCACGCGCGCGCACGGGATTCTCGGCGAGTTCCAAAAATGCCCCGGCAATCGCGCCCGCATCGTCGGGCGCCACCAGCAGACCGCCTTCGCACGCATCCACGTGTTCAATCAGCGCGCCCCGCGCAGGCGCAACCACGGGCACCCCGCTCGCCATCGCCTCCAGCAAATACAATCCCTTCGGGTCGTCATACACCGGCGGCACGCAAAACGCGTCGAGGGATGAGAGAAACCGTAGCTTTTCGGGCCTGCCCAGTTCACCGAGATACGCAAATTCGCCGGCCAGCCCCCAGCCGTTCAACTGCTTTTCGATCGAATCGAGATACGGGCGGTGTTCCGGGGCCAGATAGCCCGCGGCCTCCAGGCGCGCTGGGCCAGAGGACTGCTTGCGGAATTCGCGCCAGGCTTCGGCCAGCACATGCAGGCCTTTCTCGGGAGCGATACGTGCGAGATAACCCACGCGAAAGACGCCGTCCTGCCGTTCCGGAGCGCGCGTGAAGTCGTCCGCGCGCACCCCCAGCGGCGTGGCATGCACCCGCTCGCGCGGCAGGCCGAGATAAGCGGCCATGTGATCGGCGTACCAGTCGCTGATCGAAATGAATCCATCCACGGCAGGCGCGTGGGCGCGAATCAGCTCGCGGGCCCGCGACTGATATGGCTCCTGCAATTGATCGAGGAACAGGTCCTCGCCCTGCATCGTCACCGTGACCGGGCCGTTGTAGACGCGCTTGATGGATGGAGCGATGGAAATCAGCAGCGCATTCGGCAGGTTGATGATGTCCGGCCGGGGCTGATCCTTCAGCCAGCTCTCAAACTTGCGGAACTCTTTCACCAGCCGGCCATCGCGGCCTTCGAGCATCGACACGGTCATCTCGCCCAGAAACTTGGGGTTCACGTCGATGGAGCGGCGCGCGGCGGCCTCCAGCGCCCAACGGCCATCCCACAGCCGGTCAATCAGCCAGGGTGTCTGGCGGAACAGCGCCGAGTTCTGCTGAAGATACACGGAAATGCCTCCAAAGAGCACTTTTTTGCCCTTGGAAGCGTTGTTTTCGTCGGTTTTTGTGGGTGTGTACACGGGCATGAGCGTCACCTCATGCCCCTGCCGGAGCAGTTCGCCCGCCAGCGCATTGTCGCGCAGACAGGAGCCGCAATACATGTTCGCGGCCCCGGCTGTAAGCGACAGAATCTTCATGAGTTACTGCGCGGCCCCGGCCAGCGCCGGCTCCTCCACCATCTGAAACGCGCGCCGCGCGTACAAGTGATCGAAGAGGTTGCCTTCGTGGGGCTGATCCCAACTGATGACGTTGGTCGGCACGGCGCCGATATTCAGGCGGCCGACATGCGGCGAAGCGAGCAAGCGGTTGATCAACAGCGGGTTACGCGTAATCGCGGTAACCACCAGCGTGGGGCCCAGCACCTCGGGGATCTCGCTCTCCGCCACCTCGAGCACGGAAGCGAACGGGAACAGATACTCCTTGTTCGCCAGCGTGTGTTCCGGCGCGTCGCAGCGCACGATCGTGGGCAGAACGTAGGTGCAGCCCTGCCACTCGACGCAGCGCTCGGGGCGGTATTGCGCCGAAACATCGCGAGCGCCGGGCTCAGCAAGGCCCGCGTCCACCATGCCGCTGATGCGGCGGCCGACTTCGGGGTTGGCGAACGGCGCAATGCCGGCTTCAGGATCGTCCGCGGCGCGCGGGCGGATCGTGGACAGGCGCTCGGCCAGCGCTTCAGCGATCTTATCGGCGTGGCGCGTCACCCAGACGCCCGAGGCGTTGATGCAGGAGCGCCCGCCATTGTCGGCAATCGAGCGCGCGATCAAATCGATGTAGCGCTCCCAGTCGTCGATGCAATCGTCGCCGATCACGACCTTCGAGTAGCCAGGGCCGTGAAGCTCGATGCGCGGATCGGTGGCCCAGTGCTTCACCGCACCGACATCGCCGAACAGCATTCCACGGCCGGTGGAACGTAGGATTTCATTCGCGCCGCCATGGTCCGTGGGATAGTAGCAGAAAGCCTCCGGCGGCGCGCCCGCCTGCAAAAAGGCCTGGATGATGCGAATCGGCGTCCACGGTTCGGCCGAGCCGGGTTTCAACACGAGCGGCGTCTTCAAAGCGATCGCAGGAATCCACAGCGAATGCACGGCGGGCGAGTTCGAAGGCAGCACCACACCCATCGAGGCGCCGCGCGGGAAGAACGAAATCGGCGAGCCGGCCATCGAATATCCCCGGTCCAATACCTCCATGGAAAGCCCGCGCGTCAATCCGTTCAGCACTGTCTCCATCGATGTGAACATGGCGTGGACCTTGGCCATGTTGCGACGGATCAGCACCCAGGGCATGCCGGTGGTAGCCGACGTTTGCTCGACATAATCCTGAGGCGACTGTTGCGCGTCCCCGAGCGGAAGCGTACCGTTCAGGAAGATCTCGCCGGCGCGCTCGCACAGCTCGATCAATTCGCGGGTGCTGAAGCGGGCCAGCGTCTCGCGCGCCGCTTCCTGCTTCATCAGGTCGCGGCGAATCAGGCCGAAATTGGCCTGCGAGACCTCGGCAATGGGTTCGCGAGTGAGGAAATGCACGGCGGGGGCGGTGTCGATCGACCGGTACTCCCGCCCGTGGCGAAGAATCGGAATGTGCAGCACTAATACACCCCCTCAACCACGGATTTTTCGAGCTTCTGGAACGGGCGGACGTTCCGCACGCCATCCCAGGGGTATTTTTCGTAAGGCACGTCGCGCTCGGCCTCATCGCGCTCCAGGAAGCGGGGCACGAAGAACTCGCGCGTCAGAGTAGTCAGGCGCACTCGGCCTGTTTCCCCGTAGCCGACGACCTCAGTGGGCTTCTGAGGATTCACAACTTCCACCATCGCCCGCGGCGAAGGCGGGTAATAGACAATCGCCCAGCCATCCTCGGCCTTCACCGGGCGCGACACCGCGAGGCCCATCAGCGTGTTGCCGTACGTGGGCGCGAAGGCAACGCCTTCCAGGAGTTCCTCATGCGCAAACCGCACCCATTGCGGCGTCATCTCGGTACCGCCGCAGAAGATGCCCTTGATGCCCGCCTTGCGCAGGTTGATCCTCTCGCAGAGCGCCTCCAGCAGCTTGGGCGTGGTGAACATGCACTGCACGCTGTCGTGCGCCTTCATGATGGTGAGCGCCTGATCGATAACATGGCGCTTGTAGGCCTCCACTTCGGCCATGGCGCCGCGTTTGATCAGCTTGATGACCCAGCGGGGATCGAGATCCACGGAAAAACACGTGCCGCCACGGTGCTGCGCCAGATGCTCGACGGCAAGGCGCAGGCGGCGGGGACCGGAGGGACCAACATGAATCCAGTCCGAGCCTTTCGGGAAACCCTCATTGGGCAGCGTTTCGGAGAAGTGCTCGTAGTCGACGCGGAAGTCTTCGGACGAAATGCGGGACTTGGGAACGCCTGTCGAGCCGCCGGTCTCGAAGACATAAATCGGCTTGCCGGCAAGGCCGCGCGGAATCCAGCGCTCGACGGGACCGCCGCGCAGCCACTCGTCCTGGAAGAAGCCGAGTTTGTCCAGATCCTCGTAGTTGTGGATCTCCTTGCGGGGATCCCAGCCCAGTTTCGCGGCATAATCGAGCCAGAACGGCGCTCCGGTCTCGGGCGAAAAGTGCCATTGGATCATCTCGCGGGTCCAGGCGTCGAGGCGCGCGCGCGCTTCGGCCATGCGTGGTTCCAGACTGGAAGGAATGGTGAGAGATGTGGCCATGTTGGGATCCTTAGGGGTTACTCACAGTGTACAGCCTTTGTTCCGCTCCCCTTATGGCAGATGCCCGAACGGCCAAAAGAGCAGCACAATGTACGCGCCGTGCGTGTTGTACACTGACCGCAGGCTGCGCGCCCGACCGCCGATGTTGAAGAAATACTTGATTGCCCTCCTGCGGCGGCTCGAACCCTCTCCGCCCGCACCGGTCCCGCCGGTCCCGCCCGCACCCGTCCGCTACTATTCAGATGCGGCCGAGTTGGAAGGACTGGTGGACAACCTCGATTTCTACCAGCCCGTCTACCACCCCTGGCTCGATCCGGCCGCTCCGTTTCAGCGCTATGGCGCGCTGGGCGCGGCCCATGCGTTGGGATCGCCGGACCGCTACTACGTGTTGCTCACCCTGCTTGAGCAGGCCCTTTCGCTCGAGGGCGACGTGTGGGAGTGCGGCGTGTACAAAGGCGGCACGGCGCGCATGATTGCCGCGTTTCTGGAGGACCGGGGCTCGCCGAAGCGGCTGCTGCTGTTCGACACGTTCGCCGGGATGCCGGCCACCGACCCCTCGCGCGACTGGCACAAACAGGGCGATTTCGATGACACCTCGCTCGATGCCGTGCGCGAATTCGTCGGCTTTCCTGAACGTTGCGACTATTACCCCGGCCAGTTCCCCAGCACCTTCGCCGGCCTCGAGCGCCGGGCCATCGCCTTCGCCCATATCGACGCGGACATTTACCGCTCTATCACGGACTGCCTGGAATTCATCTGGCCGCGGCTCGCCGTGGGCGGTTGCGTCGTGTTTGACGACTATGGTTTTCCCACCTGTCCCGGCGCGCGCCGCGCCGTGGACGATTTCTTCGCGGGCTCGATTTTCCGGCCTCTCGTGCTGCCTACCGGGCAGGCGATCGCCTTCAAAAGCATTCCCGCGCCCCTGCGGGACTGAAATTTCTTTCTGGACATCAAGACGTTCATTGGTTAGACTGCCATAACGGTCCTACGCGGGCCGGGATGCCAACCCAATTAGTAAAAGGAGGAGTCCGAATGGATCCTGATGTTGCAGTAGGAGGGGGGCTGGCCGTTTTCGGCGGTCTCTTCATGCTTTTCTGGCTCGCGGTCGTCGTCGTCATGATTGCCGCCGTGTGGAAGGTATTCGCAAAGGCAGGCCAGCCCGGCTGGGCGGCTATCGTGCCGATTTACAACGTCATCGTGCTGATGAAGATCGTGGGGCGCCCCACATGGTGGGTGGTGCTCTTCTTCATCCCGCTCGTCAACTTCGTCGTGGCCATTCTAGTCTGCATGGACCTGGCGAAAAGCTTCGGACAGGGCGCGGGCTTCGGCATCGGGCTGCTGCTGCTGGCTCCGATCTTCTATTTGATCCTGGGGTTCGGGGGGGCGCGCTATGTGGGGCCCGCCGCGGCACAGCCCGGACACGCTCCGGCCCCGGCGTAGCCACGCGCGATCCGCACACGCATGCAAAGGGCCGCCCCTCCGGGCGGCCCTTTTACTTTTTCGATGCCAGCCGCTATCCGGCGAACGTCCATCCCTTGCGGAACGTGGGTTTCAGGTACTTGTTGGCTTCGTTGTTGTTGGTGAAGCGCATCTTGGCGGCGTCGTATTCGAGCTTGCCTTCCACGCGCAGCGCGATCACGCCCAGCAGCATCCACTCGACGAAGGGCGCGGCGATGTCGAAGTTCGAACAGGCCGGTTCCCCACCCTTGCAGGCGCGGATCCAGTCACGGTAATGACCCGGCGAGCGGCTCAGCAGCGGCTCGGGGAAGCGGTAATCTTTCATCTTTTCGACGGGCACGTGGCGGGTGCCGCTGCCGTAGGTGCCGGTGGTGATCATGCCCTTGTCGCCGACGAACAGGCTGCCATCCGGACGCGGGAAGCGCTTTTCGGGATCGTCCATCACCTTGCGGAACTCTTCGTAATCGAAGCTGCCGCCGATCATGCCGGTGTATGCGGGGCGCTGACCGGCGCGGGCGGCCGCCATGCGTTCCTTCATCATCCGCGGGCTCGATGGCAGGTCGCCGAGGAGCTGGCCGTCGGGCACGCCTTTGATCTTCGGCGTCTCCTCGCAGCCGTCATACCAGTAGAGGGTCACGGGCGCCATGGACCCGCGCGCGGGAAACTCGAACTTCGTCACTGACTTGCGCGGGAACATGAAGTCGCTGACGCCTTCGCGCTGAATCGCTTCCACGCTCGTGGGCATGCCGAGCCGCAACGCCATGTTCGGCGCGCCCAGAATATGGCACGCCATGTCGCCCAGCGCGCCGCAGCCGAAGTCATAGAAGCCGCGCCAGTTAAAAGGCTGATAGAAGTTGCCGTACTGGTTGGGGTAGCCGGGGCCGCCAATGGTGAACGGGCGGTCCGGCGCGATGCCGAGCCAGAGATCCCAATCGAGCGTCGCGGGAACGGCGTCGCTGCCGGCCGGGACACTGGCGAGGCCCTGCGGCCACATGGGTCGGTCGGTCCAGGAGTGGACTTCGGTGACATTGCCGATTTCGCCCGCCCAGATCATTTCGGCGCACTGGCGCGTGCCTTCGTTCGAATAGCCCTGGTTGCCCATCTGGGTGGCTACTTTGTACTTACGCCCCGCGTCCATCAACTGCCGCGCTTCCCAGATGGTGCGCACCAGCGGCTTCTGCACGTACACATGCAGGCCGCGCTGCATCGCCCACATCGCCTGCGTGCCGTGCATGTGGTCGGGCGAGGCGACGATCACCGCATCGAGATTGCCGCGCTCGGAGTCGAGCATCTTGCGGAAATCCTTATAGCGTTTCGCCTTTTCGTAGGTGTTGTACGTGCGGGCCGCGCGCTGATCGTCCACGTCGCACAGGGCGACGATGTTTTCGCCGTCGCAGCCGCGCAGGTCGCTGAAGCCTTTGCCGCCCGCGCCGATGGCGCCGATATTCATCGTTTCATTGGGCGATTTGTAGCCCAACGCCTTCAACGAAGGCACAAGTCCGAAGCCGCCGAGCGGGACGGAGCCGGCCAGCATTGAGCCGAAAAAGAAATGTCGTCTGGTGGAATCGAGTGCCATGGCGCACCTCCCGCCGTTATTGTATGACGATTCGGGAGGCGGCGTGGTCCGGTCTACTGGGCTTCGGCCGGCGGCGGGCCCTCGGTGAGTTGCGCCTCGCTGCAACCGGGCTTGGCCGTGACGGGGTTGCAGCGGGCGATGCCCGAATCAAACCCAACTGAATAGCCCGACTGCGGATGTTTGTAAGTGAAGGGGTAATCGGTGCTGAGCAAGTGCGCGCCGTTGGCGAAGGCGGCGTCGCGGCGCGTGGTGTCGTTGCCGCGGACGCCCTCCACGCCATTGTCGGTCATGGTGCGGACCAGGTAGCCTTCCTTGACCAGCTTCTGAATCTCATCGCCATCGGTCAAGGGGTTATTCAACTTGACGAAGGCGGCATCGGGCGTGCCGGGCAGGCTGTTGGTGAAAAGCACGCGCCCTTCGAGCATGGATCGGCCGGCCGTGTACATCGGCGTGAAGCGTTCCTGGTCGAGCAGGAAAATAAACTTGCCGCGGGCGCGCTCCACCGTAGGCCAGCCGCGCTTCAGCACGGCCTGTTCGAGGCTCTGGAAGGGGCCGCGCACATCATCCGGTGTAATCAGTTCCTCGGGCGGGAAGATGGAGCGGATCTCGGCATCAAGCGCGCTCAGGGCTTCCATAGTAACCGGTTCGGGCGTGACGTAGCCTTCGCCTTTGGGCTTGCTGTCCTTGTTTTCGACGAGGACAAAGATGGGCAGGTGGCGGGGGTTGCGCTTGGACCACTCGCGCAGGATCGAAAGGCAATTGGTGAAGGGCTGGCAGGAGCTGCGGTAGTCGAGATCCTGCACGTGCATCACCTTGAAGCCGGGCTGCTTCAGAGCGCCATTGGGATCGAAGGGCGGGTCGGCGGGCAAGCCGGCCTGGGCGACGCGGCGCGGCCCCAGCGGGTTGGCGAACAGGCCGCCATTGGTGTCCACGAAGATGTCGAACTCAAACTGGCGGACGCCCAGATCCAGTTGCTGGTCCAGCGGCAGGTGCTTGTATTCCCAATTGTCGGCCTGCCGGGGGTCGGTTTTTCGCAGCAGGGACATTTCGCTGGGCCCGAGGCCCGGCCGGTAGGAGTTGTGGGTGCCGATCAACTGGATTTCATTGATGCGAGGGGAAGGTGGGGGTTTGGGGCCGGAAGAGCACGCAACAGTGAAGAGAACGAGGAGGAAGACTGAGATACGCATGGCAACCCTTTAGGATAGAACATGGGCGCGCCGATGGGAATGAACGTTTCATGAAGCCGCGCTACCGCGGGCGCTGGCCGGTCTGTGCCCACGACTGAAGGTCAGTGAGACCGCGGACGATCTCCGCGGGCGGGATCGCGCAGTGGCCGTCGGCCTTCGTATAGCGCTGCAGGAAGAGATGAGCGCTGCCGGCGCGGGCCGCCAGGTCCGCATAATAGTTGGGCACGGCGGAGGGGATCAGCGGATCGTAAGTGGTGTGAATCGCCAGCATGGGGCGCGTCAGGCGCCCGTGCGGCGTGTAGAAGCGATGGACGTATTCGGCCGCCCGCGGCGCGGCCTGATAGCGCTGGACGCCGTCGTTGAGCGCGTTGTCGTCGCTCGTGCCCTGGTACACCGTGCTCTCGTTGCCGAAGGGATTGCCGCCGGCGCGCCGCTGCAGTTCCTGGAGGATCGAAGTGAAGAAGACGAGCGTCCCGGCGAGATCCTTATTCGTGCGAATTCCGGTAAAACGGCGCACTTCGGCGGCTTTTTCGGCGTTTTTCTCGAGAATTTCGAGGATGCGCGCGGTCCCGGCGGCGCCGCCCTTGAACCCGGCCGGCACCTGGTGCGGCGGGGGCAGTTCGCCGGGGAAGAAGTACCCGAAAACGGCGACATAGTCGAACGGCTGGCGGCTCATGAACCAGGAAGCGGGCGCAAGCGGGCCGCAGAGGGCAAGTCCGCCGTCGTAAACGGTGGGGAATTGCTCGAGCAGGGTCATGGTCAGAAATCCGCCCATGGAATGGCCCAGGACATACGTCTGCTTGGGCTTGCCGTGCTTCGCGATGAAGTGGCGGACGAGCGCCTGGGTATCGTTCACCGCTTCTTCAATCGCCCAACCGCCCGCCGCGTAGCCGGACTGGATGAGGGCGGCCCCGGATTGGGTGAGCATGGCGAGGGCGGAGGGCTTCTCCTGCGAGAAGCGCCCAGGAGAGCCGGAATAGCCGTGGCAATAGACCAGCAGCGTCCCGTTCCATTCGGCGGGCATCTCGATCAGGAATTGAGCGCCATTGATTTCGCCGGTCTCGCGGGTCTGGGCGAGAGCGGGCGTCAGAAGCAGCAGGAAGAGAATGAACGGCCGCATGCGGCGCATTGTCGCACAACTAGGGGCCGAGCGCCTTGGTCAACTCGGCGGCCGTCCGAGGCAGCAGCGCAGGCGCGCGGAGCAGGTCGCGGACATGGGCCTCGCCCCGCGTTTCATAAAGAACTTCGACGGCGGCGAGAGCGTAGGCATAAGCGAGCGCGGCCTGCGTGGGATTGAAGGCGTTCCAGCCCGCGCTCAGGTTGGCCAGCGGCGGCAAGGCCCCGGCGGCGATCTTGTCCTTGAGTGCGCGGCGTTGCGGCCCGCTCAGCCGTTCGCCGGACCAGCGCTGCGCCATGCCCTCGTGGAACCAGGCCGGGAACGCGCCGCGGCGCGCCAGGCAGGCGTGGACGATTTCGTGCGCGAACGTGCGCCGCAGTTCGGTGGTGACCGTAGCCCCCTGCGGCGCGGCGACGCGAATACGGCCGTCGTACTGGCCGCCGCTCCATTCGGCGGCGCCCGTGGCGGCGCGATAGCGTTCGGGCGTATGCACCACCACCGTCACCTGTTCGCCGAGATGGCAGCCGAGGGCGGCATCCAGACGCGCGTATTCCTCCTCCAGTGCGCCCACCATCACGCGCGCGGTGGCCGGGTGCACGCTCACCTGGTCGTAGCGCAGAACGAAGCGGCCGCCACGGATGACGTGGTCACTGGTGTCGTTGGCCGATTCGCGCGCGGCGCGCTCGGCCAGCGAAGCGACCTGGGGATTCGGAGTGATCGCCAGAGAACGCCGCAGCAGTTCCCGCGCCCGGCGCGGCTGATCGCTCTGCAACGCCGCCAAACCCGCCAGAGCGAGCACACCCGCGTCCTGAATGCCTTCGTTCGCCAGCGCATATTCGAGCAGTTGCAGCGCCTGTCGAGGCTGGCGGGCGTCCAGCAGTTGCATAGCGCGCTCAACGCTCGACCCGCTCGCCGGCTGCGCGACGGCGCTGCGGATTTCGTCCGGCAAGCCCTGTGAGCCGGCATCGCGGCGCGCGGCGTCATAGTCCTCCCGGCCCGCGATCTCCCGTTCAAACAAATAACCGGTGAACTCGCCCGCCGTCACCCGGTAGCAGACGCCTTCGTCCCCCGCGATGGAGGAGCGGATGGCCACCGCCGTGCCCCCTGCCAGCCTCGTCACTAGTTCAGCATCCGAGCTGCAAGAGCGCCGCAAAACGGCGCCCTCCCCGGCGACACGCGGTCCGGCCGCTCCAAGCAGCATCAAGCCTGCCATGATCGCGCTCATCATCCCACCAACTCCATCGGCGGAAGACGACAGAAGCTTGACACCAGACCCGGCACGGATGAAACTACTGGTTGGGCTTGGTCAGACGGCTTGGTAAGAAGTCTAAAGAAACCGGTTTGTCAGGAGCAGTGTTTTGCCTCGAAAAGCCAGCGACCGCTTGCAGGGTACCATCGACCTGCTGGTGCTCCGCACCCTTGCTTCTCACGGGGCCATGCACGGCTATGGGATTACGCTGCACATTCAACACGCATCGCACGATGTGTTGCGGGTGGAAGAAGGCTCGCTTTATCCGGCGCTGCACCGGATGCACCAGGCCGGCTGGCTCGAAGCCGAATGGGGGATTACGGAGAACAATCGCCGGGCGCGCTATTACGGGATCACGGATGCGGGCCGGGAACGCTTGCGCCTGGAGGAAGAGAGCTGGGCGCGCCTGACTCAGGCCGTCGCCCGGGTCTTAAAGCCGCGCTGAACTCGACGCCCGGAGTCAGGCCCGCTCAATACCCAGCGGCCTCGGACCCGGTTGGCGGCGTGAGCGAAGACTTCTGCCGGGCGGCGGCGGCCAGTTTGGGGTTGAACCACTTTGGCGCACGCCGCGCTTCCAGCGTAAAGCCCTCGGGCGGAACGCGAGGCAGGAAGGCCCAGACCGGGTTTGACCGGAGTCCCTCGCGGTTGGGCAGGTTGCGGAAAATCCAAAGGAAGCCCTCTGTGCCCGACAGGCCATCATCCGAGGTGACGCCCACCATCCAACTGGCAGTGCCGCGGGCGATATCGTAGTAGCAATCCACGCAGCTCAGGCCGAAATCGGTAAAGCGGGTGCGGCCGCGGAACTCGGGCTTATAGGCGTCCAAGACCTCGGCCCACGTCTGGAAGAGTTCATTATCGCGATTTCGTGTGGGAATCCGGTACGCTCCATTCAGGTAGGGGTTAAAATCCGGAGAAACCAATTGTCCGATCAGATTTTTCGCCAGATGATGGCGCAATGGGGTGACCTCGCCGAAGCCCAGTTCTTCAATGACTCCCAGCGTGGAATGCATGAAATTGAGCATCCAGGGCGAGGTGGCGGCGGAGGCTTTTTCCGTATCGATCGTGTTGTCGATGCTGCCGGCGTTGCCGATGGTCTGGAAGCGAAGGCTGTTTTGCCTTTTCGCCGCATAAATATCCCGCCCAATGCGCCAGCGGGTTTCCTGGCAATCTTCGGCGCATCCGGCCGCGGGTTCATAAAAATGGCCTTCGGTTAGATTCAAGATTCCTTCGCGAATCGCGATATTGTTGCGCAATTTCGAATAGAAGTAGGGATATTCCGGCAAATCGCCCGGCGTCATGGCGATGGCGTGCGCGAGGGTGCGCAGCACCCAGGCTTCGCCGCGCGGCTGGCTGAAGACATAACCCAGAGGCCCCCAGCGGCAATAATTGCAGGCGGCGGAATTACCCATGGCAAGGTTGTGGGCGGACCAGAAATGCAATTCCTCAAGCAGATACCAGTCGCCTGAAAGCGCGTAGGGAAGATAAACCATGCCGGGCTGGTGGGAATCATCCGGGGTCCAGCCGTTGCGGCCGATGGGGCCGACCCTCGCGGCGCGGTCCGCGGCGGCGGTTTCGGGACGCGTGTAGGGCGCTTGCCCCAGGAGGAAAAAGCTCGGGCGGGCGTCGATCGAGACCACGCGCCCGGCAGCAGGCGCCTTCGTATAGGGATCGAACTCACGCTCCGAGCCAGGCGATTCGCGGAGGTGGATCGGAACGTGTCCGCTGACCGCGGCCAAGCCCTCAACCACATCCTGCAACTCCGCGTTCCAGCTATAGAGGTACCAGACGTAGTATCCCGGCAGGATCGCAATGTCGGGCCGCCCGCCGGTGGCAGGCATGAATGGCTGCCAGAGCCCTGAACCAAAAGGTTCATCCTTTGTGGATGCCTCGTACCGCTTGAGCGTGTTGACGATAGGCTCCTGGCGCAGTTCAAACGAAGTGTCAAAGTTCGGAACCACCCTGCTGTGAATGAGATACGGCAGGTTATGATCGATCCGCAGCGGCGCCGGCGCTTGTCCATACCAGAAGGTCTTACGCCATCGCGCGGAAAAGTAGTGAATCAGCGCGGCCCGCTCCCATACAGGGGTCTGCGCATCGGTCCCGATGTACAACCGCGCCGAATAGTGCTGGTCCTGCGCCCGATCGATCCAGACGTTTTCGGCGATCGTCTCGATCTTCACACCGTCCCAGCCGGGGTAGAACGTCAGCACGAAGATGGGATGGAGACTCTTATGCTGGTCCTCCACGGCCGGGGACCAGCCTTGGTCCGGGATCACCGGCGCGCCATCGGAATGGCTCCGGGCCGTGGAGCCAAGCACCCCGCGGCCACCCTCGCACACCTGAAGATCACCTCCCTGATGGCCGCAGACGCGAATCACCTCCTGCCCCATGGCGACCAGCAAGGGATAGTCCCACTTGGAGATGACGTTGGCGTTCGTATCCTTTGTAGGGATCACGCCAGCGGCGGTGTTCACGCTGCCGCGCAGAACGACGCCAGGCAGTTCGTGCCGCCAGCCGAAATCGGCAGCCGGGTCTTCCACAATCACCTGCGTGGCGATCGGCCCGCGCATCCAGTACCGCACGCCGCGCGGCGTTGCTTCGCCGTTCCACCGCGCCAGCAGTTCACGCGCGCGGACCCGGTGTTCGAGCGGCGCGCCCCCGCCAAGCGAACCGTTCAGCACCAGAGTCGAGTCCCAGCGTCCGTCCACAAAGCCGAGCATCTGCTCCTTTGTGAGTCCCGCCGCATCCTCGTCGCAGGGGTGAGGCAGAAAATCGACCTGCGCATGAGCCCGGTCGTTCAATTCGATCCAGAACGACAGCAGCGCGTGGCGCAAGGAGCCGTCGGGCCAGCGGGTCTTCACGTCACACTGGGTGGGCACCACGAGGCCCGCAACCACGGCCTCGGCGCATTCGGGCATCTCTCCCCGCGCGAAGGTCCGCGAAATGGTGACGGGAGCGCGCTTTGACGCGTTGCCGCGGCGGCCTCGGTCCTCCAGCAAAATGGCGTTGCCGGGTGGCGGTCCGGGGGCGTCGAGTTTCGGAGCCTCCACCGGGACCAAGGGAAAGGCGGGCTGTGCGGCATTGACGCCGATGGAGCCGGAAGACTGCGTGTTGGACTGCGCCGCGCATCCCGAGAGGCTCACAAAAAGGAGTACAAATCCCAGGATCTGAAGGGCCGCCATGGGGCCAGCTTAACATAAGGCTCTCGTGGCGTCCCCCGGGCACTTAGTTCAACCGGGTGATTCCCCGCATGCGCGCCAAGGCGATGGCGCGCTCTGCGGGCGACAGCAGCACCGCCCAGCCAATCAGACCGCCCACCAGCGCCGCAGCGCCGCCGCCGGCGAGAAGTTGCAGCCAGCCGGCTGGCGGAAGCAGGTAGCGCAGCACCCATGCGGCGGCCGCCGTTCCAAGGAAGCCAACGAGCGGCCGGAGAACCGCAGCCTGCGCGTAGCCCGCTAACGGGATCCCCAACAGGCGGCAGCAATAGGGAATCGCGAAGAAGAAGTGGGACAAGACGCTGACGCCCAACTTCGCCACCGCCACGCCCGCGAGCCCCAAATCCTGCACCAGCAGGATCGCTCCAGTGAGGCTCAGCGCCGCCTCAGCCACGCGAACCGCGACAAAGGCGCGCAGCCTGCGAACGCCCAACAGATACTGGGAGCACACGTTGCCCATCGAACGCGCCAGCATCGCCAGGGTCATGAAGAGTAAGATGCCCCGGCCGGAGTCCCAAAACGGCCCGTCCACAAATCGCGATCCTACCCAAAGCGCAATGAACGGCTCGCCGTACGCCAAAATCAGGGCCGCCAGCAGGCACGCGATTCCGCTGATGTAGCGGGATGAGTTGAGAAAAAGCGCGCGCGTGGCGGCGGCGTCTTCTTTGGTGTGGTGGTAGGTGAAGTTGGTCCCCAGAGTCACCGTGACCGCCATGATCAACGAGTAGAAATGGAGACCCAGATAGCGCCCTACATGGTAAGACCCAGCGGCGGCGGCGCCGAGGATGCGACTGACGACGATCAGATCCGATTGCAGCGTGATGGCGGTGGTCAGGGTGAGAACCAGGTCCGCCGCGCCGAACGTGAAGAGTTCGCGGGCGCGTTCGCGGTCAATACGCGCGGGCCGGAAGCGCAGAGGGCGGCGGAACCGGCGAATCAGCCATGCCTGAAGGAGCCAGCGCACCACGATGCCCAAAGCCTGCGCCACGGCCACGGCCGGAAGCGTGCCCCACCAATTGAGGGCCACCACGATCAGGACCGCCGACACCAGCGAAGAAGCGATCATCGCGAGGTTGTCGAGGTCGTGCCGGCGCAATCCAGCCAGCAGCGACGAGAAAACTGTCATCGGAAAACCGGCCAGAAAGATGAAAACGAGCAGGCCGATGGCGAAGCGGGCTTCGCCGTGCGCGACGCCATCGAGATTGAACCAGTACGGCAGTCGCGTCAGCAGGAAGGCCAGCGCGGCAACGCCCACGGCGGCCAGCGCGAGGAGGATCGTGAGTGCGCTTTGGAGCGTGCGCTGCAGGTCCGGAAAGTCGTCGCGGGCCAGCCCCCGGGCGACGAAGAAGTTCAAGGCGCTGCGCAGACCCAGGCTGAGCAGCGCAAACTGCACATTCAGCTCGCCGGCCATGGAGAGCAAGCCATAGGGGGCGTTGCCGAGCGTGTGGATAATCAGCGGGGAAACGACAAAAGCGACGAGCGCCGTGATCGTAAACGAGAGAACGCTGAAGACAGCATTCCGAGTGAGCGAGACCGGAGCGGCAGGGCCGAGCCGCGCGCGCAACGCCTCTAACATGACGTCGCCACAACCGTCCGCTGAAACGGCGTCCGGCGGGCGGTGCCAGTGCCGGAGATTCCGCCGCGGACCCGTGAGAGGGAGGAACCCATAAGCCTGCCGGGAGCCATGCGTCTAGCCCTCCCCACGCAGGCTACCGGACTCTGGAAGGATAAATCAAGCGCCAAGCGCAAGGGCGCGAACGGATTAGGCCGCTTCGCGCGCCGCTTCGGAATCGCTCTTGCCTGGAAGCTTGGCAACCACCAGGTTTTTGGCCAGGCCGATCGTCTTCAGAAACCGGATCTGCAGCCAGGTAGGATCGAACTCATACCAGGCGAGGCCGTGGCGCGAGGATGCCGGGTGGGCATGGTGGTTGTTATGCCAGCCTTCGCCAAAGGTCAGAATGGCCACCCACCAGTTGTTGCGGCTCATGTCGCGGGTCTCGAAACGGCGCGCGCCCCACATGTGCGTGGCGGAGTTCACGAGCCAGGTGGCGTGCAGTCCGAGCACCACTCGCGTGCAGATGCCCCACAGCATCATGGGCAGGCCGCCGAAGTACAGCAGCACCAGGCCGAGGATGGTGATCGGAACGTAGTGATAGGTGTTCAGCCAGCGGTAGAAGGGCTGGCGCGCCAGATCCGGCGCATACTTCGCCATTGCCGCGGTGTTGTTGTGCTTCGGCTGTCCGAAGATGATCCAGTTCATGTGCGCCCACCAGGCGCCATCGTTCGGCGAATGGGGATCGCCTTCCTGGTCGGAGCGCTGGTGGTGGATGCGGTGAGTCGCGACCCAGAAGATGGGTCCACCTTCGAGGGTCATGGAGCCGCAAACCGCGAGGCAGTATTCGAGCCAGCGCGGCACTCGATAGGAGCGATGCGTATGAAGGCGGTGATAGCCCATGCCGATTCCGCAACCAATGCAAAGCCAATAAAGAAAAGCGGCAACGGCCACGGCCTGCCACGTGACGAAGAAGAGCGAAGCGATGGCTCCGATGTGAAAAATGACAAGGGCGATGGTGGTCACCCAGTTGACGTTGCTGAGGCGGTAGGGGGAAGTCAATTCAGTTTGCACGAACAATCCTAGTTGGATGGGATTAGCACTATTCTAGCGGGTGTGAGGGCTGCGGGCAATGTCTCACTAATAGAAAGATGAGTTAGAAAGCGTTGAGGAATCAAGTTTTTGGACTTCCGGCAGGGGTGGGCGAAGCTGTACCAAATGGTCCAAGCAGGCGCCTCCAGAGCGGCTGCCTAACTGCAACTGGTTTGCAATTCAACACTTCGGGGGGATCCAGGTTGCGATCTTCGACCACGGCGCGCGGGTTCGTCTCAAAAAGCCGTAAAGCGAAATCCTCACCATAGGATAGTTCCACCCAACGGCGAGCCTGGTCTAGCCGCGGCGTGCGGCCTCGCGCTCCGTGGGCGTCACTGGCAATGAAATGGACCATCCCCTCGGCGAGCAGCTTCCTTGCGAAGTTTCTGGTGGCGGCTCCCCACTCTCCGGTGAGAGCGGAGGCGGTGACCTGGAGCAGCCGTCCTTGGTCCACCCACTCCCTCAGCAGGCTGGGGCGCTGACGCAGGAGCGGATTCCGCTCAGGATGAGAAATGATGACGCGCAGGCCGGCCTCTTCGAGTCTTCCGAACAGCTCGCCGGTATTCGGAAAGATCACCATGTCGGAGAGCTCAACAAGCAGATACCGGCTGCTGTTCAGAGTGAACTGCCGGGGCGTCTCGCGGGCGGCCTCGATATTATCCTGCATCAGGTGGAAATCGCAGCCGAGCGTAAGGTCCAGGCCGGGCGGCGCAGCGCGGCGGGCCTCGTCGAGCAGGCGGCGGGCAACTTCAGGGTCGTGATGAAATCGGTAGTCGGCATGGGGCGTCGCCACCAGGTGGGTGGTTCCGCTGGCCGCGGCGATCCTGAGCATCTCCGCGCATTCCGCCGCATCCCGGGCGCCGTCGTCGATGCCGGGAAGAAAATGAGAGTGAATATCAACCATTCTGGAGCTTGCCGCTCTCGCAGGGCCGGCCGGTGAGGGCCTCAACGCGCCTCCCTTTCAGGTTATCGGAGTTTGATGCCGCCTGCTGTAGGCTGCCGATGCTCCAAACGCTGAAGATGATAGGTTTAGGAGATGAAGTGGAGATATGCGGCGATTTGCGGCTGGCTGGCCTTCGCCTGGGCCGTCAACGCGGCAGACTGGCCCGGCTGGCGCGGCGAACACCGGGACGGCGACTGGAATGAGGACGGGATTCTGGAGAGTTTTCCGTCTGATGGGCTAAAGGTTCAGTGGCGGGTTCCGGTGCGCAGCGGTTTTAGCGGGCCGGCTGTCGCCGCCGGGCGTGTGTTTGTCGCCGATTTCCAGTACACCCAGCGGCCTCACGGCGTGGAACGCGCGCTTGCCCTGGATGAACTCACCGGGCGGTTGCTCTGGAGCCACGAATGGAAGGTCAACTACACGGGCCTCGCCACCACCTACGCCACGGGTCCGCGCGCCACGCCGGCCGTGGACGGGGACCGCGTCTATTTCTTTGGCGCGATGGGCCGGCTGGTGTGCCTGCGCGCAGCGGATGGCAAACTCGTCTGGGAGCGGGATTTTGTGAAGGATTTCGGCACAGAAGTGCCGGTTTGGGGCATGAGCGCCGCACCGCTCGTGGATGGTCCCCGGCTCATTGCATTAGCGGGCGGGGAGGGCGATTCCAAGGTGATGGCCTTCGACAAGCTGACCGGGAGGGTACTGTGGAGGGCGCTGTCCTCGAACTTCGAACCCGGCTACAGCGCGCCGATGCTGGTCACCGCGGGCGGGCGGCGCCAACTGATTCAATGGCATCCCGAGGGCGTGGCATCGCTCGATCCCGAGTCGGGCCGGCTGCACTGGGAGTTGCCGTTCCGCGCCAGCATGGGATCGAGCGTGGTGACGCCTGTGTGGTCGGGGCTGCGCTTGCTGATCTCGTCGTTTTTCAACGGCTCGATGATGATGGCCCTGGACGATTCCAGGCCGGCGGCGCGCATGCTCTGGCGGGGCCGCAGCGACAGCGAAACCAAGCCCGACGGGCTCCACTCGCTGGCTGGCAATCCGATGATCGACGGAGACTATGTCTACGGTATTTGCGCATACGGCCATTTGCGGTGCCTGCGCGTCTCGACGGGCGAACAGGTCTGGGAGACGCTGGAGGTAACCCGCGAGCGCGCGCGCTGGGCTGCGGCGCATATGGTCCGGAATGGTTCGCGATACTTCATCAACAACGACCGCGGCGAGTTGATCATCGCCCGGCTGTCGCCCTCGGGGTATCGGGAGACTGCCCGGACCGCGCTGATCAAGCCCACATCGAATCCGGGCAACCGGAGAGAGGCCGGGGCCGTGAACTGGGTACACCCGGCTTACGCCAACCGCCACATCGTCATACGCAACGACGAGGAGATAATCCGGGCGTCGCTTGAGGCCGGGGAGTAGGCCACCGAGGGCTACTTTTTGAGCCAGAATGTCCCCGATGGGCCAATCTGGCGCACCAGCAGGGTCATCGCGAACATCCGCCCGGCCTCCGCTTCGTAACATAAATCACAAAGAACCAACACTTTATGGCGTCATCGACCGGGCTCTGCGGCTGTGGCGCTGAATCTGCATACTATTTCGACACACAGGACGATCTATGACTGCCGCTGCACAGCCCGGTACCAGCCTCCCCACTCGATCACTGGTCTTCCAGGCCTACTTTATCGTTGCCGCCCTGGCGAGCTTGCCGTCGGTCGTGGTGGGTCCCCCGGCCGATAGCTGGCTGGCGGTAGGCACGTGGCTTCTCTTGACCGCTCTGGTGGCATGGCTGCGAGTTGGTTTCCCATCGCCGGCAGGCGTTTTTTCGGTCGAATGGGTCTGTGTGCTGGTCGTCATGGTGGGTCATGGCGTGAAGGCCGCCTTAGTGGTCGCGGTGATCGCGACGATCGTCAAGGCATGGCGCCAGAGCCAGAGCGGCGAGTGTGAACTGGTGTCGGTGGAGACTGCCTTCCGCGCCGCGCTGGGCGCACTCGCGGTGCAGGCCGGCTCGGCGGCCTTCGAGTTGGTGACCGGTGGGGAGTCGGGCAAAGGCCTGGCCGCGGGCCTTCCCGTGGCGGCCCTGGCTATGTTTGCCTGCGTGCAATTGCCGCGCGCGGCCGCGGCGTCGCTGGCGGAGCGTACGCGGATGCTGACCGTGTGGCGCGAGCGCGCCTTGTGGTCGGTGCCCTACCACCTGGCGGGCGCGGCGCTCGCCGGTCTGTTGCTGGCGGTGGAACCCTCACAGGTGTGGCTGGTAGCCGCGTTCGGCATGCCGCTGTTCGTCCTGCTGTCGAGGGCCTTCCAGGCTCACCTGATGAAGGTGGAGGTCGTCCAGCGGCAGGCGAAAGAAGTGACCGCTCTGCAGAAGGAGATGCTGGAAGCATTGGCGTTGGCGGTGGAGGCTCGCGAGAGCGGAGGAAGACCGAACCTGCACCGGATCGGCGTGACCGCGCGCCTCCTGGGTGAATCCCTCGAGTTGAGCGAAGACGAATTGAAGGCGCTCGATCTCGCCGCCTTGCTGCACGACATCGGCAAACTTGCCGTGCCGGACTATATTCTTTCCAAGCCCGGACGCCTGGAACCTGAAGAGCTTGAACGTCTGCGGCTGCACCCGGTGGTCGGGGCGGAAATCGTGGAGCGCGCCCGATTCCCCTATCCGGTCGCCCCATTGATCCGGGCCCATCACGAGCGATGGGACGGCGCCGGCTATCCCGACGGGATCGCGGGAGAGCAGATCCCGCTTGGCGCCAGGGTGCTCGCCGTTGTGGATGCGCTCGACGGGTTGATGAGCGAACGCAAGTACCGGCGCGCACTCCCGCTGAGGCAGGCCGTGGAAGTGATCCTCCGCGAGGCGGGCGCCGCCTACGATCCCGAGGTCGTGGAAGCGCTGCGCGGCCACTACAAGGAGTTGGAGATCCTCCTCCAGGTCGGCAACCATCAGCCTCCAAACTCCCTGGAATTCGTCCATGCCGTGAACGACGCGCACCGCGAGGAGCAGCAGATCCAGGAGTTGATCCGGCAGCTCGACAGCTCGTTTGATATCGGGCACATCGTGAAATCGCTCGAGGAACGGCTCCCCATGATCCTGCCGTTCCATTCCGCGGCGCTTTGGCTTGAACGGGATGGGCGGTTACACGCGACACTGGCGCTGGGCGCCGGCAGTAAACACCTTCTGGGCGCGGTCCTTCCGCGGGGCGAGGGCGTTTCCGGCCGGGCCGCGATGCGGCGGCGGGCCATCGTAAATGCGCCCGCCGCGGCTGAACTTGCCTTGTTGGACAGCACGCCCGAGGGCTTCCCGCGCGGCCAGACAGCGCTCGCCGTTCCTTTCGTAAGCGACCAGGGAGCTCTGGGAGTCTTCACTGTCTACGGCTCCGGAGCCGCGCCTTTCGAAGGGCGGCACGCCCGGCTGGCAGCCGCCTTCGCGCCCCGCCTCGCCTCGTGGCTCGATTCGGCTAAGAAGTACCAGCAGGCTGAAGAACTCGCCACGCAGGACGCACTCACCGGACTGCCCAATGCCGCCGCGCTCTACCTGCATCTGCAACAGGAGATCGCCCGTAACGCCCGCGCGGGCAAGCGGCTGGCCGTGCTCGTTTGCGATTTGGACGGCTTCAAAGCGGTGAACGATACCTACGGCCATCTCGCGGGCAACGAGGTTCTGCAAGCGGTGGCGGCTGGATTACGTGAACGGTGCCGCGAGTACGACTTTGTCGCCCGGATGGGCGGCGATGAATTCGTGATCCTGTTGCCGGGCATCGGAGAGGAGCCGATTCATGACCGTGTCCACAGCTTCGGCCTTGCCGTCATCGAAGCGGGCCGCAAAGTCTGCGGGCATTCGGCCGTCTCGCTCAGCATCGGCGTGGCCTTCTCGCCCGCCGACGGCGTGACTCCGGACGAACTCCTGGCCCGGGCCGACGAACGGATGTACGCGAACAAGCGAATGCACAAAAGCAGGACGCTGGTGCCCGCGGACACGGCCCACGCCATCTACCCTCTGGTTTAGCGCTTCTGCATTCCGAGGTCGGCTTGCGCGCCGTCCACATCGACGATCCGAACGCGCAGCGAACGCCGCTGGGCAAGTTCAGCTTCGGTCAGCAGAAACGCCCCCGCGATGGTGTAATCCGAGGTCTGCCCCGGCTCGATGCGCTGCCGCGACTTGAGCGTCGGATTGTAGCGCGGCCCCAGCAGTTTGTGATAATCCAGCAGCCGGTCGATGTCTGGCTCGGCCGCGGCTTCGGCTTCTAGCAGCGTGCCTTCGGCGTCCTCGATCAGCACGCTCACGCTTTTCACCATGAAGAGCGCCCGGCCCGGGTTGCTGACGCGCACGTCGAGGATCACCACTTGAGCCCGCGTATCTGTTGCAACGGAACGCACTTGCAGGATGCCTCCGTCGAGCCGTGCCACCGTGCGGCCGCTGAGCATCAGCCAAAGGCCGGCGAGCGCGGTAGCCAGCGCAAGTCCGATGGCGATATAGCGGCCCGGGGTCATGCCAGCAGTTCCTTCAGCTTCGCCATGGAGAGATGCGATTTTTCGATCAAAGTACCGTCAAAAACGTGCGTTTCGAGCCCGATTTTGCCCGAATATGCATCGTTTTCGAGCGCGCGGAAGATGGCGGCCCAGTCGAGGAAGTCCGGGCCGATGACCAGCGCACGGGCTTTCATCTGGACGTTGTGCAGACGGCGCTTGGGCAGCAGAGCGTAGCCCTCGGGGAAGGGTTTTCCCTCGCGGTTCATCTCATTCACCGGATCCCAGTTGATGCCGAAAGCCTTTGAGGGCACAAGTTTACAGATTTCGGCGAGCTCATGGCAGTGGCAGACGTTGCACGAGCCTTCGTTTTCGACGAGCAGTTGAACGCCCTCGCTCTCGGCGAGCCGGGCCATGGGTTCGAGGATTTCGGCGATGCGCGCGAAGAGCGTTTCCGGCTCGGCGGTGCGCGTGAAGGTGAAGACGCGGATCTTATCGACTTCAAAGGCGTGGGCGGCCCGGATGGCTTTGCGCAATTCTTCCATGCGGTTGGCGAAGCGGGCCTCGCCGGCCTTGCGGCGGCGCTCGAGAGCTTCGGGGGGCGGATCACCGCGCAGGATAGGCTGCGTGCCGGGCAGATCGTACTTCAGCATGGACGTATTGAGGAAGGATACGCGGAGATTGGCATCCTTGAATGTTTGAACGGCGGCGCGCAGTTCATCCGGCTCCATTTCCCAGTAGGAACGGCGGGCGCCGGGAACGCCGCGCAGTTCCACCCATTGCACCTTGTACTGGTGGGCGAAGGCGATGGCTTCCTCAGGCGAGCGGGCGATTTCGTCGGTCAACAGGCTCAAGCGGGACCAGCCGATGCGCGCGGGAGCGGCGCTCAAGGCGAGGGGTGTGGCGAGAAAGTGACGGCGGAGCATGGCGGTTCCCGCCAGTGTAGCAAGCGGCGGCATTCAGTCGCCTTCGCCGAACAGACGCCCATAGCCGCGCAAGCTGGGGATATTGTCGAAAACGGCCTTCATCCCGGCGGTAATGGGGATGGCAAGTACGAGTCCGGCGCCGCCCCACAGCAGGTACCACAGCATCAGGGCGATGGTCACCACCAGGGGGTTGAGATGGACGCGGCCACCGACGAGCTTGGGATAAAGGAGGTTCAACGCGATCATGTGCAGCAGCGCCACCACGGCTCCGATGACGATGTAGGCGGTCCAGCCCGTGTAAACCGGCAGCGCCGCGACGACAGGCGGCAGAATAGCGAGCGGCAGGCCGAGATAGGGGATCAGGCTGAGGAAGCCGCTCACCGGGCCCATCACCTGCCAGTAGGGGATATTGACGAACCAGAAGAACAGGGCGCTTACGACCGACAACAAGATGCCGAGCAGGAAGTTGCCGACGACGTAAGCGCGGGCGACGTTCGCAATGCCCTCCCATGCGCGTTGAATCATATCGCGCTTTTCGCCCTCCACCAGGTTCATCAGGCTACGGCGGAAGTGGTCACGCCAGCTGAGGAAAAAATAGACGAGAAACGGCACGAACGAAGCCATCAGGAGCACGTCGTAAAAGCCGCGGATATAGGTATAAATCGTGTTGACGAAGACCGATTTATCCTCGCGGATGCGGACTTCCTGGATTTGGGGCTCTTCGGGCAGGGGCAGAGGCGGCTCGACTACGGGCCGGCGGCGCTTGGCGGCGGCCTTGCGCGCGGCTTCCGCCTCTTCTCTGGCCTTCTGGGCAGCGATTTCGGCGTCACGGACGCGCTGGGGAACGAGGAGGTCGCGCATAGCCTTTTCGGCTTCTTCGAGCCGAACGGTGGCTGAATCGACGAGATTGGTGATGCGCTGCGTGTAGGTCGGCAGCGATTCCAGGAAACCGACGGTTTGCGACCAGGCACCGAGAGCCGCCAGGTAAAGCGAGATGAGCATCACCGTGCAGGCAAGGAAACTGGCCGCGCCGCGCGGCGCCTTGAAGCGCATGAAGAAACCGACCAGTGGCTCGAGGATGAAGGCGAGCAGGACCGCGGTGACGAGGGTGATGAAGAAAAGGCGCCCGACGTAGAGAACGAAGACGATGAGGATGAAGCTGGCCAGGATGCCGGCCGCACTCCGGGAGGGCTTCAGCGGGGACGGCGCTGAAGCCTGTTCCGGCGGCTGGACTTGTACCGTTTCCATAAGGGCCCGTCCGAATGTAGCGAGCAGGGCGCACCGGACGATGCGCCAGTATCTTCAGTGTATCGTGAACGATCGGCGAAAATGGGAAAAAACGCTGGCTTTGTGGCGATTTTGCAGTCAACCCGCCGGGCAGCCTCAGTCCTCGTCTGGCGTGGGGTCGGGCGCGATCACCCCGTGGAAGCGAGCCATCCAGTAAGGAAGGATGTAATCGATGCCCGCGCTCTCGATGGTGCCGTAGAGGCCGCCCCAAAGCTGGAAGGGGGATCGCTGCCAGATGAAATCGGTCGGGACGCGCTGGGCGAGAGGGACGATCTCGCAGGCGCGGTTCTCCTCGCCGTGGCAGGAGGGGTAATAGGGGCGGTGGTCGGTCCAAAAGTCGCGGCGGGGGCGGTCGAGATATTCGTCCATCAGGCGGCGGACGCGGGCGTCACGTCCATCATCGTTGCCCTGGATGGCGGTTTCGATCATGTCGAAGAAGGCGTTATCGTGCTTCCAGGTGGCGTTGCGGAGCATACGGAAAGCGGCGTTGTATTGGGTCCGGATCCACCAGTTGTCGCCGGAGGTCAACAAGTTATAGAAGGCGATGTGGCTGAGGTTGAACTTGTAATAGGAATTGTGGGGATCGCGGATCTCGACGGCGATAGGCGCCATGACGGAAGTAGCGAAGGAGTTCGCACGAAGCTGGTAGGATGTCGCGAAACGTCCGGGATTGCAGCGGCGGCCGAGTTTGAGGACGGCCAACTGCTGGTCGGGGCGGTGCAGAAACGTTGTGGAAATCGAGCCGTCGGGCATCCGGATATTCCAGTTGCTCGACAAGAGCGAGTCGAGCAACCGGGTGGCGAGCATCGAGACCCAGTCGTGAACCTCCTGGTCATCCACCATCTGCCAGGCGGCGGTCAGCCCGAAAAAGACTCCCAAGTATTGATCGCGCGAGGTGTTGCCGATCCAGAAATGCGGCATGCCATCAACCAAACCGGTATAGACCCCGTGGCGGGACTCCTCGCTTGTGAGATCGTTCGCATAGGGGGAATCGACCGGGACGACGCAGCGGGCGAGGGTTTCCGTGCCGGTGACGTCGAGCAGCTTGCGGATCCCGTTGAGGGTGAACATGATGTTCTCGCGGGCGCGCTCATCGCGTGTGACGTTCCAGCGGTAGGCCTGGGCGGCGAGATAGTGGCCGGTCCAAATGGCGGAGTCGCCGCAACGGGTGTACGAGACGATTTCGTCGGAATCGTATGCGGCGTAGACGGGGTCGATGACGACGTTCCAGGGCATGTGGCGTTCGATGACGCGGTCATCGAGCCAGTTGGAGATGAATTCGCGGCGAGGCTCGGCTTGCGGTTCGGCTGCGATGCCGGGCAGCGCGAGCAGGCACACAAGGAGTATCAGGACGAGGCGGTTCACACTTATATGATGACGGTGGCGGGACGAGGTTACATGCGGCGGGCGACGATGACGGCCTCTCCGCACCAGCGCTGGAGCGGGGGACAGAGATTGAGCAGGAGGGAATCGGCCAGTTCCAGGGAGCGGTAAGCCGCGCGCGCGGCGGGGTGATCGAGGCGGCCGCGCAGCAGTCGCTTCCCCATCGCGAGGAGATTCACGGGCCGGATCTCGATCCCGGTGAAATGGGGGTCCAGGCGGCGGAGTTCGGCGGGATTCAGGATGATGTCTTCGCCCTGCTCCTCCGGTTCGCGGGCGGCGGCGGCGCGCAGGCGGCGGGCGGCGTTGAGCACGGGATTCGCGCCCCAGGTTTCGCACAACACCAGCCGGGCTCCGGGCTTCATGATGCGGGCCAGCTCCTCGACGGCGTTCGGATACTTGAGGGTGTGATGGAGCGAGGCGCACGCAAACACGAGTTCGAACGCCTGGTCTGCGAACATGTCGAGGCGGGTGGCATCGGCGGCGACCCCTTTGACGCGGCGCGCCACGCCGGAGGCGGCAGCCCGGCGCAACCCCAACTCGACTGCTTTCGGGGAGAGATCGAGCAAGGTGACCTCGGCCCCTTCCGTGGCCATCCAGATGCCGAAATCCGCCGGGCCGCAGCCGTAGTCGAGCACGCGGCGTCCGGGCAGGGGGTCCTCAAGCAGAGCTTCGAGCGTGCCGCGGTAGAGGCGGCGGCGTTCGTAGAAGGGGTGGGCGGGGTTGTTGAGGTTCTTTTCCAGGACGGCGCGGTCCAGGCGCAGGGCGTGATCGGGTAGAGCCAGGAAGGCGTCGTACTGCCGGTCGTAGAATTCGCGCTCCTGGTCCGGGGTGATCATGGCGCGGGTGCGCGGTAAGCCGGGCCGCGGAGAACCTGGCCGCCTCGGGCGCCGGTCATCTTGCCTTCGTCGAGGGTCAGAACGCCGTTCACCCAGACGGAATGGACGCCGGCGGCGTAGCGGTGGGGATCGAGGAACGTGGCGTGATCCTGAATGGATTGCGGGTCGAACAGAACGAGGTCGGCGCGCAGGCCCTGGCGGACCAGTCCGCGATCCTGCAGATTCAGGCGTTGGGCAGGCAAGGAAGTCATGCGGCGGATGGCGTCTTCGAGCGTCAGGGTTCGGCGCTCGCGAACGTAGCGGGCCAGGACGCGGGCGAAGGTCCCGTAGGAGCGCGGGTGGGGCGCGGCGACACCGAAAGAGGGGATACCGCCATCGGAGGCGACCATCGTGAACGGGTGGCGCAGGATCCGTTCCACGTCTTCCTCATTGATTGCGTGGTAGATGGCCGAGCAACCACCTCGCAGCTGCAGTTCGATGGCGGTTTCGGCCGCGTGTTCAGCCGTGGGGTCGAGGCCGCGAGCACGGACGAGATCGGCCAGCGACTTGCCGGCGAGCGCTTCGTCATGCGCGCAGGAGGCCATGACGACATTCCCGGGGTCGCCACCGCCGCGGTCATACACGATGCGGCGCACGATCTCCGCCTTGATTTTCGCGCGGGATTCCGGAGCGGCCAGTCGTTCGGCGAGCGCCTCGCGGCCGCCGGCGAGGGACCACTGCGGGAAGAGTGCGGCGGTCCCGGTCGATGAGGCAGTGTAGGGGTACTGATCGATGGTGACATCCACACCCCGTGCCCGGGCCTCGTCCACCAGGCGGAGGGTGTCGCGGGAGAGGCCCCACGCGGCCTTGCCGATCATCTTGTGGTGGGTGATCTGGGTGGGCAGCCCGCCTTCCTCGCCGATGCGAATGGTCTCGCGGACCGAGTCCACGATGCCCGCGGTTTCGTCGCGCATGTGGGAAATATGGATCCCGCCGAGCGGGGCAATCCCGCGCGCAATGTGGATCACTTCCCCGGTGGGGGCGTAGTTGCCGGGGACGTAAAACAGGCCGGTGGAAAGTCCAAAGGCGCCCTGATGCATCGCCTCGATGGCCAAATCGCGCATCTTCTTGAGTTCCTCCGGCGTCGCGTGCCGGTTTTCCGTGCCCAGGACTGCGCGGCGGATGGCATTGTGCCCGGCGAGGGAGGCGTAGTTGATGGCGATGGGGAGGCGCGAAAGCCGGTCCAGGAAGGGGCCAAGCGGAAGTGGCGAACCGCCGTCCTGCCCTTCGAGCACCGTCGTAACTCCCTGGCGGATCAGGTTTTCGGCGGAGGGGTTGGTCTGGATGCCCGCGATGGCGTGAGAGTGGGTGTCAATGAAGCCAGGAGCTAATGTCAACCCCTTAGCGTCGATTGTCCGCGCCGCGGACAGGCCCTGCAAGTCGCCAACGCGGGCGATCCGGCTTCCGCTTAGTGCGACGTCACCTCGATACCAGGGATTGCCGGCGCCGTCCACGATTCGGGCATTGCGAATGAGGATGTCGTAAACGGGCGGGGGCTGCGCAAGGAGAGCGCTCGATGCGAAGAAGCCGAGCAGGAGGAACAACCCTGACATCATCAGGGTTTCATTGTAACGGGAAGAAAGCGGGGCGCGAGGACACGACCCCTGTGTCAGAATCGCCCGGCTTACCGCCCCAGGCGAGGTGAAGAGGAGATCATCGCGAAGAAGAGCCCCACGATGACTAAACCGGTGATCAAGCCGCCGACAATCATATCTACCCCCTGCGCTGCCGACATACTTATCGGCCTCCGCTGCAAGTCTCTATAGCAAGTGACGCACCAAAATTTGTTTGGTTTCCTTCCTGATGCAAAAGGGAACGCGAAAAGCGGATAAACTCAGGGTCATGAGAGTGGAATTTTCTTTCGGACGCAGTGGGCTGGAAGTGGAGTTGCCGCCTGGACCGTCGTGGCGAGTGCTGAAGCCGCGCTGGGCGGAGGCGCTGACGGACGAGCGCCGGGCAATCGCGGAGGCCCTGGACGCGCCCGCCGCGGGGCCGCCGCTCGCAAAATTGGCGGAAGGGAAGCGGACGGCCGCCATCAGCGTTTGCGACATCACCAGGCCTGCGCCGAACCGGCAGACACTCCCGCCGGTGCTGGAACGGCTTCACGCCGCGGGGATTCCCCCGGAGGGCGTGACACTGCTGATCGCCACTGGATTGCACCGGGCAGCGACGCCCGAGGAGATCGACGAGATCCTGGGGCCGGAGACTGCGTCCCGCTATAGGGTGATTAACCACAACGCCAGGGACCGTGAGGCGCACAAGGAGCTTGGCGCGACCCGCTCAGGGACCGTGGTGGCCATCGAGCGCGCCTACGTCGAGGCGGACCTCCACATCACATTGGGCTTCATCGAACAGCATTTGATGGCCGGCTTCAGCGGGGGCCGGAAACTGGTGGCGCCGGGCCTAGCCTATCAGGAGACCATCAAACGGCTCCACAGTCCACATTTCATGCGCGAGCCCAAGGCGGTGGAGGGGCGAATCGAGGACAACCCGCTGCACCAGGAGTTGCTGGAGATCGCCTCCATGGCGGGTCACGACTTCATTGTGGACGTGGTGCTGACCGAAGGGCGCCGGATCGCCGCGGTCTTCGCCGGCGAGCCCCGCGAGGCGCACAGCCAGGGCGTCGAGTTCGTCCGGCGCCAAACCACGGCATGGCTGCCGGAAAAGGTGCGGGCGGTGGTGACGACAGCGGCGGGGTATCCGCTAGACCTGACTTTCTATCAGGCCGTGAAGGGGATAACGGCGGCATCGCATATCGTAGAACCGGGCGGGGTCATCCTGCTGTTGGCCGCATGTGACGAGGGCGCCGGCGCCGGTGAGTTCTCCCGCCTGCTTAGGGAGTCAGAAAGGCCGGAGCTTTTTCTCCGGGAGATAGAGAATCGCCCGGTAACAATCGATCAATGGCAACTGGAGAAGCTGGCGTTGACGTGTCAGACGCACCGGGTCTGGTTCTATACCCCGGGATTACCGGCGGAATACCATGCCCATCTTTGGGGAAGGATCTTCGCCACAGCGCCGGAGGCGTTTGAGGCGCTGGCGGCGGAGGTGGGGCCGGACACGGCAGTAGCGGTGATTCCCGAGGGGCCGTATGTGTTTGCCCGTGCGGAGGAAACACTGGCGCCGGCGGCGGGGGATTGATAGCATCGGCGGTATGAGCAATCCATTACCCGAAAAGATCGAGGAGTTCCGCCGGGAGAATCCGGCGGTTTGGGATGCCTTCGCCGCGCTCGCAGGTGCGTGTCATGAGCAGGGTGGTCCGCTGGACGAGCGTGCCCGCCGTCTGGTGAAGCTCGGGCTGGCCGTGGGCGCGCAGCATGAAGGCGCGGTGCATTCGGCGACGCGGCATGCGCTGGAGGCGGGGTGCACGAGCGAGGATCTGCGCCATGTCGCGATCCTGGGAATCACGACGCTCGGCTGGCCCTCGGCCTACGCCGCCTTGCGCTGGATCGAGGAGGAAGCGAAAGGTTGAGCCTCCTGGCCGTGGTTGACATCCCATCCGGGGTTGGCTATAGTTCTGAAGTGTCGCACTTTCAACGGTTTGTCGGGACCGGACTGGGCGCACGGAGCGGGTCGTTGGATCATCTACTCCTGAAGTTGTATACCCTCACCGTGTATTTCCCACATCCGATTCTTGTGGCCCGAGCCCGTTGCCAAGTGTTGTGTCGATTGGAGACTGGGGCATGACCAGCAACCAGGACGATCGTCCGGCAGAATTGCCGGGCGTACCCGAGGAAAGCTACGAGCAGCTGCTCGAAGAGTACAGCAACCCGCTGCCGGCGGCGGAAGGGGAAGTGCTGCAGGGCCAGGTTTTGCAGATCACCGATCTTGGGGTGATCGTGGACGTGGGCCTGAAGCAAGAGGGCATCGTGCCTCTCGCCCAAGTCGCCGAGGCCAGCGGCGAGGTGTTGTTGCAACCGGGCGATCCGATCGACGTGATGGTGGACCGGCGGCGGCAGCCGGCGACGGAAGGCTACATCTCGCTGTCGCACGAACGGGCTTCGCAGATTCGCGCGTGGGAGACGCTGGAAAAGGCTTACCGCGAGAATCTGATGGTGAGCGGCCGCGTGCTGGGCCGCGTCAAAGGCGGATTGAATGTGGACGTGGGCGTGACGGCCTTCATGCCGTCCACGCAGGTGGATCTCCGGCCCATGCACAACCTGGACGCACTGATCGGCCAGGATATCGCCGTTAAGATAGTGAAGCTGAACCGCCGGCGCGACAACGTCGTGGTCTCGCGCAAGGCGGCCATCGAAGAGGAGTCCAATCTCCGCAAGAACGCGTTGCTGGAACATTTGCAGGAAGGCGCGTTGGTGACCGGCGTGGTGAAGAACCTCACTGACTACGGCGCCTTCATCGACCTGGGCGGCATAGACGGGCTGCTGCACGTGTCAGACATGAGCCATGGACGCGTGGCGCATCCGGCAAGCGTCATTCACGCGGGCCAGCAACTTACCGTCAAAGTGCTGAAGTTTGACCGCGATCGTGAGCGGATTTCGCTCGGGTTGAAGCAGGTGATGCCCGATCCGTGGGAGACGATCCACGACCGCTACGCTCCCGGAATGCGTGTGCTGGGCCGGGTGGTGAGCGTCACCGACTACGGGGCGTTTATCGAGTTGGAGCCCGGTGTCGAGGGGCTGATCCACATCTCGGAGATGACGTGGTCGCGCCGCATGAAGCACCCATCGAAGGTCGTGCGGGTGGGCGACACGGTGGAGAGCGTGGTACTCGAAGTGAAGCCGGGAGACCGGCGCATCTCACTGGGCATCAAGCAACTCGAAGCCGACCCCTGGACCACGGTGGACCAGCGCTACGCCGTGGGCAGCGTCGTGGAAGGCCGCGTACGCAAGCTCTCCGAATTCGGCGCGTTCATCGAGATCGAGGAGGGTATCGACGGGCTGGTGCATGTGTCGGACCTGAGTTGGACGAAGCGCGTGCAGCACCCCTCGGACGTGCTGAAGAAGGGCCAGGTGGTGCAGGCAGTGATCCTGAACATCGACGCCGGCAACCGCCGCCTGTCATTAGGCGTCAAGCAACTTCACCCCGACGCCTGGGAGACATTCTTCCGTGCGCATGTGCTGGGCGACGTCGTAAAGGGACGGGTATCGCGCGCGGTGGCCTTCGGCGTATTCGTCGAACTGGCGCCGGGCGTCGAAGGCCTCTGCCACAACACGGAACTGCCTCCCGATCTCCGCGAACAGGATCCCCCGCTGGCCATCGACACGGAGTACGATTTTAAGATCATCAAGTTGAACGAGGCCGAGCGGCGCATCGGGCTCACCTATCTCGGCGAGAGCGCGATGGAGGACCGCCAGCGGCTGGAGGAATATCAGCGGCAGGCCGCCGCCGCCACGCACGGTTTTGAAGAGGCGCTGGAATCGGCGCAGGCCATCCTTCGCGAGGCCGCACCCGACACGCCCTCAGACGAGTCCATTGACCCCGCCGGCGGCGCCGGCAATTCAGAAGTGAAACAGGACACCACCCCAGATGACGAAAGCCGACCTGATTGAAGAAGTAGCCCGCGTCGTTGAGTTCAGCCGGAAGGATTCCGAAGTGATTGTCGAAGCCATCTTCGACAGCGTGGTTCGAGCCCTGAAGGAGGACGATAAGATCGAAATCCGCGGCTTCGGCAGCTTCCGCACGCGGCAACGGCAGGCCCGTGTAGGCCGCAATCCCAAGACCGGCGCCCGCGTGGACGTGCCGGCCAAGCGGATCCCCTACTTCAAACCGAGCAAGGAATTGAAGGACTTGGTGAACCGGGACGAAGGCGCCGAGACGCCCCCCGGGATCTAGGAGTTCCGGGCGTGGATCATCTCTGGAGCCCCTGGCGGTACCGCTACATCACGGGCGGCGCACCAGCCGGGGGCTGTGTGTTTTGTCTCAAGGGCGAGCCCGGCAACGATCAGGAGAATCTTGTCCTGGCGCGCGGCCGGTTCAACTACGCACTGCTGAACCTGTTTCCCTACACCAACGGCCATCTGCTCATCGCGCCATATGAGCACGCGGCCAACCTGGAGGATCTACCCCCGGAAACCGCGGCGGAGCTGATGGCCATGACCCAGGACGCCGTGCGCGCGCTGCGCGCGCTGTACAACCCCGAAGGCATCAACTGCGGCATGAACCTGGGCGCTTGCGCCGGCGCCGGCATTGCAGGCCACCTGCATATGCACGTGCTGCCGCGCTGGTTTGGCGACGTGAGCTTCATGACCACCGTGGGTGAGACCCGCGTGCTGCCGGAGGATTTGCCGCGCACCTGGGAGCGTTTGCGCGCGGCCTGGCGAAGCGTCTGAAGAGTTCCGGTGGCCCCGCTTCATGGCAAGCGGATGGCACACTGGGATGATGATCCAGCGAACCTTCCTCTTCCTGCTCTTGGTGTCGATCGCGGGATGGGGGCAGCAAAGGGTTCGGGCGCGGGAAGCCGGCGTCACGCTGGGCGCCATGAAACCGGGACCGCTGAATTCGATCACCGACGTGGCGGGGGTTCGGGTGGGCCACGTCACCCTCAGGCAAGGTCCAAACATCTGCACGGGAGTCACCGCCATTGTGCCGCACGGCGGGAATCTGTTCCAGGAGAAGGTGCCGGGGGCAGTGTTCGTCGGCAACGGCTTCGGTAAATTCGTCGGGACCACGCAGATCGAAGAACTGGGCGAAATCGAGACACCCATCCTGCTCACGTCGACGCTCAACGTCTGGCGGGTGGCGGACGCGCTGACGGACTGGATGCTGGGTTTGCCGGGTAACGAGGAAGTACGAAGCATCAACCCCGTGGTGGGTGAAACGAACGATGGAGCGCTGAACGATATCCGTTCGCGTCCCGTGGGCCGCGATCACGTGTTCGCGGCGCTGCGGGAGGCCGCCGGCGGCCCGGTGACTGAGGGCGCGGTGGGCGCGGGCACCGGCACGGTGGCCTTCGGCTGGAAAGGCGGAATCGGGACCTCCTCCCGGATCACCAGGGAGGGTTGGACCGTTGGGGCGCTGGTCCAGACGAACTATGGCGGCGACCTGATGATTGGCGGCGTGGCTGTCGGGCGGCGGTTGAGAAACGAGCCTCCGCCATCGCCGGACGGCAGCGTGATTGTCGTCCTGGCCACCGACGCGCCGGTGGATGCGCGCAATCTCAAGCGCATGGCGGCCCGCGCAATGCTGGGACTGGGGCGCACCGGCGCGGCGGGCTCGAATGGAAGCGGGGATTACGCTCTGGCCTTCTCCACTGCGAGAAGCGCACAGCCTCCCGTGGGGAACAATTCGATGTCCGGCCTGTTTCTCGCAGTCATTGAAGCGACCGAAGAGGCAGTGGTGAACTCGCTGTTCATGGCCGAGCCCATGGAGGGCAACGGCAGGCGCATCGAGGCTCTGCCCGTGGACCGGGTAGTGCAAATGCTGCGCGAGGCCCGCTGAACCGCGGGTTGCGCTTATTGTGGCATGGACGGGGCCTGCCCCTTCGGCATGCCTGTGCTGGGCTGAACGGGCTTGCCCAGCGGCGCGCCGGGAAATGCCTGCACCGGTTCCTTCAGGTTCGACGGAAGCACGGTCTGGCGCGTCGAGATGTCGAACAGCGAGAAAATGAGGAACACCCCGAGGAAGAGCAACCCGCCCACGAAGATGACAGCGTTGAACTTGTCATGGCGAAGGTGCATGAAGTAGAGCGCCACCAGCGCACCCTTGAAACTGGCCACCAGCAGCGCGACGACGGTGTTGGCGGCGCCAAAGTCGAATTGCGCCACCCAGACGGTGATGATGGTGAGCACCAGCAAGGCGCCGATGACGGCGAGATAGGTTTTGGGGCCCGTGATGTGATGATCGTGTTCGTGCGTATGTTCCATGGCTGTGGTGCTCCTTAGCTCAACAGGTACATCAGCGGGAAGAGGTAGATCCAGATGAGGTCCACCAGGTGCCAGTAGAGGCCGACCATATCGACCGGGCCGTAGTATTGCGACGAGAAATGGCCCTTCGAGGCGCGGTAGATGAGCCACGCGATGGCCACCATGCCAAGCAGCACGTGGATGCCGTGCAGGCCCGTCATCATGAAGTAGAAGCTGAAGAACATGAACTGGCCGGGCACGGTGTCGCCCTGGTGGGCGTAGAATTTGCCTGGCAGCAGGCCTTCGTGGAACTTGTGGGAATACTCAAAGTACTTCACCACCATAAAAGCGCCGGCCAGGACGAATGTGGTGGTGAGATAGCCGATCAGCTTCTGTTTCTGGCCGGTCTGGGCTGCCCATACGCCCATCACCATCGTGAATGAGGAAACGAGCAGGATGATGGTGTTCAGGGCGCCCAGCCGCCAGTCCAGGTGCGAGTGCGCAGCGATGAAGGCCTCGGGATGCTTCGAGTGCATGATCCCGTAGCCCACGAAAAGCCCGCCGAACAGCAGGACTTCGGTGACCAGGAACAGCCACATCCCGATCTTTGAAGCCTCGAACTGCTGCTTCATGTCGGTGAAGTGGTGCTGCAACCCTGGCGGGTGGGCGTGCTCGTGATGCTCGTGCGAAGGAACGGAAGTAGCTTGGCTCATGGCGATACTGCTCGGCGCACCTTAGTGCGAAACTCCTTGTTCGCGCTCCACGGCCACGGGCACGGGCTGCGGGCGGTAGTCATAGGGGCCGTGGATCATCACCGGCGTGTCCTCGAAGTTGTGGGTGATGGGCGGGCTCGCGGCCTGCCATTCCAGCGTCTTGCCGCCCCAGGGATTCGCACTCGCGTTCTTCTTGCCGCGGAGAGAAGCCAGCAGCACGCCCAGGCAGAGGAACAGCCCCACGGCAAGGATCCAACTGCCGATCGTGGAGAGCACGTGCATGGTCTGGAACTGCTCAAGGTAGTTGTAGTAGCGGCGCGGCATGCCTCGCGACCCCATCAGGAACTGCGGCAGGAAGGTGGCGTTGAAGCCGATAAAAATCAGGGCGGCGGCGATGGCGGCGAGCTTTTCGTTGTACATGCGGCCGAACATCTTGGGCCACCAGTAATGCAGGCCAGCCAAGAGAGCGATGAGGTTGGAGCCAGCCATCACGTAGTGAAAGTGCGCGACGACGAAGTAGGTATCGTGCAGATGCACGTCAGTGGACAAGGCGGCCAGAAACAGGCCCGTCAGACCGCCGATCGTGAAGATGAGCAGGAAGTTGACCGCATGGATCATCGGCGCCTTCATACTGATGGAGCCGCGCCACATGGTCGCGATCCAGTTGAATACCTTGATGGCCGAAGGCACGGCAATGAAGAAGGTGATAAAGCTGAAGATCGCGCCGGCGAACAGGCTCATGCCCGCCGTGAACATGTGATGCGCCCAGACCAGGAAGCCCAGCAGCGCGATGGCGACGGAGGAGAAAGCGATGGCCTTGTAACCAAAGATGGTCTTCTTCGAGAACACCGGGATCACTTCGGAAATAATCGCCATGGCCGGCAGGATCATGATGTAGACGGCCGGGTGCGAATAGAACCAGAAAAAGTGCTGGAATAGCACCGGATCTCCGCCCAGGTTCGGGTCGAAGATGCCGACGCTCAGCACTCGCTCCATCACCAGCAGCAGCAGCGTAATTCCCAGCACCGGCGTCGCCAGAATCTGGATCAGCGCCGTGGCGTACATGCCCCAGGCAAACAGCGGCAGCTCAAACCAGCCCATCCCCGGAGCGCGCATCTTGTGGATCGTCGCAATGAAGTTGACGCCCGTGAAGATCGACGAGAAGCCAAGGACGAACGCCGCCAGCACCATCATCGAGACGCCGCCGCCGGTGGTCGAAGAGTAGGGTGTGTAGAAGGTCCAGCCCGTGTCCACGCCGCCCAACACCAGCGTGCTCAAGGCCATGAGCGCACCGAACACATAGATCCAATAGCTCGTCAGGTTCAGCCGTGGAAACGCGACATCCTTGGCGCCCAGCAGCAGCGGCAGCGCGAAATTGCCCAGCGCCGCGGGAATGCCAGGGATGATCACCAGAAACACCATCACGGCGCCATGCAGCGTGAAAGCACGGTTGTAGGTCTCGGCGTCCATAATGGTAGGGCCGGGCGTGAGCAGTTCCATGCGGATCAAAAGCGCCAGCAGGCCGCCCACAATCATGAACAGCACCACCGACCAAAGGTACATCAGTCCGATCCGCTTGTGATCGACCGTGGACATCCAACTCCAAAGGCCCTTAGAGGAGTCCAGGTAATCCAAGTGGGCGCCGGCCGAGTGCCCGTTCGCCTGTAACACATTTTCTTGAGCCATATGCAGTGCTTATCCTTTCGCGCGGTCCTGACGATTACTGCAACGACTTGATGTACTCGATCATGCCGAGGATCTCGCGCTCACGTAGCAGCCCCTGGAAAGTCGGCATAATCGGTTCGTAGCCTTGAACCACAACCGCATTCGGATACAGAATCGATTCGCGAATATAGTTTTCATCCACGAGGAATTCCTTGCCATCGGCGGCGCGTTCCGTCTTGCCCCAAATCCCTTTGAAAGTCGGACCCTGGCCGCGCGTGCCGTCGATCGAGTGACAAGTGGCGCAGCCCTTGTTCTCGTAAACCAGCTGGCCCAGATCCTTCAGCGGCATCTTGCGAACCTGTTCGTCACCTTCACGGAGAAACACTTCATACTCCTCCGGCGTATCCACATAGATGCGCGCCAGCATGTCCGAGTGGCCTTTGCCGCAGTATTCCGTGCAATAGACCTGATGCACGCCCGGCTCGGTCGCCGTGAACCACATTTCGGTGTAGCGGCCGGGGAGTACGTCGCGCTTCAGGCGGAAAGCGGGCACGAAGAAGGAGTGGATCACATCTTCGGCGTGCATGATGAGCTTCACGGGTTTGTTGACCGGCACATGGAGATCGTTCAGCGCCCGGGTTCCGTCGGGGTATTCGAACTCCCATAGCCATTTCTTGCCGGTTACAACAATCTCCATCGCGTCGTTCGGTGCGACCCAGGCGCTGACATAGCCCTTGAAGCCCCAGAAGAAGATCAGCAGCACCACCGCCAGCGGGATCAGGCTCCAGATCAGCTCCAGGCGCGTGTCGTGAGTAATGTGAGGCGTCACCTCGTCGTCCGACCGCCGCTTCCAGCGTTTCGAGGCGTAGAAAATCAGCGCACCGTTGAATAGGAAGAAGAAGACGGTCAGGAGAGTGATGAAGATGAACAGACCGTCCATTTCAGCGGCGTGCGTGGCCGCCGGGGAGCCTAAAAGAAAGTCGCGAAACCAAGTCATTGTGCGTTCACCATCAATTTGCCCGCGCGGGCGAGTTCTCTCTCACGCCGCCAGAACCGGAATAGAACCAAGCCCATCACCAGCAGAAGCAGCGCTCCGCCGCCGCGCATCACGTTGCGCGCGAACAGAGTGTAGGAGCGCGCGTCCGGGTCGTAATGAAAGCAGTACAGCAGGAACTTCTCCACTGTCATGCCCAATTTGCCTTCGGCGGCCTCGGCAAGCGCCAGTCGGATGTCCAAAGGCCTGAATTTCACCCCATACAGATAACGGGAAATGCGGCCTTCGGGGGTGAGGACGAAGATCACGGCCGAGTGCGCGTATTGCCCGGTGCGTTCGTCCATCTTGTAGCCGAAGCCCACCTGTTCGGCGAGCCGCGCAGCGGAGCCGTTATAGTCGCTCAGGAAATGCCAGCCCGGCGCCTCGCGTTCGAAGGTAGTAAGATAGGCCGCCTTCTTGTTACGTGCGATGCCGTAATTCTCAGTCGGATCGATCGAAACAGTGACGATCTCATATTCCTTGCCGGGCGTCCAGGGGATGTTGCGGATCGCCTCGGTCTGGGCGTTCAACACCAGATTGCAGAGCATCGGGCAGGTGTAATAGACGAGGTTCAGAATCACTGGACGTCCGGACTCAAAGTAGGCGCGCAGCGGTTTCTGATAGCCGTCCTCGGCCGTGAATTGCAGATCGAGATTGATGAACTCGCCTAACCGCTCCTCTACTCCCACGCCCTCGAGTTCGGCGGGCGTTTCGTGCGCGAGGCGCTGCGCGGCGGCGGGAACCACCGTCGCTGCGGCGAGCAACAAGAATCCGAAATTAATTCTGAGCAGCATCATTCGAACTGGTTGCAGCCTCACTTTGAGCGGCAGCGGCTTTCAAAGCATCTCCGGCGGCCCCGCCCGGCGGCTCGGGCTTGGCCGGATACGCGGTTGTGTTGTACTCCACTTGGCCCGCTTCCGCTTCGGCCGCCAGGAGTTCCATTGCCCGGTCGATCGGGAGCCGGATCAGGCCCCTCTCTTTATCGATGTACGAGTACTTATAAAGATGCTCATCTTCGCGCTCTTGAATGGCGATCAACTCCTTCGAATCGACACCACTGTACTGCTCAAACTCCACTTTTTCGTACGCCACGACGTAGAGCCAGTACACGCCGATGATCATGCCGACGAGCAGGATAATCACCGAGCCGGACACGAGCGCGATGATGCCACTCTTCGGTTCGTGCCGGTCGAAGCCTTCTTCTGGACGGGGGAGCTGAATGTTGCGGTCGGCCATGGTCAGAGTCTCCTTTCGATTCGCTCCACTTAAACGTTATGGAAGGCCATGGCCTGCTTCAGGCGCGGGTCGCCTACCGGAATCAGCGGCTTCTCACGGAATCCGGACCAGAACACCAGGCCCATCGACCCGCCCACCGCGGCCAGCGCGGCAAGGTTGATCCATGAGAACGCAAAGCCATGCGGATGGAACACCGGCATCACCTGCCAGTACAGATCCATGAAGTGCATGAACAGAAGCCAGCCCGCGAAGAAGCCGAGCACACCGTGGTTTCGCTTCATCGCGCGAGGCATCAACGAGAAGAACGGCACCAGGAAGTGGCCGACGACGAGCAGAGCCGAGATCACAAGCCAGGAGCCCTCCAACCGGTGCTCGAACCACATGATCTCTTCCGGCAGGTTGCCGTACCAGATCAGCATGTACTGCGAAAACGAGGTGTAGGCCCAGAACACCGTCAGCGCGAAGAGCCACTTGCCCAGGTCGTGGTAATGCTCCTCGTTGATGGTATGTGTGAGGTAGCCGGACTTGCGCAGAGAGAGCGCGGAAACGATCAGGGTGGCAATCAGCGCGAGCGCGCCGCCGGTCAGGAAGATCACGCCGAACATGGTCGAGAACCAGTGCGGATCGAGCGACATGATGAGGTCGAAGGCCAGCACGGAACCACCGAGAAACAGTACGATCACGCCCGGCGCGGACCACTTTTCAGCGGCGAATGTGTGCTTGAGGCTGCCATTCTCATCCTGGCGGCGGGTGTGCGCCCAGAGCCGGGTGGCGAAGACGCTGAGCACCAAAAGTACGCCAAAATTGCGGATCAGGAACCATTTTTCGTTCAAATACGACAGTTTTTGCTTCAGAATCGGGTCGTTTGCGGCCTCTACGTGCGACCAGTGGTACAGATCGTGGATGCCGAAAGCAATGGGGATCAGCAACAGAACAAAGATGGGCAGCGCGCGCATCAGGCTCTCCATCAGCCGGCGCACGGTGACGCTCCAGGCCGAGCCGGTCAGGTGCTGCACCATGACAAAAAACGTGGCGCCTATCGAAATCGAGAGGAAGAACAGGAACGCAACGAGATAAGCCGGGAAGAACTCCTTGCGGTCGGCAATAAATCCGGCGGCGACGCCCAGCCAGCCCGCCAGGGCCACGAAGGCGAAGGCGTTTCGTCCGCTGGTCCAGGCCGCGGCGGGCAGGAAGTAGTTATCGGCTTTGTGCGCGTGGTCGTGATGAGTGTGGGCCATGGCGCTCTCGATTACCTCACTTTGGCCTGGAGTTCGGCCGGAACATCGTTCAGGTTGCCCTGCCAGGCGCGCTGCAGGGCGCGGATATAGGCCACAATCGCCCAGCGGTCCTGTTCGGAAATCTGCTTTGCGTAGCCGGGCATGGACCGCCGGCCGTTCGAGATCACATGGAAGAACTCTCCGTCGACGAAGGCTACGATCCGCTCGTCATGCAGGTTGCCCGGTACCCAGATAGCCTTAGAAGGGACGATGCCTCGGCCCGCGCCTGTACGGTCGTGGCAGGGGGCGCAGTAGATGTTATAGCGCTGCTGGCCACGCTGGAGCAGGTCCGCGGTGATCGGCTCCGGGCTGCGGGCCACGTAGAGGCCCGCTTCGGTGATACCGGTCGAGTATGCGCTGTCGGGCCGGTAGGTCTCCTGAGCGATGGTACCCTCCAGGGGCCGGCGCGAGGTGCGGCCGTCTGCGAAGAAGGCGCTTTCTGCTTGCGGCTTGTACTTCTCCTGCTGCTTCATGTCGGTCCACACCCAGATGGGCGGCTGGCGCGAGGTGAAGTTGGAGCAAGCGGAAGACAGCGCGCTGAAGGCGAGCACGGACAAGATCAGGGCGCGGCGGCGGAGCGGTGAGTTCATGGCGTTCATCGTTCAGGCCTCCACCAACTCACTGTGGCGGCTCCCGGCCGCGTTCAGAAATGTGATGGCCTCCTCGGCGCTGAACCTTGGATCTTTTGCTTCGATGGCAAGCAGGAACCGGTCGTTCGTGGCGCCAGCCCACTTCGAGTAATTGAAGGCCGGGTGGTAATACTGCGGCAGTTTGTTGAGCGCGAGCATTCCGAGTACCGCGCCGAAGGCCGCGAGCAGAACGCTCAGTTCGAACATGATGGGCACCGAGGGTTCGAAAGCAAACAGCGGCTTGCCCGCGACGACCAGCGGGTAGTCGATGGCGCCGGTCCACCACTGCAACAGAATCGCCAGCGTGAGCCCAGCAAGGCCGCAAACAATGACGATCTTGCCGAGCGGTGAACGGCCCTCGCCCAGGGCTTCGTCGATGCCGTGAATCGGGAACGGCGTGTAAGCTTCAAGTTTCGAGTAGCCCGCCGCGCGCGCGGTGCGGATGGCGCGCAGCAGGTCTTCCGGCGTATCGAAATCGCCAATCACGCCGTAGTGCTTGCCCGCGTCCTCGTGCTTCAGGAAGGCTGGCAGAGGCAGGCGGTCAATGATGCGGTCCAGGGTCGCCATGTTAGTGCGCTCCTCCCTTCTGCTGGTTGATCTGGTGGTGCAGCACGCCCTTCACTTCCGAGATCGCGATGGCCGGCAGGAAGCGGAGGAAGAGCAGGAACAGGGTCATGAATAGCCCCATCGTGCCTACGAAGGTCGAAATGTCGATGATCGTCGGCGAGAAATAGCCCCACGACGACGGCAGGAAGTCGCGGTGCAGCGAGGTGGCGATAATCACGAAGCGCTCGAACCACATGCCGATATTGATGAAGATCGAGAGAATGAACATCACCGGAATCGACGTCCGGAACCGCTTGAACCAGAAGAACTGCGGCGAGATCACGTTACAGAGGATCATCGACCAGTAAGCCCACCAGTAAGGCCCGAACGCGCGGTTCACGAACGCGAAACGCTCGAAGGGGTTCGCCGAGTACCAGGCGATGAAGAACTCCGTGCCGTAGGCGAAGCCCACCATCATGCCGGTGGCGAGCATCACTTTGCACATGTTCTCGAGGTGCTTGATCGTGATCAGGTCCTGCAGGTTGTAAACGTAGCGGGCGGTCACCATCAGCGTCACTACCATCGCGAAGCCCGAGAAGATCGCGCCCGCGACGAAGTACGGCGGGAAAATCGTGGTGTGCCAGCCGGGGATGATCGACACGGCGAAGTCGAACGACACGATGGAATGCACCGAAAGCACGAGCGGCGTGGAAAGCCCCGCCAGCAGCAGGTACGCGAGTTCATAGTGCCGCCACTGACGGGCGCTGCCACGCCAGCCGAAGCTCATGATGCCGAAGATGATCTGCCGGATCTTCGTCTTCGCGCGGTCGCGCAGCGTGGCCAGGTCGGGAATCAATCCCACGTACCAGAAAAGCGCCGACACCGTGGCGTAGGTGGAAACCGCGAACACGTCCCACATCAGCGGCGAACGGAAGTTCTGCCACATATGCAGAGCCTCATTGGGCATTGGAAACAGCCAGTAGGCGGCGCGCCACGGGCGGCCAGTATGAAACAGCGGGTAAATGCCGGCACAGGCCACGGCGAAAAGCGTCATCGCCTCGGCGGCCCGGTTGATCGACGTCCGCCACCGCTGCCGGAACAGGAACAGAATGGCCGAAATCAGCGTTCCGGCGTGGCCGATGCCGATCCACCAGACGAAATTGGTGATGTCCCAACCCCAGCCCACCGGTGAGTTGTTGCCCCAAACGCCGATGCCGGTCACCACCAGGTAACCAAGCGAGGCGAACAGCATTCCCGCCAGCATCACGGAGATGCCAAACACCACGTACCACTGCTTCGGCGGCGCTTGCTCGGTAATCGCGGCCACCTTCTCGGTGACATCGGCGTAGGTCATCCCGCCTTGCACTAGCGGCGGATTGAGTTCCATTCGGGGGTCGATTGCGAGATCAGCCATGACGTTTAGGCAAGCTCCGGATTGGGGTTGCGCAACTTCGCGAGATAAGTGGTGCGCGGGCGAGTATTCAAGTCCTCCAGCAGTTCGTAGTCGCGTTCCTGCTTCTTGAGCTTTGCCACCCGCGATTCGGGGTCATTGATGTTGCCGAAGACGATGGCATCGGCCGGGCAGACCTGCTGGCAGGCGGTGACGACTTGGCCGTCGCGCAGGGTGCGGCGGCCGTCCGCCTTCGCTTCGATCTTCTTCTCCTGGATGCGCTGCACGCAGTAGGTGCACTTCTCCATCACGCCGCGCATACGGACCGTGACATCGGGATTGAAGACCATCTTCGAGGTCTCTTCAATGGCCTTGTGATAGTTGAAGAAGTTGAACCGGCGCACCTTGTACGGGCAGTTGTTCGCACAGTAACGCGTGCCGACGCACCGGTTATACGCCATGTCGTTCAGCCCTTCAGGCGAATGTACGGTTGCGGCCACCGGGCACACCGCTTCGCAGGGCGCGTTCTCGCACTGCTGGCAGGCCATCGGCTGCGTCACCACCTGCGGGTCTTCTTCCGAACCGGTGTAGTAGCGGTCCATGCGGATCCAGTGCATCTCGCGGCCGCGCCTCACCTGCTCCTTACCGACCACGGGGATGTTGTTCTCCGCCTGGCAAGCCACCACGCAGGCGTTGCAGCCGATGCACGAGGTGAGATCAATTGCCATGCCCCACTGGTAGCCTTGCGAATAATCGAACCCGGAGTACATCGAAGCGCGCGGCAGCGAATGCACCATGTGCTCGAAGGTGTCCGGATGCTCGCGGTAGGTCGCCAGCGCCGACTCAAGAACAATCGCGCGGCCTTCCATGGAATGATGTTCCTGGGTGGTCACCAACTGATAACTGCCGCCGTCTTTCCGGACGGTCGCCCCACCGGCGATGTGGAAACCCGCCACCGTTCGCAGCGGCTCGACGCTGTGGCCCACGCCCTGACCCACGCGCCCGCAGGCCGCGCGTCCGTAGCCCAGCGAGAGCGACACGCTCTTGTCGGCGTGGCCCGGCTGAATCATGGCCGGGGCCTTGATCTCCCGGCCGTTCACCGAAATCGCCAAATAATCGCCGTCTTTCACACCAAGCTCGTTCGCCGATGCCGGGCTGATCAGCGCGGCATTGTCCCACACAAGCTTAGTCATCGGGTCGGGAGCTTCCTGCATCCACGCGTTGTTGGCGTACCGGCCGTCCCAGGTGGCGGCGGAGGGAAAGAAAACCGCCTCCCAGCCTTCGGGCGCCGCCTTCAGTTCTCCGTTGACCTTCGCCAGCACGGCGGTAATTTCCGCCGCCGGGGACTGCGCCGGATATTCCGTCCCTTCCACAAATCCGTCGTAGAGCGCCTTTTGCCAGCGCTTCTTGGCTTCCCCGCCCCACTGCGCGGACCAGTAGGTCTGCACCAGATCGTGGCTTGACAGCCTCTCGCCGCGCGCAAGGAAGCCCGCAATTTCGATAGCCGGCTTGCCGTCGTGCAAGGGAGCAATCAGCGGCTGCTGGATCGACGCCAGCCCGTTCAGCGCCCGCGCATCGCCCCACGCTTCGAACGGATGCGTCTCAGGCAGCCTCCACTCGGCCGCGTTCCAGGTTTCGTTTGCTTCCTGCGTGAGCGCAACCACACTCTTCGCCTTCTTCACCGCCTCGCCGAAGCTCAGATCGGCGGGCAACGAGTAGACAGGATTGCCGCCGATCAGGAACAGCGCCGTCACCTTGCCCGAGTTCAAATCCGCGGTCAATTCCTGGACCTGCTTCAGAGAAGCGGCCGATTCCGCCACCACCGGGCGCGTATACACCACCGTCTCGCCAGTGTTGCCCAAGGCCTGGTTGATCAGGGCCACCAGCGCGTGCACCGCCGCTGGCTGCCGGGGGCCGGCGATCACGAGGGAACGCCCGCGGTGCGCAGCCAGGTCTTTCGCCACGGCAGCGACGAACTTGTCGCTCACGCCGGCTGCGTTGCCCAACACCTTCAACTCCGCGCCGGAAACGTTCAACTCCTTCGCGAGCGCCAGGGCCAGCGTGCCGATCTCCGAGGCGCGCGCGCGCACCCGGTGATCGGCCATGGCGCCTGTGAGCGTATAGTTCGATTCGGCGGCGTACAGCCGGTTCATGGCGCTCTCGGGCGTCTCTACCTTGCGCTTGGCGGAAAACTGTTTCACGGGCAGGATCGACACCGAGTCCAGCCCGAGGAAGTCCGCATCCAGCGCCAGCACCACGTCGGCCTTCTGGAACTGGTAGTGCGGCTCCATCGGCTGACCAAACGCCATTTCCGCGCCGGCGCGCGGGTTGTCGAAGCTCACCGCGTCGAATTCCAGCCAGCGCGCCGCGGGAAACCTCTTTGCCACTTCGCCGCGCAACGCCTCAAGCGTAGGCGACGATGACCGCTCAGCAAGTACTCGCATGCCAGAGCCCGCCTGCTCCGGCGACAGGGCCGTCTGGGCCCATCCGAAAAATTCGTCCCAGGACGAGCGGTTCGCGCCGCGATGCACGTGCCTGGCGCGGTCGGGATCGTAAAGACTCAGCAACAGCGCCTGTGCGTGGGCATTGGTGGCGCCCAGTGAATATGGGTGCCGCGGATTACCTTCTACCTTCGTCGGGCGCCCGTCGTGACACTGCACGATCAAACCCGTGGCGGCGCCGCCTGTCGTAGCGGCGGTCGCGTAGTGAACGGCGTTGCCGTGGACGACAGTCTCCAGTCCCTTGGCATGCGGCAGGATCGGCTCCACGGGGCGCCGGCACGCGGCCGCGCCGGCCAGCCCAAAGCTCGCCGCCATCAATTTGAGCAGGTTGCGGCGCGAACCGTTATCCAGCATTTCAGACGCGTTTTCCTGAAATTCCCGTTCCACCCATTGCACAAATTCAGGATTTTGTTCGATCGCGTCGAGACTGCGCCAATAATTTTTCCCGGTGACGCCCTGGGGATTGATCTGGATCAATTCGCTCATTTGATTCAAAAAGGTCCGATTATTCCTGTCTTACCGGTGACAACCGGAACAATTCACCGGCGGGTTGATGTTCTTCGCCTCACGCAATTGACGCCCTAACTCCGCCGGATCGCCCTCCGGCCTCCAATCCAGCTTGGTCACAAACTCCACTGGCCTGAGATGGGCATCCGGGTTGCGGTGGCAGTCCAGGCACCACGCCATCGACAGGGGCGAAACCTGCTTCACTTCCACCATCTGGTCGACACGGCCGTGACACGAGACGCAGGATACGCCCGCCGTCACGTGCGCCTGGTGATTGAAATAAGCATAGTCGGGCAGCCGGTGTACCTTCACCCACTGAATGGGAGCCCCCGTGGCGTAGGATTCGCGCACCAGCTGCAGCTTGGGGCTCTTTTCCTTCACCTGGGCGTGGCAGTTCATGCAGGTCTCGGTCGGCGGGACGGCCGCGAACGCGGCCTGCTCCACCGAGGTGTGGCAGTACCGGCAGTCCATTCCGAGGTTTCCCGCGTGCAGCTTGTGCGAGAAACCCACCGGCTGTACCGGCGTGTAACCGGTGTCCAGCTGATTCGGATGCAGCAGGTAGCCGAGCACTCCGCCCGTCAGGCCCAGAATCACCACCACCGCGCCCGCAAGCACGCGGAGGTTCGTGTCAAACTTCTTGGAGAAGATGGCGCTCATTCCAATATTCTTTAGTCAGCTCTATTTCAGACTTGAACGTGCCTTTTGCCCCTCGGAAACGGCAGAAGCATGAAGCCGTAGTTTACAACAGAACTTGGCTTCGTCTGTACACCGGGATTAGTTATTTTCTAGCATAGCCGTAGAAATTCTGCAATAGGAGAAAAAATTCTTGCCAGACCGTAACGGCGAAGCGAATCACCTTGAGGGCTGGCCGCCCCGCCCGCTGAGCGGCTTTGGCCGCCGCTTCGGCGACCTCCGCGTGCGCCCGAAGCTGATGGTGTTGCACAACAGCTTCTTCCTGGTCCTCACGTTGAGCGTCTACTTCACCATCCTCCCTCTCGTCGAGAGCCGTCTCACCGCCGCCCGGGCTCGCGAGATCAGCCTCATCTGGAACACCTTCTCGGCCGTCGCACCCGAGGCTGGCGAACACGAACTCCGTTACTACGAGCTATCTGCCGGCACAGGCGACGAACTCGGCCTGCCGCTGGCCGCGCAAGCCTGGATGCGCGAGTTCCCGGGCCGGATCTGGCAGCGCGATCCATCGAGCGAACATATATACAAGCTCATCCCGGGCTCGTTCAATCGCTTCTATCGGCTGCGCCTGCCCGTCGCCTTTTACGACAGCCTGCTCATGTCCATTCGTCTGGTGTTGTTCTCCGTCCTTGGGATTCTCTACGTGCTGGCCGTGCTTTTGCTGGAGCTGGTCATCATGCCGCGTTACGTCTACCAACCCCTTCAACTCATGCTGCACGCTGACGCAGCCACCCGGCGCGGCGACCGCGGCCAGGAGATCATCCCCGCCGGCTACATCCCTGGCGACGAGATCGGCCAGATCATGCATTCGCGAAACGAAGCGGTCACCGCTCTACGGCAGCAGGAGGACCATCTCGCCGAAGCGCTTCGCGGCCTCGAACGCAAGAATGAGCAACTCGAAACCGCCAAACGCAACCTCGAGGCCCAGGACCGCCTCGTTTCCCTCGGTTTGCTCAGCGCCAGCGTGGCTCATGAGATGAATACCCCGCTGGCCGTACTGCACGGTTCGATTGAAAAACTGCAGGAGACCGTCCCCGACCCGGCCACCCAGAGCCGCCTCGGGCGGATGAAGCGCGTCACCGAGCGCCTGCGCCGCATTTCGGCGGGCCTTCTCGACTTCGCCCGTGTCCGGCGCCGCCAAATGACCGCCGTGGCCCTTCGCGGTCTGATCGAGGAAAGCTGGCAGCTTGTCGCCATCGACGAACGCGCCGCCGCCGTCCGCTTCGAGAACACCGTCTCCCCCAACGCCCGCGCGCTGGGCAATGCCGATCAGCTCATCCAGGTGTTCGTCAACTTGCTGCGGAATGCGCTGCACGCCGTGGGGGCGGATGCGCGCATCACCGTGGCCGGCCAAAATGCGCAGCTGGATGGCCGTCCCGCCGTCGCCGTCACGGTGGAGGATAATGGTCCCGGAATCTCCGAGGACATCTTGCCGGAAATTTTCGAAGTTTTTGTCACTACGCGGCTCGATGCCCACGGCACCGGCTTGGGGCTTGCCGTCGCCGAGGGTATCGTCAGCCAGCACGGCGGTCGCATCACCGCCGCCAATTGCCCGAGCGGAGGCGCGCGCCTGGAAATCACCCTGCCCTGCCCTGCCAAAGAAACGGAATCTACATGACCACCCGCACCACCTCAGCCGACGCCAACCCCGCGCCCGGCCTGATCGGCATCGCCATTCTCGACGACGACCCCGATTTCCTTACCTACGTCGAGGACTTCCTCAACGACGAGGGCCGCTATGAAGCCCAATCCTTCACCAGCCCGGCCGGCCTGTTCGAGGCAGCCGAACTCCGCCGCCCCGACATCGTCATGCTCGACATGAAAATGGGTGAGCACCGGGGCGAACGGGTTCTCGAACAGCTCACCCAGCGTTTCCCGGGCATCTGCGTCATCATTGTCACCGGCTATCCGTCGCTCGAGGACATGCGCGCCACCTTCAAGCTCAAGGTCTTCGACTATCTCGCCAAGCCGTTCTCTCTCGCGCAGCTTCGCCAGACCCTCGCCAACGCCGCCGAGGCGTTCCATCTCGGACGCCCCGCCCATGATCGCCTGCGCGAGAAACTCGGCCACAAGATCCGCATGCTGCGCGCCGAACGCGACTGGTCGCTGAAGGAACTCGCCGCCGAATCCAACCTGAGCGTCAGCCAGATCAGTTCCATCGAGCGCGGCGCGAATCTGCCTTCCATCGAAAGCCTTCTCGCCATCGCCCGCGCCTTCGACAAGAAGCCTTCCGAGATCCTCGGCGCGATTGATTTCTGACCGCCGCCCTCGCCGTCAGGCCAGAATCTGCTTCACGACGCTCGCCCTTTCCACGCCCGTCAGCTTCTGATCCAAGCCCTGGTACTTGTAAGTGAAGCGCTCGTGGCGAATGCCGAACAGGTGCAGCAGCGTGGCCTGCAGGTCGCGCACATGCACTGGGTCGCGCGTGATGTTGTAGCTGAACTCGTCGGTCTCCCCATGCACCACGCCGCCCTTCACGCCGCCGCCGGCCAGCCAGAGGCTGAAACAACGCGGGTGGTGGTCCCGGCCGTAGTCCTTCGCCGTGAGCCGGCCCTGTGAGTAGATGGTCCGCCCGAACTCCCCGCCCCACAGCACCAGCGTATCTTCCAGCATGCCCCGCTGCTTCAGGTCCTGCACCAGCGCCCACACCGGCTGGTCGATGTCCTTACACTGCACGGGCAGCACTTCGGGCAGATTGCCGTGCACGTCCCAGCCGCGATGGTAAATCTGCACGAACCGCACACCGCGTTCGGCCAGCCGCCGTGCCATCAGCGCCGAATACGCAAACGTCCCCGGCTTGCGCGCCTCTTCGCCGTACATCTCGTAGATCGACTCGGGCTCCTTGGTCAGATCGGTCAACTCCGGCACCGAAGTCTGCATGCGGAACGCCATCTCGTATTGCGCCGTCCGCACACGCGTCTCTTCATCCGCAAGCCGCCCGTATTCGAGTTGATTCAACTCCGCAACTCCATCCAGCATCTGCCGGCGCACCTCCGGCGGCACGCCATCGGGATTGTTGATGTACAACACGGGATCGCCGCCCGACCGCAGCGCAACACCCGCGTACTGCCCAGAGAGAAAGCCCGCGCTCCACAGCCGCGCCGAGATCGCCTGGACGTTCGCGCGCGGATGCGTGTGCGTGGCATTCATCACCACGAACGTGGGCAAGTCCTCGTTCATGGTGCCCAGCCCGTACGCGATCCACGACCCGATGCACGGCTTGCCCGGAATCATGTTGCCGGTCTGGATGAACGTGATCGCCGGTTCGTGGTTGATCGCCTCTGTGTGCATCGAACGGATCACGCAAATGTCGTCGGCCATCTTCGCCGTGTACGGCAGCAGTTCGCTGATCCAGGCGCCGCTTTGCCCGTGCTGCGCGAATGCAAAGACTGATGGTGCGATCGGGAACCGCGACTGATTCGACGTCATCGTCGTCAGCCTCTGACCCTGCCGGATCGACTCGGGCAGTTCCTTGTCGAACCAGTCCTTCATCCCCGGTTTGTAGTCGAATGTCTCCTGCTGTGGCGGCGCGCCCACCATGTGCAGATAGATCGCTCGTTTGGCCTTCGGCGCGAAGTGCGGCAGGCCCGGCAGCGCGCCCGCCTGCGCTCTCCCGCCAAACAGTGAGGCCAGCGCGATTCCGCCCAATCCCGTGGCGCCACCCAAAAACTTCCGGCGCGATAGGCGGCGGATCAACTCGGGATCGGGATGCAGGGGCAGGCGCGGCGGCATCATTTATTCAAAGCCTCATCCAGGTTGAGTACTTGATTGGCGACCATCGTCAGCGCCGCCAGTTCCACTGCGTTCAGCGATTCGTCGCGCGGCGAGGCGCCCACCGCGAGCAACTTCGCCGCTTCGGCGGGATTCGAATCATAGAAGCTGAGGAACTTCCGGTGCGACCGCCGCAGGATCTCGCGCTCCGCAGGCTGAAATTCTCGACCCAACACCGCACGGCCCATGTAATCGAACCGCACTTCCGCGCCGGATTCGCCCCCCCGCATCGCCCGCTGCGCCAGATGCCGTGCCGCCTCCACGAACTGCACATCGTTCATCGTCACCAGCGCCTGCAGCGGCGTATTCGTGCGTTCGCGCAGCACCGTGCATAGCTCCCGCGTCGGTGCGTTGAAGATGTCCAGCGAAGCCGGCGGCGCGCTGCGCTTCCAGAACCAGTACATGCTGCGCCGGTACAGCGCTTCGCCCTCGTCCGGTTTGTAGAAGCGGGTGTTGGAACCATTCATCGCCACCGCCTCCCACACGCCCTCAGGCTGGTAGGGCTTCACGCTTCGCCCGCCAATCGCCGTCGCAAGCAGCCCGCTCGCGGCCAGCGCCGCATCGCGCACCACTTCGCCGTCCATCCGGAATCGCGGCCCGCGCGACAGCAGCCGGTTCCCCGGATCCGCCTTTTGCTTTTCCGGCGTATTCAGCGCAGCCTGGCGGTAAGCCGCGCTCGACAGCACCAGTTTGTACAACCGCTTCACATCCCAGCCCGATTCGCGGAACTCCACGGCCAGCCAGTCGAGCAATTCCGGATGGGAGGGCATTTCGCCCTGCGATCCGAAATCCTCGCCCGTCGCCACGAATCCCTGGCCGAACACTTCCTGCCACATGCGGTTCACCGTGACCCGCGCCGTCAACGGATTGTCCGCGTCCATCAGCCACTGCGCCAGCCCCAGCCGGTTGCGAGGCTGCCCGGGCTTCATCCGCGGCAGCACGCCCGGCACATCAGGCGCGAGTTTCTCCCCCGGTTGATCGTACATGCCGCGGATCAGAAGGTTCGCCGACGGCGTCCGGCCGGCGCGCTCCTCCATCACGTGAGTCACCGGGCTGCGCCGGGCAATCTGCGCGCGCAGCCGCTCCACTTCGTTGCGCTGCGCGACCCACGCCCGGTATGGTGTGCTCTTCTTGAACAGATACGTCAGCCGCAGCGCTTCACGCTCCTCCTCGCTGAGAGTGGCGGCCGCTTTGCCCCGGGCGCCCAGCACCATCGGCCATGCCGCCAGATACCGGGCTTCTTCCTCGCCCACCGCGCGCGGCAGAATGCGGAAATCGGCGATCGCCCCGGAATGGAAAGACGTGTTGCCCTCTCCTCCAAGCACAAGCGGCCGCCCGGTGTTGATGGATCCGCGCAGCGGCGGCGCTTCGTCGCTCCGTCCGGCGATCTCCACCTCGCGGCCATTGACGTACAGCGAGATCGCCGCCGCATGCCCGCTGCCATCGTACGAGAACACCACGTGATTCCAGGTCCCGGGCTTCAATTGCACCAGGAAACCGCCGCGCACGTTGATACTCACGCCATCGTCGCCCGTCATCCGCATGCCCGGCACGCGCCCGCTGATGTCAATCGTCCAGCCCCGGTTCTTGTCTTCCGAATCGCTCTGGCTTGCGATCGCATGCCGCCCCTCGCCGAGCGGCGTGAGCACATAGGCGGCGATAGTGAAGGGCCGGTCCGCCTGGATCGCAGAAACGTTCGGCAATTCGAGCCGCCCCTGTCCAAGAAAATGCAGCGCCGGAACGCCCTGCGCGCCGCTTTCGCCGAGATAGACGCCCCCGGCCGCGGGCGAAGCCGGCGCATCAAGGAAGAACAGCGGCTTCTCCGGAGAAAACGGCGGCTCCGCATCGCCCCGCGCCTCCGAACGCAGCCAGCGCTCAAAGGCAGCGTCCGCGGCCCCGCGCGCTTCGCTCAGCCGCTGCCGGAGTTCCCTTCTCAGCGCGTCCAACTGCTCCCAACGCGGGCGGTCCTCAATCGAGGGGACCGCGACCACCGGCGGAGTGTCAGGGATGTTGCCGTCCATCACCGGCTGCGTCGTGTTGTTGAAAAAGGCCGTCAGCGCATAGAAATCGCGCTGTGTAACAGGATCGAACTTGTGGTCGTGGCACGTCGCGCAGCCCACCGTCAAACCCAGCCACACCGCCGCCGTCGTGTCCGCGCGGTCCTTTGCGTAGATCGCCGCGAACTCCTCCTCAATCGCCCCCGCCTCGTTGGTCGTCGGCGCATTGCGGTGGAAGCCCGTGGCGATCTGCTGCTCCAGTGTCCGCCCCGGCAGCAGATCCCCGGCGAGTTGCTCGATCGTGAACTGGTCGAACGGCATGTTACGGTTGAACGCCGCGATCACCCAATCGCGCCACGGCCACATCTCGCGCCGGTTATCGATATGAATTCCGTGCGTATCGGCATAGCGCGCCGCATCCAGCCAATAGCGCGCCCGGTGCTCGCCATAGTGCGGCGAAGCCAGATAGCGGTCGAGCATCCGCTCGTGGGCATCCGGCGCGGTGTCGTTGACAAACGCCTCCACTTCTTCGGGCTTCGGCGGAAGTCCGGTCAAATCGAAAGCCGCCCGCCGGATCAATGTGTGCCGGGGCGCTTCAGGCGCAGGCTTTAGCCCAGTAGCCTCCAACCGCGCCAGGATAAACCGGTCGATCGGGTTTCGCGCCCAGCTCTCGCCGCTGACCCGCGGCAGCACCGGCCGCGCGGGCTTGCGGAACGACCAATGCTCTTCCCACTTCGCCCCTTCTTCGATCCACCGCCGGATCGTCTGCTTTTGCTCTTCCGTGAGAACCTTGTGCGCGGCTACCGGCGGCATGCGCAGCGCGGGACTCTTGTGATTGATCCGCTGCCAGATCAGACTCTTTTCCGGGTCGCCCGGCAAGACCGGCGCGCCCGTCTTTCGCGCCGCCAGCGCATCTTTCTGCCGGTCCAGCCGCAGATCCACCATCCGGCTTTCCTTATCGGGACCATGGCAGTGGTAGCAGGCATCGGACAGGATCGGCCGCACATCGCGCTGGTAATCCACAGGCTCGGCAGAGAGCGTGGAGATAGCTGCGAGCAAAAGCAGAAAAAAGAGTTGCGTCATCACCGGCAATCCCAGTTGCGTTTTCTCATCATATCCCCTTCTCACGAACACGGACGCAATGACGGGGATTTATACATTGATATATGATGCGGGATCATGACCCTTCGCTTCTGCCTGCTTGTCTTGTCGCTCTGCGGGCTGGCCTTCGCCCAGACCGTCCCCTCACAACTCGCCTCAAAGACCCTGCCCGACGATGTCCACCTCTTCATTCCTTACGAGAAGTACTCGCAGGAAGACAACGAACGCATCCTCAGGATGTACGAATTCCTGCGCGTCGCCGACGTCAGCGACGGCATGGATGTGGCGGGCCTCAAGGACGTGGGCACCGTCCACCCCGATATCCGCGCCCTCTGGCGCGATACGGAAAACTTCACCCACCGCGTCTTCGGCATCGCCGTGACCGCCCGCTACGTCCCCACCAACAAGCGTGTCCACAAAATGGACCCCAAGGAAATCGGCCGCTGGTACGTCCACATCACTCCGGAAACCTTCATGAAGCAGCTCTTCCCCGGCAGCGTCCTGGTGATCGACGCCGCCGAGGATGGTGAATCCCGCAGCATCGGCTCCAGCAACATTCTCGCCTGGAGGAAACTCGGTATGCGCGGCGTCATCACCAGCGGCGGACTCGCCGACAGCGACGAGATCATCCACCACAAAGTGCCCGCCTATTACCGCCGCCTTGCCCGCGGCATCCGCCCGGGCCGGAACGAATTGGAATCCGTCAACCGGCCCATCAACCTGGGCGGCGTGCTGGTGCGCCCCGGCGACGTGGTCGTGGCCGACGGCGACGGCGTCGTAGTGGTGCCTCGTGAACACGCCGAGGAGGTCGCCAAGGCGGCCCTCCAGTTCCTCGACAACGTACAACTCGAACGCTTCCGCAAGGCCAACCCGGACGTGAAACTCCCGTGAGGCAGAGCATGGGCCAGCGATTCGTCAGTCAACCGTCAGTCAACCTTTAAGTCATTGACTGTTAAAGATATAATATCCGTGCCGCAGGGCCCGGATGCCTCATTTCCCGATCTCCGAGGCAGGTACTGGAACTGGGACGAATCAATTTGAGCCTCCCGGATCATGGACCCGCCCTCAACAGCCCCCATATTGGTTGTATGACGGGCACATGTACAGAGCGCCGCCGTTCACCTCGCTGGGCGGCCAACTCAAAGGCGACCGTGCTGTGGCTCGATGGCGACGAGAGCTACACGCTCCGCGGCCATCTCCGTGACGTCTCCGCGGATGGATGCTCAGTTGTTACGCTCACAAGAATCCCGGCGCCGATCGGCGCGATCGGCGCGCCGGAACTCGGAATCATGACCCGCTTCCAGGTCACCCATTGCCGCCGCGACCGCCTCATGCAGGTGACTGGATTGCGGTTCCTGGCGTCTTTGCCGGTGGAATAACCGCCGTCAGCCGATATCCGGAATCACCAGCACATCGCCTGGATGGATCACCGTCTTCTCATCCTTCAACTTGCCAGGATTTGCTTCGATGATCTTCGGATACAGCGCGCCCTTCCCTTTCCCCCAGTGTTTCTCCGCGATCTTCCATAGGGAATCGCCTGCGACCACGGTGTAGGTCTTCGGTTCGGGAGCCGCCGGAGCCAGCGAAGTGTCCACCGTCAGATCACACGATAGATCCGCGAACGCCGCGTCCACCAGCTTAATCTGGTTCCATACTTCGTTCTTAATCTCCTGCGACGGCGCCGCGCCCCGAATGAACAGCTTTCCGTTCTCCAGATGCACGTTCTGCAAACGCACGCCCTTTTGCTTCGCCATATTGATCGCCGACTGGTACTTGAGCTTAAGTTGTTCGAATTGATCCATGGGATCTTCCTCCTGTTGAGTAATGACTTGCCCTTCCATCCTCGCATGCATCCGCCGGCGTATGGCATCGTAAAAGTTCAGGAGGAAGCCCCATGAATTTGCTGGATATGGTTTTGCAGGCCCAAGGGGGCAGCGTGGTGGACCAGCTATCGAGAAGCGCCGGCCTCGACCGCAGCCAGACCGCCTCGGCCGTCCAGCATCTGCTCCCCGCGCTGACCAGGGCAATGCAAGCTAACATCGCCTCGGGCGGCACGGACGGACTGATCGGTGCGCTCAGCCGTGGCCGGCACGCCGATTATGTCGAGCATCCCGAGCACTTAGCCCGGCCGGAAAGCGCTCAGGACGGCAACGGAATTCTAAGCCACCTGCTCGGAAGCAAAGACGCCAGCCGCGCGTTGGCCAAACAGGTTGCCGGGCAAACAGGCATCAGCGAAGAGATGCTCAAGAAGTTGCTCCCTCTGGTGGCCGCCACTCTTATGGGGACTTTAAGCCAGTCCACCAAGGGCGGCAGTTCCGGCGCCGCAGGCCTTATGGGCCTCTTGACCGGCGGCGGGACGTCCCCGGCCGGACAGGCGCTCGGTATGCTCGGCAAGTTCCTCGGCCGCTAGAATTCGATTGTCTTCGCCGCCCGGCGACGCCGCCCAGCCTTGGGGCAGCGCGGCGATTGGGGTTACGCTAAAAGGAGTGATGCCGAACCAACTCCGCACCCTACTTTGCTCGCCCGCGCGGAGCCGGAGGCGCAAGGTTGCTTAGAGCCGCGGCGCTCATTCTCGCCGCCGCCCCGCTCGTCTTCCCAGCCGGCCCCCTCGACTTCGCCCGCGCTGAACTCGACGAGGCTATCCGCGAACGTAAGCTCAACCCCGCCACCTTCCGCGTCCGCACTGAGTATTCCATGGTCCTGCCGGATGAGGGCTTCCAAATCCTGCCGGGCCTTGTGCGCGGCGGCAGCTTGCGTGGCCTCGTATACGGCTTGCTCGAAGCGGCTACGCAGATTCGAACCCGCGGCCAGTTACTTTCCGTGAAGGGTCAGGCGAAGCTGCCTTTGCGCGGCGTACGGCGCGCCGCCTCGCAGGATGATTGGGACCGCACACCTGAAGCCTGGTTCGAACAATTCACCGAGCTCGCCCGGCTGCGCTTCAACCGGTTCCACTTCGTGCTCGACGCTGAACCACTCACCCCGGAACGGATCGAAACACTAAGGGCCATCTCCGACGCCGCGCGCGAGCGCGCCGTGGAACTCGTCATCGGACTCGAAGACCCCACCGCGGAGGAGGTCATGCGCCTGCTCGCCGAATGCGAGGCCGTGCGCGGAGTCCATGTCGACGCCGAAACCGCCGCCTACATCTCCGGGCCGGTTTCCGAAGCAGGCCGCTATGTGGTGCTCGAAACCACGCGCGCCGTGAAGACCGCCGTCCCCGTACCTCTTCGGGTGGCGGTGGACGAAGGCGAACCCACGCCCGCTTGCGACGCGCCCTGTTCCACCTATACTGTGTTCAGCGATGATTCCGCACCGCCGCCAGTCCCCCTCGCCGGCGCGGGCTTCGAACTACTCGGCAAACCATCGGAGGCGTGGATGGCACTCGGCTACGCCGTCGTGCGTGCCGCTCAACCCGTTCGCCGCGCTCCCGCGCGCAAAGCGCCTGTCCGCAAGAAGTGAAGCGCCATATAATGAGCGCATGATGCGCGCCGCTCTCCTCGCATTCCTGCTGCCGGGCCTGATCCTCGCTCAGCAGCGTTCCCCGCTCACCGATGGCGAGCACCACGGAGACCCGCCCTATCTGCTGGAAGAGGGCTGGCAGCCCCTGCTGAATGGACGTGATCTTGCCGGCTGGGTGGGTCAGGACAGAAACCCGCCGAACGAGTGGTACACAACGCCCGGCGTCTTCTTCGACCGTCTGCTTGCCCCCACGCGCCTGTCTGGACGTAAAGGGCCGGGATCCCGTATCGTGAACGGTCCTACCGGCCGCACCGTCAACCTGGTCACGGAGCCGAAGTTTGGCGACATGGAACTCTACCTCGAATGGATGGTCTCGCAGGGATCGAATTCGGGCGTGTATCTGCACGGACTCTATGAGGTGCAGGTGTTTGACAGCTTTGGCTCCACCGAACCCATGAAGACCTCCGACGCGGGCGGCATCTATCACCGCTGGATCGACAGCAAGCCCGCGGGCGGTTCGGCCCCGCGCGTGAACGTCTCGCGCCCCCCGGGCCATTGGCAGAGCTTTCAGATCTGGTTCCAGGCTCCGCGCTTTGACGCCTCCGGGCGCAAGACCTCAAACGCCAGGTTCCTCCGGGTTCTGTTCAACGGCATCCTCGTGCAGGAAGACGTGGAAGTGGACGGCGGCACCCGCGCGCACATGCCCATCGCCGAAGCGCCGGAGAATCCCCTCATGCTGCAGGGTGACCACGGCCCCGTGGCCTACCGCAACATCTATTGGCGGCCCCTGCGGCCTATCGTGGGGCGTTAAGACATGGGCGACTGGATCGATGTCTCAATGCCGCTCCGGAACGGGATGACCGTCTGGCCCGGCGACCCGCCTCCGCGCTTCCAGCAAACCGCGTGGATCGAGAAGGGAGATCTATGCAATGTCACCCGGATGGATGTGAGCGTCCACACCGGTACCCACATGGACGCCCCGCGCCACTTCTTGCCCGATGGTGCGGGCATGGAGACGATGCCGCTTGAAGCCGTGCTCGGCCCCGCCCTCGTCGTCGAAACCCGCCACCCCGTTTCCATTGAGCCTGGGGAACTTCCCGTGCCGCTTGCTCAGGGCGGCCGGATCTTGTTCAAAACACTCAACAGCGCCCGCGACTTACTCGACCAGCCCTTCGCTGAGGACTTTGTCTTTATCTCGCGCGCGGCCGCCCGCCGGTTGGCCGAAGCCGGCATCCGCGCGGTCGGCGTGGACTACCTCTCTGTCGGGGGCTTCCGCCAGGATCTCCTCGAAACTCACGAAATCCTGCTTGAGGCTGGAATCTGGATCATCGAAGGCCTCGATCTGCGGCGCGTCGAGCCCGGCGCCTACGAACTCGCCTGCCTGCCCCTGAAGATCATCGGCAGCGACGGCGCCCCGGCCCGCGCCGCGCTGCGGCGAATCTAGCCCCGCTCCCCGTCGCGGTGCAGCAGCGCGGCGGGAGCACCCTTTTTGTAGCGCTCCACCGCCGGGCCCGTGAGGCCTTTGCGGGTGCGTTCGAGGATGGTTGTCACTTCGGCCGGCGTCAGCTTCGGCTGGGTCTTCACGGTCAGGACATTGGCTTCGAGCTGGTCCACCGTTTCGACGCCCGACGCGAGCGTGTCGATGTCCTGAGCCAGGGTGAAGCGCAGGCATTCTTCGATGCGCGCAACGTTATTGCGCAGAATCGCGCCCATTGCGTTCGACTTCATGGCGATCACGCCCAGCCCCATCTTGCGCGCCACCGGCAGCACGTTGGTGATGAAGCTCTCATAGTGCGGGTCCACCAGGTTGATGGGCATCTGGATGGTCTCCCAGCCGTCGTAGCCGCGCAGCAGCTTGAGGTGGACGCTGGGGTCGTGGTGGCCGGTGAAGCCGATGTGCCGCACCTTGCCCTGCTTTTTGGCCTGGATGAAGGCCTCGAGAGAGCCGTTGGGGCCGAGGACCTGATCGGCTTCGCTGTGGGTGGCGACCTGGTGGACCTGCCACAGGTCGATGTAGCCGGTGCGGAGGCGCCGCAGTTGTTCTTCCAGACCCGCCATGGCTTCGGCCTTCGAGTACTTCTCGAACTTGGTCATCAGGATCACCTTTTGACGTTCGGCGCCTTCGAAGGCGCGGCCGAGAATGCGGTCGCTCTCGCCTTTGTTGTAGTGTTGAGCCGAGTCGAAGAAGGTGACGCCGAGCTCGCGCGCGCGGCGGATGATGCGCAGGCACTCCTGCTCGCCTTTCACGAGCATGTGATAGCCGCCGAGCGTGAAGCGGGAAACGCGCAGCCCGCTGCGGCCCAGAGTGGTCATGGGCATGGGGGTTTGGGCGAGAATTTCAAGTTTCGCGGCGGCGCCCAGCGTCGCGGTTTGCAGGAAGGTGCGGCGTTGCATGACTAGAACCAGTCTAGAATAGGAGCCACGGGGGAAGAAGCGTTTGCGAAGTGCCGCGATTGCCGTTTTTTTCGCATTTTTGACGCATTTGAGCGCCCAAAATGGCGCGGAAACGCGCGATTTGGGGCAGTTGAGCGCCAGTTTCCGGGCGCTGGCGCGGCAGGTGAACCCTTCCGTCGTCAAGGTGGTGGCGGTTGGATACCGCCCGTTGGAAGAGGACGAGACCGGCGAGCCCGGCGTGGCGGCGCGGCAGCAGAGTTCGGGATCGGGCGTGATCATTGGCGCCGATGGGCTGATCGTGACCAACGCGCACGTGGTGATGAACGCGCAGCGGGTGCAGGTGACGCTGCCGAATCCGCCCGAAGCCGCCGCGCCGCGAGTTTCGACGCTGCGGCCGAGCGGGCGGATCGTGCGCGCCGAGTTGATCGGGCTGGATCTGGAAACCGACGTGGCCTTGCTGAAAATCAGCGAAACCGGCCTGCCCGCGCTGCCGCTCGCCGATTCGGACGCGGTGGAGCAAGGCCAGATCGTGATGGCGTTCGGCAGTCCGTTAGGTCTCGACAATTCGGTGACGCTGGGCGTAGTCTCTTCGGCCGCGCGCCAATTCCGGCCGGACGACCCGATGATTTATATCCAGACCGACGCGCCGATCAATCCGGGCAATTCCGGCGGGCCGCTGGTGGATACGGAAGGCCGTGTGGTGGGTATCAATACGCTGATTCTGTCGCAATCGGGCGGCAGCGAAGGGCTGGGGTTCGCCGTGCCGTCGAACATCGTGGCCAACGTGGTGGATCAGCTTGTAAAAGGAGGCCGCGTGGTGCGCGGCGAGATCGGCGTGGTGGCGCAGACGATTTCACCGCCGCTGGCCGCAGCCTGGAAACTGCCCCGGGCGTGGGGCGTGGTGATCGCCGATGTCGAGGAGGATGGCCCTGGCGCGAAGGCCGGCCTGGTGACCGGAGACGTGATCCTGACGCTGAACGGGCGCGGGATGGAGAACGCACGGCAGTTCAACGTGAACGTCTACCGGCCAGCTATCGGCGAATCGGTCAGGCTGGAGATACTGCGCGGCTCGCAGACCCTGACGCTCGATGTGCCCGTGGTGGAGCGCAGCGACGAGACCGAACGCCTTGCGGCGCTCGGTTCGCAGGAAGAGAACCTGATCCCGGAGTTGGGCGTGTTCGCCACCGGCTTGACGCCCTCTCTGAATTCGCAGCTTGGGCCTTTCCGCCGCGAACACGGTGTGCTGGTGGCCGCGCGCAGCGCCGACGGTCCGATTCTCGAAGAGGGATTCCAGGCCGGCGATGTGATTTATGCGCTGAACCGCGAAGCCACGCCCACCGTGGGCCGTCTGCGCGCGCTGCTGCGTAAATTAAAGTCCGGCGATTCGCTCGCGCTGCAGATCGAGAGGAACGGAAAGCTGCGGTTTATTGCGTTCGAACTGCCCTGAGCCTATCGCAAAGGTTGAATCTCAAGCGCCCCAGCGAAACTTGCCGGCTTGGGTATCGGCTGGCCTTCCGCTGCCAGTCCCTCCAAATGGTATTCGACAGCCTCGCGCAGCAAAACCTCGACTGCTTCGCGCGTATCCGCCGCGGCCGCCACGCCCGGCAAGTCCGGAACATACGCTCCCCACGAGGAGTCCCCTTGTTCGTAAATCACGGTGTAGGTCATGACGTCCTCCCTTCGCGGTCGATGCCTGCCGCCTTTAGGATCGCTTTCAACGTGCCCTCGGGTAAATCGATCCCAGGGTTGCCAGATACGGTGATGACCGAACTGTAATCCGGGTGGCGGAATTGGCGGTGGCTGTCGCGCATTCTCCGCAACCTTCTCCGCAACCTTCAGCCGCGAGATTCCAGCAACTTCAACAGATTGCGGACCTTCACTTCCCTATTGTAGGCCCAGTCGCGCGCCCGTTTGGTTGCGTTCGGACTGCCCTGAGGGGGTCTGCCGCCTCGCCGAAATAGAGCGTGCGGGAGGGCAGGGGAAAGCGAATGCCGAGTTCGTCGAACCTGCGTTTCAGGCGGCGGTTCAACTCGCGGCCCACGCGCACCTGCTGCCCTGGCTGGGTCTTCAGCCGCGCGCGCACGATCATGGCGGAGGCGGTGAATTGGTCCACGCCGAGCATCTCGAGGGGCTCGAGGATCAGTGGCGCGAATTGCGGGTCACCGGCGAGTTTCGCCGCCTCTTCGCACACAAGGGCCATCGCCCTGTCCGGGTCTTCGCGCCGCGACACGGGCAGATCCAGGACAAAGCAGGAGTATCCGCGCGTCACATTCGCCAGCCGCCGAATGGAGCCATTGGGAAAGACGTGAACTGTCCCGTCGCCTGAGCGCAGCACTGTAGTGCGTAAATTCACTTCTGCGACCGCGCCGCGCTGCCCGTTGACTTCGCAGACGTCGCCCACGCGGATCTGATTTTCCAGGAGCAGGATCGCGCCGCTGATGACATCCTCGATGAACGTGCGCGCGCCGAGTCCCACGGCCAGGGCGCCAACGCTGAGGCCGGCCAGTACGGGGGTCAGATCAAAGCCGAACTGCTTCGGGATCGACAAGCCCGCCAACAGCCAGATGGCGGCGGCGGCGGCTTTGCGGATCACCCCGGCAAGCGTAGCGGCCCGCTTTTCGAGTTCGCCATTGCGTGCCCGCGCCCGGCGCCGCATCGCGGCGAGCATCGCGCGCCGCACACGGTCCATGGCGCGTGCCGCAGCCATATGCGCAACTACGGCAGCCAGCAGAATCGCCAGCGCTCGCGCCGCCGCAAAGGCATGCTCAGCCGTCAGACCCAGGTCATGAAGATACCGCATACGACCGGAGCCTGGGGATTATGCTCCAGGCTTGACGATGCCCGCTTCTTCAAGTACTTCGCGCACGGTCTTCTTGAGCTCATCGCGGTCGATCGCAGCGCCGCCCGTGATGGCGATGGGCTTCGACGCCTCGCCGAAATACAGGCTCATGTGCGGGAACGGGATCTCGATGCCGAGCTCGTCGAACCGCTTCTTGATGCGCCGGTTCATCTCGCGGCCGACGGCCCATTGCCGGATGGGCTGGGTCTTGATGCGGGCTTTCACGATGACGGCGGAATCGGCGAACTTGTCCACGCCAAGCACTTCGAGAGGCTCCAGAATCGAGTCCTTGAACTCCTCGTCGGCCTGCATCTCGGCGCCGATCTCGCGCAGCACCTGGCTCACTTTGTCGGTGTCCTCCTTGTAGGCCACGCCAACGTCGAAGACATAGAACGAGAATTCGCGGGTCATGTTGGAGATCGAGGTGATCGACCCGTTGGGGAAGATATGCACTATGCCGTCGAGGCTGCGCAGCACGGTGGTGCGCAAGTTGATCTCCTCCACCAGGCCGCCGGTGCCGTTGAGCACGCACACGTCATTGACCCGGATCTGATTCTCGATGAGCAGGAAGAAGCCGCTGATGACGTCCTTGACGATCGACTGGGCGCCGAAACCAAGCGCGACGCCCGCCACGCCGGCGCCGGCGAGAATCGGCGCGAGGTCGAAGCCCAACTGCCGCAGCGCGGTCATCAATGCCACAAACCACAGCGCCGTGGTCAGCGCCTTGCGGATGATGCTGGCCAGCGTGTCGGCCCGCTTGGTCATTTCGATTTCGCTGCCGGAACTGTGGCGCCGCATCACTTCGAGCACGTTCAATTTGATGCGGCGGATGATGCCTCTCAACAGCCACTGGACGATCAGCGCCGCGACCAGAATGACGGACACGCGGACCAACGCGAAGCCGTGTTCGACGGTAATTCCAATGTTTTGCAGGTATTCCATAGGCCTTTTGTGGGGTGCCCCCGCCGCTCCCTCTGCTTTCCAGGTTGCCCAGAAAAGCTCCGCAAACGCAAACAGCCGGGCGCATGGCCCGGCTGTTTGCGCGTGCTGACGGACCGGCTCAGTGCATCATCACGGGGATCGAAGCCAAGAGCTTGTCCCAGGTCATTTTCAATACACCGTTGGCGCCGGTGGTGGCGTTCAACTCGATGGTGAACGTCTCGGTGGCGCTATCCTGTTTGGCGGCCTTCATCTTCACGCGGCCGAGGTCCTGGGCAGCGTCGTACTTAAACGCGCCCCACTGTTTGGGCACCTTATTGACGATCAGCGTCCATTCGGAGTCGCCGGGGATGGTGAACAGGGCGTAGGTTCCGGCGGGCACGTGCAGCGAGCCCAGCATCAGGTCGCCCTCGGTGGTAATAGTGGTGGCCTCGTCGGCGCCGGTGCGCCAGACTTTGCCGAAGGGCGCCAGGCTGCCGTTGGCGTCCCACACGTCGCGGCCCTTCACGGAAGGCCGGCTGTATTCGATCGTTACCTTCTTGCCGCCGATGGTGGCCGAAACGGTTTCACGGGGGCTGACGCGCTGCCGCTGCGCCTCCATGGTCATCGCCGCGCCGGTCAGCAGCAGGCCGGTGCTTAAAACCCAGGTCGTGATCTTGTGCATCGTCGTGAAAGCTCCTTTACTCGCCCAGTGTACCAGTGCCCCGCACGTCCCTTTGCTACAATCTTGGATTCAGATGCCGAAGACGGAAAAGGAACTGCGCGAGGATATTGTCCGGGTTGGTGAACTTGTGTTCCAGAAGGGCTGGGTGGCCGCCAACGACGGCAACATTTCGATCCGGCTGGACGAGAACCGCGTCCTTTGTACCCCCACCGCCACCAGCAAGGGCATGTTGCACGTGGACGACCTGATCGTCTGCGACATGCAGGGCAAGAAGCTCGAAGGCCGCAAGCAGGGCACGTCCGAGATTGCCATGCACCTGCTGATTTACAACATGCGGCCGGACATCAAGAGCGTGGTGCATGCCCACCCGCCGGTCGCCACCGGTTTTGCCACGGCCGGCAAGCCGCTGAACCAGGCGCTGCTGCCGGAAGTGATCATCGGGCTCGGCTGCGTTCCGCTCGCCGATTACGGCCTGCCCGGTACGCCGGCGCTCACCGACGGGATGCTGCCGTACATTCCGAAGTACGAGGCGATCCTGATGGCGAACCACGGCGCGGTTTGCTACGGCGCGGACGTGTTCAGCGCGTACTTCAAGATGGAGACGGTGGAACACTACGCGCGCATCGCTCTGGTGGCCGAATTGCTTGGCGGTCCGACGGTGCTTCCGCGCGAGGAAGTGCGCAAGCTGCTCGACTCGCGTACGCGCTATGGCGTGAAAGCGATGGTGAGCGGCGAGCCCGGTTGCCCGGTTTCGGCCGAGGAGGTGGGCGGCGGCGGCGAGAAGATCACCGTGACCCGCGACGAACTGGTCGCGCTGGTGGAAGAGGCCCTGCGGGCGCGCGGCGTCGCGTGAAGCGCAGGCAAATGTGAGAAGATTTCGTTTGAGACTGAGAGAGAGGAATTTCTAGATGGGTGAAGCACTCGGAATGGTGGAAACGCGCGGGCTGATCGCGATGGTGGAAGCTGCGGACGCGATGGTGAAGGCCGCCAAGGTCAGCCTGGTGGGCTGGGAGAAGATCGGGTCGGGCTATGTGACCGCCATGGTCCGTGGCGATGTGGCTGCCGTGCGCGCCGCTACCGACGCCGGCGCCGCCGCCGCCCGCCGCGTGGGCGAATTGGTGGCGGTGCACGTCATTCCGCGTCCGCACCAGAGCCTGGAAGACGTCCTGCCCATTGGCAAGTCGTCCAAGTAACGCGCCATGACACTTGGCCGGGTGGCCGGCACGGTTGTCGCCACCAGAAAAGATCCCCGCCTCGAGGGTCATACCCTCCTGATCGTGAAGCCTGTCTCGCCGGAAGGCAAAGAGGAGGCGGGTTATCTTGTGGCCGTGGATACGGTGAGCGCGGGCAATCGCGAACTTGTGCTCACGGTCTCCGGAAGCTCTGCCCGCATGGCCCACGGCTGTAAGGACAAACCCGTGGACTGCGTGATCGTGGGGATTGTGGACGAGGTCGCGCTCGACGACCGGAAGTGAAGACGCCATGTACCTGGGCCGCGTGACGGGCCGCCTCTGGTCCAGTATCAAAAATCCCGGACTCGAAGCCCAGCGGCTTTTGATCGTGCAGCCGGTGACCCCCGAGGGCGAACCCACAGGCAAAGCGCTCATTTGCACCGACGCCACCGGCGCCGGCGCGGGAGAACTGATCTATTGGGTGCGCGGCCGGGAGGCCACATTCGCTTTCCAAGGCGTCGATGTCCCTTCCGACGCCACCATCGTCGGCATCGTGGACGAGATCCACCTCGGGAAGCGCAAGCCGGGCGGGGGCGCCTGAACCATGCTGATCGCGCGCGTCATCGGCGACCTTACGGCGACCCGCAAACACCCCTCGCACGAGGGTAAGAAGATCCTGCTGGTACAGCCGCTGGAGCTTGACGGTTCAAACCGGGGCCAGCCTGTCGTGGCGCTCGACAGTGTGAACGCGGGCATCGGCGAACGGGTGCTGCTGACGCTGGATGGTTATGCGGCCTTCACGGCCGTGGGCGAGACGCTCTCGCCGATCGATGCCGCCGTGATCGGCATCGTGGACCATGTCGAGATGGACTCAAGTCCCGCTTTCGCCAGTACGTCTCCCGCGAAAAAGAAGAAAAAACAGGACTCCGATCAGCACCAGGACCGCTAGCTGAAATACGGCGAAGCTGGTGTGCAAGAACGCGAATGAGCCAGCGGCATCGCCGGGGACCGCGGCTGGCGTCCGGGTCAGCGTAGCGATACGGGGTGTGAGAACAAAGTTCATCAGCGCGGCCAGCAGGGTCATCAACCCGGCCACCCCTACGGTCGCGCGATTCGCGTTGCTCAAGAAGACCAGCAACAGAAGCACCGCCAGCGCCGCGCCCATCTGCATCCGGCCCCAGATGGCAAATAGGGTGCGGTTCACTTCGCCCACCTGGTAGCGGAGGGCTCCGCGCGTGGTCTCTGGAGTGGTGGCCTGGATCACAGTCGCCACAGCTGGTGGCGCGAGTCGAATCACCGAATCGACGGTCCGAAGGCTGGCGGGGGCGAGAAGCGCCATCAGGAGCATGCCGCCGCACCACAGACCAAGCACGAATGTCACCGCGCGGCGTGTGCGGGCGGCGGTGCGGCGGCTGATGCGGTCGCGCAAAGCGGCGGGTTCGCCGGTCAGTTCCTCGCTCCTGGTCCGGGCGCGCCGCCGCTGCGGGTTTGCGGCTGGGCCGGTTTCGCCGTTCATCTAGCCCTCATCCCCGGCAGCGTTGGTGGCGATTCCATACCGTTTGACTTTATTGATCAGCCCCTGGCGGCTCAAGCCCAACTGGCGCGCGGTTTTTTGCTGGTTATAGCCGCAGGCGGCCAGCATCTCGGCGATGCGGCGGCGTTCGAGGCTTTCAACCTCGTCGGGGAGCGATCCGGGGGCGGCGGGTCGCGCGCTGGGCGGCGGATCCGGCTCTTTCCGCGATGGGGACACGTCCCCGCTCAGGATTTCTGGCGACAAATCGTCCACTTCGGCCTGGCCGGCGATGGAGACCACAACCAGGCGCTTCATCTCATTCTCCAACTGGCGCGCATTGCCGGGCCAGGGGTAGGCGATGATGCTTTCCAGGACCGATACACCCAGCGCGGGCTCGGGCATTTCCAACTCGCGTGCCGCCACGGCCAGGAAATGGCGGGCGAGCAGCGGGATATCGGCGCGGATTTCGCGCAGCGCGGGCGTTTTCAGGCGGACCACATTCAGCCGGTAATACAGATCCTCGCGGAAGTCCCCTTTGTGCATGGCTTCTTCGAGGTCGCGGTTGGTCGCCGCCACCACGCGGACATCCACCTTGATGGGCTTGTGCGAGCCGATACGTTCCACTTCGCCCTGCTGGAGCGCACGCAGGATCTTCGCCTGGGAAGCGAGCGTCAGATCGCCGATTTCGTCGAGAAACAGCGTGCCCCCGTTGGCGGCCTCGAACTTGCCGATCCGCTTCTCGACCCCCGTAGCGACGCCGCGTTCCACGCCGAACAACTCCGTCTCAACCAGCGTTTCCGGCAGTGCGGCACAGTTCAGAGCCACATACGGCCCGGAGGAGCGAGGGCTGAGCGCATGGAGCGAACGCGCCACCAGGTCCTTGCCGGTTCCGCTTTCGCCTGTGACGAGCACGGTAATATTGGCCGGGGCGACCCGCTCGATCATTTTCCGGAGTTGGACGATCTGAGGGGTGTTGCCCAGCAGAGCGGGTCCCTGCCAGACGCCTCCCAGCTCCTGCCGCAATTGCCGGTTCTCATTCTCGAGCACGCGGCGGCGCTTCTCTAGTTCCGCGATCAACCGGGCGTTTTCGATCGCCAGCGCCGCGTTGGCCGCCAGCGAGCGCAGAAGGCGGGAATCCGCCGCCGTGAAAGGCCCCTGGCGTTTGTTGAGGACTTCGAAGACGCCGATCCGAGAGCCGGCGCGGACCTCGAGCGGAGTGGCCAGCAGGTTTCTGGTGCGAAAGCCGGTTTTCTTGTCCACCGCAGCATAGAAGCGGGGATCCTGATAAGGGTCTTCGATGACAACCGTATCGCCGTTCGCGAAAACCGACCCCACTACCCCCTGACCGGCCGGGACGCGGATCGGCTCGTTGCTGCCCAGAGCCACGTGACCTACCAGGTCGCTGGATCCCTCCTCGGCCAGGAACAGGCTGGCGCGTTCCGCCCCCAGCAGACGTGCGGCTTCGGTTGCGATCATGTCCAACAACGTACGCAGATCCCGCTCGGAACCCATGCGGACACAGACTTCGACAAGCGCGGCCAGGACTTCGCTGGGCGGGAGCACATGCTGGATCTGAGTCCTCTCCATGGGTGTCCACATAGTTTACCGCTTCCTCGGCCTGATGCCCAACGGTTTGACAGAAATTGGCCCTTCGCAGCGAAGAATCAAGGTGGCATGACGAATGCACTAAGTGAATTGCCCGAAGCGTTGCACCGGTCCGGCATAAACCCAAAAGCCGGAGGTCCCGTGGCAGGACCGGAGGAGCCGGTGCACGCTTCCGGGGAGCCCTTGCGGGTGGCATAATTCAGGGCATGAGCCTCACACGCCGCGCCTGGATGATGTCCCCGGCCGCCGCCATCGCGGCGGCGCAGCGGAAGCCTCTGCGTTTGGGGATGCTTGGCACCATTGGCCACCCCGGCGAGATCCTGAGCGCCCTGCCCAAGGCGCCCCACGTTCGTCTGGTCGCGGCCTCGGAGGACAATTCCGCCCTGCGGCAGCGTCTGCCGCGGAACAAGAGCTACGCGGGCGCGCGGATCTACGAATCGGCCGCCGAGTTGTTGGCGAAGGAGCAGATCGATCTCGCCGCGGTCTGCAACGACAACGGCGCCCGGGCGAGCGTGGCGCTCGATTGCCTCCGCCGCGGGCTGCCCGTGATCGCCGAGAAGCCGCTGGCGCTCACCCTGGATGACTTGAACAGCCTGCGCGGGCAAGTAGAGAAGGGCCGCAAGCTCACTTCATTGATGAAGATGCGCACCGATCCCTGGTTCCTCGCGATCCGCGCGTGCGTGGAACGCGGGGATTTGGGCGAGATTGTGCAGGTTTCCTCGCAGAAATCCTATAAGGCGATGGGGCCGGGCGATTGGCGGACGCAGGCCGAGACATTCGGCGGTACGCTGCCTTGGATCGGCATCGATCTGATTGATTTGATGCGCTGGGCTTCGGGGCGCGAGTTCGTGGAAACCGTGACGCTGCAGAACCGCATCGGCTTCGGGAACCTGGGCGCGGTGGACAACTCCGTAGCTTCGCTGTTCCGGCTCGACAACGGCGGCATGGCCACGATGCGGATCGATTACTTGCGTACGCCCGGCGCGCCCACCCACGGCGACGACCGGCTGCGCATCGCGGGCACCGAGGGCGTGGCCGAATACACGGCGGCGACCGGGGTCACCCTGCAACGCCGCGGACAAGCGCCCGTCGTGCTGAAGGATCTGCCGGCCGAACGGAGCTTGTTCCTTGAATTTCTCGGCCATCTCGAAGGCGCGCCGGCGCCCATTCCGTATCCCGATCTGTTTCGTTCCGTGGAGATCGCTCTGAAGGCTTGGGGGGCGGGTAAGAGCTCATCACTGCAACCCGTGCAACTCTAGCCTCCGGGGCTTCCAGCGGATATAATCGGGCGCTATGAATCGCCGCCAGTTCCTTCCGCTTCCCCTCGCTGCAGCCGCCTTGCGGGCGCGTGCCGCCTCCGGAAGCCTCGCTCCTGCATGGCGAGGTTTCGGCGCGGATAACCCGGGAGGACGTGGCGGTCCTGTGCTGAAAGTCACGACCCTGAATCCCGGCGGACCGGGCTCCTTGCGCGCCGCTCTTGAAGCGAAGGGCCCACGCATTGTTGTCTTCGAAGTGGGAGGAATTGTCGATCTCGCTAAGGATGTCCTCAAGATCACCGAGCCTTTCCTGACTGTGGCCGGCGAGACCGCGCCTTCTCCCGGCATCACGCTGATTCGCGGCGGCCTGCACATAGCCAGCCACGACATTCGCATTTCGCACCTCCGCTTCCGCATCGGCGACGCGGGCGCCCCGAAGAAGAGCGGCTACGAACCGGAAGTCACCACCAGCGCCGCCCACGACGTGCTGATCGACCATTGCTCATCGTCATGGGCCGTCGACGAGAACCTTTCGATCTCAGGCCCCCGCCTGTTGGGTCCCGAGGGCACTTCCCGGCGGATCACCCTCAGCCGCAACATGATCGCCGAGGCCCTCCACGACTCCTCCCACGCCAAGGGTCCTCATTCCATGGGCACCCTGGTTCACGATTTCTGCCGCGACATCGCGATCGTGGGCAACTTTTATGCCCATAACTACCATCGCAACCCGTACTACAAGGCCTTTACCACCGGCGCCGTGGTCAACAACCTCATTTACAACCCGGGAACTGGCGCCATCTCGGTGAACTATGTCGATCGCGAGTTTGAGGGCAGCGGCATCAAGCCCGAGAACGCCCGGATTAGCGTTGTGGGCAACGTTCTGCGACACGGCGTGGATACGCGCGAGAAGCTGCCTCTTGTGCTGGGCACGCGTGGAGACGTGTTCCTCTACGACAACCTCGCTTTCGATCGCGCCGGCCAGATTGTCCCCCTGACCACGGAGGGCGTCCGCATCCTCTCCGAGAAGCCCTCCTGGCCTGAAGGACTCGCCCCGCTGCCCGCCTCGGATACCGAGAATTGGGTGCTGGCGAACGCGGGCGCGCGCCCCAAGGACCGCGACGCCGTGGACCAGCGGCTTGTGCGCGAGTACCGCGAACGCGGCGGCCGCATCCGCCACAGCCAGGACGAAGCGGGCGGGTATCCCCGCGCGGAAGCCGCCAAACGCGGGCTTGCGCCGCCCACCGATGTCGAAGCCTGGCTCGCCGGCTTCGCCCGCGAAGTGGAGGGTTGAGCGGCCTGGCGAGCTTCGTATGTCATAGAATCCTCGTATGTCCGCCCTTACCCGCCGTAGCTTCCTGGCGGGCGCCGCCGCCGCGCCCGGTCTGCTTGGGCAGGCCCGCCGCCCGCCGAATCTGCTTGTGATTCTCACCGACGACCAGGGTTTCGGCGATTTCGACTACCAGGGCAACAAAGCCCTGGAAACGCCAAATTTGGCCCGTTTAGCGCGCGAATCGGTCTCTTTTTCGCGTTTTTCGGTGTCGCCCGTGTGTGCGCCCACGCGCGCCGCGCTGATGACCGGCCGCTACCCGCTACGCACCAACTGCCACGGCGTCACGGGCGGCCGCGAGACAATGAACAAGCAGGAAGTCACACTCGGCGACGTCTTCCAACAGGCAGGCTATCGCACCTCGCTGATCGGCAAGTGGCACCTCGGTGAATCCTGGCCCTACGTGCCGCACGCGCGCGGATTCGACGATTTCATCGGCTTCCGTGTCGGCCACTGGTCGCGCTACTTCGACACCATTGCCGAACGCAACGGCCGCGAGACCCGCCTGCCCGGCTACATTACCGAAGCTTTCACGGAAGAGGCCGTCAACTGGATCGGCCGTACGCCGCGCGAGCCCTGGTGCTGCTATCTGGCCTACAACGTGCCGCACACGCCGTATCAAGTGCCGATTGACGACTACCGGAAGCAGGCAGCGCGCGGCCACGATCCCGAACTTGCCACGATCTACGCCATGATCGAGAACATGGACCGCCAGTTGGGCCGCCTGATGGCCCACCTGCGCTGGACCGGCCAGCTCGACAACACCATCGTCGCCTTCTTCTGCGACAACGGCCCGAACAGCGACCGCTACCGCTGCGGCCTGCGCGGCCGGAAAGGCTCGATTTACGAGGGCGGCACGCGCTCCGTGCTTCACATCCGGTGGCCCGGCGGGCAGTTGCAGGGAGGCCGCCAAGTGGACCGTGCTGCCGCGCACATCGATCTGCTTCCGACCTTCATGGAACTGGCCGGGGTGAAACGGCCCGAAGGTCCGCCCATGGACGGACGCTCGCTCGCGCCTCTTCTGCGCGGCGAATCTTCCTCATGGCCCGAACGCCGCTTGTTCTGCCATGCCGACCAGCAGCGCGAGCCGCGCAACCCCTTCCCCGGCGCGGTGTGGGACCAGCGCTGGAAGCTCGTCAACGGGGCCGAACTCTATGACCTCGCGGCCGACCCCGGCGAATCCGTCAACGTCGCCGCGCGTCATCCGGAGGTGGTGAAGCCGTTGCGCGCCGCCTACGACGAGTGGTTCGCTTCCACGCTTGAAGGCTTCCGGTTTGGTCCTCCGCCCATCGAACTCGGACATGCCGAGGAGAACCCGGCCGTGCTGCCCGCCACGCAAGCTACGCTCAATGGAAACCCGCATTTCAGGGCCAAAATGGGTTACGCGAACGACTTCATCGTGAACTGGAAGGACGCGAAGGACCGCATCTCATGGCAGGCCGATGTGCGTGCTCCCGGGAGGTACGAAGTGGACCTGGAATCGCTTTGCGCAGTAGAAAACCTCAATTGCCGGGTGGAGTTGACCGCAGGCTCTCAGGCCGTGAGCAGCGTGATGCGCCAGGCTGGAGCGATGGAGGAATTGCCGTTGCCGAATATCGTCGATAGCGCGGTTCACGCTCCCGAGATGCATTGGTCGAAGGTCCGGCTTGGCGAGATCGATTTGCCGGCCGGGCCCGTGAAGCTGGACTTGTCCGCTCAGCCGCTCCCTGGGAAGGCGGCGGTGGACGTGAAAAGCCTGCGAATGCGGCTTCGCGCCTAGCGAATCCTCCGCAACAAAGCCTCTGCCTCCACGCGGGGTGGATCGTCCGGCGTTAGCGGCAGCTTGAGATATTCCTCCAGCAGCCGCCGGGCCTCGGAGAACTTTACGTTTGCTTCCACGTACATCTGCGCCAGAGTGAAGCGCCAGCCTGGGGCCTTGGGCTCCAGCCTGGCGGCTGTCGCGAGCAACCGTTCCGCTTCGGAAAGCCGCCCGCGCCGCGCAATGAACAGCGCCAGATCCGCAAGCCGGCCCGCAGAAGAGGGGTCGAGTTCCGCTGCGCGGCGAAGTTCGCGTTCCGCCGCATCATCCTGCTTTCGTTTGCGCGAAATTTGCGCCAAAACGTAGTGAAACTGAGCCAAATTTCGCGTTTTTAGCTCTTTATCCGCGAGCGCAAGGGCCTTGTCGACGCCCCCGCCCAGGAAGCCGGGAGCTTCCAGGTAGTATTCGATCAGGTCGCTGACAGCCTCTTCCCGGGCCGGATCGAGCGCCACCGCCTGCTCGAAAGCCTTGCGCGCCCGCACCGCGAAACCGGGCGCCTGGAAGGGGTTTGCCGATTCGGCGCGCCGCCCCCAGGCCCGGCCGAGCCAGTGGAGGACAGCCGCATCTCTGGGCGCGGCCTTCTCGGCGCGTTCGAGCGCGTCGATGGCCTTACGGTAGTCGCGCAAGTGGTAATGGCATTGGCCGGTGAGCAACAGGGTGTCCGCTGACGCGGGGGCGCCGGTGAGTAACTTCAGCGCGCCGGCATAATCGGTGCGCTCGTAGCGGGCCCGCGCGCTTGCCACGTCACCGAAGCAGAGGCCCGCCGCGATCAGCATCAGTATCAGGATTCGCATTTCGTCCCCCTCTGCCCCGGTTCGTAGCGCGCCGACATCACGCGGGGCAGGCCTGCAAGGTCGTAACCGGTCTCGACATCGCGCCAGCACGGGCCGAAGACCGCACGCACGGCCGCCTCGATCTGAAAACCGATCTCGAACACCAGCCACCCGCCGGGGCGCAGAAGGCGCTCGGCCTCGGGGGCGATGCGGCGGTAGGGTTCGGCGCCATCGGCGCCCCCCGCAAGCGCCACCCGGGGCTCCCAATCCCGCACCTCGTGCTGCAAATGGGGGATTTCGGCCTCCGGAATATACGGCGGGTTCGAGACGATCAAGTCAAACGGGCCGCAAAGACCCGCGGCGAGATCGGTATGCACGAAAGCCACCGCCGCGCCGTGCCGGCGTGCATTCTCGCGGGCCACCCGCAATGCGCCCGCGCTGATGTCGGTGGCGACGGCCAGTTCCCGCACGTGCTCGAGAGCCAACGTCACCGCCAGGGCGCCGGAGCCCGTGCCAATGTCCAGGATCCGTGCCGCATCCGGGGCCACTCGCGCCGCTCGTTCGACGACATGCTCGGTTTCCGGCCTGGGGATCAGCACCTCGGCGCTGACGGCAAACTCGCGCCCGAAGAACTCCTGCCGCCGGGTGATGTGCTGCGTCGGTTTTCCCTTCAGCCGTTCATGAAGATAGCGGCCATAGTGGAGCCACTCGATCGTGGAAAGTTCGTGCTCGGGGTGGGAGTAGAGGTAAATCTTCTCGCGCCGCAGAGCGTGGCACAGCAGGACTTCGGCGGTCAATCGCGGCTCGGCCACTCCGCCTTGGGCCAGCAGTTGCTGGCCTTGCCGCAGAGCCGTGCCCAGAGTCACCGGCCGGACTCCTTCTCAGGCCACCGCCTGGCCTTGCGCCTGTTCCTTGAGCTTCTGGGCGTTGTAGTAGCTGGTGCAGGCGTCCAGCAATTCATCGATCTCGCCTTCCATCATGCGGTCGAGTTGATGCAGCGTGAGGCCGATGCGGTGGTCGGTGACGCGGTTTTCCTTGAAGTTGTAGGTGCGGATCTTTTCGCTGCGGTCGCCCGTGCCTACCTGGCTGCGGCGGTCGGCTCCGATGGCCTGCATCTGCTTTTCGAGTTCGATCTCGTAGAGCCGCGAACGGAGCACGCGTTCGGCCTTGGCGCGATTCTTGATCTGCGATTTCTCGTCCTGGCAACTGACCACGAGACCCGTGGGCAGGTGGGTGATGCGGACGGCCGAATAGGTGGTGTTCACGCTCTGGCCCCCGGGTCCGGAGGAGCAGAAGGTGTCGATGCGCAGTTCCTTGGGGTCGATTTTGACCTCGACGTCGTCGGCCTCGGGCAGCACGGCGACAGTCACGGTGGAGGTGTGAATGCGGCCTTGTTGTTCGGTGACCGGGACGCGCTGCACGCGGTGAACGCCGCTTTCGTACTTGAGCCGGGAATAGACCTTGTTGCCGCTGATGAGCGCGATCACTTCCTTGGCGCCGCCCGCGCCGGATTCGCTCATCGAGGTGAGCTCCACTTTCCATCGTCGGCCCTCGGCGTAGCGCGAATACATCCGGAAGACTTCGAGGGCGAACAGGCTGGCCTCGTCGCCGCCCGCGCCGGCGCGGATTTCGAGCAGGACGTCCTTTTCATCGTTCGGATCCTTGGGCAGCAGGAGGAAGCGGAGCTGCTCCACCTGGGCGCCCACGCGGGGCTCGAGTTGGGCGATCTCGTCCTCGGCCATTTGCCTCAACTCAGCATCGCTTTCAGTGCGCATGCCATAGGCCTGTTCCAGGGAATCGGCCATGCGTTTGTATTCGCGGTAGGCTTCGACGATCTCCTCGAGACTGCGCTGGGCTTTGGCGGTAAGGCGATACTTGTCCTGGTCGTTCACCACGCTCTCGTCGCCGAGCTGCGCGGTCAACTCCTCATAGCGTCTCTCGACGTCGTCCAACTGACGGGTGAATTCCATATCCTGTTCGAAAAGGACCGCCGCTTAGGCGATCACGAGTTCGCCGCCGTGCGTCTTCTCCAGTTCCATGGCGCCTTCCAAGGCGTGAATCGCCACTTCGGTCTGATCGTCCGCCGGGGGCTTGGTGGTGATCCGCTGCAGCCAGAGCCCCGGAGCGGTGAGCAGGGCCATCAGGCTGGCGCGGCGTTTGGCGGCGAAGCGGATCATCTCGTAACTCAGACCCATGATCAGCGGCAGCGCCAGCACGCGGAGCGCCATCTTGGCCATGAATGTGTTGGCCGGGATCACCGCGTAGACAACGATGGATACCAGCATCACGACCAGCAAAAAGCTCGTGCCGCAGCGGGGATGGAAGGTGACGAACTTCTGGGCGTTCTCTACGGTCAGCGGCTGGCCCGATTCGAAATTGAAGACCACCTTGTGCTCGGCTCCGTGGAATTCGAAGACTCGGCGGATGTCGGCCCACAGCGAGATCATCCACAGAAAGGCCAGAAAGATCACCAGCCGGATGACGCCGTCCACCAGGTTGAAGGCGATGGGATTCTCGATGCCGGGAAAGCGCTGCTCGAGCTGCGTGGTGAGAACCAGCGGGACGAATTTGTAGAGGAAGATGAAGAAGGCGAAAGAAAACACGAGGTTGAGCGCCATGGCCCAGCCGGGGATTTCGCCGGAGACCTTCTTGCCAGGCTCGTGGGCCTCTCCCTTTTCCCGGGCTTCCTGTTCGGCGGCGTCCGCCGCGGCGACGTTGGCCGAAAAGCGCAGCGCCTTCACGCCGAGCCACATGGCCTGCCCCAGCGTGCCCACGCCGCGGAGGATCGGATACTTGAACATCCGGTACTTCTCGGAAACGCGCGCCAGCGGCGCCTCCTCGGTGACCATCGAGCCGTCGGCCTTGCGCACCGCCGTGCAATAGCTGTGCGGTGTGCGCATCATGACGCCTTCCATCACGGCCTGCCCGCCGACGAGGGTCTCCTCACCGCTTTCGAGCACGGGCAGCATTTGTGTATGCACGGCCAGACGGCCGAATTGTCTCCAGTTCACAGCCAAACGAAGAGCCCTCTCCAGATTCAAGTATATCAGGGGGTTGCGCAGACTCCACCCGCTGTCTCATGGATGCTGTTTGTTGATTGCAGGTTTCGGGAGGGAGAGCTCGGCCGCGCTTTCAGGCAGCCGCGCTCTTTGACTTCCGGTTCTTCCGGTTGCACTGGAGTACGTGGGTCTCCAGCAACCACTTCATCTGCACTGCCTCGAAAGGCGAGGCGCAATAGTCAGCCGCCCCGGCCTCGAGGGCATCAAGCCAGCCTTGCACTTCGGGGAGGCGGCTGACCACCACCACGGGCAGGTGGCCGAAACGCGCAGCCGCTTCCTTAAAGGCTTGGGCCTGCCAGGGGCAGAAGACGATTTGCGCCTGAGCGGGATTCTCGGTCAGTTCACAGGAAGTGGCTTTGAGGACGCGAACCAACTCCGCAGAGAGAGTTTCATCCAATCCGGCGAGGTACGCTTTAGTGACTCGGGAGGTCGAGTCTCTCATCAGGTCCCTCCTCTAGGGTCTGTGCTGACACTCGGAGGTGCTCGAACTCAGCGTGGAGAATACCAGTGCCGCGGGTCCCAACCACGCCACCATACATTCCTATGATAAACCTTAATTTGTCCTCCGCCAATACCAAATACTGATGACGGGGCAAACTTATTTGTTTACCGTTCGATCTTGCTAGAATGAAGGTTCTCCCGGGAGGCTTCATGGCGAACATACAGCGCAGGCAGAGTGTGGCAGTGAAGGTGGGCAATGTGATGGTCGGCAGCGCGCATCCTGTTGTCGTACAGTCCATGACGAACACCGACACGGTGGATATTGCCGCGACTGTCAATCAGGTCACAGCGCTGGCGCAGGCGGGTTCGGAGATCGTCCGCATCACGGTAAACACCGAGGAAGCCGCGCGCGCTGTGCCGAAGATTATCGAAACGCTTAACGCATTTGGAGTGCGCGTTCCGATTGCCGGCGATTTTCATTACAATGGACACATTTTATTGAAGAAATATCGCGATTGCGCGATGGCTCTAGATAAATATCGAATTAACCCGGGGAATGTGAGCATCGGAAGGAAGACCGACGAGAATTACCGGACTATGATCGAAGCGGCGATCGAATACAACAAGCCGGTCCGTATCGGCGTGAATTGGGGTTCGCTCGACGGAGCGCTATTGACTCGCATGATGGACGAGAACGCCGAGAGTCCGAATCCACTGGATGCGGCGGATGTCACGAAGCGCTGCATCGTGGTTTCGGCGCTTGAATCCGCGCGCCTCGCCGAATTGTATGGCCTGCCGCATGACCGGATCATCATCAGCGCAAAGGTTTCCGGCGTTCAGGATCTGATCGATGTGTACCGGATGCTGGCCGCGGAATGCGATTACCCGCTGCACCTAGGCCTGACCGAGGCCGGGATGGGGTCGAAGGGCGTAGTCGCCACCACCGCCGCGCTTTCCGTGCTGCTGCAGGAGGGGATCGGCGACACGATCCGCGCTTCGCTCACACCGCTGCCCAATGGCGACCGCACCGAGGAGGTGATCGTCTGCCAGCAGATTCTGCAGGCTCTGGGCATTCGCAGTTTCACGCCGCAGGTGGCCGCCTGCCCCGGATGCGGACGCACCACGTCCACGTTCTTCCAGGAGATGGCCGACCAGATCCAGACCTATTTGCGCGACAAAATGCCGGCCTGGAAGGCGACGCACCCCGGCGTGGAGGAAATGAAGGTGGCGGTGATGGGCTGCGTGGTAAACGGACCCGGCGAGTCCAAGCACGCGAACATCGGGATCTCCCTGCCTGGCACGTTCGAGGAGCCCGTGGCGCCCGTCTATGTCGATGGAAAACTGGTGAAGACGCTGCGCGGCGACCACATCGTCGCCGAGTTCACAGACATGCTGAACGACTACGTGGAGCGGCGCTATCGGCGGGAGGAAGCCTCCGTAGGAGGCTGATCGGACCGGATTCGGTCGCGCACAGCGTTAGAAAGTCTGGAGCGGGAGATGGGACTCGAACCCACGACGTCCAGCTTGGGAAGCTGGCATTCTACCACTGAATTACTCCCGCTCAGTCTGAAGGTGCCTGGTCTGCCGCGAGGTTCCGCCGGGCAACAACCGCGATGGCTCCGCAGCGATGACAGTATAGCATAAGGGTTGATTCGCGGATCTTGGAGAAAAGGGAGGGAAATGGTCGGGGCGAGAGGATTTGAACCTCCGACCTCCTGGTCCCGAACCAGGCGCTCTACCAAGCTGAGCCACGCCCCGAACGAAATGCCGACCTCTCTATCCTACCTTGCTTAACCCGGCCGGGCAACCACCACTTCCCCGTGGGTAGGGCTTCCCATTCTCCGCCAAAAGTTATAGAACAAAGGAGGAAAGGATCCCGGTATGCTGATCCGTAAAGAAGAAGCCCTCGCTTATCATTCCTCTGAACCGGCAGGAAAGGTCTCGGTCACGCCCACCAAGCCGTGCCGCACGCAACTTGACCTCTCGCTCGCCTACACGCCCGGCGTCGCCGTGCCGTGCCTCGAAATCCATGAAGACCCTGCCAAGGTCTATCAATACACCGCCAAAGGCAACCTGGTGGCAGTGGTTTCGAATGGGACCGCCGTTTTAGGGCTTGGCAACATCGGCCCCGCCGCCGGCAAGCCAGTGATGGAGGGCAAGGGGGTCCTCTTCAAGCGCTTTGCGGATATCGACGTTTTCGACATCGAACTCGCCACCGAGGATCCGGCCGAAGTGATTCGGGCTTGCCAATTGCTCGAACCGACCTTCGGCGGCATCAACCTGGAGGACATCAAGGCTCCGGAATGTTTTGAGATCGAGGAAGAGTTGCGCCGCACGCTGAAGATTCCCGTCTTCCACGACGACCAGCACGGCACGGCGATCATCTCTGGCGCCGCGCTCCTGAATGCCGTCGAACTGGCGGGTAAGCGGCTGGAGGACGTGCGCATTGTGTTCTCCGGGGCGGGCGCCTCGGCGATCTCCTGCGCGGATCACTACATTCGAATGGGCGCGTGTCTGGAGAATATCCTGATGTGCGACACCAAGGGCGTGATCCACGCGGGACGCACCAAAGGCATGAACAAATACAAGGAGAGGTTCGCCCGCGACACCGAAGCCCGCACGCTCGAGGACGCCATGAAAGGGGCCGACGTCTTCATCGGACTCTCGTCGGCCAATTGCGTTACGCCCGAAATGCTTCACCTGATGGCAGACCGGCCGATCGTCTTCGCGCTGGCGAACCCCGACCCCGAGATCCCATACGACGTTGCTGTGGAAGCGCGGCCCGACGTGATCATGGCCACCGGGCGTTCGGACTTCCCCAACCAAGTGAACAATGTGCTCGGTTTCCCGTTCATCTTCCGCGGAGCGTTGGACGTGCGCGCCACGGCGATCAACGATGAGATGAAGCTGGCCGCCACGTATGCGCTGGCGCTCCTGGCCAAGCAGGATGTGCCCGATTCGGTGCGGCGCGCCTATGGCGTGGAGAGCATGGACTTCGGCCGCGAATACCTGATCCCGAAACCGTTCGACACCCGCGTGCTCACCTGGGTGGCGCCGGCGGTGGCGCGGGCCGCCATGGAGACGGGCGTGGCGCAGAAGCCGCTGGAACTCGACATCTATCGCGAAAGGCTCGAATTCCGCCTGGGCAAGAGCCGCGAAGTGATGCGCATGTCGATCCACAAAGCGCAGCGCTCACCGAAGCGCGTGGTGCTGCCGGAAGGGGACCAGGACCGCATTCTGCGCGCGGCGCAGATCCTGATCGACGAGCGGATCGCCCGGCCGGTGATTCTGGGCGACCCGGCGAAGATCCGTGCGCGAATCAGCGAGCTGCGTTTGCGCTTCGACCACGGAGCGGACATCGTGGATCCAGCCACCGATCCTCGCCGCGAGAACTACATCGAGGAGTTTGTCCGCTTGCGGCATCGCAAGGGCGTGACCCCGCGCGAGGCCCCCGCGCTGATGCTCGATCCGACCCGGTTCGGCTGCATGATGGTGCACCGCGGAGATGCCGAAGCGCTCATCGGCGGCGTTTCGCAACACTATCCTGAAACAATCCGGCCCGCGCTGGAGATCATCTCGGTCAAGCCTGGCGTGAAAAGGCTCGCGGGCATGTATATGCTGATCATGCCAAAGGGCCAAATCTACTTTCTGGCCGACACAACCATGAACATCGAGCCGTCGGCCGAGGATCTTGCGGAAATCGCCATCAACACCGCCGAGGCCGCAAAGGGCTTCAACATCGAGCCGCGCGTGGCGATGCTCTCTTTTTCAAACTTTGGCTCCACCCGTCACCCGCTCACGGAGAAGGTGCAGCGGGCCACGCAACTGGTGAGGGCGCGCGCCCCCTGGCTGCAGATCGATGGCGAAATTATGGCCGACACCGCCGTGACGCCCGAGTTGCTGGCCGAGTATCCGTTTTCGACATTGAAGGAGCCGGCGAACGTGTTGATTGCGCCTTCGCTCGAAGCGGGCAACATCGCCTACAAACTGCTGCTGCGGCTGGGCGGCGCCGAAGCGGTGGGGCCCATCATGCTGGGCTTCTCGAAACCGGTTGCCGTGTTGCAGCGGGGCGCGGACGTCAACGAGATTGTCCACATGGCCGCGATCGCGGTAGTAGAGGCGCAGACGCACGAACCCGTGCTAGAGGCCGATCGCGTCTAGCAGAGCCGCCACACGAACGGCGTCCACGCACGCCGGCGCGGAGCGCAAATCCCGCGGGCCCGCGCGTTCGTCGAAGGCGGCGAACAGGGCCAGTTTCGCGACGGCATAGCGTTCAGACTCGTTGAGGGTCCGTGCGTTGGTTCGCTCCCATTCCGCCAGGGCCGGGCCGGGTACGCTCACTTCGTATTCGAACCAGTCCTTGCGGTCGGATGAGACTTGAAACACATGGATGCGGGTTTCCGCCGCCTCCCGGTACCCCTGATAGACGTACTCATACACATAGCCGCTCATCGCGGTGTAGCTCTTCACGCGCGCTACGGGCCGCCGACCCTTCAGCGGCGGCTCCGGCATGGGACGGCGGGCGAAAAAACGCTGGAAGAAGCCGGGCATCAGCGGAGTTCCCGGATCTTGAGGTTCCTGAACCAGACCGGGTCGTGATGGTGCTGGAGCGCGATGTGTCCTTTGGGGCGGGGGCTTAAGAGCGCGTCCCGGATTTCTGGCGCTGGCCCCCAGCGGCGGGCAACTCCCTCCTTGATCCGCTCGTCGTCCAGCGACCCTTCGAGGACTTTCACGCCGTTCACCCAGTGCTCGATGCGTACGCCGCGCACAACGAGCCTTGAGGAGTTCCACTCGCCCACCGGGCGGGCGGCTTTGCGTTCAGCAGGGATCATGGAGTAGAGCGCGCCGGTCTGCCGGTCGGGACCGCGGCGGGCGTCGGGGTGGCGGTCGTCGTCGAGAAGTTGAAACTCGAAGCCCACACTATAAACTTCGCCCTTCGCGCCATCGGCGAGCCGTGCCCGGTCCGACAGGCGGCCGGCCAGTTCGCGGCCCAGCATGCCTTCGAAGCCGTGGGGTCCGGGCTGGCGGCGTGTGTGATCGACGAAGACCGTACGCTGAATTCGATACTTCAGCCCGGTGTTGGCGCGTTCGGCGAGCCGCCAATCGAACAACAGCTCAAAGTCCCCGAACTCCTCCCTGGTGAGAAGATCCTCGGTGATGCGCGGGTGCAGGACCGTGCGCAGCGTGCCGTCCTCCACCATCCAGGCATCCCCGGGCACTTTCTGCTTCGCGGGATCCAGCCAGCCATTCATGGTGCGTCCGTCAAACAGCAACCGGAAGCCCGCAGCCTTCTCCGCTTCGGTAAGGGTGTTGTCGGCCGCCGCCAAAACGGAGGCGGCGGTGAGCGCCAGAACGAAAACTCGCATGATCCTTCTATTATGCGAGTGTGAGGACGCCGTTCGAGCACGGACTCGATCTGTTTGGAGCCGGCCGGTACTTCGAGGCCCATGAAGCGTGGGAAGAGTTGTGGACAGCCGCGCCGCGGCGGGAAAGATTCTTTTTGCAGGCGCTGATCCATTTCGCGGTGGCGCTGCACCACCGGAGCGAGGGAAACGCCGAGGGGGAAGCACGCCAGTGGCGGAAGGCTATCAGGAAGCTTGCCGGCTACCTGCCCTCCTATGGAGGACTGAACACCGGCGACCTTTACCGCCAGGCGCTGAACGGGTCCGGGCCGCTCACAATCCGGCGGGCTACAATCAGCGAAGAGAGATAATGCGCCTCGCCATCCTTTGGATCGCCGCCCTGCTGCCGCTTGCCGCGCAGACTGTGAAACTCACCGCAGCCTGCGCGGATGAGGAGATTCGCGAGTTCGGCCTGGTGTGCGACGAAGGCGAACCCTGCCCGCTCTTCCTAGAGATCGCCAGCGTGGAGCCGGTGGGGGCGCGGATCTTCGCCGCGGGCAACCTTCATACCGGGCAAGCCACGCTCTGGAGCCTGCTGCTGATGAGCGAAGATGGCGGCAAGACCTGGACCGAACCGCACCCGCGTCAGCGCGGCGTCGCGCTGGACATGATCCAGTTCGTCGATTTTGAACACGGCTGGGTATCGGGTCACCTCGCCGGGTCGCTGGCCCGCGATCCCTTTTTGTTGCGCACCTCGGATGGCGGCAAGACCTGGCGGCGCAGCTCTCTCTACCGCGATTCCACCGTAGCGTTCATCGAACAGTTCTGGTTCGACACCAAGGATCAAGGCGTCCTGATCCTGCAGCGGCGCGGCTCGTCCACCGGCCGTTACCACCGGCTCGAAACCCGTGACGGCGGCGCCACCTGGATGATGCGCGAGGCCGGCGAGGACCCGATCCAGGGCAAACACCCCCGCAGTGGGCCTTCGTCGAATCCGGCTTGGCGAGTGCGGGCTGACGCCAAGGGCAACACGATGCGCATCGAACGCAACGAAGCGAAGCAGTGGCGCACCGTGGCGGCATTCCCGCTCATTGTCGGACACTGCGAGGCGCGCCACCCTGAGGAAGCGCCCGAGGAAGAGCCGCCGGCATGAAGCGCATTGATCCGGTGGAACTCGAGTTCTTCCGGCAGCTACTGACCTCCATTCCGGAGGAAATGGGGGCGGTGCTGCGGAAGACTGCGTTTTCTCCGAACATCAAGGAACGCCGCGACTACTCTTGCGCCATCTACGACGCCAGCGGAGAGACGCTGGCCATGGGCGACCACATGCCAGTGCATTTGGGAGCGATGCCCGCCTCGGTGAAGCACGCGATCGCCGCCGCTCCACTCAATCCTGGCGATGTCGTGCTGCTGAACGATCCGTTTCGCGGCGGCACACACTTGCCGGATATCACCGCGGTCAGCGCGGTGTTTGTAGAGGGGCGTGAGTCGCCAGCATTCTACACGGCTTCGCGCGCGCACCATAGCGACGTTGGCGGAATGAGTCCTGGCTCGATGCCTCTGGCGAGCGAGATCTACCAGGAAGGCCTCCGCCTGCCCCCGGTGAGACTCGTTCGTGGCGGGAATGTGGATGCAGACCTGCTCGCGGTGATCCTCGCCAACGTCCGCACGCCCGCCGAACGCGAAGGCGACCTGCGCGCGCAATTGGCCGCGATGAAGCGCGGCGAGTTGCGCCTTCGTGAGTTGACGGCGCGATACGGCCTGGCGCACTTGGAGACTTGCGCACGCGCACTGTCGGACTACAGCGAACGGATGATGCGCGCGGTCCTCGCCTCGATGCCGCGGGGGCAGTTCGAGTTCGAGGACTACCTCGACGACGATGGCGCAGGGGGAGGTCCCGTCCCCGTGCGTGTGTCGATCAAGTTCGACGGGCGCGGCCGCGCGGTTATCGATTTCACGGGATCGAGTCCCCAGAGGGATGGCCCCGTGAACGCCAACCTCGCGGTCACAGCCTCCGCCGTGTCATACGTGTTCCGCTGCCTGCTGCGCGAGGACGTGCCCGCGACCGGCGGACTGCTTCGGCCGCTGCGGATCGTGGCGCCCGAGGGCACGGTGGTGAACGCCCTCCCGCCGGCGGCGATGGCGGCGGGCAACGTAGAAACGTCACAACGCATCACCGACGTTGTGCTGGGCGCGCTGGCCCATGCGATACCGGAACGTATTCCCGCGGCCTCTAGCGGCACCATGAATAATCTGAGCCTCGGCGGGTGGGACGCGCGCCGCGGCCGCCGCTTCGCCTGGTATGAAACCATCGCGGGCGGTATGGGCGCTTCTGCCGCACATCCGGGGCAAAGCGCCGTCCACACGCACATGACGAACAGTTGGAACACTCCGGTGGAGGCGTTTGAGCACGACTATCCGCTCCGCATTCGTCAATACCGAGTCCGGCGCGGCTCCGGAGGCACGGGAAAACATCGCGGCGGCGACGGCATAGTCCGCGAATTCGAGTTCCTGACCTCCGCGGATGTCACTTTGCTTGCCGACCGGCGGCTTCGCGGACCTTATGGCCTGGCAGGCGGCCGGACCGGAGTGCCGGGGCTTTCGAGGCTGGGCGCAAAACGCCTTCCGGGAAAGACGAATCTCCGCGTGCGATCCGGTGAACGGCTGACGATTGAGAGTCCTGGCGGAGGCGGCTTCGGGCTAGAATAGAAGGTTTTGCAGGAGAGCTTTTGAGCGCAATTCCCACGCCACCCGCGCGAGAGTCCTTCCGGTTCTCTCATCACCAGTCCATTGGGCTCGTGTTTCTGTGCACCCTTTTCGGAGTGGCGGCCCAGTACTTGATCAAGACCAGTGCGAATGCGCTCACCGTCCTCACCATTGAGGCGCTGCTTACGAATTGGGCCTTGTGGCTTGGCCTCGCCATGTATGGCATCAGCACCGGCCTGCTGATCCTCGCGCTGCGGGACGGAGAGCTGTCGCTGCTTTATCCTGTGATTTCGCTGACCTACGTGTGGGTGACGATACTCTCGGTGACCGTGTTCAACGAGAGCATCAACATATTCAAAATTGCGGGGATCACCGTCATCTGTCTCGGCGTTGCGCTGCTTGGGAAAGGAGACTCCCGTTCGTGAAGACCCCGCTGAGTTCGATCTTGCTGGTGCTGTTTGCTTCGTTTATCGGCTCTTTTGGCGCGGTTTTCTTGAAGGCGGGGGCGGGGCGGCTGCACCGCGAAATCCGCACGCTGCTCTTGAACTGGCGGCTGGCGGCTGGCATCCTGATGTATCTCGCCTCGTTCGTCTTCTACTACCTGGGCGTGCGGGAAGGCGAACTGAGCGTGCTGTACCCAATGGTCTCGCTGGGCTATATCTGGACGCTCTTATGGTCGCGCCTGTTCTTCGGCGAGCCAATTTCACGCCGCAAAGTGGCCGGGCTCGCGCTCATTATCGGCGGCATCGTCGTCCTCAATCTCGGCAACCGCTAACCTGCCGCTTCGGCTCTCTCCGCCCGTTGTGCGCTTTGAATTCGGCAGACGTCGATGAAATCGCACCAGGCGCAGGCGCTTCGGTCCTGCGGGTTTACTTCAATGCGCCCTTGCAGAATGCGGAACACGGCCTCCTCCGCCCGGGCGCGGGCCTCATTCATCATCAACGTCAACTGCTCGGCATCGTCCCAGCCGCGGATCGACAGCCCGTTCTTCACACCCACATACTCGAAAGAAACCGGTTCATAGCCCTGCCGGCGCAGGGCGAGCAGGTAAAGCCCCCCTTGCAGCGCCAGCCCCTCCTCCTGCTTCCGCTGCCGGTTTCTGATGCCTGTATCCGAGCTGAACTTGAAATCGAAAACGCGAGCCTGACCCTTGCCGTTGATGTCGAACCGGTCTATGCGGCCCTTTACGCGGCAGCCATTCAACTCCAATTCAAAGCCCTCTTCCGTGAACGTGCGCCACCCGGCCTCGCGTATCATATTCGCCGCGTATTCGACCAGGCTGCGCCGCAGCACCGAGCGCGTGAACTCCGCCGCGTGCCCGCGCGGAATTCTGTTCCGGGCCAGGCCGCGCGTCCAAACCGAATCGAAGATCCGGTCCATCGCCGCGCCACTCTGATGCCAATCCTTCAGGACCTGGTGCAGGACATTGCCTGTAAACAGAGGGTTCAGTCGCTCGCTGGGCCGCTCGGGCGCTCCCTGTGGCTCCACGGTGTAGCGCAGGAAGAACTGAAACGGACACTGCAAGTAGCTCTCGAGCGCCGTCACGCTGTGTACGGCGAACTTCGAAGCCAGCCGGTCGCGCACGTGATGATCGTCCAACGCCACGGGCGGCAATGGCTGCCTTTCGGCGGCTGGCTTAATTTGAACCCGCCGCGACGTCTGTTCGCGCGCCGTCAACAGATCGAGCGCGATTGAGCGCAGTGCCGGATCGCCGCCGGACTCGAATTGCGGCCAGGAATAGACCAAGCGGTGGGTCGCGCGTGTCTGGGCAATCTCAAACAGAAACCGCTCTTCCGCCTCCCTGCCGGAAGCCAAACTGACCGGGATGCCTTGCTGACGCAGCCGCAGCCGCACCGCCTCGGACAGGATCGGATCGACTGCGGGTCTCCGGGGAAACTCGCCTTCCTTCAGGCCGCAAACGAACACCACGGGCAACTCCCACTGCCGGGCTTCGTACGCGTCGAGCAGATGCACGGCATCGCGTCTGCGCCCAGGGTCCCGCAGCGATGCGCCCAACAACACGGGCCTCAACTCGTCCCAGAACGCCGGAAGCTCCATCGCTTCGACCGGTAGCAATCGCGCAACTTGCCCCGCCACGCGGAGGAACGTGTCTACCGCGGCTCCGCGCCACGCGGATTCGGATCCGGGCGCGGGCGGCTGCAGCATCGGGACAAGTCCCGCCAGTGACTCTACCCATTCAGCGGGCAGACGCCGCACACCATCGCCGCCCGCCCATCCGGAAAGCGACACTAGAAATCCGGCCACCTCAGGCTCAGCCGCTTTCATCAAGGCATCGAAACCCTCGCCGGGCAGCGCTTCGCACACCGCCCGCTGGAACCTGCTGAACGAGGGCAAACGCGCAGACACGCAGGAGGGCTCGCTGAGGGCCCGCAGTACGGCTTCATGCTCCCAGTTCGCGAGACAGGCTTCCACCAGCGCGGCCAGGCAGCGGGCAGCCGAATGTTCCATGAGCGGCGTGGCGCAGTAAGCGCGCCAGGGAATCCCAAAGCGGGCGAACGTAGTTTCGAGCAGCGGGCCATAAGGCAGCCGGTTGCGCAGGATCACGCCACATTCGCGCCAGGCGAATCCTTCGCGCCGGGCCTCGGTGATCCGCAACGCGATCTCTCCAGCCTCGCGCTCCTCGTTCGTGGCGGAACACAACACGACATCGGGTTGTGTCCGCCGCGAAATGAGCCGCTCAATCCGGAAACCGGCCGCGCGCAGATGCTCCACCGCTTCCCGCGCGCCAACCCACTCAGGCAGCGCCACTTCAACGTGGGCCTGCTTCGCCAGAGCCTCTACGAGCTTCAGCTCATAGGGAGAAAGCGTGAAGAAGCCATCTAGATAGACATGCCGTACGCCCGCCAAGCCTCGCTGCGCCACACGCCGTGCCGCCTCCGCTAGCAGCCCTGCGCGCCTCGCTAGCCCCTGCGCGCGCAACTGCTCCTCCACGGCTTCGTAGATCTCACCCAGCGCCCGCAACCGCGCGCCTTCCCAAACGCCCAGCGAACCAAGCGCCGCCCATTCGCCAGGGCCGCAGCCCGCGCTGGCGAGCTCGTCAACGGTGGCCGCCAGCGCCGCTGCGAGACCAGGGCTTCCGCGCAGCGATTCCAGCGCGGCGGGGCGCTTTTCCCCGATCGCCCGCGCCGTCAGCATCAGCAGATCCTCGTCGCTGGCCGCATCCATGCCGGGTGTGACTTCTTCCAGAAAGCCGGCTATTGTCGCAATCGTGGACGGCCGCACCAACAGGCCCTCGCGCGCGAGCAGGTTCGCAATATGATCGCGCAGCGTCGCCGTGGGCGCCAGGTAGCGGAAGTCGCCGCGGCCCGCGCGCGCGTGCCGGCGCACTTCATCCAACAGCCGCGACGTCTTCCCCGATCCGGGGGGGCCCAAAAGCAGGCGCATCTCCTGCATCTTATGGCATCCGGCGGACCGCGGGCCGGGGACGCGGCGCTCCTGTCCCGTCTTCAATCACCGGGCGCAGGTCAGGGCTTCCCGCGCATCTTCCGCCAGCCGCGCTTCAGCTCCGGGGAGAACTCCCGCAGCAGGCGGCTGGTTGCGCCAACGCAAAGCTGCACCACCGCCCCGGTCGCGACCTCGGATGGATCGCGGTCCCCATGGGGGCGCCACGTGTAGCGGATGTACTCCGCGCCGAACACCGAACCGATGCGGGCGTAATGCGGCCGCCACTCGCCATGGCGGTCATAAGTCCGGAATCCGCCTGCGAAGGCGTGCCACACTCGCCGCCCGGTGCCTTCGCAATTACAGGGGATGTAGCGAACTTCGTGGCCGATCGCGCCGGCCCAGCCCGCCTCCAGCGTGTCGCGGATCAGGAAGCGTGCCGAGCGGTCCGCGAAGCGCCGCCGGTATCCGTCCAGGTCGTTGTCCCACTGCGGAGGATCGTTCTGCAAATGATCCACCGTGGCGACAAACGTCGCACGCAGATGGCTCGCCGGGTTTAAGTAGGAGCCGCGCACCAGCAGATCCACCCGCTCACGGCCCGTCATCGGCCGCCATGGCTGATCGCGGGGAACGGTCCGGCTGGGAAAAAGCCCCTGCGCACCGCCATGCGCCGCGCCAAAACCGAGAATGAAGTACACCGCTATGGCCAATCTCACGGATAACTCATAGCTTAGCCGATCAACACCCGGGTCTGTTAAACTGAAAAATTCCACTTTCCAATTCTCAGGAGTATCTTTGTAGCATGATTCAGGCGACCCAACTGCGCCCGGGGATGGTGATTCTGTATAATGGCGAACTCCATTCCGTCTTCTCAATGACCCACCGCACGCCCGGAAACCTCCGCGGCTTCGTTCAGGCCAAGATGCGCAACCTCCGCACCGGCTCGATGATTGAGCACCGCTTCTCCTCGGAAGACCGCGTCGAACGCGCTCAACTCGAACAGCACGACATGGAGTTCCTCTACCAGGACGGCGAGGACTACTACTTCATGAACACCGAGACCTTCGAGCAGATGCACCTGACCCCGGAATTCATTGGCGACGGCGTCGCCTACCTCACGCCACAACTCCAGGTCACCGTCGAATTTCACGAAGGCAAGCCGATCTCGGTGGAGCTGCCCGCATCGGTGAACCTGAAGGTGATCGAGACCGAACCGGGGCTCAAGACTGGCAGCGTCTCGAACGTCGGCAAGCCCGCCAAGCTCGAATCCGGAGTCACGGTGACTGTGCCGCAGTTCGTCAACGAAGGAGATGTCATTCGCGTCTCCACCACGGATGGCGAATACCAGGAACGCGTGTCCACGGCCTAGTCCCGGCTGCGCGGGCGTGAAATAATCGCCTGCATGCGTTGGTTGTCCGGATCTCTCCTTGTTCTCGCCTGCGCTGCCCTCACTGCGGCGCAGGAATTGCCTGCCTCTCATCCCCAAGTCACCCGCCACCTCATCGGCGAGGCGCGGCGTATTACAGCCACCGCCACGCGTGAGACTGCTTCCCGCGAGGCGTGGGAGCCTTTGCGCGCACGCCGCCTCGAAGAGATGCGCGATTCGCTCGGCCTGTTGCCTTGGCCCGCAAAGTCGCCCCTGAATGCGCGTGTCACGAAGACCATCGACAAAGGCGACTACACCATTGAGCTCGTCGCCTTCGAAAGCCTGCCCAAGGTCTATGTCACCGCGAACCTGTTCCTGCCGAAGCGGCGCGACGGACGCGTCCCCGCCATCGTCTACGTCTGCGGCCACGCCTTCTCCGAGCACGGCAACAAAACCTCCTATCAGCGCCACGGCATCAGCTTCGCGCGCAACGGCTACGCCGCCATCATCCTCGATTCCATCCAGACCGCCGAAACATTCGGCACCCATCATGGAGTGGGCCGCCAGCGCTTCATGGACTGGTACTCGCGCGCCTACACGCCCGCCGGCATCGAGGTCTGGAACGCGATCCGCGCCATCGACTACCTTGAAACCCGCGCCGAAATCGACCCCGCGCGCGTCGGCATGACCGGACGCTCCGGCGGGGCCGCCATGACCTGGTTCACCGCCGCCGTGGACATGCGCGTGAAAGCCGCCGCCCCCATCATGGGCATCAGCACCTACGCCGCGAATCTCGAAGCCGACACCCAGCGCGGCCACTGCGACTGTATGTTCCCCATCAACTTCCCGCGCCACGACATGCTCCACCAGGGCGCGCTGATTGCGCCGCGTCCTCTGCTCATGGCGCATGGCATCAAGGACGCGCTCTTCCCCGTGCCCGGCTACCGCGAGTTCGAACGTGTCATCGGCGGGCTTTACCAAAGCTACGGCCACCCGGAGCGCTTCCGCAATATCGAAGTGGACACCGGCCACGCGGACTCGGACTACCTGCGCGAAGAAGCCATCCGCTTCTTCGACCGCCACCTGCTCGGCCAGCCTGAGCGCCAACTCGAGATGCGATACGAGAACACGCCCGAATCGGAATTGGCCGTCTTCGGCGGATCGCCGCCCCGCGATTCCATGAACCACCTCGCGCACGAACTGCTGCTGCCGATCCCGGAATTTGAGCGCCCGCTCGTGCTGGCCGAATGGGAGTTGCGGCGGACCAAGCTGATGAACGCCCTGCGGGAGAAGGTCTTCCCCGCGCCCGCGCAGCCCGCCAGCACGCCGATGGTGCGCCGCCTGGCGCCGGTGGACCGTCAGCCGTGGCGCGAAATCGAGATCGACACGGACGAGGACGTCACCGTGCGCGCCTTTATCCGCCGCCCTGGGAAGGCCGAAAAGCCGCTGCCCGCCCTGCTCTACGTCGCGAGCGAAAGCGAAGAATTACGCGATATTGATGGGATCTTGAGCGCCGCCCACCGCCGCAACGCCAGCGTGCGCATGGTGCTGTATCCGCGCGCCACTTCGCCCGCGCGCTTGCGCCGCACCCATTCACTCGGGCTTCTTCGGAACGCGATGCACATCGGCCACACTCTCGATTCGCTGCGCCTGCACGATGTATTGCGCGCCGTCGAGGCCCTGCGAGCCGAACCCGGCGTGGACCCCGCGCGCATCATGGTCGCGGGCGACGGCGTGGCGGCGGGCCTGGCCCTCTACGCCGCGATTCTCGACGAACGGATCGAACAGGCGGCGCTCATCAACCCGCCCTCCAGCCATCAGGACGGCCCCATCTTCCTGGGCATCCTGCGCCACCTCGATCTGCCCGAGGCGGTGGCGTTGGTTGCGCCCCGACGCGTGAGCTTCTACTCACGCATCCCGGAAGCCTTCGAGCCCGCCCGCACGATCTTTGAACTTTACGGGCGACCCGAACGGCTCTTCCTCACCATGCACCTGGAAGGTCTGCTCGAAGGCCTCGACCATCACGGCTTCGCTTCGGGCAACTGACGAAGCGCTTCGAGCAGCGCCGCTTCTTCGTCCTCCGCGACCGTCCGCAGGTCGAGCAACAGCCGCTCATCCGCGATACGGGCGATCACGGGCGGGTTGCCCGCGCGCAGGCGCCGTTCGAGATCCGCCGCGTCGCCTTCCACCGCGATCAGCGCGGTCGGCAACGTCTGCTCCGGCGTCGAACCGCCGCCCGCCAGCGATTCACCGTCGATCACCTCAACCCCGCCGCGGCCCCAGGCGCGCACAAGCCTTCCGGCGCGCGCGCGAATCTCTTTCGGCGTGAGCCGGATCATCCGCAGCGCAGGAATCTCATCCCAGCGCTCCAGCAGCCAGTGGCGCAGTGTCGTCTCCAGCGAAGCGATCACGAGCTTGTCCAGCCGCAATGCGCGAAACATCGGGTTCCGCCGCAGCCTCGCCACCAGCTCCGCATCCCCGGCGAGAATGCCGGCCTGCGGGCCGCCCAGAAGCTTGTCGCCCGAGAACGAAAGCAGGTTCACGCCCGCCCGAAAGCTCGCAGCCACCGTGGGCTCATCGATGCCATACGGCCGCATATCCATCAGGCAACCGCTGCCGAGGTCTTCGTACAACGGCACGCCCGCCTCGCGCGCCAGCAGGCTCAGCTCTTCCAGCGAGGGCTTCCCGGTGAACCCGGAGACGCGGAAATTCGATGGATGCACGCGCAGAATCAAGCGGGTGCGTTCGTTCAGAGCGTTCCGGTAATCCTCCAGCCGTGTCCGGTTCGTCGCGCCCACCTCCACCAGGCGCGCGCCCGAGCGTTCCATGATATCGGGGATCCGGAACCCGTCGCCGATCTCGATCAGCTCCCCGCGCGAGACGATCACCTCGCCGCCCGCCGCGAGTTCATGCAGCGCAAGGTAGACTGCCGCCGCCCCATTGTTCACGGCGATCGCGGGCCGCCCAAGCAGGCGCTCCAGCAGTGGACTTGTATGCGCATCGCGCCGTCCGCGCCGACCCTCCGCAACGTCGTACTCGAGATTGCTGTAACGGGGCGGCGCCTCGCCGGTGGCCAGCGGCGCCCGGCCCAGATTCGTATGCAGAATCACGCCGGTCGCGTTGATGACGGGCGTCAGCGAGGGCTGCGCCAGCCGCTCCAGTTCGTGCGCCACCACATGACCGAGGGCCCCGGGCACCGCTCCGCCCGCGCGAATTCGCGCCCGCGCCCGCTCCAGCGCCCTGCGGCATTCGTCCACGATCAGCGCCCGCGGAAAGCGCGCCTCCAGGTTCGCGAGTGAACCCGCCAGTTCATCCACCGACGGCAACTGCCGGTATTGCTCCTCCAGGTTCACTCGCTCTCTCCCGGCCACCTCCGCCTGACGGCGGAGGCTCTTACTTGATGGGGAACATCGCCCGCAACTCCTCAAGCGAGGGCCGCCGGCCGTATTCACAGAGCTCGAAGCTCTCGACGTACTTCACCTTCGAGGCCGCCGCTTCGCCGATCTCAGCCACCAGCGTTTGGCGCACTTCGTCCGTGATCTGCTGCACCCGCATCTTGCCGAGCCACTCGCGGCGCGCCTTGGGATCCTTCGGCACCTGATCCAGATTGCCGGAGACCCACGGCAGCCACTCATAAAACTGCGAGACGTGCGCGTCCAGCCCATGCACCTTCTTTTCCCAAACGCTGTCGATCGGCACCACCACGTCCGGGCGGAACGGATACGGCTTCTGGAACCCGTCCTGGAAATACATGAAAATCGGATTCTTCTCCAGGCGCGGCGTGTCCGCCGCCACGTTGGGCACCACCACCATGTACGCCGCGTCCTGCACCAATGTCGCAGTGTAGCGATGATCCGGATGATAGTCGTTCGTGCGGTGCGAGATGACGATATCCGCCTTCCAATCGCGGATGATCCGGATGATCTGCTTGCGCACATCGAGCGTCGGCAACAGCTCGCCATCGTGATTGTCGAGCACCTGGTACTCGGCGATCCCCAACCGCCGCGCCGCTTCATGCGACTCCTGCGTCCGGCGCTGCGCCAGCGCCGCGCCCGCCATCGTCTGATGACCCGCATCGCCGTTGGTCACCGATACGAACTTCACCGCGTGACCCGCCGCGGCCATCTTCGCCGCCGTGCCGCCGAACTTGATATCGCAATCGTCCGGATGCGCGCCGATGGCCAGCACCCGCAGCTTCGGCGCCTGCGCGAACGCCAGCGCCGAAACCATCGTCAAAATGATCAGAATTCTCGCAATCATGCTCCGTATAGCCCTTTCCAGGTCTGTTCTTTCTTCGTGTACAAGGCCTCGCGGCCCAGAATTGCAACCATGGTGGACAGAGCCGAACGCTCCGCCACATTCTCCACCTGCCCGCTCTGCACCAGCCCGAGGAAGTGTTCGATGCCGTCGTAAGTGATGTCGCGCGGCGACTCCATCGTCTCCTCGTCCTTCACGCCCTTCACGTGAATCATCCGCTGACGCGAGGTGAGGATCGTGCCTTTCCTGCCGGTGAACTCTTCGCCCACCTTCGCATAGCCGCGCGGCGTCAACTGGTTCGCCTCGAAGTTCACGAAGATCCCGTTCGGCCACTCGTAGGTCAGCGAAAGATGATCCATCAGATCCATCGTCGTCCGCACCTTACGCCCGCCCCAGCCGACCGCCGCCAGCGGCAGCCCGCCCAGGAACCAGTGCAGCACGTCGAAATTGTGGCAATCCTGTTCGACAATGAAATCGCCCGACAGGTCGCGGTAGCAGAACCAGTTGCGCAGCTTCTCCTGCTCGGGCGAAAGCCCCGGATACTCGCGCCGCGTGAACGGATCCGCCGCGATCCAATAGCCGCGCGCCGTCGAAAGCTCGCCGATCGCCCCCGCCTGAATGCGCTTATACGCCTCCAGGTACACCGGACCGTACCGCTGCTGGTAGCCGAACGAAATCACCTTCTTCGGATTCGCCTTCCGGCCCGTGGCGATCACGCTCTTGCAGCCCGCCACGTCCACCGCCGCGGGCTTCTCGCAATACACATGCTTGCCCGCCGCCACCGCCGCCGCGAGTTGCTCCGGATGCTGGTACGGCGGCGTCGCGATGATCACCGCGTCCAGCGACCGGTTCGCCAGCACCTGCCGGTAATCGGTGTACTCGTCCACCTTCTCGAGTTTCAGCGCCGCCTTCGCCTGCTCCACGCGGTCGGGAAACAGGTCGCACAGCGCCGTCACGCGCGCCCGTGGATCGGCGTGCGTGATCCGGGCATCGTACGTGCCGCGGTTGCCTGAACCGATCAACCCCACGGAAATCTGCGAATTGGCCTGCGAGCCGCGCACCGCCTGCGGGCTGACGATCGTGAAAACGCCGGCCGCCGCGCTTGCCTCCGTGAAGAGCCGGCGGCGGGAAAGACCTCTCGTTTCTTGAGCCATCGATGGAATCACTCCTTGGGGAGGATTCTATCTCACTTCAGCCGGATCGCTCTTGGTCCCGCTGCGATGATGCTCCTTTGCATGGTGCAGGATCTCACGGATATTCCGCCCAGTGAGCGCCAGCGCGACGAAGCCCGCCGCCAGCAGAGGAACCGTGATGACGAAAAACAACAGGCCCGAAAGGCTCGTCGCGGTCTGGTCGTTCACTCCGAGCATCACCAGGCCAATCTTGCAGAAGACCTGGAAGACTCCTACATTGCCCGGAGGCCCGGGGACGATCGTCCCCAGCCGGATGATTACCAGCAGGATCGCCGCTTCTGCGAGACCCAACCCCAGGCCATACGCCTTCAACATCGAGAAAATCGGCACTAATTGAAGACCCAGATACAGCATGGACGCGAGGACACTCCAAGCAAACGTGCGCGACCGCCCCATCGCGTGCAACCCTTCGACGATGGTCCGGAGAATCTCCGACCATCGGTGCTTGGTCGTGATGTGAATGGCGAATCGCTTGTTGAATACGGCGAACAAAACCAGCCCCGCCAGAAACAACACCACGACCGTCAGCACCACCACTCCATCCTGGAGCCTCGGCGGCATCTGCACGCTGCGCGAAACCAGCAGCAGGCCCAGGATCAACCACACGCCGTCGATCAGCCGTTCAATCAGCGCCGATGACAGCACCACCGCTACCGAGATCCGGTTCCACACCCCCAGCAAATAGCAGCGGATCAATTCCCCGGTCCGCAGCGGCAGCACCTCGTTTGCGAACAAGCCAATGTAGATCGCCTGGACCGACCGCCAGAGCGGCAGCCGCGCCACCGGTTGCAGCAGCAGGTTCCACCGCCACGCCTGCGTCACATAAACCAGGATGTCCGCCACCACCGCCACAGCCAGCCACGCCCAGTGAATGCGCGCCAGCCTGGGCAGTTCGCCTTTCCAGTCGAAATCGTGATACACCCACAACAAGCAAGCCAAGGAAAGCGCATAGACCCCGAAGCGTGCCCACTTCGAAGAGTCCTTCACCGGACCTGCAGCCGTTGCCATGCTCTCCCAGTTTAGCGGCCCCCGCCCGTTAGCGGACGGCTACAATCAACGCCGCATCTTCCTGGTATGGCGGCGAAGACACCCGCCTGAGCCCTCCCGCATGCTCGAATTCCTCCCGCCCCACCACCTTGCCCGTCTGCGGGTTGATCCATTCCGCAGCCCACCGTCCCGCCGGCAGCCGCAACTCCAGTTGAATCAGTTTGCGCCGGCGGTCCACCGCAAACTGAGGCTGGAACCCCTGCATCACCAGCCCGTGGTGCAGATACACTGCATACCGCCGCCCTGCCTCCGCCAGCGTCCGCGCCGAACCGCCCTCGGGCACGCCCGCCGCGACGAAATCCTCCACGGGCCCCATCCTGACGAAATCCATCCGCTCAAACAGCTCGCGCAAAGCCTGCAACTGCCGCCGCAACGCCGCCGAGCCGTATCCCGGCATCGTCGCCGGTACGGCGAATGTGCCATCCTCATGCCCCGCCGTGAACGAGTAGTCCAGGTTGTTGTAGTGCGCCCCGCCCGCGAACAGAAAGTCCCAACCCTGAATCCAGTATGTCGCTTCGGTGGTTCCATCGAAGCCCGATTCGTCGTAGCCGATCACGCCGCGCAACGCCTCATTCTGCTTCACCGCCACCGGCGGCCGTGCGTAGTGGAAATGAAAAACGCTCACGTTCGGGTCCGGATCCCGCACCACTCCCTCAAAGTTCGCGATATTCTGCGCGATCAGATGGCGCTTCGGCAAAGGGCGCTCCGTCTCCGCCACCGTCCGCGCGATATGCCGCTGCCAGTCCAGCGTCACCCCCGCGAAGTACGGCTCGTTGCAGATCTCCCACAGCAGGTTGTCGTACCGGTTCAGTTCGCTCACCAGCTTGCGGACCATCGCCGTCTGCCTCTCCACCAGCGCCGGATGCTTCAAAGTCAGCGCCTCGTCGTAAGGCGCGGCGGGCGTCCCGTTCACGTTCCGCGACGGATGCAGCGGCGAAGCCTCCCACCGCTTCTGGTTGTAGTAGGCCGTGAACAGCGTCACTTCCACCACCACGCCGCGCCTCGCCGCGTGTGACATCAGCCCGTGCAGCCGCTCGAAGTACTGGGGGTTCCACTCATCCAGATTCCACTTCCCCGAACCCGCTTCGCGCCAGGGCGTAATCACCCGCCCCCCGGCCGGCGCCAGCGTGTTGCGCGTGATTCCGAAATCGCCCGGGAATTCATGATAGGCGCCGGTGAAGATCCTCGTCAGATTCATTCCCTCCGCCGCCAGCGTGTCGAGATACTTCACGTAATCGAAGTCCAGGTTCAATAGCGCGCCGTAGTGCTCGGCCGACGTCACCAGCACTGTGGGCTTGCCCTGGAACTCGTAATAGCGGGCGTTCTCAGGATGCAGCCGCAGCGTCTGGGCCTGCATCGCGCACACCATCAGTAAAAGCAAGGCAATTCGCATCTCAGGCCTCCCGAGCCGCCGTGGACTCCCGCACGATCAGCTCCGGCGACAGCCGGATTTCCACCGGCTCCGGAGACTTCTCCGCGCCCTCGATCCGCCGGATCAGCAGTTCCGCGCCCAATCGCCCCATCTCGTATGCCGGCTGCGCCACCACCGTCAGCCGGGGCCGCAGCACATCGCCGAATGGAACATCGTCGTACACCGCCAGCGCCACATCCTCGGGGCAGCGTAACCCCAACTCCCGCAGCGCCTTCAATACACCGAAGCCCATCATCGCGTTCGCCGCGAAAACCGCCCCCGGCGGCTTCGCCTCCAGCAGCAACTCCTTGCTCAACCGGTACCCCGAATCGATCCTGTTGTCGCCACACTTGATCAGCGCCTCGTCCACCTCGATGCCCGCTTCCGTCAATGCCGCCCGGTATGCGCCCAGGCGCACCCGCGCCGTCGGAATTTTCACATTAGCCGTCACCAGTCCGATCCGCCGGTATCCGCGCGCCAGCAGATGGTGCATGCACATCCGCGCCCCCTGCGCGCTGTCCGTCGATACGCTGTCGATCGGTATGCCGTCCGGCACCCGGTCCAGCGCCACCAGCGGCAACCCCGATTCAATGGATGCTCGCAGATGCGACGCATCTTCGCCCGGCGCCGCTGTGATCAGCACGCCGTCCACCTTCCTTGCCCGCAGCACCGAAAGCGCCTGCCTCTCCCGCTCCGCGTTGTCGTCCGTGTTCAGCGTGATCAACAGATACCCGCGCGCCAGCGCCGCATCCTCCGCGCCCCGCACCAGTTGCGGGTAGAACGGATTCGTGATGTCGCTGATGATCGTCCCCAGCGTCTTCGTGGACCGCGTCTTCAGGCTCCGCGCGATCGCGTTCGGATGGTAGTCCAGCTCGCGCATCGCCTGCTCCACCCGCCGGCGCATCTCTGGCCGCACCGTCGCCAGCCCGGCAAGCACGTTCGACACCGTACCCACCGAAACTCTCGCCCGTTTCGCCACTTCCCGTATGGTGACCATAGCGAAGTGAATCTATCAGACATTCGGCTCGAATGGGAAGCGCAATTCAGAAGCGCAGCCCCGGCTTGCCTTTCTCCGCCCCGTCTTTCATGATGGCTGCATCATGAAACTTCTGGCCGCGCTCCTGGTCCTGCTCACGCCGCTTGCCGCCGAAAACTGGCCGGTCTTCCGTGGCCCCTCGCATCAGGGCATCTCCGCCGAAACCAATCTTCCCATCGAATTCGGCCCCGGTAAGAACCACGCCTGGAGTACGGAGATCCCCGGCGACTCCTGGTCTTCGCCCATCGTTTGGGGCAACCGCGTCTTCCTGACCACGGCCACGGACGATGGCCGCTCGTGCCGCCTGCTCGCTCTCGCCCTCGACTCTGGCAAGATACTGTGGGACCAGGAGATCACCCGCCAGGAAACAAAGCGTAAGGAACGCAAGAATTCCTACGCCACTTCCACCCCCGTCTCCGACGGGAAAGCCGTTTACGCCGTCTGCGGCAACGGAACCTTCGCCGCTTACGATTTCTCCGGCAAACGGCTCTGGATCAATGCGGAGTATTCCTTCTACAGCCAGCATGGCCTGGGCGCTTCACCCATTCTCGCCGGCGGCCTGCTGATCATGGCCCGTGATGGCAGCGCCGAGTCCGGCGACCTCAAGGTCGGCTGGCAAATTCCCTGGGACAAGTCCTTCGTCCTCGCCTTGGACCCTATGACAGGCCGCGAACGCTGGCGCGCCTCCCGCGGCACATCCCGCATCGCTCACACCACACCTAACGCCCGCGACGGAAAGCTCTTCAGCTCTGCGGGGGACGTGGTGCAGGCCTATGACCTCAAGACTGGCAAACGCCTCTGGTCCTCGCCCAGCCAGGGTGAGGGCGTCGTGCCCTCCCCCGTGATCGGAGACGGTCTCGTTTTCACGGCCTCGGGCTTCGAGAAACCCACCATCCGCGCTCACCGCCTCGATGGCGCTCTCGCCTGGGAACAAACTCGCGGCGTGCCCATGATGTCGTCGATGATTTGGGTTGGCGGCCGCCTCTACGCCATCACCACCGCGGGCATCCTGCATTGCTTCGACGCCAGAACCGGCGAACCACTGTGGCAGGGCCGCATCGGCGGCGATCACTCCGCCTCGCCCATCCTCGCCGATGGGCGCCTCTACTTCAGCTCCGAGCAGGGGGAGGTCACCGTGGTCAGGACCGGCAAGGAATTTGAAATCCTGGCCAAAAACCCGCTCACCGAAACCATCCAGGCCTCCCCCGCCGCCTCTCAGGGACGCCTGCTATTTCGCACCTCCAGACAACTCCACTGCTTCCTCGGCCAATGATTCCTCGACTTTTTCTCCTGCTCACGCTGCCGGCTCTGCTCGCCGCGCAGGCTCCAGCCACCCTGATCCAGGCTGCCCGCGAGGTGATCGATGCCAGCCGCTATTGTTTTCTCATCACGGCCGAAAGCGGCGGACAGCCTCAGGCCCGGCTGATGCAGCAGTTTCCGCCTGAAGCCGATCTCACCATCTGGATGGGCACGAATCCGCGCAGCCGCAAGGTTGCCCAGATCCGCGCCAACCCGCGAGCGGCCATCGCCTGCTCGGACGCCGAAGGCCCCGGTTACGTGACCCTGACCGGCCGCGCGCGCATCGTTGAATCGATCGCCGAACGGCGCAAACGCTGGCGCGACGATTGGGATGCGCATTTCCCCGGTGGACCGGCCGGGCCGAACTACGTCCTGATCGAATTCCAGCCGAGCCGGCTGGAGATTGTTAGCGGGCGTCACAACATCGGGGCCGCACCCGGCACGCCGCGTCCGCCCGCGCTCGTCCGGCAAGGGGGCATCTGGCGCGAAGCGCGCTGATTCAATGGTGATAGGCTAATGGGCGCCATGCCCGTCAGCCGCCGCGCCTTCCTTGCCTCAGCTGCGCTGCCCGCCTTCGCGCAACGCCGGCGTCCCAATCTCGTGTTTCTGATGACCGACGACCACGGCCCCTGGGCCACTTCGCCCGGAGGCTGCGTTACCATGCACACGCCGCATCTCGCGGCGCTCGCCAGGTCGGGCGTTTCCTTCTCGAAAGCCTTTGCCTGCACGCCGGTGTGTTCCCCTTCGCGGCTCACGTGGATGACCGGCCAGATTCCTTCCCGGCACGGCGTGCAGGACTGGCTGATGCCCGTGGATTCCTACGGACCCAAATCCCGCCGCTTCCTCGATGGTCATCAGACCTGGTCCGAATTGCTTGCCACGGCTGGCTACACGCTCGGTCTCGCCGGCAAGTGGCACATGGGCCACGACGACCGGCCTCACGCCGGGTTTTCGTATTGGGCCACCGTGCCGGGCGGCGGCGGGCCGTACACCGACCCCACGTTCTTCAAGAACGGCGAAACCGTTCCGATGAAGGGCTTCAAGACCGATCTGGTTGGCGACGCGGCGCTCGAGTTCCTGGATAACCGCGCCGGCGCATCAAATCCGTTCGCGTTGTACCTGCCCTTTTACGCGCCGCACACGCCGTACAACTACCAGCCCGATGTCTATCGCGAACCGTACCAGGGTTCCGATTTCCCCTGTTTTCCGCGGCTTTCGAAGAACCCGCGCCAGAACCCCGGCCTCGCGGCCCATCACGGCAACGCGGCCAGCATGCACGCCTATTCGGCGCTCATCACCGGCGCGGATGCGCAACTCGGCCGGGTCGTCGAAAAACTCAAGCAGATGGGCGTGTACGAGGATACGGTGATCGTTTTCACGGCGGATCAAGGCTGGTCCGCGGGCCATCACGGCGTTTGGGGCAAGGGCAACGGCACGTGGCCGTTCAACATGTACGACAGCGCGATCGGCGTCCCCCTGATCTGGTCGCATCCGGGGCGGATTCCGGCGGGCCGGACCGATTCCACGATGGTTTCGTCGTACGATTTCTTCGCTACGTTGCTGGATTATCTGGAGGTTCCCCACCAGACACGCACCGCCGGGCTGTCCTACGCCTCGATCCTGCGTGGCCGGAAGCCGGGCTGGCGGCGCGACACGTTGTTTTTTGAGTACGCAGGGGTGCGCGGGTTGCGGACGGAGCGGTGGAAGTACCTCGAGCGCGAAGACGGCTCCCGGGAGCTTTACGACCTGCGCCAAGATGTGCAGGAATCGCGCAATTTGGCGTCAAAAACACGTCAAACTGACGCCTTTTCGCGCAATTTGTCGCAGTGGTTCGAGCGCCAGGGCGCTCCGCCGCTGAAGGACTGGCGCACGACGACGACGCAGACCCTGCCCGCGTACCGTGCGCCCGAAGCCGCCGCGGCTACGCCTGCTGGATGACGCCGCCCTGCTGTTCTTCAGGCGGCGGCATCAGGGAGAACAGCGATTCGATGAACGCGCGGCCTTTGCGGCGGCCGTTGCTGCGCTGGATTTCCATACGCTGCCAGAAGGCGAGCACGCCGAGTAACTCCTTGTCGGGGATGGTGATGCCGTTCTGGCGTTCGGCTGCCATCTGGCGGAACTGGGCGAGTTCCTGCTCGAAGCGGTCCTGGACGGCCGCGGCAATCATATTGTCGGGGCGCGTGCGGTAGATCAGGCCGTTGACGGCGCTTTTGTAGGTTTTCACGCTGGCGTCGAGCATGTCGCGCATATCCGGGTCCACCGCTCCCTGAACATTCATCGCCGCGACGAGCAGAAGCCGCCCCACGACAATCGCCAGTTCCTGGGTGCGGTTCATGAAGCTCTCGGTGAGCTCGATTTCGGGATGCGGGATGGCTTTTGCGTCGAAATCGGGCAGCTTCTCGTGGAGGCGCGCCTCGCGGAGGAACTCGCAGTCGAAGGGGCAGTCGATGGTCTCTTCGCGGCCTTCTCCGCAGCAGATGGCGCAGATGTCATCGCGCTGCGCGGGGCAATAGCGGCGCGGGGTGCGCGTTTCACAGAGGGGGCAGACCGGTTTGGACTTCATGAGCGGGGGCCAAAAGGCTTATCGTATCATCCGTACGATGAAGAGCATCGACGTGTATCTCAAGGTGGAAGTGGACTTGGCCGAAGGCGAGACGGAGGAACGGGTGACCCAGGAAATCGTTCGCACGCTGGAGAAGATGTATGGCGTGCGGCGCGCCGAAGTGACCAACGTGATCACGCAGGGCGAAGATTAGGCGCCAAACAGGCGCCGGCTGGTGCGCCGGAAGAAGCCGTCGGTCATGCCGGCGATGTAAGCGCAGACGACGCGATGAGCGGGCGCACCGGAGAGCCGTTCGCGCTGCCAGGCGGGCAGTTCAGCGGGGTTGGCGAGAAAGAAGCCGAACATGCGTTCGATGCCCAGTTCGGCCTGCTCGCGTTCGTATTCAAGGTGAGGGGAGGTGTAGACGCGTTTGTGGAGGAAGCGTTTCATGGCTGCGTTGGTCTCCGCCGCGAGGGGCGCGAGGCTCGCAAGGCGAAAGGGGTAGTTCCGGACGTCATCCACGTTTTCAGCCTCCGCCTTCTGGGCCGCGTCACGGGTTCCGTCGATCAGGCCCGAGACCAGCAGGTCGATCAACCGCCGCAGGATCTCCTGGAACTGCACGGGCGGCGCGGCGCGAGGAAAGTGTGAGCGGGTTTCGTCGAGCAGGCCGCGATAACCGGGCACGGAGTCCGCGATTTCGTCGAGTGAGAACAGGCCGGCGGAGAAGCCGTCGTCCAAGTCCGCGGTGTTGTAAGCGATTTCGTCACCCAGGTCGATGATTTGGGCTTCGAGAGGGGGCCGCACGCCGGGCAGGAATTCGTCGAGTTCCGGGTCCTCACCGGGCGCGAAATCGCGTGAGTGTTTGACGATCCCCTCACGCACTTCGAAGGTCAGGTTGAGGCCGGCGAAGCGGGCATAGCGCTGTTCGAACCATTCCACGATGTGGAGGGCGTGGATGTTGTGGTTGAAGCGGTCGCCGAAGCGGCGCATCTGGGCGTCGAGCGCCTTTTCACCGGCGTGGGCGAAGGGAGGGTGTCCGATGTCGTGGGCGAGGGCAAGCGCTTCGGTGAAATCCTCGTCCAGATCCAGCGCGGAGGCGACCGTGCGGGCGATTTGGGCGACTTCGATGGTATGGGTGAGGCGGTTGCGGAAGTGGTCGGAGAGGGGTTCACTGAAGACCTGGGTTTTGTCTTCAAGCCGCCGGAAGGCGCGGGAATGGACGATGCGGTCGCGGTCGCGCTGGAATTCGTTGCGGTACGGGTGGGACGGCTCGGGAAAGCGCCGTCCCCTTAAAGGCGAAGGGGGGAGGCGAAGCCGTGCGAGCGACACTAGGGCTGGGAGAGTTCGGCGAGCAGCGAAATGGCGGCGCGGCTGGCGGCGCCGGTTTCGGTGCGCAACGGTTCGAGCAGCTTCATCGCCTCGTCCCGGTTGGTCCGGGCTAGAATGCGGGCCAGAGAAAGGGTGGCCTGTTCCTTACTGGCGAGGGGCGAGGGTTTGGCGATGACGGCGCGGAGTTCCTTTTCGGCTTCGGCGCTCTTGCCCTGCGCGGCATAGACGTCGGCGAGGGCGAGGCGGGCGAGCGGGCCGTAGTTGGAGCCGCCGCGTTCGATGGCAAGCGTCAGGTGCTTAATGGCCTCTTCGAGGTCGCCCTGATCGGCGGCGTTCGCGCCCAGCAGGTAGGAGGCGATGCCGGCCTCTTCGCTGCCGGAGTGCTGGGAGACGATCGCGCCGAGTTCCTTCTTAATGGCTTCCTGGCGGGCTTCCTGGGTGGGGAATGAGATGGTGCGCGGATCGGGGGAATCGGAGATGAGAGCGTTGTAGGTGCGCATCGCCTTCGACAGTTCGGCCTGACGGGCCGTCCGCCGGCTTTGGTTGAAGTAGTAGAAACCCACACCCAACACAATGAGGGCCAGGACAATCGACCCGTAGCGGATGAATGCCGCTTTATGCTGGTCGATGAAACTGACAGTCTGCGCAACTTCCTGAACAAACTTGTCGGTCTTCAGTTCGTGACGGGTGAGGCGATCCACGGAGTACTCCAGTCCAAACGCTTAAGTTTACCATGCGTCGCTGACGTGCTGGCTGGCTGCTGCCCGAAGGGAACTTGCCCGCACACTCAAGCGCGATTCGCTTCGGATGGGAGGAACGGATCACTCAGCGTCTGGACGCTCTAACGTTGAAACCTGGGATTCCGGTACCGGTAATCCTCGGGCGTGGCGACGGCTTCGTTGATCCACTCGATCAACGCCGCCCAGCCCAGGCTCTCGGGATCGTGGCGCAGGTAATCGCGCACCACTTTCATCACGTGAAATCCCTGGTGGAGCTGGAAAGTGAGCGTGGGGTCGCCGAGTTCCTCGCGCACCACCTTTACGACGTAATCTTCCGCGCGCATTTGGTCCGCGTAGCGGTGGTATCCGCGCAGCCGGGCTCCGGCGCGGATCCGGAGCAGGCCCAGGCGTTCGGCAAGTTCGCGGCGTTTCTTATAGAACTCCTTGCCGATGCCGTGGCCTTGCGCGGCGGGATCCACCATGATCTCGGCGCCGTACAGCGTGCGGCCGTCGTCGGGGTCGTGGTTGGTGAACATGCCGTGATCGGTGAAGTCCCGCCAATCGTCGTCATCTTCGTAGTCGTTCCACCACACGATGAGGCTGGCGGCCATGCCGCGCACAAGTTCGTTGTCGTTGTCGATCGCCACCCATTGGCCTTCGGGAAAGATCTCCAGATGAGAACGAATCTGCTTTTCGCCCCAGGGTGGGGACGCAGGATACACCCGGCGGCACAGATCAATGATGGCCGGGACGTCCTCCTCCCGGGTGTTGCGCACCTCGATCTTCATAGTTCGCAGACTTCCACACGAGTAGCGATCTCCGCCGAGCGATGGCTGTCGAACAGCGGCAGCACCGTACCGTTGGTGCGCGTGTCCAGAATCGTCTTCAAGTTCAGCTCACCCACCACCATCATCTCCTGGTTCGGAATCCCTTCGGCCAGGATTCCATCCCGCGAAAAGGCGAAATCGCTGGGCGTGAGGATCGAAGCGCAGCCGTAATTGAGCGAAACCGCCGGGACGGTGGGAATCGAGCCAACGGTGCCGGAATGGATCACGTACATCTGGTTCTCGATCGCCCGCGCCTGCGCACAGTAGCGGACCCGGAAATAGCCCTGCCGGTCATCCGTACAGCTCGGCACTACCAGGATGTGCGCCCCTTGCCGCGCGGCTCCGCGCGCGATCTCCGGGAATTCGACGTCGTAGCAGATGGCCACGGCGAAGGGGCCAAAGTCGGTGTCGAACACCTTCAAAGTCGAGCGCGGCGACACCTTCCATTCCTCATTCTCGAAGCGCGTCATGTGCAGCTTGCCCTGCACGCCATGATCGCCGTTGGGTCCGAAAACGAAGCAGTCGTTGTGGACGAGGTCGGACTCGGGATCGTCCATCGTCGGAATCGTGCCCGCGACGATATAGATCGACTCGCGCCGCGCAAGCTCGCTCATCATGTCGATGAACCGCGGCACCTGCGCCGCAAGATCGCGGATCTGGTCTTCAATCGGGCGCTTGGTATTCCCCAGTGTCAGCAGTTGGACGCTGAAGTACTCCGGAAAAACAACGAGCTGTGCCTTGTAATCGGCGGCGGTTTCCACGAGCGCGTCCACCTGATCGCGGAACTGCTCGAAGGTCTGCACCGGGCGGATGAAATATTGCAGCGATGCCACGCGGATGCGTTCAATGGCCATACCCGCGATTCTCCCGCAGTGGGCAGTAGGGTTCAAGCGCAAGCCTGCTCCAGGAATATACTGGGCACCATGAAGATCGCCATCCTGCTCGGACTTTTGGCCGCCGTCACGCTGCCCGCCGTCGATGAGGCGGAAGTGGCCCGCCGGTTGAAGCTGATGGGGCCGCATCCGCGGCTGTTTCTGAACCAGGAAGCCGGCCAGAAGCTCGCGCAATCGACGACCGCCCTCCCGCTGCGCGCTGCGGTCCGCAGCCTCCTGCTCCGGCGCGCGGACGCCATGCTTAGCGAAAAACCGGTCCAGCGGATTCTGATCGGCCGGCGCCTTCTGGACAAGTCCCGAACCTGCCTCAGCCGGGTGCTTCACCTGAGCCTGGCCTGGCGGCTCACGGGCGAGCGCAAATACGCCGACCGCGCCCGCCAGGAGATGCTCGCCGCCGCCGCGTTCACGGACTGGAATCCCTCGCATTTCCTCGATGTGGCCGAAATGACCGCCGCCCTTGGCGCCGGCTACGACTGGCTTTATCCGGTCCTCAGCGAGCACGACCGCCGCACGATCCGCGAGGCGATTGTCGAAAAAGGTCTGAAGCCGAGCCTCACGGTCAACAGTTGGACGCGCGCGGTCCACAACTGGAACCAGGTGTGCAATGCGGGCATGGCCATTGGCGCCATCGCCGTCGCCGAAAACGAACCGGCGCTCGCCGCACAAATGGTGGCGCGCGCCATCAACACCGTGCCCGCCGCGATGCACGAATACGGACCGGACGGCGCCTATCCCGAAGGCACGAGCTATTGGGGTTACGGCACCAGCTTTAATGTGCTGCTCATCGATGCGCTGCAATCGGCGCTCGGATCGGATTTCGGACTCATCCAAACGCCTGGCTTTCTTGCCACCGCGGACTACATGCTGCACGTGTACGGCCCCACGGAGCTGCCATTCAGCTATTCCGACGCGGGCACGCGCCCCGCCGGCCCCATCCCCGCCATGTTCTGGTTCGCCGCGGCCCGGCGCGAGCCCTATCTGCTGTGGAGCGAATGGCGTAAGCTCGGCGAACTGGCGAAAGCGGGCGAAGGGCTTCGGGGCGACCGGCTCGATCCTTTCCTCCTCATCTGGTGGAACCCGGACATGACCCGCACCGCCACGCCCCCCGCGCTCTCCTGGACCGGCCGCGGCCCAACCCCCGTCGCCTTCCACCGCTCTTCCTGGGAGCCCAACGCCACCTATGCCGCCATCAAGGGCGGCTCCCCGTCCGTCAACCACGCACATATGGACATCGGTTCGTTCGTCATCGATGCCGGCGGCACACGCTGGGCCGACGACCTCGGCATGCAGGACTACCATTCGCTCGAATCCAAAGGAATCGCCTTGTGGGGCAGGAGCCAGGATGCCGCGCGCTGGAAGGTCTTCCGGCTGGGGACGTCCGCCCACAGCGTTTTGATGGTGAACGGCGAACAGCAGCGTGTGGAAGGCAATGCGACGGTCCTCTCGGCCAAGCCCGGCAGCACGGTTCTGGACCTCGCCGAGGTTTACCGGGGGCAGCTCGATCAGGCACGCCGGGGCATCCGTCTACTTCCGGATGGCGCGGTGCTGGTGCAGGATGAGCTTACCCCCGCCGGTCCCGAGCCGGCGAAGGTTCGCTGGGCGATGGTGACCAAGGCCGATGTCCGCATCGATGGCCCCGGCAGGGCCACGCTGGCGCGCGACGGCCGCACGCTGCGCTTCCAGGTAGTCGAACCCGCCGGAGCCGCGCTGCGCATCTACGCCACTGATCCGCCGCCCGCCGAAACCGATGCGCCTAACCCGGGCACGCGCATCCTCGGCTTCGAGCTCACGGTGGCTCCGGGTGCTGCGCAAAGATTCGTCGTTCACCTGGCGCTGGAACCGGCGGCGCTGACCAAGGAAGCGCTCCGGCCCCTTTCGCGCTGGTAAGCGAATTGGACGCCGTTTATTGCAGTACGAATCTGACTTCAACCGTGGTGTCCACTTCTACAGGGTCGCCGTTGAGCAGCGTCGGCTGATAGCGCCAGTGGCGCACCGCGTCGAGCGCGGCCTGAGTCAGCAGCGGATGGCCACTGATCACACGCAGGTTGCGAATTCGGCCGTCGGGACCGATGAGCGCTGCGAGCACCACCAATCCTTGTGTTCTCGTTTGTTTCGCCAACGGCGGATAGACTGGCTGCTGGGCAGGCAGGATCAGTTTAGCGGCGAGCACGTGGCCGCCGACCTCGATACGCCGGATCGCGGGTGCGGGAGGCGCCGCCGCAGCCGCGGGAGGAGGCGGCGCCGGAGCCAAGGCGATGGAGAAGGGCAGGCCCGCGCCTGGGGCGCCGGTTCCGCCAGGAATACCGCCAGGGACATAGGGTCCGGAATGAGCTGCGGAGTAGGCCTCGAAGTCATCCACGATCATGGCGGGCCGGTCGGGTATCCGTGCCGGGACCAGCAATTGACCCGCTGTCAACTGGCGAATGGCGGGCCGCGCGGCCGCGGCGACCGGAGCGGCGGGCGGTGGGGCGGGCGGTGGCCCCGGCGGCGCAACGAAGAGGATGCGCGTGGTCAAGCTCGCGGGCAGCAGGCCAGGGCGCAACATGGGGACGAGCAGGGCGGTCAGGACCAGAACGGCCTGAAGAGCGAACGAAACGATCACGGTCCAGCCCTTGTGAGTGCGGGCCCGGCCTTCAACGAACGACATCTCGAACATGGGCTTGTTCCCCTTTCGGGTTCGGATTCGAAGGAGAACGCCGGCGTCTGCTTGATTGGACACTGCGTGGCGGAGAATGTTCCTAGGGGTGCGTCCAGCCGCGCACACGATTGCCCGCGAAAGGCCGGAGGTTCGCGCTTCGTTTTGACTCACCGAGTCCTGCCTTGGATTCACTGGCGATGAATGGCTGGGAAGTGAAGCGTAAGCGGTCACGGATTTCGCCGATTCGAGCACACGTCCGCACACTGAGATCCAGGAAGTATTTCCCCTTTCGAGGTTGATTCGCAAGAGGAACAGGAAGAATTAAGGTTTGTGCGGAATTGACTTAGACGGAAATCTCCCGTAGGCTTCCGCTATGTACCGGTTTCTCCTATTGAGCGGTTTTGCGGTGCTGGCGGCCGCCTCTTCGCAGGACCGGTTGCCGGATGGCAGGCCGGTGATTGACATCGCAGTGAGCGCCACCCCCGGCGAAGCCGAAGACGTAATGCTGTGGCGGCGGGATTCGTGCCGAGCCTCGGGCGGCTGGGACCTTCCGGACGTGCAGGCGCGGGCGATGCGGCAGCGGGACGGGACCCTGGTGCTGTATTCGGGCAACGCGCCGGTCAGCTATGCGATGAAGGGCAGCGGATTTCATGACCTGCGCCGCGATTGCGAGCCGGTGCTGGTGTCGGGGGATCAGCCCAGCGCGCATTCGTTCGCGAATCAGGAGTGGCTGCTGGCGATCTACCGCGAAGGCGGATTAGTGCATGGGCTGGTGCACAACGAGTACCACGACCCGGTGGCGCCCAACTGCAAGCCGGGCGTGACCGATCCGAGCAATCTTTGCTGGTACAACGCGATTACCTACACCGTCTCGGCGGACGACGGCAAGACGTTCCGCGCACCCGCCGCGCCGGAACGCGTGGTGGCGGCGCTGCCCGCGCCCTGGGACCCGAACAGGGGCGTGACGCGGCCGGGATCGCAGCCCTCGCCGCACGGCTATTTCACCCCCAGCAATATCGTGCCGGGGGGCGACGGCTACTACTATTCGCTGTTCTTCTCGATCCCGAACCCGGAGCGGCCGGCCGAGCGCGGCGTCTGCCTGATGCGAACCGCGGAGCTGAGCGACCCTTCAAGCTGGAGGGCGTGGGATGGGCGCTCGTTCGGATTGACGATGTGGAGTCCGTATGCGCGGGATGGCGCGCCCTCGCCGACGGGGCTGCCGCCGTGCGCGTTTGTCGACCAACGCACGATTGGGGATCTGCATGGAAGCCTGACCTATAACGCGTATCTGGGGCGCTGGCTGCTGGTGGGATCGGGAGTGCGCATGGTGAACCGGCAGACGGTGTGCGGCACGTACTTCTCCACGTCCGTGGACATGCTGAACTGGGCCGCTCCGCAATTGCTGCTGCCGGGCAAATTGCCGCATCCCCCGTGCGCCGAGCCGGGCCAGCCGGACGGGTCGCTGATCTATCCGTCGCTGATCGATCACGCGGACGACTCGCCGAATTTCGAGAACACGGGACAGACGCCGCACCTGTATTACGTCCGCTGGAATCAGGGGCTGAATCGTGATTTGCTGCGGAGGCTGGTCCGGTTCGAGAGCCGGGGCGCGGTGGCGAACCTGGCGAGCGGGGCTGTGGGCCGGGTGGCGCCGGGTCTACTCGTCACGATCACGGGCCGGGAACTTGGTCCAGCGGAGGCGGCGCACGGCGAGGTGGTTGACGGACTGTTGGGGACGGAGGCAGGCGGGACGAGGGCGTATTTCGACGGGGTTGCGGCGCCGGTGATCGAGGCCGAGGCGGGCTACGTGGCAGTGGCTGTGCCGTACGCGCTTGCCGGAAGGAGCCGGGCATCTTTGCAGGTGCAGCGCGGGGGGCGGATGTCCGCCCCGGTGGAAGTGGACGTGGCCCAGGCGGCGCCAGGCGTGTTCACGCTGAACGGGAGCGGCACGGGCCAGGCGCTGGCGGTCCACATCGGAGACGGGAGTGTGAACTCGGTGGCGAATCCGATCGCGGCCGGCGGGACGATTGCGCTGTACGTGAATGCTGGCGGTCCCGCGGGCGCCGATGGCGCGTTGACCGGGCATGGGGAACATCCGGGGCCGGTGGAAGCCGAAATTGCGGGATTGCAGGCGGAAGTCGTGCAGGCGGCGCCGGCGCCGGGATTGGTGGCGGGCGTGCTTCGCGTGGTGGCGCGGGTCCCGGAGGGAGTGCGGGCGGGCGGCGCGGCTCCGGTCCTCGTGCGGGTGATGGGCGAGGCGAGCCAGGCCGGGGTCACGATCGCCGTCAAGGACTAACCGAGAACGCGGTACGCGCGGCGGCCGACAATGAGTTCCTCGTTCGTGGCGAGGGCCAGAACGCGCACCGGCCCTGAGGAAAGCAGCCGGTCGCCGGTCCCGTTCTCGTTGGCTTCCTGGTCGAGGACGATGCCGAGCCATTCAAGGCCACGGCAGCAAGCGGAGCGGATGGCGGCGGAGTTTTCGCCGATCCCGCCGGTGAAGGCGATGGCGTCGATCCCGCCGAGGATTGCCGCGTAGGCGCCGAACGCCTTGCGCACCTGATAGGCGAGGACTTCGAGGGCGAGCGCCGCGGCGGGAGTGCCGGCGGCGGCAATGTCGCGGGCGTCGCCGCCGGGCACGCCGCTCAATCCGGCGAGGCCGCTCACGCGGGAGAGATCCTGGCGGACCTGCTCCGTCGTCCAACCGTGCCGGTCCATGATGTAGAGGACGGCGAAGGCGTCGAGTTCGCCGTGGCGCGTGGCGTTTTCGAGGCCGGATTGAGGCGAAAAGCCCATGGAAGTATCCACGGAGCGGCCTCCCTGAATGGCGCAGATCGAAGAAGACCCTCCCAAATGGCAGGAGATCACCCGCAAAGAATCGCGCGATGAGCCGAGGAATTCGGGAACGCGCCAGGAGATGAACTCGTGCGAGGCGCCGTGGAATCCGTTTCTTTCCACGCCGTCCCGGGCGCGCCATTCGGCCGGGACGCCGTAGACCCGGGCATATTCCGGGATGGTGCGGTGGAATTCGGTCTCAAAGGCAGCCACCAGCGGAACGCCGGGCATGGAGTCCCGGAAGGCGGCGATGGCGTCGAGATAGATGCGGTTGTGGACGGGCGCCGCGGGCAGGAATTGCTCGAGCGCGGCGGTGACGCCCTCGTCAATCACAAAGGTGCCGCGATAGCGCGGGCCGGCCAGCACCGCCTTAAAGGCAACGGCGTCAATGGGCGTCGAGCCGGCGGCGATTTCTCCGATGGCGGAGCGGTAATCGGTGACGCGCTCGAATCGGCCCCGGGAGAGCACGGCCTCGGAGGGGAACTCGATGATCTGATATTTCAGTGAAGTGGAGCCGAGATTTGGGACGAGAATATTCATTGGCCGGCGTACATCGCGTTGAGATTCTTCACCGCCTGATTGCGGTAGGGCCCATTGATTTTTGAGCACAATTCGTTGAATCGGATCGCTTCCTGACGAAGTTTCCTGTTTGATTTGCTCATATTGTAGTTGGCGATGCCGAGGAAGAAGTATGCCGGGCCCAGCAGGTCGTTGTTACCGGCGATGAAGGGCAGCGCTTTGCGGAAGGCCTGGTCCGAGGGGGCCCATTTCTTCTGCTCGCTGAGGACCATGCCCTGCATCCAGTGGCCGAGTCCGATGAGAGTCTTCTTGCGGCCCTCCCAGGCATCGGCGGCCATGCCTTCGGGAGTGGCCATCGGTTCGACGGTCTCAACGAGGAGTTCCGCGGTGGCGAGCGCCTTGTCGAGGTCCTTCCGGCCCTGCATGTAGTGGTCGGCGACGACGAGCATCATTTCGGGATTGGATTTGTCCTTTTCCAAAGCGCGCTCTGCGAGGGCAACAGCCTTTTCAGTCTCCTTGAGTTGCTGGAGGGCGGCGAAGTGGCGCGTGGCGACCTGCGGTACGTACTGGCTTTCGGGATGGCGTTCCTCGAGAGCACCGGCGAACCGGGCAATCGCGGCGGCATCGGTGGCTGCCGAGGCCGCCGCGTAGAGCGAGTACTCGCAGCGGATGATCACCTGGCGCGCGTAATCGGCTTCACGCTCCCAGTCGGCGGCTTCATCCTCGTCCTCGGGTTTCTTGGTCTCCAGCATTTTCCGGGCGGATTCCACGGTACGGGCGCTCCAGGCGAGAATGGCCTCGGGGTCATTTTTCTTCTCGGCCGCCTGCAGGGCGTTGTAGGCAACGGGCGAATTCAAGGGGTCTTTTGCGAGGACAGCCTGCGCGGCCTCGATCACTTTGTCATAGTTCGCGGCTTTGAGATAGAGGCTCTGCGCCTGCGCCCAAGCCCACCAGGCGTACTCGTGGTCCGGATACTGCCGGAGGTAGTTCTCGTAGAGAGCGAGTTTCTTGGTTTCGTCTTCTTCGGAAGCAGCGGCCTGCAGTAATTGGCCCTCGGGTGTCTCGGTGTCGAGGGTGAATGAAGGCCGTTGGGCAAGACCAATACTGGCGCAGAGTGCCAAGGCGCCGATCAGAATGGGGAAACGCATGACGGTGTCTCCTGATTCAGGGGTATCGCTGTTATATAGTACAGAGTCTGGGCGGCCCTCGTCGAGACAAGATCGCGACCGCCCGAGACCGGAGGCCGCGAAGACAACCCTATGATGCTTCCTGCGACTTACGCCACGGCGTTGATGCTGGCGATCCTCACGATGCTGTGCTGGGGTTCGTGGGCCAACACGCTGAAGCTGGCGGGCAAGTGGCGGTTCGAGTTGTATTACTTTGACTACACGTTTGGGCTGATGATCGCGGTGACGGTGGCGGCGTTCACCTTCGGGTCGTGGGAGAGCGAAGGCGCAATGGCGTCGGACATCGTCGCCTTTTCGTTCCTGGACAACATGATGGTGGCGTCGAAGACGCAGATGGCTTACGCGATGGCGGGCGGGGCGGTATTCAACCTCGCGAACCTGTTGCTCGTGGCAGCCATCGCGGTGGCGGGGCTGTCGGTGGCGTTTCCGGTCGGTATTGGACTGGCGCTCATCGTCGGGGTGGTGTTGAACACGCTGATCAAGCCGGCGGGCCATCCGGGCTTTCTGTTTGGCGGTGTGTTCCTGGTGCTGCTGGCCATGATCGCCAGCGCGATGGCGCACTCGCTGCACACGGCGAACAAGGCTCGGTTGGCCGCCCCGGAAACGCCCGTCGTGCGGCGTCCTGGCGCCCCGCCGGGAGCGAGACGGCCTTCGGCACTGAAGGGAATTCTGCTGAGCCTGGCGGCAGGCACGCTGATGGGGCTGTTCTATCCCCTGGTCGAGATGTCGAAATTGGGAGAGATCGGATTGGGGCCTTACGCGGCGGCGTTCATGTTCGGTCTGGGCGTGCTGGTGACCACGCCGGTGTACAACGTTTTCTTTATGAACCTGCCGGTGGAAGGCGACGCGGTGCCGTTCCGCGCGTACTTCAAGGGGACGTTGAGTCAGCACCTGCTTGGCATCGCAGGCGGCGTGATTTGGGCGATCGGGGCGGTGTCGAACTTCGTAGCGGCGAGCGCGCCGGCTTCGGTCAACATCGGACCGGGGGTCAGCTACGCCCTAGGGCAGGGCGCCACGCTGGTGAGCACGCTGTGGGGCCTGCTGGTGTGGAAGGAGTTCGAAGGCGCATCGCCCAAAGTGCGGATGAGGGTCGCCGCGATGCTGATTCTGTTCGTCGTGGGGCTGGCGCTGGTCTCTCTGGCGCCGCTTTATCGGTAGATTTAGTGGCCTTCCGCAACGGGGACGGGCGTTTCGGCCTTGATCCTGCCGGTGGCGCCCGAGGGCAGTTGCACGAGCAGTTGTTCCTTACGATAGATCAGCGTTGAGGTGTTGTAACTGGCCAGTTCAAAGCCATGGCCGTGGGTGATGGCGTCGGTGGGACACGCCTCCACGCAATAGCCGCAGAAAATGCAGCGGCTATAGTCGATGTTATAGACGCTGGCGTAGCGCTCGCCCCCGCTGATGCGCTCCTGTTCGGTGTTGTCGGCGGCCTCGATGTAGATGCAGTTCACCGGGCAGGCGGCGGAGCAGAGGAAGCAGGCTACGCACTTCTCGAGACCATTTTCGTCGCGCTGGAGTTCATGCAGGCCGCGGTAGCGCTCCTGGAAATGGGGCGGTCCATCGGGGTAATCCTCGGTGAGAACCGGGTTCATCATCTCCTTGATGGTGATGCCCATGCCCTTGGCGATGGCGGCGGCGCCGGAGAGGATTTCGTTGATCTTGGCCATGGTTTTTCTCTTTAGATGAAGTGCGCGGCTGGGTGATTCTTTCGAGTGACCGGCTCCCCCCGGGAGCCTTCAGTTCCTGGACCCTCAACCCGCCTTCGCGGCGGGTACGATGTCGCCGTCGTGAAAGATCGGGACGTTTACGCGGCCGCTGAGCTGTTCCAAATCGATGCGATAGAAGCCGATGGAATCCCACGAAATCCGGCCGTCGGTTTCGATGAGAAAAAGGGACGGGACATGCGTGAGGCCGAAGGCGTCACTGGCGGGATAGCCATCCGCTGCCGGGTCAATGAAGGTAGGCATGTCGGGCATGCCGAATTCGGCGTTGAAGGAGCGGGCGGTGGCGGCGTTGTCCTGGGCAATGCAGAACACGCGCACCCCGCCGGCACGGAGCCGCTCCAGGAACGGCAGTGCGAGCTGGCAGGTGGGGCAGCTTGCTTTGTAAAAAGCAAGCAACGCGGGCGCCTCACGCCAGAGTTCATCCGTGGACGCGGCCGTACCGTCAAGAGCCTGCAGCGGCTTGGCGGGCGCGCGGTCTCCGGTCTGGAGCGTGCGTTGGAATTCCCTCCCCATAGGCTTTAGTCTAGCAACTTGATCAATTGCTGCGCGGCGACGAGCAAGGGGTCCATGACAGTCGCGTAAGGCGGGGCGTAGGCGAGATCGAGTTGCGCGAACTGGTGCGCGGTGAGTTGCGCCTGCAGCGCGGTGGCGATGACGTTGATGCGTCCGGTGGGGTCGATGTCGCCCGTCACGCAGCCGCCGAGCAGGCGGGCAGTGCGGCGGTCGGCGACGAGTTCGACTGTCGCGCGGCGGCCGCGGAAGTACGGGGGCTTCTCCCGTTTGGTGATGCGGGCGGCGACGGCGTCGAAACCGGCTCCGGTCGCGAGCGAAGCGGACAGGCCGGTGGTAGCGATGCCCAGGCCGGCAATGCGAACAACCGCCGTCCCCGCGATGCCGGGGAATCGCTCCCGGCCGCCTGCGGCGTTGGCTCCGGCAACGCGCCCCATCTTGTTCGCGGTAGTACCAAGCGGGACCCATGCGGGCGCCCGCGTAACGGCGTGCATAGTTTCGCAGCAATCGCCCGCGGCGTAGACGCCGGCCAGCGAGGTTTCGCAGAATTCGTTGACGAGCAGCGCGCCGGACCGCCCGGTTTCCGCGCCCGCCGCGGCGGGGATTTCGGCGTTGGGCGAGAGGCCGACGGCGGTGAGCACGACATCGTGCGGCAGGGACGCCGGGCTCACAACTGGACTGTTGAGATGGACGCGGACGCGGTATTCTTCCAGGCGCGCGGTGAGCGCCTCGGTGAGCCACGTTTCGTTCCAGTGAAGCAGGTGCGGGCCACGGTCGTAGAGTTCGACCTCGAGGCCGCGCGCGCGCAAGGCTCCGGCCATCTCGAGACCAATGTATCCGCCGCCTACAACTGCCGCGGACTTGGGCTTGCCTCCCGCCAGCGCCTCCTGCAGGCGGCGGGCATCCACGTCGGTGTGCAGGCTGAACAGGCGAGGATCGTCGAAGCGTTCACGGGGCCGGGCGCCGGCCGCCCAGACCAGCGCGTCATAGCCGAGGCGTTCGCCGCTGCTGAGCACGGCCTCGCGGCGGGCGGGGTGAAGGGCGGTGACTTCGGCGCCTGTGCGGACGCGGATGTCACGCTCTTTCTCGAAGAACTCGGGCGTATATACGGTGAGTTCGCCAATGTCCCGCACCTGCCCTTCGATGAGATAAGGCAGTCCGCAGGCGCCGTAGCTGATGCGCTGGCCTTTTTCGAGGACCGTGATCTCGGCGTGCGGATCAAGGCGCCGGGCGCGGGAAGCCGCGCTGAGGCCGGCGGCGACTCCGCCCACGACTAGCAGCCTCATCCCGGAGACCTCTCCGCTCGCTGCCGTTGCACGAACTCGAGAATGTCGAACCGGGGCGCCTCGCGGCCGGGAATCACGCTGTTCACGGCGTCGATTTCGGACTCGTGAAGCCGGAAAACCGTGCTGAGCTTGGTGAGGAGCATCAACTCGAGGTTGCGCAGCGAAAGACCGAACAGGGCCATCGCCCCCCCCGCTTTCTGGACGCGCGTGTGCGTCACCACCAGACAGCCAAGGGCGCTCGAATCCATGTAGCTGACGCCTGTCATATCCACCACCAGAAGCTGGCGGCCCGCGTTGAAAGCCGAGTCAATGGCCTCGCGGAACTCCTCCAGATTCTCACCAGCTACGAGCTTTCCGGCAGGCTCCAGAATCAGTACGCCGTCCACTTCCCGGGTTGTGAGTTGAAACGCCATGGGAACTCTATATTGTAGATGGTATGCGAGACTCTGCACTCTCCCGGCGTGGATTTTTTTCGCTTTCCGCATTGCCGCTATTCGGCCAGGCGGCCTCGCCGCGCAAGCCGCGCCGCGACAGCTTCTTCGGCCTCCACTTCGACCTGCACCCCCAGGAGCACGACACCGCCCTCGGACGCGATGTGACCGAGGCGATGATCGAACGGCTCCTCGATGCGGCGCGGCCCGACTATGTCCAATACGACGCCAAGGGACACGCGGGCTGGCTGGGCTGGCCCTCCGCAGTGGGCCCGTCCTCGCCCGGGATCGTGAAGGATTCGCTACGGATCTGGCGCGACGTGACGGCACGGCGTGGCGTGGCGTTGTACATCCACTTTTCCGGAGTGTGGGACAGCGAGGCCGTGAAGCGCAAACCCGAGTGGGCACAGCTCGATCGCGACGGGAAGCCAGACGGCCGGAACACTTCGACATTCGGCCCCTACGTGGATGAGCTCATGATTCCCCAATTGCGCGAGGCGGCAAGCAAGTATGACCTGGATGGCGTGTGGGTGGACGGCGAATGCTGGTCCGTTCGGCCGGATTATTCGCCCGCGGCCCTGAAGGCCTGGAGCCGGGATCAGGCTCCGCGCGGGCCGGAGGACGAAGGCTGGCAGGAGTGGCTGGAGTTCCACCGCGCGCGATTTCGCGAATACGTGCAGCATTACGTGGATGAGCTGCACAAATCCCATCCAAAATTGCAGGTCGCCTCAAACTGGCTCTATTCGACATATCACTAGTGTCCGGCTATCGCCTCGCAGCTAGCCGAGAACTTTCCTGGCATCAAT
>JAHDVK010000045.1 GCA_023384675.1 Bryobacteraceae bacterium | reverse complement strand
AGCATCTGACTTTTAATCAGGTGGTCGCGGGTTCGAGTCCCGCCCGGCTCACCATTCCATCTCTAATTCAATCAATAGTTTATTGGCATGAGCTATTCCGCGCTCTTGTTCGAAACGTGTGGCTGACACGCGGGCGGCGCGTGGCGGGCAAGGCGTGGGACTCCTCCAGTAGGGTTGGGTTGATCAAAACGAAACCAGCTGGAGGATCAACCCGCCGATCGGGCGAATATGGCGCGCTTGGCTCGTTTATGGGTTGTTCGATAAGGCCAAAAAAGGCATGGCCTGCTGGCGCCGGTTCGTGGCGATACGGTGCTGACATCCCGGTGGCGCCCGCTCGCTGCGTGGGATGAACGGCCGTCTGACCGCCAGCGAAGCAATCATCCGCTGCCGAGCCTGGACTCGGCGACGATCCGGCTCTACCCGTCGATGCCTGAGTGGGCTAATCGCGCAAGCAGGCAGCGGCGGCTAGGGCGAGCCTGAGCTCTATCGCGGCTGGCTCTTGGCGTTGACGAGACCACTGAGGGTCTGAATAATCATGGGCGCGGCTTCCGGGCCGGGCGCATTGATTTCCCCGTACCAGGGCTTTTCGGCGCCGAAGGTATAGGGGGGCTTTTCGTCCCACTGGGCCTTCGGGATGATGTAGCCGATTTCGTCGTTCGCAAGGCCAAAAACCATGCGAAAAGGGGCTTTCAACACGTCTTTTTTGATGATGGGCTCGAAGGGCGCGTCCGGGAAGTCGGCGTTCGGGTCGCGGACAATCGGGCCCACGCTCAGTTCGGGATAGAGCTCCCCGGGAATGGCGGCAGCCTCCAGCAGCGCTTCCCCGCCCCGGGCGAGCCGCAGGTAGCCTACAGGAGCCGTCGTCCCCTCGTCGGCCGACATCGGCTTCCGCCCTTTGAACAGGCCCGCGCCGGAGGCCATCAGGAAGTTCTTGTTGGTGACCGGAATCGCGGCCATGGCTTCGCGGTACTCGATGCTGTCGGGCGTGACCGGTTCGGCGGCGGATAGCGCCCGCAGGGCGTGCTGCGCGGCTTCGCGGCCGACGATCTCGGCGAAGCGGAATGTATCCTTCGGCGCGGGTTGGCCGGTGGCGGGGTCGGAGATGGTGGCGCCAAGAGGCGACATCATGCCGCCCAATGCGCCGTTGATGAAAACGGCCGTGCCCCCGGTTCGCGATTCGATCTCTGAGTAGAAGTAATGGCACCAATCGGCGGTGATCAGGGTGTTTTTGCTGCCGAGAGCCTCGGGATGCGAGGCCCAATTGGCCAGGACGGCGATCGGCTTCTTCGTTTGGGCGTGGTCGACGGCGAGGGCGAGGATCTCGTCATCCAGCACCACCGGCGGACGGGAATCGTCATAGAACTCGCGGAGCCGTGGCGAGGAGGCTTTGGCGAGGCGGACCGTGGCGGGCTGAAGCGCGATCAGGGCAGCGAGCGCGGCCTCGGCTGTCCGGCTGATGACGTACCGGTTGTAGTCCTCATTCAAACCGGAGACGCCGATCCGCGGTCCCCAGAGGCCCATGGTGTCCGGGGTCTCGTGGCTGTGCGTGACCGCGACAATCACGCTGACCGGCGATTTGTGTCCGGCGGCGACGGCTTTGCGAATAGCCTGCACATCGTCAAAGAAGAGCCCGATCGAATCCACCCCGCAGACGACGACGGGCTGGCTCGTACCCGCGGCCATGGCGAGGCAGCGCGCGTGCAGATCATCGTGAACTCCGGTGGCGGCGCGGTTCTGCCCGAAGCCGGCGATGTAGGCTTTCGCCGCGCCGAGATCCGGAGTGATGATCCGGGCAGCCGCGCCGGCGCGAAACTGAGCGAAGGCGGAGAGGGCGCCAAGGCTGAGGAGGAAAAGCAGTCGGATGCGCATTACGCCTATTCTATGAGGGTGCGAGGGAGATCGGGATGATACGCTACGCGGCATTGTTGCGGGCCGTCAACGTGGGCGGACGTACGGTCAGGATGGAGGAGTTGCGCGCAATCTTCCACGGCATGGGTTTTGCGGACGTGCGTACGCTGCTGGCCAGCGGCAATGTGCTTTTCGCCGCGGCGGACGAGCCTGCCGGGCTGCAGGCGCGCCTCGAGCAGGCCTTGCAGAGTAGTCTGGGTTACGAGGTGAAGACCTTCATCCGGAGCGCGGCCGAGATGGCCGCCGTCGTCGAGCGCGGGCCTTACACGCCCGGGGAAATCGCCGGCGCGGCGGCATTCAACGTGGCGTTCCTGGAACGCGCCTTGCGCGAGTCCGAGCTATCGGCGGTGATGGCGCTTCGCTCGCCCGTGGACGACTTCCGGATCAGGGGCCGTGAGTTGTACTGGCTGTGCCAGGTGAAGCAGAGCGAGTCGGAGTTTTCGAACGCGCGCCTGGAGAGGGCGGCGGGCATCCGCTCCACAATCCGAAGCTGGAACACGGTCCGCAAGCTGGCAGCCGCGTTGGCCTGAGTGCGCCGTTTTGCGAGAATGGGGCCATGTTCCAACTGACACGCAGAGGGTTTCTCGCGAGTTCGATGGCGCCGCTGGCGCTGGCGCAGGAAGCGGGCGAGCGCCCCCCCGCGCGGCCCGCCGGAGTCGAAGTGGTGAACCCTCGCGAACGGGTGCCGCTGTCCTGGATTATCGACGACTCGACGTGCCTGGTGAATCTGAACCGCTTTGCGATTCCGCAGTTCGCAGCCTCAATGCCCGGCGGGGGCACTTATACGCACGATTGGCGGTCGATGCCGTATGAAATTCCCGATGAGTTCGTGCGCCGCTTCGCGCAATGGTCGCAGCGGGAGGGGGTGAAAGGGAAATACAGCATTGTTCCCTTCCCCGCGCTGGTCGGGCGCGTGGATCGGGAACTCCCAGGATGGACTCCGAAAGAACTGGCCGACAGCTTGAACCTGGTGAAGAAGGAGATCGTTCCCCTTTGGGATATTCACCCGGAAATGATCACGCATACGCGGATCCTGGACCTGAAAACCGGATATGCGGTGGAGCAGCGCGGCCGGGAATGGATGGAGAATTGGGACTGGTGCAAAGGCCGCAGCGTGGACGAAATCGCCGCCTATATCGCCTATGGCCTGCAAATATTGAAAAATGCCGAGTTCACGTGTGAAGGCTTTACGACACCAGGAGGCTTCGGGGCGGGGGCGCTGCCGGAGTTGTCGCAGGCGGCTTTCCAGGCGGTGAGGGAGGTCTATCGAACAGAAATCCCCCACTATTTCCGCAATGTGATCGCAAAAGGCGAGGAGACGGTGGCGCCTCGCATTGAATATGCTTCCGGGATCTCCGGAGATTCCGCACGCGCGGTGGTCTCGATTTACGCCTGCACCGGCGATTGGACCGGCGGGTGGGACTGCCGCCAGGAGCCGCAGGTGGATCTGTTTATCACCCCTGATCTGGCCAAAGGCAGAATGGTGGAAGTGATCGAGCGCGGCGATCCGGCCGTACTGTTATGCCATTGGACGGGCATCTATTTCAATGGCCGCGAGCTGGGCTTCCAGGCGATGCAGGAAGTGGTGCGGCGCCTGCATGCCCGATTCAAGCAGGTGCGCTGGATGACGTTGAGCGAGATCGCGCACTACTGGGCGGCAAAGGAGTTGACCGCCATCGAAGCGGTGGGCGGCGGTTTGCGTTTGAAGGCTCCGTACGCCTGCGGCGAGTTCACGCTGCGCTGGCGCATGGGCGCGGGCGGCCGGCCGGCCCTGGGCGGAGCACCGCTGCGCGAAGTGCAGTCATGGCAGGCGATGGAGCCGGGCACATGGCGCCGCGACGGCGACAGCGTGGTGGCATGTTTTTCGCTCGCAAAGGGCGTGACCGAACTGCGGCGCGCGGCTTGAAGCGGGTTCAACGCAGATTGGCGAGCGCAACCATCCAGCCTTCGTCCCAGGACGTGTCGACAACGGTAAACGCGGGGTCCGCTTCGATGTGCAGTTTGCTGCGGTAGTGCTTGACGTGGTTGATGTCGTCCAGAAACAACCCGTAAGGGTTCTCGCCGAGCAAACGGACTGTTTCGCGAAACTCGAGATAGCCGACGCCGCCGGCGGAATCGAGCGCCACGAGCGGGCGGTCCTCGGCGTGCAGCGGGAGCAGTTGTTCCAGCAGCCCGTCGGGGGCATCGCTGGAAGATTCGCCGCCAAGTCCTCCCTGCAGTTCGGCGAGATAACCGGCGGCCGGGTCAGGCAGGAAATCGACGAAAATGTCGATGTTTGGGTCCAATTCGCGCAAAAAGGGGTCGTTTTTGACGAATTCGATCGCTTCTTCCCGGCGGACGCTCATGCCCCAGACGCACTCGATCCACGGTGCGTCCGCCAGATTGGTGCGGGCCTGCCGCAGCAGGCTGGCCGAGACCTCGATCGTGACGAACCGGCGCGGGCGGCGCGCGCCAAGCGCGCGGAGCAGGGCGCGTGTCGTGCCCGTGCCCAGATAGGTGCCGGATTCGATGACAACCTGAGGGTCTAACCGGTCCAGGGCCGCACACAGGGCGGCGTTCAGCCGTCCGGTGTCCGGCACCTCCAATCGTTCGGCGGGCTTCATTCTCCGGATACCCGCGCTAACGCGGTGAGAACTGGAAGTCCTTCAAGGCGTACTCATCGGAGCCGGTGAGGAACTTCCCGCCGGGGATGTAGAAGCCGAACTTGCCGCGAGTCGGGTCGGCGCTCATGTCCTTCCACTCATCGAGGACGACCCATTGACCGTCGCGGAGGATCTCGTGGACGATCGAATCCCGCCGGACGGTGACGCGCATTTGGAACGTGTTGGCGTTCCGGATGCCGTGATCGACCTTGGCCAACTCATTGGTGCGGCCATTGACCACGGTGAGGCGGTAGAAGTTGTTCCGGTCGGCGCGGAACAGCAAGTGATTCCGGTCGTCGCGGTGGTCAAGGAACCATTGCACCCGCTTGCCGCGGCGAAGCTGCACGGTGAAGGTGAAGACGCCCGCCGTGGGCGTGCGCGAGAAGGTCGAGTAGTTGCCGCCGCGCTTGACGTGCCAGCCCGCCTGATTGTCCCATTCGTTCGGCTCGTCGAAATCGGCCATGGTCAGGGTGGTCACCTTCGGCTTCGCCGGTTCCACCGCCGCGGCGGCAAGCCGGATGGGCACGTTGACCGAGCCGCCGGGCGGCACGGCGAAGACGACCTGCGACGAAGTGTGGCCCGGGGCGGAAGCCACCACGGTGTAGCTGCCCTCGGGCAATGTGATCGTGGTTCCGTTTACCGGACGGCCAGCGGATTCGGGTTCACCCTGCTTGCGCAGGAGGAGTCTGGCGCTGGCAGGCGTCACTTCGAGTCGGACCGAGCCGTCGGGCTGCGCCAGCGCGAGTTCGGTGGAAACGGGCTGATAGGTCTCGCCTGCCGTGAAGTTGTGAGTGATGGCGCGCGACCGGGCGGTCCCCCGGCGCAGTTCGATGGTGTGGCTGCCCGGGCTGACGGGCGCGGAAAACGATCCGGACGCCTCGATGGTTCCTGCCAGGTTGCCGTCCACGAACACCTGGGCGCCCGCGGGACCGCTCAACCGCAGTGTGGCCATGCGGGCGACGGGCTTCATCGTGAATTCGAGCTTGGCTTCCGAGCCGGCCGCGATTTCGACCTGGCGGGTATCGGTAGACTCGTATCCATCCCGGGCAACACTAACCTTGTAGGCGCCAGGAGCCAGCCCGCTGACCCGCACCCGGCCATTCCGGGTCAACTGCCAATGGCGGCGGCCATTGATCATCACCTGCGCGCCATCGACGCCGGCGACCAGCAGGAGTGAACCCTTATCGGATGCGGGCGGAGCGAAGAGGTAGGCGTTGACCGCGGGCCCGCCGCCGGTCATGAGCGGAATGGTGCGGACCATCTTGCCATCCTCGACGTTGAGCGTGTGACTGCCCGGAGCGAGTTGGGTGAAGGAGCGGCCCTCGGGCGGGATGGGTTCGGAGGCGCCGCCATCCATCGAAGCGGCAGCTCCGGTAACGTTGGTTTGTACGACCACCCGGTCATTCCGCTGGTGGACGAGAATGAGGATTAAGTTCTTAACCTTCGGCGCCGCCACGAGCAGCGGCATACTGGAGCCGTCATAGCGAACTGTCGCCGCGGCCTCGCTGGCGCGGGAACTGTAGCGGAATTCGTACTCCCCATCGTCGAGTCCATCCACCAGGGCGTCACCTCCCTGGCCGGGCGTCAGCGCGCGGCCTGCAAAGGTGATGGAGCCCTCCTCAGCCTCCGAATACAGGCGAAAAACGGGCCTCCAGGGGGTGAGCGCCAGTTCGACGGTGAGCGGCGTGCCCGGTTCCACCCGGAAACGCGTCGTGGCCGGCTCAAAGCCCTCGAGGGAAGCTTCCGCTTGATACTCCCCGGGTGCGAGCGTCAAGGAGAGATCTGACAATCCCTTGTTCTCGCCAGCAACGCGAATGGCGGCCCCGGGCGGCGTGGTTCGAAGCTCGACCTGGACCATTTGCACAGGCGGGGGCGCAAGACTGCGCACAATGGCGATCACCCCGAGGATGATGATGACAAGCCCTGCGGCAATGAGGCCGAAGGTCAAGATGCGGGAACGGCCGGCGGGAGCAGGGACCATCGCCCCGGCGGGCTTCCCCGCTTTCGGTGGCGGCGGAGGCAGAGGCGGCGGAACGGGCGGCGGAGCGAACGGATCGCCGGACGGGGGCGCCGCAGCCGCCGGCGGCGGGCTGAGGTCCGGGGGGCCCGGAGGCATGAAGTCGAGCGGAGGCGGGGCCGGCTCGGACTCTGAGGCCACGGGCGGCGGTGGGGGGACAGGCGGCGGGGGAGCCGGAACGGCCGCGGGCGGGGGCGGCGGGGGGGCGGCCGCGGGTGGCTCGATGGGAGCCTCGAAGGCAATGCGAACCTGGCGGGCCAGGCTTTGAATTTCGGGATCGCCGGGATGCCGTCCGGCAGCCTCCTCGGTCGCCTTGAGAATCCGCTCGGCGGTCTTGCCCTGCGTGACAAGAATTCCCTTCTCCAGGAAGCGGCGCAGCAGGGCGGCGTCCTCGTCACGAGACGGGCCTGCGGGCGCCGGCGGGGGCGCGGCTCCACTCCCTCCAGCCGCGAGGGCGGTGCGGGCGCTAGCTTGCAACTCAAGCAAGACGGAATCGCCCGGGTATTTCGCGAGCATCTCGTTGCAGATAGTGAGGGCCTGGTCTGCCTGACCGAAGCTCACAAGCTGACGGATGTTGTTCTGGGCGGCGCGGAGCGACTGGCATTCGTCGCGAACCTGCTGGTGGAAGGCCTGAATGGCGGCAAGTTGCTCGCCGGGGGCCTCCGGCGCATCGGCGTCGAGGTCGGCCCAGCGGTCCATGTGAGCGAGCGCGTTGGCGGGCTGTCCATTGTCGAAGGCATCGAGGGCGGCAAGGTAAAGGCGGCTCTTCTCCTGCCGGATGTTGTCGAGATTACCAGAAGCAGGTTCCATGGCAGTCGGGTAGAGGACGGATCCTCCGTTTCAGTAACGTACTCTAACAGACTTGGAGGGCGCGCGCGGGACTACTTGTCCTTGTAGCGCTTTGGCTCTTTCGCGGCCTTTGCCGTCTTGGGCGACTTGGCCGAGGCGCTGCCGGTCTTGGCCCCGCCGCTGTTGATGAGCACCATGGCCCCTTTGACGGTGACTCCGGCCGGACCCGCATCCACAAGCGAACCGCTGGCCGTCATGGAAACGGCCGTTCCGCCCTCCAGGACGACGCTGACACTGGCCTTCAGGATGATCTCCATCGCCTCGATGGTGACGGTGCCGCCCGACTTGATGGTGATGTCCCCGCCCGCCTGCGTGCTTTGCCCGCCGCCGATCTGCACGGTTTGATCGCCGCCGATCTTGCGGTCTTCGTTGCCGTCAACGTGTTCGATATTGTCGTTCTTGATCCGGCTGCTGCGGTCGTTGCCGATCTCCTCCTCGACATCGTTCTCGACCGTGATTTCCATGTCTTTCTCGGCGTGCATGAGGAAAAGTTCGCTGCCCTTGGTGTCCTCGAAGCGGAGTTCGTTCGCGTTATCGGCGCCGCCGCCCTTGGTGGAGCGGGACTTGATGCCGCTCCAGTTCTGGCGGCCGGGCAGATCGTAGGGCGGCATGTTGTCGGCGTTATAAACGCGGCCGGTGATGATGGGTCTGTCGGGATCGCCTTCAAGAAAATCGACGATCACCTCGTCACCGATCCTGGGGAGGAACAGGGCGCCATACCCGGAGCTGGCCCACGGATGCGAAACCCGGATCCAGCAGGAACTGCTTTCGTTCTTCTTGCCCTCCCGGTCCCAATGGAACTGCACCTTCACGCGGCCGTACTTGTCGGAATAGATCTCTTCGCCCGACGGCCCGACCACCGTGGCGGTCTGAACGCCCTTCACCAGGTGTTTCGGCGTCTTCAGGGGCGAACGGAACGGCTTGCTGTGGGGGATGCAGGTGAACTGATTCCGGTAAAAGGACTCGGTGATCTCCTGCGCGGGCAGGATGTTCATTTCCTGCCCTTCATGCACCATGGTGGTGACGACGAACGTGTTGTTCTGGTCGCGGCGGTCGTGGCGGACCAGGTCGAACTTGTAGCCGGTTTTCAGCGCGCGCGCGTTGCTGGTGCCGCTGATGATTTCATCCTCGGCCTCGGTTTTCTCCATGCGGCGGCGGCCCCAGAGATCGCCGTCGGATGTATCCTCGTATTCGCCGGGGTAGTCGTACACTTCGAATTTTTCGTTATTGCCGAGACGTGAAGCGCTGGGGATTTGTACTTCGAGATTGTCCTTGGGGCGCTCAAAATTGAAATCGCGGTGAGTGTACTTGCCTGACTGGAACTGGCGTTCCACCACCCAGGTGTGGATCGTGTCGGCCACCCGGCGGTAGCCCCGTCCGAAGGAACGCTCCATTTCGATGCGGCCCTGGCCGGGGCAGACGGGATGGACGGCCGGGGAGTCGCCGATTACTAGCACGGTGCGGTTCTCGGTCTGCTCGAAGAAATAGAACAAGCCTTCAAGCTCACAAAGCCGGCTGAAATAATTGAACGAGCTTTCCCGGTATTGCGCGGAATATTCCCAAGGTTCGTAGTTATTGTGGAGTTCGAAGCGGTAGTCGTTATACCCGTACCGGTCGAACATGTTGCGGATGATGTCGGGGACGGTCTTTTCCTGTTCAATGCGGCAATCCGAGGTGCGCGTAAGGAACCAGATCCAAGGGACGAGCACGACGCGATACGCGTACAGCCGGCTTTCGGGCGGCAGCACCGCGGATTCGCAGACGAAACCGCCGAGATGGCGGAAACTCTTGCCGTCGCTCATGCGGACCGCGAACTTGACGAATTGGCCGATCAGCCGGTGCACGGGCAGGTTCGCGTGTTCGCTGACCAGTTCCAGTTCGTAGCGGTAGAGCTGGCTCACACCCTCGAATCCGCTGAAGGTACGGACAATCAGCTTGTCCGTACCCAGCGGCGTATCGAGACGGTAGAGCCGGTCGTGTTGCGTGATCGGTCCAGACATAACCCTCCTCCCGGGTGTGTGCGCCGTCAGGCGGTTGTGTAAACGAACTGGCCGCCCTCGCCGGGGGCGACATGGATTGATTTGAGCTTGCGGCCCTCGGCCATCCCGGTGAGCACCTGGCGCGAGATATCGGGCAACAATGTGTTGGTCAGGATGTTATCGACGTTGCGCGCGCCGCTTTCCACTTCCGTGCAGCGGCTGGCGACTTCATTGATCAGCGCGTCCTGCCAGGTCATCTCGATCTTGTGGTTTTCCCTGATGCGCCGCTGGATCTTGCCCAGTTTCAGGCGCACAATCACCTTCATCGCCTCATCGCGAATCGGATAGTAGGGGATGATCACGGTGCGGCCGAGGAACGCCGGCTTGAAGACCTTGTCGAGTTCGGGCTTCATGGCCTTCACGAGTCCAGCCGGCGAGGGAGCGGTTTCCGGGTCGGCCACCAGCTTCATCAGCGTGTCCGTGGCGGCGTTCGAAGTCAACAGAATGATCGTGTTCTTGAAGTCGATTTCGCGGCCTTCGCCGTCTTCCATCATGCCCTTGTCGAAGACCTGATAGAAGAGCTCCAGCACGTCGGGGTGGGCTTTTTCGACTTCATCCAGCAGTACGATCGAATACGGCCTCCGCCGGACGGCTTCGGTCAGCACGCCGCCTTCGCCGTAGCCGACATAGCCCGGAGGCGAACCCTTCAGCGTCGAGACGGTGTGCGCCTCCTGGAACTCGGACATGTTGATGGTGATCAGGCTCTTCTCGCCGCCATAGAAGAGATCGGCGAGCGTGAGCGCGGTTTCGGTCTTGCCGACGCCGCTGGGTCCGACGAGCAGGAAGACGCCGATGGGCCGGTTGGGGTCGTCGAGGCTCGCCTTGGCGGTCTGAATGCGCTGCGCGATGGCGTCGAGGGCGTGGTTCTGGCCGATGACGCGCTCGGCCATGAGATTGCCGAGATTGAGCGTGGTGGCGATCTCGTCTTTCATCATGGAGCCGACGGGAATGCCGGTCCACGCGGCGAGCACCTCGCTCACCACCTGCTGGTCGACGCACGGGCGCATGAGCGGCGTTTCGCCCTGCAGTTCGGCGAGTTCCTTGTTGGCCGCATCCATCCGGGCGCGGGACTCGTCTCCACCCCGGCCTTCCTCGAGTTCGGTGCGCAACTTGCGAATCTCTTCGACGAGGCCTTTTTCCTTCTCCCAGCGGGCATTCAGTTCCGCAAGCTGGGCATCCACGGTCTGCTTGCGGGAAGCGATGATCGCGAGGCGTTCTTCATGATCGCCGCTGGCGGCTTTTTCCCGTTCGAGGACGCGCGCCTGCACCGCCAGATCCTCGATTTCGCGGGTGGCGTTCTCGACGGCGGGCGGGATCGCATTCTGTCCGAGCGCGACTCGCGCGCATGCGGTGTCGAGCAGGCTGACGGCCTTGTCGGGCAGTTGCCGTCCGGCCAGATAGCGGTGCGACAACCGGACGCCGGAGCTGACCGCTTCATCGAGGATGCGGACCTGATGGTGCTTTTCGAGCGAGGCCACGATGCCGCGCAGCATGATCTGGCAGACGCTTTCGCTCGGCTCTTCCACCTTCACAACCTGGAAGCGGCGGGCCAGCGCGGCGTCCTTTTCGAAGTACTTCTTGTACTCGCTCCAAGTGGTGGCGGCGACGGTGCGCAGTTCGCCGCGCGCCAGGGCGGGCTTAAGCAGGTTGGCGGCATCGCCCTGGCCGGCCGTGCCGCCCGCGCCGATCATGGTGTGCGCTTCGTCGATGAAGAGAATGATGGGCGCGGGCGAGGATTTCACTTCCTCGATCAACCCCTTGAGGCGATTCTCGAATTCACCCTTCACGCTCGCGCCCGCCTGCAGCAACGCGAGATCCAGCGAACGGATGGTGACATTCTTCAGGGGCGGAGGCACGTCGCCGGCGGCCACGCGCTGCGCGAAGCCTTCGACCACGGCCGTTTTGCCGACGCCCGCCTCGCCCGTCAGGATCGGGTTGTTCTGGCGGCGGCGCATGAGGATGTCGATCACCTGGCGGATCTCCGCATCGCGGCCGAGCACGGGATCGAGCTTGCCAATGCGCGCCTGTTCGGTGACATCGACGGTGAACTGATCGAGGTTCTCGGTCTTGCCCGTCGCGCCGATACGCGGCACGGCGCTCATCCCGCTGTCCTCGGGCACGGCTTCGGCGCCGGTGTCGTCCTCCGATGACCCGGCGACAAGGTTCGCGAACTCGCTCTTCAGCGTGTCGGGAACGATGCGGCCGATCTCGCGGCTGGTCTCGCGAATCAGCCGCCAGAGCCCGGGCTTCTGCGTGAGGGCCAGCATACAATGGCCGGTGCGGATCGAACGCGCACCGTGGTCCAGCGAGCCGATGGTCCACGCCTCGGTGAACATCTCGATCAGGTCCGGGCTGAAGGCGGGCGTACGCGCATTGCCGCGCTTCATCTTTTCCAGACCGCGGTTGATCTCATCCTGCAGCCGGGAAGGATCAATACCGAAATGACGAAAGATGCGCGCGCTGTCGTCGTCGGTGTTGTCGAGCAGGCGCATCAGGAAATGCTCGATTTCGACGTTGTAATGGGTGCGGGCCACACAAAGACTCGCGGCGGCTTCCAGCGTCTGCCGAGCCGAGTGATTCAATTTCCCGACCAGAGATTTCAAGTTCGCAGCCATCAGGATCTACTCCTCCCTTTGCAATCGATAAACCGTTTCGTCCGGATCCCGGTTCATGGGAACCGATTTTACCCAAGAGACCCAGCCCAGTTTGGGGGCGGTGTCTCCCTCCGCGCCCAGGCAGCAGCCGGGCGCGTCCTCGCGTTTTAGCACGAGTTGCACTTCGAAGTCGATTTCGAGGCCCGCGAAGAACTGGCCCATGGCCCGCAGCGCCGGGTACGCCGCGCCGCTGGGCAGAAACTCGAGATAGCGGTCGAGCGCCAGCGGGCCGATGCGGATGCGGGCCGCGGACTGCGGGTCCCACACTTCGTCGCCCGCCACCGCGCCGACGCCCAACTGCGAGGAAAACCCTCCCCGCGCGGGGTCATCTTCCAGCCGGCACAAGCTCGACTCATCCAGCTTGCGCCACGTTCCCACGAACTGGATGACGGACACGGGTACGCTAAAGTAGCCGGCGATCAGATTCTCCAAAGCCTGCGCCGAGCGCGGCCGCTGCGCCAGGATGCCCGAAAAGAAGACCAGCGCCGAATCTTCCACCTGCTGCCGGTTCTGCAGACCTTTCGTCCCCAGCCCCAGCAGGTCGAGCACGTACTGCCGCAATCCGCTGCTGTCGCCCCGTTCGTGGCGGATGGCGAAGCGCTGCTTTTCCCACGCGCGATAGAACAGGGAAATCAGGCGGTGGTTGAAGATGTCGAAGAAATCGGCCGCCGTGCGGTCCCGCGCGCGCAGACGTTCCATGATATGCGCGGTGTAAAACACCGGCAATTCGCCGACCGGCCCGGTCAGCCCCAGGAAATTCACTTCCATGCGCGGAGGCGCGTCTTCCGTTAGTTCCAACTCACGGATTTCGCTGGGCGGATAGGAAAGCGTGTTGTGGGAGGCGAAACGGACGGCCTCGCGCGAGGGGTCAGAAAAACGCCCCACCGGCTTGCGCTCAGGAGCCAACCCCTGCAGCAGGCGCACCGCCTGGAAAAACCGGTACTCGAAGGGCTTTTCGCGCAGGCGTGCCGGCAGTCCTTCGCCGGGAGAAGCCGCCGGCGGTGTGGTCACAGCAGGATCGTCTTGCCCGCCCGGACTGGCCATAGCCGTAGCACCTCCCTTCTCTGTTTGGTTCGCGCCTCCAGTTGACTGAAGCTGTTCAGCGAGACGTAGCCGCCGAGGAAACGGTCGATCACGGCGCTGAACAGAAACGCGCTCGCGCCCACAAAGTATTCCTCATCCAGCAGCAGGTTCACCCGTGTGCCGCGCACGAAAGCGATGCCCGCATCGTCTACAACTCGCGCGAAATGCCGCCGGCTGCCGACCTCGAGAATCCCGTCGATCTGCCGTTCCGTCGAGCCGGGCGCCGCCGGCGCATAGAGGCGCAGAATCTCCTGCAAGGCCTCGCGCCCATCCTCGATCAGCGACAGGTAGTTCAGCGAAAGGTGCGAAATCAATCGCCAGAACGAGCCGCTGCCCAACACCGGCCGGACCGTGGGCGAAGGTTTTCTGAGCGCGATGATGCTCTCCACCGGCAATTGCGCATCGATCTCGAAGTCGCCCTCCTCGTTCCCCATCTGGAGCCGCGACGGTAATTCGCGGTTCGTACACAGGGTGCGCACGGTGACGGTGTCGAACTCGGGCGCGCGGCCGCGGCCCTCCAGATCCACCAGGGTCAGATACAGGTCCGAACCCTGGCCCTGCCACGTCGTCCCCTGGCGCCGCGCGGCGTACCAGAACAGCGCATTCTGCTGCTTGCTGGCCGAGTGGCGGTAGGAGAAAAACGGCTCGAAGGCCACCACCTCCATCGTGCGCGGATTCGTGGCGACCACCTCCTCGACGGAAAACACCTCCAGCACGTCGCTGCGTCGCACATCCGGAACGATCGGATACTCAAAGCGCGTATTCTCAACCAGGATCGGATCGGCGGTCTGCGGGAAGAGGTTGATCACGGGCGTCGCATTCAGCCGCAGCGTCTTGGCGCTGACGCCCATCTGCAGAATCGGCTCCCAGTCCTGGCGCTCCGTCGGCGCGAACAGAAACAGCAGTTCCAGATCCTTTGAACAGCCCGAGTCGATGAGCGGCTCCAGCCCGTCAAGTTCGACGAACAGGAACTTCTCCGGGAAACAGAAGTACTCCTGCAGCAGGCGATAGCCTTGGAACGAGCGGCGCGAATAGGGGATCATCGCCTCGTCCTCATCGAAGCCCACCGGCCGCAGCCGCGCCGGATCGATTTCGATGGGCCGGACGCGCGACTTCGGATCCGCGTCGCGCACGATGATACGCCGGGTTCCGTTGGCCAGCATCTCGTAGAGCGGATAAACGAGGCTGGGTTCGCCGTTCAAGAAGAAGCGCAGCCGGTCCAGGCCCAGTCCCGAAAACGTGACGTCCCCGCGGGTGCGCAGCTTGACGCGCAGCGCCCCGGCGCAGTCCGGCGCCTTGACGGGCGGGTCCAGGCGCTCCGGCGTGGTCCACTGCGCCTGCGTGACATCGACGGGCCAAAGCCAGACGTCGGCGGTGGTGCGGAACGGACAGCGGTAGCCATTCACCGGGCGGGCGTAGAGCGTGGAATCGCGCGGCGCTTTCAAGCCGGTGGTGAGCTGTCCCTGCTTCGGGTCGAGATGAAACTCGACGATGGTCATCGACGGCACCGGCCGCAGGAAGTGCGGGTAGAGAATCCCCAGCAGCGCCTGCGTGAGCTCGGGAAATTCATCGTCGAGCTTCAGGTGGATGCGGGCAGAGAGAAAAGCGAAGGCTTCCAGCAGCCGCTCAACGTGCGGATCCTCGCAGCGCGACGGCTCCAGCATCAGCCGGGACGCTATTTTCGGGTACTTCCCGGCGAATTCCGCGCCCAGTTGCCGGACGTAAGCGAGTTCCCGCTCGTAATAGGCGAGCAACTCGTCACGCATTGTTCTCGCCCTCGATGTGATAGCTTCCGCTCGCCAGATCCAGCGTGGTGTCGAACTGAATCCGCTCGGGACCCGGCTCGATCCGGAGCAGCCCCTCGATCTGGAATTTCACGACGCGCGCGCCGCTCTTGGAGGTCAGCAGCGCCACCGTGACGTTCATCAGGCGCGGCTCGAAGGTGGCCACCGCCTGCTCGATCATCGCCGCCAGCCGGTCCTGGTCCTGCGGATTGCTGACGGAAAAGCTGGTGAGATCCGGCAGCCCGTACTGGAAGAGCGAATACGGCAGTTCGGTACACCATTCCGGCACCGGAACGATCACCTGGCGGGTGTTCAGCAACCACTCCAGGTCGCGCCGCAAAGCATGACGCAGCCTCCGCACCGCCTGCGCATATGGCACAGGCCCCTCCTGCCGGACCCGGGGATCCTCATCCGTGAGCCGGTCCAGAAGCGGCGGCAGAATGTCAGGCTGGTTTTTGCGGTCAGCCACTCGTCTCCTCTAGTGCAGTTCGAACGCCCGGACCGGATCCAGGCGGCAAATGAGTTCGTAGATCTTCTGACGTTCGCCCGCCTCGTCGCTTTCGCCGTCCAGGCAGCGGTACAACAGCATCAGCGGCTCGACGACCAGCGCCGCGGATTCCCATTCGTCCAGCCGCCGCTCGAAGATCTCGGTGGCCAGTTCACGCAGGATCGGGTAGGCCACCGCGCGGCGGCCAGCCTCCATCAGCAGGCGGGCTTGCAGCACCTTGCGCTCGAACCGTCCGCGCCCGGAGGTCTCCTGCTGCATGGCGCGGGCCACCAGCGCCAGGGCGATTTCGTACTTGCCCGATTTGACGGCCTCTTCGAGCATCTCCTCCTGAGTCGGCGCGCGCCGCACGGGCTCGGCCGCCTTGCGCGGCGTTCCATCCAGCATGCCTTCATCGCGCAAAAACGCGAGCGTCTGGGCATTGGCAGCGGGCGTGTCGTCGGTCAGCGTCTGTCCGGGGAGATCCGGGTACTCGGAAAGGATCTGGCTCAGCTCCCGGCGCAACGCCTCCTGCAGCGGAGCATACTCTTCGCCCAACGCCGTCAGCGCCTCGAATTCGTAACGGTGCGGTTCGAGCCAGGCGCGGCCGCAAGGCAGCGACATCGCCTCCTCGCAAGCCGCCAGCACTTGTTCCCACTCGCTTTCGGCGGCCAGCCGCTTCAGGCGCTGGCGCAACTCCGAGGGCGGCGATTCGAGCAGTGCCCAATCCAACTGCGGACCACCAGCCCGCAATTCGCCCCAGCGCAAGGCCCTCAGTAACAAATACGGCCCGGGATTCGTGGGCGCCTGCGTGCGCAGCCAGAGCGCGGCGCCGGCGATACGGGCCACGGCGTCCTCCGGGCTCACCGGTTCCGCCGAGAGCGTAGCGCCGGAAGCGGCGCGCGCCGGGGCGCCGCCGGCCGCAGCAGGCTGGGGCTCGGCAAAAGGATCGTCCTCGAACAGGTTCGAGGATGACGAGGTCGCAGGTTCGGCCGCCGCGGCCGGCGACTCGTCGGCGAAGGGATCGTCGGCGAATGGGTCCGAACTCGCCGCCGGCGCGGGTTCGGGCTCGGCCGCCGGTTCCTCGGCGAAGGGATCGTCGCCAAAGACGCCGGAACTCGCCGCCGGGGCTGGCTTCTCCTTTTTCGCCGCGCCGCTGGCCTTGGCGCCGCCTCCGCCCATCAACCCGTCACGCCGCTGCCGCATGATGCGGACCGTGTTCTCGATCTGCTCGATGCACTCCTTCAACGGCCCATAGCCGGGCGCGTACTCGCCGAACTTCTCTGTGCAGAGGGCATCCAGTTCGTCGAGCGTGGCATTCGAAGCGCGCAGTTCCTCTTCCAATTCGTCGAAGAACTCGCTGGGCGTCTGTTTCAGCGCCGAATCGACCTCCTCGGGCAGCACTTTCCCGCCGCTCTCGGCTTCGCTGCGGAGCCTGGACTTGGCCGTATCCCGCGAGGCGTCCTCTTCGGTGGGCAGCGTCAGCGAGTCCTTGTACTCGTACCAGTCCACACCTTGCGCGGTCAGAGGAGTCTTTCGAAGCGCGATATCCACTTTGTTGACGACATAGGCCAGCGGCACGGAACGCATTTCGCTGTCATCGTCCTCAAGCTCGGGGTAAAGATGGTCCCAGAACTGGTCCAGCAGGTCGTAGGTCAGTTGCAGCCCTTCGCGCAACCCCGTGAAACCCTCGCGATAGACAAGGGCTTCGGTGAGCCAGGCGGCCAGTTGCAGATCCTTGCTCTGCTTGGCGATGGCGTTGGCGGCGAGCTTGACGACCTGCGCCCAGTCCGCCACCTTGCGCGCGCGCTGCCACACGCCCTGCGCGACGTCGTCCTCTTCGCGCCGGGCTTCCTTGATCTGATCGTAGATGGGCTGATAACGCAAATCAGCCCCCCCCGGATTATCTCCGGGGATGGGCTGAAGAATGTTGTCAGGTAGAGGCATCGGTCCCCCCGTCTTCCGGCGGGCCGATGGTCAGGGTGCGCAGTTCGAGAATGGGGAATTCCTCCCCATCCACCAAGAGAAGTTTTTGCCCGAACGGCACCGGATCGCCGTTGTTTTCATCCCAGACCGTCATGCGTCCCAGTTTGACGCTTTCGTCGGCATGGCGGCAACTGAGCGGGGAAAGCGCCGGCAACAGCACCTCGCCCAACTCAACACCCTTGAATTCGGGCCCGGTCCGCAAGACGACGGGGGCCCACAACAGATCGCGCAGCCGCTTGGGCGGCTCCATCTTAATGGAAGCGATGTGGGCGAATGGCAGCCACATATAGTTGCCCGCGGCGAAAATTTCGAGCCGGGGCCCGATGCGTGGATCGGCGTCTTCGATGGTGGTGAACGGCTGGCCATTCAGCACGCCCCCCACTTCCGGCGCCGGCGAGGCGAGCGGAGTTTCGTTCTTTTCGAACATTTCCAATCGCGTACGTTCGGCGTGCAGTGCGGCGTGGTAAAGCAATGCTCCCACTTCCCGGTCCTTGTCTCCACTGCCGGTGCCCAGCAGGTGAAGGTGCTTTTCCGCGCGGTCGTATTCGCCGGCGAAACAGAGCAGTTCGAACAGAAAAGTGCGAAGCCGCGCGTCGGCCGGGCTCTCGCGAACGAGAGCCGCGGCCGACGCGATGGCTTCGCTGAGCTTGCCCTCGCGGAGCAAGTTCTGCGCTTGCATGATGTTGGAGTATCCTCTTTTCCGGGACTACTCGCTTTCGCCAAGCTTCAGGTTGAAGTTGGCATTGATGGCCCCCTGCGGAGCGCCCTTGTCGTCCACCGGGATGTAGTCGAGCGAAACCTTGGTGTAGCTCAGGCTGATCGATTCGATCGGCAAATCGCCGGTGCCGCCGCTGACGTTATACGAGCTGATTACCGCCGCGTCAAGCTCGATTTTGAGGTAGGTCGTCGGCGAATTGCCGGCCCGGTCCACCACCAGGGTGGCCTTGGGAACGGGTTCACCTTTGCAGCAGAATTCCTTCAGCTTCGGCGAGGACTTGTCCATGGACTTGGTCACAATCAGGTCCGACACCTGCGCCTTGCCCGCCGAAAGTCCTCCGCCCGATTCGGGCGACCCGGTATGAGAGCCGGACCAGGAATAGCTGTGAATCTCGATCCATTCCTTGTGCAGCTCGTTCTTGCCTTCGCCGACCACATCGCCGAATTTCAAAAATGCATTGACTGCCATTTCATCCTCCTCCGATTACGCTTCCTTGTTCGTCTTCGAGTTCCACCCGGAGCTGATCGGGCCTTGCGGCTGGCCGTCGACCACCTCGCGGTAGTGCATTTTCTCGATCGCAAAGCGAAGCGAACAGTTCTCCATCGGGAATTCGCCGTCGCTGCCGCCGCCGAATCCGTGTCCGGAGACGAGCACCTCCTTGAGCTCCCACACCAGGTACCGCACCGGTGTCCCGTCCTTCAGGCCGGCGCGCCGGGCCACGATCTGGGCTTCGTCGAACACCTTGCCCTGGAACATCGCCTGCATCAGCTTCGGGGAAGCCTTGTCCATGCGGTGCTGGTAGGTGAGGTCTCCGAACGAGACGCGCGCCGCGCCGCTCTGGCCGCCGCCATAACCGCCGGCCGCGGTCTGCGTAGCGTTGAAGTTGAAGCCGGAGATCTCGATCCAGTTCTCCAGACCTTTCCTCCGGCATTCGCCGTCGATATCGCCGAGTTTCAGGAAACAATCGGCGCTAGAATCATATGCCATTGCCTTTACCTCCTCTGTCTCTCAACCTGGAACGGTTGTTCCTCCGTCAAAACGCTACTTCCGGGCCGACTTCGGCAGCTCGGCGACCAGGCGCAGAGAAACCGAGAGTTCGTCCAATTGGAAGTGTGGCCGCAAGAAAGTGACCGCGCGGTAAGCGCCCGGCTTGCCGGGCACGTCGAGCACTTCCACCCGCGCTTCCCGCAGCGGGAACTTCGCCTTGGTGGCATGGGAGGCCGTGTCGTCCGGGGTCACGTAATTCGAAATCCAGCGGTTCAGGAACGCTTCGGTGTCGGCCCGCGAAGCAAAACTGCCGATCTTGTCGCGCATCATCGCTTTCAGATAGTGCGCGAACCGGCAAACCGCCATCATGTAGGGAAGCTGCGATGAGAGCCGCGCGTTGGCGTTCGCCACTTCCGTGTCGTAAAGCTTGGCCTTCTGCGTGCTCTGCACGCTGAAGAACGCCGCGTAGTCGCTGCCCTTGCAGTGCACCAGCGGAGCGAACCCCAAGTCGGCGAGTTCCTTCTCGCGCCGGTCGGTGATGATCGTCTCCGTCGGGCACTTCATGGTGATGTCGCCATCGTCGGTCGAGAAGTTGTAGACCGGCAGGCTGTCCACCAGGCCGCCGCCTTCCACGCCGCGGATCGCCGCGCACCAGCCGTAGCGGGCATATGCGTTGGTCATGCGGGCGCCCAGCGCGAAGGCCGCGTTGCCCCACAGGTACTTGTCGTGCGTCAGGCTGTCGACGTCCTCTTCATAGTTGAAGGCGTCCACCGGCTTGTTGTTCCGGCCGTAGGGCACGCGCATCAGCACGCGCGGCATGGTGAGGCACACATACCGGCTGTCGTCGGTCTGGCGGAAGCCCTTCCACTTCGCGTACTCGGTGGTGTCGAAGACCTTGGCGAGATCGCGCGGCTGGTCGAGCTGCGTGAACTCTTCGAGGTTGAACATATCCGGCGAACCAGCCGCGATGAACGGCGCGTGCGCCGCCGCCGCCACCTGTGAAACCCGCTCGAGCAGTTCCACATCCTCCGGCCCTTTGCCGAAGTAGTAGTCGCCGATCATCGCCGCGAACGGCTCGCCGCCGAACACGCCGAATTCCTCTTCGTACACCTTCTTGAACATCTGGCTCTGATCGAACTCGGGCACGCGCTGCAAGTCGCGCAGCAGGTCCTTCTTCGACACGTTCAGAACCTTGATCTTCAGGCCCACGCCCGTCTCGCTCTGCTCCATCAGGTAGCGCAGGCCGCGCCACGTGGCTTCGAGCTGCTGGAACTCGGGGTGATGCAGAATCGTGTTCAACTGCAGCGACAGCAGATGATCGATCTGCGCGATGCGCTGATTGATCATCGCTTCGATGTCTGGCGACACCGTCATTTCGCCCTGCAGAATCTGGTTGACGAACTCGCCGACCAGGCTCTTGCCCCACTGCCGCTGCTGGGGATCACGCGCCAGGCGGCCCTTCTCCACAATCTGATCGAGGATGCTGACCGGCTGGATGATTTCCGCTGCCTGCGCGGCCGGCTCCGCGGCTTGCTGTTTTGCTTTCGCCATGGCTTACTCTTCTCCTTCCGGCTTCTTGTTCTGCGCCAGCTCGTTCTTCAGGGCATCCATCGATTCGGTGTTCGCCATTACGTCTTGCAATAACGATTCCAATTTCTCGTTGCCCTGCAGGGTGCCCCGCAAATCGGAGAGCTTGGTCCGCAAATCCAGCAGATCCCGCAGCGGCTTCACCTGCTTCGCCACGT
>JAHDVK010000013.1 GCA_023384675.1 Bryobacteraceae bacterium | reverse complement strand
TAGGGTGGGAGTTGAAAAGGACACTGGAAGCCTCTCCCGCCCTCCGTTGGCTATTTGAAATTCCGAGAACCAGCAACCACCGCCCGTCAGCGAGGCGGGAATTGAGCCCCCGGCGTCAGCCGGGGGTAGAGCGCCTCACACTATCATGTGATGCCGGACTATGCCCGGAAAATGGGATCGGCCTTCGCCGTACGTGTCCGCAAGTCGGCCATCTCCGCAGCGCTCAACTTCGGCAGCGGAGCGGCGGCAAGGTCCATCGCGAGATCAAACAGGCGCTCGTCGCCCGGCGGAATCGCCGAGGTGATCTCCTGGCCCAGTGTGAAGCGCAATGCGAGTTGCGCCAGCGAGCGGTCATCGATTGGCTCATACCAGCACTTGCGGTACTTGCGCTGATCGCGAGGCAGGCCCTTCGGCCACTGCCCCAGAGCCATCGCCTTCAGCGCCAGGCGCGCCATGCCCTTTTGCTTCGCCTTCGCGAGAATCTGCGGGCCGAATCCGCCCTTGTCCCACGCCGCGAAGTTCACTGGAAAAAGCACCGAATCGAGCGGCAGCGCGTCCATCAACCGCAGCGCCGCGCCGGCGTGGTGCGCCGAGAAGCCGATGTAGCGCACCTTGCCTTCCTTCTTCAGCTTGGTGAAGAACTCCGCCGCGCCCCCCGGCGCAAGGATCTTTTCGGCGTCTTCCATCGAACCGACGGCGTGAAACTGGTAGAGGTCGAAGTAATCGGTATGTAAGCGGCGGAGGGACTCCTCGAACTCCTCCTGGGCGCCCCTGGCGTCGCGTTTTTGCGTCTTTTCCGCCAGAAAAACGCGCTTCCGGTAGGGTTTTAGCGCGATTCCGAGCTGTTTTTCGGCCTCGCCCGCGGCATAACTGGGCGCGACGTCATAGTAGTTCACGCCCCGGTCCATGGCCGCCGCCACGCGCCGGTCCGCTTCGCTTTGCGGCATCGCGGTGACAACAATGCCTCCGAACCCGATGACGGAAAGCTCAACTCCGTCCTTGAACTTGCGTTTCGGCAGCGCGGCCTGCGCGCCTGCGGCCGCCTGCGCGGCCACCGTGCCTAATACCCATTCCCGTCGGTTCAGCATGCGGCAATCTCCTTTGCCCCCTAGCCTAACGCATCAGGCGCGCAGGTCAAAGCCCTGCGCGCGCAAGGCGTCCATCACCCCGTTGCGGATCGCCGTGAGTTCCTCGTTGCTGAACGTGTGATCCGCGGCGGAAACCGTAATGCGGAAGCTGAGGCTCTGGCGATCCTCGGCGAGCGGCTGTCCGCGGTAGCTGTAGAGGTACTCCACCGCGTCGCAACATTCGCCCGTGGCGGCGCGGATGCTCGCGATGAGATCGCCCGCGAGCACGCGGAGCCCGGCCACGACCGAAAGATCGAAGGAGCTGCCCGGGAACCGCCGCAGCGGCGTGTAGCGTTTCGGTTCGGGACCCATCTCGAACGCTTTGCGCAGGTCGAGATCCAGCACGGCCGCGCGCCCGGCTTCGAGCAGCGCAGGATGCAATTCATACAGGCGGCCGAGCGTTTCCCCCCGCCACACGACCTCCGCCGAGCGGGCCGGGTGCTCGTAGCCTCGCGCTTCGGCGGGCCGTGCCGCCGCGCCGGGCAGCAGACAGTCGGCCAATCGCTTCAACTCAAGCAGCGCCGCCGAGCCGTCACCCTGCTTGCGATAGAGCGCGGCCATGAAGTGCGGGATCTCATCAGGCAGCGCGCCCGCACGCTTGTGGATCTCGCTGCCGATCTCGAAGAGCCGGAACTCGTCGAAGCGCTTCGCGTTCTCGGTCACGCAGCGGTGCATGCCGGGCAGCAGGCTCAATCGCATCAGCCCCTGCTCGATCGAAATCGGATTGGCGACGCGCAGGTGATCGTCCGGCGCGAATCCGAAGCGGCGCGCCATCTCCTCACTGACAAACGAATAGTTGGAGACCTCGGTGAAGCCTTGCGCGGCGGTCATTTCGCGGACTTCGTGGTGGTAGAGCCGTTCGCGATTCACCCAAGGCCGGCGCACCGGCTGGAGCGGCGCCTCCAACGGCACTTCCGCGTAGCCGATGACGCGGCCCACTTCTTCGAGTAGATCGTCCTTGATGGTGATGTCCTTCGTGGCGCGCCACGAGGGCACATGGACGGCAAACACGCCCGGGCGCGCCTCCTCCACCCGAAACTCAAGCGATTCGAGGATTGCCCGCACGCGTTCGGCCGGGACGGCGAGGCCAAGCTTTTGATCGAGCCAGTCGAGCGGCAGTTCAATCGGCGCGGGCGCGGGCGCGGGCTTCCAAGCGTCGATCAGCCCGCCCACCAGTCGGATGCCAGGCGATACATCCTGAAACAATTCGACGGCGCGAGCCAGCGCGCGCGTCGTGTTCACAGGATCCTGCGCCTTTTCGAAACGCATCGAAGCGTCGGTGCGGAGCTTTAACTCAGAGGAGGTCTTGCGGATGGTGGCCGCGTCGAAGTTGGCGCTTTCGAGCACGATCCGCGTAGTCCCGGCGCTGATGGCGCTGCCCGCGCCGCCGATCACGCCGCCGAGGGCGATCGCGCCGCTTTCGTCGGCGATCACAATATGCCGCGGCGCGAGTGTGTAACTTTCGCCGTTCAGCGCGGCGAACGATTCACCCTCCTTCGCGTGCCTCACGATGATCTTCTTGCCGTGGAGCTTGTCCAGGTCGAAAGCGTGCATGGGCTGCGCGAGCTCGGCCATGACCAGGTTGGTGACATCCACGATGTTCGAGATCGGGTTCAGGTCAAGGGCTTCGAGCCGTGCCTGCATCCACGCGGGCGACGGTCCGACGGTGACGTTCTCAAACACCAGCGCGGAATAGCGCGGCGCCGCGGCGAAGTCCTCGATTTCGACCGTCCATTCATGCCCGGCCGCCGGGACCAGCGTCAGATCCACGGGGTCCTTGAGCGGCAGCCCCGAAAACGCGGCCACTTCGCGAGCCATGCCGTGATGGCCCCACAGGTCGGGACGGTGCGTGAGGCTCTTGTTATCGACCTCAATCACCCAGTCGGGCGCGGCCACGGCCGTGCCGGGCGCTGTGTCTTGCGGCAGTTCCAGCACGCCTTCGGCGTCACGGTTGATGCCCAGCTCCGCGCCTGAGGCGAGCATGCCGTCGCTATCGTGGCCCGCAACCAGCGCGCGGCGGATCTGCCGGGAGCCAAGCGAAAGCCCGGCGGGCACATAGGCGGTCACAAGCCCTGTGCGGCAGTTGGGCGCGCCGCAAACAACCTGCCGCTCGCCGAACTCAGGACCCGCATCGATCCGCGCCACAACGTTGTGCGAACCCTCGATCGGCGTGACTTCTATTACGCGCGCCGCGCACACACGTTCCAGCCAGGGCGCGAACGACTCCACGCCCTCGCACTCGGCGGTCTTCATGGTGATCCGCGCAGTCAACTCAGCGGGCGGCACGTCGAGGCCCGGCACGAGTTCGCGCAACCATTCGTAGGAAAACTTCACCCTGACTTGCTCCTCTAGAACTGCCGTAAAAAGCGCAAATCGCCCGCGGCCAGGTGGCGGATGTCGTCGATTCCGTATCGCATCATCACCAGGCGGGTGAGCCCGAGACCGAACGCAAAACCGTTCCACTCCTCGGGATCGAGGCCGCCCGCGCGCAACACGTTCGGATGCACCAGCCCGCAAGGCAGCAGCTCCACCCACCCGCTTTGCTTGCACACAGGGCAGCCCTTGCCGCCGCAGAGCAGGCACTGAATGTCGAGTTCGAAACCGGGCTCGACGAATGGGAAGAAGCCGGGGCGCAGCCGCACGGTGACCTCGCGGCCGAAGATTGCGGCCAGCAGCGACTTCATGAAGTAGAGCATGTGGCCTACCGACACGTGCCGGTCCACCATCATGCCCTCGAGCTGATAGAAGGTGTGCTCGTGGGAGGCGTCCAGTTCCTCGTTGCGGAACACGCGCCCCGGCGCGATGATACGAAGCGGCGCGCCGAAGCGCTCCATCGCTCGCACCTGCACCGGCGAGGTGTGCGTGCGCAGCAGGTGGCCGTCCTCCATCCAGAAGGTGTCCTGCGCGTCGCGCGCCGGATGCGCGGGCGGGATATTGAGCGCGTCGAAGTTATACCACTCGGTCTCGACCTCGGGTCCGTCGACGACGGCGAAGCCAAGCGAGGTAAACAGGTCCTCGAGTTCGCGCATGATCTGCGTCAGCGGATGGAGGCGCCCGGGGCGCGGACCCGGCGCGGGCAGCGTGAGGTCGAGCCATTCGCCCGCCAGGCGCGCGTCCAGAGCCGCGCGCTCGAAGCCGGCCTTGCGCGTTTCGTAGCGTGCTTCCAGGTTCTGCTTCACGCCGTTGAGCAGGCGGCCCACCTGCGCGCGCTCCTCGGGCGTGAGCCTGCCCATCTCCTTGCTGATGCCGGCCAGCGCGCCCTTGCGGCCGAGGAACTCGACGCGCGCGGTCTCGAGCGCTTCGGCGTCCTCAGCGTCGTCGAGCAGCGCCGCGGCGCGCGTTTCCAGTTCGGTGAGAGTGTCCGCGATGCTCATGACGCAGGCGTGAACAGGGCCGTGGCGTTGCCGGTTTCGACCCCCAGGTGGTTTAGATAAAACCGCACGACACTCGCAGGGTACTTGTCCTTCAGGGCATCATATGCGCGCTGCTGCCAGCCCTCGGTGAGGTGCGCGCTCAGGTCGGCGTCCTTGCCGAAAAAGCCGTCCTGGTGCTGAACGCCAAGGAAATCCAGCGCGGCGATGATCATCTCGAGATGAGAGACCAGGATGGCCTGCGACAGGTCAGCCGCGAGATCTTCGTCCTGGCCCTGCAGCCGATCCCACACTCGCGGGGCGGACTTGCGTAGCGCTTCGCTATTCAGCTTGTTCAGGTGCAGACGCACCTTCACCTGCTCGTACATCTGATAGGTCCGCAGGCGGCTGATGGAAACGCGTTTGAGAAGATCGTGGAAAACGCTCTCGCCGAGCGTGAGAAAAACGTCGCACAACTGCATCAGTCATGAGCGTAACATGGGCGAACGAGTGGGATAAGATAGAGAGTTTGGGCACTGAATCATGAGCAACATTATCGTGCTGGGCTCCCAGTGGGGCGACGAAGGCAAGGGCAAGATCGTCGACTTATTCTCGGAGAAGTTTGACATCGTCGCCCGCTACCAGGGAGGCCACAACGCGGGGCACACCGTCCAGGTCGGGCCCCAGAAGTTCGTGCTGAAACTGATTCCCAGCGGCGTGCTTCATCCCCACACGCGCGGCGTGATCGGCAACGGTGTGGTGGTGGACCCCCAGGCGCTGCTCGACGAACTCGACATGCTGGAACAGGCCGGCATCGACACCGCCGGCAAGATCGCCATCAGCAGCCGCGCCCACGTGATCTTTCCTTTCCACCGCATGGTGGAGAAGGTCAGCGAAGCGCGCGTGGACCGCGTGGCCATCGGCACCACCTCGCGCGGCATAGGGCCGTGCTACGAAGACAAGGTGGGCCGCCGCGGCATCCGCATGGCCGACCTGCTGAACCCCGACCTGTTCCGCACACTCTACTCTTTTCTGTCCGACGACAAGCAGACCATCGCGCGCGCCTTCGGCATCGACGACGACATCCGCTTCGACGAGATCCTCGCCGACTACCTGCGCATGGCCGAGCGCATTCGTCCCATGGTCTGCGACACCGCCCACCTGTTAAACGCCGCCATCCGCGACGGCAAGCGCGTCCTGTTCGAAGGCGCGCAGGGCACCATGCTCGACATCGACCATGGCACGTATCCTTTCGTGACGAGTTCCAGCGCGGCCGCGGGCGGCGCGTGCACGGGCACGGGCGTGCCTCCGACGAAGATCGACGGCATCATCGGCGTGTCGAAGGCCTATATCACGCGCGTCGGAGGCGGGCCGTTCCCCTCCGAGGACACCGGACCCGGCGGCGACCGTATCCGCGAGGCGGGCCTCGAATACGGCTCCGTCACGGGACGCCCGCGCCGCTGCGGCTGGTTTGACGCCCCGCTGCTGCGCTACACCGCGATGGTCAATGGCTTCGATTCGCTGATTGTGACGAAACTCGACGTTCTCGACGGCCTGGGCGAACTGAAGGTTTGCACGGCCTATCGCGTCCATGGTGAAGTCACCGAACAGATGCCCGCCGCCAACCTGCTGCTCGAACAGGTGGAGGCGGTCTATGAAACCATGCCCGGCTGGGATGCGCCCACCTCCGGCATCACGCGCTACGAAGATCTGCCGCAAACCGCGCGCGACTACATCGCGTTTCTCGAAGAACGCACCGGCGTCGAAGTCGGCGCTGTCTCCACTGGCCCGGAACGATCGGAAACGATTGTGCGCCCGGGTTCGAAGCTCGAAAAACTGCTGGGTTGAGCGCGCCTACTCTCCCTTGATCAGATAGACGGGCAGGATCATCACGCACGCCAGCACGACTATGAGCCGGACATTCAACCGCGGCATCCGCCCGCGCGCCACGCGCACCATCGACCACATCGCGTAGGCGAGTGTCGCCAGTACATTCATCTTCACCCACGCCAGCACCACCGCCTGCCGCGCCGAGGCTGGCGCCCGCCCTTCCAGCAAGCCTGGCGTGCCGCCGCTTGCCGACATGCCAACATAGGTCACCGCCATCACGCCCAGCATCAGCCAGAGGATCCACCGTCCCGACCAGCGGTCCGGCATGCCGCGAAAATCGAAATGCGCCGGCACCCGCGCGGGCAACTCGCCCCATTGCCGCAGAATCAGCAGCGCCGTGCCCAACAGCAAGCCCAGCGAAACCGCCTCGGCGCCCCACCGCACCATTGCCACCAAGTCAGGATCGGACCACATACTCCGATAATAGGGCTAAAGCGCCTTGACCGGCACCGTGAATCGCAGCGTGTTCACCACGCCCCGCCGCTGAAACTGCGGCCACAGCCGGTGCATTCCCGGCCGCGGGAACACGGCGTTGAACTGCATGTGCGCCCCGCCGCCGCCGATGAACGGGTGCGTGTGGATCAGGTCGATCAAGTCCGCGCTCGCCGCCAGCAGATGGCCCCAGGCCGCGAGGTACTGTTCCAGGCCGTCGGCCGGCGCGACCTCGAAGTGCAGCTGCGTGGGGAGGCCGGCGAGCGGATGCTCGGGCACGGTCCAGAAGCGCGCTTCGAGGTTTTCGCCGCGCGCGGGACCGGTTTCGGCGGCCAGCGCGGGCGTTTCGAAGCTGGTCAGCGCGGCGCCCGCGCTGAAAATAGTCTTCACGGCCATCTGCGGCGTCCCGCCCGCGGGGTAGAAATCGCCAAGCAGCCGGTAAAAACCGCTCTTCGGCAGTGTTGTTTTAAACACGAACGTGCCGTCGGATTGCGGTTCGGGATGCTCGTGCATGAAAAACTCGAGGTCGCCGCTCACCACGAACAGGTGGAAGAGCATCTCGTGCATTTCGACGAACTCCTTCACGCGCGCGCCGCTGTCGGGATGGAGCACCTCAAAGCGCATCACGACGCGCTCGCCGGGCCTCCAGTTACGCGGCGTGATTTGCACGCGCAGCGGATACTCGCGCGGCACGGGCAGGCCGGGCACCAGCGCCATCTTGCAGCGCGGGCACGTGCCCGGCGAATTCCGGCGGATGTCCGGATCCATGGGACACACCCACTCCACTTCCGGCCCTTCGCCCGGCTTCTGGCCGCGCAGCAGCGGGAGCGCTCCAAAAAACACAAGCGTGTCGCGGCGTTTCATGTCCCCTCAGGGCTGAAAGGGCCAGACCTGCGTGGCCAAAAAGCCTCCATCCACGGCGATCACCTGGCCGGTGATGTAATCCGACGCCGGACCGGCGAGGAACACCGCCAGCGGAGCGACGTCCTCGGGCGTGCCGGTGCGCGGGTTGGCCTGGCTTTGCTTGAGCCATTCGAGCATCGGACCCTGGCTCCACATGTCGCGGTTCAGGTCCGTGACGATGAAGCCGGGCGCGATGCAGTTGACCTGAATGTTGTGGCGGCCCCATTCGGCGGCCAGCGCGCGCGTCAGGCCCGCGAGCGCCGCCTTGGTGACGGTATAGACCGAGACGAACGGCAATCCGGTGACAGAGGTCAGGCTGCCGATATTGACGATCTTGCCGCCCGCGCCGCGCGCGATCATGCGCCGGCCGATGGCCTGGGTGAGTTCGACAATCCCGTGGAGGTTGGTTTCGAGCAGGCGGTCGTAGTCCTCGCGCGAGTAGTCCTCGAAGCGGAGGCGCTTGTTGATGCCGGCGACGTTGAGCAGGATGTCGATCTCGGGGAGCGATTCGACCAGGCGCGCGCGGGACTCGCGGCTGGCCACGTCGAGTTCCGCGGCTTCGGCGGCGCAGCCCTCGGCGCGCAGACCAGCGGCAATGGCATCGAGCGCTTCGCGATTGCGCGAGGCGAGGATGGTGCGGGCGCCGGCGCGGGCGAGCGCCTCGGCGATGGCCTGGCCAATGCCGCGGCTGGCGCCGGCCACCAGCGCGGTCTTGCCGGCGAGCGAGAAGGGGTTCTGCGTCATGATTTCCCTCAGGCTAGCATGGAGGGCATGAAGCGCTATTCGATCGCCCTGCTGCCCGGGGACGGCATTGGTCATGAAGTGATCCCGGCGGCGCGCCGCGTGCTGGAAAAGGCCGCCGCGGCCGCGGAAGCGGCTCTGGAATTCGCCTCGTACGAGTGGGGCTCGGAATACTATTTCGAGCACGGCGTGATGATGCCGCCCGACGCCCTGCCGCGCCTGCGCCAGCACGACGCGATTCTGCTGGGCGCGGTCGGCCATCCCGATATCCCCGATCACATCACGTTGAACGGGCTGCTGCTGCCCATCCGCCGCGGCTTCGATCTCTACGCCAACGTGCGGCCCGCCTACCTCTACGAAGGGGTCGCCTGCCCGCTGAAGGGCTACGAGGGCGGCTCGATCAACATGGTAGTGGTGCGCGAAAACACCGAGGGCGAATACGCGCAGGCGGGCGGCTTCGTGCATCATCATTTTCCGGACGAGGTGGCGATTCAGACCTCCGTGTTCACCCGGCACGGCGTGGAGCGGATCATCCGTTTCGCCTTCGACCTGGCGCGGCAGCGCAATCACGGCAAGCGCGTGGCGTCCATCACCAAATCGAACGCGCAGGGCTTCGGCATGGTGCTCTGGGACCGTGTTTTCCGCGAGGTGGCCGCCGAGTATCCCGATATTCAGACCGAATCGCTGCTGGTGGACGCGGCGGCGATGAACTTCGTCAGGCGGCCCGATTCGTTCGACGTCGTGGTGGCGTCGAACCTGTTCGGCGATATTCTGAGCGACCTGTCGGCGATCGTGACCGGCTCGATCGGACTGGCGCCGAGCGCGAACCTCGACCCGGCGCGGCGTGCGCCGTCGCTGTTCGAGCCCGTGCATGGCTCGGCGCCCGACATCGCGGGCAAGGGCGTGGCGAACCCGCTCGCCACCGTGCTGGCGGCGGCGATGATGATGGAGCACCTGGGAGAGCCGGGCATGGCCTCGGCCATGGAAGCCGCCGTGCGCGCGGTGCTGGCCGGGGGCGAGGCTCTGACGCCCGACCTCGGCGGCAAGGCGGGCACGGGCGAGACCGTCGAGGCGCTGCTCCGGCACGTCTGAATCTTTCCTTCAATCTTCGCCCGCGGGGGCCGATGAGCCATTTGGAACCGGGAGGTCTCCGGACTGATGGCAGTTGACGTCCTGATCGTTGATGATTCCGCGGCGATTCGCAAGATCCTGCAGCGCGTTCTGGTGCAGGCCGAGGTTCCGCTCGGCCAGGTGGTTGAGGCGGGCGACGGCGTCGAGGCGCTGGCGCGCCTGAAGGAGACGAAGGTCGGGCTGATCCTGTCCGACATCAACATGCCGAACATGGACGGGCTTCAGTTTCTGAACGCGGTGAAGTCCGACGAAACGCTCAAGAGCGTACCGTTCATCATGGTCACCACCGAGGGGGGCAGCTCGAAGGTGATGGAGGCCGTGAATCTGGGCGCGGCCGGTTATGTGAAAAAGCCGTTTACCGCCGAGCAGATCAAGGAAAAGCTGGCGGGCATTATCTAGGCCCGGCGCGGTGGAGGGAATTCGGGTTCTATGACACACGAAGAGCTATCGGGGATGATCACGCGGGCCACGAGCCACGTGTTTTCGACCATGTTGGGCATCAACCTGGAAGTGGGCCGCTCCTACGTGGACGATTCCGCGCCCTCTCCCGCGGAGGGGGTGGTGGCGCTGATTGGGCTGGCTGGGACGTGGGCCGGGTCGGGCACGGTGGCCTGCTCGGCGGGGATGGCGCGCCATGTCTCCGGAAGGCTGCTGATGCAGGAGTTCACACACGTGGACGAAGAGGTGCTGGACGCCATGGGCGAGGTCTGCAACATGATCCTGGGCAACGTGAAGACCATGCTGGAGGAACATTTGGGGCCGATGGGGCTTTCGATTCCCACCGTGATTTACGGCCGGAATTTCACCACGCGCAGCGCGGCCAAAAGCCAGTGGAGCATCGTGCCGTTTCACTGCGCGGGCGAGACGCTCGAAGTCCATCTCTGCCTGGTGCCGGGCCGCGAAACGATCCTGACGAACCGCCATCCGGCGGTGCTGTCGCTCAACAACAGTTAAGGAGCGACGGGTGAACCGGGCAAGTGAGCCGAGCGCCGGAGAATACCTGGTGCTGCGCCTGGCTGGCCGTGAATATGCGATTCCTGCCACGCGCGTCCTGGGCATGATGCAGGCGCGCGGCCTGGGGTTGAAGCGCGCGCGGGTGGACGGCCGCGAAGTGCGGGTGGTGGCGCCGCACGGCCCGCTGCGGTTGCGTGCCCGGCCGGTGTCGGCTCGCTCCTGTCTGGTGCTGATCGGCGCTCCCGAAGCCGGTCCGGATTTCGCCCTGCTCGCCGATTCGGTCTCCCGCGTCGAACGCATCCCCATTCATCGCACCCGCCTCGAACCCGCGAACGAATTCGCTTTGGCCCAGATCCGCCTGGGCGAAAAATGGCGCGATGTGCTCGACCTCGACAAACTCGCCGCCGCCTAATAGAAACACGCGAATTCGGACCTGTCAGTGTGATAAGCTGGGATTTGTTCGAGCGCCAGCAATGCCGGCCCGTGTCAGTGAGGCCTTCATCCTCCGCACCTACCCCTTTCAGGAAGGCGACTTAATTGTCGGCTTCTTTACCAGGGATCAGGGGCGGTTGCGAGGGGTCGCCAAACGCGCCCGGCGTCCGAAAAGCCCGTTCGGCTCCGCGCTGGAGAGACTGTCCGAAGTGCGGATCGGCTACTACCAGAAGGAAACCCTCGAACTGGTAAGGGTCGAATCGGCTGAACTGGTCCAGTCGCAATTCGGACTGGCGGACTGCTACGAAGCTGGCGTGGCGCTCGACTATATCGCGGAGGTGTCCGACCACTTGCTGCCGCCCGCCGAGCCGAATGAGCGGTTTTACCGCCTACTCGTGGCCGTCCTGGCCGACCTGCGCGCCTCGCGCGAGGCGGCGCTCTGGCGCGCCGTTACGTATTTCACCTATTGGGCGGTCCGGCTCTCGGGCTTCCTGCCCACGCTGCGGGTTAGCGAGGACTCCCTCGCGCTGGCCGGCGCCATGGCCAAGGCGCCCATCGCGGAGTTCGGCGGCTTCCCCTGGACCCGCGACACCGCCGCCGACCTGCGCCGCCAACTGACTCGTGAACTCGAGCAGCACCTCGAGCGCCGTCTCGCCACGCTCCCACTCATGGAGGCTCTCTGAAAGAACCCCGCATGGACTGTTACCAGGACACGATTTTCAAACTGAAAACCTTCTGGGCGCGCCACGGTTGCGTAATCCAGGAACCCTACGACGTGGAAGTCGGCGCTGGCACCATGTGCCCCGAGACCTTTCTGCGCGTCCTCGGCCCCGACCCCTACAACGTCGCCTATGTGCAGCCCTCGCGCCGCCCCGCCGACGGCCGCTACGGCGAGAATCCGAACCGCCTCTATAAGCACTCGCAGCTGCAGGTCATCCTGAAGCCCGCCCCGGCGGATGTGATGGATCTCTACCTCGCCTCGCTCGAAGCCATCGGCATCAAGCTGAAGCAGCACGACCTCAAATTCGAAGAGGACAACTGGGAATCGCCCACGCTGGGCGCCTGGGGCATCGGCTGGCAGGTGATGCTCGACGGGCTGGAAATCACGCAGTTCACCTACTTCCAGCAGTGCGGCGGCGTGGACCTCGAACTCGTGCCGGCGGAACTGACCTACGGCCTCGAACGCCTGACCGCTTTCCTGCAGGACCGCAAATCGGTCTACGACATCGAGTGGGTCGAGGGCGCGTCCTACCGCGACGTCCGCTTCCTCGATGAACAGCAGTTCTCGGTCTACAACTTCGAGATGGCCGATGTGGCGATGCTCTGGAAGCTGCTCGACCTGCACGAGGCCGAGGCGCAGCGGCTCATTGACGGCTATCAGGCCTCGGAACAGAAGCAGCGGTTCCCGCTGCTGGCGGCCTACGACCACGTGCTGAAGTGCTCGCATAATTTCAATCTGCTGGACGCCCGCGGCGCCATCAGCGTAACCGAGCGGGTGGGCGTCATCGCCCGCGTCCGCAAGCTCGCCGTGGGCGTGGCGCAGGCGTGGGTGGATCAGCAGCAGTTGCTGCGGGCGGAGGTGGCCGCATGAGCGCCCGTCTGCCGTTCCTGCTCGAAATCGGGGTCGAGGAGATCCCCCATTGGATGATCGCGCCAGCGCTGGCCGACGTCGAACGGCTGTTCCGCGCGGTGCTCGACGAGAACCGCCTCGAGGCGGAAGGTTTGCGGCTCGATGGGACACCCCGGCGGCTCGTGCTCCGCTGCGAGGCGTTGCCCGCGCGGCAGGCGGACCGCGAGGAACTGGTGATGGGGCCGCCCAAGTCCGCCGGCGAGGGCGCGGCTGTCGGTTTTGCGCGCAAAAATGGCGTCGAAATCGCCGATTTGAGCACCGAAACGACGCAAAAAGGCGAATATTTTGCGCTTCGCCGCGCGGTCGCCGGCCGCGAAACCGGTGAGATCCTCGCCGCGGCGCTGCCCGCGTTGATCGCCAAAATCCCCTGGCCGAAAGCGATGTACTGGACCGGCAAAGACGGCGAACGCTTCATCCGCCCCATCCGCTGGATCGCCTGCCTGCTGGGCGACGAAGTGGTGGAGTTCGGGTTCGCGGGCGTCAAGGCGGGCGGAAACACGCGTGGCCACCGCCAGATGGGCGCGGACGAGATCGTCTTCGACCATACGAATTACGAGGATCGCCTGCGCAAGAACGGCGTGATCCTCAGCGCCGCCGAGCGCAGGAAGAAGATCCTCGACGGCATCCGCAAACTGCTGCGGGGCACCGATCTGAAACTCGCCGCCGACCAGGCGCTGCTCGATGACCTTGCCTACCTCACCGAGTTCCCTACGCCGATTCTGGGCGGATTCGACGAGAAATTCCTCGACCTGCCCGCGGAAGTCCTGACCACCGTGATGCGCCACCACCAGCGCTATTTCACGCTGCAGAGAGCCGATGGCTCGATGGCGCCCAATTTCATCGCCGTGATGAACATGAAGACCGACCGGCAGGGCTATGTCCGCAAGGGCAATGAGCGCGTGCTCGAAGCGCGTTTCAACGACGCCCGCTTCTTTTGGGAAGTGGACCAGCAGAAGCCGCTGCGCGAGCGCATTGAAGACCTGAAGAGCGTCACGTTCCAGGCGCGGCTGGGTTCGTATCACGCCAAGACCGAAGGCATCGAAGCCGGCGCGACGCGTATGGCGCGCATGCTGGGCCTCGATGTCGCCGCCGTCCGGCGCGCCGCATCGCTCGTGAAGACCGACCTCACCACCGAGATGGTGAAGGAACTGACCGAACTGCAAGGCGTGATGGGCGGCCTGTACGCGAAGTCGCAGGGCGAGCCCGAAACCGTGTGGCGCGCGGTGTACGAACACTACCTGCCGCAGAGCCTGGAAGACCCAATCCCCCAGACCGCCGAGGGCCGCCTGCTCTCGATGGCGGACAAGTTGGACACGCTCGAAGGCTGTTTCGCCATCGGCATCGTGCCCACGGGGTCGAAGGATCCGTTCGGGCTGCGGCGCGCGGCGCAGGGCCTTGTCAAGGTGCTTGTGGAAGGGCGCATCGCGCTGAGCCTGCGCGAACTGCTCACCGCCGGAGCCGAGGAGACGCACCGCACGTTCGCCGCGCTTGGAATCGCGGGCTACGACGATGCGCGCGAGGCCGACGGCACGCTGAAGTGGAGCCGCCAGCTTTGGGAGTTTCTGCTCGACCGCATCCGCTATTACTTCCGCGACGTGCGCAAGTTCAAGTACGACGAAGTGAATGCCGCGCTGGCCTCGGCGTGGCAGACTTTGCCCGATCTGGAGGACCGGCTCTTCGCGCTCCAAATGGTGCGCGAAACCGAAAACTTTGAACCTCTGGCCGCCAGCTTCAAGCGCATCCGGAACATCTTGAAGCAGGCGCAGTGGGCCGAGGGCGCGGTGAATGCCGCGCTGCTGGAAGCAGGCCCGGAGCGCGACCTGTTCGAGGAGCTGAGCAAGCTCGAGCCCGAAGTCCGGCAGGCGTCACAATCGCGTGACTACCTGCGGGCCCTGCAATTGATCGCCACGCTGCGTGAAGCGGTGGACCGCTTCTTCGACAGCGTGCTGGTGAACGCTCCCGACGAAAGCGTTCGCGCCAACCGGCTCGCTTTATTGGGCCGGCTTTTGAGTGAATTCTCATCGATCGCCGATTTCTCGGAGATCGTTACGACCGCAACGACCGAATGAATTTATCAGTGAGCATTTTCACAGGAGAACAAGCGCTATGAGCAAATATGTGTACTCGTTTGGCGGCGGGACCGCCGACGGCGACGGCACGATGAAAGACACCCTGGGCGGCAAAGGCGCAGGGCTGGCTGAAATGTGCCGCGCCGGTGTCCCCGTGCCGCCGGGCTTCACGATCATCACCGACGTCTGCAACGTCTTCTTCGACAACAAAAACAAGGTGCCGAAGGAAGTGGACGACCAGATTTGGAAGGCGATGGAGAAGGTCGAGAAGGCTCTCGGCAAGAAGTTCGGGGATGCCGCGGATCCGCTGCTGATGAGTGTGCGGTCGGGCGCGAAATTCTCGATGCCGGGCATGATGAACACCATCCTCAACCTCGGCCTCAACGACAAGACCACCGAGGGCCTGGCCAAGAAGACCGGCAACGCGCGGTTTGCCTATGACTGTTACCGCCGCTTCATCCAGATGTTCGGCGAAGTGTCGATGCGCGTCGAGAAGGATCATTTCGACGAGGCTTTCGATGCGCAGAAGGCAAAGCGGAAGGCCAAGCTGGATACGGATCTGACTGCGCAGGACCTGCAGGCGGTGATCGTCGAATACAAGAAGATCATCAAGAAGCACACCAAGCGCGACTTCCCGCAGGACGTGCGCGAACAGCTCATCATGAGCCGCGACGCCGTGTTCAATTCCTGGTGGGCGCCGAAGGCGAGCTACTACCGCAAGATGGAGAAGATCGACGACCGTCTGGGCACGGCCTGCAACATCCAGGCAATGGTGTTCGGCAACACGGGCGACGACTCCTGCACGGGCGTGGGCTTCACGCGCGACCCCGGTTCCGGCGCGAAGCTGTTCTATGGCGAATTCCTCGTGAACGCGCAGGGCGAAGACGTGGTAGCCGGCACCCGCACGCCCCAGCCGATCAGCCAGTTGAAGGACTGGAACGCGAACGTGTACAAGCAGCTTTTCGAGATCACCGCGATGCTCGAGAAGCACTACAAGGACATGCAGGACTTCGAGTTCACCGTGCAGGAAGGCGTCCTGTACATGCTGCAGACCCGCAACGGCAAGCGCACGGGTCCGGCGGCGGTGAAGGTGGCCGTCGACATGGTCCAGGAAGGTCTGATCGACGAAAAGACCGCCGTAATGCGCGTCGCTCCATCGCAGCTGGATCAGTTGCTGCACCCGGTGTTTGACTTCGCTTCATTGAACGCGCTGACGAAACTGGCGACGGGTATCGATGCGAGTCCCGGCGCGGCCGTGGGCCGGCTGGCCTTCACCAGCGAAGACGCCGTCACGATGTCGGCGAAATCGCCCGTCATCCTCATCCGCAAGGAGACCACTCCGGACGACATCCACGGCATGGACGCCTCGAAGGGCATCCTCACGGCCGTCGGCGGCAAGTCCTCTCACGCCGCCGTGGTCGCGCGCGGCATGGGCGTGCCCTGCGTGGTCGGCTGCGGCGCCATCTCGATTAACGAGCGCGCCAAGACCGCCACAGTGAAGACGGCCACGAAGGTGGTCACGGTCAAGGAAGGCGATTGGGTGTCGCTCGACGGCACCACCGGCGAAGTGTTCCTGGGCCAGGCTGAAACGAAGGACCCGGACCCGAATTCGCCCGCCTTCGCGAAGTTCATGAAGATGGCCGACAAGTTCCGCGGCGGCTTCGGCGTGCGCGCCAATGCCGACATCCCGCGCGACGCCAAGGCGGCCCGCGCCTTCGGCGCCGAAGGCATCGGCCTGTGCCGCACCGAGCACATGTTCTTCGCCGAGGATCGGCTGCCGCACGTGCAGGCCATGATCCTCACCGACAACGAAAAGGACCGCCGCAAGGCGCTCCTGAAGCTCCTGCCCATGCAGCGCAAGGACTTCGCCGGGCTGTTCATGGCCATGGACGGCTACCCGGTGGTCATCCGCACGCTCGACCCGCCGCTGCACGAGTTCGTGCCGAAGCGCGAAGAGCTGATGGTGGACATCGCCCGCCTCGAATCCGCCGACACCAAGACCAAGAAGGAAATGGTGGCGCGCTACAAGAACTTCGTGCCCGACGTGAAGTCGCTCAAGAAGGTGCTGCCGGAACTGCTGCACCGCGTCGAGCAGTTGCACGAGTTCAACCCGATGCTCGGCCACCGCGGTTGCCGCCTGGGCATCACCTACCCCGAGATTACCGAAATGCAGGCCCGTGCCATCTTCGAGGCTGTTGTTCAAGTCGCCAAGAAGGGCAAGAAGGTGATTCCGGAAGTCATGATCCCGCTGATCGGCGGCGTCGAGGAACTGAAGAACCAGAAGGAGATCGTGGTCCGCGTGGCCGAGGAAGTGCTCGGCAAGGCGGGGCTGCGGGGTAAGCAGAAGTACCTGGTCGGCACCATGATCGAGATCCCGCGCGCGGCGCTCACGGCGGACCGCGTGGCGGAAGAGGCCGAATTCTTCAGCTTCGGCACGAACGACCTGACGCAGACCGCGATGGGTCTGTCGCGCGACGACTACACGAAGTTCTCGAAGGAATACGAGGACAAGAAGATCTTCAAGGCCGACCCGTTCGCGGTGATCGACCGCGAAGGCGTGGGCAAGCTGATCAAGATGGCTGTGGAGCTGGGCCGCGGGAGCCGCAAAGATCTCGAAGTCGGCATCTGCGGCGAACACGGCGGCGATCCCAGTTCGGTCGAATTCTGCTACCAGGTCGGCATGGACTACGTGAGCTGCTCGCCGTACCGCGTACCGATCGCGAGGCTGGCCGCGGCGCAGGCCGCGCTGGCCAAGGACGAAGCGGCCGGCGAAGCGGGCCGCACGGCGTAAGTTAGGCTAGGTCAACCCAAGGCCCGGAGCGCGCGCGCTCCGGGCCTTTCTGTTTTCCGTCAGACAAATAGGGTACTCGCGCTTCAGTCGAGCGGCCACTTATCCGTAAGCCCAAGGACTTCTCGGATGGAAAGCCCATCCGCATAGCGAAGCCTCGCAGCCTCAACGCGTGCGTGAGGGAACGCCAGCAAAGAATCAGGGACTGGAAAGTGAGGAGCTGGATGCAAATAGACTGTGCTGCGTCGATTCGCGATCGTGTAAGGTGACAGATCGGCAAAAATCCAAGCCGCACTTACCCGACAACAGCCGTATCCCTCCGGCCGAATGAACGCGCCATTCGGTCGGCGGACCCAGCGGCCACTGCTTCCCGGCTCGTGTGGCCGTTCCTCCCATACCTCCTGCCCGAATAGTGAGTCCCTCTCGTCGATCGTTTCCAACCCCGGCGCTTGCATATTCACGGCTACCACAAGTGGGCGGTCGAGGTCACCGTAGTGGGCATTTTTCTGAGTGATCTTCTTGAATAAGGGAAGCCGGTCGTCCATCCATCGAGCTTCGGGCATGAGTCCAGATACGAGCCCACGAACGGTCCCGCGTAGCGAGGGTTGTATCGGCACGGCGGTGAGTGTCAGGTTCCACTTCTCATGAGTCCATTCCTTCTGTGGCATCTCGCTAAGTCCCTCTGTCTCCAATTGCTTGCGGAGCCCGTCGGCGTCAAGCGAGTTGAGCCATGCGTGTACTTCACCGACAAATTTGCGACTACCGGGTTGTGTTGTGGGATCACCGTAGCTGTCCAGCATGATTCGGAAAGCATTGTGAGGTGACTTGTTTAACTCCTCGATCGCGCTTTTCTTCATCGCCTCGGCTGAACTGGAACTGCCATCCTTTGATGAGGCAATCGCCGCTTCAAGGTAGAAAGATTGCCCCGTCGGGCCTTGAACAAGGAAGTCCGGGCGTGTCTCCTTTGTGGGTAATTTGGGATGCGTTTGTAGTCTGAAACCGCGCCTGCGCAAGATTTCGTGGACGAAAAGCTCGAAGGCCGCTGAGTGAAACCCATGGCTGTCGCGCGACTTCATGCGCTCGATGAGTTCAGCGGTTCCCTCACTTGGATACGCATTCAGTGCCACCGAGATAAGGTCTCGGACCTTGGCCACCCAAGGAGACGCTGAACGATCCAGAAACTCGAACTCCGTCTCTGATACGGATTTTGGCCGATCGTTGATGCGGGTTCCGGTCGAGAAAATCATCGAATTTCGGTGCCGGAACCCCAACCTATTACGTCAGTGAGGCCGCGCACACTTTCAGACGAACTCAAGGCCCGGACCGCTCGCTTCGGGCCATTTCCTTTCGCCGTCAAGCTTCGCTCCGCGGATTCACCGAATGACGCAATCTTCCCGAGATCGCTAAAGGTTGAGTCGTTCGCGAAGGTTCCGCTGAATCTTGAGAATGACGCGCTGCTCTACTTCCCTCCACATTCCTGCTTGTGTCTCACCTTTGTACCCACAATCCTGACATTCAAAATTCACAATCCACTGGCTGACCCGGAGTTCCATCGTTTCTCTGGGGAGTATTTGGTAGCGGCACTTAGGGCACAGACTATGCAGATGACCTATCCCATGTGGCATCCCCTCATCGATCCGCCAGCGCCAGCAAACACCGAAGAACTCATCTGACGTGTAGTCGATAATGAGAGTGCCTTTTCCGCCTTTCCGGTGTCCAGCAACGAATCCTCGCAGGGCTAGTCCAATCAAGACGATTACCAGGCCAATCAACCAATTATATACAGGCGTTGATGCACGTAGAAATGAGTATGTGGTGATCAAGAAGCTTGCAAACACCGGCCACAACTCCAAAATGTAAGTCAAGAGAGCGGCCAGAACAGCCACGATGCCCGCAGCCAGTACTTTGCTGCCCACGGGATCGTACCATAGTTTTTTCAGAAGAGCCATCTTCTAAACCTGATTCTTACACACGCGACGGGAACATTCATGATAGGTGACTGTCAAGTGAAAACGGAGATTTCCTGTGCGATTCCCTCTGGGAACCGGCATTGTCGTCCTGGGGAAGCACGCTGGGGAGCGGTTTCGGTGACAGGACTCGAAACCCACAAACTCCCTAATTCGCCGAACCAGATCGCACCGCCCCAGTCCAACCCAGGCCCGAGCACCCGGCTCCTCCTTGCCCGTACCATGTCTGCGGCGAGCCTGGGTCACAATGAGATTACGCATGATCGTAGGGCACATCGACGTCGAGCAGGAGCGGCTGTCCGAGTTCTGCCGCCGCCTGCTGCTGTTCGGCTCCGTGCCGACGGAACGGTTCTCCGATTCCAGCGACATCGACGTGTTGGTGGAATTCCGACCCGGCGTGCGAGTAGGCCATCTCCGCGTGGATTCCAAGATCTGACGCGACGCCGGCAGGGATCTTCAGGAAAGAAATCTGCTGATTCCGAGCCGGCTGCCAGTGGCCTGCCCCTTCCCGCGCTTAAAATGGCAGTATGTCCACCACCCGGCGTCAATTCGTTCAATCCACCGGTCTCGGCGTGCTGCCCGCTTCCGCGGCGCTGAGCCAGTCCGCGCCGCGCTCGCCCAACAGCCGCGTACAGTTCGCCACCATCGGCATCGGGGGCATGGGCTTCGGCGATACCGGCCATGCGCTCAGCACGCCCGGCACGCAGCTCATGGCGGTGTGCGATGTGTATGACGGCCGCCTCGAGCGCGCGAAAGAGCTCCACGGCAAGGATCTGTTCACCACGCGCGACTACCGCGAGATCCTCAACCGCAAGGACATCGACGCCGTCATCGTGGCGACGCCGGACCACCTTCATGCGCGCATCTCGATCGACGCCATGGAAGCCGGCAAGGACGTGTACGTCGAGAAGCCGATGGTGCAGGACTGGCGCGACGGCCACAAGATGGTGGCAGCTGCGCAGCGCACGAAGCGCATCGTGCAGGTGGGTTCGCAGCGCGTCTCTTCAGTGATCTACAAAAAGGCGCAGGAATTGTTGAAGGCCGGCGCGATTGGCGAGTTGAATTCGGTGGACGCCTGGTGGGACCGCAATTCCGCTATCGGCGCGTGGCAGTATTCGATTCCGACCGACGCCTTGCCCGCCACGGTCGATTGGGACCGCTTCCTGGCCCACGCCCCGAAGCGGCCCTTCGAGCCCATCCGGCTATTCCGCTGGCGCAACTATCAGGACTATGGGACGGGCGTCGCGGGCGACCTCTTCGTCCACCTGTTCTCGGGCATGCACTTCATCACCGGCGCGATTGGTCCCGAGCGCATCTTCGCCTCGGGCGGGTTGCGCTTCTGGAACGACGGCCGCGACGTGCCCGATGTGATGCTTGGCCTGTACGACTATCCGAAGACCGCCGCGCATCCCGAGTTTAATCTCGCTTTGCGCGTGAACTTCGTGAACGGCGCGGGGGAGACCTCGGGCTTCCGCTTCGTCGGCAGCGAGGGCGTGATGACGGTGGGCGGCGGCGTCTCGGTGGTGAAGCGCCCGCCGGAACGCGAACCCGGCCACACCGTTGGCACGTTTTCGAAGGCAACGCAAGAGGCGTTCATGCGCGAGTACCTCAAAAAATACCCGCCGCGCGCGGCCACCACGGCGGGCATGCAGCCGACGGCCGAGCAGCACTTCCAGGCCGAACGCGGCTACAGCGACCACCGCGACCATTTCGCGAACTTCTTCGAGGCGGTGCGCACGCGCAAGCCCGTCGTGGAGGATGCGGTGTTTGGCCTGCGCGCCGCCGCGCCGGCGCTATTGTCCAACGAGAGTTACTTCACGGGGAAGATCCTCGAATGGGATCCGGTGAAGATGCAGGTGAAAGGGTAAAGGAGGCGCCGTATGAACTACCAAGCCAATGACCGGATTCGGATCGCGCTGATCGGCGCGGGGGGCATGGGCAACGGCGATGTCCGCGACGCGCTGCTCAACCCTGGGGTCGAGTTCGTGGGCGCGGCTGATGTCTATGACAGCCGCCTCGAGCGCATCCGCGAGGTGTACGGCAACGGCACGTTCACGACACGCGATTACCGCGAGATCCTGAGCCGTTCCGACGTGGATGCCGTGATCGTGGCTACGCCGGACCACCTCCACGCGCGCATCTCCATCGATGCGCTGAACGCCGGCAAGGACGTGTACTGCGAAAAGCCGATGGTGCAGACCGTCGCCGAAGGGCATGAGGTGATGGAGGCTTCGAAGAAAAACCCTGCGCGGATATTCATGGTTGGCTCGCAGTACGCCTCCGCGATGGCGTTTGCGAAGATTCGCACCTTGCTGCGGGAGGGGGCGATCGGCGAGTTGAATCTCGTGGAAAGCTGGCTGGACCGGAACACGGCGCTGGGCGCATGGCAGTACTCGATTCCGCCGGACGCCTCGCCGAAGAACATCGACTGGGACCGCTTCATCGCGCATGCACCGAAGCGGCCATTCGAGCCGATCCGGCTGTTCCGCTGGCGCAACTACCAGGATTACGGCACGGCGGTGGCGGGCGACCTGTTCGTCCACCTCGTCACCGGCCTGCACACGGCCACGGAATCGGAAGGGCCGAAGAGGGTTTACGCCACTGGCGGGATCCGATATTGGAAAGACGGGCGCGATGTTCCGGATACGATGTTCGGCATTATCGAATATCCGAAGTCGGCAAACCATCCGGAATTCACCTTTGCCATGCGGGTGAATTTCAAGTCCTCCGAGCCGCAGGAGCGCTTCGGATTCAAGTTCGTGGGCAGCGAAGGTACGATCACCACCGATATTCGCAGCGTGACCCTCTCGCGCAAGCCGCGCGAGAAGGAGCCCGGCTACACGATCGGCACATTCGCGAAAGCGCAGCAGGACGCTTTCCTGGCTGAATACCGCAAGCAGTATCCGCCGCGGCCGGCCACGATGGAGACAATGGCCGAGGAAGGCGAGCAGCGCTGGGTGGCCGGTTCGGACGCCCACCGCGATCACATGACGGCCTTTATTCAGGCGGTCCGCACGCGGAAACCCCACTTTGAGGACGCCCGCTTCGGCCTTGCGGCCGCTGGTCCGGCGCTGCTGTCGAACACGAGCTATTTTGAGCGCCGGGTATGCCATTGGGACGCCCGGACGCTGCGCGAGCCGCAAGGATAGGGCTGCGGACGGCTAGCCGCGTTTTTCCCAAGGCTTGGGGGTGACGCCCGTGTCGCGGAGGTGGACGCGGTCGTAGAGGTGTTTTTCGTTGGTGGTGCCGAGGGCCTGGTTGTAGAGGCTGGTGAGGCCGAGTTCCTCGCGGAGGTCTTCGACGAAGTTGTGGAGGCCCCTGAGGTGTTCGGCGAGGGCGGGGGTTTTGCGGCCGCTTTCGGTCATGAAGATCATCTGGTAGCCGAGGCTGGTGAGGCCGGCGACTTCTTGGCCGAGGGCGAGGCCGGTGTCGAGGAACTCGATCTTTCCATCAGCGGTTTCGCGGGCGAGTGAAGCAAAGCCGCCTTTGCGAATCAGCGCGCCGTTGGACCTGGAGTCCACGGAGTAGCCCTGGCTGCGGAGGCGGTCCATTTGTTCGCTAAAGGAAAGCACACGAGGTTTTTCGCGCTTGAAGAACATAGATCCTCTGACGGGTCAGACCTTCCTATTATAGAGGGCGAGGGGGCCGGCACGATACACTGGTCGTTGTTATGACCAAATCCGTTGCCGGGCTCGAAGTCCGGCCCGCTTTCATTCCTCCTCTGGATCCAGATTTTCTTCCCGCTTCGCTGTTTCACCGCGAGTACCGGACACGTGCACGCTCGCTGGGCGCTAAACCGCTGCGGATCGCGCTGGAGCGCGCCGATGGATCGATTTCGACCCACGAAACAATCGTACTGCCGCTGGACAAAGGGCTGCGCGAGGCGACGCTGCTGTATGTCGAGAGGATCGTGAAGTCCCTGCTGTGGCAGCGGGGCGGATGGAAGGTGACGGTGGGCGGGCCGAAGGGCTTAGGTGAGCACATTCGTGCCGTTTACTCGCCGGCGGGCGCGCGGAAGTTCGATTTCGAGTTCATGGGCGGGGTGTACGAGCACCCGTTCACGGTGGTGGAGTGCCGCGCGGAGGAGTGCCCGGGGACGAAGGAGACGAGCGTGCCGCTGGGCCGCCATCTGGATGGCTGCCGCGTGGGTTTCGACCTCGGCGCGAGCGACCGGAAGGCGAGCGCGGTGAAGGATGGCGAGGTGGTGTTCAGCGAGGAGGTGGTGTGGGACCCGCGCCCGGCGACGGACCCGCAATACCACTATGACGGGATCATGGATTCGATCCGGCGGGCGGCGGCGCATCTGCCGAGGCTGGATGCGGTGGGCGGGAGCGCGGCGGGGGTGTATATCAACAACCGTCCGCGGGTGGCGTCGCTGTACCGGGGGGTGCCGAAGACGGAGTTTGACGCGCGGATCGCGCCGATGTTCGAGCGGATGCGGGAGGAGTTGGGCGTGCCGTTCGAGGTGGTGAATGATGGCGAGGTGACGGCGCTGGCGGGGTCGATGTCTCTGGGCGAGAACCCGGTGCTGGGGTTGGCGTACGGGTCGAGCCTGGCGGCGGGCTATGTGAACCACGAAGGCAACATCACGGGGTGGTTGAACGAACTGGCGTTTGTGCCGGTGGACTACCGGGCGAACGGGCCGGTAGATGAATGGTCGGGGGACGCGGGTTGCGGAGTGCAGTTTTTCTCGCAGCAGGGGTCGAACCGGATCGCTTCGTCGGCGGGGATGGTGTTTGACGCGGCAATGGGGTTGCCCGAGCGGTTGGTGGTGCTGCAGGAGAAGATGAAGGCAGGCGACGAGGTGGCGGCGAAGGTGTATGAATCGATCGGGGTGTGCGTGGGGTATGCGCTGGCGCACTACGACGAGTTCTATGAGATGAGGCACGTGCTGGTGCTGGGGCGGGTGACCACCGGGCGCGGCGGCGACATCATTCTCGAAAAGGCGAAGGAAGTATTGCAGGGCGAATTTCCGGGATTGGCCGAGCGGATATTGCCGGCGCTGCCAGACGAAAAGAGCCGGCGCGTGGGCCAATCGATCGCGGCGGCGAGTCTGCCGGCATTGGAAGGGAGCAAGTAGATCATCATGAAATTCTCGGTAAAAACAGCTGAATTGTGGGCACCGGACGGGACTCCGGCGGAAGAGGCGCTGGCGCGCACGACGCACATGTCGGTGGCGGCGCACCAGGACGATGTTGAAATCATGGCCCTGGAGGGCGTGCTGGCGGGGTTTGGCAGCGCCGACCGGTGGTTCAGCGCGGCGATCGTGACCAATGGGGCGGGTTCGGCGCGCAGCGGAATTTATGCGGATTATACGGATCAAGAGATGCAAATGGTGCGCCGGATGGAGCAGAAAAAGGCCGCGTATGTCGGTGAATATTCCTGCGTGGCGTTCCTCGATCATCCGAGTTCGGCGGTGAAAGACGGGAAGAATCTCAATCCGACGGCGGATATCGCGGCGCTGCTCGCATCGGCGCGGCCCGAGGTTTTGTACACCCACAACCTGGCTGACAAGCACGACACCCACATCGGCGTGACGATGCACACCATCCGGGCGGTCCGCTCGCTGCCGAAGGCGCAGCGGCCGAAGAAGATCTACGGGTGCGAGGTGTGGCGCGATCTGGATTGGATGGTGGACACCGACAAGGTGGCGTTCCGTGTGGATGAGCGCGAGAACGTGGCGATGGCGCTGGTGGGGGTATTCGATTCGCAGATTACCGGCGGGAAGCGCTACGATCTGGCCACCATGGGGCGGAGGCGGGCGCACGCGACGTACCACGAGAGCCACGCGGTGGATGCCGCGCAGGCGGTGATCTTCGGGATGGATCTGACGCCGCTGATCGAAGACGAGGCGAAGGACCCGGGGGCATACGTCCAGGAGTTCATCGCGCGGTTCGCGGAGGATGTGCGGGCGCGGGTAGCGAAGATGAGCTAATCAATCCTGACGAAAGGGGGCTGGTTTTCCGGCCCAGACTATGTTTAACTGCTTACATCGTTGTCCTGAAAGGGGATGCAAGCAGTGAGAAAGACTATAGTGTTGTTATTTGCGCTGGCCGTGCCGGTCCTTGCGCAGTCGGTGGAGACAGTCCCATTCCGGGCGGTGTTGTCCTCCGCCAACGAAGTGCCTCCGGTGAATCTTGCCGCTTCCGGCACTTCAACCGTCTGGCTTCATGTCGTCAGAGACGCTTCCGGAGAGATCGTCTCGGGTTCTGTGGACTTTGGCGTGCGCTACCAATTCCCGGGAGCGATCACGTTTACGGGCCTGCACATTCACAGTGGGGCGGCGGGGGTCAACGGTCCGGTGGTGATCAATTCGACGCTCACCCGGGTGGAGGACGCGCCGGCCCAGGGTCTGCTCCAGTATCAGGGGCAGGTGGCGCCCACGAATGCGGCGGGACTGGCGGCGCTGCGGGGGGTGCTGGCGAATCCGGCGGGCTACTATGTCAATCTGCACACGACGGCGAACCCGGGCGGAGCGATTCGGGGCCAGATGGAGCGGGCGCAATCGCTGGTCTTGATGACGCTGTTGAGTTCCGCCAACGAGGTTCCGCCCGCGAACGTGGATGCGCGGGGAACGGGGACGCTGCTGCTGGTGGCGGGAATGAACGAAAACGGCGCATTTTCGTCCGCGGAAGCCACTTTTGACGTCAATTATCAGGGTTTTCCGGAGGGGACGAACTTCACGGGCCTGCACATTCACACGGGAGCGGCCGGGGCGAATGGCCCGGTGACGATCAACTCGGCGTTGCAGGGTCCGGTGCCGGCGGCGGCCAGCGGGGCGGGGAACATCCGCTATAGCGCGGAAGTGAATATGGGGAATGCGGCGTCGGTGGCGGCCTTGTACGGGCTGTTTGCGCGGCCGGCGGCGTATTACATGAACCTGCACACGACGGTGAATCCGGCGGGGGCGATTCGTGGCCAGATGCGCAACACGGACAAGTCCACTTTCCAGGTGACGATGCTGCCGGGCAACGAAGTGCCGCCGGTGGTGGGCCTGGACGCGCAGGCCCATGCTGAGTTCACGCTGCATACTTTGCGGAATAACGAAGGGCACGTGCTGGCGGGAGTGACGATTTTCGACGTCAACTACCGCTTCCCGGGCGAGACGCAGTTCACTGGTTTGCACATTCACGACGGTCTGGCCGGGGTGAATGGCCCCGTGACCCTGGATTCGGGATTGAGCCGGACCAACGAGCCGCTGAGCGCGATGGGCGCGGGCAACCTCTACCGCTGGAGGACCCAGGATTCGGCGGCGGCGTTTCGGACGATGAATTCGGTGGTGATCTATCCCGAAAGTCATTACCTTAACTTGCACACGACGGTGAACGCGCCGGGGGCGGTCCGGGCGCAGTTGATGGAGGAGACTTCGGTGCGGCCCGAGGTGTCGGCGATTCTGAGCGGGGTGAGCCATCCGGACTTCCGGACGGGCGCGCCACTCGGTTTGATCACGATTTTCGGACAGAACCTGTTCCGGGTTCCGGCCGATTCGGGTTCGTTTGAGGCCGCCGCGCCGCTGAGGTTGAACGGCACCACCGTTACCGTCGGCGGCATGGAAGCCGCGATCGTCACGTTGGGCCGGGACGCGAGTTTCATTCCGACGGACTTCATCGTCGCGCAGGTGCCGGCGGGGGTGTCCGCGGGCGACCATCCGGTCGTGGTGAGCAACTCGAACGGCCCGGGCATGGAGGCGGTTTTGACGGTCCAGCAGATCGCACCGGTTCTCTACTTCGACGAAGTGGGGGCGATTGCGTTTCGGGTCAGCGACATGTCGCTGATCGGGCCGGGCAATCCGGCGCAGGCCGGGGACTCGATCGCGCTGCTGATGACCGGTCTGGGCCAGGTGCTGCCGGGGTTGACGACGGGCGAATACGCGCCGTCGGATCCCGAGGCGATGGTGGCCGGACCGTTGCAAGTGAGCATTGGAGGCAGGGCCGCGACCGGCGTTCGGGCGACAGCCTGGCCGGGGGTTGCGGGTCTGAACCGGGTGGTGCTGACCGTGCCGGCCGGAGTCGCCGGGACGGCGGAAGTGGTGGTGTCGCAGATACCGCCCGCGGGTGTGACGCCTCAGCCCGTGTTGTCGAACCGGGCGACAATCCTGGTGCAGTAAGTCCACCGGGAAGGGGCGAAGCCGGGGCGCCGGTTTCGCCCCTTCCTGTCTTCATTCTTACCGCTAGTGTATTGATGCTATTGCGCCAAAGTGGCCGCTGTGGCTCAATTGTCAGAATGAAGAACTGGGGCTGGTTCCCGGCGCTGGCAGGGACGGTGGCGCTGGCGTTTGTCGTACTCGGGCAGGGCAGCGGTGAAGGAGCATTGGACGAGCGTCTGGTGCGGGCGAGGACGCTGGGCAAGGCATTTTACGAGAACCCCACGACGCAGGCAGAGGCGGCGGAGCAGTTGCGGGCGGCGTGGGCGCTGCGTCCGGAGTCGCTGCCGGACCGTCTGAATTATGGGTTGGCGCTATTGCGGGCGGGGCGTACGGAAGAGGGGATGCGGGAACTGGAGGCGGTGCAGAAGGCGGATCCGTCGCTGCCGCACACCTGGTTCAACCTTGGAATCGAGCTGAAGAAACTGGGTGAGACGGAGCGGGCGATCGCGCAGTTGGAGCGGATGGCGCAGTTGGACCCGGCGGAGCCGATCACGCAATACAACCTGGGCGTTTTGTATAAATTGGCTGATCGCGGGGACGAGGCGCTAAAGAAATTCGAATTGGCGGCGAGATTAGATCCATATTTCGCCGCGCCCCATTTTCAATTATTCAACGCTTACCGGCAGTCGGGCAAGGCGGAGGGAGCCAAGCGCGAGTTTGCCCGGTTCCAGGATCTGCGCAAGCGGCAGGAGGCCGCCGGGGCGGGCAACGAGGACGTGGAATGGAGCATGTACTCGGAACTGGTGGAGGCGATCGAGTCGGGGCGGTCGAAGGATGCGGGCGTGGCTGCGGCGCCGCGGTTTGCGGCGGCGGAACCGGCGGCGGGGGAGACCGATCCGGCGTCGGCGCAACTCGAAGTGATGGATGTGGACGGCGACGGGCTGGCAGATCTGGTGGTGGCGAGTTCGCGGGGCGTGGCGGTGTATTTGAAGGGGATGACCCCGTCCCGGCAGCCGGCCCTGGAGGGCCTGGAATACGTGGTCAGCGTGGCTGCGGGGGACTTCGACAACGATGGTTGGGCGGATTTGTGCGTGGTGACGCACAAAGGGCCGCTGTTGTTCCGGAACGAGCGCGGCACGTTCAGAAGGCACGGCGCGAAAATGCCCGACGCGGGCTTCAACGCGGCGGTTTGGGTGGATTTTGACCACGATTATGACCTCGATTTGCTGCTTCTGGGGCAGAAAAGCGTGCTTTTGCGAAACCAGGGCCAGGCGGGATTCGCGGACCGGTCCGGGGATTTTCCCTTCGGGCCGGGCGAGGCGGTGTCGGGTGTCGTGACGCGGGTGACGCCGGACACGAAGGCGCACGACGTGATCGTTTCCTACAAGGACCGGGCCGGCGTCTGGTATCGCGACCGGCTGGGGGCGCAGTATGAGGCGGTGACGATCGAGGCCCTGCCGGCGGGGGCGGCGCAGTTGAAGGCGGCGGATGTCAACAACGACGGACGTCCGGATCTTTTGTGGGCCGAGGGCGCGGCGCTGAATGAGGCTGCCGGTTTCCGGCAGACCGGATGGCCGGGGCGGCCCGGGGCGCTGGGCGACTTCGCGAACCGAGGGCTGTTGGATGTGGTGACGGCACGGGGCGTGGCGCGCGGCCTGGGCGAAGGCCGGTGGGGCGGCGCGGTGCAGGTGGACGGGCTTTTGCCGGGCACGGTGTATGCCGCCGCCGACTTCGACGGCGATGGCCGCGTCGATGTGGCGTGGGTGACGGAGCAGGGGCGCGTGCAGCGGGCGTTGAACCAGACCGAAGGAATGGGCAACTGGCTCAACGTGCAACTGGCCGGTATCAAGAACCTGAAACTGGCGCCGGGGGCGGAAGTGGAGGTGAAGGCGGGGCTTCTGTATCAGAAGCAGACGTACCGCGGCGTGCCGCTGCTGTTCGGTATGCGCGGCGAGCCGCTGGCGGAGACGGTGCGCATCACCTGGCCGAACGGGCTGATCCAAAACGAAATGCGGCAGAAGGCGGGCGCGGCATACCGTTATGAGGAGGCGCAGCGGCTGTCGGGCTCTTGTCCATTGATCTGGACGTGGAACGGGCGCGAGTTCGAATACATCACGGACGTGCTGGGCGTGGCTCCGCTGGGCGCGGCGGCGGGCGATGGCACCTACTTTCCGGTGGACCATGATGAGTACATCTGGATCGACGGTTCGCGGCTGAAGCCGCGCGGCGGGGGGTATGAGGTGCGCGTGACGGAGGAGTTGAGCGAGGTCAGCTATGTGGATGAGGTAGAGCTGATCGCGGTGGACCATCCGGCCGGGATGGAGGTGTTCACGAACGATAAGTGGAAGGCGCCGCCGTTTCCGGAGTTCCGGCTGTTTGGGGCGCGCGAGAAGGTGTATCCGCGGCAGGCGCTGGAGGATGGGCGGCGCGACGTGACGGACCGGGTGCGGCGGCGTGACCGCCGGTACCCCGATGGGTTCGAACACAACCTGCAAGGCGTGGCGGCGATGCACACGCTGGAATTGGATTTCAGGGGCGCGGCGCAGGCGAACCGCGCGGTGCTGATTCTGCATGGGTGGGTGGATTGGGCCGATGGCAGCACCTTCCTGGCGCAGGCGCAGGAAACGCGCGCAGGGCTGGTTCCTCCGTATTTGCAGGCAAAGGACGAACGCGGAGAATGGGTGACGGTGATCGAAGACATGGGCATGCCGGCGGGTAAGCCGAAGACGATCGCGGTGGATTTGACGGGCAAGTTCATCGGGGAGCGGCGGGAACTGCGGATTGTGACGAATTTGTGCGTGTTCTGGGACGAGATCTTCCTGAGTGAAGACGCGGGCGAGCCGGAGGCGCGGCTGACGGCGCTGAAGCCGGCGCGGGCGGGCCTGCGGTTCCGGGGTTTTGCGCGGACGCTGATTCATCCACAACGAAAACAGCCGGAAATGTTTTTTTACGGCCAGCCGCTGATGGCTTCTTTGTGGAATCCGACGCCGGGCATGTACACGCGCTACGGGCCGGTGGCGGAGTTGCTGCGGGCTTCGGATAACAAACTGGTGGTGTTCGGGTCGGGCGACGAGTTGCGGCTGGAGTATGAGGCCGGGACGCTGCCGCCGCTGCCCACCGGGTGGAAGCGCGATTTTCTGTTGAAGGTCGTGGGTTGGGCGAAGGACCGGGACGCGAATACAGCCTTCTCTCAGACCGTGGAGCCGCTGCCGTTCCATGGGATGGAGAGCTATCCGTATCCGGCGCATCAGCGGTACCCGGAGAGCGAGGAATTGCGCGAGTACCGGGCGAAGTGGAATACACGACGGGCGCTGCGGCTGTTGCGGCCGCTGGCGTCGGACGGGACGCAGCGGGGAGGGGGGCGATGACGGCAAAGCGCGTGGCGGCAGCACTGGGGCTGGCGCTGTTGCTGAATTCGTTTTACCTGCTGGCGTTCGCCTCGCCAACGATCTTTTACATGGCGAACGTGCTGGCGCATCTGGCGCTGGGCGCGGCTGCGGCGGGGGCGTTCGCGTGGCTGCTGTGGCGGTCAGTGGAGCTGCGGCAGCGGGCGAAGCTCGCGGCGGCGGTGCTGTTTGCGGGGGCGGCGCTGGGGGGCGCGCTGGCGTGGACGGGGGCGTTGCTCGAGTTCCGGTGGCTGCTATGGGCGCATGTGCTGGTGAGTTTTGCGGGAGTGGCTTTGTTGATCCCGGCGGTGCGGTGGCCGGGTTTGAAGTGGGCGTTTGGGGCGGGGGCGGCGTTCGCGGTGGTGGCGATGAGCGTGGGCGCGATGTGGCCGGACCCTTCAGAGCGAATCCGGAATCCGGAGGAAGCGCCAGAGTCGATGGAGGAGGAGGGCGGGGGGCCGCAGTCGCCGTTCTGGCCTTCGGCGGCGCGAACGAATGTGAAGGGGACGGTGCCGGCGGAGTTCTTCATGGACTCGCAATTATGCGGCGAATGTCATAAAACTATTTACGAGCAGTGGCGCTCTTCGATGCATCATTTGTCGTCGTTTAATAACCAGTTTTACAGGAAATCAATTGAACACATGCAGGATATTTCCGGCACTCAGAGTAGTAAATGGTGCGCGGGATGTCACGACCACGCGATGCTTTTTTCCGGCAAGTGGGAGCAGCCGGTTAGGGAGCAACTCGAAACGGCGGAGGCGCATACGGGGCTGGGCTGCGTGTCGTGCCACTCGATCGTGCATGTGGACAGCAGTATGGGCAATGGCGGGTTCACGTTGGAGTACCCGAAGCTGCACGAACTGGCGGCGAGCCGGAACCCGTATATGCGGGCGCTGGACCGGCTGTTGACACACCTGGATCCCGAGCCGCACCGGCGAACGTTTATTAAGCCGTTTATGCGCGAAGATTCCGCCGAATTCTGCGCGGCTTGCCACAAAGTGCATTTGGATCAGCCCGTCAATCATTACCGCTGGCTGCGGGGATTTAACGATTACGATAACTGGCAGGCGAGCGGGGTTTCGGGGCAGGGAGCGCGCTCGTTCTATTACCCGGCGAAACCGCAAACGTGCGCGGACTGCCATATGCCGCTGGTTCCTTCGCGAGACCCCGGTCACCGGAACGGGATGGTGCATTCGCACCGGTTTGCGACGGCGAACACGGCGGTTCCGTTTGTCAATGGAGACGAGACGCAACTGAAGGCCGCCGAGGGCTTTTTGAAATCGGGGTTTATAACCGTGGATATTTTCGCGGCCTCCCCGGCCGAGGAAGGCGGCGGCCTGCAGATGGTGCGACGGGCAGGCGACCGGCCGCAGGAGGCGATGACGACGTTCGCTGTCGGCGAGGAGGCGGACACGGCCGCGCCGGTCTTCCTGCGCGAGGTGGGTAAGGTAGCTGCGCCGTTGGATCAAGCGGGGACTCGGTTCCGGCCCGGCGACACGGTGCGGGTGGATGTGGTGGTGCGCACGCGCAAGATCGGACACTTTTTCCCCGGCGGCACGGTGGATGCGTTCGACGTCTGGCTGGAACTGGTGGGAAGGGACGCGAAGGGGCGGACGGTTTTCTGGAGCGGCCGGGTGGAGGACGAGGGGCGGGGACCGGTGGATCCGGGGGCGCATTTTTACCGGTCCTTGATGCTGGATGGCGACGGGAATCCGATTGACAAACGCAATGCGTGGCAGGCGCGCAGCCTGCTGTATGTGCGGTTGATACCGCCGGGGGCGGCGGACGTAGTGCGGTACCGGATGAAGATCCCGCAGGATGCTGAGGGGCCGATTACACTGACGGCGAAGCTCCACCACCGCAAGTTCTCGTGGCAGTACACACGATTCGCCTACGCGGGGCACGCGGCGCCGGGGCAGGATCCGCGGCTGGTGAGCCTGCATTACGACAGCCGGGAGTACGATTATTCGCCGGAGAACATTCCGGCGAACGTGGCGGGCGGCGTGAAGGGGCGGATTCCGGCACTGCCGATCGTTACGCTGGCGCAGGCGGAGACGAAGCTGGAATTGGGGCCGCGCGGCGCGGAGCCAGAATGGCTTCCGTTGGTGCGCACGCTGGACCGCGAACGCTGGAACGACTGGGGAATCGGGCTGCTGCTGCAGGGCGATCTGAAAGGGGCCGAATACGCGTTCCGCAAGGTGACGGAGGCGGACCCCGACTATCCCGATGGCTGGGTAAACATCGCGCGGGCCTTGATCCAGGAAGGCGAGACGGAAGAGGCGCGGCCGCTGCTGGAGCGCGCGCTGAAGCTAAGCCCGGGACTGGCGCGGGCACAGTACTTTCTAGCGCTGGTGGAGAAGGCGGCGGGCGAATACGAGGCGTCGATCGCGCTGCTGCGTCAGGTGACGGGGCAGTATCCGCGCGACCGTGTGGTGCAAAATCAATTGGGCCGGCTTTTGTTCTTACAGAGGGACTACGCCCAATCGGCGCGGGCGTTCCGGGCGGTGCTGGCGGTGGACCCGGAGGATGTGCAGGCGCATTACAGCCTGATGCTGGCGTACCGCGGATTGGGCGATATGGAGAGGATGCGCAAGCACGAGCGTCTCTTCCGGAGGTTCAAGGCGGATGAGTCGGCGCAGGCGATCACGGCGAAGCGGCGGATGGTGAGTCCCGAGGACAACAACGAACGCCAGGCGATTCACGAACACGAGAGCATTCCCCTGCCATGAGACTTCTTCTGATTCTGATCACGGCCGCCGTGGCGGCGGCGCAAACCGCTCCGCGCTTCACGGATGTCACCAAGGCGGCGGGCATCGCGTTCCGGCACAATGCGGGGAAGGCCGGCAAGAAGTGGCTGCCGGAGACGATGGGTTCGGGGTGCGCGTTTGTGGACGCGGATGGCGACGGGTGGCTTGATATTGTGCTGATCAACAGCCGGGACTGGACGCCGCGCGCGGGGCGCAGGTCCACGTCGGCGCTCTACCGCAATAACCGCGATGGAACGTTCACGGATGTGACGAAGGGCAGCGGCCTTGATGTGGAGATCTACGGGCTGGGTGTGGCGGTGGGCGATTTCGATAACGACGGGCGCGACGATTTGTATATCACGGCGCTGGAAGGCGACCGGCTGCTGAAGAATATGGGCGGGTTCAAGTTCCAGGACGTGACGAAGGCAGCGGGGATCGCGAACGCGAACTTCGGCACGAGCGCGGCGTGGTTGGACTTCGACCGCGATGGCCGGCTGGATCTGTTTGTCGCGAACTACGTGCAATGGTCGCAGAAGGGCGATTTGTGGTGTTCGCTGGATGGCTCCACGAAGTCCTATTGCACGCCGGAGAGCTACCGGGGCGCCTCTTCGAAGCTCTACCGCAACCTGGGCAACGGCAAGTTCGAGGATGTGAGCCAGAAGGCGGGCGTGGGCGACGCGACAAGCAAGAGCCTGGGTGTGGCGGTGCTGGATGTGAACCAGGACGGCTGGCCGGACCTGTTTGTAGCCAACGACACGCAGCCGAACAAGCTCTACATGAACCAGAAGAACGGGATGTTCAAGGAGGAGGGCGTGTCGGCGGGGGTCGCATTTGGCGAGGACGGCGTGGCGCGAGGCGCGATGGGCGTGGACGCGGCGGACTACGACCGTTCCGGGCGCCCGCATCTGGCCGTGGGCAATTTCTCGAATCAGATGGTGGGGCTGTATCACAACGAAGGCAACGGGCTGTTCGTGGATGAGGCGCCGAGATCGACGGTGGGGCGCGCGTCGCTGTTGACGCTGGCGTTCGGGGTCTTTTTCTTCGACTACGACCTGGACGGCTGGATCGATCTGTTCGCGGCCAATGGGCATATCGACGAAGAGATCAGCCGGGTGCAGCCGAAGGTGAGCTTCGCACAGCCGCCGCACTTGTTCAGGAATCTGGGTAAGGGCAAGTTCGAGGAGGTGACGGCGAAGCTGGGGCCGGACCTGGGGAGGGCGATCGTGGCGCGCGGGGCGGCGTACGGCGACTTCGACAACGACGGCGATTTGGATGTACTGATCACCACGAACCACGGGCCGGCTTATCTACTGCGCAACGACGCTAACACGGCGAAGCACAATTGGATTTCGGTACGGCTGCGGGGGGCGAAGTCGAACCGGAACGGCATCGGGGCGGTGGTGCGGGTGGATAGCGCGTCGGGCAGACAATGGCGCATGGTGCATTCGGGTTCTTCGTATTTGAGCCAGAGCGATCTGGCCGTAACCTTCGGGCTCGGTAGGGATTCTCGCATTGCGGCACTCGAGATTGAGTGGCCCAGCGGCGCGAAGCAGCGCATCGCGAATCCGCCCGTGAACCGGCGCCTGCTGGTGACCGAAGGCAAGGGGGCCGAGCCTTTGGGTATAGTCAAGAAGTAAGTTCCATGCAACCGAAACTCGAACTAGCCGCAATCACCGACGAATTCACTCCCGACCTGGAGCCCGCGCTCGACGCCATGGCCGCCATCGGCATGACGGGAGCCGAACTGCGGGTCGTGTGGGGCAAGAACATCATGGACCTCAGCGACGGTGAGGTGAAGCGCGCGATGGAGTTGATCAACGCGCGCAACATGAAGGTGCTTTCGATCGCCTCGCCGCTGCTGAAGTGCGTGCTGCCGGGCGGACCGGAGGTGGATACGCGCTTTCAGCAGGACGTGTTCGCCTCGAAACACACCTTCGAAACGCAGCCCGCGCTGATGGAGCGTGCGCTCAAACTGACGGAGATGACCGGGGCGAAGATCATCCGCGTGTTCAGTTACTGGCGCACGGTGGAGCCGGAGAAGTGCGTGGATGCCGTGTGCGAAGCGGTGACGAAGCTCGCGGACCAGGCGAAGCCGCACGGCGTGATCATCGGCCTGGAAAACGAACATGCGTGCAACGTGGGCACCGCCGCCGAGGCGAAAGTGATTCTGGACGCTGTGCAACACCCGAACCTGCAACTGGTGTGGGACCCGGCGAACATGCTGGTGGCCGGCGAGGATCCATTCCCGGCGGGCTACGATCTGCTGCCAAAGAACCGCATCGTGCATGTTCATGCGAAAGATTGCCACATGGAAGGCCATACTCCGGTGTGGGGGCCGGTGGGCACCCGCCGGGTGGACTGGAAGGGCCAGATTGCCGCGCTCATGCGCGACGGGTACAAGGGCGCGGTGAGCCTGGAGACGCACTGGCAGGGGCCGAACAACAACAAGTTCGAGGCTAGTGTGATCTGCGGCTGGAATCTACGCGGTCTACTGGCGGCATAATCCCGCCTGGGCGGTACGCCTGCGATGCGGCGTCCTGGCAAGGGGCGCCGCTTTCGTTTTCTCCATAACCCCAGGCCCAGTTGATGCGTCTTAGGCATCAGACCTTACATCCAACAGGGAAGGGCGAAATGATATCCTTGTGCCAACGAGGGGAGGGCTAATGCGCCACCGGTCCATCCTGGCCGCTGTGATCCTGTTGACAATGCTTGCGGCCGCGCTGTATGGCCAGCGGCGGATCCGCGAGATCTTCCGCGAGGACGACGATGACATGATTGTGCTGCCCTCGGATGCGGCGGAGAAGACGGAGTTCGTTTGGGCGAGGCTGCGGTATCCGTCGTTGAGGGCCAGCGGGATGTGGGCGATGCGGGGTTCGTGGAGCGTGGATTATCCCAAGGCGGACCGCACATTCCTGCAAGGCCTGCGCCGGTTGACGCGGATTCACACAAAAGCGGTGGAGCATGTGGTGGATCTGGTCAGTGACGATATCTACAACTACCCGTTCGTGTACGTCGTCGAACCGGGCCACTGGGATCTGCCCGAAGCTCAGGCGAAGAAACTGCGGGAGTACACCGACCGGGGCGGCTTTCTGATGTCCGATGACTTTCATGGCACGTTCGAGTGGAGCGTTTTCATGAACAGTATTCAGCGGGGATTCCCGGACCGTACCATCGAAGACCTGGCCGACGACGACCCGATCTTTCACGTGCTGTACGACCTGAGCGAGCGCTTTCAGGTCCCGGGCATTGTGAATTTCCCCTTCGACAAGACCCACGAGTACGACGGTTTTGAAGCGCGCTGGCGTGCCATGCGCGACGAGCGGGGCCGTGTCGTGATGGCCATTTGCCACAATATGGACCTGGGTGACGCCTGGGAATGGGCGGATCATCCGCGCTACCCCGAAAAATATGCGTCGCTGGCCTATCGCGTGGCCATCAACAACATCATCTACGCGATGACCCACTAGGAGAGCACCCGCCACCCTTCCATGTTCGAATTCCTTCTCAAATACCCTTGGGCGATGTACCGCAAGGGGACGTTCGTGTTTCTCAGCGGGTGGCCTGTGTGGCTGCTGGCGCTGCTGACAGCCGGAGCGGCGGGCTACCTGTTATGGCTGTTCCTGCGGCGGCGGGAAAAGTGGCAAGGGACACTGCGCGCCTCCGCTTTGGCCGGTCTGCAGTGCGCCGTTGTGGCGCTGCTGCTGCTGATGTTGTGGCAGCCGGCGTTGAGCGTCGCCACGTTGCGTTCGCAACAAAACGTGGTTGCGGTGGTGGTGGATAACTCGCTGAGCATGGCGCTGGAAGAGGACGGGCGCCGGCGTCTGGATGTGGCGAAAGCGGCGCTGGATGGCGGGCTTGTCGAGAAGCTGCGCGAGAAGTACCCGGTGCGATTCTATGCCGCGGGTTCGGGCCTGAAGCGCGTGGAGGATCTGGGCGCGGTGGATGCGGTGGAGCCGGCCACGCGGCTGGGGGACTCGCTGAAGGCGGCCGCCGGCGAGGCTTCGACATTGCCGATTGGGGCGGTCGTACTGGTGTCCGACGGCGCGGACAACGATGGCGGGCTGGATCAGGAAACCATTGCGTCACTGCGCGCCGCGCGGCTGCCGGTACATACGATTGGCGTGGGGCGCGAGAAGCCCGTGAATGACATCGAGGTGTTCGCGGTGCAGGTGCCGGCGCGTTCGCTGCCGGGTACGAAGCTGAACGCGTATGTCACGATCCGCCAGCATGGGTTCGCGGGCGGGGCGGCGACGCTGACCGTGCGCGACGGGCAGAAGGTGCTGGCTTCGCGCCAGATCCGGCTGGATGCCGACGGAAAACAGACCATCGAGACGATCTCCTTTCAGAGCGGCGAACCCGGTGCGCGGGCGTTTCAATTCACGGTGGAGCCACAGGAGGCCGAAACAAATCGCGCCAACAACACCGCGACCCGGCTGGTAAACGTGGAGGACCGGCGCCCGCGGATTCTCTACATCGAAGGCGAACCGCGGTGGGAGATGAAGTTCATTCGGCGCGCCGTGGAGGAAGACAAGAATCTCGAACTGGTCAGCATCCTCCGCACGACGCAGAACAAAGTTTACCGCCAGGGGATCGCGGAGCCAGGTGAATTGGCGGATGGTTTCCCCGGCAGCGTGGATGAACTATTCGCCTATGAAGCGCTGATCATCGGCACGGTGGAAGCCGCCTATTTCAGCGGGCCGCAACAGGCATTGATTCGCGAATTCGCCGACCGGCGCGGAGGCGGCGTGCTGTTTCTCGGCGGGCGCGCTTCGTTTGGCGAAGGCGGGTGGCAGGCGACGCCGGTGTCGGAAATGCTGCCGGTCAACCTGCCAGCGCGGAAGACGACGTTTCATCGTGAACCGGCGAAGGCGGAACTGACCGACCGCGGCATGGACAGCCTGATCACGCGGCTCGAAGACAACCTGGCGCAGAACGCGGCGCGCTGGAAGTCGTTGCCTCCGTTGGGCGACTATCACGAGGTGGGTTCGCCAAAACCCGGCGCCATGGTGCTGGCGCAGTACAACCCGGGAACGGGCCGCCGTTCGCCGCTGCTGGTGACGCAGAATTACGGGCGTGGGCGCGTGGCGGTTCTGGCCACGGGAGGGACCTGGAAATGGCAGATGCTCCAGGATTCGAAGGACACCTCGCACGAACGTTTCTGGCAGCAGATGCTGCGCTGGCTTGCGGCCGACACGCGCGGGCGTGTCACCGCGCTCACCAGCAGCACAGTGATCAGCGATGCCGCCCGGATTCAGCTGCGCGCCGATATCCGGGACAATAACTATCTGCCGCTCGCCGATGCAACGGCGGAAGCGCGTCTGCTGGGGCCGGGTGGGCTCGCAGACAGCGTGGCCCTGTTGCCTGATCCACAGACGCCCGGCCAGTACGCGGCCGAATGGCAGGCGGGCGAGCCGGGATCGTACCTGGTGGAAATGGTTGCGCACCGCGGCGAACGCGAGATTGGGCGCGATGTGGCGACGTTCCGGCGAGAGGACGGAGTGGCGGAAAACTTCCGCACCGAGCAGAATCGTGAGCTATTGGAACGGCTCGCCACACAGACGGGCGGGCGGTATTTCACGGTGAAGAACGCAGGCGATCTGGTGGATGAGATCGACTTCAGTGAGGCGGGCTTATCGGTCCGCGAGACGCACGATTTGTGGGATGTACCGCTCATGTTCCTGCTGCTGGCGGGATTGAAGGCCGCGGAGTGGCTGCTGCGGCGGCGCTGGGGGGCGGTGTGAAGAGGGCTGTGATCTTTGGGTTGTTGCTTGCGGCTGCGCTTCCAGGAGCGACCTGGCATGTGGTCGTGGGCGGGCTGGGCGGCCAGCCGGAATATGAATCGCGGTTCGCTGCGCTGGTTGCCGATATGCAGAAGCTGGCGGCGGGCGAGGACGTGCAGGTTCAAACTCTTTCCGGAGCGCAGGCCACGAAGACCGCGATCAAGGCCGCGCTGGACCAGGTTGCCGCTGGCGCCAGGCGGGACGATGCCTTCGTCCTCACGCTGATCGGCCATGGCACGTGGGATCAACTCGAATACAAGTTCAACATCCCCGGTCCGGATGTGACGGGGACCGAACTGGGCGCGTGGCTGGACCGCATACCCGCACGTCAGCTTGTGGTGCTGGCCACGAGCGCGAGCGGCGGGGCGATTGAGGCGTTGAAGCGCGAGAACCGGGTGCTCGTCAGCGCGACACGCTCGGGCATGGAGAAGAATGCGGTGGTGTTTCCGCGGTATTGGGTGGAAGCGTTCCGCGACGCGAACGCCGACACCGACAAGAGCGGCACGGTGAGTGCGCTGGAGGCCTACCGCTACGCCGACCGAAAGACAACGGACTTCTACAAGACGCAGCAGCGGCTCGCCACGGAACACGCGATGCTGGAGGACACCGGCGTGCGCGAGGCCGTGCGCGCCCCTTCGCCCGAGAACGGGCAGGGACTGCTGGCGGCGGGCTTCCAGGTGGTCCGGTTCGGCAAGATTCAGGAGGCGCTGCGAGATCCGGCGAAGCAGAAACTGCTGGTGCGCAAGGAAGAGATCGAACAGGCGATCGACAAGCTGAAGTACGAAAAGGCGGCGATGCCGGAGCCGGAATACCGCAAACAGCTCAGCGCGCTGTTGATCGAGCTTGCGCAACTGCAAGAGGAGCTCGAGCAATGATGCGCCTGCTGCCCCTGGTTTTATTGGCGTTCACTGCGTTCGCCGCTCCCGCGGACGAGTGCTGGAAGCTGCGCAAGCTCAGCCGCGGCGCAGAGGCCACGGCCTGCTTCACGAAGCTCCTCGATTCCTTCAATCCGGCCGGGATGGCCGAAGGTCTTTGGGGCTTGGGACGCTATGAAGAGGCCGGCGCGGTGTTCCGGTCGGCGGTGAAGGTACAGCCGAAAGACCCGGAAGTACGCGTCCGCTGGGGGAGGCTGTTGCTCGAGCGCTTCAACGTGACGGAATCGGGCCAGCTCTTCCAGGAAGCACTGGAACTCAAGAAGGACCATGCGGGCGCGCTGTTGGGCCTGGCCGTTTCCCTCAGCGAAGGATTCGACCGCCGCGCGATCGACCTCGCCCGGCAAGCCATCGAGAGTGATCCGAAGCTGGTTGAAGCGCAAGAACTGATTGCCGGCCTGGTCCTGGAAGATGGCGACTTTGAGCGCGCGCGAGAGGAGGCGGACAAGGCGCTGGCGCTGGATTCGCATGCCCTCGACGCCATGGCCGTGCACGCCACCATCGACCTGCTGGCGGACAAGCCCGAGTCGCCCTGGCTCAAGAAGATGCACGACGCCAGCCCCGCCTATGGCCGGGGTTACGCCCGCATCGCCCACTGGCACGTGCTCAACCGCCGCTATGAAGAGGCGATCGAGCTGTACCAGAGGGCCATCGCAATCGAACCCGACAACTGGGCTGCGCGCTCGGAACTCGGCATCAACCTGATGCGCGTCGGCAAGGACCGCGAAGCCCAGGAACTGCTGGAGCAGTGCTACGAGAATGGCTTCCGGAATGCCGCGACCGCCAACAGTCTCAAACTCCTCGACAGCCTGCGCAATTACGAAACGATTCGTACGAAGAACGCCATTCTCCGCCTCCATAAGAGCGAGGCGGCTCTGTTGCGGCCGTACGTCGAGCGCGAGACCGAGCGCGCGATCGCCGTGTTCGAGAAGAAATACAACGTGAAGCTGCCCGGCCCCGTGCAAATCGAGTTCTACCCGCTGCATGAGGACTTCGCCGTACGCACGATGGGGATGCCGGGCCTGGGCGCGCTGGGCGTGACCTTTGTCATGTCCATCGCCATGGACAGCCCCTCAGGCCGCGAACCGGGCTCCTACCATTGGGCCAGCACTCTGTGGCACGAACTCAGCCACGTGTTCACGCTCCACCGTACGAATCACCGCGTGTCGCGCTGGTTCACCGAGGGCCTCGCGGTCCATGAAGAAACGGCCGTCAATCCGGAATGGGGCGAGCGAGTCACACCGCAGATCCTCTGGGCGATGGCCGAGAAGAAACTGCTGCCGGTGGCGAAGCTCGACCGCGGCTTTATCCGTCCCGAGTACCCCGGCCAGGTCGTAGTGAGCTACTTCCAGGCCGGCCGCTTCTGCGACTACGTGAATGAACGCTGGGGCTGGGGCAAGCTGATGGAGATGCTCGAGGCGTACACGAAGGCGGAGCCGACCGTCGCGGTCATTGAGCGCGTGCTGGGTCTGAAGCCGGAGGAGTTCGACGAACAGTTTTTCGCCTGGCTCGAAGAGCAGCATGGAACCTCCGTCCGAGGCTATAAGGAGTATCTGAAGCGCGCTCCCGAGGTCACCAAGGCGCGGATGGAGAAGCGCCACGAGGATGCGCTGAAGATCGCGGCAGAGCTCAAGCCGCTTTATCCCGACTATGTGGACAAGGGCAACGTCTATGAAGCGAGGGCCCTCTCTTTCCTGGCGCTCGAGGACAAGGCTTCGGCCGCGAAGGAGCTTCGGGATTACGTGCAGCATGGCGGGCGCAATCCGGAATCGCTGAAAAAACTCGCCGAACTCGAAGAAGAACTTGGCCATCCCGCCGAAGCCCGCGCGGCTCTCGAACGCCTGCTGTGGATCTATCCGGTAAAGGATGAGCCGCTGCATAAGAAGCTCGGCGACCTGCGCGCGGAGGCGGGCGACTGGGCGGGCGCCGCCGAAGAGTACGCCGCCGTCGTCGCTCTCACACCCACCGATCCGGCCACCGCGCATTATGATTTGGCCCGCGTGCACTTTGCGTTGAAACGCGTCCCGGAAGCGGAAGAGCACATACTTCACTCGCTCGAGCACGCGCCCGGATTCCGCCCGGCGCAGAAACTCCTGCTGGAGATTAATAAGGAACGAAGCAATAAACCATGACCAGCGAAATCGATCTGACCACATTGAAAGCCCGCGTCGAACGCTTCCAGCAGGTGAAAGAGGCCATCGTGCGCGAAGTCCGCAAGGTGATTGTCGGACAGGAGGAAGTGCTGGAACAGCTCATGATCGCGCTGTTCGTGGGCGGCCATTGCCTGATCACCGGCCTGCCGGGCACCGCCAAAACGCTGCTCGTGCGTACCATGGCGCAGACGCTCGGCCTGGCGTTCAAGCGGATTCAGTTTACGCCCGACCTGATGCCCTCCGATATCACGGGCACCGACATCCTCGAAGAGGAACCCGGGACCAACCGCCGCATCTGGACCTTTGTCCCTGGGCCCATCTTCGGCAACATAGTGCTCGCGGACGAAATCAACCGGACTCCGCCGAAGACTCAATCCGCGCTGCTCGAAGCCATGCAGGAGCTGAGCTGCACCGTGCGCGGCAACCACTACAACCTGCCCGCGCCATTCTTCGTGCTTGCGACGCAAAACCCGATCGAGCTGGAGGGCACCTACCCGCTGCCCGAGGCGCAGCTCGACCGCTTCATCTTTAATACCCTTCTCGACTACCTTGGACCCGAGGACGAACTCAGGGTGATCGGCCTGACGACGACTACGGCGAAAGCCACTCCGCAGCCAGTGACGAGCGCCGAAGAGATTCTCGAGTTCCAACAGCTTGTGCGGATGGTGCCGATATCGGAGGACATCGCGCGTTACGCGGTAGCTCTGGTGCGAGCGACGCGCGTCACGGATCCTTCCTCGCCGGATTTCGTTAAGAAATATGTGAACTTCGGTGCGAGCGTGCGCGGCATTCAGAATATCGTGCTCGCTTCGAAGGCGCGTGCGCTCATGCATGGCCGCCACCACGTGACCTACCAGGATGTGACGACCCTGATGCGCGCTGTCCTTCGCCACCGCATCCTGCTCAATTTCCAGGCTGAGAGCGACCGCCTCACTCCCGACGACATCCTCACCCGCCTGCTCGAGGCCCGGCCCGTGCCCACTAGTTAGGAAACACGCATGTTCCAGCGATTCCTCGATCCGAAGATCCTCGCCGGCATTGCCAACCTGGAGTTGACCGCCAAGACTGTCGTCGACGGCTTCATCTCCGGGTTGCACCGCTCGCCCGACTTCGGCTTCAGCCAGGAGTTTGCTGAGTACCGCCCTTACGTGCCCGGCGACGATCTTCGTTACGTGGACTGGAACGTCTTCGCCCGCGCCGACCGCCTCTATCTCAAGCGGTATCGCGGCGAGACCAACACGCGCGTCACCATCTTGCTCGACCGCAGCGCCTCCATGCGCTTTCAGTCCACCGGCGTGAGCAAGATCGACTACGCGCGGTTTCTGGCCGCCTCGCTGGCGTACCTCGCCCATAAGCAGCGCGACGCCATCGGCTTCATCGGCTTCGACGACGAAGTACGCGATTACGTGGAGCCTTCCTCGCGCCAAGGCACCTGGCTGAAGGTGCTTTACGGCATCGACCATGCCGAGCCCGGCCACCGCACCGACTTCGCCAAGCCGTTCTTTCTGTTCCAGGAGATGCTCCGGCGGCGCGGCATTGTGCTTGTCCTTTCCGATTTCTTTGCGCCGCCCGAGGAGATCATCCGCACCGTCGCGCCCCTGCGCCACCGGGGCAATGATGTGATCCTTTTCCATATCCTCGACCCCGCCGAGGTACGTCCCTCGCTTGAAGGCCCCCGCATCCTGATCGACCTAGAAACCGGGCAGGAGCTTGAGGTGTCGCCCGAATACGCCGCAGGAGCCTACCCGGCCAGGATCGACGCCCACCTGGAAGCGATGCGGTCTCAGGCCCAGGGCGCCGGCATCAGTTACCATCTGCTGGAAACCGGCCGCCCGCTCGATGATGCACTGCGCGAGTATCTCACTGTTCGCCAGGGGAGACTGTGATGGGATTCCTCACACCATGGTTTCTCGCCGGACTCGGGCTGCTGGCGCTGCCGGTGTACCTGCATCTGCTCAAGCGCCACAAATCCACGCCGCAACATTTCAGCTCGCTCATGTTTTTTGAGCGATCAACGTCCGCCTCGGTCCGGCAGCGCCGTCTGGACTACTTGCTCCTGCTCGCCATGCGGCTCGCTCTGCTCGCGCTGATCGTTTTCGCCTTCACACGGCCATTTATCACCAGCGCGGTGCCGCCCGGCTTTGGCGGCGACAAACTCCTGCTGCTGGCCGTGGACGAGTCCGCCAGCATGGGCTTCGGCGACCGCCTGCCGCGCGCCAAGTCAGCCGCTCGCGGGATTCTTGAACAGGTGCGCGGCGCCACCCGCGCGCAGGTCATCGCGTTCGCTTCCACCACCCGCCTTTTGAACGAGCCTACAGCCGACCCCGCCATCCTCCGCGCCGCGCTGGAGTCGATCGAAACCACTGGTTCGCGCAGTTCTCTTGGCGACCTGGCCGGCGCGCTTCGCAACCTGGCCCGCACCGCAAATGTCCCTGTCGAGGTGCATCTATTCAGCGACCTGCAACGCAGTTCCATGCCGCCCGGCTTCGCTGAACTGCGTCTCGAGCCCGGGACCACGCTCGTTCTGCATCGCGCGGCCGAGCGCGACGAACCGAATTGGACCGTGGAGAGCGTAAACGCCCCCGCGCGCGTTGTGGACCCGAAGCAGTCGCGCGTTGAGGTAACCCTGGCCGGCCACAACACGCCCGAATCCAAGCGCACCTTGGAATTGCGTGTCAACGGGCGCGCCGTCGCGCGCGAGTCCGTCCTCATCCCCGCTAACGGGCGCGCCATCGCCGCCTTCACGGGCTTGGATGTGCCCTACGGTTTCAGCCGCTGTGAGGTCGCTTTCGTCGAGCCGGATGGACTGCCAGCGGACGACAATTACTTATTCTCGGTGGAGCGGGCCGACCCAGAACGCATCCTGTTTTTGCACGGACCCCGATCGGCGGGATCGGCTGTCTTCGTTCGCGCTGCCCTCGAAACGGCCGCCCCGGGCCTTTTCACATTGGATGTGCTGCCCGCCTCCTCCGCCGGAGCACTAAATCTCGATCGATACGTCGCCGTGATGCTTTCCGATCCCGGCCGTCTGCCTCCCGCGCTTGAAAGCGCTCTCCAGCAGCATGTCGAGCGCGGTAAGGGCCTGTTTTCCGCGGTCGGGACCGCCACCAGCGCGGTGGGCCAGGTCCCCGTTGCGGGCCTCGCGATCGGCGGCAGCCAGTACGAATCCCGCGCGGGCGACCGCTTCTCCACGCTCGGCGAGGCCGATCTCGCTCACCCCGCCATCGCGCGAACAGACCGCTGGGACGGAGTCCGCTTCTTCCAGTTGTTCGAGATCCAGCCAGGAAACGCCGCCGTTGTCGCCCGCGCCACAACGGGAGCACCTTTGCTGCTGGAATGGCGCAAAGGCGAAGGACGCGTGCTCATTCTCGCTTCCACGCTCGACAACGATGCGAACGACTTCCCCCTTCGCCCCGCCTTTGTTCCCTTCATCGAGCAATCCCTCCGCTGGCTGGCCGGTATCGAGGAACGCGCCGCCAGGCTCAGCGTCGATGCCGCGCTGGACCTGCAAACCGAAAGCGGCGGGGCCTCGGTGGAAGTGATCGGGCCTGATGGCAGCCGCGCGCTGTCTCTGGCCGAATCCGCCCGCCAGGCCACGCTCGCGCTCGACCGGCCCGGTTTCTGGGAGATCCGCCGCGCGGGCGGACGCCGCGAACTGGTCTCCGTCAACATCGACCGCCGCGAATCCGATCTCACCCTCATGCCCGAGGATTCGGCTGAACTCTGGCAGGGCGCTCCGCTGGACCGCGGCGCTTCGACCTCGGCGGGCGCTGTGACCGAACCCCGGCGCTGGCAGTTATGGCCCTGGATTCTGGCCTTCGCCCTGCTTGCGGGGCTGATGGAAGCCTGGGTCGCCAGTCATCATTACAGTAGGGAGGCCATATGAATCCGATCGAGAGATTCCACGAGTATCTCGCGAGCCTCGAGCAGCGTCTGCGCTGGAAAGCCTGGGCCCTGGGCGCCGCGGCCATCGCGCTTGCTGCACTGTTGGGCACCGTGGCCGGCGCCTGGGTCGCGAACCGCTACGCTTTTTCCGAAGCCAGCCTCTTCTGGGCGCGTTTCTCGCTCTTTATCGCCATCGGCCTGGCCCTCATCTTCGGGCTGGTTCTCCCCTGGCTGCGCGTGAGCCGCCGCCGTACCGCGAGCGAAGCCGAACGCCGCCACCCCGCTTTTGATCAGCGCCTCGCCACGCTCGCCGGCGGCGAGGACGAAGGCAACCCCTTCCGCGCCCTGCTTGCCGAGGAGGCGCTGGACCGCGCCGGGGATTTTCCGCCCCATCGGTTGGTCCCCAGCCAGACTCTCGTTGGCCTCTCTCTCGCCGGCGCACTCGGCGCCGCCGCCCTCGTCTGGCTGACCCTCGCCGGACCCGGCCCGCTCGGTTACGGCGCCGGCCTGCTCTGGGCCGGGACTCCGAAGGATTCCGGCCAAACCTACTACCGCATCCTTGTCCAGCCCGGCGATAGCAAGGTCCGCAAGGGCGCCGACCTGGTCGTGGAAGCGCAGCTCATGGGCTTCGATGCGCCCGAGGTGCGCCTGCTTGCGCGCACCGCAGGCGCATCCAAGTGGGAAGCCCTTGTGATGGAGCCGAAGGAAGGCGTCACCGGCGCTTACGGTTTTCTGCTCGCCGGCCTCGCTGAACCGCTCGAATACATGGTGGAAGCAGGCCGGGTGCGTTCGTCGTTGCATCGCATTGCGGTGATCGATTTGCCTTCGGTCCGCAATATCCGGGTCACCTACAAGTTTCCTTCGTGGATGAATGCGTCCGCGGAAGTCGAAGATCCCGGCGGCGACCTGCGCGCCGTCGAGGGCACCGAAGCCGAACTGATGATCGAAACCGACCGGCCCATGCCGCAGGGGCTGCTGCTGCTTGACGACGGCACCCGCATCCCGCTGCAAGCCCGAGGCGGCAATCTTTCCTCCGGGAAGATCACGATCCGCAAAGACGGCCTCTATTCCATCGCCGCCATCGACGAAGGCGAACCTGTCCGCATCAGCGACGACTACTTCATCGAAGCCCGCCCAGAGACGCCCCCCGTGGTGAAGGTCCTCAGGCCCGGACGCGATGCGCGCGTCAGTCCCATTGAAGAAGTTCTGGTTGAAGTCGAGGCGGCGGACGATTACGGCCTTCGCTCGCTCGAGCTGCATTACTCGGTGAATGGCGGCGAGGAGAAGACAGTCTCCCTGCTTCCGCGCGCGGGCGCCCGCGAAGGACGCGGCTCCGCCTTGATCGCGCTTGAAGACTACAAGCTCGAACCCGGCGACCTCGTCGCCCTCTACGCCTCGGCGCGCGATGCGCGCGCCACCACGCGCTCCGACATGTTCTTCATCGAAGCCCAGCCCTTTGAAAAAGAGTTCAGCCAGTCCCAGACGGCCGGCGGCGGCCAGGGCGCGGGTGGCGAGCAGCAGGCCCAGATTTCGCAACGCCAAAAAGAAATCATCAACGCCACCTGGAATCAGATCCGGTCAAAGAAAACGCCCGCGGCGATGCGGGAAGATGCCGAATTCCTCTCCGGTGTCCAGCGCAAGCTCAGCGACCAGGCGCTGTCGCTCGCCAAACGCATGATGAGCCGCGACCTTGCAGGCACAAACCAGGAATTCCAGACCTTCGGCAAGGAGATGGAACTCGCTTCCAAGGCCATGCTGGAAGCCACGGATCCGTTGCGCAATCAGCGCTGGCGCGAATCCCTCGCGCCCGAACAGAAAGCCCTGCAGCATCTGTTGCGCGCCGAAGCCGTGTTCCGGCAAATCCAGGTCGCCTTCGGCCAGCAGGGTGCGGGCGGTGGTGGAGGCGGCAACCAGCAGCGCGATCTCGAGAGCCTGTTCGATCTCGAACTCGACACCGAGAAAAACCAGTACGAAACCGCGCAAAGCCCGCTCGGCGGCGCGGGCAGCCCGCGCGAACGCGAAGTGGACGAGGCCGTGAAGCGCCTTGAAGAATTGGCCAAGCGACAGCAGCAACTCGCCGAACAACAGCGCCAACAGCGCCAGCAGAGCTTCCAGCAGCGCTGGGCGCAGGAAATGCTGCGCCGCGAGGCCGAAGAATTGAAACGGCGGATGGAAGAGATGACGCGCGGAATGCAGGGCTCGCAGCAACAGGCGCAAGGCCAGCAGCAGGGCCAGAGCGGCGAAAGTACATCGTCCTCCGGTGGGCAGCAGGGCCAGCAAGGGCGGCAGTCGGCCCAGCAGGGCCGGGGATCCCAGCCGCAACAGCGCTCCCTGAGTCAGATGGCCTCCGGCCAAAACGCCGATCCCCGGCTTGAGCGGGCGCTGAAGGAAGTTGAACGCGCTCTTGAAGACATGCGCCGCGCCCAGCAGGGCGGCAGCCAGGCGAGTGACCCCGACAGCGCCCGCCGCGCGGCTGAGCGTCTGGGCGAAGCCCAAAGCAATCTGGGCGGCATGCGCCGTCAGGAAACCGGCGGCAAAATGGATTCAATCGCCTCGCGCGCGCAGGACCTCGCCCGCCGCCAGCGCGATTTCGAAGAGCGCCTGAAGCAGGCGTACGGCGCGGGTCCCGACGGACGCCCCCGCCAGCAACCCGGCCGGACCGCCACCCAGGACAAGGCCGAGGCCGGCCAGTTCGCCGATGAAAAGCAGCAAATGCTCGAGGATTACCAGAAGCTCGAACGCGAGATGCGCGAGGCCACCCGCTCGATGGCTACGAGCGAGCGCGAAGCCGCCTCCAAACTGCGTGACGCGCTCGGCGAAGCCCAGCAAAACGAACTCGGCCTGCGCATGAAGTACAGCGCCGATTGGATCCGCCGCGGCATGGGCAACTACATGGCGCCCCGCGAGCGCGTCGTCACTCAGGCGCTCGATCAATTGGAGCGCCAGGTCCAACAGGCGCAGCAGGCCATGGGCAGCAACCGGGGCGGGGAAGAGCAGGAACGGGCCGCCCGCGCCCTCGAACAACTCGAACAGGCGCGCTCCGAGCTGGCCCGCCAGATGGGCGGGGCTCAGCAGGGCCAGCGCGGGCAGCAAGGCCAGCAGGGTCAGCAAGGCCAGCAAGGCCAGCAGGGACAAGGTGGTCAGGGTGGCCAGCGTGGCCAGGAGGGTCAACGCGGCCAGGAAGGCCAGACTGGCACGGGCCGCAACCAGCAGCAGGGTATCGGGGGGCGCCAGACCGGCGAATACTCAGCCCTCAACGACGGCACTCTGCGCGGCCCCTCAGGTGAAGGCAATCGCCGCGGCATCGAGCAGGCCTATCAGAACGCGGTTCGCCAGCTTGAAGAAATCCGGTCCTCAGGCGCCGCCAGCGATGAGACCCGCGCCGAAATCGAGGCCCTGCTTGCCCGCATGAAGCGGCTGGATCCCGCGCGCTTCCCCGGCAATCCGGAACTGCTGGAGTCTCTGCGGCGGGGGATTCTGCCCGAACTGGAGCAGCTCGAATTGCGGCTGCGCCGGCAAGCTTCGAGCGGCGCGCAGGACATCCGCTCCACCGGCCCGGCGCGCGTGCCGCCGGGCTATGAAAAGGCTGTGGCGGATTATTACCGGCGATTGAGCAAGGGGACGCAGTAAGGTTGGAGGAGTTTTCTTTCTAGATTAAATCGGCCGATTGTGCATGTCTATCACTTGAAGTTCGTAACCCAATTCATCGAAGATAGACTGTAATTCACGCTCGAAAGTCGAAATATACCAAGTGTCGCGTTGCGCAAGGTGAATGGAAAATACGGTTGCTCGCGGGTAATGCGGGATCCGCGCCCTCAGATCTTCGGGGAAGCGGTATGCATGGCGGCCGATATGGAGCCGCCGCGGACCGGCGCCAGCAATGAGATTCAGGTGGACCGGCTGGCCCGGCTGGTGCGCGAAGGCGCGCACAGTCGCCCGGCAGCGCTCGCTCACGCAGAGCCGTTCAAGCCGTTCGGCGCGGTCCGGTGACACCACCCAACTCCGAGGGGTCGCGAGAGCCTGAGATAGAGAGCCCTCTTCGGATTGCTGGGCGGGAGAGAGCTTTTCCGCCCCGTCCTCCACGGATTCCCGCCAGCGCTCCATGGCGCGCCACAGCGGCGCTTCCGCGCGCGCCGTTCCGGCGTTGCCGAGCACGAACGCCGCCTGGTTTCTGACCTCCATGTCGTCGCTTTCGAGGCGAGAAATCAGAATGTCCTCGAGCGCATCGTTCATGTAATTGCGCGGATCGCCTGGAATTTCAAAGCGCCCGCACTGCGGACCGTTGGCTCCGGGTTCTGAATAGGCTTCATAACGACGCCTGCCCTCCTCCGGCGCCACTCTCAGCAGGTAGAGAATCGGCTCCACGAGGCAGGCGCCCCGGCCGGAATCGAGCGCGGAGAGCACCGCCGGCAGCAGCGTTCTCGTCCCGTACCTGGCGATGTGCAGCCACAGGGGATTCGGCTGCTTCAGTCTTTCAACGAAAAACTCGTCGAGTTCGGGGAGTTCGCGGTCCGGCAGAAAGAAATACCGGAACACGAGAGACTGCGGGGGCGCGGTGCGGATCTCCTCCAGAATGCGCCGCCGCGCCCGCGCCGCGTCGATTTCGTAGAACCGGTGGATCGCCTCGACGCGCTCGTGTTTCGCGGCCAGTTCCCCACCGGGAAAGGCCGCCTGCTCCAGGAAGGGACCCATCTCGGGAGAAGCGAGCACCGGCCACATCCCGGAAAAGAACCAGGGCCGGGTAATCGCCTTCTCGGGCGGTCCCGATAACAAGATCTCGCGCAGTTCTTCCGGCGGAATAGGTACACCGGCGCCGTGGAGCGTCAATACCGAAATCGCTCGCGCCTCGCCCTGCTTGCGCGGGAGCGCGGCGAGGAGACGCTCAGTGTAGCGTCCCTTGTGGGTGCTCACCAGCCGGTTCCAGTCGCGTACGTCTGCGCGCCTGCCCTCGGGCATCTCCGCGCTCGCCGCCAACTCGGCCAGCGTGTGGAGCCAGTAACTATGCACGGGCACGCCGGGCGCCTCCAGCAGCCGTTCCATCTCTTCCAGCACCAGCTTCCGGTGCGGGGACGGCCAAAGGGCCCGGGTCGCTTCCACGTCTCCTGAATTTGCGGAAAATGCGACGAGCGCCATTGCCGCCTCCGGGGTTTCCAGGTACTGCAGACGGGCCAGGGTCTCTTTCCTCTCGATCGAGTGCTCGTCAGAGGCTGATCCCAGCACTGCGCGCGCGTCCACCACAACCTGAGCGGCCCAAGCCTGAGGCGGTTCGGCGATTTCGATCTCGATGGGGTTCGCTTCGAGCGGGATCGGCTCAGGCGTCTTACTCTCAAGATTGCGCTGCAGCCGGTTGGACTTCAAGCGGACTGTGTATTGGCCAGGCTTCCGAAAGCTGAACCACTCGTTCAGATAAAGCTTCACAGTAATGGGAATATCGGAGCTGCCGGTTCCAAAGAACGCCAGCGAACCTGCGGAACCCATGTGGATCCTGGAGACGAGCGGATCAACCACTCCATCAGCCGGTTCGACTGTGAACTCGTCCAGACTGGCCATGTGAGAACCCGAGGTCCGGGCTCCGGTGGTGGTGTTCAAATGCAATCCGGGTTGCGCATCGATCACGAAACGGAGGTGTAGCCGAATCGCCTCCCCAATGTAGAACCGGGTGCGGCCATCGTCGGTGGAAAGCTGCAGTTCGGCGCCCGCCGCGCACGCGGCCGCCGAAAAGAGCAGCGCAACGAGGATTCGCATTGCAGCTTTAGATGCGCGGAGCGGCTTGAATGTTCCGGGTTTTTCGCGGAAATGGAAGGCGCTGTAGAAAGTTTCAGGGTCGACCTACCGCCGCAACTCCGCGTCCACCCAGAACCGGCCTTCCCCCTGCACCGCCTGCACCCAGACGCGCCAGCCGCCGGATTCGGGCGACTCGATCCGCAACGCCTGCTCGGCTTGCCCTGCCGGATGAGTAAAACGTCTTCCCGATGGCGACACCGCGTGCAGGTCGAAGCCCGCCGAGCCCTCCCGGGCTCCGTGCCGCAGTTCGATCTCCCTCGTCCCGCGCGGCACCGTCAGCGCTTCGCTCCACCATTCGGCGAATGCCACCTCGCCCTGCCAGCGCGGCGGACGCCCACCCACCGCCGGCCCGCCCTGAAAGTGATTCCGAGACACCACCACCGCGGGCCTGCCCCCGGGCATGTCCACGAATTGAAACGGGATGCTCTGCGAGGCGATCGGAAACGCCCGCGTCACGTGGACATGAATGTGCGTCCCGAATGAATAGCCGCTGTTGCCCACTTCGGCCAGCGGTTGTCCGGCCTCCACCCGGTCGCCGGTTTTCACGAAAAATGTGCCGGTCTTCAGGTGCGCATAATGCGAATACTCGCCGTCGCCGTGATTGATGGTGATGTAATTCCCGAACGAGCGTGAACGCGTGTTCTGCCCCTCGCGCCGGTCGTAGGCATGCACCAGCCCCCCGCGCATCGCCGTGATGATCCGGCTGCGGACCGGCGCCAGATCCCAGGCGTGAATCGAGCGGCCCCAATGCGAGAAGGTCCCATAAGGCCGCTGCGTAATGCGCCACGCCTCGCCCTCCAGACCCGGCAGAAAATAGCCGGTCGCGCCGAACAGCTCAAGCGGCGCGGGCGCGCTCATCCGCCCGTCGCGGCCTCGTAACAGCACCAGATACCGCGCCGGTTCAAGCACCGGCAACTCCACCTCCATGCGCCCTTCCCGAAGCGAATCCGGCAGCAAATGCGCAATATATTCCCAACCTCCGCCCTGTTTGAACCGCGCCAGGTTGACCGACGTTTCCGCGTCCGCCCGCCAGGCCACAATCTCCAGCCGCGAACGCCCGTCGCCCGTCACCCGGTGCTGCAAATCCAGAACCCGCGGCGACCCATCGTCCGGTGGACCATCGATCGTGAACGGCTTCTCCGCCGCCACCGCGCCGTTCACACTCACCCGCACACGCCACTGCCCCGGATGCGCCAGCGCCGGCGCACCGCCCACCGGCAGCGCCGCAATGAAACAGAACGACGGCGAAGCGGGCAGCTGTTCGTAGATTGCCGAATCGTGGATTTCGCCCGCGGGCGTCAGCCAGTCGATTCTCAGCGTGTCGCCCGCGGGCACGCCGCGCGCCACGAATTGCACAAAGATTTGGGCATTTTTCGCGTCAAAGATGGCTTTTTGCTGCGGAATCGCGCATCGCGCTTCGTTCACCGCCGCGCCAAGACGCAATTCGCCCACCGCGGTCGCCGCCCATCCCATCTGCGCCGCGAACGCCAGAAAACTCAAGCGTAGGAGCACTCTCCGCATGCCCTATCCATTCCTTCGGCAGCCCGCCGTCTGTCCTTTAGCGCCTCGTGCTTGACTTTTGGAGAACTATTCTCGTTTAATAGAAGTTGTCGATGCAGACCGCGCCCGTTACTCCCCCGATGGACGAACTCCGGAGGATCTTCCGCGAGGCGGGCCTTTCGTTTACCCACCAGCGCATGGTGCTGTACCGCGCGGTGTTCGCGATGCGTAGCCATCCGAGCCCCGAAGCCATTTACGACCGCGTCCGCAATGAGATCCCTTCGATCTCTTTGGGTACTGTTTACAAGAACATCCGGGCATTTATGGACGCGGGACTGGTGCGCGAAGTCAGCCCCCATCACGGGTCGCTGCGCCTCGAATCGAATCTCGACGAGCATCATCATCTGGTGTGTACCCGCTGCAAGACGATTGTGGATTTGGAGGAGTCGGACCTGGAACCGGTCCGGCTCAAACGCCAATTGCCCGGTGGATTCCGCGTGGACCGCTACAGCGTGGAGTTCCGCGGGCTGTGCGCCGCGTGCGCCGAACGTTCGAATCATTCTGACTGATTGATCTTAAAGGAGAAACTCAAACCCATGCTTGGTGTTGGACAGAAATTCCCTGAATTCAACCTGACGGCCACCGTCAGCCTCGACCGCAAGAAAGCTTTCCAGGATCTGTCGCTCGACAGCTACAAGGGCAAGTGGAAAGTGGTCTTTTTCTGGCCCAAGGACTTCACCTTCGTGTGCCCCACCGAGATCGCCGCTTTCGGCAAGCTGAACAAGGACTTTGCCGACCGCGACGCCGTCGTGCTCGGCGCCAGCGTCGACAGCGAGTTCGTTCACCTCGCCTGGCGCGAAAACCACGCCGAACTGAAGGACCTGCCTTTCCCGATGCTGGCCGACATCAAGCGTGAACTCAGCGCCGCGCTCGGCATCCTCGACCCCGCGGCCGGCGTTTCGCAGCGCGCCGTGTATATCGTCGACCCCGACAACATCATCCGCTTCGTGATGGTCACCGACCTGTCCGTCGGCCGCAACACGCAGGAAGTGCTGCGCGTGCTCGATGCCCTGCAGACCGACGAACTCTGCCCCTGCAACTGGAACAAGGGCGAAGAGACCATCCACGTTTAAGCTCTCTGCGACTGTTTTTTAACTCCGGGGTTTGCTGACCATGCGGACCCCGGTTTATCGCAAAAAACCATAGGAATTTCCATGAACCTTGCCGCAATTATCGAATCCATGCCCGATTATGCCCGGGACCTGAAGCTGAACCTGCAGAATGTCCTGGCGCAAACCGAACTCACCGAGCAGCAGACCTGGACGGTCGCCGTGGCCTGCGCGCTCACCGCCCGCAACGGCATGCTCAGTAGCGCCATCCTCGAAGAAGCCGCGAACAAACTCAGCCCCGAGCAGCTCAGCTCCGCCAAAGCCGCCTTCGCCCTGATGGGCATGAACAACGTCTATTACCGCTTCAAGCACATGGTGGCGAATGAGGAGTACGATCCCATTCCGGCGCGCCTGCGCATGCAACTGATCCGTTCGCATGGCGGCGATCCGGTGGACTTCGAACTCGCCTGCCTTGCGGCGTCGGCCATCAAGGGCTGCGAAGCGTGCGTGAAGTCGCACGACAAGGTGGTCCGCGAAAAAGGCCTCTCCGCCGAAGCCGTGGTGGCGAGCGTGCGCATCGCCTCGACGTTGCACGCCGTGGCCGCTGTGATCGAAGCTGAATCCATATGATTCTTCCGCTCGCCCTCCTGCTGGCTCCGGTGGCGTTGTTCAATGGAACCGACCTCACCGGCTGGCGGCAAGAGGGCGAGCGGCCGAGTTTCTTCGTCCAAAAAGGCGAAATTCATACCTCCGGGCGCGGCCATGCGGGCAACTGGCTGCGTACCGAATCCGAATACGAAGACTTTCGTCTGCGCTTCGAGATCAACCCCGCGCAATGGGCCGAAAGCGCCGTCCTGCTACGCGCCGCCCGGTCGGACCGCCCCCATCACACCGGCCTCGCCCTCATCCTCGCCCACGATTTTCACAAACAGACGACGCCCTGGGTGACCGGGGCCCTCGCGGGCGTTCGCGCCCCCCTGCAGGCCGTGCCGCCGGGCTTCGGCGCATGGCGGCGCGTCGAGATCGAGCTGCGCGGCTCGCGGTTGAAGGCGCAGGTCGATGGCATCGTGGTGCAGGATCTGGATCTGGATACCGTGCCGGAGCTGCGCCACCGCCTGCGCCGCGGGTTTATCGGCTTTCCGGACATGGGCCACGCCTACGCGCTTCGCAACCTCGTGATTGAAGATCTGGGCGCGCCCACGCGGCTCACCGGCCTGCTCGCCAACGGCCTCGAAGGCTGGACCCGCACGGGCGGCGGCAACTGGACCGTCCGAGGCGATGTGCTGGAAGGCTCGAATGGCCACGGCATCCTCTATGCGCCGGGAGAATGGCGCGATTTCGAGTTCACGGCCGTGGTCCGAAGCCATCAAAGGACGAATTCCGGCGTGTTTTTCCGCGGAAAAGTGCCATTTCGAAGCGGTTTGGAGCGCGGTTTCGAGGTACAGATCTATTCGCCCGTCGATTCGGTATATCCCACCGGTTCGGTGTACGGCATCGCCCGCAGCCGCCTGCAGGCGGATCTCGAAGGGCGGTGGTTCCTGCTGCAGGTGCGCGTCGAGGGCCGCCGCGTGCGCGTCTTGGTGGACGGCCAGGCCGTCGCGGAAGTGGACGAATTACCCGCGGGCTTTCCCGAGCAGGGGCGGATCGGCTTGCAGATCCACATGGACGATACACGGGTGGAGATCCGGGATGCGCGCGTGCGGGGGCTGAAGTAATTTTGTTCCATCCCCGCGTCCGGGAAGGAGTCGGATTGGAAGAACATGCAGCGAGCGCCCCGTCATCAAACCGCTATGGCGCTGTGGGCGCATTGAACGAGACCAGGACAATGTTGATATTCCCGATGCTTTCGGCCCTGCCCGTGTATGGAGAAGAGAGGCGCGGCGGCTCGTATCGCCAGCGCTCCACCGCGGCCTTGGCGGAGGGGAACAGCGCTGCCGCGCCGCCGCCGTGAGTGATCCCGGCAACGGTAAGGTCCTTCAAAACCATACACCGGCTGCGGACCTCCTGATAGCCGGGATGACGCAGTTCCAGCGGGTATTCGGGCTGAACGTGGTGGATCAGCCGCACTGAGCTCACGCGATTTCCTGCAAAGATTGGCGGACTCGGGAGCCTTGCCAGACCGGTGTCGAGCGATGGGGGTGGACGGACCGGGACAAGCCGGGACACGACCCCGGCGGCAACGGCGCACACTCATCCACCGTTGTGACACCGGTGGCGTTGTGACACCGGCAGGTTCCCGTGGGCTTCGGTGACTCCATGACTCATCCACTGTACGCCGTCAGGCGACATGGCATGGGAGCACCGCTCGATATCGGCCAGTTGCGGCAGTTTTCGGGCGAATGCCGCCGATCGAATCCGATGGCCCCTCAGTGGTAAGAAGAAGCGCTATCGCCAGCAGTAGATTCCGAAGTCAGCCTTAAGGGTTGAGAGGGTCTCGGTCCTCGTGGCGTGTTCGGGATCAAGCATGCGGCCGATCACCCGTTCATGCACTCCCAGGCGGCGGGCCAGCTCGGAGTTGCTGATCTGCTGATCGCGCAGGGCCAGGTAAGAGCGCGAGTTTCGGCGACAGCCAGAGCGGCACGGGCACCAGACGTTGGCCGCGCCGTGCCCGCGAGGGCGCCGGAATTTCCACCCGGTGGGACAGGCGGATGGAGAGTTCCGAACCAAGGGCATCCATGGCTTCTTCCATGGCTTCGCGATGCAGGCGATTTTTTGAGGCGGGGCTGAAGTCCCGCGCCGGTTGAAACCCGCCCTACTTTCCTCCGTCTCAGCGCCGCAGCGGCACCCGCAGCAATACCCAGGCGATTGCGGCGAAGCCCGCCAGCGAGAGCCAGCCCGCCGTGGCTTCATACCAGGCGAAATGCGGCTGTCCGGTGAGCAATTCGGGCACCGAAGGCAGTTTGGCGATGAACAGAACCGCGAGCAGGATGCCGAGAATGGCTTCGCCGGCAATGAGTCCCGAGGCCAGCAGCGTGCCGCGGTCGGCCGCTTCGGCGCGCCCCTTCGCCAGTTTCCCGAAGACCCATTGGAGCGCGCCGCCGCAGAAGATCGCCGACGACGTGTCGAAAGGCAAATACATCCCGACGGCCACCAGCATCAGGGCGCGAGCGCCCATCAGGATCAGCGCCAGCCCGCCCGCCGCGCCGATAGCCAGCAGCCCCCATGGCATTTCGCCGCTCATGATGCCTTGCGACAACTGCGCCATCAGGCCCGCCTGCGGCGCGGGCAACGCGCGGCCGCCCAAGCCGCCCGTGTCCAAATTCGCTTCGTGCAGCGCCACAATCGGCAGAAATAAGAACAAAGAAAGCAGAATCACTGCGAGAATCTCCACCACCTGCATCTTCCACGGCGTTCCGCCCAACAGATGGCCCGCCTTCAAGTCCTGAATCAGCGAACCCGATACGGAGATCGCCACCGCGACCACCGCCGCCACGCCCAGCACCGCCGCCGCGCCGGCCGCGCCGGTGACGCCGAGGGCCAGCAACAGCAGCGCCGTCAGCACCAGCGCCGTGAGCGTGAGTCCGGATAGCGGCTGGTTGGACACGCCCACCAGACCCGCGAGGTAGCCGCCCACCGCGCACAGCAGGAAGCCCGCGCCGCCCATCAGCAGCGCCGTCAGCAGGGCCGGGAAAAAGGCGCCTGTGAAGCTGTAATAAATCATGGTCACCGGGATCAGCAGCACGGCGAGCGCGCCGAGGATCCAGCGCATCGGGATATCGCGTTCGGTCCGTTCGGTGGCCCCAGCCGCGGCGGCGCGCGAACTGCGCAGCGCCCCGCCGAGCGATTGCGCGATCGAGGTGCGCATCGAATACATCGTGTTCGCCGCGCCCACCAGCATCATGCCGACGGCAATGGGGCGGACGACGTTGTACCACACGGTGAAGGCCGCCAAGTCGTGTTGCTCCGAACCCAGGCGCGCGGGCAGGTCGGGGTCGAAGAACAGCAGGAGGGGAATGAGCACCCACCACGCCAAAATGCCGCCCGCCACGCTCACCGACGCGTATTTCGGTCCGATTATGAAGCCGATGCCGATCAACGCGGGCGATAGCGCGGGCGTGGACCAGGGAATGCCGCCCCGGTGCGTGACGGCCGCGATGGTTTCCCGCGAGAAGTTAAAATGCTTCACCACGCCTTGCGGAAAGGCGAGAAATCCTTCCAGATATTCTTTGAAAATGGGGATGCCGCGCTCGCTTTTCAGAATCTGAATCAGCGCTCCAAAGCCCATGCCGCCGAAAATCAGGCGCGGCGCCGAACCGGAGTCCTGCCCGGCGCGGACGATTTCGTAGGAGGCGACGCTCTCGGGCCACGGCAGGCCCGCGTCCACACACAGCGCCCGGCGCAACAGGATGATGAAGAACACGCCGAGCAGTCCGCCCGCAAGCAGGATGAACGTGGCCTCCCAATAGTGGCCGCGGAGGCTGGACCAGAGGCGCTCCCCGCCGACATCGAGCAGCAGGAACGCGGGCAGGGTGAAGATCGCCCCCGCAACGAGCGCTTCGCCGACACTCGCCGCGGTGCGCGCGATGTTTTGCTCGAGGATGCCGCCGCGCATCGCCGGCAGACGGAACAGCGCCATGGCGATCACCGCCGCCGGGATGGTCGCCGCCACCGTTTGGCCCGCTTTCAAGCCCAGCCAGGCGTTGGCCGAGCCAAAGACGAAGGCGAGAAACAGGCCCAGCGCAATGGCTTTCAGAGAAAGCTCGCGCTCATGATTCGGCGGAGTCATGGGCCTTAGGATATCGCGGCGGCCGGCCGGATCGGCTGGCCCAGGAAAAACCCACCGGAAACTCTGGAACAACCCGCGTTCCGGCGTTACACTGAATCCATATATGATCCTTCCACTCCTTCTCATCGCCATCGCGATCCCGGCCGCCGCGCAAACCGGCGCCTGGCGGCAGGCCGCGCTCGAGCGCATTGAAGAGATCCGTAAGGACACCCTGACGGTCCGCGTCGCGGATCGCGAAGGCAAGCCCGCCGCCGGCGTCTTGGTGAAAGCTACGCTGATCGAACACGAATTCGGCTTCGGTACCGCGGTCGCGGCGCGAGAGCTTCTGGGCGGAGGCGAGGATAGCGAACGCTACCGCGCCTTCATCCGCGACAACTTCAACATGGTTGTGCTCGAGAACGACCTGAAGTGGCCGCAATGGGACCGGGACCGCCAGCCGGCTCTCGAAGCCGTCGCGTGGCTGCGCGCGAATGGCATCAGCCGGGTTCGCGGCCACACCCTTGTGTGGCCCGGCTGGCGCTGGCTGCCGCCGAAACTGAAGTCACTCGAGTCCGACCTGCCCGCCTTGCGTGAGCGCGTGCGCGCCCATATCGAGGACATCGTCAGCGCGAATCGAGGCACGCTCGCGCATTGGGACGTCATCAACGAACCATTCACCAACAAGGACCTGATGACGATTCTCGGCGATCCCGTGATGGCCGAATGGTTCCGTGAAGCGCGCCGCCACGACCCCGATGCGATGCTATTCATTAACGACTACAACATCCTCTCTTCACGCGGCGAAAAGGTGGACCATCAGGACCACTACTCCCGCACGATTCGCTTCCTGCTTGACCAGGGCGCGCCGCTGGGCGGCATCGGCATGCAGGGCCACTTCACGCAAGCCACCACGCCGGAGCGGATGCTCGAAATCCTCGACCGTTTCGGCGAATTCGGCCTGCCGATCGCCATCACCGAGTACGATTACCAGATCAAGGACGAGGCCGGGCAAGCCGCCTTCTTCAAGGACTTCCTTACGCTCTGCTTCAGCCATCCCCGCGTGCGCTGGTTTCTGATGTGGGGCTTTTGGGAAGGCCGGCACTGGCGGCCCGATGGCGCGATGGTACGCCGCGACTGGTCGCCCAAGCAATCCTACGAGGTGTGGCGCGAGCTGGTGAAAAACCAATGGTGGACCCGCGCCGAAGCTGTGACCGACGCAACGGGTACGGCGAAAATCCGCGGTTTTCGCGGCCGGTACGGGATCACAGCGTTCGGCGAGAAGACGCGTGCGTCGGCGCCCGCCACGCTCGGTGAGGGCGGCACGGTAGTCGCGCTGCGGTTGCCCTGACGGCGCCGAACCCGAGCGGCCGCGCTGCGGCATAATGGCCCCATGTTGCGCGTTGCCGTGATGTTTTGTTGCGCCGCCGCCGCGTGCGCCCAGCAGTATCTGGTTTCCGGCTCCGATGAAGCGCCCCACCGCGGCGTGTATGAGGTTCGGCTGCACGCCAAGCCGCCACCCGCCGTGGAAGATTCCGCCTTGGACCTCCGCGTGACCTTCACCCTGCCGTCCGGCGCACAGACGACCGTGGACGGTTTCCACGATGGCGACGGGCTGTTCAAAGCGAGGGCGTATGTCGCGGAGCAGGGCCTCTGGCGGTGGCGCTCAACTTCGGCGATCGAGGCGCTGGACGGCCAATCCGGCAGTTTTCACGCCGGGCCTTCGCCGCTGAAGGGCAAGCTGCGGCGGCATCCCGGCGACCCCCGTCAATTCGCATACGATAACGGCGACTGGTTCCTGCATATCGGCGATACCGGCTATCGCTACGTGGTCGCGAGCGAACCGCACTGGCGTGCGTATATTGACCAGGCCGCGGCCATGGGCGCAACGAAGATCCGCACCTGGTTCGCCCAATCCCGTAACAATGTGGAAGCGCTCTTCAACGGGCAGCGCACGGCGCTCGCGGTGCCCTATTGGCAGGAGATCGAACGCCGCATTGTGTACGCGTTGAACCACCACCCGGATGTCATCCTGCAATTGATCCCTTACGCCGAGGACACCGGGGAGATCCGCCGCTACGCCGATGGCGACGCCTTTTCGCAACTTATCGCCAGGCACGCGCAGGCCCGCTGGTCCGCGTTTCCGAACATTCACTGGACTATCACCAACGACCGCGAAATCGTGCGGGGCGATGCGGCGCTGACTGGCCGCCAGGTCCGCTGGTCCACCATCGACCGGATGGGCCGCGACATGGCCGCGCGCGAGCCCTGGGGCACCCTGATCACCAACCACCAGATGCGCTTCTCCGGCTACGATTTCACCGATGCCGAGTGGTCGGACGTCATCACGATCGAAGACCTCGATCAACTCACTGGCAAAGCGATTCTGGACTACCGCTCACGCCGCGCGCAGCCCATCGTGAACGACGAAGACCGCTATGAGCTATACAGAAACCCCGGCAACCACCGCTATTTCTTCCGCCGGCTGATGTGGGCGTCATTACTGTCGGGCGGCCACGCCACCTACGGCGGGCTCCGCACGTTCGAAGCGTATGACGACACCGGCATCCGCGGCGTCTCCGGATATTACGATGCGAATCGAGCGGGAATTCTCTATCAGGGCGCGCATGACTTTGTGCATATTCACAAGTTCTTCCGCGACACCCGCCTGACCCTGGCGGGACTGGTTCCGGATGACGCTTTCGCGGGCGGCGATCCGCAACGCTGGAAGTGCATTCGCGATGAGAGCACCATCATCGTCTATCTTGCGAATCCCGACGGCCCCAGCCCGGCTGCCGAAAATCCCGGCGAAAAGCCCGCGTGGGTGGAGTTCACTCTCGCGGAGGGCGATTGGCGAGTGCGGTGGTTCGATCCGAAGAGCGGGACCTGGATTGGTGAACCCAATACGGCATCCGGGACGCGACGGCTGGAATCGCCGGTGCGCGCGCAAGGGCTGGCCGCCGGGGACTGGGTGTTGCTGCTGCAGCGCCGGTAATGTTGACCGGCGTGGATTCTACGTTTCGCGTCCACGCGGCTTGCCTTTTGGGGCGACAGCGGCGCGCATCGCGGCCTTCTGCCTCTCGTGCTCGAGTTGCAGAAGCTCGGTGCGCCTGCGCGCCTTGATCGATTCATCCAGCCGCGACCAGAACTTGAGGAAGTAGTCGGCTGCCGAAATCAGCGCGAACAGCATCGTTCCCCAGAGCGCAATCTGCGCCCACGCGTTGAGCCACGGCGCATCGCGCGCCGCCATCACCAGCGCGATCGCGAGCACCTGCGTCGCCGTCTTGGTCTTGCCCAGGTCCGAGGCGGCGATCGTGTAGCCTTCGGCCGCGGCGATCGAACGCAGCCCCGACACGGCGAATTCGCGGCCGATAATCAGCACCGCCATCCAGGCGGGGACGCTGTGAATGTAGACCAGCGAAATGAGCGCCGCCGACACCAGTAGCTTGTCCGCCACCGGGTCGAGCAGCATGCCCACAGTGGTGATCTGGTTCCAACGCCGCGCCAGGTAGCCGTCCAGCAGATCGGTGAACGCCGCCGCCAGAAAAATGAGGAGCGCCAGCAGATGGTTGCTGATCGACACCGGCCCCGCCTCAATACGCACGTCTTCGGACATCAGCGCCGCCACCAGCAGCGGCACGAAGAAGATGCGCAGAAGCGTGAGTGCGTTGGGGACGTTCACAGTCTACACTCCGAGCATAAACCAGAGCCCCAAACGCCGCAGCCTGTGAAAATCCGGACATCCATAAACCAAACGAAGCAAACGATTTTCACAGAGAGGACGCAACTCTTTCACAGCTTTTTTCACAGCCCAATTCAGTGCACCAGGAACGCGGCCAGCCGGCGCTGGACCGATTCCGGAGCCGCGGCGCGTACCAGCGTCCCCTGCTCGTCGTACTGCTCGTCCAGGACCTTCGCGAATTCGTGGAGCAGGTGGACTTGCCGCGCCTCGCCGGGCGGGAATCGGAATAGCGCCTCGCTCACCGGGTCTGCCGGCAGCGCCCGGTCAATCGCTTCGAGCAACCCGCCGGCGCCCTCGCCGGTGAGCGCGGATACGGCCACGGCCGTTTGCTCTCCAGCGAGCCGCCGGACCACCGCCGCGGGCGGGCCGCCCAGCCGGTCCACTTTGTTCAGCACGAGCAGTTGCGGTGTGCCGCCGGCGCCGATTTCGGCAAGCACGCCGGCCACGTGCGCGATGTGCTCTGGAGCTAGTTCCGAAGAGGCGTCCACCACATGCAGCACCAGCGCCGCTTCGGTTACCTCCTCGAGCGTCGCGCGGAATGCCTTCACCAGGGTGGTTGGCAGCTGGCGGATGAAACCCACGGTGTCGGACAACAGCACGCGCCGCCTGGACGGCAGCACCAGTTGCCGCACCGTCGGGTCGAGCGTGGCGAACATGCGCGCATCCGCCGTCACGCCCGCTTGGGTCAGCCGGTTGAACAGCGTGGACTTGCCCGCGTTCGTATAACCCGCCAGGGCGAGCGTCAACAGCGGCACTGCCTGCCGCTGGCGGCGCTGCACGCCCCGCGAGGAGCGGACATGGTCCAAATCGCCCGAGATTTTCTTGATCCGCGCCCGGATGCGCCGCCGGTCGGTCTCGAGTTGCGTTTCGCCGGGTCCGCGCGTGCCGATACCGCCGCCGAGCCTCGACATCGCCGCGCCGCGCCCGGTCAGCCTGGGCAGCAGGTAATTCAACTGCGCCAGCTCCACTTGCAGTTGGCCTTCCCGTGTGCGCGCGCGGCTGGCGAAGATGTCGAGGATCAACTGCGTTCGGTCGAGCACCTTGCAGTCGAGCGCCTTTTCGAGGTTGCGCTGTTGCGTGCCCGCGAGTTCGTGATCGAAGATCACCGCGCTTGCCTCGAGGGCGGCGGTCATCTCTTTCAGCTCTTGCACCTTGCCGGACCCGAGCAGCGTGGCCTGGTCGAAGGCGGGGCGGGACTGCAGCACCTTGCCGGCGACCTCCGCGCCCGCGGATTCGGCCAGTACGGCAAGCTCTTCGAGCGATTCACCCGCGTCCGTTGGCGGGGCGTGACTCTCCCCGCGGCGCCGGGTCAACTCCACCGCCACCAGAATCACGCGTTCCCTGCCTGGTTGCTGCAAACCGGGTCTTGCTTAGGCCTCGCTTGCGTCCGGTACGCCGGGCGCCGATGGCGGAGCGGGCGGACCTCCCTGTCCGTAGCCGCCGTGCGCCGGGCGCGACACCACCACCGTCGAGATGGCGTGCTTGAAGATCAGTTGCTCCTGGTTGTTCGTCTCCAGAATGACGGAGTATTTGTCAAAGCTCTTGATCCGCCCCGATAGTTTGACTCCGCTCATCAGATAAATCGTGAGGAAGATCTTCTCCTTGCGCGCGTTGTTCAGGAAAGCTTCCTGAATATTCTGCGCGAGCTTTTCTCCGCCGGGCCGCTTGGGCCCGCCTGGGGCTTTTCTGATGTCTTCCATTTTGGTTGTGCCCCTCCTTGTCGGATTCTCTTTGTTGTCGCCTGCAAATACACGCAATTCCGGTTTGGCCGGTACCGCGGTCCGGCCCTGCCCCGGACAAAGGCATAACTCCCCCCTCACCCGTAAGTGACTGGGGCGCTTACCAAAGTGTAATCCCGTAAGCGAGGCCGATCAAGTCAACTTTGCGATAATCGGCTGAAGTGCTTACCACCGAACAACTGGGCCAGCGCGTGGCGCTCGTCAGTATGGGGGTGAGCGGCGTGCTCGCAGTGACGAAACTGGCGGCTGGCTACCTGGCCGGTTCGATGGCCGTCATGGCCGACGGCATGGAAAGCGCCGGCGATGTGCTCGTCTCCGGCGTCGTGCTGCTGGGGCTTTGGGTGGCGGCGCGGCCCGCCGACGACAACCACCCCTACGGCCATGGCCGCTTCGAAACGCTTACCGGCCTCGGCGTCGGCATCGCGCTGGCCCTCACGGGCGTCTTGATCTGCTGGCGGTCCCTCAGCGAGCTGGCGGGGCCGCACGCAGTTCCGGCCTTCTGGGCCATCTACCCGTTGATCTTCTCGATCGCCGTCAAGACGGGCCTTTCCATCTACAAGTTCCGCGCCGGCGCGCGCATCGGCTCCAGCGCCCTGCTCGCAGATGCCTGGAACGATACGGTCGATATTCTCTCCGGCACCGTCGCGCTCGTCGCCGTCGGCCTCACGCTGCGCGACCCCGTGCGTTTCATCACGGCCGATCATTGGGGCGGGTTCGCCATCGGGTTGATCGTGGTTGTGTTGGGCCTGCGCCTGATGCGCGATGCCGCGATCTACCTCATGGACACCATGCCCTCGGATCAGCGTATGAGCCTGATCCGCTCTTCCGCGCTCACCGTGCCCGGCGCCCTGGCGGTCGAAAAATGCTTCGCCCGCAAAACGGGCCTGCGCTACCACGTCGATCTTCACCTCGAGGTGGATCCCGAACTCACCGTGCGCCTGTCCCATTCCCTCGCCGAGGAAGTTCGCAATAAAATCAAGGAAGATCTGACCTGGGTCGCCGACGTGCTGGTTCATGTCGAGCCGCATGAAGGCCCCGCCGCATCCAGATAGGAAGCCCATGCCGATATCCCGACGTCACCTGCTTTTCGCCGCCGCGTTCGCGCCGCTGCCCAAGGGCATCCGCCGCTTCAACGACGAACGCTCGAAGCGCGAGGTCTGGCAGATCACCAATGACGATGGCTTCAACCACTGCTGCTACTTCGAAGCGCAGCCATTCACGTCCGACGATCGCTACCTCGTCTATGCCTCCCGCCGTAGCGGGGAAATGCAGCTTTATCGCGTGGATCTGAAAACGGAAGAACACGCCCAAATCACCGAGGGCAAGGGCGTGCTAAGCATGTCGTATTCCATCTACCCGGACGGGCGCACAGTGATTTATCAGCAGGGCACCCGGCTGGTTCGAACCGAAGTCGCCAGCGGCCAGGTCACGTGGGCGCTGGATCTGGCGAGCATTCTCCCCCCGGGAGCCGAATCGGTCCGGACGGGCCGCACCTACTCCAGCGACGGCCGCTACACCGCCGTCGGCTATTCCCTGCCATCCTCGGGCGCGGCCAGTCAGGGCGGGATCGCCCTCGTCGACCTCGGCCACGGCAAGCTCCACGGCACGATCGCGAACAACACTGGCACAGGCGGCCATCTGCTGATCTGCCCCGGCGATCCCCTCCTCGTCACCTTCGTCAAGCAGCCCGACGAGCAGAACCAGATGGACCTGCCCCCCGAGCGCCGCGCGCGCACCATGCTCGCCAACTTCCGCACCGGCGAGATTCGCCCTTTCCTCACCATGCCCACAGGCTTCCGCGCCACCCACGAATACTGGGATGCGCAGGGCGTTCGCTTCTACTATCACAAGAAGAGCGTGCCCGGCTGGGTGCCCACCAGCATCTGCTCCGTCCGCCGCAACGGCACTGGCGAACAGACCCACTTCACCCACGAAACGCTCAAGCTCGGCCACTCCATGATCTCGCGCGACGGCCGCTTCATCGTCTCCGACGTGCAGGAGCCGGACAATAATCCGCTCGTTTATATCGACCTGCGCTTCGGCACCTCCAAGATCCTCTGCTGGCCCGATACCACCGTGAAGGAAGGCCACGCGCAGCAGGCGCACGTCCACCCTTCGATCAGCCCTTCAGGCAAGTTCGTCGCCTACACCTCCAACAAAGGCGGCAGCCCGCAGGTCTACGTGGTTCCGCTCTAACGGCCATGGAAAACATCGAAATCGCCCGCCTGCTCAGCGAGACCGCCGACCTGATGGAAATCGCCGAGGAGGACGGCTTCCGCATCCGCAGTTACCGCAACGGCGCATCAGCGATTGAAGGTCTGGGCGAACGCGTCGCCGATATCCTCGCCGCCCCGCACCGCAAGATCACCGATGTGCCCGGCATCGGCAAGGGACTCGCCGCCGTGCTAACCGAGATTGTCGAACGCGGTTCGTTCTCCCGCCGCGACGAACTGCTCGAACGCTACCCGCCCACGGCTCTCGAAATGTTGCGGATACAGGGTCTGGGTCCGAAGACAATACGCGTGCTCTGGGACCACTTCCGCGTCTCCACGCTCGAAGAACTCGAGCGCCTCTGCCGCGAAGGCAAGCTCCGCGATCTGCCGCGCATGGGCGCCAAGCTCGAAGAGAAGATCCTGAAGGGCATCAGCCACTACCGCCAGGGCGCGGGCCGGTTCCTGCTGCACTTCGCCGATAGCGCCGCCCGTGAACTCACCGCCTACCTCGCCGAAACGCCTGGTGTGGACCACGTCACACCCGCCGGCAGCCTCCGCCGCGGCAAGGACACCGTGGGCGATCTCGACATCGTCGTCACCGGCGAAAATGCGTCCGCCGCGCTCGACCGCTTCGTCGCCCATCCCCGCGTCCACGACATCCTCGGCCACGGCTCGAACAAAGCCAGCGCCCGCTGGGGTCTCGAAGGCCTCCAGGTGGACGTCCGCGCCGTGCCCGCCGAAAGCTTCGGCGCCGCCATGCAGTATTTCACCGGCTCCAAGGAGCACAACGTCGCCCTGCGCCAGCGCGCCCAGAAAATGGGGTTCACCCTCAACGAATACGGCCTTTTCAAAGTGGATAGCGAAGAGCGCGTGGCCGGCGCCACCGAGCAAGAGATCTACGCGGCGCTCGGGCTGGCCTGGATTCCGCCGGAAATGCGCGAAAACCAGGGCGAAATCGAGGCCGCAGAAACAGGCCAGCTGCCTGGGTTACTCGAACTCGCCGCGATGCGCGGCGACCTGCACATGCACACCCGCGAAAGCGACGGCCGCGGCACGCTCGAAGAAATGGCCGCCGCCGCCCAGGCGCTCGGCTACGAATACATCGCCGTCACCGACCACTCGAAGGCTCTCGCCATGGCCAACGGCCTCGATGAGCGCCGCGCCGTCGCCTTCGCCGCCGAAGTACGCGAATTCAACGCCAAAAACACGCACTTTCGCGTGTTTTCAGGCCTGGAATGCGACATTTTGCGCGACGGGCGCATGGACCTCGGCGAAGACGCCCTCGCCGAACTCGACTTCGTCATCGCCAGCGTCCACAGCTACATGAACCTCGAACCCGCCGCGATGACCGACCGCCTGCTGCGCGCCCTCGAATCCCCTTCCGTCAAGGCGCTCGGCCATCCCACGGGCCGCGTCCTGCTGCACCGCGACGCCTATGCCTACGAGTTCGACACCATCGCCCGCGAAGCCGCCAAACGCAACGTCTGGATGGAGATCAACGCCAGCCCCGAGCGCCTGGACCTGCACGCCGTGCTGATCCGGCGCGCAAAGGAGTTGGGCTGCAAATTCACCATTTCGACCGACGCCCACCACCCGAAACACCTCGCCAACATGCGCTACGGCGTCACCATGGCCCGCCGCGGCTGGCTCACCCCCGCCGATGTGATGAACACCCTGCCGCGGGCCGCCTTCTCGAAGGCGATCACGCGGGGATGAGACAATCTCCAGTATGCCCATGCGCCTGATCTCTTCCGAAGAGCTTTGCCGGACGCCCATCTTCCGGGTCACGATGGACCGCGCCGTGGACCCGCGGGGCTTCGAAATCCAGCGCGCCATCGTCCAGCATCAGGGATCGGCCGTGATGATGCCGGTGGATGCGCGCGGGCGCATTCTGCTGGTCCGGCAGTACCGGCTCCCGGCGCGGGCCTACCTGTGGGAACTGCCCGCCGGCCGCGTCGACCCGGGCGAAACCGTGCTGCGCGCCGCCAAACGCGAATTGCGCGAAGAAACCGGCTTTTCGGCGAAGAAATGGACCAAAATCGCGAGTTTTTGGGCGTCTCCCGGCTATGTCGCCGAAAAGATGACCATCTACGCCGCCGAAGACCTCACCGCGGGCCAGGCCCAGCCCATGGAAGATGAACGCATCGAAACCCGCTGGTTTTCACTCAAAGAGATTGAAGACTTGATCGACTCGGGCAAGATCAACGACGCGAAAACCATCATCGCCGCCGGCCTGTGGCGCCGGAGAAACGGGAAACAGAGAGGGAAAAAGGCATGATCACACGGCGTGGAATGCTGGCTGGTACTGTTGCCGCGGGCGCATTGGCCCGGGCTCAGGTGACGAAACCCGAATGGCGCAACCGGCAGCCCGGCATGGCTTACCGCCAGTTGGGCCGCACCGGCATGATGGTCTCCGAAGTCGTCTGCGGCGGCGACCCCGTGCGGCTGAACAACTGGGAACACCTGCGCCTCGCCGAGGAGATGGGCCTGAACTACCTCGACATGGCCCCCGCCTATGGCCGCGGCGAGGCCGAAGAATCCTACGGTAAGTTCATCGGAGGCTCCGCGCGCCGCGAGAAGTTCTTCCTGGCGACCAAAGTGAGCGGGCTGCCGGGCCTGCGCAACCGGCTCTACCTCGAGATCTTCAAGCAACTGCCCGAAGCCCGGCAGCAACAGATTCGCAAACGGGCGGACGAATTGCTGGAAGCCTCCGGCGGACTGAAGCCGGGCTATTTTGTTGAATACTGGCCGGGCATTACCAGGGAATTGCCCGCCGCCTACCTGTCCAATGCGATGATGCCCGACTTCGGGCACCGCGTCGATGGATCGAAGGAATTCCGGAAGTTCATCCTCGACGCCCTGGAGGGCAGCCTGAAGCGTGTCGGGACTGATTATTTCGACATATTCCACATTCCGCACGGCGGCGCGGCGCCCGAAGAATTGGATATCCCCGAAATTCTCGCCACATTTCAGGACCTGAAGAAACAGGGCAAGGTCCGGTTCATGGGCGTTTCCACGCACTCCGACCCCGCTGCCATGGTGCGCAAGGCCGCCTCGCTCGGGCACTACGACATGGTGATGTGCGCCTACAATTTCGTGAACGGAGCGGCCATGGATCCGGCCATTCGCGAAGCCGCCGCGCGCGGCGTGGGCATCGTCGCAATGAAGGCGGCCATGGCCGCCGCCACGCAGCACAAGGCGCTGCAACCGGTGCCGGAATGGCGCGTCGCCATGATCAACCGGATGATCCCGGGCGACATGAAACCGGCGATGAAAGCCTACCTGTGGGCCCTTCAGAATCCGAATATCGCCGCCGTGGTCTCGAACCTCTGGGATGAGACCCATGTGCGGGAGAACCTTTCGCTAGCAGGGCGGAAGGTGAAGCTGGAGTTGGCGTAGCGGGGGGCACGGCGAATCCGCTCTGGGGGCCCCGCCCTTGTCGGGTGCGGCCACGGGAAAAATCTATGCCGTGGACCGCGGCCCGGATGAACGCTCTTCGCCGGGGTATTTCACCTGCGTCAGACACAGGCCTGAACCCGGGGCCGTCCATTCGGCTGGATCGCAGCCGGGCTGCGGCTTGGCCTGGATGAGGAGTCTGAACTGGGCGGGCGTGAGTTGGCCGAGCCCCACGCGCACCAGCGTACCGGCAAGGCGGCGCACCATGCGCCAGAGAAAGTGGGAGGCCTCGATCTCGAAGACGACAAGCCCGCCGGCGCGCCGCACCTCGGATGAGTGTACCTGGACGAGGGGCGATTCACGCGGGCCGCTTGCGTCCACCGCGCGGAACAGTGAGAAGTTGTGGCGTCCGGGCAGCGCGGCGGCCGCGTCCTGCATCAAGGCGAGGTTGAGCGGATCCTTGATCCACCACACGTACTTCTTGTTGAAGGCGGTCTTGCGGGTGCTGAAGCGGTACTCGTAAACCCTGGCAATGGCATCGCGGCGCGCGTCGAATTGCGGCGAGGCATTGGCGGCGGAGAGGATGGCGATATCGGCGGGCAGCTTCTCGTTCAGCAGGCGCGCAAGCTGCTCGGGGGCAAACGGGCGCCGTGTGGGCGCCTTCAGATGCGCCACCTGGCCGGTGGCGTGGACACCGGCGTCGGTGCGGCCCGCGCCCATGAGTTCCACTCGCACCCCGAGGATCTCTTCGGCCGCGCGCCGGAGCTCGTTGGCAACGGCGCGGGCGTTGGTCTGTTCCTGCCAGCCCGAGTAGCGCGAGCCGTCGTATTCGAGGGTCAGCTTCCAGGCCTTCAGGGTAAGCGCTCCAAAAACAATAATTTCCGCGTGCGTTTCCCCTCATGGTATCGGAAAATAGTTGAGGTGGAGGGACAACGAAAAACCATCCTCGTGGTCGATGACGAGGCCAACCAGCGCACGGCTCTGGCAAGCATGATCGCCGGCTGGGGCTACGACGCCCGCACGGCCTCGGACGGCGAAGATGCGCTGCGCCAGATGCAGTTGAACGAGCCTGCCGTGATTGTCACCGACCTGATGATGCCGGGCATGGACGGGGCCGAACTGCTGCGGCGGCTGCGCGAACTGCCCGACGCGCCGCCCGCGATCATGCTCACGGCCTTCGGCAGCCTCGAGACCGCCATTCAGATGGTGCACGAACTGGGCGCGTATTGGTTCCTGGAGAAACCGCTGCAGCCGGGCGCGCTGAAACTGCTTCTATCCCGGGCTTTCGAGCACCGGCGGCTGCGCGCCGACAACGAACGGCTGGCGCGGCAACTGGCCGGGCAGGGCGTCCTGGAGGATCTGGTGGGCGTCTCCTCTCAGATGCAGGAGGTCTTCTCTCTGCTCCGGCAGGTGGGACCCACATCAGCGACCGTGTTGATCACCGGCGAGAGCGGGACGGGTAAGGAACTGGTGGCGCGGGCAATCCACCGGCTCAGCCCGCGCGCTTCCGGACCCTTCATCGCCGTAAACTGCGCCGCGCTGCCGGATTCGCTCATCGAAAGCGAGCTTTTCGGGCACGAGAAGGGCGCGTTCACCGGGGCGATCGAACGCCGCCGCGGCTGTTTCGAGCTCGCCGACGGCGGCACGCTGCTGCTGGACGAAATTGGCGACATGCCGCTACCGACGCAAGCCACCCTGTTGCGCGTGCTGGAAGACCACCGCGTGCGGCGGCTCGGCGGTTCCAGGGAAATCCAGATCGACGTGCGCGTGCTGGCTTCCACGAATCGCGATCTGAGCGGGTCGATTCGCGAGAACCGATTTCGCGAGGACTTATATTTCCGGCTCAATGTTTTCCATGTGGATCTGCCGCCGCTGCGCGAGCGGCCTGAGGATATCGAGGCGCTCTGCGACGCCATGGTTCCGCAGATGAACCAGCGGCACGGCTGTAAGGTGACGGGCTTCGAAGCGGTAGCGATGAACACGCTTCTGGCGCATAGATGGCCGGGTAATGCCCGCGAGCTGCGGAACGCGCTGGAGCGGGCGGTGATTCTGGCCGGCGAAGGGGCGATCCGCACGGAGCACCTGCCGCGTTTTGGCGCGGCGGGCATGGAAGCGGGCATCCAGAGCGGACTGGACTCGGTCACGCTGCCGGTAGGAACGCGGGTGGAACAGGGCGAGCGGGCGCTGATCGAGCTCACCCTGCGCCACACGAAGGGAAACCGTACGCGCGCCGCGGCCATCCTTGGGGTGAGCGTAAAGACGCTGTTCAACAAGCTGCGCGATTACGGCCCATTGGAGGGCGCTTAGCCGAATGTCGCTCAAAGTCCGGCTCACGGTGACGATGGTGGGCATGGTGGTGCTCACTGTGCTGATCCTTTCCGGCATGCAGCTGAATACCCTCGTCTCCACGTGGCTTGCGCACAATCATGAGCAATCGAAGACCACCGCGGACTTCGTCACCCGCTGGGTGACGTACCGGGTGAACGAAATGCCGCCCACGCCTCCCGGTATGCCCGAGTCCGAGATCCGGAAGATCTGGGTGGAGCGGATCGCGGCTGACCCCGAACTTCCTGGGGTGCTGACCGGTACGCTTGTCCCGACGGGCTCGATCGTGGAAATCTCCGTGGCCGGGCCCCAAAACCGGGTTTTGACGTCGTCGAATCCCGAGCGGGTGGGTACTTTGCTCCCGACCAAGCTGACGCTGGATCAGCTCACACGGCTTGGCCCAGTGGACCGGCTCATCGCCATTCTGAGCGTCCGCGTCGATTACGAAACACGCAAGGAACTCGGCATTCTAGGCGAGCCCGTCCCCGTCTTCGTGATTCAGGTATTGGTGAGTTCGTCCCTGCTGCGGGCGGCGGTAGCGCCGGAGATTCTTTGGACCAGCGCGGTTTCACTGCTGTTCGTGGTGATCGCCGGGTTGCTGGCTTACCTCGTTGCCCAGCTCACGCTGCAGCCGCTGGAGCGGATCAGCGCCACGATCGACAGTATCGCCAGCGGCGAGATGGCGCTTGTGCCCCACCATCACAGCTCCGCTTCCGAGTTTCAGGCCGTAGAGCAAAAGCTGCGCCTGCTTGGCGAGCAATTCCGGGGTGCGAAGGAGGGCGCGACCCAACTCCGGTCGTCCATGGAGCGGCGCCTGGCCGCGATCAGCCGCCTGACGGGCGGCGTCGCCCACGAGATCAAGAATCCGCTCAATTCGATCGCGATCCGGCTTGAACTGTTGCGGAATCATCTGAGCGAGGCGCCAGAAGCCGAGGAAGAGATCAATATCATCTCGCAGGAAATCACCCGCCTGGATCGTGTCGTCCGCACTTTTCTCGACTTTACGCGGCCGGTGGAGCTGGCCACGACCGACCTGGACCTGCGTACGGTCGTACAGGATGTCCTGACACTGATCGAACCCGAGGCGAAGCGCACCAAAGTGGCGATGGAGTTCAACTCGCCCGCCGCGCCGGTGCGCGTGCGCGGCGACGCGGACCTGCTGAAGCAGGCGCTGATGAACATTTGCCGGAATGCGCTGGACGTGATGCCGCGGGGCGGCCACCTGCGTGTCGGGCTGTTGCGGGCGGGTCAGGAGGCAGTGGTCTCGATCGCCGACACCGGTCCCGGAATCCCCGCCGAACATCGGGAGAAGATCTTTCAACTTTATTACTCGACCAAGAAGAAGGGCTCGGGAATCGGGCTGGCGATGACGTTCCGGGCCGTGCAGTTGCATGGCGGCTCGATTGAAGTGGAGAGCGAGCCGGGGCAGGGGGCGTTGTTCCGGTTGAGGCTGCCGGTGGCGCAATGAGTCTCCGAAACGCAGTTGCGATGGTGGTCCTCGCCGCGGCATTGGGGGGGTGCTTCTGGCGGAAGCGTCCGGCGCCCGCGCCCCCGCCGCCGCCGCCGCCGCTCCCCGCGCCGGTGCAGCCGCAGCCGCCAGAGCCGATGCCTCCTCCAGGGATCGAACCGAGGCAGGAGGAGCTGCCAGTCGAGCCGGCGCCCAGCGTCGAGCGGACCGAGTTGCCGCCCGCGCCCAAGTCCCCGGCAGCTCCCCGCCGCCGGGTGACGCCCGCGCCGGCCGCGCCGCCCGCTCCCGAGCCGGAAGAGGAAGCGGTTGCCGCTCCGGCGCCTCAACTGGGAGAAGTGCTGAAGCCGGAGACACGGGCGGCGTTGCAGGCTCAGTACGATTCAGCCACCGCCCAGGCGAGGCAGGATCTCGACCGGATCAGCGGCCAGAAACTGAACGCGGGGCAGGCCCAATCCGCCGCCCGCGCCCGGGCGTTCCTGGCGCAGGCCGAGGGGATGGTTGCCACGGATCCGCGCAGCGCGGCGGAGCTGGCGCGCCGGGCCGCCCTGCTGGCGCGCGATCTTGCGAATTCGGTCCGTTAACCGTCGCTACATCCCCAGTTGCCAGGCGAGGAATGTGAGCATGTCCGCGCCGTCGTCGATCAGCTTGGTTACGGGCAGGCCGCCGGAATGCCCGCTGGCTGTGTCGTAATGCAGCAGGATGGGATGGCCGGAGCCGCTGGAGGCTTGCAGCAGCGCCGCCATCTTGCGGGCGTGCAGCGGCGCCACTCGGGTGTCGGAATCGCCCGTCACGAACAACACCGCCGGGTATTTCTCGCCTTTTTTCACGTTGTGATAAGGCGAATACTTGCGAATATAGGCGAATTGCCGTGCATCGTCCGCCGAGCCGTATTCGGGCACCCAGAGCGGGGCGATGAGGAACTTGTGGTACCGCAGCATATCGAGCAGCGGAACGCTGCAGACCACGGCGCGGTATAGCTCCGGCCGCTGCGTCAGCGCCGCTCCGACCAGCAGGCCGCCGTTCGAGCCGCCATAGATCGCCAGTTTTTCGCGGTTGGTGTACTGATTGGCGATCAGCCATTCGGCGGCCGCGATGAAATCGTCGAACACGTTTTGCTTCTTATCCAGCATCCCGGCTTTGTGCCATTGTTCGCCAAATTCGCCGCCGCCGCGCAGGTTGGCCACGGCCACGACGCCGCCGCGCTCGGCGAAGGCTGCAAAGTTTTGGGAGAAAGCGGGCGTGACACTCACGTTGAAACCGCCGTAGGCGTAGAGCAGCGCCGGGCGCGCCGAATCGAGCGGCAGGCCCCGGCGGGTCATGACGAACATGGGCACGCGGGCGCCGTCCTTGGATTCAAACCAGACCTGCTTCACCTCGAGGGAGGAGGCGTCCAGCGGTGCATCCGTGCGCGCCCATTCTGAAGGTTGAGATCCCGAGGTTTCGTACCGGAGAATCCGCGCGGGTGTGTTGAGTGACGTATATTGCAGAAAGATCTCAGGCGCATCGGCGGAGGCGCGGGTGCCCGAGGCCGTGCCGGGACCCGGCAGTTCCAGTTGGCGAACCGGGCGCCCCTCCAGGCTGAACAGCTCCAGACGGGCGGTAGCGTTGCGCAGGGTTTGGACCAGCAGATGGCCGCCCGCCAGGTGGAACTCCTCGATGGCGTCCGGGCCTTCGGGGATGATCAATCGCCAGAAGGGGCGCTGCGGCTTTTTCAGGTCGATGCGGTAGACACGGTTCCGGGGCGCGTTCCAGTTGGTCATCACATACGCGATGCCCTCGTGGACCAGGGCGCTGGAACGGGCCTCGAGGCCGCGAATCAAAGAAATCCAGCGGCCGGTGGCGATCTCAAGAATGTGCACATCCACCCGGTCCGCCGAAGATCCCTCGAAAACCTCGACCACAAGATGACGCTCGTCCGCTGAGAGCCGGTGCCGCGCAATCATGCGTTCGCCGAGCCCCTCGCCGAAGAGCTTTTCCGGCGCTGCTTCGTCCCTGGTGAGATCGAGCCGGAAGACGCGCGGACCGCCCGTGGGCAGGTCGCAGAAGTACACCGTGCTGCCATCCGCCGTGAGATCCACTTCGAGGTAACGGCTGGGCGGCAGCGTGGCTGGGCGGATCTGGCGCGAGTCGGCGTTCAGGAAACGGACGATCTGCTCATCGGCGCCGCCCTCGCGGATGCCAAAGGCCACCCAGCGGCCATCGGCGGAAACAGACATCAGTTGAACCGAGCTGAGCGGACCGGACGTCACCTGCGCCGGGTCCACCAGCAGCGCTTCTTCGCTCGTGGCCGAGGCGCGGAAGTAGATGGCTTCGCGTGTAGACGTCGCGGGCCGCTTCGTGTAGAAGTAGCGGCCGTTGCGGACGATCGGGACATCGGTCTTGTCAGCGCGATGAAGCTCGGTCAGGCGCTGCCGGAAAGCGGCGCGGTCCGGGCGCGCGTCCAGCAGGGAGCGCGTGAGGCGCATCTGTTCCTGGACGTAGCCGCGCGTCTCCGGCGCATGGTCCTCTTCCAGCCAGCGGTAGGGATCCGTGAGCGTCACGCCGTGCAGGGTTTCTGTCACAGGGCGCGGCGGCGCCGCGGGGTATCGGATTTGCGCATTCATGAGTAAGGGAAAGGCGAAGGCGAGAATCACGGGTCGCATGGGTGCTACTGTGGCCATCTTAGCGTGAAGTGTGTGAAATAATGTGGCTTCGAGGTAATGGAATGGCCGATCCGAAGTATGCTGAACCGATCCGGGAGATTCCTCAGGCAGAGGATGTGGGCGAACTGAGTGACGGAACCAAGATCCGGCGGCGCGCCCCGCGGATGCGGGCATGCAGCCTGAAGAATGAAAAAGGCAAGCTCTGCGCGGGCCACCTGAAGCGCTGGTACTTCTACCCACCCGAGGTGGCGCAGCGGTTCGGCGCGGACGCGGAGCTCTATCGCTGCGAACGATGCCTGACGATCTACTTACCGAACACGGATGAGCCGCCCCGCAGCGGGACATTGAGCTATTGAATTTCCGGCGGGGCTGCCGCGGACCGGCGCGCTTTGTGGGTTGTATGAGATGGCCGCATTGGATCGGGCTCCTCTGTGAGGTGCGACTCGAAACGGAGTCAATCCAATGCGGCCTGCCCGGGTTGGGCAGGGGCGCGGCGACAGTCCAACATCATCCGGCTAAGCCTGTGTTCCCTATCACTTCTGGTGAAGACCGCGTTCATCTACCCTTCACCAAGCGAACAATGTCTGACCGATACCCGCAACCCCGGGGGAGAACTTCTCGTCGAACTGAGCGGACCGGCGATCGGACCGAAACAGCCCACGCCGGTTCCTCCTGAACAAAAAAAGGACCCTCTGCGCAACATGCAAACATCTGGAACGACTGGAAGAAATCTTCAACACCGGCTCCCGCAAGCACTGCGTGTCTGGCTCCATTCGCTCCTTTGGCCTGCCTGTTGTCGCAGAGGGCAGGTTCAAAGAGGTTTCATCAATTCGCTTAAAAGTGTAGCAAACGCCGGACCAATGCCGTGGGAGCGCTAATGCCTTTGTTTTCAATCAGCATGACAGGACCTCAAAGCGTTGGGTGTGTCGCTGCGACACAGGCGCGCCCCATCTTCACCCTTGCTTTGGGGATTTTACTCCTGGCCCCGGCCTTTCCCGCTCCCGCCCAGCAGGTTCCCGGCAATGACACCGATTACATCATTTATACGGACACGCCGCGCTTGCTGCTGACCCAGAGACGGCTGCGGCTGATGCAGCGTGAACGCGAGAGGGAATCCATGCGCTGGATGCAGTTCGAGGCGCTCATGGCCGGCGACGCCGTTATGCCGGAACCCGGTTTCGCCAAGGCGCTGTATGGCATCGTCACCGCCAGGCGCGAACCCTGCCGCGCCGCCGCGGCCTGGGCAGCCAACGACGCGAACCCGTCGCGCCCCGCCGATTCCCGGCAGATGGCGCTGGTCTATGACTGGTGTCTGGACGCCATGGATGGTCCCGAGGCCAACGCGCTGGCGCGCCGGCTCACGCCGCTGCTCGCGGAACGCCCGCAGGGCGCCGAGCAGGTGCGTTCGTTGGTCTTCGCCGCGATCGCGCTGGCGGACCTGGAGTCCAAGACCTCACAACAGGTGCTGAGCTGGGCTTCGGAGAAATGGTGGAAGGCGGCGATCCTCCCCCGCCTGGCGCGAGGCGAACAGCCTTTCAAGTCCCGCGCGGAGCTTTTCGCCATGGTCGAATTTCTGCACGTGATGCGCGATAACCTGCGTATCGACCTGCGCGAAGGCGCCGAGAAGTGGTTCGAGGAGCTGCCGCCCCGCCTTCTGTTGAGCTACTATCCGCAGCCCTGGCCTGCCGCGGAGAACGAATTCCGGATCCCAGCCTATGAGGGATCGGGAGATCCGGACCTCCGCGAGGCCGTCCTGAGCCGCGCCGCCGAGTTCGCGCTGGTCGCTTTCGATACTAACGCGCAGGTGAATCAATTTCTGCAAGGCTGGCTGCTCATGGACCGTTTCCTGATGCGCGGCCCCTTTGGTGCGCCCTACGAGCTTCTCTGGGCCAATCCCTACCAGCCTGGATTGAGCTACACCTATATGCCCGAGCTGTTCCACGCCCATGGCCAGATTCTCGCGCGCGCAAGCTGGGAGGAGGATGCGGCCTGGTTCAGCTACCGCCCCGGAGCGGCGCAGGCCTTCCAGAACGGCCGTCGAATCGCGGTGAACTTGAATGTCAATCTGGCCCCGCTCACCATCGGACCGGTGCGGGTCTTCTTCGCGCTCGACGGAATGCGGTTTGAAACCGGCTGGCTGCCGCCGCCGGAACCCGACGACCCCCGGCCCGGCGAGGAGCACGCCTTCGTCGTCGGGCTAGAGCCGGATGCGCTCTACGACGTCGAGATCGACAACCAGGAGATGGACGAACTCCGCGCCGATTCCGGCGGGATCCTCGCGCTGCGGTTTCCACCGGGTGAACCGGTGAAGGTGCGGCTCAGGCGCTCGGCCCCCGCCGGCCGGTAGAGTTGCCCGTGCCGGGTTCCGCAGGGGTTTACCGCGGAACATCGCCGCTGGCCGCGCCGGGATCGGCTTTCTTGAGCTTCTCCACGTCGGCCAGAAGGTGCCGCGTGATCTTATCCGCCACGTCCGCGCTCGCGGAGCGGAACTTCGCGCCCTGGCTCTCCTGAATCGTTGACCAGATGACGTCGCCATCCCGGTTCACCAGCCGGACCGCCGCCGAAGCCTCGTGCTTGCGCTCCTGGATGCGCGTGTTTTCCTGCTCGCCGACCGCCGCCTGCAGCGAGCCGAATTCACGCCCCGAACGCGCCGCTGCCGCACCCCGGCCGGCCGCCACCCCCACTCGCGCCGTCAGGGATTCGCCGCTCTGGAATACTTCCGTGAAGATCAGGTCCTCGGCGGATCCACGCAGGACGGCGTCGGCGCGATCCGGGTTCTCGGTGATCACGAAGAGGCCGGAACGTTGGAGGCTGGAGATAATCATGTCCCGCAATTGGGGTGCGTTCTCGCCGTTGAACTGGTCGACGAACACGCGCTTGACGGCCAGGACTTCACGCGGATCGGCGGCCGTCGCTAAGGGAACAAAGACTAACAGAAGCAATAGGATACGTAACATGGCCCTCACCCTTTGCCCGCTTTGCGCGCCTCTTCGTCCTGGTATTCCACCTTACGCCCCGTGCGCGCCTCCAGACTGACCAGAAGGGTCCGGATTTCGTTTTTCGGCACCCGGAAAACCAGCGCCTGCTGCCCCCCCGCCTCGTCCTCGTATCCGATCGTGAGGTAATGCGTCCGTTTCTTCGTGAGCAGAAACAGCGGCGAAACCACGATGGCCGTCACCACACGGCGTCCGGCCTTCTGCCCGTACTCCAACTGGTTGATGCGATGAAACGGAATCCGCAATTGCTGTTTTCGCACCAGAAAGACGAGTTCGTGCGGCTCGCTCACCACCAGCCGGCCCCCTGCCGGCGCCTCGATGCCGGGCAGCGTGCCGCCCAGATACTCGGCGGGTTTGCCTGGATTCGCCGCATTCAGCACCGGCGCAGCCACAAGCAGCATCCAACAGGTGAGGAAAAGATGAGTGGGCATGTGAAATCCTTTCGTGCGTTCACACGTCTTCAATAGTGAAGTGCCGTCAGGGGGGCAAAATTCTCACGGCGGCGCTCCAAAACGAACTTATGAGCGCTTCTAATCCCTATCGTTGGTCTGTCCGGTTGGTGATCTTGGTGGTTTTGCTGGCTTTTGTTCCCTCGGCGCCCTGTGCGATGGAGTACGCCGCGCCGCGAACCGACTGGGCGAAGACGATCTCCTGGGTCGCCGGGGCCGATCGCCGTTCCGCTGAAGAAGCCCTGGAATTGATTGTCCGGGGCGACAGCGGCCTGGCCTTGCTTCGCCTGGATGCCTCGCAGGAGAGGTCTCGTGGCCCGCTGGCCACGGTGCGCCTGCTTTCCGCCTGGCTGCTGGCCGAGACCGCCCACACGCTCGGGGCGCTCCCGGCAGGGGATCGCCAAGCCTGAACTTCATGTCCGCAAACGGCTTAGACAAACTTCAGGAGGCCGAGCCCCCCGCTCCGGAATCGCAGTCCGCCGGCGTCATCATTAGCTCTGATACGCGCCGCCCGGACCGCATTCCGCCCGGACAGAGCCGAACCCGGAAATGGCCTGTGCTGGACGCCGCCGGTCCTCCCAAGATCGATCTGGAGCGTTGGCGGCTCGAAATCGATGGTCTCGTGCAGCGCCAGGTGTCACTGACATGGGCGCAACTCAATGAGCTGCCTCGCATTCAAGTATTCGCCGATTTCCATTGCGTGACGCGCTGGTCCCGGCTGGGAAACCTTTGGGAAGGCGTTTCCATCCGAACCTTACTGGAACTTGCCGGCCCGATCGATTCCCGCGCGCGCTTCGCCCTGATCCACGCCTACGATTTCGGCTGGACCACCAACCTGCCTCTGGATTCCCTGCTGGCCGAGGACGCGCTGGTCGCCACGCACCACGACGGCGCCCCCCTCACCCTGGAGCATGGCGCCCCCGCGCGCCTCATCATCCCCCGGCTGTACGCCTGGAAAAGCGCCAAATGGATCGGCGGCATCGAACTCATCGAAAGCGACAAGCCCGGCTTCTGGGAAAGAAACGGCTACCATATGAATGGAGACCCTTGGCGGGAGGAACGGTTTGGCGGTTGGGATTCAACATAAACGGATGCGTCGCCGCACCTGGATCGCAGGTGTCGGTCTCGGTGTGGCCGGTATCGGCGCGGGCATCATTTACCGGCAGTCGCCCATGTTCTGGCAGCAATACGCGCGCGAGCTGGGCGAACCGGTTCTGCCGCCCCCCGAGCGGCCTCAGCCGAACCGCTGGCCCGATCAGGGTCTCCACGCCGCCTGGCTCGGCCATGCGACGGTGCTGCTCAAGATCGATGGATACACGCTGATTACCGATCCCGTCTTCTCCACGCGTGTTGGCCTGAACCTCGGACCCTTCACCCTGGGGCTGAAGCGCATGGTGGAACCCGCAATTGTCCTCGACGAACTCCCGCGCGTGGATGCCATCGTCCTCTCCCACGCCCACATGGACCATTTCGACCTGCCCACCCTGCGCGCCATGGAGCGCCCCGGCGTCGAAGTCGTCACCGCCCGCGGTACCTCCGATCTGCTGCGCACCGGCCGCTATGCCCGCGTGCAAGAGGTGGGCTGGGGCGAGCGTGTGCGCGTCGGCCCGCTGACCTTGCGCGGCCTCGAAGTGCGCCACTGGGGCGCGCGGATGCGCACCGACACCTGGCGCGGCTATAACGGCTTTCTGATTGAGTCCGCCCGCCGGCGCGTGCTCTACGCCGGCGACACGGCCATGACCGACTCCTTCCGCGGCATCAAAGGCGTGGACCTCGCTCTCATGCCCATCGGCGCCTATGATCCTTGGATCCGCAATCACTGCTCACCGGAAGAAGCCTGGCGCATGGCCGAACACGCCCGCGCCGGGGTTGTCCTGCCAGTCCACCACGCGACTTTCCAGCTCAGCCGCGAGCCGGTGGGCGAACCAATCGAACGCCTGCTCGCCGCCGCGGGAAACCAGCGCGAGCGGGTGGCCATTACGCGCATCGGCAGCGAAGTTTCGCTCACTTGACAAGCAGACGCAGCCGGTCCGCGCTCCGCTCAGCCTGTCACGGTGACGGTGATCTCCCGCCGGCGGGGCGAATCGTCGAAATCGCAAAGAATGATCTGCTGCCACGTGCCCAGGCGCAGCCGCCCGTCGCGTACCGGATAGGTTTCAGAGGTTCCGATCAGCGCGCTGCGAAGGTGCGCGTACCCGTTGTGGTCGCCCCACCGGGCGTTATGGGCGTAGTTGTCGTTCGCGGGTGCGATTTGTTCGAGCGCGCGCTTCAGGTCCGCCACCGCGCCGGGTTCGTATTCGATTGTGGTTACCCCGAGCGTCGAGCCCAGCCCCGCCACATTCACCATTCCGGTTTCGATACCACTCTTGCTCACGGCCCGGGCCACCTCATCCGTGATGTCATGCACGGACCCGTGCCCCTCAGTCTCCAAGCGGATGATGGTTTGATACGCGGCCATGCCCGGCCTGTGTCAGCGGAACATTCGCGGCCGGAAGCCCCGAGACTTAACCCGCCGCCGCGGCGGATTCCACCGCGGCCCCTTTGGTCTTGGCGTTCTTTGCCGCCTTTTTACGGACACGGCTGGCGCGTTTTTCGGCCGGCGGCTGCCGGTCGATCTTCTTGATCGAAGGCGCGGCGATCTCGAGCAGGAATTTGCGCTCGCCATGCTCGTCGAACTTGATCTGGATGTGCTGATCGGTGCAACCGACCACCGAGCCCGGCCCATACTTGGGATGCTCGACTTGCGCTCCGGTGGCGAAGGGGGGTTTCGTGGCCATGGTGGGGAATGTCTCTCGACAATAGTAGAATAGCAGATGCGCCCCGCGCCTGTCGAGCGCTCCAACTGCATGATTTCCGCCCGTTTACCCGCGACGCTGCGACAGGCTTTAGAAGCGCTGGCGGAGGGGTTTGCACGGCCGGTACTTGCTGCCGCCGCCGCCGAACTGTCGGCTGCCTACCGCGATGGGCGGCTCCCGCCGCTTGCAACTCCGGCTGCAACGGCAGCCTATGCGCTCACGCGGATGCCCGCCTCGCTCGGCGCCCTCATGGCCGCTTGGCGGGAGATTCCCGCGCCGGTCCGCTCAGTTCTGGACCTGGGCAGCGGAACCGGCGCCGCCGCCTGGGCCGCGGATGCTCTGTGGGGGGATTTCCGCCCCGAGGTGACGCTGCTGGAGGCGAACCCCGCTATGCGCGCCTTGGGCGAGCGCCTGGACGTCCCCGGCGCGCGCTGGCGGGGCGGCGATTTCCGCAATCTGGCCGGCTGCGCACCGCACGAATTGGTCAGTTTCAGCTACTCTCTCGGCGAACTGCCTGGACGCGAAGCGCTGGAGGTGCTGGAGCGGGCCTGGCCGCTGGCCGCGCGCGTCCTGTGTGTCGTGGAACCCGGCACGCCGCGCGGCAGCGCGTTTATCCTGAGGGTGCGCCAAAAACTGATCGATCTCGGCGCGCGGATCGCTTCACCCTGTCCCCATCAGGACGCGTGTCCGCTGCAAACGCCCGATTGGTGCCACTTCGCGGTGCGCGTGGAGCGCACGCGCATGCACCGCCTTCTGAAAGGCGGCGATCTGGGTTACGAAGACGAGAAGTTCGCCTACATTATCGCCACGCGCGAGACGCCCGCCGGGCCGCGGGCTCGCATCTTGCGTCACCCCTGGCAGGACAAGGGCGCGATCCGCCTGGAACTCTGTACGCCTGCCGGTCTCGTCTCCCGCACCGTCACCCGCCGCGAAAAAACTCTGTTCCGCGCTGCCCGTAAGGCATCTTGGGGATTGAGGTGGCAAGAAACGCCCGATGACAGCCGAACAGATTGAAGCGCTGCGAATGGACTATACCCGCATTGAAGGATTGGACGAATCCGAGGCTCCGGCGGACCCGATCGTCCTGTTCCGGACCTGGTTCGGGCAGGCGCTCGGCTCGAATCTCACCGAACCGAACGCCATGTGTCTTGCGACTGTCGACGCGAAGGGCCGGCCCAACGCGCGCATGGTGCTGCTGAAGGGCTTTGACGAACGGGGGTTCGTGTTCTACACCAACTACGAAAGCCAAAAGGGCCGCGAATTGGAGGCGCATCCCCAAGCCTCGCTTGTGATGTACTGGCCCGGACTCGAGCGGCAGGTCCGGGTGCGGGGAACCGTCTCTCGCACCAGCGACGAGCAGTCCGAGGCCTATTTCCGCAGCCGCCCGGCGGACAGCCGCCTGGGCGCGGCCGTCTCGCCGCAGAGTGAGCCGATCCCTGGCCGGCAATGGCTTGAAGAGCGCTGGCGCGAGTTCGAGGCGCGCTACCCCGAGGGCGCGCCGCGGCCCGCGAACTGGGGCGGATATTGCCTGACGCCGGAGACCATCGAATTCTGGCAGGGCCGCCGGAGCCGCCTCCACGACCGCATCCGCTACACGCGCGACGATGGCGGCTGGCGGATCGAACGCCTGGCGCCGTAGCGCCTCCCAGCAACCCCAGAAAAACGAAAAAATGAAAAAATGGTGTCAACGACCATTTTTCCATTTCTTTAGACATTAAGTCCTTTATTGTCATTTGCTTGAGAATTTCCACCCCGTTTGCATCCCGTTGTGGGAGCCATTCTTTTCAATGACTTAGCTGTTTGGCTACCCGGCTCGTGATGACTGGAAACCGGGCTCAGCGGGCCTGTGCAAACAGGAAGGGGCGAATTTGTTTCACGCTCGGACTTGCTTGAAGCCCTTTCTTATCAGGCGGCTGCCGACGCGCCGATCCGCAGGCGGGGGGGGCCGCCCGTACGGTCTCGCATCCACTCCGCTGCCGCCATCTTGGCGTAACCTGCTGATTTAAAACGACTAGCCCATGTATCCTAATTCTGTCAATGGTCGTTGGCACCATTTTTCTCATTTTTCTGGCCTTGGCGGTAGGCATGCGGATCGGCGTGCCGGCCGGTGACGCGCCTTCGAAGCCGCTCCTCCACGCTGTTTTCGTGAGAATTTGTCGCTCGTCCCGCCACTATGTCATTCTGAGGAAGTTGCGCTGGCGCGAAGTTGTGATACTATAAATCTTTTCACTTCCGCAACGCGCGAGAAAAAGAGGAGTGCCTGTATGGACGACAAGGAAAAACAAAGGCTGTTGGGCGTCACGCTCGGCCAGATCGAGAAGCAGTTCGGCAAAGGCGCCATTCAGCGGCTCGGCTCACACGACGCCTCCGTCGCTGTGAGCGTGATTCCTACGGGCGCTGTTTCGCTCGATTACGCCCTCGGCACCGGCGGCTTCCCGCGCGGACGCATCGTCGAGATCTACGGGCCGGAATCCTCAGGCAAAACCACTCTCGCCCTGCAGGCCGTGGCGCAGGCCCAGAAAGCCGGCGGCATGGCCGCCTTCGTCGATGTCGAGCACGCGCTCGACCCCATCTACGCCCGCAAGCTCGGCGTGGACGTGGACAACCTGCTCGTCTCCCAACCCGACTACGCCGAACAGGCGCTTGAAATCGCCTCCGCGCTCATCAGCTCCAACGCCATCGACATTCTGATCGTCGACTCCGTCGCCGCGCTCGTCCCCAAGGCCGAACTCGAAGGCGAAATGGGCGACAGCTTCGTCGGCGTGCACGCCCGCCTGATGTCGCAGGCCATGCGCAAACTCACCGGCATCGTGGCGCGCTCGAACACCTGCCTGATCTTCATCAACCAGATCCGCGAGAAGATCGGCGTGATGTTCGGCAGCCCCGAGACCACCACGGGCGGACGCGCGCTGAAGTTCTATTCCTCGGTGCGCGTGGATATCCGGCGCATCGCCGCGATCAAGGACGGCGATGTCGTGGTCGGCAACCGGACCAAGGTGAAGGTGGTGAAGAACAAGCTCGCCCCGCCGTTCCGCGAGGCCGAATTCGACATCATGTACGGCGAGGGCATCAGCGCGAGCGGCGACCTGCTCGATCTCGCCGTCGCCCAGAACATCGTCGAGAAAAGCGGTTCGTGGTACAGCTACAACGGCGAACGCATCGGGCAGGGGCGCGAGAACGCGAAGCTGTTCCTGCGCGACCATGAGGACACGTTCAACAGCATCGACGTGAAAGTGCGCGAAGTGCTCGGCCTGACGCGCACCGCGGCGCCACCGCCCGCGCCCGAGGCGCCCGAGCCGGCCAAGGCCGCCGCGCGCGCCTCGCGCTAAAACGATTTAGCCCAGAAACTGCCGCAGGTAGCGGGCGCATTGCGCCATGCCGCGCTTGCGGTCGTCGACCGAGCCTTCATAGGCTCGGTCCTCCATCTCCACGCACACCGGGCCGCGGTAGCCCGCCTGGTTCAGCGCCGAGAAGAACGCGCTCCAATTCACTTCGCCGAGGCCCGGCAGCTTCGGCGTGTGGAATTCGAGCGGATACGCCAGCAGACCCACGTCGTCGAGCCGTTCGCGATCGAGCCGCGCATCCTTCGCATGCACATGATGGAAGCGCGGGTGGAACTCGCGGATCGCCTTCGGAATGTCCATCATCTGCCACACCAGGTGAGAGGGGTCGAAGTTCAGGCCGAAATTTTCGTCAGGAATATCCTCGAACATCCGCCGCCATACCTTCGGCGACACGGCCAGATTCTTGCCGCCGGGCCATTCGTCGCGGCTGAACGACATCGGGCAGTTTTCAATGCCGATCTTCACACCCTTGTCCCCCGCGTACTTCACCAGCGGCCGGAAAACCTCCAGAAAACGGGGCCAGTTTTCGTCGATCGTCTTCGCGGGGTCGCGGCCCACGAACGTGTTGGCGACGCCGATGCCGAGCGCCGCGGAAGCGTCCACCACCTTGTAGAAGTGATCGATATAGACCTGCGCCTCGGCGCGGTCCGCCACCAGCGGATTCGGATAATAGCCAAGCCCGCTGATCGAAACCCCCGCGGCCGCCACCGTGTCCTTCACCTCATTCACGTCATAGCTGGTGACGTCGATGTGGGTGACGCCCGCGTAACGGCGCTCGCTCTTGCCCGGAGGCCAGCACATCACTTCCAGGCAGTCGTAGCCGGACTCCTTCGCCAGCGCGGCGGTCTCGGCCAGCGACAGTTCGGGGACGATGGCGGTGACAATTCCAAGTTGGATCATGGCCCTCAGTATCCCGCCGGAGCGGAAGCCGGGGCAACTCCGGCGATGGGGTCCAGACCCAGCCGCCGGCGCGCTTCATCGAGCATCGAAGCCGTGCGCGTGGCGCCGCAGCGCGTCACCCCCAGCGCGCGCACGCGCAGCAGCGCATCCAGGTCGCGCACCCCGCCCGCCGCCTTCACCCGGATGTGCGGCGCGGCGTGTTTGCGCATCAGCGCGAGGTCGGCATCGGTGGCGCCGCCTGTGCCGTAACCGGTGGAAGTCTTCACCCAGTCGGCGTTCAATTCCGAGCAGATTTCGCAGAGCCGGATCTTCTGCTCGTCCGTGAGATAGCAGTTCTCGAAGATCACCTTCACCTTCTGCCCGGCTTCGTGCGTGGTCTCCACCACGGCGCGAATGTCCTCGCGCACCGCGTCCCATTCGCCGCTGAGCACGCGGCTGATGTTCACCACCATGTCGAGTTCCTCGCCGCCGTCGGCCAGCGCCTGTTTCGTTTCGGCCAGCTTGATCGCGGTGGTGTGCCCGCCGTGCGGGAAGCCGATGGTGGTGGACGCGCGCACGTCGCTGCCGCGCAGCGCCTCGGCGCAGCGCTTTAGCGCGTAGGGCAGAATGCAGACGCTCGCCACGTCGTAGCGCAGAGCCAGCGCGATGCCCTCGTCGAGATCGGCGGCGGTCAGCGTGGGGTTTAGCAGCGAATGGTCGATCATCTTCGCCACGTCGAGATAGGTGTAATCGAGCGTGCTCACAGCGGCAGCGCCTCCTCGCGGTTGGGATCGTACTTGATGAGCCGCTTTTCGACGTAAGACTGCACGGCCAGTAGCGGCGGCTGGATCGAAATCGCCGCCAGGCCGACATCGCCCTTCGGACGCTGGCGCGTCCGGCAGCAATCGAGAAAATTGCGGACATGATCGGCGGTGATATCGCCGGGAATTTTTCTGCTTTCGATCTCCGCCCCCTTTTCCGCGGGAACGAATTCGTAGCGGGTGCGGTTGATGAACAACCGGCCCTTATCGCCGTGGAACGTAATGCCGTAATCTCCGCCCGCGGGCGAGGCGAGCGAGGCGAAATGCACCGAAAACTCGCCGTAGTCGAACAGCGCCGAGATCGTATCGGGCGCCGTCCTGCCATCCTGGTAGTAATAAACGCCCCCCGCGCTCATGGCCGACCGCGGTCCGCGCTCGCCCATGTACATGTGCACCGTGTCGAGCCAATGATGGCCAAAATCGGTCATTTTCCCGCCATTGAAGTCCAAAAAAGCGCGAAAATTCGCGTATTGGCCGGGGGTCCAGTCGCGGTACTTCACCGGACCGAGAAAGCGGAGCCAATCGAGGTTCGAGGGCTTCACCGAAGGCGTCGTGGGCAGCGGGCGCGGCGCGCCGCTGTGCCATACGCAGTCGATATGGGCCACTTTGCCGAGCCGCCCGCTCTTCAGATACTTTTCGCGGGCCTCTTCATAGATCGGGCCGGAGCGCTGCTGCACCCCCACCTGGCAGACGCGTTCGTATTGCCGCGCCGCCTTCACCATCTGCCACGCCTCTTCGCGCAACCGGCAGAGCGGCTTCTCGACAAAGACGTCCTTGCCCGCGGCCATGGCGTCGATGGCGTGGTCCTTGTGCCAGTGGTCGGGCGAACCCACCAGCACCGCGTCCACCTCCTTCAATTCCAGAAGCTTTTCGTGGTGGACGAAAGCCTTCGCGCCGGGCGCCTTCTGCTGCGCGGCGTCGGTCTTCACGGCATAGACGTCGCAGACGGCGCGGACATCCACCTCGCTGTTCTTCTGGAAGAGCGTCATCACATATTGGCCGCGGCCGCCCGTGCCGACCACGCCCAGCCCGATGCGGTCGTTTGCGCCGAGAATGCGTGAATAGGAGAGCGCGGTGACGGCGGCCGCGCGCGCGGCATCCCGCCGGGTCACCATTACGGCAACTCCTTCACCGCGATGTTGCGGAAGCGGTGATAGCCGCCGGGGGTCCAGCGGGACTTCGGGTTATTCGGGTCGCTGCGGTGGGCCTGCACGGCGATCATGCCCGATGTGGCGCCGTCGATCAGGTGGTTCTCGGGCGACTGCCAGTCCACTAGTTGTTCGCCGTTCATCCACACCTGAATGTGCGGCACGTCCCCGGTGATGCGGGCGCGCAAGTGGTTCCACTCGCCTTTTTTCCAGTATTTCTGCCAGCCGCGGGCCTTTTCGTTATCGGGTTTTACGCCCTTGAGGCCTTCGCCATAAATGCCGCCGACCGAGCCGCCTTCCAGGTAGTCGATCATCACCTGATAGCCCTGGCCTTTCTCGTTCGAGCGCAGAAACAGGCCGCCGTCGCAGCCCCAGTCGGGGTTGATTTCGAGGGAAACTTCAAAGTTCTTGTACTGCTTGTCGGTGAGCATGATGCCGCCGTTGCCCGGCTTGTCCTGCGTCACCATCAGCACACCGTCCTTCACGCTCCAGGCGCGCGTGTTGCCGTGATGGTTGACTTCGCTGATGTGCCAGCCGGTGGTGTCGCGGCCATTGAAGATGGATGTGAACCCTTCGGGGATGCCGGCGGCCAGCAGGCCCAGGGCGAGAATGGGAAAGATCGCGAGGCGCATAGGTCTCCTTCAGTCGTTTCACATTCTATATGGTCCCGCCGGCCGCGCGGGAGACCGCCGGCCGCACCGGCAGCACGCGCGAGGCGTTCAGGCAAAAGCCGCGCCGGTTGTCGAAAGGATCCACTTCGGCTTCGACCGCCACCACGGGCTGTACGGTCAGGTGGCCGTAGTCCTGATAGACGCGGTTGAACAGCGAGACCTCGACGAAGCCGGTCCAGTCGGCGAGGGTGAGAAACTTCATCGGGCCCGACGCGGTGGTGTGATGGCGGTCGGCCACGATCAGGCCGCACACGCGCACCGTGCGTCCGTACCAGCGCCGCTGCTCGCGTTCGAGTTGCGCGGTGGAGACGTAGCGGGTCCAGTCGATGCCCGGCGCGGCCGCCGCCAGCGGATGGAGCGACACGGGGAAGCCCAGCACCTCGGCTTCCCAGCGCGCGCACGCTTCCGGCGTGGCGGCGAACGACTCGGGCAGTTCGGGGGCGAAGGCGGGCGCGCTGCGGCCCCGCTCGGCCACCGCTTCGAGCCGCTGCAGCCGCCAGAACAGCCGCCCGCGGGCTTCCCCGAACACATCGAGCGCGCCCGCTTTCAGCAGATTCAGCCATTCGGCGCGCGACGGCTGCGCGAGCCGGAAAAAATCGCCCAATTCGGCGAACGGGCGGCGTTCGAGAATGCGGTCGAGCGTGGCCTGCGTCAGCCCGCGCACCTGATCGAGCGGCAGCCGGATTTCGCCGCCGCGGGCCAGAAAGCGCCGCGCATCAGACAGATGCAGGCACGGCGGCAGGAAGCGCGCGCCCGCGCGCAGGGCCTCGAGCACATAAAGCATGGGCCGGTAGAAGCCGCGCCGCGAAGTAAGCACGGCGGCGAGGAATTCCACCGGGTAGCGCGTCTTCAGCCAGGCGCCCTGAAAGGCTTCCACGGCATAGGCGGCCGAGTGGGCCTTGTTGAACATATAGCCTGCAAAATCGTGCAAAAGTGCCCAAACTGCGTCGATTTCGGCCTCATTTCGGCCCAAATTTCGTGCATGTTCGCGGAAGGCTTCGCCGAGCGCTTCGATGCGGGCGCGGTCCTTGTTTTTCACCAGAGCGCGGCGCAGCAGGTCGGCCTGGCCCCAGGGCATGCCCGCGAACCCGTTTGCTACCAACAGGATATGCTCCTCGAAGGCCATCAGGCCATAAGTGTCTGCCAGCAGCGGCTCAAGCGACGGATGCGCGTAAGAAGGCGGCTCCAGACCCTGATAACGCCGCGCAAATTCGCGTTTTTTGCCTTCATTCGCCGCCCCCGGCCGAATGATGGATTCGACGGTGGTGAGGCAGTCGATGTCGCGGCAGTTGGTCATCACGAGCAGGCTGGTCATGGCGGGGGATTCGATGTGGAAGACGCCGCGGGCGTGGCCGGAGGCGATCATGTCCCAGGTGGGCTGGTCGGTCCAGTCGATCTCACCGAGGCCGGGGCGGGGATTGCCGTTTTCTTCAATCGTGTCAATGGTTTCGCGTAACACGGTGAGGCCTGCCTGGCCGAGCAGGTCGAGCTTGAGCAGGCCGAGTTCCTCGACGTCGTCCATCGTGTAGTGGGTGGTGAGCAGGCCCTTGGCGCTGCGAAACAGCGGGAGGCGGTCCGTCAGCGGGCGCCCGCTGATCACGAGGCCGCAGGGGTGCATCGCGAAGTGGCGCGGAATGCCGTCGAACTGCCCGGCGAGCGCCAGCACCGTGCGGTAAGGCTCTTCGTGCATCGGCAGATCGCGGCATTCGGGCATGGTTTCGAAGGCTTCGCGCGCGTCGCCGGTGTAGTAGGGCAGGCGCGCGGTGAAGCGGCGGGCCTCGCGTTCGGGAATGCCGTACACCTTGGCGATTTCGGCCACCGCCGAGCGGCCCTGGAAGGTGTGGAGCGCGCCGATCATCGCGACATGACCCTCGCCGTAGCGCTCAAAGACGTGCTGGACGACCTCGTCGCGGCGGTCCCAGGGCAGATCGAGGTCGATGTCGGCCAGCTTGGCGAATTGCATGCGTTCGCGGTTCAGGAAGCGCTCGAAGCACAGGCCGAAACGGAACGGGCAGACGTTGGAGATGCCCAACAGGTAGCAGACGAGGCTGCCCGCGGCCGAACCGCGCGCCAGCGTTTCAATGCCCTGCGCGTTGGCCCACTCGACGAGGTCCGCGAAGATCAGGAAATATTCGGCATAGCCGACTTCCTCGATCACGGACATCTCGCGGGCCAGGCGTTCGCGCACTTCGGGCCGGGGCGCGGGGCCGTAGCGGCGGCGCAGGCCGGCTTCGGTCTTGGCGCGGAGCAGCGCCAGCGGGTTTTCGCAGGGAAACGCGGGAAAGTGGATGTCGCCCAGGTCGAAATCGAACTGGCAGCGTTCGGCGATGCGGAGCGAATTCGTGAGCGCCTGCGGCAGTCCGCCGAAATAGCGCTCCAGCTCCTCGGGCGAATGGAAATGATAACGGCCGGGGGGGAGTTTATCGGGGTGGGGCTGGTTGAGCAGCGTGAGCGTGCGCATGCTTTGGAGGATGTCGAAGCGGAGGCGGCCGCCGGGGTCCGCATAGTGCGCGGCGGCGGCGGCGGCGAGCGGGATGCGGAGGCGGCGGCCCAATTCGGCGAACAGGCGGGCGACGCGCAGGTCGTCGTCGTGATGGGGGCCGATTTCGAGGGCGAGATTGCGGCCGTAGATCTCGCGCAGCTGGTTCACGAGGGGTTCGGCGGGCTGATTGCGGCGCAGGGCGTGCGCCACGGCCGACCGCGGTCCGGCCAGACAGATCAAGCCGGCGGAATGGGCGGCGAGGGCTTCAAGCGGCAGTCCTTCGGGGTGCTCGATGCGGGCGGTGAGCAGGCGGCACAACTGGCGGTAGCCTTCGGCGTTTTCCACGAGCAGGACGAGCGAGCCGCCGCCGGCGCAGCTGACCTCGCTGCCGGTGACGGGATGAAGGCCCGCCGCACGGGCTTTTTTCCAGAACTCGACGGCTCCGGCGAGGGTATCGCGATCGGTGAGGGCGATAGCGGAGAAGCCATGCCGGACAGCGGCGGCGACGAGGGCGTCGATGGAAAGAGTGCTCTCGAGGAGAGAGAACCAGGAATGAAGATGAAGCGCGGCGCAGGGCATATAGTGTATGTCTTTACACTATCAGATCTGTGCGTGGAGGGGAGGGGTGCCGGCTCGCCCGGTTCCGCCGCATCAAAACTGCATCCGCCGCCGCTTGACCGCCCTGAGGAGGTAGACTATGCTCGAAAGTCGCCATGTCGCCAAGAAGCCAGTTCAGGCTGTTGCGATGAGCGGATACGCACCGGGATGGTTGAAAGATCGCGCGTGTCCCCCTCCCTCATGGTCGGGGCTGGAAGTGGCGATGTTCTTTCAGAATCAGTGGGTTGCGGAGGAGTTTCGAGAGTCTCCCTCTCGCAGCCTTTCTGGAGACCGAGTGCGATGAGAAGCGGAGATACTGACCATGCATTACCTGATTGCCGCTCTGGCAACGACTATTTGTCTCGGCGGATGTGATCGGTGGATCGTCAAAGACATCTCAAAGCAAGATCAGGCAGAATTGCGAGTTCACAGAATATCGCGAACGAAGGTCGGATCGGTTTGCAGAATGATTGCGGTCATCGGTCCAGTGGACTTAAAGACTGCTCAATTGTGGCTGCGTGAACAAGCTCTAGAGGCGGACCGCGATTGCCGTTTCGTAGCGGTATACGCAGCAGATTCAGACGCTGGCCTAATCGATTCCCTTGAATACACGACAGCCATCGGTGACGAGAGTACTCCCAAGGAACGGTACCATCAGGCCATCGAAATTCGCCAAAGGGCCAGTGGGAGATTTCTTATGGCCTGGAGAATAGGGCAAGTCTTGCGTATTTCCTGGCAATGGGATGGCAGCGTCGGTCAATCATCGAATGGGAGTATCGAAGAAGAAGTGCGAGGCGAAATTGGGATGCGCCAAGCGCAGCCAGTGTATTGGTGGCTTTCCGATTACGGAAACACTCGGTACGTGTCGTTTAATTTCAAGCTGTCTGATGAACTTAATGTCGGTGACCTTATCGAGTTCACTGACTCTTTTCGGCTGTTGATCGGATGTTCGACGCACTGCGATTTGCGGGCCACTTTCTCAACTCGCGATGCTGTTCTTTCCGACAGCATGCTGCCGCTTGGCAATCAGCTAATCGTTCGCCAACTAGACGAGTGGTCCGCGCTAGTGTCCTCTAGAGAAGTAGTGTGCTGATCAGGTGGAGTTGGAAAGACCGAGTGCGTCGTGGCTACCCGATGACTATGTTCGTGCCAGTTCAGGCGGGCCCCTTCGCGTCTCTTCGCGCCATTGCTTGCCCCCGGCTGACACCGGGGGCGCAAAGCGGGCCGGATTGAGCCCGCTGCGCGGGCTTTTTTCACCGAACCCATTGCTTGCCCCCGGCTGACACCGGGGGCTCAAAACGGGCCGGATTGAGCCCGCTGCGCGGGCTTTTTCACCGAACCCATTGCCGCCGCCGGCTGACACCGGGGGAACAAGGCCGGATTGAGCCCCCGGTGTCAGCCGGGGGCAGCGCCTCGGTCCGGCTCGTGGTGGGGGTGAGATCGGTCTTCGGCTGCGAGGTACACGGCCATGGATCCGCCCTGGCCGTCGAGTACATAGCGCATGGCGTTTTCGATGGCGCGCGCCGTCGGGAGCGAACGCGTGCTGCCGCCGCGGGTCCAGCGCTTGCGCTGCGCGCCTTCGGCCTCGTTCAGGCGGCGGCTTGCGTAGCTTTTCAAGTCGCGTAGGATCGGTTCCGCCGGGCCTTCCGAGGCGACGATCACGTGGACGTGATTCGTGCGGACGTGCGCGGCCACGAGGAGCCATCCACGGAAGCGGCAGGTCTGCTTCATGGACTCAAGCACCAGCCGGCAGCCGGGTTCAGAGAGCGTGACAGGGGGACTTTGAAGGCGGGATTGGTCGGCAGTCTGAAGGTGGGGATTGTGGGCGAGGGTGGGTTGGCCGGGCTGGTTACGGTGGCGGTCAACCGAGCCGCGGGCATCGCCGCGGAGGTGGGTGCCGTAGCAGGTGAAGGTGAGCAGGTAAGTCATGCGTGTGGCGGCCGTTCGGGAGAGATGATTTCAGGGTATCGCGGCGTTTTGCCCCCGGCTGACACCCGGGGGCTCAAAGCGTAGCTCCGAAGAGGCCTGTCTGAGACGAGCCCTGGGCCAGATTCGCCCAATTCATCTTCCGCTCTGGCTCCTTCGGTTGCGTGACACGTCCGTTCCTGCGCGCTCTCGCGGCCCGAAGAGCCGGTCCAGACGCCGGTTCGTTTATTCGCATTGGCGGAGCTGAAGCTCCGCGCGGGCTGGAAGCCCGCCCTACTCCGCGTTGGAACGATCTCCATGCGGGCCGGGCGATGCACTGGATAGGGAGCAGGGGGAAGAAACTACTCTTACACTTTGCATCACAAAGTACTTGTCAATAGCGAATACTCCTGCTACAGTGATGGGGTGGCAGTTCCGGAACCAGCCCGCAAGCCAACGCCAATCGTCGGCATCCACGACAAGGCGCACGAGAATCTTCGTTACATTCGCCAGGCTTTGGAGGGCGCATCGTCGTTTACCGCGGTTTCCGGTTGGGGCCTGTGCGCGCTGGGTGTGCTGGGGTGTCTTGGTTTTCTTCTGAGCCGTCCCTACACCGGCAGTATGACGTGGGCACTGGTCTGGCTTGGCATCGCTTCCACAGCCGTTCTGGTGGGAGCCGCGTCCATTGTTTGGAAGGCGCAGCGGCAGCGTACATATCTGTTCTCGGCGTCCGGGCGTAAGTTCGTGCTGAATCTGGCTCCACCGTTGATCGCCGCTTTGCTGTTGACGTTTGTGCTGCTGCAGAGGGGCGATGCCGCTCTGCTTGGGGGGATCTGGCTGCTGCTGTACGGTGCCGGCGTGGTGACGGGCGGATCCGCGTCCGTGCGAAGTTTGCCGGTGATGGGCCTGTGCTTTTTTCTGCTGGGAGCGCTGGCCCTGTTTCTTCCCCCGGCGGCAACGCCATGGCTGATGCTGGCAGGTTTCGGCGGTTTGCATTTAGGCTTCGGGCTCTACATCGCACGCAAACATAATGGCTAGTCTGGGAGCCCCGCAACGAAAGGATTTCCGTATGGCGAAGAGCGCAGCGCGAAGAGCGGCGGAGAAGCCGGCGTCCCCGCGGGAAACTCTGCGTGTGGTTTCCGACCCTGTCGCAGACCACCTTATCCACGAACGTGTGCGCCTCGCGATCGTCAGCAGCCTCGCCGTGAATCCTTCGCTTACTTTCAACGAATTGAAGCGCCTCCTCGATATCACGGACGGAAACCTCAGTATTCATGCCCGAAAGCTGGAAGAGGCGGGATACATCGAATGCGAGAAGGCGTTTGAAGGGCGGATGCCGAAGACCACGTTTCGCCTCTCCCAGAAGGGGCGCACGGCACTCGGCCGTTACCTGGATCACATGGAGCGATTGATTGAAGCTGCCCGCGGGTAGCGTTTTTTTTGAGGACTTACTTTATGACACAAAGTACTTGGCATGATGAGAAGCTGATTCACGCGGCCATCATTATGGATGGCAACGGCCGATGGGCGACGGCCAAAGGGATGCCCCGGATTGCGGGGCACCGCGCGGGAGTACAAGCGGCGCGGCGTGTCATCGAGGTGGCCCCGGACCTCGGCATCCGCGCACTCACTTTGTACGCCTTTTCGGCGGATAACTGGAAACGTCCGGCCGCGGAGGTGCGCGGCTTGATGGCGCTGGTGGAGCATTTTGTGCGCCGGGAAGTGGAGCGCTGCGAACGCCAGGGTGTGGAGGTGCTTGCCGTAGGCCGCCGGGACCGGCTCCCCCGGTCTGTCCGCGCGGCGATCGAGGAAGCGGAATCACGCACGCGCCGCGGCGCGAAGCTCACGCTGCGCTTCGCGCTGGACTACTCTTCGCGGGATGCTCTGGTGCAAGCGGCGGCGCTGGCCGGGTCTGACTGCGCCTCGCGCGAGGCCTTTGCCTATGCGCTGGCATCGGTCTACGGCACCCCCGGCCGGAGGCTGCCGGAAGTGGACCTGCTGATCCGCACCGCCGGGGAACAGCGCTTGAGCGATTTCCTTCTTTGGGAAAGCGCCTACGCGGAGCTTCACTTCACGCCCACTCTGTGGCCGGACTTTGGAGAGGAAGACCTGCGCGCGGCGATGAGCGTCTACCGTCAGCGCAACCGCACCTTCGGGGGACTGGACGAAGGCCGCCACGCGCTGCCGGCGCTTCCTGCGGCGCCCAACGGATCACAAAGGAGACTCGCATGACCTTCCGGATTCTCGGCATCATCTTCATCTACATTTGCACCTGTGTAGGCTGGGCGATCCTTGGCGGCTCCGTGTTGCACCGGACGAACGAATCGTCCAGGCATCTGCGCGAAAACGTCGCTTCCATCTGGGGCCGCCCCCAGGTGCAGACACCACCCGTGGCCTGCTACCAGAAGACCATTCCGGAGAGCGAGTCTTCGGCCTCCAGCGAGGAGAAAGAGGAAAAGGGCACCAACCGGAAGCGGCACACCATGCAGACAATTTCCCTGCCGCTGCAGCAGAGCCGGCTACAGGTGGATTTTGACCTGAATCACCGCCGGAAGGGGCTGGTTTGGTACAGCACCTATGGCGTTCAATTTGCCGGGCAATACCAGTTCCGGAACACTTCCACCGAAGAGGAGGTGGTGACCCTCACTTTCCGTCTGCCCGAGGGCCAGGCGCTCTACGACGGCTTCACGGCCACGGTGAACGGCCGCGAACTGGCTGCCGAAGTCGACAAGGGCGCGCTGATGGTGCGCGAACAGGTCGCCCCAGGCGCAATCGTGGATTTGCGGGTGGGCTACCGGTCACAGGGGCTGGATTCGTGGACCTACCGCTTTGCCGAAGGAGCCACGCGCGTGAACGATCTCGCGCTGGTAATGCAAACCAACTTCGACGACATTGATTTCCCGGACAGCGCACTCGCCCCGGTCTCCCGCCGGAAGACGGATTCAGGCTGGGAAGTCCGCTGGGAGTACGCCAGCCTGCTCTCCGGGCTGAACATCGCCATGGCCATGCCGGAAAGACTGCAGCCCGGGGACCTGGTGAGCCGGATCACCTTCTTCGCGCCGGTCTCCCTGATGTTCTTCTTCTTCCTACTATTCATGCTCACGCTGCTCAAGAACATTGAGATCCATCCGATGAACTACTTCTTCCTGGCCGCAGCGTTCTTCGCGTTTCACCTATTGCTGGCCTACACGGCCGACTTGATCGATATCCACCTAGCGTTCATGATCAGTTCGGCGGTGTCCATCTTCCTGGTGGTGAGTTATCTGCGGCTGGTGGTAGGGATGCGGTTCGCCCTGCGCGAGGCCGGCGTTCTGCAGTTTCTCTATCTGGTGGGATTCTCGTACACGTTCTTCCTGGAGGGTTACAGCGCTCTCTTCGTGACGATTGCCTCCATCATCACGCTCTACTTCGTCATGCAATTGACCGGGCGCATCCGCTGGGCGGAGCTTTTCCAGGCGAAGGGTAAAACAGGTGCATTCCCCACACCTCCGCCGCCACCGGCGCAGCCCACCGCGGCCCCCTTGCCCTGATGTAGGCCGATAGGGGGGCCGACAGGGGCCGACAGGGACGGGCCGACGGTCCCAAGGGGCCTGAGACGAGCCCTTGGCCAGGTTCGCCCAATTTTCCTTCCGCTCTGGCTCCATCGAGCCGGGGAATCCCGGTTGCCTGACACGTCCGTTACCGCGCTCTCTATCGGCCCGAAGAGCCGGTCCAAACGCCGGTTCGCAGCATTCTTCGGAGGAGCCAGTGCAGGCAGGCCCCACTCGTCCCTGCCCGCCGCCCGCCGTCCACAAGCCATTCTGAAAGCCGCAGTTCCGGTGTTGGCCCCACAACTGCGCCCCGAGCGCCAACATCCCTCTATGGAGTTAGGTGGTTGAGTCCCCGAAATGCCTGTTCCCCCGCGTTTTGGTCTATACTACACAGCATTGTTTCGATTCGCCGGAGGGCTTGATGTTCTGGGATCCAATTCTTCGTCTCTCCGCGGGCGCACTCCTGCTCCTGCCCGCCCTTTCTCCCGCCGAGGATTGGACCCGCTTCCGCGGTCCCAACGGTTCCGGCATCGCTGCCGATGAAGGCTACCCCGCCCATCCCGGCGCGCCTGGGACACTGGCGTGGAAAAGCCCTGTCCGCCCCGGCAAGTCCTCCCCCATCCTGACCGCCCGCCACGTCTTCCTCACGGCCTTCGACGACGGCAAGCTCTTTACCCAGTGCTTCGACCGCGCCTCCGGCAAACTGCTTTGGGAGCGGGCCGAACCCCGCGCCGCCGCCGGCATCCTCCACAAACTCAACGAACCCGCCTCGATCACCCCGGTCACCGACGGCGAAAACGTTTACGTCTTCTTCCGCGACATCGGCTTGTTCTCCTACGCCCCCGATGGGAGCCTGCGCTGGAAAACCCCCCTCGGCCCCTTCACCAACGCCGAAGGTCTCTCCGCCGCCCCCATCATCGCCAACTCCAGCCTCATCCTCACTGTCGACCAGCGCGTCGGCGGGTCATGGATCGCCGCTTTCAGCCTCGCCAACGGTGAAACCCTCTGGAAGACCCCCCGCCCCCACGAAGGCGGTTGGGCCACGCCGCTGCTGCGACGCACCCCCGCCGGCGACTCCGAAATCGTCACCGTCTCGGCGCGCCACTTCGACGGCTACTCCGCCAGCACCGGCAAACACGCCTGGTCCCACCCCGGACTGAGCCCCGCGGTCGTCGCCAGCCCCGTCCTCAGCGGCAATACCGTCTACGCCTTCTCCTACGGCTACGAAGAGGACCTCCCCTTCGAAGTGGCTCTCGATAGAGCCGACACGAATAAAGACGGCCGCATCCAGGCCTCCGAGATCAATGGCGACTCCTGGCTCCACCAGATCGCCTGGTACAAGGGCGACCGCGACGGCACCGTCACCCGCGAGGAGTGGGACGCCGCCTGGCAATCGATCAAGTCCCCCTCGAGCCTCACCGCCATCAGCCTCGACGGCGCCACCCCTGCCGCCCCGGCGCGCGAGCTATGGCGCTACGAAAAGAGCTTCATCGGCGTTGTCCCCTCGCCGCTGCTCTACCAGGACGTCCTCTACATCGTCAAAAACGGCGGGATCCTCACCTCCTTCGACCCCCAAACGGGCAAGGTGCTCAAGGCGGGCCGCCTGCGCGACGCCATCGAGAGCTACTTCGCTTCTCCCGTAGCCGCCTCCGGCCGCATCTATTTCGTCTCCGAGGCGGGCAAACTCGTGGTGATTGAAGGGGGCCGCGACTGGAAAGTCGTCTCCGTCCACCCTCTCGACGAGGAATCCTACGCCACCCCGGCCCTTTCGCGAGGCCGCATTTTCGTCCGCACCGCCGCGCACCTCTACTGCTTCGCTGCCCCCGCCCCGCCCACCTCCACGCGCTAACGAACGCCTGAATTCGCTCCGAAGGGGCCGGCCTGAGGCAAGCCCCTGGCTGTTCTCGCCGAATTCTGGAAAGCCGCTGAAGTCAGGGAATCTCCGTTGCCGGACGCCTCCGTTACCGCGCTCTCACCCGGCTCGAAGAGCCGGTCCAAACGCCGGTTCGCCGTATTCGCATGGGCGGAGCTGAAGCTCCGTGCGGGCTGGAAGCCCGCCCTACGTTTGGTCTGGTCTCGTAGGATTCGACGCCGGGGTTCACTATGATCGTGGATGAAAGGAGCGGCGGCTCATGTGGCGAATAGTGGTTGGTGTTGGATTGCTGGCGGGGATTGCGGCGGCGGGCGAAGTCCGGTTTGTGGCGAAGGGCGAAGGGTATGAGTTATTGCGCGACGGCAAGCCCTATACAATCCGCGGCGCGGGGGGCACGCGGGCGCTCGAGCGTCTGGTGGAGGCGGGCGGAAATTCGGTCCGTACGTGGTCGCCGCCGGGCCGGGCGACGATGGACGAAGCGCAACGCCTGGGTCTGTCGGTGATGCTGGGCCTGCCGCTGGGGTTGCCCCGCCAGGGCTTCTCCTATGACAGTGCGGCGGCCGTGGCGAAGCAGCGCGAGCGCGTCCGCTCCCTGGTGCGGGAGTACCGGGATCATCCTGCGCTGCTGATCTACGCACTGGGCAACGAAGTGGAGCATCATGCCACGGACGCGCAGCGCATGCAGGTCTGGCGGGAGATCGAGGCGCTGGCCGGGATCGTGAAGGAGGAGGACCCGCGCCATCCGGTGATCACGGTGACAGCCGGGTGGGGCAAGGCGGTGTTGAGGGAACTGCGAGAGACCGCCCCAACGCTCGATGCGGTGGGGATCAACACCTACGGCGGCATGATGCGCGTAGCCGAAGCCGTGCGCGAGCAGGGCTGGACGAAGCCTTGGATGGTGACCGAATTCGGCCCGCGCGGCCACTGGGAAGTGGCCAAGACCCCCTGGGGGCTGCCGGTGGAAGATCCGAGCAGCACAAAGGCGGATTTCTACCTCAATGCCTACCGCAAGGTGGAATCGAGCAGTCCCGCATTTATGGGTGCTTATGTCTTCCTGTGGGGCCAGAAGCAGGAGAAGACCCACACCTGGTACGGGATGTTTCTGCCCGACGGGACGCCGCTGGATACGGTGGACGCGATGACGATGGCGTGGACCGGGCGCTGGCCGCAGAAGCGCGCGCCGCGGATCGAGCGGCTCGAGGTGGTGAGCGTGCTGAAGCCGGGCGAAGCGTGGCTGCGGGTGCCGCCGGGCGCGCGGTTACGGGCGCGGGTGCATGCGGTGAGCCACGACGGATCTCCATTGGCGATCAGTTGGGATTTGCGGCCCGATGTTTCGGACAATCCCTCCACGGGTGGCGATCGCGAGCCATCGGTGGAGCCCCTTGCGGGCGCGGTGGCGGGATCCGGCGACACCTGTGAAGTGACGCTGCCGGCGGCGCCCGGCAATTATCGCCTTTTTGTGTACGTTCGCAACGCGCACGGCAAGGCGGCCACGGCGAATCGGGCGTTGCGGGTGGAGTAGCCGAATTCTCTGGCAGGAATGCTCGACAGGGGCCACCTGAAGGCTTCGAACATATACGATGAGCAACGCATCACAAATGGCTATCTTTTGATCAATCTTTTAATCCGATTATCCCTTGACTTCAGATGAGATTCGACTTTACTCTCAGCCAGATGGGGTTAAAGTCTATGAATCCTAAAAACATGGTCCGAATTTCTGCGATTACCCTCGCCTTGGCCGTTTTTTGCGGGTCAGTTTCCGCTCAAACGATCACCGGGTCGATCACGGGTACTGTAACCGATCCCACTGGCGCGGTGGTGCCTGGCGCGCGCGTGGTGGCAACGAACATAGGCACGAATCTGACGTATCCCGGTTCGTCGAACGAAGCGGGGATTTACAACCTGTTGTTTTTGCCTCCCGGGGCATACAAGTTGACTGTTGAGTTGTCGGGCTTCAAGACGGCTGCGCTGGCGGATTTGCGGATTCTGGGCAATCAGGCAAGCCGTGTGGACGTGGCGCTGGAGATCGGCGAATCGGTGCAGACGGTGGAAGTGACGGGGGTGGCGCCCATTTTGCAGTCGGAATCGACGCAAACGGGCGACACGCTGACGTCGGCCAAGCTGACCTCGCTGCCGCTGAAGAGCCGCAATTTCGTTGCTTTGACGCTGCTGGTGCCGGGCGCGGTGTCGCCGAATCCGGAGGGGATGAACAGCCGTTTTGGCGCGCGTCCCTATGTCAATGGCAACCGTGAACAGACCAACAACTTCATGCTCGATGGCGTGGACGTGAACGACTCCATCGACAATCGTGTGGGCTACTCGCCGAACGTGGATGCGTTGGAAGAAGTGAAGGTGTTGACCGGCAACGCCGCGGCCGACTACGGCAACGCGGGCGGGGCGACGGTGATGATGACGCTGAAGAGCGGCACGAACCAGTTCCGCGGTAACCTGTTCCACTTCCTGCGGAATGACAAACTGGACGCCAACGGCTTTTTCCGTAATCGGAGCGCGGCGACCGCGACGCGGTTGGGGTTCAAGCGCAACATTTTTGGCGGCACGCTCGGTGGTCCGATCAAGCGGGACAAGCTGTTCTTCTTCATGGATTACGAGGGGACGGAGCAGCGGGCCGGCGGGCCGGCGAACGCGACCGTGGCGCCGCAGGCGTGGCGCAACGGGGACTTGAGCATGTTCCCGAACGTGATCCGCGATCCGCTCACAGGCGATCCGTTTCCGAATAAGCAGATTCCGCAATCGCGGATTGTGAATCCGGTGGCGCTGAAGCTTTTCGGCGACCAGGCGCTGTATCCGCTGCCGAACCAGGCGGGCGTGGGCGCACTTGGTCAAACGAACAACTTTGGCTCAGCCAGCGCCAGTACGCTCAAGAACCACCAGGGCGACATCAAGCTCGATTACCGCCTTTCGGATAAGGACAGCCTTTCCGGGCGCTGGTCTATTGGTTCCTATGAGAGCTTTGGCAGCCGTGCCGCCTTGCCGACTTCGATGACGAGCGGCCAGGACGGCCCCACGCAGTCGGCGGTGATCAACTGGGTCCGCACGTTTTCGCCGGCAATTGTGAATGAGGCGCGCGTGGCGTTCTCCCGAATTATCATCCAGGATCGCGCGATCGACTGGTCCGGTCAGCTCGGCGAGAACGGCAACCAAGCCTTCGGCATTTCCGGCGGCCAGGCCATTCCGGGGCTCAGTTCAGTGACGCTCGGCGACGGTCTCACGGGCATCGGCTCCGCCGCCACCATCAGCGACACCGCCGACAACAAGTTCATCTACTACAACAACCTGACGTGGCAGCGCGGACGCCACCTGCTGAAGATGGGCGGACAATTCACTCGCTACCAGCAGAACCGCTACTACGCCGGCAACAACGGCGCCCTGGGCCTCTTTGTCTATACGGCGAATTACAGCGGACTCGCCTTTGGCGATTTCCTGCTCGACCAGCTCTCCCGCAAGGGCCGCGGGGCCGCCACCGGCATGTGGGGTCACCGCAGCTGGCGCTCGGCCCTCTTCTTCCAGGATGACTGGAAGGTGACCAAGAACCTGACTCTCAACTTCGGCATGCGCTGGGAGTACATGGAGCCGCTGTACGAAGTGGCGGACCGGCAGGTGAACGTGAACACGGTCACCGGCCAGCTCATCCGCCCCGGCGAGTCCGATCTCGGCCGCGCGACTTACAACGGCTATACCAAGCAGTTCATGCCCCGCTTCGGCTTCGCCTGGACCCCGGGCGGCTTCAATAACAAGCTGGTGGTCCGCGGCGGCTACGCCTATATGAGCTTCATGGAAGGCACCGGCGCGAACCTGCGGCTGCCCCTGAATCCGCCCTTCTTCCTCGAGACGGACTTCAGCTACGACGTGAGGACGCCCGGCACAATCCGGACGGGCTTCGCGGACGTCGTGGCCGCGGATCTGCGCCTCGATATGCCGCGCCCGGCCGGCACGGTGGTGCCGCAGTTGCAGGGCCGCGCGTGGGACATCAACCTGCGTCCGCAGACCACGTCCCAAATCAACTTCACGCTGGAATACCAGATGGACCGAGCCACGTCGATTTCGGCGGGCTATGTCGCGCAGAAAGGCACGCATCTGGTCGCCCCGGTCGAGGGCAACCAGCCGCTTCCCGGAACCGGCCCGTTCTCTACCTGGACCAACTTGAACCTGCGGCGCCCGTTGATCAACTCGCTGCCGAATCTTGGCAACATCGCGATCACCCAGGCGTCGGCGACCATGGATTACCATTCGCTGCAGATGATGGGCCGGCGGCGCTTCGCATCGGGCCTGGAGTTCATGGTCAGCTACACCTACGGAAAGACGCTGACGGATAACCTGGGCTACTACGGCAGCGGGTTCACCACCAGCGAAGGCGCCTACTGGCAGAACGCCTACGACCGGCGCTCCAACCGCGGCCGGGCCTTCTTCGATATCCGCAGCAACCTGACCGTGGGCGGCATGTATGACCTGCCCTTCGGCAAGGGCCAAGCCGTGGACATCGACGACCCGGTGTTGAACCAGATCTTCGGCGGCTGGAACATCAACTACACGATGGCGGCGCGCTCGGGCGTGCCGATGACGGTCCGGGCGGTGGACCGCACGGGTCAGGCGGTGCGCGGCAACGTGCGCGCAAACCGCTACCGCACCCTGGTGGTGAACGAATCCATGCGCAATGTGGATAACTGGTTCGGCCTGCCGATGGCCACGGCCGACCGGACCGCGTTTTTCTGCGCCGGCGGCGTGGACAACGGCCAGTGCCCTTACGGCCAACCCGCCGACGGCACGTTCGGCAACTCCTCGATCGGCACCGAGCAGGGTCCGGGGTTCTTCAACCTGGACTTTTCGATCGGCAAGAAGTTCAACCTCACGGAACGCCACTACGTCGACTTCCGCGCGGAGTTCTTCAATGCGTTGAACCATGTGTCCTGGGCGCCTCCGGGCGCGAGCCTCGCCGCTCCCGCCAGCTTTGGCGTGATCGGGGGACAGGTGCAGAACCCGCGGCAGATCCAGTTCGGTCTGAAGTTCCACTTCTAGTCCTCTACGTCCAAGTCAAACGGGGGATCCGCCCGGGTCCCCCGTTTTCTTTTCGAGCGGCACATAATATGTAGAATGCTGCGCCGCGAATTCCTTTCTCTGTTGCCGGCTTCGGCCGCTGTGGGCGCCATAGCGCCGCCGAAGCTGGGCGTGGACCTGTTCAGCCTGCGCGCGCAAGGCTGGGACGCTTTCCAGTTCCTCGACTACTGCGCGAAGCACGGCGCGCGCGTGGTGCATTTTTCTGAAATCCGCTTTCTGGGTTCGCTCGAGGACGAGCACGTCCGCAAGGTGGGCGAGCGGGCGCGGCAGTTGAATGTCGAACTCGAAATCGGCATGCGCTCGATCTGTCCGACATCGGCGGCGTTCGACCCCAAACAGGGCAACGCCGGGGAACAGCTCTTACGCGTGGTGCGCGCCGCCCGCATCGCCGGCTCGAAGATCGTGCGCGCGTTCCTCGGATCGATGGCCGACCGGAAATCGCCCGGCGGCATCGAAGCGCGCATCGAGGACACCGTAAAGGTGCTGCGCGCCGTGCGTTCGCAGGTGATGGACGGCGGTTTGAAAATCGCCATCGAGAACCACTCCGGCGACATGCAGGCGCGCGAGTTGAAATCGCTGATCGAGGCCGCGGGGCCGGATTTCGTGGGCGCGTGTTTCGACTCGGGCAATCCGCTGTGGACAATCGAAGATCCGCATCTGACGCTCGAAACGCTCGCGCCGCATATTCTTACGTCGCACATCCGCGACAGCGCGCTGTGGGATACCGACGACGGTACCGTGGTCCGGTGGACCCGCACGGGCGAGGGCAACGTCGAGATCGGACCGCTGATGAAGAAATTCATGGATCTGTGCCCGGGCAAGACGATGTCGCTGGAAATCATCGTCACCGGGCCGCGCACGTTCGCCTGGCGCAAGCCGGAGTTCTGGCAGGGCTACGAGCGTGTGCTGGCTCACGAATTCGCCCGTTTCCTCGCGATCGCCGCCAAGGGCAAGCCGCAGCCGCCGCTGCCGCCGGTCCCGAAGGATCAGGCCGCGGCGCGCGAGCGCGAGGATTTCGAGGCGAGCCTCGCGTGGACGCGGCAGTATCTTGGCGTCTGATTCGCTCCGTGACTCATCTATTCTAGGTAGCGAATCCACTTTCATGAAACTTTTGCTGATCCCGATGATTTTTGCCGCCTCGTTTCTTGCGTCGGCGCAGCCGCGCCCGCCAATCGTCCGTGAAACCCGCGTCGTTCTGGCGCGGGGTGATTTCGAAGGCGCCGTGCGCCGCGTGGAGGATTACGCCGCGCGCGAAGGCAGGAATGCCGCGTGGCTGGAAGCCCACTCGTGGCTGGCGCGCAACCGGCTGGCCGCCAAGGAGTACGGAGCCGCGAACGAAATCGCGCAGCGCACGCGCGATGCGGCGCTTGCGATGCTGAAGTCGCGGGCGTTGGACGATGAGACATCCTTGCCGCTCGCGCTGGGGGCTTCGATCGAAGTGCAGGCGCAGGCATTGCACGCGCAGGGGCAGACGTCCGAGGCGGTAGCATTCCTGCAGGAGGAAGTCGCGCGCTGGCGCGAGACCTCGATCCGCACGCGCATCCAGAAGAACCTGAATCTGATCACGCTCGAGGGCAAGCCCGCGCCCGCGCTCGAGATGGACGAATGGCTGGGCGCGCGGCCGCCGGCGCTCGGCGCGCTGCGCGGCAAAACCGTGATCCTGTTCTTCTGGGCGCATTGGTGCGGCGACTGCAAACAGCAGGCGCCGGCGCTGGCTCAGCTCAAAGCGGAGTTCGGCGAGCGGCTGGCCATCGTCGGCCCCACGCAACCCTACGGCTACGTGGCGGGCGGCGAGGAAGCCACGCGCGAGGACGAGCTGAAATACATTGAAACCATCCGCGCCAAGCATTTTGGGGAGATTCCGGGGCTTTCCGTGCCGGTCAGCGAGGAGACGTTCAGGAATTGGGGCGCTTCCACCACGCCCACGTTGAGTGTGATCGATCCCTCGGGCATCGTCCGCCTGTATCATCCCGGCAAGCTGACCTATGAGCAACTGCGCCCCTACATCGCGCAGACCCTGAGGACCGACTGAGCCTGCGTGCCCGCCAATCTTCAACGCTTTCTCGGCGGCTTCGATAGCTACGATCAACTGCTGCGCTGGTCGTTGGAGCAGCCGGAGGAATTCTGGCCTGCCGTGTGGCGCTTCTGCGGCGTGAAAGCCGCGCGCCCATGGACCCGCGTTTGGAATCCGGATACGGATGAATGGTTCGCCGGCGCGGAACTCAACTTCGCCGCCACGCTGTTGCGGCCGTTGGATCTTGAACCTGCCATTGAAGCCGGAGACCGGTGCTGGAGCCATCGCGATCTCTACCACGAAGTTGCGCGCATGGTGAAAGCCCTCGAAGCGGCGGGCATCCGCCCGGGCGACTGCGTCGCCGCGCTGCTGCCCGCGTCGCCGGAGGCGGTGATCGCGCTGCTTGCGGCGGCTGCCTTGGGTTCGATTTGGACGCCCGCCCCCGAGGATCCGCGCGCGCTGGCGGCGGTGCATCCCAAGCTGCTGTTCGCCACGGATCTGCCGTCGATGGAAGCGCTGCGCAACTACGCCGCGGCGGTTCCGTCGCTGCGGCAGGTGATTGTGGTGGCGCGCGGGGAGCGCTCGCCCGCGCTGGCAGGCCTGCCGCGGGCATTGCGTTGGCAGGACTCCACGGCCTTCTATCAGGGCTGTCACGATGTGCCGCTGGCCGCGTTCGCCTTTGCGCAGCCTTTGCTGCTGCTGGACGGCCGCCCCGCGGTATATTCCGCGGGCGGAGTTCTCGTGCAACTGCTCAAGGAATCCATCCTGCAGCACAACGTTCAGCCGGACACCCGCATCGGTCTGGCCAACGCCCCTGGCCCTGTGGACCTGCTGCGCGCCGCCGTCGCGCTGGCGGCGGGCGCCGTGCTGGATTTCAATGCCCCGTACGATTGGCCTGCCGCGGCGCTGCCCGCGAGCTTCACGTTGCCGCATTCCGCCGCGCCGGCATTGGGCGTTCACGCCGGCAACGGCGCGGTGCGCCCGCCCTGCCCCTCCCTGCCAGTAAACTGGCCGGTATGAAGTGCGCGTGGCTGCTGCTCGCCGTTCCACTGCTTGCTCCGGCTCAGTATGAGACCCGTACTCGCGAGGTCACCCGGACCCGCGGATTCACCGCGCTCTGGGACTTTGTCAAAAAGAACCCCGATGGCCGCTTCGCCGCGCACACGCCACGCGGAGAAAAGGCCGATCTCTCGCTCGATCCCGTGAACTACGTGCGCGATTTCTGGAACGAAGGCCGCCAGGCCACCGCTGCCGATTTCCCCGTCTTGGACGAAGGCCCGTTCGGCAAGGCGGTTACGTTCCGGGCCGAGGACGACCCGGATTTCCGGCCGCTGCTGATGACGCCGCGCGCGCGCCTGCACGGCTCGGGGATCGATGTCAAGGGCAAGGGGCAATCCGTGACGCTCATCGTCTGGCTGCGCTACGAAAGCGGCAACCACGCGCTGGCGGGCATCTGGCACGAGGGTACCGATTTGAAGGACCATCGCGGACCGGCCCCTGCCCTGGTGCAGCGCGGCATGCGCCAGTATGCGCTGTTCGCCGGGCTGGCCGCGAATTCCGGCGCCAGTGCGGCGCATGTCTCCGACAACGGCGCCAGCACCTTCGGCGACCGCTATGCCCGGCACCTTTCGGTGACGCCGGAGCGGATTCCGCACGGTGTCTGGTCCTCTATCGGCTTTGTTTTCGACAATCGCGCCAATACGGTCACTTCTTATTTGAACGGTGTGGCGAGCGAATACTGGATCGAAGATCCGGGCAAGCAGCCCTTCTACCAGTACGCCGCGCGCGCCTGGGAGCGCGGCGAATACCGCCCGCCGCGCGAGTTCGCACGCGTGGAAAACGGCCGCCTGGCGGCGCTGCGCGCGAACCCGTATTGGTTTCCCCACGACATATATAGCCCTGCCGATCTGAACGCGGGCGGCCCCTTCACCATTGGCCGCGTCATCCATCAGGGCCGCTCGAACGGCTTCGTTGGCGCCATCGGCGGCGTCGCCGTCTTCCGGCGCGCGCTTTCGCCGGGCGATATGCGCCGCCTCGCCTTCACCGCGCCCTAAAGCGATATGATGCAGGTTCGCACCCGCCATGAACCTGCAACTCAACCCCATCGACTGGTTTGTCCTCATCGCCTATCTGATCATCGTGGCCATCATCGGCATTCTTGCCGGCCTGAAGATCCGCGGCACCGACAGCTATTTCCTCGGCGACCGCGGCTTCAACCGCTGGCTGATGATCGGCCAGAGCTTCGGCATCGGCACGCACGCCGAAATGCCGGTCTCATTGGCCGGCGCGGTCTATACCACCGGCTTTTCCGGCATCTGGTTTCAGTGGAAGAACCTGTTCGCGACGCCGTTTTATTGGATGATTGCGCCGCTGTTCCGCCGCATGCGGCGCACCACCATCGGCGAAGTCGTGGAGGACCGCTACGGCCCCTGGATGGGCGTGTTCTACACGGCGTTCGCCATCGCGTTCTTCACCATCAATATGGCATCGATGCTGAAGGGCGCGGGCAAAGTGATCAGCCAGGCGACCGGCGGCGACGTCTCGGCCAACAGCATCGTGCTGGCGATGACCGTCATCTTCCTGCTCTACAGCTTCATCGGCGGCCTGGTGGCCACCGCCTGGACCGACTTCGCCCAAGGGTTCCTCATCATTGCCCTCTCGTTCCTGCTGGTGCCGCTGGGTTGGGGCCTGGTGGGCGGCATGGACGGGATGCGCCAAACGCTCGAGCCGCACTTCTTCTCGCTGGCCACGCCCGCGGGCATCGGCGTGTGGTTCATCTTCCTGCTCACCATCAACGGCCTGATCGGCATCATCTCGCAGCCCCACCAGCTTGCGGCCGTCGGCACCGGCAAGGACGAACGCACCTGCCGCACGGGCATGTTCTACGGCAACTTCGTGAAGCGCATCTGCACCGTGGGTTGGGCGCTGGTCGGGTTGATCGTCGCCGCGTTGGTGCTGCAGCCCGAGCATGGCTTCGCTCCGTTGAAAGATCCCGAAGACGCCTTCGGCATGGCCTGCCGCCACCTGCTGTTCCCCGGCGGACTCGGGCTGATGGTGGCCTCGATCCTGGCCGCGAATATGTCCACCTGTTCGGCGTTCATGGTGGATTCGGGCGCGCTGTTCACCAAAAACCTCTATCAACGCTTCTTCAAGCGCGAAGCCACCGACCGCCACTACCTATGGGCGGGGCGCGTGAGCGGACTGGTGCTCTCCTCGATGGGCGTGCTCTATGCGCTGTTCCTCGTCGAGCGCGTGCTCTATTCCTTCCTGCTGACCGAAACCATGGCCACCTACATGGGCATCAGCATCTTCGGCGGCATCCTGTGGCGGCGCGCGAACCGCTGGGGCGCGGTCGCGAGCCTCATCACGCCGCTGATCGTGAATTTCTCGATCATGTACGCCAGGGGCGAACGGCTGGATCACTGGGAACCCAATGTCTTCGGCGTTTCGCTGCTGTCAGGCATCGCGGCGCTGATCGTCGTGAGCCTGCTGACCAAGCCCGAGAAAACGGAAGCGCTCGACCCCTTCTTCGCCCGGTTCGACGAACCGGTGGAAGGCACCGCCAAGCCCGGCACCCGCCTCCTGCTGGCCGACCTCGCCTCGGGGCTGAGAAAAGGCGGCCACTACGGCGAAGACATCAAAGGGTTCTTCTACGGCTGGGTCATGGTAGGGGTGCTGGTGGGACTGACGTGGCTCTGGCTAAGGATGTGATCGAGGCTGGAGTGCGAAACGTCATCCGCGCGCTCAGGCGCGTTGCGCCGTCGCAGACCTCCCGAGTCAATCTTGAAAAGCCGCGGGACGGCGAATCTCAAGATCCCTGCGCTTCTCGTTCATGAGGGAGCGGCGGGCGGACTTTCGTTTCCGTGTCCGGTTCTATCCAAATCCTTTGGATGCTCCAGCACCTGCCCGGCCCGGTGGCGCTTCCCGCTCCCTCACGGTCGGGGCTTGCCGGCGGTGACGAACATTGATTTTGTGGATTTTGGAAGCCCACGGCGGCTTTGAAAGGAAGCGCGTCAGCCTCGAAGCTTGACCGTCCGCCCCAGGCGCGCGGATTCGCGGGCGGCGACCAGAATCTCGGTGGCGATGATGTTGTTTTCGAGCGACGACAGGCCCGACGCGCGCAGCGCTCCCTTTGTGACCGCGCGCAGGTAGGCGACGGCATCGGTTTCATCGGGAGGCAGTTCTGGCGGTGTGAGCATCTGCTCCGGCTCGCGGGGGGCGGTCTTCTGCCGCACCATGTTGCCACCGATGGCGTGGGCATAGGCCCCCGCGCCGTACACCTCGAAATCCTTGCGATGGTAGGGCCAGTTCCATGAGGCCTGGATGATGCCCTGCGCCCCGGCGTAATCGAGCACGATGGTGGCTTCGTCGTCCACTTTCGGGTAGATGTCCGGCTTGATTTGCAGCGTTCGCGCGGTGACGGACTTCGGCCGGGCATTGTCCATCATCCAGGTCATCAGGTTTGCCCCGTAGCAGCCGAAGTCGAAGAGCGCGCCGGCGCCGTTCAGTTTCGGATCGGTCAGCCAGGAGAAGAACTCCGGACCGACGCCAATTTCGCGCGGCCCCATGTGGCCGTCCATGGCGACCATTTTGCGGATGGGCCCGGCGGCCTTGCGCACTTTAATGAAGTCCCAAAGCATGGCGTGGCTGCGGTACCAGGTGGTTTCGTAGTTGACGATGACCGGGATGCCGGAACGGCGGGCCGCCGATTCAATGCGGCGGGCGTGCTCGAGGCTGACCGCCAGAGGCTTTTCCATCATGACGGGAAGCTTCCGGGCGGCGCAGGCCTCCACGCCGGCGGCATGGTCCCAGGTGCTGCCGAATAGGGCGACAGCTTCGGGCCGGGCGCGGTCGAGCATCTCCTCCAGGCTGGCGAACAGCCGCTCGGACGGGATGGAAAACCGGGAGGCGTAGGAGGTGAGCAGGTCCGCCGAAGGGTCGCTCACGCCGGCGAGTTCCACTCCGGCGTGGCGTTGCAGGAGTGTCAGAAACCCGCGCGCGTGTCCGTGGGCCAGTCCTGCGACCGCCAGGCGGAAGGGTGCGGGAGGGGGTTGGGCCAGGGCGAGCGCGGAAGCGAGAAAGGTGCGGCGTTCGGTCATGGGGGCGGAATTCCTCCTTGATTGAGTGTAGCTGGCGGGGAACCAATTGAACGGATTGCGGCGCTGAGGAGAATGCTGATCCAGGCGCGGAACCGAAATGCCGCTATACTGTCGTGTACCGATGAAATGGCTCAGCGCGGGCATACTTTTCATCGCCTGGCTGCCGGACGCGGCCGGCGCGGACTGGCCGCAATGGCGCGGGCCGGGGAGTCAGGGTATTTCGGCGGACAACGGGGTGCCCGTGGAATGGGGGCCGGCGCGCAATATTGCCTGGCAGTCCTCGCTGGCCGGTTCGGGCGTGTCGTCGCCGATCGTCACCGGCGGTCTGGTCATCATCACTTCGCAGTTGGGCGGCAACCAGGCTGGGCGCCGCAGCGATCCTCGCCTGGCCCGCGACGACTCCGCACTTGCGGCGCGCGAAAATGCGATTACCTGGGTGGAAGCGCCCGGCGGCCGCAGTACGCTTATCGTGGAAGCGTTCCGCCTCTCCGACGGCTCCCGTGTGTGGGAGTACCGCACCGAGGCGGCGGGCGAAGCGCCCGAAGTGCATGAGAAGCATAACCTGGCGACGCCGACGCCGGCCGCGGACGGAAAACGCATCTATGCCTGGTTCGGCAACGGCCAGTTGCTGGCGCTGGATCTCGAAGGGCGGCTCGTCTGGCAGCGCCATCTCGGCCGCGAATATGGCACATTCCTGAATCAGTGGGGCCACGGCAGTTCGCCCACGGTTTACAGGGATCTGTTGATCCTGCTCTGCGACCACCGCCCGGTGAGCTACCTGCTTGCGCTGGATGCCGCGACCGGCACGCAGCGCTGGAAGGTGGACCGGGGCAAGGGCCGCGTGTCGCACAGCACGCCGGTGGCGGTCGCGGGACCGCGCGGCGACGAACTGATCATCAACTCGAACCAGCGGATTGACGCTTATCAGCCCTCGACGGGCGAGCCGCTGTGGCACGCCGGCGCCGAACGCCAGACGCCCATTCCCTCGCCGGTCTTCGACAAAGGCGTGATCTACCTGAGCCGCGGCTACCGCAACAGCGATATTTGGGCGTTGCGGCCCGGCGGGCGCGGCGACGTGACGGAAAGTCACCGCCTGTGGCGCATGCCGGGCGGCGGCTCATACGTCCCTTCGATCATCCAATACCAAGGGTTGGTCTACATGACGAACGAAATCGGCGTGGTGACGTGCGCTTCGGCTGAGACGGGCAAGGCGCTGTGGCGCGAACGGCTGGGAGGCATCTTCTTCGCTTCGCCGGTGGCCGCGGGCGGGAAAGTATACCTGGTGAGCGAGACGGGCGAGACGTTCGTGCTGCGCGCCGGCCCGAAGGCGGAAGTGCTGGCCAGGAATGCCCTCGACGCGCGTTTCCTGGCATCGCCCGCCATCGCCGATGGCCGGCTGCTGCTGCGCAGCGACACTACACTTTTCGCCATCGCGCGAACGGCTGCCGCGCCTGAGGCGAAGTGAGCGGCGGCGGGTCTCTACCCTTCGGCGTAAAAAGTCTGCCGGTGGCGTTCGGCGTAGCCCTTCATTTTTTCCGCCACGTCCGGGTATTTATCCAGGACATTGGTGGTTTCGAAGGGATCTTTTTCCATGTCAAACAGGCTGAGGTCTATTTTTTCCTGCCGGTATTTGCCGGCGGCGCCATCGTTGCCGGCCTGCACCAGCACGCGATAAGTATGAGGTAAATGCAGCTTCCATTTGCCGTCGCCGCTAATGACGCCTTCAAAATTGCGGCCTGTTGAAAACGGATAGTACTCGTTGGGATTCACCGCTCCGCGGGCGCCGCGAACCAGGTCCCAGACGTTCTTGCCGTCCACCGGGTTTTTCGGCGGCGGCGCGCCCGCCAGATGAGCGAACGTGGGCAGCATATCCAGCGTGCACCACATGCGGCTGGACGCCGTTCCGGCCTTGATCTGTCCGGGGTACTTCACGATGCAGGCGCTGCGCGTGCCGCCATCGAAGCCCGTGCCTTTGGCTTCGCGATACGGGGTTTGCCCGGCGTGGTTCCCGTAGGAGGTCCAGGGGCCATTGTCGGAAGTGAACAGCACCAGCGTGTTCTTGTCCGCCCCAGCCTGCTTCAGCGCTTTATTGATCTCGCCCACCGACCAATCCAATTCCATCATCACGTCGGCGAACAATCCTTTGCCTGACTTTCCCCGGAATTTGTCGCTGCAAAACAGCGGCACGTGGGGCATGGTGTGCGGCACGTAAAGCAAAAACGGATCATTCTTGCGGCGCTGGATAAAATCCACAGCGCGCTCGGTGTACCACGTAGTCAGGTGCTGCTGGTGATCGGGCGTTACGCGCTCGATGGTAATTTTGCCGTCATTCCAATATTGCAGGGGATATTTGCTGTAGGCCTGCGGGTTTTCGGGATGGTATTCCCACATATCGTTCGAATACATGAGCCCGCAGCTTTCGTCGAACCCGCGCGCCGGCGGCCGCGTGTCCTCGTGGTCGCCGATATGCCATTTGCCGAAGACTGCGGTCTTGTACCCGGCTGATTGCAGGACGTTGCCCATCGTGGCGAAGGAGGGTTCCAGCCCGCGCGCCCGGGGGCCGTGCGCGCCGAAAACTTTCGTCCGGCCGGGATAGCAGCCGCTGAGCAGCGCGGAACGCGAGGCTGAACACACCGCTTGCGGCACATAGAAGTTCATGAACCGGCAGCCTTCACGCGCCAGTTGCGCCACGTGGGGCGTGGGATAATCCGGCTTGCCGAAGGGGTGGAAATCGGCAAAGCCCGCATCGTCGAGGAAAATGACAACGAAGTTCGGGCGCTTTGCCTGCGCGGCCGGAGCGGCGAGGCCTGTGAGGCCCAGCGCGGCGGCGCTCAGGAATTGACGGCGGTTGGGGGTCTGAATCATGGGGGGGCTCGCCTTCCTTCTATCACACTGGCTCAGCCTCGCGCGCCTGCGAACAGTTGTTGAGAGGTGCTATCTCGCGATATGATGCCATCAACTCATAGCGGCTGACCGACTGTTAGACGGCCGTACGAACGGGGAAGGAATGGAGCGATTTTACTGGCAACGGCCTGTTGTGGTGACCGGCGGACTCGGTTTTATCGGCAGCAACCTGACGCTGCGGCTGGTGGAATTAGGGGCCCGCGTGACCGTCATCGATGGCTCCATCCCCGGCTGCGGCGCAAACCCGTACAATCTGAGTCCTGCCAGTGAGCGCGTGAAAGTGATCCACGCCGGCCTCGCAGAGGATGGCGCCTACGCCGCTGCTCTCGCGAACGCGAGCGTCGTCTTCAATCTTGCGGGAGAGATCAGCCACATTCAGAGCATGCGCGACCCGCTCCGCGACCTGCAATTGAACACCTTTGCTCAACTGCGGTTTCTCACCACGCTGGGCCGGGTGAATCCCGGAGCGCGCGTCGTCTATGCGGGCACTCGCCAGGTTTGCGGCAAGCCCCGCTATCTGCCGGTGGACGAGGATCATCCCATCGATCCCGTTGATTTCAACGGCATTCACAAACGCGCCGCGGAGCACTATCATCTGCTCATGTCTCGTGATGGCCTGGTGGATGCTGTGGTGTTGCGGTTGACCAACGTGTATGGGCCAAGGCTGGCGATCGGGGTTTCCGGCCAGGGCTTTCTCTCCGCGTTCCTCCTGCGCGCTCTGCAGGGTCAAACGCTTGAGGTCTTCGGCGACGGCTCGCAGTTGCGGGATCCTGTGTATGTGGACGATGCCATTGAGGCGTTCCTGCTGGCAGGCATGCAACCCAGATGGCCGAGCCGGCTTTATCACCTCGGCGGACCCGCGCCCCTGAGTTTGCTTGAGATCGCGCGCGTCATCAGCCGTGAAGCCGGGTTGATGTGCGATATCCGGCTCCGTCCATTCCCCGAGGAGCATCTCGTCTTCGACATCGGCAGCTACACGACGGACTCGACGCGTCTGCAGGCGGTGATTGATTGGCGCCCACGGACCAGTTTCGAAGAGGGCATCCGCTGCACGCTCGCCTATTTCCGGGCGCACCTTGCGCACTATCTTCCTGCGCCGCTTCAGGACACGGTTCCCGCGGCATGAACCCGGCGGAATTCGGCTACATCGCCGCCGCCGAGGAGCAGATGTGGTGGTTTCGCGGGATGCGGCGGATCCTGTTCGGTTTGCTCGATCCCATCGCCGGCAAATACTCGTTCCGCCGCGTGCTGGAGGCTGGCTGCGGCACCGGCGCGAACGCCCGCGCGCTCGCCGCGCGCTACGGCTGGCCGCTGACGGCGCTCGACCTCGCCGCCGAAGGCCTCCGCCACGCCCGCGACGCCGGCGTGCCGCGGCTGCTGCAGGCCGATATCGCGGCTTTGCCGTTCTCGGACCGCTCGTTTGACCTGCTTTTGTCGTTGGATGTGCTGGCGCACTTTGAGCCGGGGGCGGAAGCGGTTCCTTTACAGGAGTTTGCGCGGATTGTGCGGCCGGAAGGGTGGCTGGTTCTGCGCTGTTCGGCGTTCGAGATCCTGCGCAGCCGCCATAGCGAATTCGTGCAGGAAAAACAGCGTTTTTCGCGCAAAAAACTGCTTCAGAGCGTCAAAAAACACGGTTTTCGCGTCCATCGAGCGACGTACGCAAACGGCCTGCTGCTGCCAGTCGCCCTAGCCAAGTTCCGCGTCTGGGAGCCGCTGACCCGGGCGAAGCCCGCGAGCGGCGTCCAACTCCCGGCGGCGTGGCTGAACGGTTTGCTGGAGATTCCGCTCGATCTGGAAGCGTTTTTGCTGCGAAAAGGCCTGAATCTGCCGCTGGGTCAGTCCGTGATCGTGATCGCTCAGCGCGTGTAGAACGCGCGAACGGCCGCGGCGACTTCCTCGGCTTGCGTCAGCGGTAAATGCGGCCAGAGCGGCAGCGAGAGTACCTCGCGGGCGGCTCGCTCGGCGGCGGGCAGCGAGCCGCGCTTCTGACCACAGGCGGCAAATGCCGGGTTCAGGTGCAGCGGAACGGGATAATGGAGGCCCGTGCCGATGCCCTTTGCGGCGAGCGCGGCGCGCAGGGCGGCGCGGCGGCGCGCGCGTAGGACATAGAGATGGTGCACGCTTTCGGCGGTGCGCCGCACCAGCCGCACGCCGGGACAATCCCGCAGGGCTTCGTCATAGAAGCCGGCGATCCGGGCGCGCGCCGCGTTCCATTCCGCGAGCTTTTCGAGGAAGGCTCGCAGGTAGCAGCACTGCATTTCATCGAGCCGCGAGTTCACGCCGCTTGTGAAGGCCACCATGCCGCGGCGGCCGCCGTCGCGCATCAAGCGGAGGCGCGCGGCGATCCGGCCATGGTTCACCGTGATCGCACCGCCGTCGCCGAGCGCGCCGAGGTTCTTGGTGGGATAGAAGCTATAGGTGACGTAGGGCGACCAGGCGGTCAGGGGGCGTCCGAGGTAGCGCGCGCCGTGCGCCTGAGCCGCGTCCTGGACGACCACGGGTCCCAGGCGCGTGAAGACATCCACCGGGGCGGGCTGCCCGTAGAGATGCACCACGACCAGGGCTTTCGTCCGCTTCGTGATCAGGCCCGCCGCGCCGGCGGGGTCCATTTGGAGCGTTTCGGGATCGACATCGGCGAAGCGAACGCGCGCGCCGGCGGCGGCGATGCCTACGGCGGTGAACGGAGCGCTGAGCGCCGTGGTCAGAACCTCATCGCCCGCACCCACGCCGGCGTCACGCAGCGCGAGCGTAATGGCGTCGGTGCCGTTGCCGCAGCCCACCGCGTGCCGGGCGCCCGCAAACGCGGCGAATTCCTGTTCGAAGGCTTCGCCTTCGGGGCCAAGGATGAACTGCGAACGCGCAAAAAGCCCATCGAGCAGGGCTCGCCAGCGCGGCTCAGTCTGCGCGAGTTGGGGCTTCAGATTGACGGCGGGGATGCGCATGGAAAAGCGGCAAGAATACCAGCGTCCAATACAACCGGAGCAGCTGCCGGAAGGTCTGGAACAGCGAACGCCAGCGAAAGAACTGTGATCGCCCGTGGAGCCTGGGGTAGTGGTGCACGCCCACCTCGGCGACGCCGCAGCCCGAGATCTCGATCTTGCGAACGAGTTCCACGCAAATGGTGCCGCTGGTGGAGGTAAGCTCCAACCCCTCGAGCAGTTCGCGGCGGATGAGCCGGAAATCGCAATCGATGTCGCGGATGCGGATGCGGAACAGGAAGCGGGCGAAGCGGTTGTAGATGTTGCCGATGACGATGCGGTGCCAAGGATCCTGCCGTTCGAGCTTGTAGCCATTGACCAGCCCGATGGCGGGGGACATCAAGGCGAGGAGTTTGGGCAGTTCGCCGGGGTCATACTGACCGTCGCCGTCGGTGTAGAAGACGAGGGGGAAGCGAGCGGCGGCGAAACCGGAGCGCAAAGCGCCGCCGTAGCCGCGGTTCACCGGGTGGGTGACGATGCGCAAGCGTTCGCCGTACTGGCGGCGCAGCTCTTCGAGCACTTCACCGGTGTTGTCGCGGCTGCCGTCGTTCACCACGATGACTTCATAGAGGGAAGCGCACTGCTCCAGCGTGCGGAACGTGGTGGCGAGCAGGCCTGGGAGCGACGGGGCGTCGTTATAGGCAGGAAAGAAGACGCTGATGCCTTCGGCCTGAATCGACTGGTGAGTGCCGCTTGTCAATCAAAAGGAGTGTACTACGGATCGAAGGATAGCTGCAGCCGGCATCAGTCTGTAGGCTCCGTCCTAGGATGGTGAAGAATCGTATCGAACGCGCGCATGCTTTAATAGCGGAATGCGTCTCCTCTGTCTATTTGTTGCCGTTTCGCCGATGCTGCACTCGCAATTCACCGAGGAGCATGTCGCGAAAGCCCGGGCCAAGGGTGAGCAGTATCACGCCGCGGTGGCGGCGGCGGACCGGGTGATGCATGCGTGGCTGAAACATGCCGATCCGGACACCGGGCTGCTGCCGAATCATGTCAACCGGCCGGTGCGGATCTATCACCCGCACGACGCCGGCGCGGACCTATACCCCTATCTCATCCTGACGTCGCACCTCACCGCGCCGGAGATCTACAACGGCGTGATGATGGATATGCTGCGCGCCGAATTGCGCTACGCCACGCACCCAAATGGCATGCCCGGCAACTACGACCTGCTCAAGAAAGAACTGGGCCCGCCGAGCATGTTCGGGGCCGCCGAGTACGCCAAGGACGGCTTGCTGGCAGTGACGGAACGGTTGGGCCGCACGCCCTGGTTCTACCGCATGGCAGATCTGATGACAGCGGCGATGGAAAACGCCGCGGTTGAATCGAAGCACGGGCTGCTACCCGCGAAGGATTCCGAAGTGAACGGCGAGATGATTCAGACGCTGGTCCGGCTGGCCACGATGACGGGCGACCGGCGGTATCTGGACTGGGCGCGGCGCATCGGAGACGCGTATGTCCGCGAGGTGCTCCCCAACAACTATGGGCTTCCGGCGATGAATTGGGATTTCGCAAAGAAGGCCGGCGATGGCCGTTTGAAGCTGCGCGATCACGGCAACGAGATCGTGGTGGGGCTGGCTCTGCTGTTCGCGTTGGAGCGCGATATCGAGGGCGAGCGCTCGGTGTATTACTGGCCCGTATTGGCGAGGATGCTGGACCGCATTCTGGAGTCGGCGAACCCCGATGGGATGTTGTACAACGTGATCGACGCCAAGACGCTAAAGCCGGTTGACGAGCGCCTGTCCGACAACTGGGGTTACGTTTACGGGGCCGTGTACACCTTCTATCAGGCCACGGGCGAGGAGAAGTACCGGGCGGCAGTGCGCCGCGTGCTGAGCAGCCTGGGCAAGTACCGCAACTACAATTGGGAGCCATCGGGCAACGCCCGCAACAAGGAGTTGGGTTCATTCGATGGGTACGCCGATTCGCTGGAAAGCGCGCTGTATCTAATCAATCGCGAACCTGTGCCCGCGGCGATGGACTGGGTGGATTCGGAGATGAAAGTGATGCTGGGCATGCAGCGCGCCGACGGTATGCTGGAGGACTGGTACGGCGAGGGCAACTTCAACCGGACCGCCTTGCTTTACGCCGACTGGAAGAGCGAGGGCGTACATCCGGTGCATTGGCGGCCGGGTTTGAAAGTGGGCGCGATTCGGGAGGGCGAACGTCTGCTGGTTTCGATTCAAGGTCCGGCGGACTGGCGCGGCCCTGTGCGCTTTGACGTGGCCCGGCACCGCCGGTGGCTGAACTTCAGGCGGAATTACGTGCGGCTGAACGAGTTTCCGGAGTGGTTCACGGTGGACGAGAATACGATTTACCGTGTGTCGCCGCGCAATGGCAGCGGTGCGTTGGAGGGGCTGGGGAGCGAACTCGCGGCGGGTGTGGAACTCCGTGCCGGGGAATGGGTTGTGGAGAGAGCGCGGTGAAGGATGGAATTCGACAGGAGGTGCGCGCCGCCTATTCGAGAGCGGCGGCGCGCCCGGAGGAGGACCACCCATTCCGGGTGGGCGCGGACCTCGCTGAGGCGCTTGGCTATGCGCGTCCTTTGCTGAACGATCATCCGCTGGCGGCCGACGCTTTTGTGGGGGTCTCGTGCCTGCCCGGATTTGTCGAGGTGGACTCGCGGATGGTGGTGCTGGACGTAGGATGCGGCTCGGGGCTGGACTCCCTGGCGATCGGACCGCGGGTGCGAAAGCTGATCGGGCTGGATTTCAGCGCGGAGATGCTGGCGCGCGCCTCGGCGCATCTGGAGGTGGTGCAGGGGGACGCCGAGCGGATGCCGTTCCGGGACGGAGTATTCGATGCCGTGCTGGCGAACGGCATCTTCAATCTGAATCCGCGCCGCGAGGAGATCTTCGCCGAACTGGCACGCGTGCTGCGCCGGGGCGGGCGGGCCTGGGGCGCTGAGTTGATTTTGGACGCGCCGCTTGAGGAGGAGGCGCGGACGCGCGCAAGCTGGTTCGCCTGAATCGCCGGCGCGAAGGAGGGCGGCGCCTTCCTGGAAGAGTTCCGGCGAGCTGGTTTCCGTGAAGCCCGGATTCTGCAAACCATGCGGAACGCGCGAACGAAGCATCCGGCGGCGCTCGCAGCGGAATGGGTGGCGGAGCGGTAGGCCTGCCCGGCAAGGCGGACGAAGGGGCTATTCGCGGAGGGACGCGCGGTGGGCCTGGATTTTGGCGATAGCGTTCGCGATGTCGTCCATGTCCCGTTCGTTGCCGAGCAAGAGACGGTGTTCGAGCCAGACAGCCTCGGCGCAGGCGCTCTCGCTTTCCGGGCACAGGTCCACGAAGCGGCGGTAGTCCATCGGCAGGTCCGGATTCTCGAAGAGCGGATTGCGGTAGAGCGGATGGGCGTAGCCGCTGGAGGCGGGGATGCCCTCGGCCTCGAGTGCCCGCAGGAATGTGCCACGGCTGACGCCGAAATCGCTTTCGAGAAACCGGAACACGAAGATATGCCAGGCATGGCCAGTGGCGTACGAAGGCACGGCGAGGGGCGAGATGCCCGGGATTTCACGCAGCCGCGCGGAGAGGTAGCCTGCGTTGGCCTGGCGCAACGCGGTCTGGGCGGGCAGACGCTCCAATTGCGCCAGTAGAATGGCGGCCTGGAACTCGGTGAGCCGGTAATTCCAGCCGAGGCGATGGTGTTCGTACCATGGACGCCCGGTTTTGCGGCCCACCCAGACAAGGGACTCGCAAACTTCCGCAAGGGCCGGATCGCTGGTGGTGACCAAGCCGCCTTCGCCGGCGGTCATGTTCTTGGAGGCTTGAAAGCTGAAAGTAGCGGCGGTGCCGATGGAACCGAGAGGACGGCCGTTCCAACTGCCTCCGTGCGCGTGGGCGGCGTCCTCGACGACGGGGATTCCTTGGCGCGCGGCGATACCGGAGATTGCCTCCATGTCGGCCGCCAGTCCGGCAAAATGCACAGGGACGATGGCCCGCGTGCGTGGGGTGATGGCCTCTTCGATCCGGCCGGGGTCGAGGTTGAAGGTTGTGGGATCAATATCGCAAAACACGGGCGTGGCGCCGATCAGCATGGGCGCCGTAGCAGTGGCGACGAAGGTGTAGGGCGGAACGATCACCTCATCGCCCGGCCCGAGACCCAAGGCCCGCAACGCCACCTCGAGGGCGGCGGTGCCATTCACGCAGGCGATGCCGTGGCGGCAGCCGTGCGCGGCGGCGAAATTGCGCTGCAGTTCGGACACCTTGGAGGGCGCCGACGCGGCGCCGCCTTGCGGCGGACCGGTGGCTTCGCCGAGCGTGTAACGCCACCAATGTCCGCTGCGCAGGACTTCGAGCAGGCTCTCCTCTTCGCGCGCGTCAAAAACAGGCCAGGTGGGGAATGGTTTGGTGCGGACCGGCGGACCACCGAGGATGGCAAGAGAATTCATGGGAGTCGTAGGGCCAATTCAACGGAGCACATGAGGGGGCAACTCGACGAGCGAGTCGAGCAACAGGTCTGGCGCGGTTTCGTCGAGGGATTCCGGCTTGATGCCATAGGTGACGCCCGCGCTGCGGATCCCGGCGTTGCGGGCGGTGAGGACATCCACGGCCGAGTCGCCGACCATCCAGGCATGGGCGCGATCGGCGCCGGATTCGGCGAGCAGCGCGTCCACGCCGACAGGATGGGGTTTCTTATCTTCGAAGCTATTGCCGCCGTAGACCTGAAAGAAATAGCGGTCGAGGCCGAGGCCGGCGAGAATGTCCTTCGAAAAGCGGACGGGCTTGTTGGTGAGCACGGCCATGGGGACGCTGGCACTGTGCAGGACGTCGAGGCCGGCCCGGACACCGGGGTAGTCGCGCGTATAGTCAAGCATATGCTCGCGATAATAGCCGAGGAAGTAGGCCAGGGCCTCTTCAAGCTGGGCGGGGGTGGCGCCCGGTCCCATGGCACGGCGGATCAGGACGGGCGCGCCATTGCCCACGTAGCTGGCAACCAGCTCCTCGGGCAGCGCGGGCAGATTCATCCAGGTGCGCGTAGCGTTGACCGCATTGCACAAGTCTTGTTTGGAATCGACGAGGGTTCCGTCGAGATCGAAGATCACCAATCGCATCGGGCTCACCTCTTAGTGTATCCGCCGGGGGGAGGCACGATGGGCGAACCGGGGGGAAAGAGCGAAGCGGCCTCGGTCCAGGGAATGAGGATCGGAGGCAAGCCGGGTTCGTTGGCGAGGAAGAGGCCTTCGGGTGCGGGCGCGAACGGAGTGGAGTGCGCGTCAGCCTGATAGTGGCGCAACCGGCCTGCAGCTCCGGGAGCGAGCAGGCCGGACAGGCGGAGGATCTCTCCGGTGCGGGGATGCAAATTGATAAAGTTCTGGTTAAATTTGGGAGGTTCATCTCCGGCGAAGCGGTCTTCCGTTACAGAAATGGAGATGATCGCATCCGATATCCGAATTACCTCCGCGACACGGCGGTGGTAAAAAATCACCTCATTGTCGAATTTGCTCTCCTGAAACGAGGCGTAATCCGATTCGAGCACCGAGGCTTCCTGGGCCCAGTCGGCCGAAGGCGGACGCGGCTGGAGCGCGTCGAGAATGGCCTGGTTCATCCGCTGCGCCGCCTCGGACGAGCCGCCTGATGTGACCACGGGCCACGTGACGCGGTAGGTGACACAAGGGTGGGGGCTTTTCTCCGTGTCGCCGCAGCCCTGAATCGCGCGCTCGAAGGCGCGCATGGTGAACTTCAGTTCGCCTTTGGAGTCGCCCGCGGGCGTGGAGGAACAGCCCGCGAGCCCGAGCAGCGCCAGGACGAGGAGTAGAAGATAGCAGGCAGCCTTGGCCATAATATGAGACGGTCAGTGGAACATCACTCGAAGGAGGGATCCTTCCATGATTTTAGTGGTTGGAGCGACAGGGCAGTTGGGTGCGGCGGTGGTCAAGCTGCTGCGCGAGGGCGGTGAAGCTGTGCGTGTTTACGTGCGCACCGATGAGGCGGCGCGGCGTTTTGAGGCGCTGGGTTGCGAAAGCTACGTGGGCGACATCACGAATCCGGGGCTGGCCAAAGGGCCGTTGCCGAGGGTGGAGACCGTGGTGGCGACGGCGACAGCGTCCACGCCATCGCGCGCGGGCGACAGGATCTCCACGGTGGACGGGCAGGGAATTCGCAACCTGATCGCGGCGGCGGCCGAGGCGGGGTGGGTGAGGCAGATCATTTACCCTTCGGTGAGCGATGCGCCCGGGGCGTTGGGCGTGCCCCTGTTCAAAATCAAGCGCGCGAACGAGCGGCTGTTGATGGAGAGCGGGTTGGGCTATACGATTTTGCGGCTGCCGGCCTTCATGGATGTTACGTTTCCGATGATGGGGTGCGGCGCGCTGATCGAGGGAGCGGAACAGGCGACGCTGGCCCGGACCTGTGATTTTCTCCAGAGCCATCTGAGGAAGGTGCGCGATTCTGTGCTGCGCGATGGGGTCATCCACATTGCGGGCGATGGTTCGGTGAAGCAGCCGTACATCGCGGTGGACGATGTGGCGAAGCTGATCGTGGCTTCGATCGGGCATCCTGCTTCTCTGCGGAGGGTGCTGGACATTACGGGGCCGGTGGCGCTGTCGGGCGAGGAAGTCGCGCAGATCTACGAGCGCATCCTGGGACGGATGCTGAAACGCAAGTATACGCCGGCTGCGATATTCAAGATGTTGAGCGCCGGCCTCAAGCTATTTCAACCCGCTGCGGCGAACATCATGTCGATCCTGCATTGGGGAGCGACGGTAGGCGTGCCGGTGCGCGGGCAGGATCTGGCGGCTGAGTTGGGGGTCGAGTTGACGACACCGGAGGAATTTCTGCGGGCGCGGCTGCCGGTGAAGCCGGCGGCTTAGATGCCGGGGTTGGCGCGGACCTGATCGAGCAGTTCGATCAGGGCGTCCAGCTGGTCCGAAGACAGGCCGGCGAGCATAGTGCGGTCGGCGTGGTCCATGACGGGGTCGATGCGGGCGAGGAGATCACGGCCGGCGGGAGTGAGGCGGCAGTCCACCTGGCGGCGGTCGGACGGGCTGCGGCGGCGTTCCACCCAGCCACGGCCTTCGAGTCGGTTGAGCAGGCGTGTCATGCCGGGGGTTTGCTCGATCAGCCGGACGCCGATGGCCAGCGTCGGCAAGCCCTCTTCCCCCGCACCACGCAGAATTCTAAGGACGTTGTATTGCTGCGGCGTGATTTCGAACGGTTCGAGTAAAGCGGCGATGCCACGGCGGAACAGGTCGGCGGAGCGCAGGATGGCCAGAAAGGCTTCCTGGCGGCGCGAGCGGAACGGGCGGGTCTGCTGAATTTCCGATTGCAGGCGGGAGGAGCGGGATTCGTCTTCCATCGTGGTTTAGCTAAGCACCGGCAATTCGGGGCGCCGCCGCTCTTCGGGGATCGGGATCTCGGCCGGGGCCGCGAAGCGTCCAGGCCGGCGGCCGGAAAGATCGAGATAGAGCTTCCGGCGCAGGAACCATTCCGGAAAATGCGCCAGGCGAAGGAGCGGATACTTCATCGCCGAGCCAAATAGCTTGCGGCCGAGCAGGTAATAATAGATGGGAATTCCCGCATTGAATTTCCATTGAACGCTGCGTTCACGCCGGAAGAAATCGATATTGTAGCGCCAGGCCGTGAAGAAGAATTCCCACTGCAGATCCGTGAGCCTGGTGAGGCGGGCGCTCTCCTGATTCTGCATGCGGGTGTCGTCGAGCGGGACAAAAAGCGTGGGTATCACGCACCATTTGGCGTCTTTGAGAGAGTGGAGCAGGTCAAGGGACTCGCGCGTATCGGCCGGCGTCTCGCCGGGCAAGCCGAGGATGAAGGTACACATGGGGAACCAGTTGGCGCGGTTCATCGTCTCCATGCCTTTCATCACGACATCGGGCCACTGTTCGGGGCGGAACGGGTAGCTCTTCCCCTTCATGAATTGCTTGAAAAGGCGCACGGAACCGGTTTCGAGGCCGACGAACATCATGGCGTAGCGCTTGTGCGGGTGAGTAGAATCCGGGTGCTGGTTGACGCTCAGGTCCACAGCGAGTTGCAGTTCGTCGACCAGGGACGGGTTCACCACCACCGGTGCCATGGTGCCGTGCGTGAGCATGACATGACGGACGCCCGGAACGGCGGAAACACTCTCGAATAAGCGCTTCAGTGCCGGTACATTGGTGGAAAAGCGCTTGCCCTGCTCGTATAAGAAGAGGTCTTCCGTCGTGAGAGTGATCGTATCGGCGCCCTGGGCGACCTGGCGGCGGACGTTGGCGAGGATGTGATCGAGTGGAATGGATTTTCCATTTCGTAAAGCAACCGAACAGAATTGACAGCCGCGCCCGCAGCCGCGGGTGATTTCGACGACGCCGAAAGTGGAGCGGTTCACAGGAGTGGGAATGGATTCCAGGCGCGGGCTTTTGCACTCAACCACCTCAGGCAGGCTTTCGCCACGGATGGCTCGCTCAAACAAATCCTCAACGGCTTCCTCGGATTCGCCATTCACTATGCAATCGATGCCCCATTCCGGTGCGAGTCCTTTGTGTTCGATTTGCCAGGCGCCGGGCCCGCCAACGATGACTTTGAGATGATCCCGGCGGGCGGCGATGGCCGGATGGGTGATCAGGCGGCGGAATTCGGCGGCATTGATGGGCTCACAATCGCGTCCGTAGAAACCGGCATAGATGTCGGTGGCGAAGGTGATGCCGAGGGGATTGTGGGCGTGTACACCAATGACGCGCGTGGCTGGTCCGACGAAGCGGTCGAGCTGATCGGGGTAGCAGACGGCGACGTTTTCCTCGCCGAAGCGCCGCGAGAGCAATGCTTCGACGACGCGCAGGCCGTTCGGGACGGTGCGGGCCGTGCCGTCGGCGTTGACCTCGACGGAGGTGGACCAGTCCGTGCCCATGAAGCGGGCATATCGTGCCGGGAGGGTGGCAAGCAGCATTTGGCGCCACGTACTTCGCTGGTATTCAGTGGATTCCGAGGTGCTGGCCGCGAGTACGATCAACTTGCCATGCTGCATCAGTGCGCAAACCTCCTGACTAGATTGAAATATTTGATCAGTATATCTGGATTGACGAAGTCAGAATGTCCGGGTCTCAATCGAGGATGCGCCGGATGGGGTATGGCGCTCCCACAAATCAAGCAATCCCTTGTAGGTCTGGTCAAAACCTGCCCGCAATTCACGGGGCGTGGCCAGCGCCAGCAAATGTGCCGCCTGCGAAACATAGGGCGCAAGGCGGGAGCCCGCCAGAGCCTCGGGGGCCGTCTCCTGCAAGGGGAAGGCCGTGAGAATCATGGATAGGGCGATGCCGACGAGCGCCGCCTTGGCCGCGCCGAAGCCCGCGCCCAGCAACCGGTCGAGCCAGCCCAGGCCGACGGTCTTGAACAGCCGCGAGACCCCCCAGGCCAGCAGCGCCCCGGCGGCTTGAACGGCTGCCAAAATGAGCAGGAAACCGCAAATATTCGCTGCAGCGGGATTCTCGATGAACGGCTTCAGGTAGCCGGCGGCGACCCCATAGAACCATGCTGCCAGCAGGATGCCGAGCACGGTCGACACCAGTCCGATGGCCAGGCGGGAGAAGCCGCGCACCAGCCCTTGAACGACGAAGACGGCTAGCAGCGTGAGCAGCAGGTAGTCAAACCAGTTCACGCGGCGCTCCCGGTGAGACGATCGTACGCTTCGCAATATTTCTCATAGGTGCGGACGGCAACCGGTTCGGGCAGTTCGGGCGCGGGCGGCTGCTTATTCCAGTCGAGGGTTTCGAGCCAGTCGCGCACGTATTGTTTGTCGAAGCTCGACTGGGGGCGGCCGGGCTCATAAACATCCGCGGGCCAGAAACGGGACGAATCGGGCGTGAGCACTTCATCGGCCAACACCAGTTCATCACCGATGAAACCGAACTCGAACTTCGTGTCCGCGATGATGATGCCGCGGCTCCGCGCGTGCTCCGCGGCGCGGCGATAGAGCGAGATGGTCAGGTCGCGGAGCCGCCCGGCGAGGTCCGGACCGGCAATCTCCGCGGCCCGCTCGAAGCTGATGTTCTCATCGTGGCCGGTGTGCGCCTTCGTGGCGGGAGTAAAGATGGGCTCGGGCAATTGCGCGCTCTCGGTGAGCCCCGCGGGGAGGGGGATACCACAGATTCCTCCCGTGCTCCTGTATTCCTTCCAGCCGGACCCGGCCAGATAACCTCGCGCGACGCACTCGAGGTCGATCATCCTGGCGCGCTTGACAAGCATTGATCGGCCTTCAAGCTGATCCCGGCATGCCTGAAGCGGGGCGGGGAACTCATCCACGTCGGCTGTGATGAGGTGGTTGGGTGTGAGATCGCGGAGCTTATCGAACCAAAAGAGGCTGATCTGGGTGAGCAGGCGGCCCTTGCCGGGGATGGGGGTGCCGAGGATGCAATCAAAGGCAGATATACGGTCTGTGGCGACAAGCAGGAGTTGGTCTTCGGCGACGGTGTACACGTCGCGTACCTTACCCCGAGTCACGAGCGGGAATTCGGGTGGGAGGCTGGTCTCAATGATGGCGGAAAGGTGCGTCATGGGAATGGAGCGATTTCAGGGTTCGATACAGATGCGGACGGCGCGCGTTTCGAATTCGGCGCCAAGGCGTTCGAGGGTATCCGGGGCGAGGCGGCCCTGAATCTCCTCGAAGAGTTCGTTCTCCTCGGCGCGGATGTGCCGGCGAAGGAGTTCGACAAATTCGAGCAAGGTTGTTTCATCGGCCGGATCCTCCCGCAGGCGGCCAGCCAGGAGTTCGAGATGGCGGTGATCGGCGATCAGCGAATGGACGAGAGGATGGGGGCCGAGTTCAGTTTCGATAGCGGGGAAAAGCAACTCCTCTTCGAGAGCGAAATGGTTCACAAGTTCGAGTTCGAAACGGTCGAGTACCCGGCGGGATTGGACTTTGACGGAAGACGGGGAACGGTCCGCTTCCAGGGCGCGGCGGACCAGCAACCCGAGGGCGAGGCCGTTATGGTGCTGGTGCGACAGCGGATGGAGACTTTTGTGCCGGAGCATTGTGCTGATCCGATCTACTCCCAGACTACCGCCAAAGAGGCCGGTTAGAAACATTTTTTGGAAAAGGCGCGTGGAATTGAAGGCGGGCAAACAGCAGATGCTGCGAGATGGCTTTTCATGCGATACAATTGAAAGGTTGCCCGCTGATCGCATGTGGACAGGTGGGTGAGTGGCTAAAACCAACAGACTGTAAATCTGTCGCCCCTTGCGGGCTACGGAGGTTCGAATCCTCCCCTGTCCACCAGATCTCCTGTGCTGAAACCGGAAGACGAAGCTGGAGACTAGTTGCGGTGAGCGATGGTAAATCATTAAAGTAGTGTCGAAGGGCCGATGTAGCTCAGTAGGTAGAGCGCGTCCTTGGTAAGGACGAGGTCACCGGTTCAAGCCCGGTCATCGGCTCCAGAAGCTTCCGGACGACAGCCGTCGCAAAGAATGAATCCGTGAGGGTTTAAGGGCGGCGGGGCGGGTCGGGCTTCAGGTTTTGAATTGAAGCTGATCCTTTCCGGAGAGGCAGCCCGGCAAGCGGGCGCGGCCCACCCCCAGGAAGTTTGAACCAGGAAGGCAGCCAGGGAGTCGCACGCATGGCGAAAGAGAAATTTGATCGCAGTAAACCGCACGTCAACATTGGCACGATCGGGCATATCGACCACGGCAAGACGACCTTGACGGCGGCGATCACGAAGGTGCTGGCGAAGCACAATCCGAAGGTGTCGTTCCGGAGTTTCGATTCGATCGACAACGCGCCGGAAGAAAAGGCGCGCGGTATCACAATCGCGGTGGCGCACGTCGAGTACGAGACGCCGAACCGGCACTACGCGCACGTGGACTGCCCCGGCCACGCCGACTACATCAAGAACATGATCACGGGCGCGGCGCAGATGGACGGCGCGATTCTGGTGGTGGCGGCGACCGACGGGCCGATGCCGCAGACGCGCGAGCACATTCTGCTGGCGCGCCAGGTGGGTGTGCCCTTCATCGTGGTGGCGCTGAACAAGGTCGACATGGTGGACGATCCGGAGTTGCTGGAGCTGGTGGAGTTGGAAGTGCGGGAGCTTTTGTCGAGCTACCAGTTTCCGGGCGACGATCTGCCGGTGGTGCGGGTGAGCGCGCTGGGGGCGTTGAACGGGGAAGGCGACTGGGAGAAGACGGTCGACGAGCTGATGGAGCAGGTGGACAGCTACATACCGCTGCCGGAGCGGGACATCGACAAGCCGTTTTTGATGCCGGTGGAAGACATTTTCTCGATTCAGGGCCGCGGCACGGTGGTGACGGGGCGCATCGAGAAGGGCGTGGTGAAGGTGGGCGAGGAAATCGAGATTGTCGGTTTCCGGGAGACGCGCAAGACGGTGTGCACGGGCGTGGAGATGTTCAAGAAGCTGCTAGATCAGGGGCAGGCTGGCGACAACGTGGGCTTGCTGCTGCGCGGCATCGACAAGAACGAAGTGGAGCGCGGGCAGGTGCTGGCGAAGCCGGGCTCGATCAAGCCGCACACGAAGTTCAAGGGCGAGGTGTATGTGCTGTCGAAGGAAGAAGGCGGCCGGCACACGCCATTTTTCAAGGGATACCGGCCGCAGTTTTACTTCCGGACGACGGACGTGACGGGGGTGGTGCAGTTGCCGGAAGGCGTGGAGATGGTGATGCCGGGCGACAACGTAACGATCACGGTGGAGCTGATCACGCCGGTGGCGATGGACAAAGGGTTGCGGTTCGCGATTCGCGAAGGCGGCCGCACGGTGGGCGCCGGAACGGTGTCCGAGGTGGTCGAGTAGCAGGATTCAGAGCGCGGGCGGCAACAGAATGTTCGCGCTACAATAGGGTAGATAGGATCGGCATCCCGAACAGGGGCTTAGGTTAACGGTAGACCGGCGGTCTCCAAAACCGCGAGTGGGGGTTCGATTCCCTCAGCCCCTGCCACTAATATTTTCAAAGGTAGCAAAAGATGGCATCTCAATCTCCGGCGATCCCGAAAAGCGGGGGCGCGAAAGGAATCGCGTCCTGGCCCGCGCGTGCGCGCGACTATTTCGACGGACTGAAGAATGAGATGAAGCACGTCACGTGGCCGAGCCGGATGCAAGTGCGGGGTACGACGGCTGTGGTTTTGGCGGCGGTGTTTCTTTTCGCGGCGTACTTCGCCGCCGTGGATTTGGTATTAGGCCGGGTGATTAATCAGATCTTCCAGACACTCGCGAGACGGTAGAGCGCAGGACAGAGCCTGCACGGAGTACACTCAGTTTCATGGCCGACCAGGAATTCGACAACACCGGCACGCAGCCGGAATCAGGCGACGAGGCCAGTCTGCAGCCGCCGGCAGCGGACGAGGAGACAAGTCGGCCTGTCGCGCGGCACGGGGACGATGCCGCGGACGCCGCGGAGCCTGTCGAGGCGGAGCCGGCCGAGGTGGAAGCCGTTGAAGAGCCGGTTGAAATTGAAGAGCCGGTTGAAGCGGTAGCGAAGCAGGGGTCGGCCGGGGATGAGGCTTTGGAAGCCTCCGAATCCGGAACGGCTGAGGAAGAAGAGACTCAGGCCTTCGTGGAGGGCATGGACTGGTTCATTATCCACACATACTCCGGCTTCGAAAACAAAGTTGCTGAGAGCTTGCGGGCGCGGGCTCAGGCCTATCACTTCGAGGACCGGCTGGGCCGGATATTGATTCCCACTGAGGAAGTGGTGGAGTTGCGCAACGGCAAGAAAGTCACCTCGAAGCGGCTGCTCTATCCGGGCTACGTGATGGTGCAGATGGCGATGGACGACGAGATCTGGCATCACGTCAAGAACACACCGCGAGTGACAGGGTTCGTCGGCGGCGGCAATACGCCGGTTCCTCTGACGGCCGACGAAGTGAACGCTATCCTGTTCCGGCAGGCGACGGCGGCCGAGCGGCCGCGGCCGAAGCTTTCGTTCGAGAAGAACGAGACAGTGCGGATCGTGGATGGCCCCTTTGCCAGTTTCCAGGGCAAGGTGGACGAGATCAACCCGGAGCGGAACACGCTGCGGGTGCTGGTGACGATTTTCGGAAGGGCGACGCCGGTGGAACTCGAGTTCCTGCAGGTGGAAAAGATTACTTAAGCAGGGTAAGGAAGCATATCAGATGGCCAAGAAAGTACAGGCACTCGTCAAATTGCAGATTCCGGCGGGCAAGGCCACGCCGGCGCCGCCGGTCGGCACCGCGCTTGGTCCGCAGGGCGTCAATATCATGGAGTTCTGCAAGGCGTATAACGCGAAGACCTCCGCGAAGGATCTTGAAGGCTTGATCGTGCCGGTGGTGATCACGATCTACACGGACCGGAGCTTTACCTTCATCACGAAGACGCCGCCGGTGCCGGTGCTCATCAAGAAGGCGGTGAACCTGGCCAAGGGTTCGGCTGAGCCGAACAAGAATAAGGTCGGCAAGATCAAGATGAGTCAGGTCGAGGAGATCGCCAAGACCAAGATGCCCGATCTGAACTGCTTCGACCTCGACGCGGCGGTCCGTAGCGTGAAGGGCACTTGCGTCTCGATGGGCGTGGAAGTCGAAGGGTAGGAGGCTGCGGCGCGCGCCGGGAGATGCGCGCTCGCCTCGACTCATGCTAAACTAAAGGTTCCGTTCTTTTCCAATCAATCATTGGGAGGCTGCGGGGTTCCCGTCAGGGGCCGCCGGGCCGTTTGGACCAGTCACATCATGGCAAGAAAACCAGGCAAAAAATACACCGCTGCGTCTGAGCAGATCGAGAAACGCCCTTACTCTCTGGAGGAGGCGTTGCCGCTCGTGCAGAAGATCAAGTTCACGAAATTTGACGAGACCGTGGAAGTGCACATGCGTTTGGGTATCGACCCCCGGCACGCCGATCAGATGGTGCGCGGAACGGTGGTTCTGCCCAACGGCCTCGGCAAAACCAAGCGGGTGCTGGTGATCGCTTCGGGCGATAAGGTCCGGGAGGCCGAAGAGGCGGGCGCGGACTTCGTCGGCGGCGAGGAGCTGATCGCGAAAATCGTGCAGGAGAACTGGCTGGACTACGACGCGGTGGTCGCCACTCCTGACATGATGCGGTCGATGGCCAAGCTGGGCAAGATTCTCGGCCCTCGTGGTTTGATGCCCAATCCGAAGACCGGCACGGTGACGGCGGACGTCACCAAGGCCGTCCAGGAAGTGAAAGCGGGCAAGGTTGAGTTTCGCGCCGACAAAGGCGGAGTGATTCACGCGCCGGTCGGCAAGCTGAGCTTCCCGCTCGAAAAACTGATGGAGAACGCCAGTACGCTCATTGGCGCGGTGGTGCGGGCTAAGCCCGCGGCCGCCAAGGGCAAGTACGTAAAGAGCGCGACGGTGTGTTCGACGATGGGCCCGGGTGTGCAGCTGGATGTGACCAGCTACAATGCCCGCACGGCTTAGCGCCACGCCGGCCAACTCCTGGACGCTGACAAGGGGAAAGCGAAAATGAAGGACCGCAAGAAGAAAAAACAGGAACTCGAATCGCTGGAAGCGGCGCTGAAGGAAGCGGACAGCTTTTTCGTAGGGACATTCAACCAGTTGACGGTGGCGCAGGATTTTGAGCTCCGCAAGACCGTGCGGAACGCGGGCGGCCAGTACCGGGTCGTGAAGAACACCCTGGCCGAAAAGGCCTCGGCAGGCGCCGGCAGCGAGAGCGTCTTGAAGGGCATGAAAGGCACGTCGGCGCTGGCGCTAACGAGTGGCGATCCGGTGGCGCTGGCCAAAGCTCTGAGTACCTACGCGAAGGGCAACCCCGCGTTTAGCTTCAAGGCGGGCTTCGTGCAGGGGCGGGTAATCGACCTGAAGGACATCGAGATCCTGGCCACGATGCCGTCCAAGGAAGAGATTTATGCCAAGCTGCTGTACCTGATCAACGCTCCGGCCCAGCGGCTGGCCACCGTGGTGAACGCCGTCGGCCGGAACCTGGCCGTGGTGATCGATCAGGGCGTGAAGGAAAACAGGTTTTCCTCCTAGGCCGGGCGTGGCCCGGTTCCAGGGAGGTCTGGTCCGGCTGGGCGGCGCAGGCGCGTCCGGCGGGATTCAGCGACGAATTCAACCGACAGGGAGTTAAGGATAACAATGGCTGACATTAACGCGATCGCAGAACAGATTCAGGGTTTGACGCTGCTGGAGGCGTCCGAACTCGTTAAGTTACTGGAAGAGAAGCTCGGCGTTTCCGCCGCCGCCGCGGCGGTAGCCGTGGCCGCTCCGGGCGCTGGCGCCGCCGCTGCCGCTCCGGTGGAGGAGCAGACCGAATTCAACGTGGTCCTGACGGGCGCAGGCTCGAACAAGATCAACACGATTAAGATCGTCCGCGAAGTGACGAGCCTGGGTCTGAAGGAAGCCAAGGACCTCGTGGAAGCCGCTCCCAAGCCGATCAAGGAAGGCGTCACGAAGGAAGAAGCCGAGGCCCTCAAGAAGAAGTTCGAGGAAGCCGGAGCGACCGTCGAAGTCAAGTAGTCCACACGGCCCTCCCGCTGCGGGAGGGGGATTGCGGGCAGCCATTGGCGGCCGGCGCGCCGTTCGGGACCGGCTCTTGAGCCGCTCCCGTTTCGCGGTGCGCCGGTGGTGTCTCGGCTGACCCGTTTGACTCGCGTGTTTTCAATCTGTTAAGCTCAAAGGTCTAGACTTGCAGCATAGTGGGGACTATCGAACTTCGTGGAGACACTGACTGAGCCGTACTCCGTTCGCGAGCGGATGACGGCAAGCCTGGAAGTGCGCCGCCGGAACTCCAGCCAGAAGTGTAGCTCGAACCCTGCTGACCCCCTACCCTCGCCCTTGGTGACAGACGTCCCTGCGCCGGGCCTTGCCTTTTTCCTGACATCGCGAAAGAAGAGTGCCCCTCCCAGCCAGGTCTCAATGGCCTTCGCCGGGATGCGGGCATGAGGCCCTCGCCGCAGCCGATCCCGGCCGGACAGCCGCACGGGGAACTGAAAAGGAGTGGAGAATGGCTACTGCCGCCCATGGAAGCCAGCACGAGCGCGTCGATTTCTCGAAAATCAAGACCGCGGTCCCAATTCCGAATCTGATCGAGATGCAGAAGCGCTCATACGAGCGGTTCCTGCAGATGGATCTGCTGCCGGACGAGCGCGACGATATCGGCCTGCAGAGCGTGTTTCGCAGCGTTTTTCCCATCACGGATTTCCGGGGACAGAGTGAATTAGAGTTTGTCGATTACTCGATCGGCAACTGGGAGTGCAAGTGTGGGGCCCTGAAGGGTCTGAACCACCTGCGCACCGTGTGCCGCAACCCCGCCTGTGGCGCAACCATCCGAACCGACCCGTTCCACGCCGGCGATGTGATCTGCGATAAGTGCGGCACCGTGAATCGGAACGTGGTGACGTTTTGCAACCGCTGCGGCGACCCGGTGGGTTTGCAGTTGAAGTACGACCAGGCCGAGTGCGAGGAGCGTGGCATGACCTACGCCGCGCCGCTCAAGGTCACGATCCGCCTGAAGATGTTCGACCGCGACGAGGAGGGCAACCGCAGCGTCCGCGAGTTCAAAGAGCAAGAAGTCTTTTTTGGCGAAATCCCGCTGATGACTCCGAACGGCACATTCATCATCAACGGAACCGAGCGTGTGATCGTCAGCCAGTTGCACCGCTCGCCCGGCGTTTTCTTCGAGAGGGTCGCGGCGCAGAACTATGTCCTGGGGAAGATCATTCCCTATCGCGGTTCCTGGGTGGAGTTTGAGTTTGACGCGAAGAACCTGCTGTACGTCCGCATCGACCGGAAGCGTAAGTTCTATGGCTCGGTTTTTCTGCGCGCGCTTGGCCTGAAGACCGATACGGAGATTCTCAAAGCCTTCTACTCGGTCAGCAAATTGAACCTGAAGAGCAACCGGATCTTCTGGCAGGTGGATGAGTCGCTCACCGGCATCAAGCTGGGCAACGCCATCACATCCAAGTCGGGCGAGACGGTCCATCCGGCGAACCGCAAGGTGAAGGCCTCGACGATCCAGGCCCTGCGCGACGCGAAGATTCAGGAAGTGGAAGTGACGACGGCCGAGATCACCGGCGCCTGGGTGGCTGCCGACGTGATCGACATGGACACGGGCGAGATCCTGGCGGAGGCCAACCAGGAACTCACCGCGACCATTCTCTCCAACATCATGGAAGCGGGTATCGGCTCGATCGAAGTGTTCTACCCGGAGCGCGACGAAGTAGGCATGGTGGTGTCGGCGACGCTCAAGAAAGATCCGGTGAAAACGCAGAACGAGGCGCTGCTGGAGATCTACCGCAAGCTGCGGCCGGGCGACCCTCCGACTCTCGATACAGCCACACAACTGTTCCATGGGATGTTCTTCGACCCGCGCAAGTACGACTTTTCGCGCGTGGGACGGATGAAGTTCAACATCAAGCTCTACGACAACGCCGAATTCGCACCGAAACCCTGGCTTGACAATCCCGAAAACAAGGCGAAGAACCCGCTCGACCGGCGCGTGCTGGACGAGACGGACTTCCTGGATACGATCAAGTATCTCCTGAAGCTGCGCAAGGGTGTGGGCATGGCTGACGACATCGACCACCTGGGCAACCGGCGCGTTCGCGCGGTGGGCGAGCTGCTCGAAAACCAGTTCCGCATCGGCCTGGTGCGGATGGAGCGTGCGATCAAAGAAAAGATGGCCGTGTTTCAGGAGATGCACACGGCGATGCCGCACGACCTGGTGAACGCGAAGCCCGTGATGGCGGCGATTCGGGAATTCTTCGGATCGAGCCAGCTCTCGCAGTTCATGGATCAGACGAATCCGCTGTCGGAGATCACGCACAAGCGCCGCCTTTCGGCCCTCGGCCCGGGAGGATTGTCGCGGGAACGCGCCGGCTTCGAGGTCCGCGACGTCCACGCGACTCACTACGGCCGCATCTGCCCCATTGAAACCCCGGAAGGCCCCAATATCGGCCTGATCAGCTCGCTGAGCTGCTTCGCGCGGATTAACGAATACGGGTTCATCGAATCGCCCTACCGCCGCGTGGTGAGTAACGTGGTGCAGGACGACGTGCGGGTTTTGAGCCCCGGCGGCACGAACCTGCGCGTGGGGCAAGTGCTGACGCGCGAGGAGATGGCCAAGGTCCTGAAGACCCCTGGCGCGCAAGAGAATCCGCCCGAGTCCGAGGCGCATTGCGACTATCTGTCGGCGTGGGACGAGGATAAGTACGTCATCGCTCAGGCCAATATGGCCCTGGATAAGAACCGGCGCATCGTTGATGAGTTGATCAATGCCCGCAAGTCCGGGAACACCACTTTGATTGCCCGCGATGAAGTGGAGTACATGGACGTCAGCCCGAAACAGCTCGTATCCGTGGCGGCTTCGCTGATTCCGTTCCTTGAAAACGACGACGCGAACCGCGCCCTGATGGGTTCGAATATGCAGCGTCAGGCCGTACCTCTGCTTCGCGCCGAGGCTCCCATCGTGGGCACAGGCATGGAGCAGGTGACAGCGCGCGATTCAGGCGCCGTTGTGCTGTGCCGCCGCACCGGCGTCGTGGATTCGGTGGACTCGGAACGTATCATCGTCCGTGTGGAAGGCAATGTCCACGAGGGGCAGATGTCGCGCGAGGTTGGCGCCGACATCTATCCGCTGACCAAGTTTAAGCGCTCGAATCAGAACACCTGCATTAACCAAAAACCCATCGTCAACCAGGGCGAGCGGGTGAAGAAGGGCCAAGTGCTGGCCGACGGACCCTGTACGGACCAGGGCGAACTGGCGCTTGGCCGGAACGTGCTGGTGGCGTTCATGAGCTGGCGCGGCTACAACTTCGAGGACGCGATCATCGTCAGCGAGAAGCTGGTGAAGGAAGACTACTACACCTCGATCCACATCGAGGAGTTCGAAATCGAAGCGCGCGATACGAAGCTGGGCCCCGAGGAAATCACGCGCGACATCCCAAATATCTCGGAGAGCTTCCTGCGAAGTCTCGACGAGTCGGGCATCATCATAATCGGCACGAAGGTGAAGCCCGGCGACATCCTCGTCGGCAAGGTGACGCCGAAGGGCGAGACCCAGCTGACGCCAGAAGAGAAGCTCCTTCGCGCGATCTTCGGCGAAAAGGCCGGCGACGTGAAGGACGCCTCGCTTTACTGCCCGCCCGGCATCGAGGGCGTGGTTGTGGATGCCAAGGTGTTTTCCCGCAAGGGGGCCGAACTCGACGAACGCTCGAAGTCGATTCTCGATGAACAGATCGCGCGCTTCCACCGAAACCTGGACGACGAGAAGCGCATCCTGGGCGATGAGCGCGCCAAGCGCCTGTCGTCGCTGCTGGAGGGCAAGGAAGTGCAGGCCGACCTGCACGACGAGAAGACGAACAGGAAACTGCTGGCCAAGGGCGCGGTGCTGACGCGTGAACTCATCGAGAATCTGCGCGCCCGCGACTTGAAGCGCGTACGTCTGAGTACCCGCGACCCACGGCTCAATGAAGCGATTGACGAGATCGAAGAGCTGACCTCGCGCCAGATCCAGGTGCTCGAAAAGATCACCGAGGAGAAGATCGCGAAGCTGAAGAAGGGTGATGAGCTGCCGCCGGGCGTTATCAAGACCGTGAAGGTTTATATCGCGATGCGGCGCAAGCTGAGCGTGGGAGACAAGATGGCGGGCCGCCACGGCAACAAGGGCGTCATCTCGCGCATCGTTCCCGAAGAGGACATGCCTTTCCTCGAGGACGGCACCCCGGTCGAGATCATTCTGAATCCGCTCGGCGTGCCCTCGCGCATGAACGTCGGCCAGATTCTCGAAACCCACCTTGGCTGGGCCGGATTCAAGCTGGGCAAGAATTATGCGACGCCGGTATTTGACGGGGCCTCCGAGTCCGATATCAAAGGCGAACTCGAAGCGGCGGGTCTGCCGACTTCCGGCAAGGTAACGCTGGTTGACGGTATGAGCGGACAGGCCTTCGAGCAGCCCGTCACCGTAGGTTACATCTATATGCTGAAGCTCTCGCATCTGGTGGACGACAAAATCCACGCCCGCTCGATTGGACCCTATTCACTCATCACGCAGCAGCCGCTGGGCGGCAAAGCCCAGTTCGGCGGCCAGCGTTTTGGCGAAATGGAAGTGTGGGCGCTGGAAGCCTATGGAGCTGCCTACGTCCTGCAGGAACTGCTCACGGCGAAGTCCGACGACGTATTCGGACGCGCCAAGATCTATGAAGCGATCGTCAAAGGCGAGGCGGCGGCCGAGCCTGGCGTACCCGAGTCGTTCAACGTTCTCATCCGCGAATTGCAGTCGCTGTGCTTGGATGTGGAACTGATGAAGAAACCCAAGGAAGTGCCGGATACGGCGCTGGCTGCGGACTAACCCCGGAGAAAGGACAGGAGACGCATATGTACAGATCCAGCCCCTACGATCGCGGCAGCCTGATGGCCGATTTCGATTCGATTCGCATCAGTCTGGCTTCTCCGGAAAAGATTCGGTCCTGGTCCCACGGTGAGGTGACCAAGCCCGAAACCATCAACTACCGCACCTTCAAACCGGAGCGCGACGGCCTGTTCTGCGCCCGCATTTTCGGTCCCACGGCCGATTGGGAGTGCATCTGCGGCAAGTACAAGCGGATGAAACACCGCGGTGTGATCTGCGACAAGTGTGGTGTAGAAGTCACCTTGTCGCGCGTGCGCCGCGAGCGTCTGGGGCACATCGAGCTGGCCAGTCCGTGCTCGCATGTCTGGTTCTTCAAGGGCCTGCCCTCGCGCATCGGCTACCTGCTCGACATCACCCTGCGCGATCTGGAGCGCGTGCTCTACTTCGAGGCTTTCGTCGTCGTGGATCCCGGGGAAGTTCCCGGCATGTCGACTGGCGAGGTGATCACCGACGAGCGCAAGCGCCAGTTGGATACCGAGTTCCCCGGCCAGTATGTGGCCATGATGGGAGCCGAAGGCATCAAAGAGCTACTCAAAAAGGTCGATGTGGAAGCTCTCTCGGTTGACATCCGCGAAAAGATGAAGACCGAGCAGTCCCAGCAGAAGAAGCTGAAATTCGCCAAACGGCTTCGTGTGGTGGAAAGTTTCCGCAAATCCGGCAACAAGCCGGAATGGATGATTCTCGACGTCCTGCCCGTGATCCCGCCGGAACTGCGCCCGCTCGTGCCGCTGGATGGCGGACGGTTCGCCACGTCCGATCTGAACGACCTGTACCGCCGCGTCATCAATCGCAACAACCGGTTGAAGAAGCTCATCGAATTGCACGCGCCCGACGTCATCGTCCGCAACGAAAAGCGCATGCTCCAGGAGGCCGTCGATGCCTTGTTCGACAACGGCCGCCGCGGCCGCGTCCTGCGCGGCGCCAACAACCGTCCGCTGAAGTCGCTCTCCGACGCCCTCAAAGGCAAGCAGGGCCGTTTCCGGCAGAACCTGCTCGGCAAGCGCGTGGACTACTCCGGCCGCTCCGTCATCGTCGTCGGTCCCGAACTCAAGCTCAATCAGGCAGGCTTGCCGAAAAAGATGGCGCTCGAGCTGTTCAAGCCGTTCATCTACCATCGGCTCGAACTGCGCGGTCATTGCACCACCATCAAGCAGGCCAAGGAACTGGTTGAGCAGCAGGATCCCGTCGTGTGGGACATCCTCGAAGAGGTGATCCGCGAGCACCCCATCCTTCTGAACCGTGCGCCCACCCTGCACCGTTTGGGAATTCAGGCATTTGAACCGGTGCTCGTGGACGGCAAGGCAATCAAGATCCATCCGCTGGTCTGCACGGCGTTCAACGCCGACTTCGACGGCGACCAGATGGCGGTCCACATTCCGTTGTCGCCCGAAGCGCAGATTGAAGCGCACACGCTCATGCTGAGTGCGAACAACATTCTGTCTCCCGCGCACGGCGCCCCCATCGCGGTGCCCTCGCAGGATATGGTGCTCGGCCTCTACTACCTCACCAAGGCGCGCAAGGGCGCCAAGGGCGAAGGCAAGAAGTTCGCCTCCATGGAGGACGTCCTGATCGCCCTCGAAATGGGCGAAGTGGAGACGCAGACGCCCATCACGCTGCGCCACACCGGCAAGGTGATCGACCTTTCCACCGCCTACGACAACCAGGACGTGCTCCATACCGAGCCAGTGGAATATCGCAAGACCGACATGGAAACCACGGTGGGACGCGTGATCCTGAACGACGTGCTGCCCGCCGAATTGCCGTTTGTCAACGGCCTTCTGAAGAAGAAGGGCCTGACGCAGCTAGTGCAGTACTGCTACCTTCGCTTCGGCCTGCCGACGACGGTGAAGATGCTCGATGACATCAAGGACCTCGGCTTCTCCTCCGCCACCCGCGCGGGCGTGTCGATCGGCATCGACGACATGGTGGTGCCGGAATCGAAGAACCGGCTGGTGAAGAACGCCGAAAAGGCCGTCATCGAGGTGCAAAGCCAGTACACCGACGGCGCCATCACCGGCGGCGAACGCTACAACAAAATCATCGAAATCTGGAACAAGGTCACCGACGAAGTCTCCGCCGAAATGTTCCGGACCATGGAACGCGACGACAAGGCCGGCCGCCTGAACCCGATTTACATCATGGCCGATTCCGGCGCGCGCGGCTCCAAACAACAGATCCGGCAGCTTTCCGGGATGCGCGGACTGATGGCGAAGCCCTCGGGCGAAATTATCGAAACCCCGATTACCGCCAACTTCCGCGAAGGGCTGAACGTGCTTCAGTACTTCATCTCGACGCACGGCGCGCGCAAGGGCCTGGCGGACACGGCGCTGAAAACCGCCGATTCCGGCTACCTCACCCGCCGCCTCTGCGACGTGGCGCAGGACGTGATCGTCACCGAACATGACTGCGGTACGGCGGACGGCATCTTTGTCGAACCCATCGTGGAATCGGGCGAAATCATCGAACCGCTGCGCGACCGTATCGTGGGCCGGGTGGCGCTCGAAGATATCACCGACTACGAGAACAACATCATTGTTCGGGCCAACCACGAAATCACCGAGGAATACGCCTCGGCGATTCAGGACGCGGGCATCGACCGCGTCAAGATCCGCTCGGTGTTGACCTGCGAATCCAGGCGCGGCGTTTGCGAACTCTGCTACGGCCGCAACCTCGCCTCGGGCCGTTTGGTGGAGCGCGGCGAGGCCGTCGGCATCATCTCGGCCCAGTCCATCGGCGAACCCGGTACCCAGTTGACCATGCGCACCTTCCACATCGGCGGCGCGGCTACCGGCGGGGCCGAACAGAATAAGCAGGAGTCCAAGAACGAAGGTTTCGCCAAGTTCATCGACATCAAGACGGTGTTGAATGCCAAGGGCGAACGAATCGTGATGGGCCGCACCGGCCTGCTGGCCATTGTCGACGACAAAGGCCGTGAACGGGAGCGCTACCAGGTCGTCTACGGCGCGAAGATCCTCGTCGCAGACGGCGCACCGGTTGCCGCGAACCAGAACCTGTTGGAATGGGATCCGTACACGTTCTCGATTCTGACCGAGATCTCGGGCGCCGTCCACTTCCGCGACATCGTTGAGAACGGCACCTACCACGAGCAAGTGGACGAGGTCACCGGCCTCTCGCAGTGGGTGATCATCGACTCCGCTGACGAGAAGCGGCTTCCCGCCATCGTCATCCGTCCCGAGGGGGGCCACAAGGCGGACGAGAAGCGCTATCTGATGCCGATCCACGCGCACCTCAGCGTGCGTGACGGCGACGTGGTCCACGCCGGCGACGTGCTGGCGAAGATCCCGCGCGCCACCACGAAGACCAAGGACATCACGGGCGGCCTGCCGCGCGTTGTGGAGCTGGTCGAGGCCCGCAAGCCCCGCGAGACGGCCGTCATGAGCGAGATCAACGGCATCGTGCGGATTGGCGAGGTCGTGAAGAGCTTCCGCAAAGTCACCGTCACCGGCGACGACGGCACTGAGCGGGAGTACTCGATCCCCCGTGGTGTGCACATCAACGTGCAGGATGGAGAGCGCGTCAAGGCGGGCGATCCGCTGATGGACGGTCCGCGGAACCCGCACGACATCCTGCGCGTGCTCGGCGAGAAGGAACTCCAGAAATACCTCGTCAACGAAGTGCAGGAAGTCTACCGCCTGCAGGGCGTGAACATCAACGACAAGCACCTGGAAGTGATCGTCCGCCAGATGATGCGCTGGGTGAAGGTGGAAGACATCGGCGACACCGAGTTCCTCCCCGAGGAAGTGGTGGATCGCTTCAAATTCAAGGAAGAGAACGACCGCGTAGCCGAAGCCGGCGGCCGCCCCGCCGTGGGTTCGCCGGTGCTGCTGGGGATCACCAAGGCGTCGCTCTCCACTGACAGCTTCATCTCCGCCGCCTCGTTCCAGGAAACCACCCGCGTGCTCACCGAAGCCGCCATCAACGGCAAGGTGGACTACCTGCGCGGGCTGAAGGAGAACGTCATCATGGGCCGCCTGATCCCTGCCGGTACCGGCATGGATTACTACCGGCGCGTGAAGATCGCCGGTGAGGACATCGTCGAGGAACCGGTGCAGGAAGACAGCCTGCTGCCGGATACCTTCCAGGTGTACGACGACGAAACCAAAGGCGGCTATCTCGGCGGCTCCGAGGGTTCGGACCTGAATTTCGACGAACCGCACACGGAAGCCGAATAGAGGCGCGGCAGCGCAGACAAAACCGGCCGGACGCCTTCGCGTGGTCCGGCCGGTTTCGTTTGCCGGTCGGCTACGGCGCGCTGTGGGCGAAGGCCAGCACCTGCGGCCGGACGATCTCCTCCCAATCCTCCACATTCATGCGGATCACGTCGTGATGAGTGCCGGCATTGAAGCAGATGCTCTCCTCGGCCATGAGCAGGCCATCGGCCCAAACGGGCATGTCGAAGAGCGCACCATTTCCGAAGGGCGGCATCGCGCCCAGTTCACATTCCGGGAACAGACGGGCCAGTTCAGCCTCCGTGGCCAGCCGCAGATGTCGGCTGCCGAAGGCGAGGCGCAACTCCTCCAGGTCAACGATTCGGTCGGCGGGCAGCACGGCCATGGCGAAGCCGTCCTCGAAGTGTACGACAACCGTCTTGGCGAAGCAGCGCGGCGTCACCTGCTCCGCCATCGCGGTTTCGCGCGCGGTATAGGTCAATGGGTGCTCGTTATGCTTGTAGGCCACTTCGCGCATTTCGAGCAATGCGATGAGCCGGTCCAGGGTCGTCATTTCTTCTTCCTCTTCGGGGTGGTTGCCTTAATTCTTGGCGGAGCAGGCCGGGCGGCGGCGGGTTGCACGCGACCCGAAGCCCAGGTCCGGGTGACATGGGGTTGTTTCGGCCGGTCCATGAATTACTCCTTCTCCTCGTGCACAGGGATGCGGTCGCGCAAGCCTTCAACGAGTGCGAGTTCACGCTGCAGTTCTTCGCGGAAGGCGCGGCGGACCGAATGCCGGATGCCGAGCAGCAGTTCACGTTGTTTGTTCTCGAGCAACTGGGCCACCAGTGCCCATTCCTCTTCGGTCAGGACAGGCGGCGTGTGCGTGGTCTGCACCATAGCGGCCTCCTTTCCGTTCTCTTGCCCCCACACTACAGCGAATTCGCGCCGGAGGGAAGGGGAATCGGAGGAGGGTGGTCCTACGCCGGGAGGATTTCGCGGGCGGCGCGCTCGCCCGTTTCGACGGCGCCGTTCATGAATCCCTGCCATTCGCTCGACGTGTGCTCTCCGCAGAAATGCGCGTTGCCCTCGCGCTCGCCTTCCGCGCCGCCGAACTTTGTGTACTGACCCGGCCGGTAGAATGAGTACCCGCCGCGGACGAAGGGGTTGTTGGGCCAGTCATCGGTCCGGACCCGGCCATTCCACTCCGCTGTAATCCCGGGCAGAACCGGCTCAAGCTGCTCAAGCGCAAGCTGGGGCGAACGCTGACCCAGGGCGAGAGCGGCTTCGGCGCCCAGGAAGTTCACCAGCAGGCCCGGACGGCCCTTCTGCCCGCGGCTTTGATCCCACGTGCACTGATACCCGGTGTCGGAATAGGTTTCGCCCGTGCTGCCCAGTTTTTCCCAATGCCTGGATTTGAACTGTAAATGCATTTTCGCGTTATTGCCCATGCCGAGCTCGCGAATTGCGGTCATCTTGCGTTCGCTCAGGCCGGCGCAGGAGAGATCCACTGAGCGCCGTAGGATTGAAAATGGCAGCGCAAAAACGGCGTGCTGTGCGTGCAATTCAGAGCCATTTTCGAATCGCAGGGTATAGCTTCCGTCCTCGCGGCGCTCGACCGCCGTCAGTGCGTGATTCAGGCGGATCTGTCCGGCGAGCCTCTGCGTCAAGCGCGCGGCCAGCGAATCGTTTCCACCGCGAATGCGGTAGCGGTTCGGGTAGGCGTCGTAAATTCTCGGCCAATCCGTGGTGTATTCGCCGAGCACGTAGATCATATTCAGCGCGCTCTGTTCCGAAAGCGGCGCCCCGTATTCGGTAGTAAAACCGATATCCAGCAACAGACCGAGAGGCGATTTCCCGCCGCCGGGGACGTATTCGTCAATCCACTGCTGCAGCGTCATGGCGTCGAGTTCCCGGCCGCGCGGCGTCGAGGTGCGATACGAGGTTTCCGGCCCGGCCGCCTGCACCTCCGCGCCGATTTTCGGCGCGAACTCGCGGAAATCGCGCTCGGCGTCAGGGTAAGGATACGGCTGGCCGCCGAAATAGTGGGAAGGGGCCGTGCCGCGCTTCTCCGCCTTCAGCAGGTTGTCGAGCTTGAGACCCAGTTCCTTTGCAAGCGCACGGATCTCAGCGTGATCGCTGTCGATCAGTTCCGCGCCGCGCTCCACGCGCTGGCCTTCGTCGAATGCCCCGCGCATCGTGAAACAACGCCCGCCCGTGCGCTGCGAGGCCTCGAATACCGTGGCCCGGATGCCCCGTTGCTTGAGCCGGTACGCGCAGGTCAGTCCGGCCAGCCCGGCTCCCACGACGGCTACTGCCGGAGCCTGACCGCGCAGAAGCGGCACAGCCGCGGCGCCAGCCGCCATCCGCAAGAAAGCACGCCGGTTCAAAGGCAGCTTCTCCGCTGCCGCCGCCTGGGCGGTCCACAATTGGAGCGAACGGAAGATTGGTGAGTGCGCCATCCCGGAATTCCCCTCAGGCTCTCAAGGATACCAAAGACGATAGAATGAATAGATGGCCGGACTCGTCACCTTGGGGGCCGCGGCGCGGCTCGATTCAGACGAACTGCAGCGGAAACAAGAGCGTTTGCTCGAGAATCTGCGGGCCCTGAAACGCGTGCTGGTGGCCTATTCGGGCGGAACCGACTCCGCTTACCTGGCCTGGGCGGCGCGAGAGGCGCTCGGCAACCGGGCCGTGGCCATCACGGCCGATTCGGCTTCCATCCCCGAATCTCACAAGCGCGATGCCGCCGAGTTCGCGCGCCAATTCGGCATCCGCCACGAGGTGATTCCCACGTTCGAGTTTGACAACCCGGACTACGCCGCGAACAACGCCGACCGCTGCTTCCACTGCAAGGACGAGCTTTTCCGACGCATGGAGGAGATCGCACCTCAGTACGAAGGAGCCGTTATCGTTTACGGCGTGAATACCGACGATTTGGGAGACTACCGCCCGGGTCAGGGCGCCGCCAAACTGCATGAAGTAAAGGCCCCCCTGGTCGAAGCGGGACTGTCCAAGGCCGAGATCCGGGAACTCTCCCGGCTGGCCGGGCTCCCCACCTGGGACCGCCCGGCCGCGGCGTGTCTCAGTTCGCGCGTACCCTATGGGACTCCCGTCACCACCCAGACGATCCGGCAGATCGAGGATGCCGAGGAGCGCGTGCGCGCTCTCGGCTTCCGCCAGTTTCGCGTGCGCTATCACGGCGAGATGGGCCGCATCGAAATTGCCCGCGAGGAAATGGCCGCGGCGCTCGACCTCGAGATGTTCTCCAAGCTCCATCAGGCCCTCTGCGCGGCGGGCTTTCAGTACGCCACGCTCGATCTGAAAGGCTACCGGCAGGGCTCGTTGAACGAAGTTCTGCCCCAAGCCGCCACGACGCGATAGAATCACAGCCGTCGCGTGACGAACCCCACTGCCATTCAACAGGCCCTGGAAGATTTCGCCAGCGGTCTGCACCTGGAAGAAGAAGAACTCCCCGCGATCTTCGATGTGGGACTGCTCGACGCGTCTCTCCATCTTGAAGACACGGCAGGCCAGCCTGCCACCGCTCTTCGCGAAGCCACACGCCAGTTGGTGGAGGAGCCTTCGGCTGATGCGATGGCCGAAGTCCTATCGCTGTTTGCCCGCTTGATCGTGCGGCTGCGGCGCGATGCGCGGCAAAGACCGGTTGCGGCGGAGTGGATGGTGGCCCGCCAACTCTCAGACCTTTCGGAGAACATCGCCCGCCCGCGGCCCGCCGAAAACCAGGGCTTCGCGGAGTTGCCCCGGCTTTTGATGGAGAGCGAGTGGCTGCAGAAGCGTCTGCGCCGCGTTTGTGAGAATGCGGGACTGGAATTCAACCAAACCCCGGCAGCCCGCGGTCTCCAGCGCGCGAATGCCAGGCGCTGGATCAGGCGTCTGAACCGGCATCCGGAAGGAAAGCTCAGCATGGCGCTGGAGCACCTGCTCGGCGGCGTGGAATATCGTGCACGTCAGGTTTGGGTGCTGCGCCGGTCCGAGGGAGAAGAGCAAAGCATGCCGCAGATGTATGTGTATGGGCATGTCGATCTATTTCCGAACTTCCATTCGCCGCTCTCGGAAGGCTCCCTAGCCCTGGAAGTGGCAATGCTGAAAGGATTGGCGCACGGCCTGCAACTTCAGGATCTGGCCTACTGCTTCGACTCGGCAGAGTGGATGGGGCAATACGCACTCAGCTTTTTGCTGCCGCCTTCCCCTTCCCACTGGCCAGTGCATGCAACGGCAGACCTGCGCCGCCTGCTCTCCGGGAGGCTCTCGCGCTGGTATTTTTGCCCGTTCGACAACCACATCCAGCCGCTGGAGATGGCCACCACGGTACTCCGAGTTGGACGGCCGCTCTTCTATGAACGAGTGGCAGCGCATGCGCTGCTTGAGTATTCCCTGCTCCAGGGAGTGCCGCTATCGCGGGCCAATGCGGGTGGATACCTCGAAATTCAGGCTGGACTGGAGTCTGAATTCCAGCTTCTCTTTGACGGGTATCTTCTGAGATTAATGTTCTACCCGCAACTGAAGAAGCCCGAAGGGTGGCGGGATTATCTCGGAGCGCTCGATGCGCTGCACTTTGGAGGGGCGCCGGACGCCCGCTTCGCTGAGTTCCGGCAGTCGTTCCTCTCCCGCCGGGGGCTTCACAGTCCGATGGAAATCCTATATCGGGCCGCGGAAAGCCACAGCGCACTCAATTAGCGATGCCCGAAATACATGAGCCAGCCCAGCCCAAACACGGTCAGGAGAAAGTAGCCAAACGACTTGATGCCGTATTGAAGGCGCTCTTGATCCGTGCGTTTGGTGACGACACCGAGCACAATCGAGATCAACAGGGCGAAGATCAGCGTAGCTTCAAAGTGGTTCAGCGTCATCTTCGGCATGAGTGTCCGTCTGTCCTCGTCTAGTCCTTGCGCCCAGTGGCGATTTCAAAGGCATCCACGATGGCAAGCACATTGAACAGGCCCGCCGCCACCAGGAACTTCGTCCCGTAATCCACCGTGTGGCCCGCGATATCCGGCTGATTGTAGCCAAACCACTTCGTCATGAAGTACAAAACGCCCGTCGCCATGTTGCCGATGAACCCGCCCGTATAGATGATCGTAGTTAGCAGATCGCCGGACATCGGCTCAAACATGTAGCCGCGCATCATCAAGCCCAGCAGGAACATCACCAGCACGCTTCCGGCGAGAATCGCCCCCCGGTAGGTCCGTTTCAACATGAAGTGGCCCGCGCCGGGCACCAGCCACGAAACCGCCACCACGGGAAGCCATTTGCCAGCGGGCGGCAACGGCGGATACACGTGCTTTTCCTCTTTTTTGGCTTTCGACATGCCCGTTTTCAAGCTTAGCATGGGCCATCCGCGCCGGGTGGGTACTCGACTTCCATGAGACACAGACCCCGGCCCGGTACCGCCGGACCCGCCTTACCCGGAAAGCCCGCCCGCAGCCGCGCCCGCAGGTCTGCCTCCCCAACGTTCCCCTTGCCCGCCTCGATGAGTGTGCCCGTCATCATCCGCACCATATGTTTCAGAAACCCGCTGCCCCGAACGCGAAAGACCAGTTCGGGACCCTCGCGAGCCATGCCGGCGGAGAAGATCCTTCGAACTTTGGATTGCCCGAGCGCGTCCTTCTCGTCGGCGGCAGCGAAGGCGGAAAAGTCGTGCTCGCCCTCGAACAGCGGCGCCAGGGCCTCCATCCGAGCCTCGTCCAGTGGATACGGATAGTGATACACCGCGAACCGCCTCAACGGCGGGCAGATCTCCTCGCGCCAGATCCGGTAAAAGTACGTCTTTGAAACGGCCTGGAAACGCGGATGAAAGTCCTGCCGTACTTCCCGCGCCTCCAACACCCGGATCGAGCGCGGCAGCAGGCGGTTCAGGGCCATTCGCAGATTCACTTCCGGAATCCGGTTGTGGATGGTGCAGGCCGCAACCTGGGCCTCGGCATGCACGCCGGCGTCCGTACGCCCGGAGCCCGCTACCGCCACCGGGCCGCCCTCGATCTCCGCAAGCGCCCTCTCCAACTCCCCCTGAATCGTAGTCAGGTCGGGCTGGATCTGCCAGCCCGCGAACTCCGTCCCGTCATAAGCGAGTGTCAACCGGATACGGCGCGCTGGGCGTTCGTCCATCGGGATTACGAAGGCCGCGAACCGGGCTTGATTGCCGGGATTCCCTGCCGGCAAAGGGGGCATTCGCCGGGGCCCCAGGTCTCTACGGTGAGCGTTTCCAGGGCCGCGCGGGGTACGCCCACATCCGCCGCGCCCCCCGAGCGGTCAATAATCGAACCCGCGGCCGCCACCTCCGCGCCCGCCGCCCGCAACAAATCGACCACTTCCCGCGTGCTCACGCCCGTCGTTATGACGTCTTCCACGACGATCGCCCGCTCGCCGCCCCGGATCGAAAAGCCTCGCCGTAACAGCATCTTACGGTCCTCACCGCGCTCGGTAAAGATGTGCCGCACGCCCAGCGCCCGCGCCACCTCATGCCCGATAATCAGGCCCCCCATGGCGGGGGAAACCACCACGTCCACGTGCCCGGCCAACGGCTGCAAGGCTGCCGCGAGGCGCACCCCCAACCGGGCGGCATGCTCAGGGAACTGTAAAACCTTCGCGCACTGAAGATAAGCCGCCGAGTGGAGTCCCGACGTCAATAAGAAGTGGCCGGAAAGATATGCGCCCGTCTCCTTGAACAGGGCGAGCACGTCGATCGCTTGCGTGTTCACTCGCCCCTTAGAATACCATCGCGGCGTTGCGCTACCATAAGGGTGTTTCTCGGGAACATCCCGCCCTCTTGCTCCGTTCTGGAAGAAGAGTAACCACAACGCGACCACTGAGCACCCTTAACAAAGAAGAGCAGGAATCCGAACTCACATGCACCGTATCCGACCGTTTCTCGCCGTCCTCCTGACGAGCCTCATTCTTAGTCCGTCCACCCTGGCCCAGGAGATGAATACTACCCTCGTGCCCGGCAAACCGCAGGTGCCGTTAGCTCCGGGCACGGGCTTTCTCAATGCTTTTACCCGCGACTTCCGCCAGCCCGACATCGCGCCGGTGAACCTGGCGAACTCGCCGCGGCTGGAATCGCTCATCCGCGCGGGCAATCTGTACCTGTCGCTGGAAGACGCCATCGCCGTCGCGCTCGAGAATAACCTCGACATCGAACTTTCGCGCTACGGACCCCAGATCGCCCAGGCCGACTACTTGCGCGCCCGCGCGGGCGGCTTGCTCCGCGGCGTGCCCACCGCTGTTCGCGCCGGCGCCACCTCGGCGCTCTCGCAAGCCGGCGGCACCGGCGGCCAGGGCACTGGCGGTACCGGCGGGCAGGGCCTCGGCGGCCAGCAGGACGCCGGCGGCACCGTCATCACCCAGACCGGCGTGCAGGTGCCGAACCTCGATCCTGTCTTCTTCTTCGCCTCCACCTATGGCCATGCCAGCCGACCTCAGGCCAACACCATCACCACCGGCCGCACCGCGCTTGTTTTCGACAGCCGGTCCTGGCAGTCCGGCTACCAGCAATCCTTCCTGACCGGCACCACTGTGAGTGTTGGCTGGAATAACAACAACGTCCGCACCAACAACCCGCTCAACGACCTCAACCCGAATACTTCGTCCAATATGCAGTTGCAACTGTCGCAGCGCATTTTGCAGGGCTTCGGGCTGGCAGTGAACAACCGCAACATTCGCGTGGCTCAGAACAACGTTCGGGTCTCCGATCTGGTCTTCAAGCAGCAGGTGATGACAACCATCGCGGGCGTGGTGAACCTGTATTGGGATCTCGTCAGCTTCAACGAGGACCTGAAGGTTCGGAAGCAAGCCCTCGACGTGGCGGTAAAGTTCTGGGAGGACAACAAAAAGCAGGTGGAAATCGGCACTCTGGCGCCGATTGAAATCGTGCGCGCCGAGGCGCGTGTGGCGCAGGCCCAGCAGGATCTCACCAACGCCGAAACCTCTCTCCTCCAGCAGGAGACCATCCTCAAAAACGCCATGAGCCGCACCGGCGTCGCCAGCCCCACGATCTCCGAGGCGCGCGTGATTCCCACCGACGCCCTCACCCAGCCGATGCATGACACCATCGAAAACCTGAAAGAGCTTGTCGACCGAGCCCTCGATCAGCGTCCGGACCTCCAGCAGGCCCATATCCAGATGGACAGCACCCGCATCGGCATCGCGGGCAGCCGCTCTCAGTTGCTGCCCTCCCTCGATGTGAACGCGAGTTTCCAAAACAACGCCCTGACCGGTGACATCAACACGGTCACCATTCCTGGCCGGGAATTGCCGCCGCGCTTCCCGGACCCCTACTTCGTCGGCGGCTACGGCAATGCCCTGGCACAGCTTTTCCGCCGCAACTTCCCGGATTATTCCGTGGGCTTCCAGTTGAACATCCCCATCAACAACCGCACCGCCCGCGCCGACTACATCCGCGACCAGTTGCAGCTTCGCCAGCAACAGCTCACCCTCCAGCGCTCGATCAACGACATGCGCGTCAACGTCCAGAACGCGCTCACCGCGCTCATCCAGGCCAAGGCCCGCTACGAGGCCGCCGTCAAGGAACGCCAGCTCCAGGAACAGACCCTCGACGCCGAGAACAAAAAATACGCCCTCGGCGCGTCCACCGCGTTCCAGGTGGTTCAAACGCAGCGCGACTTGGCCCAGGCGCAGGCCTCCGAAGTGGCCGCCCTCGCGAACTACTCTCGCGCCCGCGTTCAACTCGATCTCAATACCGCTTCGATCCTCGATAAGTATGGCGTTGATGTCGTCGAGGCGCGCCACGGGCGCTCCTCCCGCCCCATGGCGTCCAATCAACGCTAAAACACCCTTTCGTCCACCTGCCCCCGCTCCGGTCGAACCGGCGCGGGGGCTTCGCTTTGTGTGCCGAGCATGTTCGACGGCTTGGGGGTGAAAGTCCCTTTGACAACCTGATCGAGGTGAAAGAAGCGTGGAGCAATTGCGCGAGCCGATGGACAAGCACCGGATAGGAGGCATACGGCGCCGGACGAGCGGGCAAATGACCGCGAAGTTCATATCCATCAAGGGCGCTGGTTGTAAATCCGGCGGCTGTGCGCTGAAGGCGGTCGAGCTTACCTCGGCAGATCTGCCGTTTGTCCCGGAATCGGGACTGAGGGTCGAGTGAT
>JAHDVK010000059.1 GCA_023384675.1 Bryobacteraceae bacterium | reverse complement strand
CGGCGCGCAGCAGATACCCCTCCACGAACCGGCAGGCCAGCTGCCGGTTCGTGCAAAAGAAGACGGGGATGCCGAAGTCCACGGTGATTGCCAGGGCGCTGCCGAAAACAGCGTGGGGGTGCGCTTCGCCCCGGTAACGCCGGGCAAGCACGTCGCCGAGATCGGCCTCGACCACGACGCAGGCGCGCCGGTAGTGTTCCAGCCGCCGGAGTTCCCGGTAGAAACGGCCACGCGCATGCATCACCGTGCCGACAAAATCGTCCAGCGTTTTGCGCTCGACTGCCACATCCCGTTCCAGCCCGGCCACCGAGTAGTCCCCGGCTGGCAACGCGCGGCGGACCGGCGTTACCAGCTGGGGATTGAAGCCATAGCCTTCCTGCTCGCGCGTATCGACGATGATGGTGACGGGCGCTGCCTTAGAAGGGGATGAGGGCATCGCCCGCCTCCTGCTGATACCGGCTGCTGGCGGCGACGGTCTCGAGGCGGCGGTTGAAGTACACATTCTCGTGCTCGCCACGGGTCCGCTTGGTGATTTCCAGCTTCACGTCGAGAAGCTGGTTCAGGTGGTTCGGCAGATCGGAGAGCTTCTCGAGGTTGAGCCCGCACAGCATGAGGTCCGTTTTCACGAACTTGAGCGTATTGACCGTGAAGACGCTGTTGCGCCAGATCAGCCGGTTGACGCACTGCGGCGCGAGGATCCGGAGGGTCCACTTCAACATGGGGTTGCCGGTGGAGGAGTGGGTCAACTCGACCTTCTCCACGGCGACCTGGTACTTGCCGTCCGGGACGCTTTCGAAGGTGCCCCGGTCCTCGGCGGCTTCGTTGCGGAACTCGCTGTCGAATTGGGCGAGATCGATGGGTTCATGATTCATGGGTGGGTCTCCTTGGGATCGAACGGGTTTACTTGGCCGCGCCTGTCACCGCCGCGCCAGCGGCCGGCTCGGACGAAGGGGTAGGTTTCGCGGCGGCAGGTTGCGCGGGCGCCGGCTTCGCCGGCGGCCTGGCAGAGGGCGTGGACGGTGCCTGGCCCTTCGCGGCGGCGGCATTGAACGCCGTGCGGAAGCTGGCGAAATCGAGATCGAGCGTTTCGGGCAGACGCCCCGTTCGGTCACCGGCCTCGTAAAAGAGGCTCGGCTTCGTGCGGATCACGCGCCGCATGCGGGGTTCGCCGTCGCCCGAGGCCTCTTCCTGGATGTCGCAGTAGAGCACCATGTCGGCCATGCCCAGGACGATCTTGCGCGCCTTGTCCGGCAGGGTGGGCACGATCCGCGTGTACTTGCCGGTGCGGGAGTCCATCTCCACCTCCTTGGCGTGCGAGACGAGGAACAACCCGTATGGCAGGAACGCCAGCTTGGTCAGGACACGCTGGAACTCGTTGTTGACGAGCGCATAGCCCTTCCCGTAGCCGAGGTCGGATTCGTGCTCGATCTTGTTCTTTTCGAGCACGAACTGGGTGCAGAACTTGTAGGCGTTGTCGACCGTGTCGATGATCACGGTCTTGAACGGGTGGTTGCCCGCACTGATTTCGGCGCAGGCGTTGCGCAGGTCCTCCCAATTCAGAATCGGGACTTGGTAGACATCCAGGGCGTTGAGGCCGGGTTCGGTGGCCAGGAACAAGGCGCCCTCGGCCTGGGAACAGAGGGTTGACTTGCCGATCTTCGTTCTGCCGTAGGCGAGGACGGTCAGGTCCGCCAGATCATTCTTGGGAGGCGTCTTGGTTGTGGGTAACAGGCTCATGGTGGTTCCTTTCAGAAATTGGGTTCGCTGGATGGCTCGCGCAGCTCCTCGTGTGGCGCCGCAATGGTGTAGAAGTTGTCGATCACGTTCGGATTGCCGTTCGACCGGCAGACCGGAAAATAGGCGCAGGGGCGGTGGTAGTTGAAGCAGAAACCGGTGTTCTGGTAGAAGACCCCGCGGCGCCGGGCGTCGAGGAACGCCTGGGTGAGTTCCCAGAGTTCGGCGCGCAGGATGTCGAAGCGGTCGCGCGAGAGGTAGAGCATCTCGCGGTGGAACATCTCGGGCTCGGCGTATTTCTCCAGCAGCCGGGTCTGAAACTCATCGTCGGTTTCCGGCAGTTTGCGCCTGGCCGTCGTCTTGCCGGTCTTCGATTTCGCCAGCAGAGCGTCGCGGCGGGCCTGGAATTCCTCTTCGGTCTCGCCCGCGCTCTGCTGCAGCCGGGCCTTCGCGAGGATGTTGTAGATCACGCCCGTGATCGGGATGCCCAGCGCCTCTTCGACATAGTGGGAGTAGATGGCGACCTGGAAATCTGTCCAGAGCTTCTCCAGATAGTCGGCGCCAATCGTCGCCGCTGTCTTGTGCTCGAGGATGTAGTGTTCGCCACCAATCCGGACAATCCCATCCACCTTGCCGGCGAGGACGAAGCTGCGGGACGCCGCGCCGGTGGCGGGATTGACGATCGGCCCCTCGAACGTCTTCTCCAGGGCGACGACGGTGAACTCCTCCTGCGGGTAGCGGCTGGCGTAGCCGGTCATCATGGCCCGCGCGAGGTGCCAGTCCCGGCGGACACCCTCGTCGGAAGTGCGGTTGCCGCAGGCCCCAT
>JAHDVK010000044.1 GCA_023384675.1 Bryobacteraceae bacterium | reverse complement strand
AGGACACTGGAAGCCTCTCCCGCCCTCCGTTGGCTATTGATTTTGCCCCTTGCTGGCGGTTCAGTGAGAGAATCCGTAATGCCCAACCGAGTAATTGGCGTCTGACGGCGCCCTGGCGGTCGAGGCCGATCCGTCCTGAAAAGAACATAAATCACACAAAACGTTTCAGCCGGCGGCGTTCCCCGCGAGACAATCCTCGCGCCCGGTGATGCGTCCAGACCTCTGTGTTCGAGGGGACGGCAAGAGCTCTTCCCCGCCCCAACCGCATCATGGCTCTGCCTCGCCTCTTCACCGCCGCTCTGAGCTTGAGAGGGGCACTCATGGGGAATGCCACCAAGGATAAGTCTGCTCCGGTGTGGCCAGTGATAGCATAGCTGCGTGATCCCCGGCCGGCTCACCGCCACCTACGTCATCGAAACCGCCCAGGACCCTGCCCGCGCCGCCGAAGTGATGGCCGGCGAGCAATCCACCGGCACCTTCGTCCGCGTCCCCGGCGAGACCGATGAACTCCGCGAACGCTCCGCCGCCCGCGTGGAAAGCCTTCAAGAACTCAGCGAAAGCCCCACGCCTTCGCTACCCCACGCCCGCCCCGGCTCCCGCTACCGCCGCGCCGAGGTCACCCTGTCCTGGCCCAGCGAAAACATGGGACCTTCGCTGCCCAACGCCCTCGCCACCGTCGCGGGCAATCTCTTCGAACTCCGCGATTTTTCCGGCCTGCGCCTGCTCGACGTCGAGTTTCCGCCCGAGTTCGCCGCCGCGTATCCCGGCCCGCAATTCGGTGTTGAAGGAACGCGCCGCCTCGCGGGCGTGGTAGCCCGCCCCATCATCGGCACCATCATCAAGCCCAGCGTCGGCCTCTCTCCCGACGAAACCGCCGCCATGGTCCGCAACCTCGTCCGCGCCGGTCTCGATTTCATCAAGGACGACGAACTCATGGCCAACGGCCCCCACAGCCCGTTCGCCGCGCGCGCCCAGGCCATCCTGCGCGTCGTTCGCGAAGAGGCGGACCGCACCGGCCGCCAGGCCATGTTCGCCTTCAACCTCACCGGCGAAATCGATGAGATGCTCCGCCACGCCGAACTCATCGAACAGCTCGGCGGCACGTGCGTCATGGTGAGCATCCACAGTGCGGGCCTGCCCGCCGTCGCCCACCTGCGCCGCCATTGCGCGCTGCCCATTCACGGCCACCGCAACGGATGGGGCGCGCTGACCCGCTGTCCCGCGCTGGGCTTCGAGTTCAAAGCCTGGCAGAAGTTCTGGCGGCTCGCCGGCGTGGACCATCTCCACTGCAACGGCCTGCGCAACAAATTCTGCGAGCCGGACGACTCCGTCGTCGCCTCCGCCCGCGAATGCCTCACCCCCATGCTCGGCGGCTACACCGTGATGCCCGTCATCAGCTCCGGTCAATGGGCGGGCCAGGCCCCCGATACCTATGCCCGCCTCGGCACGGTGGATCTGATGTACCTCTGCGGCGGCGGCATCGTGGCTCATCCCATGGGTATCGCCGCGGGCGTCGCCAGCGTCCGCCAGGCCTGGGACGCCGCCCTCGCCGGCATCCCCCTCACCGACTACGCCGCGCGGCATGAAGAACTCCGCGCCGCCCTGGAGGCCTTTTCGCAATGAGCCTGCGCCTCGCCTTTTATGGCGACGATTTCACTGGATCCACCGATGCGATGGAGGCCCTGGATCTCGCGGGCGTCCGCACCGTGCTCTTCCTGCATCCACCCTCGCCTGAACAACTCGCCGCCCACCCCGGCCTCGAAGCCGTGGGCGTCGCGGGCGGCGGCCGCACCATGTCGCCCGAGGAAATGGACGCGCGCCTCGCCCCCGTGCTCGGCGCCCTCGCGCGGCTCGGCGCGCCCATCATCCATTACAAAGTCTGCTCCACCTTCGACTCCTCCCCGCGCACCGGCAGCATCGGCAAGGCGACGGAGATCGGCTTGACTGTCGCCGGCTCCCGGCCCGCGGCCGTGATGGCCGGCGCGCCCATCCTCGGCCGTTTCTGCGCCTTCGGCAATCTCTTCGCGCGCTCCGGCCTCGACAGCCCTATCTTCCGCCTCGACCGCCATCCCACCATGAGCCGCCACCCCGTGACGCCCATGGACGAAAGCGACCTGCGTCTCCATCTCGCCCGCCAGACTTCGCTCTCCTGCTCGCTGCTCGATGTGCTCGACCTCGAACTCGATGGCGACCGCCTCGACCGGCGCCTCGATGCGCTGCTCGAATCCGGCGAAGACATGATCCTGTTCGACGTGCTCCGCCACGCCCATCTGCCCCGCATCGGCCGCCTCTTCGAACGCCTCGCCCGGCGCGCGGCGCCGCTGTTCATCGCCGGCTCTTCGGGCGTGGAATACGCCCTCGCCGCCCACTGGCAGCAGCAGCCCGGCGGCCCGCGCCCGCGCACTGTTCCTGGCCCCACGCGCGTTTCCCACATGCTCGTGGTCTCGGGAAGTTGTTCGCCCGTCTCCGACCGTCAGTTGCAATGGCTGCTCGACCACGGCGCGATCGACGTGCCGCTCGACAGCGAAGCCCTGCTCGGCGATGCCAGTGGCGCTGTGCTCGCGGACTGCGTCCGCCGAACCCTCGAACTCCTCGACAAAGGCGCCACCGTCGTCATCAACACCTGCCGCGGTCCCCATGACCCCCGTCTTGCCGCCACCAAGGCCCGCTTCGCCGCCGCGGGCGACGCCGGCGGCGGACGCCTCGCCCGCCAACTCGGCGGCCTTCTCCGCGCCATTCTGGAACGTACCCGCCCGCCCCGCACCGTCGTCATCGGCGGCGACACCTCCGCGGCCGTTGGCGAAATCATCGGCGTGGAATCCCTCTCACTGCTCGCGCCCATCGACCCCGGCAGCCCCTTGTGCCGGGTCCGCGGCGATGCCGCCGTCGATGGCATGGAACTCGTCTTCAAGGGCGGCCAGGTCGGCAAGCTCGATTATCTCGGCAAAACCCAAGGCACTGTTCAACTGGAGGCTACATGAGCACCATCGCGATTTTTGGCGCGGCCGGTAACATGGGCACGCGCGTCAGCCGGACCCTCGCCGCCGCGGGCGGCCACGAACTCCTCTACGTCGAAGCAACCGAGGCGGGCATCGAGAAACTCCGCGCCCGCGGCCACGAACCCACCCCCGCGGACGTGGCCTGCGGGCGCGCCGATGTAGTGGTTCTCGCCTTGCCCGACATCCTCATCGGCCGCGTCGCCCGCCAGATTGTTCCGCTACTGCTGCCCGGCACGTTGGTGATGACCCTTGACCCCGCCGCGGCCGCCGCCGGACGCCTGCCCGAACGCCCCGACATCAGCTACTTCGTCACCCACCCCGCGCACCCTCCCGTCTTCAACGACGAAACCGCCATGGAAGCCCGCCGCGACTTTTTCGGCAGCGGCCTGGCCAAACAGGCCATCGTCAGCGCTCTCATGCAAGGCCCCGATGAGGACTACGCCAGGGGCGAACAAATCGCGTCGGAAATGTTCGGACCCGTCCTGCGCAGCCACCGCGTCACCGTTGAGCAGATGGCCATTCTCGAACCCGTCCTTTCGGAAACCGTCGCCGCCACCTGCCTCAGCGTGATTCGTGAAGCCCTCGACGAAGCCGCCGCCCGCGGCATCCCCTACGAAGCCGCCCGCGATTTCCTCATGGGCCATCTCAATATCGAACTCGCGATCCTCTTCAACGAAATCGACTGGAACTTCTCCGCCGGCGCCCAACAGGCCATCGCCGAGGCGAAGAAGGTCCTCTTCAAGGACGATTGGAAGCGCGTCTTCGACGAGAAGGAATGGGCCGCCTCCGTCTGGCGCATCTCCGGAGGCGATGCAGGGTGAGCGCTCCGCCACTCGAGGTTCTCCGCTCCGGACTCGCACCGCCGGGCCGGCTTGAAGAACTCGAAGCCGGGCCGCTGCGCGTGCTCTTCGACCGCGAATCGGGCTCGCTCCGCTCGATCTATTGCGGCGGCGCCGAGGTGCTCCGCGGCATCTCCGCGCCGGTCCGCGACCGCAACTGGGGCACCGTCGCTCCGGTGGTCGAAAATCTGCGAATTCAACGCGGAAAACAGCGTTTTCGCGTCGATTTTCGCGTCATTTGCCGCCGCGATGACATCGATTTCCAGTGGCGCGCCGCCATCGTGGGCACGGCCGCGGGCCAGATCCGCTTCACCTTCGACGGGCGCGCCCGCGGCCGCTTCCTCAAGAACCGCATCGGCTTCTGTATCCTCCATCCGTCGGAAATCTGCGCGGGCCTGCCCTGCCGCGTCCGCTCCACCAGCGGCGAGACGCGCGAGGGCGTCTTTCCGAAACTCGTCTCCCCGCACCAGCCCTTCTTCGACATGAGCGCCATCGAGCACCCTATCTCGAACGGCCTCTGGGCGCGCGTCGAAATGTCCGGCGACACCTTCGAAATGGAGGACCAGCGCAACTGGTCCGATGCCTCCTACAAGACCTACTGCACCCCGCTCGCCAGGCTCTTTCCGGTGGAAATGAGGCCCGGCGACAGGATTCGTCAGGAGGTTCTCCTCACGCTTATCGGCGAGCGCCGCGCCCTGCCCGGCCCGCGTGTGGCCGGACAAGTCGAAGTCACCGTCAAGGATGAGAGCCATCCGCTGCCCGCCCTCGGCCTCGGGTTCAATCCCGATGCGCCCCCACTCACCGAGTCCCACGTCCAACGTTTGCGCGGGCTGCGCCTCGCCCATATTCGCGTTGATGCCCTGCCCTCGCGCGACGATTTCGCCAGCCGCCTATCCAAGGCGCGCGCCCTCGCTAAGGCCATAGGCGCGCAACTCGAAATCGGTCTGCTCCTCACCGATGATTACCGCGCGGAACTCGAAGCTGCCCGCAAGCTGAAATTCGAAGCCGCACGCTGGCTCCTGCTGCCTGCCGCCGGGCCTGCCAGCGCCCCCGAATGGGCGGAAGCCGCCCGCGGCCTGCCCGGTTCCATCGGCGGCGGCACGAACGCCTTCTTCGCCGAACTGAACCGCAATCGCCCCGGCCAGTGGGATGAGATCTGCTGGCCGCTCAACCCGCAGGTCCACGCCTTCGACAACCGCAGCCTCGCCGAAAACCTGCTCGCCCTTCCGGACATGGTGGCCGCCGCGCGTTCATTCGCGGGCGGCGCGCGCCTCGCCGTCTCTCCCGTCACCCTAAAAATGCGTTTCAACCCCAACGCCACGGTGGCCTCGGAACGCGCTCCGCTCGGCTACCGCGAATCTCAGGTGGATGCGCGCCAGATGTCGCTTTTCGGCGCGGGCTGGACGCTCGGCTGCATCGCAGCCCACGCCGCCGCGGGCGTCTCCAGCCTCACCCTTTACGAAACTCACGGCCCCACGGGAATACAGGGTCCCGTGGAGCAGCCCGAATGGTTTCCGGTGAAAGATGCCGGTGCGGTCTTTCCCGTCTACCGGTTGTTGGCGGGGCTCGCGCCCTATGCCGGCGGCCGGGTTCAGCCGGCCGTCGTCAGCGATCCGCTCGCCGTCGCCGCCATGTGTTTGACCAGCCCGCGCGAGCAGTGCCTGATCCTGGCGAATCTGACCGCCGGCGCCCAAACCATCCGCATCCCCCGCGGCGGCGGCATGTTCTGGCGGCTGGACGAAAGCTATCCGTGGCAGATCGCGCATGCGCATTCGGTTGGGGCCCACGGGCTCCCTCCGGGCCACGAGCCGCCCCGCGAAACCACCCTGCCGCCCTATTCGCTGGAAGTCAGGCGCTGGCCCGCCGGGTGAATCGCTCTGTACAATAGCCGGATGCGCCTCGAACACCTCCTGGGACTCGCTTTGCTCTCCTGCGCCCTCGCGCCCGCCGCCGATCCGCCCAAACTGCCGCCCCCCTTCCACACCCCCTCGGCGGCCAACCCGCCCAAAATCGTGCCGCAGCCCGATGGCGTCTCGCTCAAAATACCGTCCGGATTCAAAGCCGCCGAATTCGCCTCCGGCTTTGCCAAGCCCCGCTACATGATCGAAGGGCCGTCCGGCGAAATCCTGCTGTCGGACAGCGTCAAGGGCGGTGCCGTCTATGCTCTCACCGACCGCAACCGCGACTACCGCATCGAGGAAGCCGAAAAGAAAAAGCTCATCGATGGCCTCGACCGCCCCTTCGGCCTCGCCCTCTGGAAAAACTACCTCTACATCGCCGAAGCCACCTCCGTTAAACGCTACCCCTACGACTTGAAGAAACTCGAACTCGGGCCCGGCGAAGAGGTCGTCCCCCTTGCCGGCGAAGGACAGGGCCACTGGACGCGCACCATCCTCTTCACGCCCAAGGGCGACAAGTTCTACCTCGGCGTCGGCTCGCGTTCCAACATCGACCCCGGCGACCCCGAATACCGCGCCGCCATCCTCCGCTTCAACCCCGACGGCACGGGCCGCGAAGTGGTCGCCTCCGGCACCCGCAACCCCATCGGGCTGGCCTTCGAGCCATCCAAAGGCCGCCTCTGGTCCACGGTCCAGGAACGCGACGGCATGGGCGACGACCTTGTCCCCGATTTCTTCATCGAAGTCCAGGAAGGCGGCTTTTACGGTTGGCCCTACGCCTACATCGGCCCCAACGAAGAGCCCAAGAATAAGGGACTGCGCCCCGATCTCGTGGCCAAAACCCTCGTCCCCGACGTCATCCTCCAGCCTTCGCACGTGGCCGTGATGGACGCACGCTTCTACACCGGAAAGCAGTTCCCCGCGCGCTACCGCGGCGGCGCGATTCTCGCCCTCCGGGGATCGTCCAACCGCGCCGCACGCGTGGGCTATTCGCTCGTCTTCATTCCCTTCAAGAACGGCCGCCCCTCCGGGCCGCAGGAGGACTTCGTCACCGGTTTCATGACCGACCCCAACGCCAAGGAGGTCTGGGGCCGTCCAGTGGGCCTGCACCAGATGAAGGACGGAAGCCTGCTGTTCTCCGAGGACGGCGGCAACAAACTCTACCGCGTGAGCTACGGGAAATAACCGGATGAACGCCCGCGCCGAACGCTCCATCGAGTGGCACGCCACCATCGATTCCACCATGCGGCGCGCCGCCGAACTCGCACGCGCGGGCGCCGCCGCCGGAGCCATCGTCGGCGCCGATCAGCAGACCGCGGGCCAGGGGCGCCTCGGCCGCCCCTGGTTCTCCGCCTCGCCCGGCGGGCTGTACTTCACCATGATTCTGCGGCCCCGCCTCGAAGCCGCCAACCTCCCGCTCGTCACGCTCACCTTGGGTCTCGCCGTGGCCGACTCGGTCCAGATGTTCACCGGACTCCCCTGCGACCTCCGCTGGCCCAACGATGTGCTCGCGAACGGCCGCAAGCTCGCCGGCATTCTGACCCAGATGCACGACGGCGCCGTGCTGGCGGGCATCGGGCTGAACGTAAATCAGCCCGATTTTCCGGAAGAAATCAGGGAAATTGCCACATCAATTGTGTTGGAAACCGGCACGGAACACGACAAGCACTTCCTGCTGCGCGCCATCGCGGGCGGCATTGAAACGCACGTGAATATCCTCGAGACCAGCGGCGGCGCCGCCATCCTGCGCCTGTTCACGGCCGCCTCGAGCTACGTCTCCGGCCGCCGCGTCGCCGTGGAACTGCCCGCCGGCGAAACCCGCGGCATCACCGCCGGCCTCACCCCCGAAGGCTTTCTCCTCTTGGATACGGAGGCCGGCGAACGCATCACCATCACCGCCGGCGGCGTCCGTCCCCTCGCCTGAACCTCCTTACAGGCTGCGATTGTCCAATATACTGGCAGACAGATCATGAGTCTTCACTTCTCCACCGGCAGTCCCACGGCCGTCCTTGATGGCGAACAGCTTCGCGCAGGCCTCTATCAGGCTCTGGATCGGCTCGGCCCTCGCAAGAAGGTGCTTGCGCTGCCGCCCGATTTTACCCGCTTTCACTCGCTTGCGGGGCCTCTCACGCGCTTCGTGTACGACTACTACGGCGACCGCCTGACCGATATCCTCCCGGCCCTCGGCACGCACACCGCCATGACCCCGGCGCAGCTCAACGAGATGTTCCCGGGCGTGCCGCATTCGCTGTTTCGCGTCCACGACTGGCGCCACGGCATCACCACGCTCGGCGAGGTGCCCGGCGAGTACGTCAAGGAAGTGAGCGAAGGCCTGGTCGAGTACCCGTGGCCCGCGCAAGTGGCCAATCTGATCGCCGATGGCGGCTTCGACCTCATCCTTTCCATCGGTCAAGTGGTGCCCCACGAAGTGATCGGGATGGCCAATTACAACAAGAACGTCTTCGTGGGCACAGGCGGCGTTGAGGGCATCAACAAGAGCCACTTCCTGGGCGCCGTCTATGGCATGGAGCGGATCATGGGCCGCGCCGACACGCCCGTCCGCCGCGTGCTCAATTACGCCTCGGACCATTTCGCCACCCACCTGCCGATCGTCTATGTCCAGACCGTGGTCGGCACGGACGATGCCGGCCATCTCGCGGCCCGGGGCCTCTACATAGGCGACGATGTGGAATGCTTCGAGCGCGCCTCGGAGCTCAGCCTGCAGGTGAACTTCCGCATGATGGATCGCGAGATCCGGAAGGCGGTGGTTTTTCTCGACCCCTCGGAGTTCAAATCCACCTGGCTTGGCAACAAGAGCGTGTATCGCACCCGCATGGCGATCGCCGACGATGGCGAACTGATCGTGCTCGCGCCGGGTGTGAAGGAATTCGGCGAGGACCACACTATCGACGGGCTGATCCGCAAGTATGGCTATGTCGGAAGCCCGCGCGTGCTGGAACTCACCCGCGACAATCCGGATCTCGGCGCCAACCTGAGCGCGGCCGCTCATCTGATCCACGGCTCTTCCGAGGGCCGCTTTTCGATCACCTACTGCCCCGGCCACCTTACGCGCGAAGAGATCGAAGGGGTGAACTTCCGCTATGCCCCGCTGGACGAAATGACGGCCCGCTACAACCCGGCCACGCTGAAGGACGGCTGGAATGAAGTGGGCGGGGAAGAGGTCTACTACATCTCGAACCCCGCCCTGGGATTGTGGGCGTACCGCGGCCGTTTCGCGTGAACGTCCGCCCTATAGCGGGATCTGGCTTGCGTTCGCCGCCAGCCAGGCGTCCAAATCCTGCATCGCCGGATTCAACCCGCGGGCGATGGCCGGGTCCCGCGGCGCGCAAAACTGTTCGTTGAAGTCGCGCTTCAACTGAAACATGTTGCCCAGATCATCCGCGCCGGGAAAGCCGAAACTGCGGTAGACAGCAGGCTCCACGGCGTTGTAAGCGACCTCGAGGCCCAGCGCCTTCGACAGCTTCGAGGCCATCTCCGCGCCGGTCAGGTGTTCGCCCGCGATGCCCACGGTCTTGCCGATGAGCTCTTCGCCGCGCTGGAAGATGCCGTAAGCGCAGCGGCCGATGTCCTCCGCCGCGATGCCCGGCAGTTTCTTGTCGCCCATCGGTAGGGTCAGCGCATACTTGCCGTCGGGCCCTTTCTGAGGCCCCGAACCGAAGTAGATGAAATTGTCCCAGTAGAATGACGTCAGCAGGAAGGTCACTGGCAGGCCGAGGTCGCGGAAGATCTGGTCGGCTTCGCCTTTGGCGTCGAAGTGCGGGACTTTGTACTTCTCCATCAGCGTCGGCATGCGGTCGTCGGACACGGGCACCCAGCGGCGCGAATCTTCGAGCGTGGACCAGATCACGTGCTTCAGCCCGGTTTTCCTGGCCGCGCGCGCCATCGCGCCGGCCTGCGCCAGTTCCTTTTCGGGTGAGAAATGCGCCCAGAAGAACGTGACACAGAATGCGCCGTAGGCGCCCGCGAAGGCTCGTTCGATGCTGGCTTCATCGTCCAGGTCCGCTGCCACCACTTCGGCGCCCGCAGCGGACAGTTGTTTCGCCGCTTCCGAGTTCGCGTCGCGGGTCAGCGCCCGGACGGCAAAGCCGCCGTCCGGGTCCGCCAGAATCGCGCGCACCAGTCCGCCGCCCTGCGCGCCAGTCGCGCCGGTGACGGCGATCACCTTCTTCTCGCTCATGTAGTTCCCTCCTAGGCCGGGTTGTCTCTCTTCAAGGCATTGGTCAAGGCCGGAATGAGATCAATCGGGATCGGGAAGACCACGGTGGAATTCTTCTCCTGTCCAATCTCGACCAAAGTTTGAAGATAGCGCAACTGAAGCGCGGCGGGTTCTTTTTGGATGACGTGCGCCGCCATGGCCAGCTTTTCGGCGGCCATATATTCGCCTTCGGCGTGGATGATCTTGGCGCGTCGCTCGCGTTCGGCTTCCGCCTGGCGGGAGATGGCGCGGATCATCTGTTCGGGCAGGTCGACGGCCTTCACCTCCACTTTGGTGACTTTGATGCCCCACGGGTCGGTGTCTTGGTCCAGCACGGTCTGGAGCTTCAAGTTGATCTTTTCGCGCTGGCTGAGCAGGTCGTCCAGTTCGACTTCGCCGAGGACACTGCGGAGGGTGGTTTGCGCGAGTTGCGAAGTCGCATAGAGGTAGTTAGCGACTTCCAGCACAGCGCGGCGCGGATCGATCACGCGGAAGAACAGAACCGCGTTGACGCGCACAGTGACGTTATCGCGCGTCACCACGTCCTGGTGCGGCACGTCGACGGTTTCGACGCGCAGCGAGAGCCGGACGAGCCGGTCAATGGGCGCGAAGACGAAGATGATGCCGGGACCTTTGTTCTCCGGCAGGACACGGCCGAGCCGGAAGATCACGCCGCGCTCGTATTCGGCGAGGATCTTGATGCACGAAACCAGGTAGAGCACCACGATCAGAATCGCAATGTAGGGAATGGGGAGTTCGAATAACATGAGTTTCTCCTGTCCGTCAGCCTTACGGCAGCGGCTCGACGAAGAGCCGCAAGCCCTCAATGGAAACAACACGCACGCGCGCGCCCTCGGCGGCCTCGGCGGTGCAGGTAGCGTCCCAAAGTTCGCCATGCACGAACACCTTGCCGTTGGGTGTCAGGGGCGTGCGCGCGACGCCCGTCTTGCCGATCATGCCGGTTGTGCCGGTGACCGATACGTTCCGGTGCGCCCGCACCACCAGCGTCACCAGGAAGAGTGTGATCGCCGCGAACGGCAACACCAGCGCGATGGCCGGCGCCAGCCCGATGCGCAATTCCGGCGGCCCGTCGATCAGCAGCATCGCCCCAAGCACCATCGAGATCGCGCCGCCCGTGGCCAGAATCCCGTAGCTGGCGAACTTCGCCTCGAGCACGAACAGCGCCAGCGCCAGGATGATCAGCGACACGCCCAGCCAACTGATGGGCATCACCGACAGGCCCGTCAGACCGAGCAGCGCCAGAATCGCGCCCAGCACGCCCGGCGCGATCAGCCCCGGCGAAGAGAACTCGACGTACAGCCCCAGTGCGCCCAGCAGCAGCAGCGCGAACGCCACGCTCGGGCTGCTGATCGACTTCAGGATCTTCTGCCGCAGCGAGGGCGCATAGGCCGTCACCGCGGGGCTTTCGCCCAGATCGAGCTTCACCACCTTGCCGTCGAAGCGCTTCACCTCGCGGCCGTCGAGCAGCTTGAGAAGTTCGGCTTCGTCCTGCGCCACGAGGTCGATGAGATTCGCCTTCATCGCCTCATCGTGGGTGAACGAGCGCGCCTCAGTGACGGTTTCCTGCGCGAGTTCCGCGTTCCGCCCGCGCTGCGTGGTGAGCGAGCGCATCCACGCACCGGCGTCGCTTTCGATTTTGCGGCGCATCACCGGGTCCACTTCCTGCCCCATCATCACGGGCGAGGCCGCGCCCGTGCGCGTGCCGGGGGCCATCGCCGCCACGTCGGCGGCCATCAACAGGAAGAACCCCGCCGAGGCCGCCCGCGCGCTGCCCGGCGACACGTAGGCCACCACGGGCACGGGCGAGGCCAGAATCATTTCCACCATCTCGCGGGAAGCTTCCATGAGCCCGCCGGGCGTGTCGAGGCGGATCAGCAAAAGCGAAGCCTTGCGCTCTTCCACCATCTTCAGCGCGTCGCCGAGCATCTCCACCGTCACCGGGTGAACCACCGAGTCCACATCCAGCCGGATTACCTCCGCGCCGCGCGCCGGACTCCATAGAAGGACGGTGCACAACAACCAGAGAAGCCGCATGAGATACGTCCTCCTTCTTCTTCCATTGTGCGCCCCGGCGCGGCCAAAGACCAGCGTCCCTGCTACCGGAAAAGCGCCAGTGTCGACAAAACGGTCAAGCCCAGCACCACCGCTTCGAACACATTCATCGGAATATGCTTCACAAGTTGCCGCCCGGTGAGCGCACCCAGCACCACTGCCGGCAGCACCACCAGATTCACCGTCAGCGATTTCACCGTAATCAGGCCGTGGAACACGTAAATCGGCAGTTTCGACAGGTTGATCAGAAAGAAAAACCAGGCGCCCGTGCCCAGAAACTGCTCCTTCGGCAGGCGCATGCTCAACAGATAGAGGTTCATCACCGGGCCGGCGGCATTGGCCACGGTGGTGCTGAAGCCTGCCGCCCAGCCGTACAGCACGGGGTGCGCGGGCAGTTCGCCTGAACCCCTGCGGCGCCGCCACAGGTAGACGCCCAGCATGATGAAGATGATCCCGCCGACCATCGGGCGCAGCACGCGCTCGCTCAACGCCAGCGCCAGCCCGCCGCCCGCCATGCCCAACGCCGCCCACGGCGCCAGCTTGACGAGTTGCTGGACTTGCGCGTGCCGGCGCCAGTAAAAGACCGCAAATAGATCGGCCGTGCATAGCATCGGCAGAAGCCAGCCCGCCGATTCGCGCGCGTCGCCCACAGCGATTACCATCAGCGGCACCATCAGGATGCCGAGGCCCGGAACGCCCGTCTTCGCGACGCCCGCGAAGAAGCCGCTCGCCGCGGCCAACGCCCATTGCCACCACAGCAACTCGGGCAGCGTCACAGCAGCGGCGCCCAGTCCTCGGCGGTCAACCCGCCTGTGATTGTGTAGCCCCCATCCACCGCCAGCGACGCTCCCGTGACAAAGTCCGATGCCGCCGATGCCAGAAACACCGCCACATCCGCCACATCCCTCGCCTCGCCCCACCGCCCGGCGGGCGTCAATTGACGAATCCGTTCGCCCAGCGGCGTGTCCACAAAACCGGCTGTCGACTCCGTCCGGTACCAGCCCGGCAGAATGGCATTGACCTGAATATTGTCCGGTGCGAGGTCCACCGCGAGGCTTCGCGTCAGTCCAATTACGGCCGCCTTCGCCGTCGCGTACCCGCCAGCGACCGCCGAGCCAAACAGCGAGTACACCGACCCGATGTTGATCACCTTCCCGCCGCCGTGCATGTACTTCGCGGCATGCCGCGCGCACAGATACGAGCCCGTCACATGTGTCCTCAGAACCGAATCGAAGCCCTCGGCACCGACTTCCCTGGCCCGGCCCACCACCACGATGCCCGCCGCGTTCACGACGATTTGCGGCTTCACGGCCTCCATCACGCGCTCCACTTGCGCCTCGTCCAGAACGTCCAGCGCCACGCAATCGTCCAAACATTCCCTGGCCGTTGCGTTTTTGGCTGGATTTCTACCCGCGCCGACGACGCGCGCACCCGCTTCGCGCAGACCGAGCGCGATCATCAACCCCAAGCCGCCGTTGCCGCCGGTCACCAGCGCCGTGCGGCCGTCCAACTGGAAGCGCGCGGTCAACGGACCGCCTCCAGAAAGCGCGGCAGATAGTCGATATCGGGCGAATCGTAGGGCCGGAATGTGTAATCGCCGTGGCGCGGCACAGGCAGGCGCATGGCGTCGCCGGGGTCGGTGAAATAAACCTTGCGCGGCGCGATGGCGGCGATCATGTCCGGAATATCGAACAGAACCGCAGCGCCCGGGAATGCGATTTCGTGCAGCGAGCGGTGGACGGGCGCCTGATAGCCCTCACGCCAGGAAGCCGGCGATTCGTGCATCCAGATCGCGGATAGGCGCGCATCCAATGCCGCGGCGCCTGCGAGCCACACCCCCGCGGAGCGGCGGCCGTAGCCGTAGATCGTTTTGGCGCCGTGTTTAGCCGCGAGTTCTTCCACTCCCGCGAGGATATCTTTCACGCGCAATCCGTTCAGGGAAAGCCCGAGCATCGCGGCGCGCGTGACGTTGAGCCAGTCGGCGTTCAGGTCGTTGACGTTCTCGACCGGCGTGCCGCGCGGCCGCACCAGCATCACGGCGTAGCCGCGTTTGCGCAGTTCGGCTACGAAAGGCTCCTCCCACTTCCAGGGCTGGACGATGAGGAACGCCGCATCCTGCTTGCCGCCGCCGGTAGGCGCGAGGTATTCGAGCTTCGGTGGGAGCGCTGGTTCGGGTTCGCGGGTCCAGGTCTTCAAATGCTTTCGAATCGCCTCGGGACTGGCGTCAGGTTCGAAGCGCGTCTGTTCCACGATCAAGTCCGAAAGCTCGCGTGCGCGCAAGCTGGTGGCCACCTGGCCGGTCGTCGTTACCTGCAGATCGGCCGGAGCCAGCGGCGGCACGTCCTGTTCTTTCGGAGAAACAGAAGCATCGCCGAGGTGTTTGAGGAAGAACGCGTAGAGCGCTTCGCGCGTCACCAGCGGCGTGCCGTGGCCGCCGGGGCCGATGGAGTGCTCCAACTGGCTCGACGCATCAAAGAGCGCGTAGACTTTGCGGGCATCCGCGACGGCCCGTCTCGATCCGGCGATCGGAAAGAAGTCCTCTTCGGTGTTGATCACCAGGTACGGGCGGGGCGCGAAGGCGGCGATCAGATCCGGCTGGTCCAGACCCGAGGCGATGAAGCCCGGCGCGGACTGCTCGGAATCGCCCACCGAGCCCGTGAACAGTTCGTGGAACGAGGTGATGTAGCAGGCCGGCGCGGCGGCGCGCAGGCGCGGTTCCACCGCGGCGAAGAAGGCCGTTTGGGTGCCGCCGCCGCTGCAGCCGGTGGCGCCGAGGCGCGCGGGGTCCACTTCGGGGCGCGAGATCAGGTAATCGAGTGCGCGGCGCGAATCGAGAATAAACCAGCGGATCAGCGCGGTCCCGTTCATCATGACGCGGGCGCCATCCTGCATATGTTGCGCCGTCGCGCCGCCGCGCAGGGACGCCCCGAGACGCGGCTCGAAGGCCTGCAGTCGCTCGCCCTGACCCACGGGATCGTAAACGAGCACCACAAAGCCTTTCAATGCGAGGTTGGCGGCTGTGGGGTGGGCAAACGCCTTCGCCACGTTCCAGTGGCCCATCGAAAACAGGATCGCGGGATGTTTACCCGGCTTATCCGGCACGTACAGGTTGGCCGTGACGGGATAGCCAGGGGCGGATTCGAACCAGAGCTTCTCGATACGATAGCCCGGCTGCCGCAGCACGCCCGTGACCTCGCTGCGCAGCGGCGAGCCGTACTCGGGGACGCCGCCCATCAGGCGTAACAAAGTGTCCCTGGTTTGTTTTTGCCGGGCTTCGGCTTCCGCGCGCGTGCGCAGAGCGTTCACCCGCTCCACGCGCTGGTTCAGGAAGCGTTGCGCGTGCGTGTCGAGCCAGGGCAGGAGTTCCTGTGCGCCCAGCGGCGCGGCGAGCAGCGCGAACGCCAGCAGATGGCGCATATTTCAGTCTCCTTAGTCCAGACCCAGCGGCTTGGGCGGCGGCGCGTTGGGGTCGTCTTCCTGCGCCTTCTTGAGAAGCTCGTCGAACTTACGGTTCAGCACGTCCTTGGACGACTTCATCTGCTCGAAGCTTTTCTTGAAGGCGTCCTCGCGCGCGGCTTCCTGTTCCTTCAGTTTGGCGACGCCGGCGGAGATGTCCTCGATCGTTTTGGGCCGCGGCTTTTCCTTGTGGCTCAGCACGGCTTTCACTTCCGGGTCGATCTTCAGTGTGGCGCCGCAACAGGGGCAATCCAGTTCAAACGCTTTGGCCATGGCGATTACAGTCCTCGCATCAAATCATATCCATGATCGGGGATGTGCGCCCAGAGGATGTCGCTGCCGTGGCCTTCGGCGGCGAAGGCCTGCTGGAATTGCTCCACCACTTTTTCGTGCCCGCGTTCATAGAAAACGAGCACCGAAGGGCCCGCGCCCGAAAGCGCCGCGCCCAAGAGGCCTTCGGAGCGCAGTTCGAGCATGGCGCTCAGGCCCGGCACGAGGCGCGCGCGGTAAGGCTGGTGGATGCGGTCCTCGAGAGCGGCATGGAAGGCGTCTGTGGTGGCGGTGAGCATCGCCGCGATCAGCAGAGCGGAACGCTGAATATTGAACACGGCGTCGGCGCGGGAATACGAGTTCGGCAAGACGGCGCGCGCTTCCACCGTGGGCAGGATGAAATCGGGCACGACGATGGCCACGCCATAGCGCGCGGGCAACTGCATGCGGACGGCGCGCGTGATGCCTTCGCCGTCGATCGCGCTGGCCACGATAGACCCCAACACGGCCGCCGCAACGTTGTCGGGATGCCCTTCGATGCGTGCGGCCTCGTCGAGGATCTTGTGGCGGTCCCATTCGAGGCCGAGGACTTCGTCGGCGATGACAACGCCTGCCACCAGCGCTGCCGCGCTCGAACCCAACCCCTTGCCAATGGGGATCTCGTTATTCACCTCAAGCTCGATGGCGGGCATCGGACGCCCGGTGTGCTCGGCCACAGCCATCGCGGTCTGCCAGATCAGGTTGTTTTCACCGGGCGAAATCATCCCGGCGTCGCGCCCCGAGGGCCGGATGGAGAGCCGCTCCGCCGGGCGGAAGCGGCACTCCAGATAAATGCTCAGCGCCATGCCGAGGGCATCGAAACCGGGCCCGAGATTGGCGCTTGTTGCAGGGACGCGAACTTCAGTCCAGCTCATGCGGAGAGGCGGATCTTCTGGCCGGTTTTGCAGGATTCATACACCGAGAGCACGATTTCAAGCGCCTTGTAGCCTTCTTCGCCGGAAACCAGAGGGTCCACGCCCTTCCTGCAGGCTTCGGCGAAATCGGTGAACTGGCGCTCGAACGGCGTGAGCGGAATCGCCATCGGGTCCGAAGCGCCCGACATCACTTCCTTCTCGACTGGCGCCGGTTCGCCCTCGTCGTTCTGCACGTCCCAGGCGGTGAGTTTGTCGCCCGTGAGCACGCAGGTGCCCTTCGTCCCGTGGATCTCAATCCGTTCGCTGTAGCCGGGCCAAAATGCGGTGGAGGATTGAATCACTCCCGTGGCGCCGGAGGCGTACTTGAGCAGCGTGCACACCACATCCTCGCTCTCGATCTTGTGCAGCGCGCCCAACTGCCAGAAGCCGAATAATTCGGCCACGTCGCCACAGAGGTAGCGCAGCACGTCCACCTGATGCACAGCCTGGTTGATGAGCGCGCCGCCGCCTTCCACGGCCCAGGAGCCTTTGATGGGGCGTGAGTAGTATTCGGCCGAGCGCCACCACTTGACGTAGGCGTCGGCCTGGAGAATCTTGCCGAGGCGGCCGCCGTCGATGGCTTTCTTCACGAAGATCGTGGCGTCGTCGAAGCGGTGCTGGCTCACCATCCCGAGCACCACCTTGTTGGCCTTGCACACGTCGATCATCTTGCGCGCCGTCTCGAGATTGGTCGAGATCGGTTTCTGCACCTGGATGTGCTTGCCGTGCGCGGCGGCGATCTCGATGGGCTGCAGCCGGAAGTCGGGGAAGGTGCAGACTTCGACGTAGTCCACTTTGGAATGCTTGCAGAGTTCTTCGTAGGTGGGAACGAATTCGCCGCCGTACGTTTCGGCGAATTTCCTGCCTGCTTCGGGGTTGATGTCGGTGCAGGCGACGAGTTCGAAGCCAATGTTCTTATAAGCGAGCGCGTGTTTGTGGGAAATCGCGCCGGTGCCAATCATGCCAACTCGCAAGGGTAGATACCTCCTGTTTGAGATGAAACTGTCAGCGTATCAGATGGGTGGGTGAAGAGGCAGGGCGGGGCGGTGTAAGAGCGAGGGAGGCGCATCGACTGGGGACTTGCGAGGAGGTGTCAGCGCCGCCCGGGGCGGCGGATTCCGGGGACCGGCGGCGTGGTCCACTCGGCCTCTTGCTGCAAGCGATCGACCTGGCGCCGGAGCACCTCTTCGTAATCATCGCGGATCTCCAAGGAGACGAGGTGATACGAAAAAGCCAGGCGCCCACAAGGGCGGTGCGGTCCTTGTGCCGAGCAACGGACGGGACGGGCCAATTCCTCAGGCAAACAGGAGCCGCCCCTTGGGGACAGGGATCGGGCGGCCGAGTTCGCTTGCCGTTTCGAACCACTCCTCGATCACCTTCTCGATATTGGTCAATGCTTCCTGGCGCGTCGGACCGTCCGTGGCGCACCCAGGAAGTTCGGGGACTTCGGCGATGAAAGCCCGGTCCTCTTCGCTCCAGTAGAGGTGAATTCCGTGTCTGCTCGAGAATCTGCCGGGACCGGTTTCGACCAAGTCTCTCACCTACTCCAGCCCGTGCTCCGTGCCGCAGACGTTCACGTCGATGCCCATTTCGCGGAACATGGCGGCTTTCGCGGCGAGGGCTTTGTTCGCATCGGCCGCCGTGGGGGCGTAAGCGACCTGGATGTGGTTCGCCTTGTGCTTGCCCATGAGTTGATCGCGCGTCACGCCATAGAGCACGGCATGCATGATGGGCCATTGCGGCGTGGTGGCCTGCCAGCGGCGCTCGGTTTCTTCGGCGGGCAACTCCACCACTTTCGCGCGGCCGATATCGGCGCGCAGCACGCCCGCGTCCACATACACGCGGCTCCACACGATCTCGCCGGGCTTCGAGACGCCCTTCACCGTGCCCCCGCCGAGACGGAAGTACATCGGTGGCTGACGCTCGCTCGACGTGCCCGCGTAGCCGCCGATGAAATGCTGCGGCGGCGCGGCGCCGGAGATCAGGAACACCCAAACATATTCGCCGTTGTACGTTTCGCCCCAGCGGACGTCGTGGAGCGTGGTTTCGGGATCGTAGCCGAGCGCGGTCCAGATGCGGTTGGTGACCAGGGCGTCGAGGCCGGCGCATTCGTCCACTTCGTTGAAATGGGGTACGGCGGCGCCTTGGTACAGAACGCGCCCATTGCCGCGCGCGGTCACCGGGGGCCGGTCCACGTTGTTCAACAGCCCTTCGACCAGGTCCGAAGCGGGCGCGAGGTCCTTCAGCCCTTGCTGATACTGAATGCCGATGGTGGCGCAGCCGAAGTCGTCGGCGATGCGCACGGCGGCGATGTACATCTTGCACTGCTCGAGGATTTGGGCGTCGGTCAGTTCGGTCTCTTCATCCGTGCCGGTGACGAACTTCATGCCCTTGGCGTCGAGCCAATCGCGCACGGCTTGCGCTTCGGTATCCGAGGTGGCTCGCATTTCGGCATAGAGGGCCGACTGTGACAGGCGCTCCTTGAAGATGCCCGTGGGGTGGAGCAGTTCGTCGGGGATGATGGCGTTGTACATGCCCATGCAGCCTTCGTCGAAGATGCCCATGATGGCCTTGTCCTTGCGCAGCTCGCGGGCCAGGCGCGCGCCGAGTTCGCGCGCCTCGCGCGGCAGGGGCAGCGCGCCGAGCGGCTTCACGTGCGGCGCCGCGTGGACGATGCGTTCGCCCTTGAGCCAGCGTTCGAGGTTCGAGAGGAAGAACTCGTCGTCGAAGTTCTCGCTCCACAGCGTCGAGTAGGGGATGCCCGCCTTGGTGAGCGAACCGTTCAGGTTCAGCATGCCGACCAGACCGGGCCACTGGCCGCTCCAGTTGGCGACAGTGAGAATGGGACCCTGATGCGTGTAGAGCCCGTGGAGCAGGTGATGCGAATACTGCCAGACGGCTTCGGCGACGATGAGCGGCGCGGTGGGCGGAATGCCGCGGAACACCTCCATGCCATGCTTCTGCGAGCCGATGAAGCCGTGCTGCTGGGCTTCGTCATAGGGGTGGCCGCGCTCGATGGTGTAGCCAAGTTTGCGGACCGCCGCGAAGATCTGCTCCTCCATGGCCGCCTGCGCGGGCCAGCATTTCTGATTCGCCGAAAGGCGCAAGTCGCCGTTTGCAATTAGGATGACCGGGTCTGCCATGGTTCTTATTGCATCACAGCGCGGATCTGGATGGTGGCGGTGGCGTTGGGCGCGACGTTGACCTCCTGAGCGGATGACAGGCGCTGGTCGAGCAGCGGATCATTCGCCCACGCCGCGCCGGCCGGGTAGGCGGCCACGCGGTACTTTCCAGGCAGCAGTGGCTGGAATGTGACCCGGCCTTCTTCGTCGGTTGGATAGGCGCGATAGCGGTTGGGCATGGCGATAGTGAGCGGTTCCTGGATCAGGAAAACGCTGGCCTTGGCGAGCGGGCGGGCGCCGTCCGTCACCGTCACCTGCAGGCCGCTGTTGCCGGGCGCGAGGATCAACTCGATCTCCTGGCGCTGCGAAGCCGGGTCGGGATCGAACAGGCCATGCACCAGCGGCGCACCGTTGTAGCGCACCTCACGCACGAGGAACCCTTTCGGCAACCGGCCCGCGCGCACTATGTAGGTTTCCGGTTGGCGGTTGCGGATGAGGAAGGTGCCCGCGGCGGTATTCATTTCCGACTGCATTTCGCCCAAACTGAGACCGATCCGCAGTGGCGGGCTCAGTGAGACGACCAGCCCATCGAGCGGTGGGGGCGGGTCGGCGCCCTCCACCGTCACGCGGCCGGTGAAGTCGAGGCCGCGCCGCAGTGGCAGTTCTCCGAGATCATGATTGCGGTCGTCAATTCGGATGGTGTGGTAATGCGCGTGGCGTTCTTCCGGTGGGCCCGGCCCCATGGCGGCGAGGAAATAGTCACCGGGTGCGAGATTCTCGACCTCGAATGCTTCGCCCGGCTTCACTCCACCCCGGGCGACGGCTGCATACGAAATCGCCCCAATCTGGCGCCGGAGCGACATCAGGGTCAACACGATCTCGCCTGTTCCCGGGGGCGCGGCGACCACGCCGCGCAGAGCCGCCATGGGCCGCCGCGCCACTTTGAAATCAATCCCGGCGGCGGATGCACCGGCCAGTAGCGGTAAGGGCGCCGCTTCGGTCTCGTTCGCAGATCCGGGATACCAGGAGCGGCCATATTCGAATCGGATATCCGCGGCGAAATCCTCCACGGGCTTGGGGCTCTTGAAGGACGCGCCGTACGGCGGAGTCAATTCCAGTAGATACTCGCCGGGCGGCAGGCCTGCCACGCGGTAGCGGCCCTCTTCGTCGGTCTTGCCTGCATCACCGGCACGCATCAACGCGCGCCCGCCCGTGGAATCCCGGTAGCCGTGGGCGGCCACCGCGAAGCCCCGAACTGGCTGTTGGGTCTCGACATCAATCACGCGGCCCGAAATCGACGCTTCGGGCATGAGCTTAATGACAAGGTCCTTTCGATCACCGGTGAGATCGAACCGGCCATCACTGTCGCGGACGTAGCCGTCCTTGGACACGAAGAGCCGGAATTTCGCGGGTCCTTCGATTTCCAACCGGAAGGCTCCGAGTTCGTTCGTGCGTACCGAGATCACAGGGGTGTTGGGTGCGTAGTTTTCGGTGACCGGTGTGGTCCAAGTGGCAAAACCGTAAGGTTGGCCGTCGCGAAGTAGCACGACGCGCGCCTCGGCGACCGGCTGCTGTGTGACCGCGTCGAGGACGTGGCCTTCGACGGTAATGAGGGTGAGCAGGGCGAGCAGGAGCATGGCCGTCAGGCGAATTGGACACCGATCTGGGCGCCAACGTTCCGGATAAACTGCGCGCCTTCGGCGTATTCCTCGGCGGATTTCAGGTGTTCGAGCATCAGCGGCACGTCGTTGGGCAGGTTGGCGATGGCTTCGAGTTGCGGGCGGTAGTCGATTTCGCCGCGCCCGGGGATCACTTCGACGAAATGGACGTTCATTTCGGGGAGCCAGGCGAGGTCCTTGGCGTGGCAGGAGACGGCATAGCGGCCGAGTTTCGCGAATAATTCGCGTGTAAAGGCAACGTTATTGTAAAAGCGCTGCGGGGAGTTGATGCCGTTGCAGACGTCGATGTGGACACCGAAGGCGGGGCGGTCTATGGCGCGCAGCAGGTCGAGATAGGTATCGGCGTCATGCGGCAGGCACCAGCCCATCATTTCGTAGGCGAATTTCGCGCGCTTCGGCTTCACGGCATCAATGATCTTCCGCGCATTTTCGACAGCGGCATCAAAGAATTCCTTCGAGAAATTCTTCGGATGCGGGCCGTACCAGACCTTTCCATTGAACGAACCGGCAATATCGACGCAGCAGCGCGCGCCCACGGCATCGGCGAGGGCGAGTCCATCGGTCACCCGCTGCAGGTGCTCTTTGCGCTTCGCCGCGTCGGCATCGAGCAGATTCACCCACACGCCGACTTCGGCGATGACGACATTTTCGGCCCGGTAGGCGGCTTCGATCGCGCGAACCTTCTCCGGCTCCTTGAGGCTGACGCGCGGGCAGTAAGCGGCGGCGTAGCCGAGGCGGCGATGTTCGCGGGCGAGCGCGGCGGGGTCATCGGACTTGAGATAGATGGGACCGCCGAGGCGGATGGGGCGCTTGGCGGACTGCGCGGCGATGGCGGGCAGAGGGGCGAGAAGGGCTTCGCGGCGGGTCATATTTGAATCGAGTCTCCGGGCACTGGTATCCTACTAGATGGCGCCCGTGGGCGCATCCCTCCCCGGGGGCCGGTAGCTCAGTTGGTAGAGCATCTGACTTTTAATCAGGTGGTCGCGGGTTCGAGTCCCGCCCGGCTCACCAT
>JAHDVK010000012.1 GCA_023384675.1 Bryobacteraceae bacterium | reverse complement strand
TCACGTCCCGGACCGCAGTGGGCCAGGGGTTCAAGGCCAGCTCGCCCTTTTCGATCCGCAGGAACTCGAACCGCCCGAAGCCCATCCGGGACATCGCCGACACAAAGCGGCGCTCTTGGGTGGAAAGATCCCAAGTTGATTGTGGCCGGCTCATTGCGCCACCCCCGCAGGAGCCGTCTTCCCGTCCACCTTGCGAGTGCTGAGCCATGTCTGGACGTCCGATGGCGAATACCGGACGAGTTGGCTGCCCACCTTGCGGTAGGGCGGCCCCAGTCGATGGATGCGCCAGTATCTCAGCGTGCCCGCGGAGACCCCAAGCAGCCCCGCAAGTTCCTTCTCATCAAGCAGTTTTTCCAACTGGTGCTCGCTCATTTCACTCGTCCTTCCCGTCTGTGGCGTGTTTCATGACACGCCCATGATCGGGCCTCAGAATGTGGGTAAAGCAAGGGTGGAAATGTAGGGAAAATGTGGGTAAACGCAAAAAGGCTTCGTATCGCCGCCCCGGCGCGAGCACGGGCATGAATGGGCCTACTGAGCCCGTCCTGACGGGTTCCGCCGCATTTTCATGCAGTTAGCCGAATTGAGTGCGAATTCCACAGGTTTCCACAAGAAGTGGCTCGTGACATCTTTATTTCGCCTGTTTTGAAGAGGTTACGTTGTGGTCTAGATTCGCCCTGTATTCGCCGTGCTATTCTGTGGCTTCGAGTTCCTCGCCGCCCTCCCATCCGGGAGCTTCCCGCGGCCGGGATTCCCCTCGGAGGTCTCTGCCATGGTTCGATCCAACCCGAAGAGTTTTTCGCAGCCGGATGTCCTGAAGACGATTCAGCCCGGATGCCTTCTGCGGATCCTGGAACCCTGCCGGCCTCTACTCGAGGAGGGTGGCTTTGCCTGGCCCGACTCGGCCGATGCGGAGGTCGACTACCTCCGGCTGGGCGGACTGCTCGCGCAGCCCGACGAGCGGATGGACTCCCATGTCATCGAGGGGCTTCACGTCATCGGGACTCTCGGCGCGGATGAGAACTTCGACGAATTGCTCGACATCGCGCGGCGCAACTTCATCGAGGTCGACCTCGAAGCCACGGCCGCCGACCTCGCAGCGCGCATCTGGGTGGAAGCGCCGGACATGCTCGTTCTCAAGGAAAGGGAGCTTGGCTCACAGCGGCGCCGGAAATTTGAAAGCTTCCGGGCGCGCGACCCGCTGAATGTGATCCCCCCCGGAGATCTGCCGTACTCGCTTGAGGGCCTCGAGGCCGCGCTCGAGCCCTGGTTCGTCGCCAAGATGCGCGGGGTAGGTTGCCGGGTCGCCCGGACTGACCTTGCGGGCGAAGTCCGCTTCCTCGTGCAGCATGGGGAATTGTGCCGGCGCGAGCCCAGCCGGAAAGGGCCGCAGTCCACCTGCACGTTCTTCCGGCCCGAGAAGACCGATTTGGTCGTCTACGATTTCATCAGCAACGAACTCAGGATCAACGCCCGCACTCTTGGAGAACTCCGGCTCTACCGTGAGCAGTTTGGCTGGCACTTGTTCGGCGATCCTGAGTGGTTCGTCTACGCGCACAAGTACACGCTGGAGCCACTCCGGGCGGACGGGCCGCGCTCGCTGGAGTGCCGGGACATCTGGGGCATCGACCGTGTCTGGCTCACGGAACTCGAATACGGCTGGCCGGACCAGGCCCTGCATCTGATCGAGAAGAAGAAGGCGGACGACCTGTTTGCCGCCCTCGCCCATCGCAAGGCGAGCCTGCCCGAAGATGCCCGGCTGCTGAAGGCTCGTTTCGCTGTGAAGCTAACTGGGGAATCCAGCCCGCGGCCCCTGATGATTCAGCCCCCAAACATCGCTGAATTCGGGCGCGGCGAGGAAGCAGCGCCGATCGAGCAGTTTTTGCGGGAACGGCGCTTCGTGCAGATCGGTACGGAGGCCGACGATGAGACCACTCAGCCGTTTATGGCAGTCGCTTGAAGCGCTTCCCGGTCTCGCCGCCATCCCGGCATTCTGGGAATTCCACTGCGGTGCCGACGTCGAACTGCTCCGCCCGCACCTCCGCGTCACCGACATGGAGGAGGGCTCCTACCCATGTCCGCGCCCGGGGTGGCCGCATTGCCCGCGCCGGATCGTCGACTACGGCAATGGCCAATACGCTGCCCTCTGCCGGGACCCGCATCGCCTCTGCGAACGGATTGAACTCACGCGGAAGGACGTCCTGGTCCACGAACTCGACCTGGCGGCATTCACGCGCGCGCTGGCAACGCCGCTCGGCATCCACTGGCAGACACCCAAGGAGCGCCACGACGGCATCTTCACCATCGGACTCTCCACCCGCCGCGAGACCAGAGCCCAGCCTGTGTTCCTGGCGATCCTGCCAGACAGTGCGCGATTCCGAGCCTCGGTGCAGCAACTGCTCCTCGGGCTGTCGGGACCACTGGTGCTGATGACGCCAACCAGCCGGCACCACACCGTCGAAGTGCAGGAACTGGTCCAGCGGCGGGGCGTCGGCCTGGTAACGCTCGATGCGCAACTCGCCATCGACGATGCCGGTCAGATCATCGCCACCCGCCGCCCGGAATCGGCCGGCGACTTCCAGGCCACCCCCATCCCGGACCGCAAACGCGTGGTGCAGGAATTCCTGACCCAGCACCGCTGCAAGGTAAAAGACCTCCAGGACGCCGCGGGCGTCGATCGCGCCGACTACTACAAGTGGTTGAATGGCACGCTGCCGGACCACTACTCCGCATGCGTGGGGATCGAGCGAGTCCTGCGCCGCGGATTACCTCGCCCAGAGCCGCGGAGACTGAGACCATGAGAATCCAATCGACCACTGCCAGAATTCGGCGGACTTCACCCACCCAATGGGAACTCCGCTTTTGTCTGGTGACGGATGCAGGAGAAGTCGATGGGTATTGGGCAATCGAGCCGCTGGCTAGGGTGGACGTCGACGACGGCATCGCAGAGAGGGTAAGTCTTCGAAACAGAGGAAGACTATTCGGTCTTGGAGTGTCTCCCGCAAGGAGGCCGACCAGGAAGCGGGTTTCGGAGGCGCGAGAGGGTAGTGGAGAGTCAACAGGGGGCATAAAGCAGTTAATGCAATCAGGTGGAGGGCGTCGCATCGCGAAGGCTGCGGTTCGCGACGACCACGGCACATCAGGAAGCCCAGCGTTAGCACGGAGGGCTTCTCTGAAGAGCCAAAGGCACAGTCGGCAATCGCGCTCGCTTCACTGGCAGGAGGTGAGCGTTTGCTGGAGGTCGCAGTTAGATAGAATTCAGTTTTAGTGGTCTGATGCTAAGAACGCCACGCGCACGGATGAAAAGTTCGCTCGATGACCTAAAGGCTGCCGGGGCGGGCAAAGCAAGCTCGCCAGTTACAGATGAGCCGAAGCTCCGCCTGATTGATCTTTTCTGTGGTGCTGGCTGCTTCACCTTGGGTTTCAGTCCGCGGTTTGGGCATCGCTTTGTCTCCGTTTGGGCCAACGACCTCGACATCGCAGCTGCTGAGACCTACGAGGCCAATTTCGGACACCGTTGCATCCCTGGCAATATCGTCGACATCCTGGCGGATCGCTCGACCACGATTCCGGCGGCCGACGTCGTTATCGGCGGCCCGCCCTGTCAGGGTTTTAGTCTCCTCAACAAGAATCGGGAAGGTGATCCGAGAAAGCAGCTCTGGCGACCGTTTTTTGAGGTAGTAAAGCGTTCCGGTGCTTCGGTCTTTGTAATGGAGAATGTGCCCCAATTGCTCGGCTCGTTCGAGCACGGGGAGATTTTGGGGACAGCCGAGGCGCTGGGGTTCAAAGTACATTCCGAGAAGCTTCTGGCGGCTGATTATGGGGTGCCGCAGTTGCGCTATCGCGCCTTCATAGTCGGCTGCAAGCATGCTGATCCGAAGGACGTCTTTCCGCCTCCGAAAACCCACTTCAACCCCCGGAACGGCAAATCGCTGCGGTTGAGTGCCGACGGTAAGGCGCTGGAGGAATGGAACACCGTTCGCCACGCGATCGCGGACTTGCCCGTACCCGTCGGGACCGAGATTCGGCAGACCGCGCCGCCGTTGGACCTTCACTTCGGACGGACGCCGACAGCCATCAGCATTGCGCGTTACGAGGCAATTCCAGATGAGGGGATGAACAGGTTCGACCTTCAGCGCGAACGGAGGGACATCACTCCGCCGTGTTGGATACGCAAGACATCCGGCGGCACCGACTTGTTCGGTCGACTTTGGTGGAATCGCCCCGCGTTCACGATTAGAACTGAATTCTTTAAGCCAGAGAAGGGGAGATACCTACATCCTGTTCAACATCGCCCAATAACACATCGGGAGGCTGCCCGCTTTCAGTCGATTCCAGATTCCTTCCGCTTCACGGGCTCAAAAACGGAGATTGCACGACAGATCGGAAATGCTGTCCCCCCATTGTTGGCCGCAAGACTCGCAGATTGCGTAGAGGCATTGCTCAAGAAAATGCCGACGGGAAGAGGTTGCCTCGCAGACGTGCATGACAGATCCAAGAGGAGGCCCGCCGTCAGGTGATCAGTCCTGATTGGGTCCGCTAGACGAAATGAGCGATACGCTTACTGATACACAGCGAAGGTACTGCATGTCGAGGGTTTGCGGGAAGGACACCTCCCCGGAACTTCGGGTGAGGAGCGCCCTGCACCGTCTAGGCTTTCGCTTTCGCCTTCACCGCGACGACCTGCCTGGGCGCCCTGACATAGTGCTCCCAAAACACAACGCTGTCATCTTCGTCCACGGGTGTTTTTGGCATGGCCACAGGAACTGCTCTCGTTCAACTCGGCCGACTTCTAACGTTCCGTTCTGGAATAAGAAGCTCGACAAGAATACCCTTCGCGATCGGAAAGCCAGGAGGGCGCTGCTCTCGCTTGGTTGGAAGGTCCTGATCATTTGGGAGTGCCAGGTGGGGGCGGGCAATCTCTCCAATCGACTCAAGCGCTTTCTCGGGGCCGCAACCTCCCAGGAAGGTCGCGGATGAGTTCCTTCGACATCGTATCTGAGGGGTCGCTCTCTCGTTTCTCGGAGGTTGCTTTCGCGAATCGCCACAGGCTGCGGACTCTCTCGCTCATAACGCCTTGGGTAACCGAGGCCCCCGGCAGGTGCGATTTTCTTGCCATGATAGTCGAAGCTTCAACCGTATCGAAGGCGACAGTGCGGGTACTTACGCGTCCACCCAAGGAAGGCTGGCACCGGAAAGCTCTAGCAGTCATGAATGCCAATCTGAGGCCGATGGTACTCTACAACCCGCAACTCCACGCAAAACTATACATTCTTGAGTGCGATGGATTCCGCTACGCACTCCTGGGCTCACCAAATTTCACCCGCCGCGCAGATCGTGACAACGTTGAACTCGCGATTGAGTTTCGGTCAAGCTTTGAGAGCCGGGCGGACAAGATTTCTTCCATGATCCAAGACCTCATTTGCTACGCAAACGCTCTGTTCGCTGATGATGACGCTCGGCTCGCGGAGGACTGCTACTAGTAAAAGGAGAAATAACAATGCCATTAATTCTTGGCGATTGGTTCTGTATGCAGGATGGGCGTTCCAGCTTCCTCCCGGAATTGCCGGAGGACGCCAATCTGATCTTCTGCCACGACGACATGATCAAAGAGAAGATCATAACCGGAATTGAGATGCGCTTCGCGACCAGAAAGCCAGTGAAGATGCTTATCTATGGCGATTGGGGGGTTGGCAAAACTCACCTTATGTATCACATCCGCTGGTGGCTGGAGCAAAATACGGAAGATTACCCCGCCTATCCGGTGATCATTGAGATCGGGGACATCACCAAGAAATCGCGCTTCGACGACATCGTCCGCCCTTTCCTGGATGCGTTGGGCCTAGATTTTCTCATCAACCTTGTGCACCTGTATCGCGGGAAGGAGCCGAATGTCGCCAAGGGGTTGCGCGACAAAAGCATCGCCTCTCACATCGCAGAAGCCTTCAACAAGATCTTGCTGAGTTCACCGGGGCAACCACCGGTAGACCTGGTTGTGCAAAGCTTTGAGTATTTGAAGGGCCGCAAGGTCCCAGGCCAGGCAACCATGGGCTTCAGCCAACCGCTCGATCAGAGTCAGGAGTTCTATCAAGTACTGTTGGCAATAGGGGAGATGTACCGGACTGTCAATGACGGGAAACGAATGCTCTTCGTTGCCGACGAAGCGGCGAAGCTCGAAAATGTAGACGCTGACGAGGCCACCCAATATCACTGGGTCACCGCAAATAAGTTGGTGTTCGACGATCAAAACAGCAGTTTCGGGTTCATTTACACCGTGAGCGGCAAGCAGGAGAAGCATCTGCCGCGAGCCATCTGGGACCCTCAGATCCAAAACAGGCTGGGAAAGCACGCGTATCGACTCGACACCTTGGCGACCAATGGCGTTGAAAGCTACTTGAGGAAACTGCTCGACGCATTCATCGATTGGGGCAAGGTCCAGAACCTTGTTGATTCCGGGACCATCGACTCCTCGCTATACGAACGCGACGCTTACCCTTTCACTGTCGACGCTCAAGCGCGTTTCCTGGACCACTTCAACCGCAATTTGCAGGACGCAAAGCCACGCGACATCTCGCAGAGCCTCGATCAGTTGGCTTTTCAAGCTGGCAAGAAGGGTAAGCGGCTGATCACTGCGGATGTGTTCGATTCTCTTGAGATGTAGTCAGCAATACAGCCATGCCAAGTTACAAATTGAGTCCTGATGCCACTCGCAAACCCGGGCCGATTGTCGCGGGCGATCCGTCCGAAAGGGGTACCGATCGACTTCTGCTCGGCCACAGCGCCGAAGCGGGCCCATTCCGGGAAGTTTGGTTGGACGTTAGCGGCGAACAGGTAATTGCCGCTTTCGGAAAGCGAGGGACCGGCAAGTCTTATACGCTTGGCGTGCTAATGGAAGGGCTCTCGGCGGGTTGTGGAGATAGTCGGATAGCCCACCTCGAAACCCCGCGAGGCGCGCTGGTTCTGGATATCATGGACATATTCTGGACTTCGACTCTCGCTCTAGGGGATGAAGGCCCGCCCCAGATCAAGAAACAGTTTGCTGTCATGAAGAAGCGGGGCTTTTCCTCAATGCCCTTAAATGTCGATGTTTGGGTACCCGCTGGATATGAACGTCCAGACATCGATCCGCCTGGCGTAAACCCTTTATTCATTTCGCCCGCTGATCTTTCCTTGGATGATTGGGGCTCGTTGTTTGATGTGGACATCTTCACGGAGCCGCGTGGGATGTTGATAGCCGACGCCGTGCAACACGTTTCTACCGACGGCTACACTCGGACGGATGGAACTCAAGCTGTCGGCTTTGCGACATTCACTTTTGCTGAACTGCTGGACTGCCTCAACACCGACGCGGATATTTTACGCAATTACCAAGACACCACCTTGCGAAGTATCCGCCAGCGGATGACGAGCTACGCAGCCCTGCCGCTGTTCACAGGGTCAGGGACACCATTGGGAAATGTAATCCAGGCCTTTCGCACGGCCGTCCTGATGCTCGGCAGGGTTCCCGATGCCCTGAAAAGGGTCATCGTTGCAGTCTTGCTGAGGCAAATCCTGCGCATCCGTCGAGACGTCTCGTTTGCGCAGAAGCGAATTGACTTAGACGCTTCGCTTTCCCAAGCTGAGAGGCACTCGCTCGAGGCTTTCGTATCGTCCGGTTTACCCCGAACGTGGGTATTGATGGATGAGGCTCATGTACTTGTTGGAACCGGCCAGTCGTCCGTCGCAAGCGCTGCCATTGTGAAGTACGCGAAGGAGGGCCGGAATTATGGCTTGTCGCTGGGCGTGGCGACCCAGCAACCTAGTGCTTTGGACCAGAGCCTTCTCTCGCAGGTTGAGACCGTCATTTCGCATCAACTCACCGCTCCTCAGGATGCCGCTGTCGCCGCCAAGGGCATGCGATCTCCAGCTCCGACTCAGATCCAAATTGACGGAGAAACCGCAGACGTCGACGGGGTACTGAGGCGATTGAGCCAAGGGGAAGCACTGTTCTCATGCGGAAATGCTCCGTCTCTTCAGCGCAGTTGCGTGATTGCGGTCCGCCCCCGCATCACAGCCCATGGGGGGTACGAAGCGTGATTCTGCTGTCGGGGCGCATGATTCCAGGTCTCGATGAGTTCATGCTCCGTTTGGGGCACCTTAAAGTTCTGTCGAACGTCGCGACCGAAATGAGTGGCTCTCGGTATCGGGTTGAAAAAGCCACAGCGGAACTTCTGACCAGTGACTCCACAGTTGGTCCGGAAGAGATCCCGGCGTTGACCGAGTACTTGTATAGAAAGCGGCTGTGTGTCAGTCGGTCAGCCTCCGTTTCAACTTGTGAGGATTTCGAAGGGGAGGCGCAAGAAGTGCGGTACCCCGGATTGGTAATCGAAGAGCTGCCAGCTGGAGCCCTGCGCCTGACCGATGGAAAGGATGCTTCCAATGCAGCCACGGTGTGGTGGCAAGACCGGTGCCTCGCAAGCCCCGACGTTCCGTCAAAGGTCGGTGCCATCACAGTTTCCGCGAAGTCAGGTTCGAAGACTGGCCTGTCGCACATTATTGATTGGGCCGAGGCCACGGGCCTTATTTCGAGCACCGCCCAGGCAACTCCAGAGGCACGGTTACTCGCGAAGCTGGACGGCAAGTGCAACGGTGAGTCGTGGATCGGCAACCCATACATCATAAGCACCGACAGAATTCTGCTCAGCTTCATCGTCCTCTCATCCGATCTGGACATCTTCAGCCGCCTCTTGGTGGCGCTCGCGGCCACGACCTGGCCCCTCAAAAAGCGTCAGGCGGCTGTTTTGTTTGCTAAGACGCTGGAGGGATTGGTAGATGAAGCCGACGGAGCCCGCTATCTGACCTCACGGCAAAAGTTTCACCTAACCGAACAGCTTCGTGAGCTTGAGCGAGCTGCCCGCAAGAAGAGCGGAGACGTCGGAGGGGCATCGACAACGTGGCACAGGACTGCCTCGCGCCTGGAAACCTACGTTGACCTTGGCATTCTTACCAAGAAAAGTAAGGACCCTCGCGACCGCTTTGAGTACACTTACTACCCGACGCCCGTGTTATCAGCATTCGTGGAAAGTCTCAAGGCCGAGTCGGATCCTCTTGACTGGCTGGAGAGGAATCTTGTCGCGTGTCTACTTGGGAGCGCGACGCGCCAGGACGCAATGGACTTGGTTGAAATGAAGGAGCCTCTCCAGCGTTTGCTTAATGTGATTAGGTCGCCGACGACCTCATATCAGATCGGTACCCTGGCTGTCGGGCTTGCAACAGTCTTTGCAGAAACGAAGAGCCCGGTTTCGATTCGGTGCGCAAGAGCCAGCCTTGAGGAACTCGCCAGAACCCATCCGGAAATTGCGCGCCTCGCTCGCGGCACCAGCGGCCAGAGAGCGGAGTATATCTCGCTGGATCCCAGGAAGGTTTGATAAAGATGATTGAGCAACCATCATCCGACGGCTTCTTTCTCGACTCGCCCTTTTCGAATGTGGCGGATGAGCGTTCCGCCCGCTGTTGGTCGGGGCGCGCCAAGGTCCATGAAAGCCTGCTTCGCCTGAAGCGGTCTTTGGACAGGATGGCGGATTCGACCTTGGATGTGATGTGGGCCAACCTTGGCGCTGGAAAGACACATACTCTATTGCATTTGGCGTATCTGCTCCAGGACGAATCACCGTCGGATTCGCGAACCGTCTGCGTGTTTGTTGAAATGCCCGAACAGATTCGCAATTTCTTGGACCTTTATCGGCGAGTCATCGCGGCCTTGCCCCTCAGTCGTGTGGCAACGTTAATTGGGAACTGCCCTCGTGGAAAGATAATCGACTCAGTTTCTCGGGCCGCCAACGTACTGCACCATGGCAGCGCGAATGAGAAAGAGCTTGTAGCAGACTGGCTCGCAGGAGGACGTCCCCTGTTGAGGGATCTGCGGCACTGCAGCGGCATCAGTCAGAGAATAGAGGAAGATCTCACGGCCACTGACATACTATGCAGCATCGCTCACGCCTTCTCTCTAAATCGAGTTCGTTTGGTGATTCTTGTCGATGAGTTTCAGAGGATCGGTGTACTCAAGCCGCCAGCGAGAAACAAGATTCTTTCATGCGTCCGTTCGGTCTTCAGCCGCACCCCAAGTCACTTTTCGATGCTTCTGTCGATCCAGTCCATGCTGGAGCAAAGCGCTCTCGAATTTGTGCCGCCCGAGCTTAGAACGCTGCTTGGAAAGAAGCCGAGCATTTCACTTCCGGAGATGGATGAAGCCGAAGCGAAGGAGTTTCTGACCGGGCGTTTTGCGTTTTTCCGTGCGCCAGACTACGCCGGTCCCCTGACGGCACCGTTTGAGCCTAGAGCTATTGATGCCATCCTCCGCTTCATTCACAACGACGCCGGAGTGGTGCTAAGTCCCCGGGAAGTCCTCCAGGCGTTTGCATTTGTCTATGGCCAAGCCGAGGATCTCGCCAAAGGTATTGACGCCGACGAAGCTACCGACTTGTTGCGAGCCGCTTATGCCCCAGAGCGCGAATCGTAGACCCCATCATTTGTGCCTGGCGGACATCACGACCAGGCAACCTGATCCCGGAGTGCCATATTTCACAGTGACGCTGGGCGGAATCACATTGTATGCTCCGGATGCCGCCTGGCTCAATGGAGCGGTAGACCGGATCCAGAAGACAATCGAAGAGCGCCTCAGAGAGCATTTGCTCTTAACGCGAAATCAACTTGAAAAGCTCGCAAGAGAAAGGATCGGAGAAGAAGTCGGCGACCGAGTTCTCGGCGCGATAATCGGTCGCAGTTTACGGTTCGGTGTCAGCACGGTGCTGCCGTGTCTCACTGTGAACGGCAACATGCTTAGAATGTACTCCCACTGCATGAATCTTCCGGTCTTGAATGAGAAGCTGGGGTTGTTGGATGCGCTGATCTCTGAGAAGTCTGCCATCAGTGTTGAAGCCGCCCAACTGGCATGCTTCCCAGTACGCGGCTGGGGCACTAAACTTATCGCCAAGCAGCTACTCTCTCATTTGGCGTACAAAGGGCGCGCCGTGTTCGTCGATGATGACTTGTTCGCTTCCCCCCTCCCATCAATAGAAAATGCCATCCGCAATCCTCGCAAGTGAAACGAGTCTTCTGACGAATCACGGTTGGACCCCGGCAGGTGCGACCGAAGGCACGATTTCCCTTTTCGGGAGCGATCGCCATGGCCACCTAGTGCTCAAAGAGGCCACTCTGGGGTGCCTGCATCAATCCTCGAAGAGGGCCATGGTTGGCACCGATGCTTCGTTTGGCATCTTCGACCTTGAAACGCGGCTTCTTTTGAAGGACGGCACCGTGAAGGTGGCGACAGCAATTGTCGAGGATTCTCACGTCGGGGACTTGTGGTTCGAAAACGCCTTGGCCTACCCTTCGTTGATCGATGAAGCGGCTTGTGGAGACTCATTTGCAGCCGCGCTTAGGGAATCAGCCGCGTTCGTTTTGGACAACGCCGTGGCACTTCGCTGTAGGAGTCGCGACGTCCTAGATTGGGAGAGTATCTCCAACACAGACTTCTGCCGTTTTCAGAAGATCTCAGGCGATGTGTTTTGCGTGGTTGCTCTTGACGGGCTTCGAAAGTTGAAAGGTCTTCAGCTTTACAAGGTGATACGGGATCTGTCGCTCGCCCTCTGGCGAGACTCAGCGGAGCTTTGCGACGAGTTCGACCGTGGGAGTTCTACTTGTTGTTTATGGTATGCCTCGGCACTTTGTGCCTTGAAGATTGGACATATCTTGACTTATGACGCAGTTCAACACTCCCTTCTCGTGAAGGTGGTCGAAGACCTCTCGCACAAGCAGCCATTCCGGCGGTGCAGGTGCGCCTTTCTTGAGCCGGTGTCAACCCAGGCCTTTCGTTTGACCTGGGAGTCGCACTCCTGGACACCGATAGCGTCGGGATTTCTCCTGTCAGGTCGTTGAACCGACGAAGCGCTTCGGTTGTGGAGGTCGTTTGGGGAGGAGATACTGGTCTGGTCGAAGTGCTAGACCTGTTGAGGGATCGACTGCGGGTCCTGCGATTACTCCGAGTCCCTCATCTCGAAGCTCCCGGACCCTCCTGGCGTATTCTGAGATGCCGGCGATGACGGCGAGTTCTGTGCCATCGATCACTTCTCCGGAATGCACCATCAAGTACTGACGGATTCGATCGCGGGCGCTTCCGGCGGTGAAGCCAGCTTCCGCTACAACGGCCTTCCCCAGCTTTCGGAAAGAGCTCTGGAGGTCGATGAGCCGCAGAACGCGTTCCCGTAGCGCCAGCTCCGGAAGGTCGCGATGGTACTGCTCCAGTTGCTCCGCAAGGTGGTTGACCAAGAATGCCGTCGACGCCGTCGGCCTGTGATTCTTCGATGCCACGCGATCCTCCTGATCTTAATCTTGACACAGACACGTCTGCCTGGCGTTTGAGGCACTGAGATTGCCGATGCTCCGATGCTCCATGACCTCGCAAGTACCCCGCACATTGAGATAAATTGAACGGGATGCCTGTTTCGTTTGAGTCCCTAAGGGTGGGTGGTAGTTACGACCGCCCGTTCCTCGCAAGCCTTTGGGGGTATAAAGGGTGGGCGGCTCTGGCGAGGGGCGTGGTCACGCCCGCGAATGAAAATGTGATCATCTTGTTCATTACGAAAGAGAAGCAGAAAGACGTTCCGCAATACCGTGACATCTTCGATGGCGAAGTGCTCCGGATGGAGGGAGAGGACGGGCGCTCCAATGACGACCGCTTGATCAACTCAAGCTCGAACGGTGACGAAGTCCACTTGTTCTACCGCAAGCGACACCATTCACCTTTTGTCTACGAGGGCAGGATCGTCATCGAAGAACATGAGACCGGCGTGGGAACGACTCCTAGCCGGTTTGTCTTCCGGCGTATCTCGGAGGCAAGCTGATTGACCTCGGTGACTGGCTGGTTAACGAGTATCTGCGCCTTCAGATGTGCTCAAATGCTCGATCGGGCGAAGTTCGTATCATTCCATCGCTGGCGTTGGGCTTGCCAACAGACCTCTGAGGTCATGCGCCGGACGTGCCTTTCGGAGACTTCAATTGGCTCACGGAATAGGATCGATTCCTGAATCTCCGGCGCCAGCAGTGTCAGGTTCATGATCTGCGTCAACCGCGCTCTCGTCACCAGCCCTAATCGAGCGATATCCGCGTAGTCCCGCACATCACCTCTATCGACCATGTCCTGAAACTTGATGGCCAAGGCCATCAACCGCGTGATCCGCGGGATGCGCGGCGGTGGCACCTCCTCCGCGGCGGGCTTCGGTTTGGCGCGCCTGCCGCGCGGGCCGCGCTTCAGGACCACCACTTCTTCGCAGGTCTCGGTCATCTCGATCCTCCCTTCGTGCAGAACTCCTTGATCCCGGCTGAGTTGTACGTGATTTTGACCTTGTCGCCCCGGGGATCGTACCCAACACCTTCGACCAACCGGCGCAGCAGAGCCGCCTGCTGCTCACCGTTCATCGCTTGCCAGATCTGGGCGAAGTTGCCCAGCCGCTCGCGGGCAGCGCCTTCATCCAGGTGGATCCCTTCTCCGCGTGCGATCGCGGCGCGTAGCTCCTCGGCGGCGGCTTCGCCGGTGGCGATCTTTTCCCGGAGTTCAGTCTGGTGCACGAGGTCCGGTGTCCGCATGCGGGCCAACTGCGACTTTGCGTTGCGGGCGCGGACGTTGACCGCCTTCAGCTCCTCGCGGAGCCTGTCCAACTCGCCGGCCACGCGCCGTCGCGCCGTCCTCGCAGTCTCCTGGACGACCGCAGGCGCCAGTGCAAACCTCCCCAGGCTTGCGATCACGGCTTCCTCGACCGACTGGGCCGGAACCGCCTTCGTGGCGCAGGTCCCGCCGTTCCGCTTCGACGAACGGGGACAGAGGTAGTAGCGATACCGCCGGTTCTGCTTACAGGCGTAACTCGGGGTCATTGCCGACCCACAGCCCGCGCAGTAAAGAATCCCGCGCAGCAGCGACGCCGCCTTGTGGGTGCGCGGAGCGCCCGAACTGCGGGTGTTTGCCTTCAGCTTCGCCTGGACCAGGTCGAATGTCCGCTCGTCGATAATCGCCTCGTGGCCCGCGGTGACCAGTTCCCCAGCGGCCCGGATGCGGCCGGCGTACAACGGATTGGCCAGCATCTGGTACAGGTGGCACTTCCGCATCGGGTGTCCCCCGAAAGTCCGGCCCTCCTGGGTCACCCACTGCTTGCTGGCCCAGCCCAGGTCCGCGCATTTCGCGATGATCCCAGTGGCTGTGTGGCCCTCGATATACCACTCGAAGATCTGTCGCACCCGCGTGGCCTCCGTGTCGTTGACGATCAGCGCCTTGTTCGCCAGATCGTAGCCCAGCGGGACGTGCCCGCCCGTCCACTTGCCGCGCCTGCGGGCCATGACCTGTTTGTCTCGCGTTCGTTCCGAGATAATCTCCCGTTCGAATTGAGCGAACGAAAGGAGGATGTTGAGCGTCAATCGCCCCAGCGAACTCGTCGTGTTGAACTGCTGCGTGACCGCCACGAAGCTGACACCGTGCTTGTCGAGCACCTCGACGATGCGCGAGAAATCGAGCAGGGATCGCGTCAGCCGGTCGACCTTATAGACCACGACGCAATCCACGCCGCCGGCGCGCACTTCGTCCAACAGGCGCTTCAGTGCGGGGCGCTCCATGTTGGCGCCGGTGTAGCCGCCGTCGTCGTACAGTTCCGGCAGCAGGGTCCACCCTTCGCCGGCCTGGCTGCGGATGTAGGCCTCTCCGGACTCCCGCTGCGCATCGAGCGAATTGAAATCCTGATTCAACCCTTCGTCGGTGGACTTGCGCGTGTAAATGGCACACCGCACGACCTTCGGTGCCTTCTCCTTGCCAGCACTACCCATGCTTCACCCCCGGGCGCTGGCCAAGCGAGAAGAAGGTGAACCCGTTCCAGCGGGTCCCGGTGGCCGCTGTGACGGCCTTGCTGAGCGAGGTGTAGATCCGGCCATCGCATTCGAAGTTGCCGTCCGGCCGAACCTGCACGACGATGTCCTTGCCACGGTATCGCCGGACCAGATCGGTCCCCGGTCGCGGGAGCCGCGGATCCGCGCCGGGAGCGACGCGCGCCTCCGCCGTGCGCGCCACGTCAGCGGTGTCAAGCAGGAAGTTCTTCGGGGCGCGGATCCGGAGGTCCGCATCTTTCGCGATCTCCAGTGCGCGGCGTTTCGCTCGTTCGGAGAGCCCGCCCCACGCGTTGGCCTGGATGCGCCAGGCGATGCGGCGGAATAGGAACTGCTTGTGGTTGGATCGCGATTCCTCGCCGAAGACCTCGCAGTACTTCTGCTTCAGCTGGGCGGTGGTCAGGTGGCGCAGGGCCTCGATCTCTTTTCGGATTTTGGTCTCTGTCTTCATGGTGTTAACCGGTAGTGACATGAGGGCTCTCTGTCTCTGGAGAGTCAACCGAGAAGGTGGGTGGATCGGGGAAGATGAGCCGGGCGAGGACTTCGCCGAGGATGGCGCCGGCATCGCGGATGGCCTCGTCAAGCGCAGCATCGTGATCGGGCATGAGGGGTCTCCTTCGGGAAACCACCCACGACGATCTCCGCTGCGCGGTCGAGCCGGCGTCTGGTGGATGTGATCGACGCGGCGTTTTGCCGCGTTCGTTAACTATATACGCGGAGATTGTGGAAAGTGTCCAGCCTGGCTGCCCAATTTTCGCGGACCATGGTCGATCCGATACAATCGCTAGCGATTCTTCCAGTGACCGATGGCAACGGAATCCAAACTCGTTCGGGCGAGCCACACGACGCGAACGTGGCTGCAGAGGCTCCGCGAACGGATTCCACAACTGAACTACACGGAAGCGAAATACTGGGCTGCGTTTAGGGCCGGGGCCTCGGGAGCAGTCGCGCGACTCAATCCGTCGCAGGGAGGTGTTCGACTCTTCCTACCCCTGGATTCCGACTCCGAGCAAGACTTAAAGCCAACCCCGTCCACGGGGGCATGGGCGGAGCGGTTCCATTCGGTGTTTCACATCGCGGGCGAGCAGGACCTGCCGAGGGCCGCCGATCTGATAATCTCGGCGGCTGCGATGCTGGAACAAGGGTCACAGGGCAAGTTCACCCGGCGCCCCGATCAGGTCTCGGCAGACGAAGTCGAAAATGGGGTTGGGTACCAGGAGGGAGCCGTACACCAGGTCACCGTAAACGCATATGAACGCAATCATGAAGCTCGTGAAGCTTGCTTGCGGCATCACGGCCGGAATTGCGTCGTCTGCGGTTTCAACTTCCGGGAAGCGTACGGTGAGGAAGCCTCGGATTACATTCAGGTTCACCACATCAAGCCGATAGCACGGGCGGGCGGTACCTACGTCTTGAATCCGATCAAGGACCTGCGCCCTGTCTGTCCGAATTGCCACGCGGTGATTCACCGTAGAGATCCACCTTTTGAGATCGCCAAAGTCAAGCAGATGCTGAGCAGGACCGGCCACGAGCGCTGAAGGCGGGCTGCCCGGAGGGCTGCCATCCTCACCGTGGAAGTTGCCTCATTCGGGTTTCCAGGAGGTCAAGTGGAAAGTCCGGCCGATTCGGGGAACAGCAGATGGACGAGTGCATAGTCGAAGATGGTAGTCCGAAGAAGGTAGCGACCTCGCGGATTGCCTGATCGAGTGCGGCATCGTGATCCCGTATCAGCGGTTTCCTTGGAAGACCGCCCACGGCGATCTCCGCTGCGCGGTCGAACCGGCGTCTGGTGGGGTGGTTCACCGCCGCGCATTGCGGCGGCTGTTAACTCTATACGCGGGAGCACGATTTGTCCGGCGTGGACTGCCGAGAGGTGAGGTCTTACCGGGACTGGTCGGACACCTCACCCAGCACAGCGTCAGCGTACACGAGGCGCTGCCGCGAGGAATTCAGCCTTGCTCCCGCTGAAACAGCCACGTTGGACGTACAAATGCAGAGCCACGGCGAATGACCGAGAGTACGCAAAGCGGTAAAATTTTGATTACTAAAGACCTGGCAGGAGATTGGCTATGCAAACTCGCGCAGTGAAGCCTGTAGTTCCGATTCCAGTTCAGGAGGGCGAGGCCGCTGCAAGCGCCCAAAATACCTCGCCGACGGGCGACGAGGGATTGGAGCGAATTTTTGTTGAGGTTGGAGAACAGATTTTCGCAGCTCTGAGGACCGTCGCCCAAGCGGCACGAACGGAACTCTCCGGATCGACGGCGATATCCACCAACACTCTCGTGCGTCCTACCAACTCCATGGTCAGCCCTGCCAGACCGGAAAGCAATCTTGGAGCGATCAACACCGCGGTTAGAGACGATCTGAGGCGGCTTATTCACGAACCTTTTGTGGCTCGGGTAGAGGTGGATTGGGAAGGCAGCGGCAAACAGACCGAAACCTATTATTTCTCCAGACCTTCGGTCGCCGGTTTGGGACGGGCGCTCACGGATGCAAAACTCGTGACCTCTCGAGCGGACCTCGGACGGCTCGCGGAACACGAAGCCGGGGATACGGCGGTCGTCAAAGGCCGCGAAGGTCTCATCGTCAAACGGTCGGTTTTCAGCCCGACTTCGCGCGACGACGTGTGGGATGCCCTCGTGCGCATATTCGAGACGATGCCGCAGGGCGACGTGCTTGACGCGCTTGGGCACGAGTCCTTCCGGCATGTACTCGAAGAGATAAAGCGCGGACGCCTCGCAGACGAAGACTTTTTGGGCCGTCTCCAACAGGAAGCTGCCGCGGCCGAGTTGGAGCGAAACCGGATGCGACGCAAGGTCGTAGACCGCATCGCGCTTCGTGACCAACCGATCCTGGATAAATTTCAGGGCGAGGTGTTTCGCCTGCCCCTCGATCGTCAAGTATTGCTCTTCGGGCCGCCCGGCTCAGGTAAGACGACGACACTCATCAAGCGGCTCGCGCAGAAGCGGACCCCCTCTGTCGTCACGGAAGACGAAGAGGGTCTTATGTCGAATTACATTCGAGACAATCTTTTCCGGAGGAATGGCTGGGCTATGTTTTCGCCCACCGAGCTTCTCAAAAAGTATCTCGGAGAGGCGTTCAACCAGGAAGGCGTTCCGGACGCCGATAACGTACGGACGTGGGAAAAAGAGCGCCATGACCTGGCACGAAACGTCCTTGGTATTCTCCGCTCGGCAAGTTCCGGTCGGTTTCAACTCGAATCCAACAGCGGTCTGCTCGTCGATGCCTCCAGCCACGGTATCGCGCGGCTTCATGACGATTTCTCCGCGTACGCCGAAACGAATCTGTTGAAGCGTTTCAATGACGCTCTCAACGGTCTTGCGGAATCGGAAGACGAAATGGTCGGCAGAGCCGTATCCAATCTCCGGCGGACTCTCGAAGGCGGCCAGCGACTGGGAATTCGTGATGTTCTAAAGCTTTTCGACGAGACCGAGGCTCTGCAATCCGAGGTTAAGCGTATCGGGGATCGCATATCGGAAGACATCAAGAAAATCTTCAACAAGCTGCTGAACGCGAACAGGTCCCTTCTGGATGAAATCGTCGCGGCGCTTCCGGCCATCAAGGCGCAGGAGATCGAGGAGACGGAGGAAGACGTCGACGAAACGGCCGAGCTGGCGCCTGCGCCCGCGAACGCGCGGCTCGAAGCTTCGAACCTTCTGCTGAACGCTCTGCGAGGATGGGCGCGAGCCGTCGCGGAAGGTCGCCGCTCGATTGGTGGCCAGTCGGGACGGGTCATCGAACTCGTCGGGAACAGGGTGCCTCCCGAAAGCGAGTTCGTCGATGTCGGCACGAGTATCGTCACGCGTTCCCAGCTTCGGACGCTCGTCCAGGCGCCGCGGACGTTCGTGCTCGGCCTACCGGTTCTCTATGGGCGCTTCCGGCGCCAGTCGGTGCGGGATGGGCGTCACTTCGCTGCGCGTGAAGCGACGACGACCTTCCTGGCCCGCAACAAGATCACGCCTGACGAAGTGGACGTGGTCATTCTCGTGATGCTCCGCCATGCCAGAGTCCTGCTGCAATTTTCCCATGGACGACGTCTGGAAAACGTGACGCCGCAGGACTGGCTGGAAAACATTAAGAACCGTTATTTCATGCAGGTCTTTGTGGATGAAGCCACGGACTTGTCGGCGGTGCAACTCGCCTGCATGATCGAGCTATCGAACCCACGTTTGCGCTCGTGGTTCGCTTGTGGAGACCTCCGTCAGCGGATCACATCGAACGGAATTCGAAACCGAACCGAGATCGATTGGGTGAACCGGGTCACCGGAGTTCAAATCGATATCAAGGAAATCGAAATCGGATACCGCCAGAGCCAAAGGCTGCGTGATTTGGCGGACGCACTGTCCACACTCGACGAAGACGGGGCTGTGGTGACAAAGCCGCCACGCGGCGGCGAGGAAGCGGATGTTTGGCCGTTACTCGGCGAAGGTCTTTCGGGAGAATCACTCGCGGAATGGCTGGGGGAACGCATTTACGAAGTGGAGAGAGCGATCGGCAGATTACCGTCTATCGCGGTATTCGTCGACGGCGACGATCTGATCGATCCCTTGGTCGTGGACGCCCGACGCATTTTGGAGCAACATAACATCCCAATCGTCGGCTGCAAGGAAGGCCGAGTCGTCGGGGATACGAGCGAAGTGCGCGTGTTCGACGTCCAGCATATAAAGGGCCTGGAATTCGAGGCCGTGTTTTTTGTCGGCATCGACGGTCTCGCGCGGCGGATACCGGACCTTTTTCAGCGTTTCTTTTACGTGGGCGCGACGCGGGCCGCCACGTATCTGGGCGTCACCTGTGAAGAAGCTCTACCGGCTCGCATCGAGGCGACGCGCCCCCATTTCCGGACGGATTCCTGGGCTTGAGTTTCCTTCCCTGAAGACCAGGGATGCAACCCGGCCGATGGATCGAACTCGGGTTCTGCCAAGGACCCTGGTTTTTGCGGAGCTTATCTGGGAGCTTGGCCGCCTATGCCGGGCTGGATTTGTATAGTGCAAGATCCAGAAACGGCTTCCGCAAGGTGCGGAACCGCAGCCGTTGGGGGGGGCGGAAGCTGCCCTGGAACCCAGGTGTTCACCGACCGGGCCGTGCGGGTTCGGCACGTCCTACTTGGATTCTGATAACCCGGCGGAGCCGTTAACCAACTCAGCGAATCGCACCAGGGACGGGGAGAAACGCCCTCCGGCGAGCGTCACCGGGGCGCACTGCTGGCCGTTCAGGCGGGACTCGACTCGAAGCGATAAGCCGCGCGGAGGATGACCCTGCCGCCAGTCTCGGCTGATGCCAACGGCACATTCTCCCGCTGCTAACAACGACCGTGAAGTTCGAGAACATCCGGCCTGACCGACAACCTGTCGGAGGCGTTAACCAAGACCCGAAAACGGGCGGAGACGGGGAGAAAGTGGCTTCGGAGACGGGTTGTGGTCGTCACCTTGGCAGTCCAGGCCGGAATGGGGAGAAAACCGGAGAAAACGAGTTTCGCCAAACTGTGGCGAATGAAGGACTTACAGGAGGCGGCGGGGAGTCAACTAACGGCGGGAAAATCGGTGGGGGAGGGGAGTTTGGCTCCTCAGGTAGGACTCGAACCTACAACCCTTCGGTTAACAGCCGAATGCTCTACCATTGAGCTACTGAGGAGTGCCTTGCTGCTCTTATTGTTGTACCGAACTGCGTGCGCCGTTGTCAAACATTCAGGCCAGGGCTTGTTCGAGGTCGGAGATGATGTCCTCTACCGCCTCGATACCGACGGATAAGCGCACCAGATTCTCTTTGATCCCCATCCGCTCCTTCTGCTTCATCGGGACGTCGCGATGCGAACTGATCCATGGATGAAGGACCATGGTGTGCACGTCACCGAGAGAAGTCGCCTTGACGATGAGCTTCAACCGGTCGAGGAAGGCGAAGATGCCCGTGCGCTCCAATCCTGCGATCTCGAAGCTCACCATTCCGCCGTAGAGCCCTTCGGGCAGCAGTCTCCTCACCACCGCCGCATCCGGATGCGCCGGATCGTCGGGATAGTATACCGCCGCCACTCGCGGATGCGCGCGGAGCCATGCCGCCAATGCGCGGGCGTTATGACACTGCCGCTCCATTCGGAGGGCGAACGTCTTCACGCCACGCATCGTCAGAAACGCTTCCATGGGGCCCAGAACGGGTCCCGCCACCCGCGAAAGGCGCCGCACCGTCGCGAGATGTTCCTCGTCTGAGATCACAAGGCCGCCAAGCGTGTCGCCGTGCCCGCCCAGGTACTTCGTGGTGCTGTGGACCACCAGATGCGCGCCCAACTCCAGCGGGCGCATCAGCAGCGGCGATGCGAACGTATTGTCCACGATCAGGGCTGCTGAGCGGGCGCGGCAGAGCTTTGCGATTTCGTCGAGCGCGCCCACGCGGAGCAGGGGATTTGAGATGGTCTCCATCAGCAGGGCGCCGGGCTTGTGTTCGTCCAGGGCTTGGGCCACCGCGGCCAAATCGTTTGTATCGACGAAGGCCGTTTCGATGCCGAAGGGGCCGAGCACGTCCATCAGCAATTTGATGGTGGCGCCGTAGATGTCGCGGGCACATACGACGCTCTTGCGGCGGTCGAGAAGCGCTGCCTTCAGGGCGTGTTCGAGAGCCGCCATGCCCGAAGCGCAGGCGAGCGCCCCGGCGCCGCTTTCGAGCGAAGTCATCAGTTCTTCGAGCGCCGCGTTGGTTGGATTGTCATAGCGCGAGTAGCTGAAGCCCTTTTGCTCGTCGCCGAAGATGCGGTCAAGCTCAGCGGTATCCTCCGTAATCCAACTTGCCGCGAAATGGACCGGCGTGGCGACGGGGATCTGGCTTTGCGCCTTTTTGCGGTCTCCCGCGTGGACCGCCTTCGTATGAATCTTCACAGCCGTTTACTTCCTTTTCCAGCGCACGCCATCGCGCGTATCTTCCAGCACGATGCCTTGTTGCAGCAGTTCGGCGCGGATGGCGTCGGCGCGCGCAAAGTCCTTCGCTTTTTTGGCGGCAGTCCGGTCGGCGACCCGCGCCTCGATCTCGGCGTCGCTCAAGGCGTCTTCGCGGACCAGGGGTTTCAGGACGTCGAAAACAGCGTCAAATTGCTGCAAGAACGCCTGCGCGCCCGCCAGATTGCCCTCGCGGAAGGCGCCGGTGTCCATGGCGGTGTTAGCGTCGCGGATGTACTCGAACACGGCCGCAAGCGCATCCGCCGTGTTCAGGTCGTCGTCCAGGCCTGCGTCGAAATCGCGGCGCGCGGTATCGGTGCGGGCCTCGAATTCCGGATTCGCTCCAGCGCCGAGCCGGGCGTTATTCAAACGGAGCATAAAATTCCTCAAGCGTTCGATAGAAGTGGCGGCGGCTTTCAAGCCATCAAACGTGAAATTAAGTTGCTTACGGTATGGCGCTGAAATTAGCAAATATCGGATCGCATCCGGGGAATAGCCGCGCTCAATAATATCGCGAAGAGTAAAAAAATTCCCCAGCGATTTGGACATTTTCTGGCCTTCCACCATCAGGTGCTCGGCGTGCAACCAGTAGCGCACGAAGCGCTTGCCGGTATAGGCTTCCGACTGGGCAATCTCGTTTTCGTGGTGCGGAAACACGAGATCCACGCCGCCGGTATGGATGTCGATAGTCTCGCCGAGATACTTCATCGCCATGACGGAACACTCGATGTGCCAGCCCGGACGCCCGCAGCCGAGCGATGAATCCCAACCAGGTTCGCCAGGTTTCCGCGCTTTCCAGAGCACGAAATCCCGCGCGTCGTCCTTCTCGTACTCGTCGACGTCCACGCGCGCTCCGGCAATATTTCCGGCCAGATTAATTTTAGAGAGGCGGCCGTATTCCGGAAAACTGCCGATGCGGAAATAAACAGATCCTTCGCTGGAATACGTATGCTGTTTTTCGCTCAGACCTTCGATCATGCGCACCATGTCGCCGATGTGGTGCGTGGCGAAGACCAGGCGTTCGGGCTGTTCGAGGCGTAAGTTCGCCGAGTCCTCCAGGAAAGCCTCGGTGTATTGCCGGGTATAGTCATCCAAAGAAAGCCCGCGCTCCATGGCGCCGCGGATGATTTTGTCCTCCACGTCGGTGATGTTCATGACGTGGTCGAGTTCGAAGCCGCGCGCCCGGAGCGTGCGGCGCAGGACGTCCTGAAAGGCGAAGGTCCGGAAATTCCCAATGTGCACGTAGTGGTAGACGGTCGGCCCGCAGGTGTACATGCGGACTCTCCGGCCGTCCTGGGGCTGGAATTGCTCCAGACGTTGTGAATAGGTGTTGTAGAACCGCAGTGGCATGTGGCGATAAACTACATAGTTTACTCCTTGCGCGCCATCCCTTTTGAACTTGAGGCCGTCTGCCCGGAAACGGGCGCCCGGGCCGGACGTCTGCACACGCCTCATGGTGTTGTGGAGACGCCCGTATTCATGCCTGTCGGGACGCAGGCGACCGTAAAGGGCGTCCTGCAGCGGGATCTGGCTGAGGAACTGGGCGCACGGATCATTTTGGGCAACACCTACCACCTGTACCTTCGCCCCGGCCATGAGCTGATCCGGCAGTTCGGCGGTCTGCATGGATTCATGCAGTGGGACCGCGCCATCCTCACTGATTCAGGCGGCTTTCAGGTGTGGTCGCTGAATAAGCTGCGGAAGGTGAAGGAAGAGGGTGTGCTGTTCCAGTCGCATCTGAACGGCGACAGGCATCTGTTCACACCCGAGTCGGTTGTGGATGTGCAGCGGGCGCTCGGCAGCGACATCATGATGGTGCTCGACGAGTGCACCGATTATCCGGCGGCCGAACCGGAAGCGCGGCGCTCAATGGAACTCAGCGTGCGTTGGGCCCGGCGCGCCTTCACCCATTTTCGCGCGCAGGGCGGGGAAGCCGAGGCGAGGCAGGCGCTGTTCCCGATTGTCCAAGGTTCGATGTTCGCGAATCTCCGGCAGGAATGTGCCTTGCAGCTCAGGGAACTGGACGCCGACGGCTATGCCATCGGCGGGCTCAGCGTGGGCGAGCCGCGCGAACTGAGCATGGCTATGACCGAAGCGGCCGCGCCGCTGCTGCCGCATGACCGACCGCGCTATGTCATGGGCGTGGGCATGCCTGCGGAACTGCCGGAATACGTAGCCCGCGGCGCGGACATGATGGATTGCGTGCTGCCTTCGAGGAATGCGCGCAACGGCTGCCTCTTCACCAGTCGGGGCAAGCTTATCATCAAGCAGGCACAATATCGCGAAGATCCCCGCCCCCCCGACGAAGCCTGCCGCTGCCTCACGTGCCGGAGCTATTCGCGGGCCTATCTTCGCCATCTGTTCGTAGCAGGAGAAATGCTGTACAGCACACTGGCGACGCTCCATAACCTCTCCCATTACCTTGACATCATGCGCCGAATGCGCGAGTCTATTGTGCTTGGGACGTTTCCTGCGTTCCTGCGATCCGTGCGCACATCGCCCCTCGCCTCTGGTGATCTTACGGGAGGTTCCTAAGGGTGGAGTGAGTACGGCTGTCGTGGGCTCGCGCCAGGCCGGACCCGGTATGCAGCAATGAGTTTTTTTCTCCTACAATCGTCCCCGGCGGCCAATCCGCTGCTGCAATTCCTTCCCATCATTGTCATCTTCGGCATCTTCTACTTCCTCCTGTTCATGCCGATGCAACGACAGAAGAAGCAGCAGGCCAAGATGCTGGCCGAACTGAAGGCGGGAGATCACGTCCTCACGAACGGCGGTGTGGTCGGATCGATCGTCGCTCTGAACGATGACGACACGATCATCATCCGTGTGAAGCCCGACGGCGTGAAGCTCCAGATGGCCCGCGGCGCCGTATCCAGCCTGCTGAATCTTGAGAAAAAGTCCTGAGAAACCGGTAATCATCCACTATGAGCAATCTGAAATGGAAAGCGCTGATCATTGTGCTGACGACCCTGGTGTGTCTATACGGCATCATCGGGTTGCCCAAGTCCAAGGATGAACTAGTCGCCAACTGGGAAGAGAACATCAAGCTCGGTCTGGACCTTCGCGGCGGCACCCTGCTGGTGCTACAGGTACAGTTGCAGGACGCGTTCAAGGCCGAGGCGGCAACGCAGGTTGAGCGCATCAAGGAAGAACTGAACCGGCAAGGCATCGCCTTTAGCGCCGTGGAACTTGACTACGAGCCTACCTCTCTCGACGACGCCGAACAGACCTCCATCGCCGTGAAGGGCGTGCCCGCCGACCGCATCGCCGCGTTCCGCTCGGCGATGAACGAGATGATGCCGGCCTGGAACCTCACCGGCGTTTCTTCGACCGATTACCGCCTTCAGGTGAAGACGAGTGAAGCGCTTGAGTTGAAGCGCCAGACTCTCGAGGGCGCGATGCAGACCATCGAAAGCCGCATCAACGGTCTCGGTCTCGCTGAGGCAAGCGTGCAGCAGCGGGGCGGCGCCGACTCCGAGGCGGAGATCCTCATTTCGCTGCCGGGACTCGACGATCCCGCGCGAGTGAAAGCCATTCTGCAGACCGCGGCTCTACTGGAACTCTATGAGGTGAAGGGTGGTCCCTACCCTCGCCAGGAAGACGCGTATGCGGCTAACGGCGGCGTTCTTCCGCTCGGCACCAAGCTCCTGCGCTCCACGCCGCGGGCCGGCGAGCAGGGCGAGGGGTGGTTCCTGGTGGCTCGCACGCCGGTGGTCACGGGGCGCGATCTTCGCGATTCCCGCCCGATGCAGGATGAGTTCGGCAAGTGGGAAACTTCATTCGTGCTCTCCCAGGAGAGCAAGGGCCGCTTCGGCCGGTTCACGGAGGCCAACATCAATAACCGGCTGGCCATCGTACTCGATAATCAGGTCCGTAGTGCTCCCGTGATTCAGAGCCGCATCGAGGACCAGGGGCGCATCACCGGCGCAGGCTCTCAGCAGGACGCTTCGGATCTCGCGCTGGTTCTGCGAGCCGGTTCGTTGCCCGCTGGCGTGCAGTATTTGCAGGAGCAGACGGTGGGGCCGTCGCTGGGCGCGGATTCGATCCGGCAGGGCCTGACGGCGGCGGCGGCGGGCATCGGCCTGGTGATCATCTGCATGCTGTTTTACTACCGGATGAGCGGCATCAACGCCACGGTGGCGTTGATTCTGAACGCGGTGCTGCTGGTGGGCATCCTGGCATACCTCGACGCCGTGCTGACGCTACCGGGTATTGCGGGCATCATCCTGCTGATCGGCATGGCTGTGGATTCCAATGTGTTGATTTTCGAGCGCATTCGCGAGGAACTGCAGGCGGGCAAGGCTGTGCTCGCCGCCATCGACAACGGATTCAGCAAGGCCTTTCTCACAATTATCGACACTCACGTCACCACGGTCGTGAGTTGTGCGTTCCTGTTCATGTTCGGCACTCCGGCGATCCGCGGCTTTGCGGTGACACTGGTGATCGGACTCGTGGCAAACGTTTTCACCGCGGTCTTCGTCTCGCGCGCCATGTTCCAATGGATTGTTGGCCGGCAGCGCGGCAGGATCGAATTGAGTATCTAAGTGTTTTGTGATAAGTTGAGCGGGTTCCTGATCCGGGGCCCGAAGCTGGTCAGCCGGTGCGTGGAGCGAAGGCTCCGCGCCCGTGTGTGCGAACCCCATGGAGCTATTTAAGAACCCCAATATCGATTTTCTCGGCCGCAAGAGCATTTTCTATGCCCTGTCGGTCCTTTTGCTGGCCGCCGGCGTGGGCAGCCTGATAATGAAAGGCGGTCTGAAGTACGGCATCGACTTCACCGGTGGAGCGAACATCAGCGTCCGTTTTGCCGAAGCACCGCCCATTGATAAGATCCGTAGCGCCGTCTCGGGCAAGATTCCCGGGGAGATTTCGGTTCAGGAGGTTTCCACCGAGCACGAGGTGATCGTTTCCACGATGCTGGACGCCACGCAGGATTCAGCCGCGCAGGAAAAGGCCATCCAGGAGGCTCGGGGCCTGATGGTGGAGGCCCTCGCCGAAGCCTTCGGCGATCCGGGCGGCAAGCTCGATTTCAACAATGCGTCAAGTCAGATGCTGGTCGACCGGCTGCGCGAACCGTTTCAGCGGGTTTCGATCGGCATCAGCGACCAGGAACTCGAGCGTCTGGCCGGGGCGATGACGAATTACCGGAATACGCCTCCGCGGTCCGGGCTGATCCGAAATTTCGACGAATTGAAGGCGATCGAGGGTCTCACGCCGGCGATGATGGAGGTGATCTTACAGGAATGCGCGCTGGCCCCGTTTGGCATTCGCGGCGCGGAGGCGGTGGGTCCGAAGATCGGCCGTGAACTCAGGAACAAGGCGTTCCTGGCTACGGTGTACGCACTCGGCGGGATGCTGATCTACATTGCCTTCCGCTTTGAGCTGATGTACGGCGCCGCCGCCGTCATCGCCGTGATCCACGACGTCCTGATCACCCTGGGGCTTTTCTCGCTGTTCGACAAAGAGATCTCGCTGAATGTGGTGGCGGCCCTGCTGACTCTGGTTGGCTACTCGATGAACGACACCATCGTGGTGTTCGATCGCATTCGCGAGACGTTGAAGTTGAGCCGGCGCGATCCCTATCCCAAGGTGGTAAATGATAGTATCAATCAGACACTGAGCCGGACCGTGTTGACCTCGAGCCTGACTTTCATTACGGCGTTGGCTCTGCTCGTGTTTGGCGGTCCGGTGCTGAACGGTTTTTCGTTCGTGTTGGTGGCCGGTATACTGATTGGAACCTACTCGTCCATTTTCATTGCCAGTCCGATCCTGGTGGCCTGGCATGACATGGTGGAGAGCCGGCGCAGAGGTAAGAAGTGAGAAAAAGACACCAAATGAGGGGATTCGCGGGAACTTCACCGCCAATCCGGTGTCCAAAGTTGCAGAGAACCGCCCTTGGCCTGTCCAGGGGCCTGGATCGAAGGAGAAGGTAGCCCATGTTCGAACAATCGTTCGTGGAAGGCTCAGCGAAAACCAACAAGAGTTGGACGGTGATGCTTTCGTTCGCAATGCAGATCGTGTTTATCATCGTGGCGATTATCATCCCGCTGCTCAACCCGGAACTGCTTCCCAAGACGGCGCTCAGCACCATGCTGGTTGCGCCCCCGCCCCCTCCTCCTCCTCCTCCCCCGCCGCCGCCTGCCGCTCAGGTTGTGAAAGTGCAGAAAGTGATTCCCCGGCAGTTCGACGGCTCCAAGCTCATGGCTCCGAAGCAGGTTCCGAAGGAGATCGCCATGATCAAGGAGGATGAGCTTCCCGTCGCGACTTCGGTTGGCGTGGTCGGCGGCGTGCCGGGCGGCGTGCCGGGCGGAACGCCTGGTGGCGTGATCGGCGGCATCATTGGTGGCGTGGCTTCGGCCGCTCCGCCTCCGCCTCCCCCCCCCGTCAAGGTAGAAAAGCCCGCGGCGCCGAAACGCATTAACGTCGGCGGCAACGTGCAGAAGGCGCGTCTGATCAACCAGCCTCGCCCTCAGTATCCTCCGCTGGCCAAGCAGGCTCGCATTCAGGGCACAGTTCGCTTTACCGCCATCATTGGCCGGGATGGCTCGATCCTCAACCTGACTATGATCAGCGGTCACCCGCTGCTGGTGCAGTCGGCCACCGATGCGGTGAAACAGTGGCGCTACCACCCCACGCTGCTCAACGGCGAGCCCGTGGAAGTGGTGACGCAGATCGACGTGAACTTCACGTTGAGCCAGTAAGCACTTTGGTTTGTAAGTTTGTACCGGATTAGCAAATTCAACTCGCAGGAGACTTAAGACAACATGTTTGTTCAGCTTCAACTCTGGGCGTTCCTGTTCCTTCAGGAGACCATTTCGTTTGACCTCCGGGGCATGTGGGACCAGATGGGATGGCTCGCCAAGGCCGTCGTCATCATCTTGTTCATCATGTCCGCCTGGTCGATCGGTGTGATGATCGACCGTCTGATCGTGTTCAACGCCGCGCGGAAGCAGTCGCGCCTGTTTGCTCCCGCCGTGGCGGGCGCTCTGCGCGAAGGCAAGCTCGACGAGGCCATCAAGATCGCCGACCGTTACAAGAAGAGCCACCTCGCCAAGGTGGTTGTGGCCGGTTTGCAGGAGTTCCGCGCTCATGAAGTGAGCAACGAAATTCCGGGTGAACATGTGGAAGCGTCCGGGCGTGCGCTTGAGCGCGCTTCCGCCATTGTGCATTCCGAACTCGAACGCGGCGTCGGCGGTTTGGCGACCATCGGCTCCACTGCTCCCTTCGTCGGCCTGTTCGGTACGGTGGTCGGCATCATCAACGCGTTCCAGGGCATCTCGACGGAAAAGTCCACCGGTCTCGGCGCCGTGGCCGGCGGTATTTCGGAAGCGCTCGTGGCGACCGCCATCGGTCTGTTCGTGGCCATCCCCGCGGTGTGGATGTACAACTACTTCATCACCCGCATCAAGGCCTTTGACGTCGAGATGAGCAACTCCAGCTCGGAACTCGTGGACTACTTCCTGAAGAAGTCCCAGTCCCGCGCCGCCGCCAAGTAAGCGGCTTGGTCCGGAGTTTGGCAGCGGCCCACGCGAGTTGAATTCGCCCTCCGGCGATCCCGGGACCGTCCATCGCGGCGGTTCCGGGCCGCCGAGGGAAGTCCGGCTCGCAAGAGACTTCGCTCAGGAGATTGTTTATGGCAATGGGAAAGAAGAAGAAGAAGGCCACCGAGGACGTCGTAAACGATATCAACGTCGTTCCGATGATCGACATCATGCTCGTGATGCTCATCATCTTCATGGTGGTGACGCCGATGCTCTCCAAGGGCATCACCGTCGACCTCGTGAAGACCATGAACCCGATCGCGATGCAGGATGCGGACAAGGAAGACGCTGTGCTCGTCGCCGTGGCCCGTGATGGCCGCGTGTACCTTGGCAGCGACCAGTTGCTGGCCGCCGACTTGCCCGGCAAGGTGCGCGACCAGCTCACCGGGCGGCTCAATAAGACAGTTTATGTGAAGTGCGATTCGCGCGCGCGCTACGAAAAGGTGGTTGAAGTTGTGGATAACCTCCGCGCGGCGGGCGTCGATAATATCGGCCTGTTGACGGAGTTGGATGCCAAGGCCAAGGCGGCTGCTGATGGCGGCGACGCCGGGCTGGGCGATTAACGAGATTTGAACTTAAGACGAGGCCGCGCCCGGCGCTCTACGCCAAGCGCGTAATGCAGCCAGCGGCCTGAAGGAGCTTTCCTATGGGAATGAAAGTTGGAGATTCGGGCGGCGCGGTTTGCGACATGAACATGATTCCGCTGATCGACGTACTGCTCGTGCTGTTGATCATTTTCATGGTGATTACCCCGTTGACTCCGCGTGGCCTCGAAGCGCTGATCCCGCAGCCCCCCCCGCCCGATGCCCAGCAGACAACGGCGGATGACCGTACCGTCGTCATCATCATTAACAAGGACGCGACCATGGCGCTCAACACCGAACCCGTCAGCGCCGAACGCCTAGGCGAACGGCTGCTCGATGTGTTCAAAACCCGCGCCGAGCGTGTCTGCTTCGTCAAGGGCGATCCCGACCTTGAATTCCAGCACGTCGCCAGGGCGATTGACATCGCCAAGGGCGCGCAAATGGATAAGGTCGGTTTGATGACCGCCAAAATGGAAGCCGGCGAGTAGTTCAACAAAGGACTTTCGGACATGATGCGCAAAAAAACCGTCCTGCTTGCGGCCATCGCCGCCCTCACTCTCTCCGCCTTCTCCGCCGGCTGCCGCAAACTCGAAGCCCGCGACAACCTGAACAAGGGCGTTCAGGCTTTCAAAGGGGCCAAGTACGCTGACGCGGTCGAATTTTTCAAGACCGCGATCGAACTCGATCCTGAATACCCCACGGCGCGCCTCTACTTGGCCACCGCCTACATGAGTCAATACATCCCCGGCGCCGAGTCCCCCGAAAACCTCGCCTTCGCCAAGAATGCCCTCGATAACTTCGAACTGGTGCTGAAGGACGATCCAACGAACTCGACCGCCGTCGAATCGATCGCCTCGCTCTTCTATCTCCAGGCCCAGGGCACGCCAAAGCTGGAGGACAAAATCGAGCGTCTCGGTGAAGCCGAAAAGTGGTACAAGCGGCTCACCGAAGTGGAACCGACCCGCAAGGAGGCCTGGTATAGCCTTGGCGTGATCGCATGGGCGCGCTGGTATCCCGTCTGGATGGAAGCCCGCACCAAGGCCGGCATGAAGCCGGAAGCCCCCGGCCCCCTGAGGGACCGTAAGGTCCGCGAGGATCTTAGCGACCGGTATCTGGGTATGATCAACGAGGGGGTCAAAAACCTTGAAAAAGCCCTCGAACTCGACAACGAGTACGACGACGCCATGGCGTACATGAACCTCCTCATCCGCGAGCGCGCCGACCTCGCGGACACCCAGGCAGCTCACGACGCGGACATCGATTCAGCCGACAATTGGATGCAGAAGGCCCTCGAAACCCGCAAGATAAAGGCGGAACGGCAGCCAGGCGCCAGCGGTATCTCCTTGGAGTAGCCGCCCTGGCACTGCGCTAAACTGGAAGCGGGAAGGCCATTGGCCTCCCGCTTTTTCTCTCTCCGTTCCAATGGAATCTCAGGCCTCCGCAAACTCCGGCCCGCAACCGTCGGCTCCTCCCCCGGACGGCCCAGACCCGCTCGAAACCGCCTTCCAAGAACTCTGCCAGGAAATCCTGGCTGTCCGCCCCGCCGAGGACCTCGCCCCCCTCCGCCAAGCCTTCGAGTTCGCCCGCGAATGCCACTCCCACCAGACGAGGCTTTCCGGCGAGCCGTACATGATGCATCCCGTGGCCGTTGCCCGGATCCTCGCCGAGCGCCGCATGGACATCACCTGCCTGTGCACCGCGCTGCTCCACGATGTCCTCGAGGATTCGGACGCCACCCTCGACGACATCCGCAAACTCTTCGGAGAAGATGTCGCCCGCTGCGTCAACGGCGTCACCAAACTCAGCAAGATCGCCCATTCCAGCCGTGAGATCCGTCAGGCGGAAAGCGTCCGCAAGATGCTGCTCGCCATGGTCGAGGACATCCGCGTAATTCTCGTCAAACTCGCTGACCGGCTCCACAACCTGCGCACGCTCTCTTCGCTGTCTCGCGAACGCCAGGAGCGCATCGCCTCGGAAACCCTTGAACTTTACTGCCCCATCGCCCACCGCCTCGGCATGGGCAGATTGCGCGTCGAACTGGAAGACCTCGCTTTCCAGTTCCTCGAACCTGAGGCCTTCGAATCCGTCACCACCTCCATCGAGTCGCGCCGCGCCGCCAACGAGGAGTTCCTCGAATCCATTCGCCGCACGGTGGAGCGGAAACTCTCGCATGAAATGATCCCCGCCCGCGTGGTGGGACGTGTCAAGCGCCCCTGGTCCGTCTATCAGAAGCTCAAGAAGCAGCGGATCGAGATCGAGCAGGTCTACGACTTACTCGGCCTTCGGATCATCACCGACTCAGTCCGCAACTGCTACGCCGCGCTCGGTGTCATCCACAACGAGTGGAAGCCCATTCCCGGCCGGATCAAGGACTTCATCGCGATTCCGCGGCCCAACCTCTACCAGTCTCTCCATACATCCGTTATGGGGCCGCGGGGCATCTCATTCGAGGTTCAGATCCGGACCGAGGAGATGCACCGGATCGCCGAGGAAGGCATCGCCGCGCACTGGAAGTACAAGGAAGACCGCCGGGGACGGGCCGAAGACGACCAGCGCGTCGCCTGGCTCCGCCAACTCGTCGAGTGGCAGCGCGAAATGCGCGACCCTGGCGACTTCATGTCCAACCTGAAGGTGGACCTGTATCCGGAAGAGGTTTATTGCTTTACGCCGAAGGGGAAGGTGGTGGTTCTACCCCGCGATGCCACGCCGATCGACTTCGCCTATGCGATCCATACCGATGTCGGCCACACCTGCACCGGCGCGAAGGTCAATGGACGCATGACGCCTCTCAGGCACTCGCTGCGCAATGGGGACATCGTTGAGATCTTGACGAGCAACAACGCCTCGCCCAGCCGCGACTGGCTTGCCTTCGTCAAAACCGCACGTGCCAGGAATAAGATCCGCCACGTCATCAATGCCAACGAACGCGAGAAGTCCATCGAACTCGGTCAGAAATTGCTGGAACGGGAAGCCCGCCGGCTGGGTGTCGCGCTCAGCCGCGTCACCCGCGCCCAGATGGAGGCGGCCGCCAGCGACTACGGCTACGGGAAGACTGAAGATCTGCATGCCGCGCTCGGTTGGGGCAAGGTCTCGCCACGACAGGTGCTCGCGAAGCTGGCCCCGGAATCCAAAGAGCCGGAACCTTCCGCGCCTGCCGCGCCGCCCGCGCAGTCGCCCCAGGAACGCGAGGCCTTAAAGGACTACGTCGTGCAGGTCAAAGGCTTCGATGACCTGCTTACTTACCTCGCCAAGTGCTGCAATCCCATTCGCGGCGAGCCCATCGTCGGCTATATCACCCGCGGCAAGGGTGTCGCGGTGCATTCCCGTACGTGCGCCAACGTCACGAATCTCATGTACGAGGCCGAACGCCGCATCGACGTTGAATGGGCACGCAGCGGCTACAAGGCCTTTCCGGTGCGTCTGGTGGTGCATACCGACCACCGGACCGGCATGCTCTATCAACTGACCCAGATCCTGTCCGACGACGGCATCAACATCCGCAGCGTGGAGGCCCACGATGACGAGACGCGCGTGGATGCCGCCGTCGTCGAGATGACGATTGAAGTTCGGGATAAAAAGCAGCTTGAACGAACGGTGTCGGCGATGCGCCGCCTGCCGGGCGTTCGTGATATCGAGCGAGTTCATTGATCCGAAAGCGAGAATCCGCCATGTCCGCCTCCGTTTCCTCCGATCCCCTGCACCTCGCCGTCTCCAAGTCCAAGGGAATCACGATCGATTGGGCTGACGGCCACACCAGCCGTCTGTCAAACGAATTGCTCCGGGATCATTGCCCGTGCGCCTCCTGCACGGGTTCGCATGGAACGCCGCCTCAGCGCACCAACTTCAGCAATCCTTCCGAACCCAATCCGGCCAATCCCTTCCAGATGTTCACGCCGAAACCCAGAATCGTCAGCGTTGAGCAGGTGGGCGCCTACGCGATCCGCATTCACTGGAGCGACGGCCACAACCACGGCATTTACTCCTTCGAGCACCTGCGCCGTCTGGACCTGCCCGAGGCCGCCGGTTAACCTTGCACGATGCTTCGCATCGCAGTGACATTCTGGCTCGCCGCGTTCATTCTTCATGGTCAATCCCGTGATTGGCAGGTCGTGTTCGCCGCCCATCGCGGGGGCATCGTGGAAGGCGTCCCCGAAAACACGCTTGCCGCCTTCCGCGAAGCGGCGCGGCATGGTATGCGTTTGATCGAAATTGATCTTCGCGCGACCTCCGACGGCGCCATCGTCATTCTTCACGATGAGACACTCGACCGCACCACCAACGGCAAGGGCAGGCTCAGCGATCTTACCTTCGCCGAGATCCGCAAGCTCGACGCGGGTGCTGGTGAATCCATTCCGTCTTACGCGGAAGTGCTGGCCTTTGCCAGGGATTCCGGCGTAAAGCTGTTGTTGGACATCAAGGAAGGCCCTGGTTTGGATAAGCGTCGCGTTGTGCGGATGACCGAACAAGCGGGCATGATTCTCGATGTGATCGTGGGTGCCAGATCCCTGGGCGATCTACGGGAATTCCAGGGACTGAACCCAAATGTCAGGACTCTCGGCTTCATTCGCTCTCCCGGCGAAATCGATGCCTTCGTGGAGGCCGGAGCCGGGATTATCCGCCTCTGGCCCGATTGGACCGATAAGGATCCAGGCTTGATCGCCCGGGTCCATCGCCTGGGTCGGCCCGTCTGGGTCACCACCGGCGATGCGCCGCGCCCGAAGGTCGAAGCCCTCATCGATGCCGGCGTCAACGGAATCCTGGGAGATCGCCCCGCGCTCCTCCGCGCCATCGAGTTGGAACGGCTCAAGCCCGAATTCCAGTTGAATCCGCTGCGCCCATGATAAGGTTAATCCATGAACTGGAGCGAACGGCTGCAACTGGCCGGGATGGTCTTCGGCATGGTCTTTGTCGCGCCGGCGGTGCTTGCCTCAATAGAGATGAGTAAACCCTACGCGGCGGGCGCCAGCTACATTCAGCTTTATTGGCCAAAAAGTGCTGTATACGCGCTGACATTTACGGTTTTAATTGACCTACCGTTTCCTGATTATTCCAAGGAAATCAGCGCGTCTACGAAGAATTTTGCCGCCCAATTCAGAACCATAAAGCGTCCGTATTCGCCATCGGTGGGCCAGGAACCGGGGAGGCCGCCGCGCAGGCGCGGGTCTCGATTGCGGATGTCATGCCGCGCCATCAGGTAGCGGTTCAGGCGCACGGCCGCCTCGCGGTAGTGCGCTTCGCCGGTCAGGCAGGCAAGCGCACTCAGCACAATGGAGACCTGCGCCGAGCCCGTCAGGCAGCACCAGTCCGCGGCGGGGCGGAATTGCTCATCCTGGCGGCCGGGCAGAAACCCATCGGGCGCAAGCAGCCCCACCTGCGCATCGGCCGCGCGGCGCGCCGCCGCGATAAAGTCCTCCCGCCCCGTCAGACGCCCCATCTCTAGCAAACCCTGCATCGTGTAGGCGAGCGTATGCAGCAGGGGGCGTTGCGCATCGGTCAAGCAACAGTCCTGGAACCAGCCGTTTGCGGCTTGTCGCGTCAGGCAGTATCCGGCGTTGCGCACCGCGGCGTCCACGAAATCGGACCGCGCAAGCGCCTTTCCCGTGGCGCACAGCCCCCAGGCCGCCTTCACGTTGTACACCGAGATGCCGGGCGCGGCAAAGCCGGAATGGCCGCGAATCCAGTTTCCGTCCGGCTCCTGCATCGCGATCATCCACTCACCGGCGCGTTCGGCGGCCTGGCGAAAGCGCGGCTCGCCGGTGGCGCGGATCAGTTCGGCCCAGCCGAGCAGCACCATGCCGGTGTTAAAGATGGCAGGCGTGCGTTTCGCGTTGAACTTGCCCCCCATCACGGCGCCTTCGGGCATTTGGATCTCCGCCTCCCAATCGCCCATCGCGATGGCGCGATTAAGGTGATCCTCCTCTCCGGTCCGGCGCCAAAGTTGGACAAAAGTCTGGCAAATATAGCCGGTGGTTTCGGGATAACTGACGTCAAAATCCCCGCCGAATTTCACGCCATAAGAGACGCCGCGGTCCGTACCCGCATCCTGCGCCCGCTTGAGCCATTCGACGGCCTCCCGCAGGTGCGCGGCGGGGTCGAGATTCTGAGGATCCGGGTCGTAGAGCGGCGCGAGGCGGCGGCGCTCCTCGCCCTCGCGCCAGCGGCCGGCCAGGCCGCGGACGGCTCTTCGAATCGGGTTCACGTGCCGGCGAGGTCCATCTGGGTTAGTCGAGCGTGGCGCCATCCCACTTGTGTTGCGGATCGGGATAGAAGACCAGCGCCGTGCCGCGCCCGGTCATCACCATCCAGCCGCCGGGCAGTTTCGCGCGGAGCAGCGGCCCATGAGAGGTAGGAAGCTGCTCCCACTGGAACGGCGCTGGTTCAGCCGCGGCCACCGGCGCAACCGGCGGCGGCAGCGGATCGGCTGCGAAGGCAACAGAGGAGCCTTCGGCTTGCGCGTCAGCGCCGCCGGAGCCTCCGTCAAACAACTCCATGGCGGGCTGCAGGATCGACTGCAGGCACTGGTACGGCTTGCCGAGATACGTGAACTTGTACAGGTCGCGCTCCTCGCGCACCTCATACAGCAGGCCGCCGAACGGGATGGCGGTGGGCGGCTCCGTCAGCGGGATGCCGCTCTTCGGGTTCAGGCGCCGCGCCTCAACCATCTTGATCATCCGGTACCGCTTGCCGGTGGGCTTCTCTGACATCGGATCGGTTCCTCGCTTCGACCATGCAGCATACCGCAATTCGCGCCTCCGCGCCCAGGGATATCACCCGGGTCGTTATCCTGAACGAGTCAACCCTGACTTGGCTCGCAGAGACCCGAACTGCCGGAACGGGATCGCTCAGCCGACTGTTGGGACGCCACCCTCACGTGCGTTAGAGCCGTGGACTCGCGCCTGCTTCACCAAGCGGGCCCGGAGCGGCACGGCGAGCAGGCAGTAGCCCGGATCGGCGACGCTGTGAGGCCGGGAAAGTCCTTCAGCAGTGTTCGCGGCAGAGCTGGCAGACTCCGGCCCAAGTAGGCCAGATGGCAGTAGTCCCCGTGCTGGATGATGCAGTGGGGAATCCCTGGCAGAACCAGGCGCGGCAGTCTAGGCCTATCGGTTTTGCGTGGTTATTCACCTTCGACGGTTCTCGGGGGCGGATGAGGAATGGAGGGCCTTTCTCGATTCACCCTTTGTCACCCATTGGCGGGAGCCGGGTTAGCGGTCGATGAGGGCGCGCAGGGCTTCGAAGTCAAGGATTCCGGGCATCCTGCTCGCTGCTCAGGCCCGGGCGGGGCTTGTGCTGAGCCAGGAGTTTGCCGTCGCGGGCGATGTCGCTCTCTTGCCTGACGGTTTCTTCCTGTTGCTTTTTCCTCCAGAATTCCGCGTGGATCCGCAATATTTCCTCACGCGTGACCGCGCGTACGGGGAGACGGGCGTCCTTCGAGAGAATGACCGTCGTGGTCTTGGTCTTGATCGTGCCTTTGAATGTGGGTACGTTCCGGAACGGCGGTCCGAGTTCAATGGAGCTCGATTAGATGGCGGCCCCGGAGGGAAGTTCATATGAATGAATGGCGACAGCGCCAGCAACCGCTGCCGTTTGCTTCGGGATCCATCCAGGAACTCCGGGCTGGGCACTCAACCCAGGTGACTCCAACAGAGGGAGAGACCGAGAGACGCACGTGGCGTCACCGGCAGGAGCCCGGAGGCGCGATCCGGGCAGCCGTGCCCGCCGCAGCAACGTCGGACCGCGCGTTCGTGGTTCGATTGACGTCGTTGGCAAACCAGTAATACTAGGGCTGGCTAACGCCTCTCTTCATTGATTGAAATAATAAAATCAACCTCCGGTCGCGCGCGTTGACACAGGGTGAGTCGCACATCTCCAGATTCGTCAGAAACCGGCAGTGTTCGTGGCATTCGCCGGTGCCGAACAGTGTTGTGAACGGGCGCTCTCCTTCCTGACCGGGCAGCAAGTGGCGCAACCGGCGGGCCAAAATCGAGACCGAACTGCCGCATCTGTGTTCGAAGACGAGCAGATTGAGGTCCGCATTGGCGATGACCGCCTGGAAGCCGAGCAGTCGGATGGCGGGGTCGACAACGAAACCCTCCCAAGTAGGCCACGCCTGTTTACAGGCGCCGCAGATCTGAAACGGGTGAGGTGCGTGGGCCGGCTGCGCGGGAGTTTCCGGCGACATGATGCATTTGCCCAGGATCGCGTCAGTGATACCGGGCAGCGCTGCCGCGAGGGGCGCGGACAACGCCGCCGACATCGAGGCGGATGCAATTCCTACCAGAGCCAGCGTGAAGCGAACGGCAGACAGGGAGGGCGTCAGCAATCGAAGGAGTTCAATGGCCTGGAGCGCGGAGAGGCTGTGCGCATGGCCCTGCCGCGAATCGAAGCCGGCGAGGGGGCCTTCCACGAACTGAACACGGCCCGGCCGGTCTTCGTCGAGCAAGGCATCCACCAGGACGACGTGTCTGCACTTCTCGATGAGGGGCGCGAACCGCAGCAGGTCCGTTCCGCCGGCAATTGATTCCAGGTAAGAGGGCAATCGCGAGTCCATTCTCAAACGCTCCGCGACATGCCAGCCGATGCCTTCGTCGCCCATCAGCGGATTGCCCAGGCCGATCAGGAGCACGGGTTTCGCGGGTTCCGTCATGACTGCACCTCGCGCGTAACCGCGGCGGCGGGCAGGCGGATCGTGAATGTGGTGCCCTTGTCCAGCTCACTCTCCACGCTGATCGTCCCGCGATGCGTGGTCACGATACCGTAGGCAATCGACAGACCCAGCCCGGTGCCATGTCCGCTTTCCTTGGTGCTGAAGAACGGGTCGAAGATCAGATCGATCTGGTCGGGAGGAATGCCGCGGCCAGAATCGGAAATGCGAACTTCGACGCGTTCATCGGTCGTGCCGCGCGTCACGATGGTGATGGCGCCTTTTTCGTCCATCGCCTGGACGGCGTTGATCAGCAGATTCATGAAGACCTGCTGAAACTGCGACCGGTCGCCGATCACCTCGGGCAGGTTCGGGTCCTGGTCCTTCACGATCCGGATGTTAAAGAACTGCGCCTGCTTCCCGATCAACGACAGCGTATCGTTCAACAGGGAGTTCATGTCGAGCGGCTGCATGTTGCCCTTGGACTGGCGCGAGAAATCCAACAGCCCCTTGACGATGCCGCGGCAGCGTTCGCTCTGGTGAACCACTTCCACAAGATTTTCGCGGTTGGGATCATCAGGCGGCGTGTCCTCGAGCGTGAGCGCTGTCAGCGAAAGGATGGCGCCCAACGGGTTATTGATCTCATGCGCCACGCCGGCGGCCAGCAGGCCGAGCGAAGCGAGCCGTTCAGACTGGGCCACGCGGGCCTGCATGGCGGCCAACTCTTCAGACCGCTGCCGCACCTTCTCTTCCAGGGTCAGGCCCCACTGCTCGAGATCCGCCTTCATCTCGCGCAGGCTCGCCAGCATGGTATTGAACGAGGCGGCCAACTGGGCGATCTCGCCATGTGATTCGGATTGAATCTCCTGGTCGAAGCGCCCGGCGGCGATGTTCTGCGTGGCCGCGACCATTTCGCCCACCGGCCGCGTAATGTTGCGGATCATGTAGTAGGTGATCCCGATGATGCAGATAAAGCCGACCATGGCTACGGCAAAGAACGACAGGATGACGTCGTTGCGTGTGGAAGTGTAGGTGGTTTCGAGCAGGCCGGTGAAGAGGGCGCCGACCACATTCCCTTCGTAATTACGAATGGGAGCGTAGCCGCTGAGGTACCATTCATTGACGACGAAGGCGGGGCCGCGCCAGCTTTCGCCTCGTCCAAGCACCTGCCTCTCGACGTCGGGAGCGGCGCGTGTGCCGAGGGCGCGCTCGCCGTTCCTCAGCCGGACGTTGGTGGAGATGCGAAAGTTATCCTGGAAGATCGTGACGCTGCCGATGTCTCCGTTGCGGAACCGGTCATCGCGGAGCACCAGATTCGAGACGCGGTCCACGATGGTGAAATTGCCGTTCAGCAGGATGCCGGCGTAGAGCACGCCGGGGACGGCGCTGGCATGACGGTAGACAGGCGCGGCGGCAATGAGGGCCATGCCCGCGGTTTCTTCGGGGCGGTCGAAGGGCTCGGCGCGGGCGGTCTGCACGAGACGCGTGCGGGCACGTTCTGGCAACGAGCGGTGCTCTTTTTCGAGGTCTTCGGCGGAGATGATCTCAGTGGCAGCAGCGAGCTTGCCCGATTGCGCCGCGCGGATGACACTGATGGGCGCCACGGGGCCGCCTGTGAGCGCGGGGTTGGACGTGCGCATCACCACCTGGCCGCGTTCGTTGACGAGGGTCAGAAAGTCGTACCCAGAGCTTTCGCGAATGCGCTGGAGAAAGGCGAGCAGCGAGGGGCGGTCGCCGGCGGCGAGGTACTGCACGACCGTGGTGCCGGAAGCCGTGAGCTCGACAGTGCGCTTGAGTGCTTCGAGTTGCTGGTCATAGATGAGGCGGGCCGTGGCGAGGTTGTTGTCCACGGCGCGCAGCACCTGCATCTGAATGGTCGAGCTGACGATGTAGGATCCGACAATGGAGGTGGCCAGCCCGCCAATGCCGAGGATGACGAGGTAGCTGAGAATCAGCCTCGCTCTGAGCGACAGACTCCGGAATGGAGATTCATTCAGCATCGCGCCTGCGCACCAGATGGACCGAGCACGAGATGCAGGGGTCATAGGCGCGCACGATCATCTCGAGCCGTTTGGTGAGTTCCGCCGTTTCGTTCGTGCCGGCCTGCCGGACCGAGCAGCGGAGGTGGTCCTCGACGCTGGCCGCGTTGAGCGCGGTCGGCGTGATGACGTCGGCCGAGGCGATCTTGCCCTCATCGTCGTAGCGGTAGCTATGGATGAGAATGCCGCGTGGGGCTTCCGTGATGGCGGTGCCGGTGCCCGCTCGAGGCTGGAAGGCCACGGGGGGCTCGTCATGGACGCCGCTGGAGAGCAACTGATCGACGGTCTCCAGAGCGAGGTGAAGGTCGGCGCTCAACTCCACGGCTTGCGCCTTGTTGTTGTCCATAGGATCGCGAGAGGGGAGCGTGAGACCGAGCCGCGCCATCACCTCGTGGGCGCGAGCGTCGAGCTTGTCGTGGTGCGCCGTGAGGCGTGCGAGCGCGCCCACCATATAAGGGCGCCCATTATAGGAACTGTGCTTGGCGTGCGAATGGGGCACGGCCTTTTCGTTCGTGAAGCCGAGGTAAGCGTCACCCGGAATCTGGGTGCGCCGCCCGTTCGCTACGATCGTCACCTCGTCGCCGTGGAAGTAACCATAGCCGCCCGTCGAGTCCAGGGCGGCGAACACGGTATCGGTATGGCAGTAATCAGCGGCCGGCAGGGTGACCAGCAGATCCATTGCCGCTCGGCAGTCCGCGATCCCAGCCAGGAGAGCTTCGCGCAATGAGATCAACTGCTCTTCGGCAGGCACGCGCCCGAATCCGCCCACGATGGCGTTCACCGGATGTACGGCCCGGCCGCCGATCACCTCCTGGATGGTGTTGCCGAGTTGCTTCAGCCGCAGCGCGATTTTGACGGCGTCGGGGTAGTCCTTCGCGAGGGCCACGGCGCTCGGGTAGCCGAGGTAGTCCGGCAGGGCGAGGAAGAACAGGTGCAGAGCGTGGCTTTCGATATTCTCGCCGCGGAACAGAAGGTCGCGCAGCGCTTTGGTCTGGGGCGACACTTCGACGCCGAAGGCGCGTTCGGTGGCTTTGATCGATGTCAGCGCGTGGGCCACCGAACAGATGGCGCAAATGCGCGAGAGGATCTGAGAAACATCCTCGTACCTTCGTCCGCGGACCAGAGTCTCCACCAGCCGCGCGCCCTCGAAGACGTCGAAGCGGACGTCACTGACGGCACCGTCCTCCACCACCACCGTGACACCCCCGTGCCCTTCCACGCGGGCGAGATGTTCGATGCGGATAGTCGTACTCATTGCTGGACTCCTTGCGGCGCGAAGGTCCTCAGCTTGCGGGCTACGTCTTGCGGTGAGACGCCGCCCTCGGTGAACATGGCCGTCGCGGAGGCGAAATTTGCATCTGCTGCAGGGCCCCGGCAGCCCACACAGGGGATCCGCAGCGCCGGGCAGCGTGCGTTGCAGCCAGCCACCGTCATTGGGCCGCAGCAGACCTCACCCCTTTCGGTCAGCAGACAGCCGCACTCGCGGAACTTGCATTCGACGCACACCGCGTATTGGGGCAGCAGCGGAGCATCGCCGTTCAGCAGGTTGGCCACCGCCGAAACGAACTCATCCTTTTCGATCGGGCATCCGGTGATCTGGTAATCAACCTGGACGACCTCATGCAGCGCGCGGGCCGGGAGCGAATCATAGTCTGCGCCGGTGGGCCCGTAAACCTCTTCGAGCCAGGCGTCACGGGGCGCGCTTTCGTCGGTGGCGGCCACGCCGCCCCACACGGCGCAGGTCCCGATGGCCACGAGAGTCCGCGCCCGCGCGCGGACGCGCCGCAGCGCCTGCTCATCGCGCTTGCTCATCACGGCCCCTTCGACGAAGGCGATATCCAGATCACATCCGGTGTCGTTGGCGGAGCCGGCCATGAGGAAATCGCGGATGTCGATCAGGGCGACGAGGTCGAGGAGTTGGTCTTCGCAGTTGAGAATCACAAGCTGATCGCCCGCACAGCCTGTGAGCCCGAAGATGCCCGCGGTTGGCTTGCTCATATCATCTCCGGAAGGTTGATGGCGTCCCAATAGGTGAATATGGGGCCGTTCAGACAGGTGTATTTGTAGCCGATACTGCAATGGCCGCATTTACCGACGCCGCATTTCATGCGTCGTTCCAGCGACATCAGGATGCGATCCTTGCGGAATCCAAGATCCAGTAGTTTACGGAGGATGAACTTGTAGACCACGGGCGGCCCGCACACCGCCGCGAACGTGCGTGATGCGTCGATCTCCGCATGATCGAACAGCCCGGGTAGCAGCCCGACATGGTTTTTCCACACTGAGCCGGGATCGGTGTCGACGGTCAGCAGGCAATTCATGTCCGTGCGATCGACCAGCGAAACGAGTTCTTCGCGGAAGAGCATGTCGGCGGGTGTGCGCGCGCCATACATGAGCGTGACTCTGCCGAAGCGGTCGCGGTTGTCGAGCGCGTACCACAGCAGCGATCGAAGGGGGGCCATCCCCAGCCCGCCTGCTGCGAGCAGCAGGTCATGGCCCTCGATCTCCGTCACCGGGAACCCGTTGCCATACGGCCCGCGCAGGCCCACAAGGTCGTTGGTTTTCATGCGGTAGAGCGCATTGGTGACCCGCCCCGCGCGGCGCACGCAGAGTTCCAGGACCCCCGGCCGCGAGGGCGACGACGAAATCGAGATCGGCGCCTCACCCGTGCCGGGGATGCTCAGCATCGCGAACTGGCCTGGTCTGTGCCGGAAGGATAGGCCAATATCCTCATCCACGAAGCGCAGCGTGAACAGATGATTGTTCTCAACCATGTTGTAGATGCGCACAATGCGGGCGGCGTGCGGTTGGTAGGGATTGGCGGACCACACCGCGTCGGTCACCGGGGCTTCAATGGCTGACGGCATGTTGTACTCCTCGCAATCTCTCGAGCACTTCCACGATGTCGATCTTCACCGGACAAGCGGCCACGCACCGGCCGCAGCCGACGCAACTCGGCCTGCCATACTCGGCAACGAATCCGCGCTGCTTGTGATAGAAGCGGAACTTGATGCGGCTGGCGCGCGAGTGGCGAAAATTCTCGCCCCCCGCGACCAGGGCATGCGTGGAGAACAGGCACGAATCCCAGATGCGCATTCTGGCTCCGTCTCGCGTGCCGAGATCCGCGCTATCGGCGACGTCGTAGCAGTAGCACGTCGGGCAGACCATGCTGCAACTTCCGCACGACAGGCACTTCTCGCCCAGTTCATCCCAGATGCCGCTTTGATACTCCATCTCGAAGATCTCGGGCAGGTCACGGATCTCGACCTCGAGTTGAAACGCCGCGCGTTTGTTGCTGGAGCGGCGTTTGTACTCGTCCACGTCCGCCTCGGCGGGTTGCTCGAACAGCGGCCCGGTCGCCAGCACCATGTCGTCGCCCAGCGCGGTGCCGACCATCGTCAGGTAATAATCGCCAATGTCATAGAAGAATAAGTCGAAGCCGTGATCGACAAAGTCGGCCCGCATCGAGCGGCAGAAGCAGTGTTTGTCGGGAATGCAATCGATTCCGATGATGACGATGTGCTTCCGGCGGGCCTGATAGTAAGGATCGGGATAGGCGCCGCCGAAAACCATGTCGAGTATATTCAGCGAGTAAATGTCGCAGGCGTGCATCCCGAAAAGGATGATGCGCGTGTCCAGTCCTTCCGCCGATGGCACGTAGCCTTTCTCTGGCACGAATCGAAACAAGGTTTCGCGCTGCGGCAGGAAGTACTTCTTCGGCGGCAGGATTGTACGCGGGTAATTGAGCCGCGCCTCCGACCACCGGCTCAATCGCCGGAACGCATAGCCCCCATCCACTTCCACCGGCGCATGCACTTCGCCGAACTGCTGCACCACCGAGGCGAAGAAGTCCAGCCTGTCCTTCCGCAATTTCAGGATCTTCATCCGGCCACCTCCTCGATCCCCAACCGCTGACGGATCTGCTCCAGGAACAGCACCATATCCACCGGTTTGGAGAAGAACGCGTCATGCGCCAGCCATCCGCTTTCCGGAGCGATGCTGAACTCCGGGTGCTGCGAGTAGAGCGACGATACAACGAAAATCGGTACATCCTTCAGGCTCGCCGTGCGGCGCATCTCCTGTACCGTGAAAAAGCCCTCGGTGCGCTCACTCATCACGACGTCCATGATCACGAGGTCGGGGTGCGTCATCCGTGCCGTACGCAGACCCTCCGCGCCGTCCCGCGCCTCCAGTACCTGGAACCCGTTCGCCCGGAGATAACTGGCGACCGCCTCGGCGAAATCCGCATCGTCATCCACGATGAGAATGGTCTTCATGCCGCGTTGCTCTCTTTCTGCCGCCATGCGGGCAAGCTGACCCGGAAAACCGAGCCGGCATTCACCTTGCTTTCCACGACGATGCTGCCGCCCATCTCAGCCACGATCCTGCGGCAGATGGCGAGGCCCAGTCCGCTCCCGCTCGTCTTCCTGGCGGCTTCATCCTTGACGCGGAAGAACTCATCGAACAGAAACGGAATATACTTCTCCGGAATCCCGATCCCGGTGTCGGCCACAGACACTGTCACTTCGCCGTTACGGACCTCGGCCGCCACCGTCACCTTCCCCCCTGCCCGGTTGTACTTGATGGCGTTGGCGACGAGATTGTCGAACAGCACCGCCACGCAGTGACGGTCCCCGGCCACCGCGCACGTCCCCTCCGGCAGGTCGCTTTCCAGTGCTACCTGCTCCGTTTCGGCCTGAGGCTGATAGGCCGAGAAAATGTCGTCAATCACCGCCCTCAGGTTGACCTCATCCCGGCTTCGCGTGAGAGCTTCGGACTCGACGGCTGAAAGCTCCAGCCACTCCTTCACCATCACCTGCATGGCCTCGATGCGATGTAGGCAGCGGTTAATCCATTCCTCCCGTTTCACCGTGACGTCCGGGTGATCGCCAAGGCGTTTCAGGACGTCGAGATATTGATGGACCGCAACCAACGGTGTTTGCAACTGGTGGGACACGAACGTCACGAAGCGCCGCTTCAACAGCGCCCGTTCCACCTCGAAACGATGACCTTCCAGCACCAGCCGGCGTCGTTCAAGACCGCGGTTCACAATGAGCCGCAGTTCGTCCGGCGCAAAGGGCTTGGGAAGGAAATCGTACGCGCCCGATTTCATCGCTTCCACGGCGGTATCGATCGTTGCGTAGCCGGTGATCACCACGAGGATGATGTTCGGATCAATCGAGTGGACCCGCGCGATCACCTCCAACCCGCTCATTCCAGGCATCTTGAGGTCCACCACCACGAGGCCTGGCTTCAGGCGCGCAACCCCTTCGAGCCCCTGCACGCCGTCCTCGAACGTCTCGACCTGGAAGCCTGATTTCTCGAGGATCTTCCGGCAGGACAAACGCATCGCGTAGTCGTCGTCGATAACGACGATAGTTTCATTCGGTGTCGGGTCGTCCTTAGCCACTTCCTATACCTCGCCGCGCTAGACGTGAGCAGAGGAAGTGATATCCCTCATTAATTTCAAGAACTTGTCGATGTCAAGCGGTTTGGTGAGATAGGCGTCCGGCCGGATCATCTCCACTTCGGGGGACATCGTGAAGGTGTCGTCCGGACTCTTCTCGAGGGAAGAAATCATGATGATTGGGATGCCGCGGTACGCGGCGTATTCATCCCGGAATCGTAAAGAATGGGTAATGCCGTAGCCCTCGAACGAGCTCTCCATCATGATGTCGAGTAGGATTACGTCGGGCGGATCTTCGACCACTTTTTGCAGTCCATCATGCCCCGACTCGGCTTCAAGCACCCGGTACCCGCGGCTCTCCAGAAGAGCCTTGACTGAGGCCCGGAAATCTCGGTCATCGTCAACGATGAGGACCTTAGGAATGACGGCCATAACTGCCTCCTTGGCGGCCCTGCCTGAGCAATTCCAGTATAGGCAGACTGATCCTGAAATAAAAGAGGTTTCGGTCCGATATGCCGGATGATGTTGTTCTGAAATCTATTCGATTCTGCCGGTCTTATGGAATGGTCAGGCGGGCGGCACGCCTTCGCACACATTGCAAATGCCGCTGGCTGGCGCCTCGGCTAAGATCCGGCGAGCATGAAGAGATGCGGACGCACCAGTGCAACTCCCGGGCAAAGATCCACCTTGTGCCGACAGGAGACTTCCCAACTCTTGCAAGGGGTTGAGGCCGAATGCCCCCTCGGACCGAGGGAGGTGTAAAGGTCTGTTGACGGAAAGAGATGTGCTCGAGACTGCCGAGCTGAGATGGCACCAACAACCACATCCGCCCGCTGCTGTCTGCGGGTGCGCCGGCCTTTCACGTCGCCACTCTCGCCTATGCCCAGGGCGAGCGCCACTGGCGCCGCGTCCGGCTCCTCGATGTCCGCATCGAGGTCTTTAAGACCGGCACCCCCGCCGAACTCGACCGGGCGCTCACCGCTATGGCTGTATGATGCCGGGAGGAGACCTGACGTGCGGCTGGCCCTGACCTTGTTCCTTGCACTTCCGCTGGCCTTTGGCCAGACCATCGGCGAGGCGCTCCCGCCTTGGACGCCCGGCTTCCTTGACATCCACCACATCAACACCGGCAAGGGCGACTCGGCCCTGCTCATCTTCCCCGACGGCACCTCGATGCTGGTCGATGCCGGCGAAACCCTGCGGCCCCCGCCCCGGATCACGCCGCCCAAGCCCGACGACTCCCGCCCGCCCGGCGAGTGGATCGCCCGCTACGCCAGCCACATGCTGAGGGCCATCCCCGCAGAACACCTCGACTACGCCCTGCTCACCCACTTCCATGGTGACCACATGGGCGAGATCGACGAGCGAACGCCCGCCTCAGCCACCGGCCGGTACAAGCTGACCGGCATCACCCAGGCCGGTGACCGGGTCCCCTTTCGACTGCTGCTCGACCGCGGCTGGCCCAATTACCACTGCCCCGCGCCCTCCACCAGCGAGATGATGGCCAACTACCGTGACTTCATCATGGCGCGCATGGAGCTCTCCGGCATGCGCGTGGAACGCTTCCAGCCCGGCCGCCGCGATCAGATCGTCCTCCGCCGCGAACCGGCCAAATACCCCAACTTCGAGATCCGCAATCTCGCCGCGAACGGCGCGATCTGGACAGGCGAAGGTTCCGAAACCCGCGGTCACTTCCCCGATCTCGCCGGTCTGGCCAAGTCTGACTGGCCCAGCGAAAATATGTGCAGCATCGCATTCCGGCTCCGGTACGGCCGATTCGACTACTTCAACGGCGGAGACATCATCGGCGGCCCCAACGAAGGCAGCCCCGAGTGGCACGACGTCGAAACCCCCGTGGCCCGCGTCACCGGCCCCGTTGATGTTCACGTCCTCAACCACGACGGCTTCCACGACTCCGCCAATGCCTTCTTCGTCCAGACTCTGCGGCCCCGCGTCCACATCATGTCCGTCTACTCGCCCACCCACCCGGGCCAGCGCGTGCTCAGCCGCCTGTTCTCCACCCGGCTCTACCCCGGCCCGCGCGATGTCTTTGCCACCAACATCATGGAGGTGACCAGGGTGGTGCTCGGCGACTCCCTCTCCCGGCTCAAAAGCGACCAGGGCCACATCCTGGTCCGTGTCGATCCCGGCGGTGATACTTACTGCGTCATCATCCTCGACGACTCAACAGAATCCTTCAAGGTCAAGGCCGTACACGGACCATACGAATCCCGTTAGAGAGGTCCGCTGCCCGAGCTGAAGACACCCCTGGCCGCCGGCGAGGCGAACAGTTCCTTACGATAATCGAGCAGTGCAAACTTCGCGGAGTGTGCTCTTGGATGACTTTCCTGCTGAGCTGAAGATTCGAGGATGTGTTTGCAGTTCGCAGAGAACGGGTCGCTTTCGGAGCCGAAGCCGACGATTGTGGCAGGCACGAATTCGTCCGTAAGCGATTGAACTGGCGGAGAGGGGGGGATTCGAACCCCCGGTAGAGTTTTAAGCCCTACGACGGTTTAGCAAACCGCTGCTTTCGACCACTCAGCCACCTCTCCGCGGCATTTCGGGTGAGTCCACAGCGATGATAGCACAGGCCGGAGTGACAGGAGAGCGCTGCACACGTGCTCTCTTGCACGCATAATCAGGAATAGGACACGCTATGGCATTTGCGACAATTCCGGAAGCGATCGAGGAGATCCGCGCAGGCCGGATGCTGGTTGTTGTTGACGACGAAGATCGAGAGAACGAGGGCGACCTGACCGTCGCCGCCGAGGCCATTACGCCCGAAATCATCAACTTCATGGCGGTGCATGGGCGCGGCCTCATTTGCCTTGCGCTTGCTCCTGAGATCTGCGACCAACTCCAGTTGCGGATGATGACCGACTACAACACCTCGCAGTTCGGCACCGCATTCTGTGAAGCAATCGATGCAGCGAGCGGCGTCTCCACCGGCATCTCCGCGGCCGACCGCGCCCACACCATTCGCGTGGCGATGCGTCCCGACGCCCGGCCTTCGGACCTGGCAAAACCCGGCCACATGTTCCCCCTCCGCGCTCGCGAGGGCGGTGTGCTGGTCCGTTCGGGCCAGACGGAAGCGGCGGTGGACTTGGCCCGTCTTGCCGGATTCCGCCCCGGTGGTGTGATCTGCGAAATCATGAACGAGGACGGCTCCATGGCGCGCGTCCCGCACCTCGAGGAGTTCTGCGCCAGGCACAGCTTGAAGCTGATCTCGGTTGCCGATCTGATCCGTTACCGCATGGAGCACGAACGTATCATCCGGCGTTCGGCCGAAGGCGTGCTTATCAATGACCTGGGCCAGTTCCGTACGATCAGCTATGCGAGCAGCATCGATCCAGAGTCGCACCTCGCGCTGGTCTTCGGCGAAGCGGAGGGGCTTGACCGCGCGCTGGTGCGCATGCATGCGCGCTGCACCTATGGCGACGTGTTTGGCAGCGCCGAATGCGATTGCCGGCGCACGCTGCGCCGGTCGATGGAGATCATCGTGGAGCAAGGCGCCGGCGTGGTGGTCTATCTGCATCAGACCGGCCAGGGCATCCGGCAAGTGGCCCCAGCCGAGCTTGGCCAGTTACCACGGCTTATCTCCCACAATAAGGAGCATATGCACTACGCCTCGCCGGCCGGCCAAAAGCTGCTGCAACACGAAAGCGGACTCGGGGCGCAAATATTATCTGATCTGGGGCTTCAGCGCATCCGGCTCCTGACCAATCATCCCCGCAAAATCGTGGGACTGGAAGGCTTTGGCATTGAGATTGTCGAGCAGCTTCCTCTGACTTAACCGAAACACGAATGCCCTGGCACACCACCATTGCCGCCTTTGTCAGTCTGGCCATCATGGCGCCTGCGGCAGACGAAGCCCTGCTCAGGTTGCTTCCCTCGGACGCCCTGCTTGCCGCCGGCATTGATGTGCGGCGGGCCGGGAAATCCGCCTTCGGCCAGAGAATCTTGCAGGAATTGAAGGAAGAGGACGACCAATTCGGGAAACTGATTCAATCCTCCGGGTTTGATCCGCAGCGGGATCTTCGCGAAGTACTGCTCGGCTCAGTGGGACGCGGCGAGGAGAACGCTACTTTGCTGATTGCCCGAGGGAGGTTCGACGCGCCGAGAATTGCAGGTTTTCTGGAATCGCATGGCGGGGAAAAGTCGACCCACAGCGGGGTAGAGATCTGGAGAGGACGTGACGAAGCGGCGCTGTATTCCTTTGCGTTTCTGGACAGTTCGGTGGCCCTCTTTGGGGCCGAAACACTGGTGCGGCAGGCGGTGGAGCGACGCGCCGGACGAGGATCCATGCTCGGGGAAGCGCTAGCGGTACGGGTCGCCCGCTGGAGCAGGAAAAGCGATGCCTGGTTTGTTTCGCTGGCGCCGCTGGAATCGATGGGCCGGGGCGGCGGGGGGCTGATCCCGGCGGGCCTGGTTCTTGATGCGATCAGGGAAGCCAATGTCGCGATGCGCTTCGGCGCCACTATCGACCTGGAGGGAGAACTGGCGATGCGGTCGGCGTTCGACGCCAGGGCGCTGACGGGCGTAATCAATCTCATGCTTCCGCTGCTGCGGATGAGTGCGGGCAGGGAAGAGACGGGCGACATGGCCCAACTTGCCGACAGCGTCAAACTGACGGCTGAAGGTGAGCGTGTGCAGTTTGCCGCCAAGTTCACGGAAGCCCAATTGCAGAAGCTTAGCCCCGGCAGGAAGGACTAAGGCTGGGAATCGGCCCGGTCCTCGCGCCGCCAACGGTATTCCAAACGCTCCGCAGCCGCTTCGGCCACCGTCATACCGCATAACCTCGCAACGCAGTGAAGGGTTGCGTCAAGACCGGCAGAAAGGCCTGCCGAGGTGACAATCCTGCCACTGTCAACGTAGCGTGCTTCGACCATTAGCGAGCGTGGTGCGAGGCGGGCGAGATCCGGCAACGAGGGTTTCCAGGTCGTGGCGGCGAGGCCGTCAAGCAGGCCGGCGCGGGCCAGGAGCAGGGCACCGTTGCATACGGAGAGCGTGATGGCGGCTTGCGCGGATCGCCGGCGGATCCAGTCGAGCAGGGCTGAATTGTCGAAGTACGGTGCGAGATCGCCGCCAGGGATGACCAGAAGATGGGCGGCGGGAGCGGCCTCTAGCGCATGGTCCGGCGTTACGCGCAGCCCCATGGCGGCGGTGATGGGCGTACCGCCGGGTGAGGTGGTGGCGATGGCGAGAAGCGGCTCCCCGGCGGGATCGCGGGCCTGGCCCAGCACCTCATATGGACCAGCGAAATCGATGATTTGCACTCCGTTGAACAGCAGAATGAGGGCGCGGTGGGTTATCATAACAAATGCGTCGATACGCAAAGTTTACGCCGGAAGGAGGTGAGTAGGAAATGGCGGAAGTTTATATCCAGGACGGTGAGACTCTGGAAAGCGCATTGCGCCGGTTTAAGCGCAAAGTGCAGCAGGAGGACATCATCAAGGAGATCAAGAAACATTCCTACTACATGAAGCCCGGCGAAAAGAAGCGGGTGAAGCAGGCTTTGGCCCGCAAGCGGAACCGGAAGAAACGTTCCCGCGACATGGACTAGGGATTCGTCAGGATAGAGAAACAGCCGCGGAGCCAACGGGTTCCGCGGCCGTTTCGCGTTTTGGAGAAGCTATTTCAGGAGCTTTTTCATTTCGTGCTCGACTTGCTTGAAGCCCGCGGGCACGCTGAGTTTGGCAGCGTCCACCGGCGCGGTGGAGAAGTTCGAGCTTTCGCTGGTCATCTCCATGAAGGCGCCGGGCTTGCCGCTGGCTTGCGCCTGGGGAGCGGGTTGCGGTTCGGGTTTTGGCTCGGGTTCGGCCTTCTTGCGGCGTCCGAGACCGCCCAATGCGCCGGAGGTGGCGGAGCCGGCGAGGCGGCCGAAGCGGCCTCCGGTTGAGCGGGACGCGGACCGGGCGGCTTCATTCGAGGCGGTCCGGCGGGCTTCGTCGGCCGCCTCGTCTCCCAGGTCGCGCTGCTGGCCGCGGTTGCCGCCGGAGCCGCGCATCGCCTCGGACAGGTCCGGCATGTCGCCCATAGCGCCCCCGCGCATTGAAGTCACCGAAAGCACCGGTACGCCCTCGATCTTCTGCATCTCTTTCATCATTTCCGCCATGCCCTGGCCCATGCCCGGCTGCATATTCATTACACCGGCGAGGCTGGACATGCGCGGGTGCCAGTCCATTTTTTGCGCCATGCGCATGTAGAATTGGCGCACCTGATCGTAGCCGTCGATGTCGGGCGCCATCCACATGCTGACGTCGAACTGCATCGAACCGGCAGCGGCGCTCTGCTGATCGGCCATCTGCATCTCGAGCAGCATTTCCATCTCTTTGGTGTCGTAGCCGCTGATGCGCTTGCGCTGGCCGGTTTCATTGACTTTCACGCTGAAGCTCATGTTCACGTCGGCCTGCTGATTCTTCTTTTGCTTGCGCAGCTCCGCCTCCATCTTCTGTTTGGCCGCTTCGAGCGCCTGGGCCATCTCCTGGAAGGTGATCACGGCGTAGGTCTGCTTCTTGAGATCCACGTCGGTAACGGTTTCGGCGTCCAGGTCGATGATGTTGATCGAGTCCTGGCTGACGTTGGCGAGCTTGTTGCCCTTCAGGTAGACATGGCTGGTCTGCGGCTCCATCGCTTTACCCCCGCCGGGCACCATCTTCATCATGCGGGTGAGCGAGCCTCCGGTGATGCGCGTCGTCTCCTGGTAGCTGAAGTCGGCGAGCGCCGGCATGGCCAGCAAAGCGCCGAGAATCCAAATTGATATTTTCTTGATGGACATCAATCCCTCCTGAGTTGAGGTTAGTCAAAATGAGGGGTGCTATACAATAGGCGAGTCTGGAAGCAAGTGCTATGGAAGAGCTGTTGATCCGCCCGTCGCGGCGGCGAATGATTATGAGCCTGGTGCTGGCGGTGGTGCTGGCGCTGGTGATCGTTTATTTTTACCTGCGCAACAGCGAGAGTTTGGCCTGGTGGGTTCTGCTGGTGGCGCTGCTGCCATTTGCGGGGCCCCTGGCTGGCTGGCTGGATGCCAGGCGGATGGTGCTGAGGGTGAGCGAGGGCTTGGTGCGGGGCGAGTTCGGCCTCATTCGGAAAAGTAAGCGCGAGATCCCGTTGAGCCGCGTGGCCGCCGTCACAGTGGAGCGCAGTTTCGCTCAACGCTTATACGGGGTGGGTACGGTGATAATCGACGGCGAGGGGCCAGGTGAGCGCATTGTGACTGGTGAGATCGACCGCCCGGGACGCACCGCAAAGCGGATTCGGGAAGCGGCGCGGCTGGCGGGCGCCTCCGCCGCGGCCCGGGGAATGACAGACAAGGAGACCGAAACGGATGAGTGAGTTTTTGAGCGGGAAGGTCGCGCTGGTGACTGGTGGGAGCCGCGGGCTAGGCAAGGCGATGGCCGTCGCACTGGCGCGCGAGGGGGTCCGCGTGGCGCTGGTGGCCCGCGACCGGGCAAAGCTCGACGAAACCGCGGCGATCATTCGCGGAGCTGGGGGTGAGGCGCATGTTTTCAGCGCCGATCTGACCGAGGAGCCGCAAGTGCTCGCGCTTGAGCAGCAGGTGCGCGATAGCGTGGGCCCGGTACAGATCCTCATCAACAATGCCGGCGTAAACCTGCGCAAGCCGGTCACCGAATTCACGCTGGATGAGTGGCGCGGCGTCATCGATGCGAACCTCACCAGCGTTTTTCTCATGTGCCGCTCGTTCGTGCCGCACATGAAGGGGACGGGCTACGGCCGCATCCTGAATCTCACGTCGATCATGAGCCACGTTTCGCTGCCCGAGCGCACCGCGTATTCCGCCACCAAGGCGGGGCTCCTCGGCTTTACTCGCGCCCTCGCGCTGGAACTTGCGGCGGATGGGATCACGGTTGTGGGCATCAGCCCCGGGCCGTTCGCCACGGAGATGAACACGGCGCTGATGAACGATCCGGTAAAGAACGCGCAGTTCCTGGAGCGGATTCCGGTGCACCGGTGGGGCCGCGTGGAGGACATCGGCGCGCTCGCGGTTTACCTTTGCGGCGAGCAGGCGGGATTCATCACCGGAACCGATATCGTGATCGACGGAGGCTGGCTGGCGCAATGAGACGCCGGGACTGGCTTGCGATGGCCGCGTTCAGCGCCGCGGCGTGCCGCAAGAGCGGGCGGCGGCGCATCGCGGTGATTCCCAAGTCCACAGCGCACATCTTCTGGGTCTCCGTGCAGGCTGGCGCGCTCGCCGCCGGGCAGGAGTTCGATGTGGAGATTCTCTGGAACGGGGCGCCCACCGAGACTGAGTTCAGCCGCCAGATCCAGATCGTGGATTCGATGGTGGCGCAGCGCGTGGACGGCATCGCCCTGGCCGCCAGCGACCGCAAGGCGCTGGTGGGTTCGGTGGACCGGGCCATGAGTGCGGGCATCCCGGTCGCCATCTTCGACTCGGGTCTCGATTCGGAGAACTACATCACGTTCGTCGCCACGGACAATTATGAAGCGGGGCGCCTGGGCGCGAAGAAACTCGGGGAACTGCTCGGCGGCAAGGGAAGCGTGGCGGTGGTAATGCACGCGCCGGGCAGCCAGTCCACCATGGACCGCGAACGCGGCTTCCGCGATTTGCTGGCGGCGGACTACCCTGAGATCCGCATTGTGGCCGAGCAATTCGCCATGGGCGACCGCGCAAAGGCACGGGCGGCAGCCGAAAACATGCTTGCCGCGCATGCTGGGCTGCAGGGATTTTTCGCCTCCACCGAACCGGCCTCGGCTGGGATCTCTCTCGCGCTGAAGTCGCGCGAACGGGCGGGCAAGGTCCGTTTCGTCGGATTCGACTTTAGCGATGCGATGGTCGAGGATCTGCGCTCGGGTGCGATGGATGCGATGGTGGTCCAGAACCCGTTCCAGTTAGGTTACGAAGCGGTGCGCACCTTGAACGAAAAGTTGAACGGCCGCGAGCCCGCGAAACGCCTCGACCTGCCCGCGCGTGTCGTCACCAAGGATGACCTGGACGACGAGGAGGTGCGCCGAGTGCTGAGCCCGGATATCAAGAAATACCTGAACGGCAGGTAACCGCCGCGCGTGCGGTAGAATCCTGAGTTTATGTCTTCAGCCCCCGACACGCGCTTTTTCGGCCATCCGCGCGGCCTTTCCACGCTCTTTTTCACTGAGTTGTGGGAACGGTTCGGCTACTACGGAATGCGCGCGCTGCTGATTCTTTTTATGACAGCAAGCGTGGAATCGGGCGGCTTGGGCATCGCGGACAGCAAGGCTTACGGCATCTACGGCCTCTACATCGCAACCGTTTATCTGCTCAGCCTGCCCGGCGGCTGGCTGGCCGACCGCGTACTGGGACAGCAGCGCACCGTGCTGTATGGTGGGATACTGATCGCCGCGGGCTACCTGATGCTGGCCGTGCCGAGCCAGGGCGTCTTCTTCGCCGGGCTGGCGGTGGTGGCCATCGGCACCGGACTGCTGAAGCCGAATATCAGCACCATCGTCGGGCAGATCTATTCGCCGGAAGACCGCCGCCGGGACAGCGGCTTCTCGATCTTCTACATGGGCATCAACCTCGGCGCGCTGCTCGCGCCGCTGGTGTGCGGTCCCATTGGGACGGGCATCAACTGGCAGCTTGGATTCGGACTTGCGGGCGTGGGCATGGTGGTGGGCGTGTTTACGTTCGCCGCGGGTCGCAAGCATCTGGGCGACGCGGGGTTGCACCCCGCGCCTGTCGCTTCCGCAGGAGAAGCGAAGCAAATCCGTGAACAATTGCGCAACGGCCTGCTGGCGTTCACCGCGGCGCCATTGCTGCTGGCGGCAGTCCACTTCAGCGGCGTCTATCCACTGACCATCGAGAGGCTGGTGGATGGCGCGGGCTTCGTGCTGCTGCTAGCGGTGATCGTGTTGTTCGCCTGGATGTTCCTCGGCGCGGAATGGACACCCGAAGAGCGCAAGCGCCTGTATGTGATCGCGGTGCTGTTCTTCGCCTCGTCGTTGTTCTGGTCGGCGTTCGAGCAGGCGGGTTCGAGCCTCAACATATTCGCGGCGCGCTTCACCGATAACACGCTATTCGGCGTCAGCGTGTCGGCGACCGTCTATCAATCGCTGAATCCGATTTACATCATCGCGCTCGCGCCGGTATTTGCCTGGCTGTGGATCCGGCTTGGCCATCGCCAGCCTTCCAGCCCGGCGAAGTTCTCGCTGGGCTTGATCTCGGTCGGCCTCGGATTTGTGCTCATGATGATTGCCGCGATGGAGGCCGGTACCGCGGGCAGAGTGAGCCCCTTGTGGCTGGCCGGCTGTTATCTGCTGCACACGACGGGCGAGTTATGCCTCAGCCCCGTTGGCCTGAGCGCGTTCACGAAGCTCGCCCCGGCGCGCGTGGCGGGCCTGATGATGGGCGTCTGGTTCCTTTCGATCTCCACCGGCAATTATCTGGGCGGCCGGCTGGCGGCCTTCTATGGCGAGCTGCCGATCCAGGATCTGTTCCAGACCACGGCCACGTTCGCAATCGTGGCGGGGCTGATCCTGGCGCTGGTGGCGCGGCCTGTAGCCCGGCTGATGGGCGCGCTGCGCTAAACCGGGCTGGGCGTAGAATTGAAGGATGGCGAAATCTTCCGCTCCGAAGCCACCTCCTTTCGAAAAGCAATTGGAGGACCTGGAAGCTTTGGTCCAACAGCTGGAAGCGCCGGATGTGCCCCTCGATCAGGCTCTGGACCTATTCGAAAAGGGCATGAAACTCAGCGAGGACTGCCGCCGCCGTCTCGCGGAAGCCGAAAGCCGCGTCGAAATTCTGCTCCAGCAGGGCGGCCCGCCGGCGCCCGCCCCATTCGATCCCGAGGAGGACGAATGACGGTGGCCGCTTCGCCCCTCCGCGAGTACCTGAAAGCGCAGATCCAGCGCATCGACGCCGAACTGGACCGGCTCGCCCCGCCCGAGGATGCACCGCCCGCGGTCATCCACCGCGCTATGCGCTACAGCCTGTTCGCGGGCGGAAAGCGCATACGCCCCTTGCTTTGCCTCGAGTCGGCCCGCGCCGTGGCCGGCGAGGATCCGCCGGAGATCCATGCCGTCGCCGCCACGCTCGAGATGATCCACACGTATTCGCTGATCCACGACGACCTGCCCGCCTTGGATAACGACGATCTGCGGCGCGGCCGCCCCACGAATCACAAGGTGTTTGGCGAGGCGATGGCGATCCTGGCGGGCGACGCACTGCTCACGCTTGCCTTCGAGGTTCTGGGCCGCGTGGGCGATGCCCGGCTTGTGCGGGAACTTGCCTCGGCGTCCGGCACGGTGGGCGGCATGATCGGAGGCCAGGTTTTCGATCTGGAAGGCGAGAACGCGCAACCAACGGCCGAACTGCTTGAGCGGATTCATCGCGCCAAGACCGGGGCGCTGCTGCGCGCCAGCGTCCGCCTGGGCGCGCTTCACGCCGGCGCCGCCGCCGGCCAATTGGATGCGCTCTCCCGTTTCGGCGAGCATGTCGGACTCGCCTTTCAAATCGTCGATGATGTGCTCGACGTGGAACAGGACTCCGCGACGCTCGGCAAGACCGCGGGCAAGGATGCCGAACAACACAAGGTCACCTTCCCGGCGGTGTACGGCCTGGCGGAGTCCAAGCGAATGGCCGAAGAGCAGCGCCAGCAGGCCCACGCCTGCCTGCAGGAATTCGGCCCTCGCGCCCAGCGCCTCCGTGAACTGGCGGACTTGATCGTGGAGCGGCAGAGCTGAGCGCCGCACCGCAGATGAAGACCCCGCGTCAGCGCATCGATCAACTCCTGGTGGCGCGCGGACTCGCCGAAACGCGTGAGAAGGCGAAGGCGCTGCTGCTGGCGGGCGTCGTCACTGTACAAGGCCAGCGCGTGGACAAGGCCGGCGCTCTGGTGCCCGAAGACGCCGGGATTGATGTCGCCGAACCCATGCCCTACGTGAGCCGGGGCGGCTTCAAACTGGCGGGCGCATTGGACGGATTCAGTATCGATGTCCGCGGCCGCGTCTGTCTCGATATTGGCTCCTCTACGGGCGGTTTCACCGATTGCCTGCTGCAGCGCGGCGCGGCGCGAGTCCACTGCGTGGATGTGGGTAAATCGCAACTCCACTGGAAGCTTCGGAACGACGCGCGGGTCGTGGTCCACGAGGGCCTGAACGCCCGCTATCTGCGCCTGGAGGACATCGGCGAAACCGTGCAATTCGCCGTCTGTGACGTCAGCTTCATCAGTGTTACACTCATCCTTCCGGTGCTGCCGAAACTGCTGGAGCCGCCACGCGAGATGGTGGTTCTGGTGAAACCGCAATTCGAGGTCGAGCGCGGCCAGGTGGGCCGGGGCGGCATCGTGCGCGAGCCGGCCTACCGGGAAGCCGCCTGCGCCCGCGTCCGCGCCGCGGTGGAAGCTCTGGGCCTGGAGACCCGGCTAATCGAGAGTCCTCTGCCGGGCGCCGAGGGCAACGTGGAATTCCTGCTCTATGGCTACGATCCAAACAGTCGGCATCATCTCGAAGCCTGAGGTGCGGGAAGCGCGCACGCTCGTGCCCGCTGTCCTGCAATGGCTGGAGACCAAAGGCGTCGACGTTCGTATTGACGAGATCACCGCACGCTATGCCGGACGCCAGCCCGGCCTCGCGCGCAACGCAGTGCCCGAAGGATGCGACCTGGTGATTGTGATGGGCGGCGACGGCACCTTGCTCAGCGCCGCTCGCGCAATCGCGGGCCGCGACATTCCTCTTTTCGCGGTGAATCTGGGCGGGCTCGGCTTCCTGACCGCTATCACCGTGGAAGAACTCTTCCCGGAACTTGAACGCGCCCTGCGCAACGAACACCGGGTGGCGAAACGCCGCATGCTTTCGTGCGAAGTGCAGCGGGGCGGGGAAGTGGTGGCGCGCTACGAGGCGCTCAACGATATCGTCATCACCAAGGCGCACATCGCGCGCATGATCGATCTGGTCTGCAACGTCGATGCGCATTTCGTCTGCCGCTACAAGGCCGACGGACTCATCATCGCCACGCCCACCGGTTCCACCGCGTACTCACTCTCCGCCGGCGGGCCGATCGTATTTCCCTCCGTCGGCGCGCTCTGCATCACGCCCATCTGCCCCCACATGCTGACGAACCGGCCCGTGCTGGTGTCCGATTCCAGCGTGATTCAAATCCTGAACCTCGCCCGCGGCGAGGACGCCTATCTCACCATCGACGGTCAGGTCGGCTCGCCGCTCCAGGAGCAGGACCGCATCGTCTGCCGCAGTTCGCAGAATTCCCTCTGTTTGATCCGTCCGCCCCGCATGCTGTTTTTCGACGTCCTCCGGCAGAAGTTGAAATGGGGCGAGCGATGAAGCGCCTCTCGCTCACCAGTTGGATCTTCATCGCCATGTTTGCGGGCGTGGCCGTAGGCCATTACTACCCGCAATTCGGTCAGGACACCGCTTTCATCGGCAACATCTTCCTGCGCCTTATCAAATCGATCATCGCGCCGCTGCTCTTCGCCACGCTGGTCTATGGCATTGCGGGCTCGGGCAGCGCTAAGGCCATGGGCCGCATTGGCCTGAAGGCGTTGATCTACTTCAACGTCACCACGCTTGGCGCGCTGGCGCTGGCGCTTCTGTCGGTGAACTTCTTCAGGCCCGGTGATGGCGTGTCCATTGGCGCGGCCGAGCGGCCCGAACTGCCCGAGACCAAGTCGAGCCTCATCGCCGTGATGGAGAACGCCGTCCCCACCAGCATCTTCGACGCGATGTCCCGCAACGAGGTGCTGCAACTCGTCGTCTTCTGCTTCCTGTTTGGCGCGGCCTGCATCGCTCTGGGCGAAAAGGCCAGACCGGTGGTGGACTTCTGCCGCTCGCTCGCCGACGTGATGTTCCAATACACGAAATACGTGATGTACCTCGCGCCGCTCGGCGTAGGCGCGGCCATCGCCTCGGTGGTCGGCGCAAAGGGCATCGGCGTGCTCATCGGGCTGGGTAAATTGATCGGCGCCTTGTATGTGGCCCTGTTCGCTTACGTGCTGCTGGTGATGGGCGCCGTGGTTTTGATCTTCCGCGTCCCGCTCAGGCGTTTTCTCCGTGCTGTCAAGGACCCCTACGTGCTCGCCTTTTCCACCGCGTCGAGCGAGGCGGCCTTTCCCATGGCCATGCAAAACATGGAGCGCTTCGGCGTGCCGCGCCACATCGTCAGCTTCGTTCTGCCCACCGGCTACAGCTTCAACCTGGATGGCAGCACGCTCTATCTTGCCCTGGCCTCGATGTTCGTGGCCCAGGCCGCCGGCGTCGAGATGACCTTGACCCAGCAGTTGACCATGGTCGCCACGCTTATGCTCACCAGCAAAGGCGTCGCCGCGGTGCCGCGCGCGGCGCTCGTCATCCTGGCTGGCACGCTCACCACCTTCAACCTGCCCCTGGAGGGCATTGCCATCCTCTTGGGGGTTGATACCTTGATGGACATGGGGCGCACGTCTGTGAACCTGTTGGGCAATTGTCTGGCAACGGCGGTCGTGGCGCGCTGGGAAGGACACGATCTCAACCCGCCCGCCGCCGAAGCGGCCGGTGCGCCGTCATAATGCAACAAGGAGAAGCGCCATGAAGCTCGGAGCTGTAACTTACAACGTACTAAAGGATTGGGACCTCGAAACGGTCATCCTGCAATTGGAAAAGGCCGGTTTTGAAGGCGTGGAACTGCGCACGACCCACAAGCACGGCGTGGAGCCCAGCCTCGGCCATAAAGAGCGCGATCAGGTGCGCCTCCGCTTCGCGCGCACGCCTGTGCGGCTTGTGGGCTACGGTTCCGTGGCCGAATACCACTCTCCGGACCCCGCCGTGCGCCGCAAGAACATCGAGGATACGAAGGCTTTCGTGGATCTGGCCCGCGACACCGGGGCGCGCGGCGTGAAGGTGCGCCCCAACGCCTTTCCGCAAGGCGTCAGCCGCGAGCAGACCATTCAGAACATCGCTGTCAGCCTCAAGGAGTGCGGCGACTACGCGCAGGTCCGCGGGGTCGAAATCTGGCTTGAGGTGCACGGCCGCGAAACGCAGGAACCGCGCGTCTGCGAGGCCATTATGAAGGCCACGAATCACCCCGCGGTTGGGCTCTGCTGGAATTCGAATCCGCCCGACATCATCCAGGGCAGTGTCCGCGAGAATTTCCAGCGCCTGCGCCCGTGGATCCTGCATTGCCACATCAACGAACTCGCCAACGATCACTACCCCTGGCGTGAACTGTTTCAACTGTTCCGGGAAACGAAATACGAGCGCTTCACCATGATGGAGGTCGCCGAAAGCCCGCAGCCCGAACGCTTCCTGCGCTGGTACCGCGCGCTCTGGAGGGAGCTCGCCCGCGCATGACCCGACGCCTCGCGCTCATCGCTGTCTTCTCCGCAGCCAGCCTGCTGGCCGCGCCGCCCACGCCCGAACAGTTCTTCGGCTTCCGCATGGGCGCCGACCGCTCGACCCACGAATGGGCCAAAGTCAGCTCCTATTTCCGCGAACTTGAAAAAGGCTCCAGCCGCATCAAGGTGATCCGATACGGCACAAGCGAAGAAGGCCGCACCATGTTGGCGGGCATCATCAGCGCCCCCGCCAACCTTGCCCGCCTCGAGCACTACCGCCAGATCCAGAAGCGCCTGGTGGACCCGCGGCGCACGCCTGAAGCCGAAGCGCTCAGACTCATCGCCGAGGGCAAGACCATCGTCCTGATCACTTCCGCGATCCACGCCACCGAAGTCGCGAGCGTCCACGCCACCATCGAGTTCGCTCACCGCCTCGCCACCGCCGAGGACGCGAAAACCCGCCAGATCCTCGACAACGTCATCCTTCTGCTCGCCCCTTCCATCAATCCCGACGGCCTCGATCTGGTCACCGATTGGTACCGTAAGACCCTTGGCACGCCGCACGAGGGCACTTCGCCGCCAGAGCTCTATCAGAAGTACACCGGCCACGACAATAACCGCGACTGGTACATCTTCACGCAGGCCGAGACGCGCTCGGTGGTGGAAGGACTTCACAACCAGTGGCATCCGCAGATCGTCTATGACATCCACCAGATGGGCCCCACCGCCGCCCGAATCTGGGTGCCGCCTTATCTCGATCCCATCGAGCCGAATGTCGATCCGCTCATCACGCAAATGGCGAACATGATCGGCATGACCATCGCGGCGGATCTGACGTCGGCCGGACGCAAGGGCGTTGCCGTCAACGCGATGTACGACCTGTGGACCCCCGCGCGTCACTATCAGAGTTTCCACGGCGGTCTGCGCATCCTTAGCGAATCGGCGAGTGTCCGTATCGCCTCGCCCGTGACCGTCCGTGCCGATCAACTATCCACCACCTCGCTCGGCTACAACGCGCGCGTCAGCACCTGGAACCATCTGGAACCCTGGCCCGGGGGCGAATGGAAACTGCGCGACATCGTGGACGACGAACTCATCGTCATGGAGTCCGTGTGCTGGCAGGCCGCCACCCGCCGCGAATTTTTCCTGCGCAACTTCCATCAGTTCGCGAAAAACGCCGTCGCCCGCCGTGAACCCTTCGCCTTTGTCGTTCCCGCAGCGCAGGCCGATCCCGGCTCCGCGCGGAGGCTGCTCGAAACCCTCGATTTTGGTGCGGTGGAGATCGAACGCGCCGAGTCCTCTATCCAGGTCGGATCAAAAACTTACCCCGAGGGCAGCTATGTGATCCGCATGCAACAGTCCTTCAGCAGCTTCGCCAAAGCTCTGCTTGAAAAGCAACACTACCCTGACCTGCGCATGTATCCCGGAGGCCCTCCAAAGCGCCCCTATGACGTTACCGCGCACACGCTGCCGTTGCTCATGGGTGTGGCGGTGGACACCGTGAAGGACCAGTTCGCGGCCAGCCTGCGCCGGGCACGGGAATTCAGCTTTGCCGCCGCCGGCGCGCCCCCCGCATCCATCTGGCCGGCCGCCGATCACACCACCTGGAGCAAAGTGAACGAAGCGTGGCGGAGGGGCGCGCGCGTCTGGCGCGATCCGCGCACCGGCCATTTCGCCAGCGGCCCCAGCGCACCTGCCGGTTTCACCGAGGTTCGCCGCCCCCGCATCGCCCTCTACAAGAGCCATATGCCCAGCATGGACGAGGGCTGGACGCGCTGGATCATCGAACAGTCCGGCTGGGCATACGAAAGTCTCGGGAACCCGGCTATCCGCGCGGGCAACCTCCGCCAGCGCTTCGACGCGATCATCTTTCCCGACCAGAACGCCGCAGCCATTCACGAAGGCTATGGGAAAGGGGCGATGCCGGAGGAATACACCGGCGGACTCGGCATGGAGGGTGCGGCCGCTTTGCGCGCCTTCGGCGAAGCCGGCGGCACGCTCATCTTCCTGAATGGCTCCGGCCAGTACGCCGCGCAGCACCTCAAGCTTCCAGTGAAGAATGTTCTTGAAAACGTCTCAAACAGCGAGTTTTATTGTCCCGGCTCACTGCTGCGCGTGCGCGCCGATGCCGCCTCGCCACTCATGCTTGGCCTGCCGCGCGAGTTCACCGTCTGGATGCAAACCAGCCCTGTGTGGGAGGCGGACTCACCAAAAGCCGCTTCGCCGGTGCTCCGCTACAGCTCCGCGCCGGTGCTCGAATCTGGCTGGCTGCTCGGCGAACAGCGCATCGCGGGCCGGCCCGCCCTGCTCGATGTCCCGGTCGGCAAAGGCCGCGCCGTGCTGTTCGGCATGCGTCCGCAGTACCGCGGCCAAAGCTACCTGACGCTCAAGCTGCTGTTCAACGCAATGCTGCTCGCCTCGCCGTTGTGAGGCGCCGCGGAAGTCAGAAATGTTTACGCGTGTGCCCCGGCTTTGCACTTGATCGGCTTCGACTAACCGCCGCCAAGCACGACTCACTTGGGTACTCAGGCCGCGCGCGCAGCGACTCGTAGTGAAGCGGAAGCCTGAACGCATCAGAAGCGCCCCGCCGCCACGAGCCACCGGTCCCGCGCCAACCGATACTTCGCCACTGAGAATCTGTACCCTTCAGTGAGCGAGATCGCGTAGTGGTCTCAATAAAAGAGCCTGGACATACTGACGGGCGAGATGCCGTCAGCGTGCGCTGAGATCTCTCACCCAGATGTCCTTGAAGAGCATGTCGCCGTCGCCGCCCGAATGGAGCTGCAGCGCGATGGTGCCGTCCAGGAACGGTGCGCGCGGATCGGTGAAGTCGATCATCTGTACGCCGTTCAGCCGCGCAATGTAGCGGTTGCCGATCACGGTGACGGTCATGTCGTTCCAGTCGTTCTGGCGGACCACGGTCTCGTTATCCGGCGAGGGCCACACGATCCACGCGCGTCCGAAGCCATACACACCGCCGGTGTGCCTGCCGATCGCGCAATCGATTTCAAACTGCGCGCCCTGGCTCACATCGGCCGTCCCCGGCTTGAACTTCGTGTGGAAATACACGCCGCTGTTGCCGCTGCCGACACACTTGAACCGCAGCGAGAGCGTGAAATCCTTGTAGCTCTTCACCGTCTCGAGGTAGCCGTAGCCCTTCGTCACCGCGCGGCCGCGCAGGACGCCTTCGGGCTCGACAACCCACTTTTCGTTGCCGACATTGTTCCAGCCCGTGAGATCCTTGCCGTTGTACAACTGGACCCAGTCCTCGCCGGGACGCTTGGCGCCTGCCGGCAATTGAGCGAAGGCGGTGAAAGCGAAGGAAGCGGAAACCAAGAGAGTGAGCAGACGTTTCATATCCGCCTAGAATACCGCGCCGGGCGCCTCAGGCGTTGAGGGCGGTCTCGATGGTGGCGGCAATGCGGCGCGCATGTTCTTCCACTTCGCCGATGTCCGGACCCTCCACCATGACCCGTGCAAGGGGTTCAGTGCCGGAAAATCGCACCAGCACGCGGCCGCGCTGCCCGAAATGCTGCTCCGTGTCGCGGATCTGCCGCTGCACTTCCGGCAGTTCCTCCAGGGGGCGTTTCCGGCGGAACCGGACGTTCACCAGCCGTTGCGGATAGATCACGAAGTCACTGACGAGTTCATCCAGCGTACGGCCCGTCCTGTGCGCCGTATCGAGCACCTGCAGCGCGGTTAACATCCCGTCGCCCGTGGTTGCGTAATCGCGAAAAATGACATGCCCGGACTGCTCGCCGCCCAGCGGCAGCCCCATGCGCACCATTTCCTCGAGCACATACTTGTCGCCGACCGACGTGCGCCGGAGCGCGATGCCGCTGGCCTCCAGGGCACGCTCCATGCCGAGGTTCGACATGACGGTGGCGACCACCGCCGGCTCCCCGTTGCCCAGCGCTCCGCGCGCATGCAGATCGCGGCCCGCGATCAGCAGCGCGTGATCGCCGTCGAGAATGCGGCCGGAGGCCGACACGAGGATGCAGCGGTCCGCGTCGCCATCGAAGGCGGCGCCGCAATCGGCCCCCTGCGCCAACACCTGATCCCGCAGCGCTTCCACATGTAGAGAGCCGCAGTTCAAGTTGATATTGCGGCCGTCGGGCGAACATCCAGTGGGAATCACTTCAGCGCCCAGGCCGGCGAACAGCTCCGGCGCCAGGCGCGAAACGCTCCCATTCGCGCAGTCGAGTACAATGCGCTGCCCTGCGAGCCCGCGCTTCACCGTTCCGGACAAATGATCCAGATACTGCCGGTCCAGCGTGGGATCCTCTTCGAGGAGCGGTGGATCACCGTTCTCGCCCGCGGCCGCCATGGCCAGAATGCGTTTCTCGATCTTTTCTTCCAACTCATCCGGCAACTTGAAACCCGAATGATCGAACGCTTTCAGCCCGTTGTCATGGTACGGGTTGTGCGAAGCGGAGATCATCACGCCCGCCACGAACGGGCCCGTGCGCGTCAGGTAGGCGATTCCCGGCGTGGAGGTCAGCCCGGCAAACCGGCACTCGACACCCGCGGCGCGCAATCCCGCCGCCACCTGCCCGGCGAGCCAGTTGCCCGATTCGCGCGTGTCGCGGCCGATCACCACGCACGCCGGCACTTGCTGCTGGCGGGCGACACTCACGGCCCATTCACCCAGGGCCGCGCCGAAGCAGTACACCGTCTTCGGATCCAGCGGCGGCTCACCGGCCACACCTCGGATTCCGTCGGTCCCAAACAGTTCCCGTCCCATGGCTTCTATTCCTCCAACCCCGCCCGCGGCCGCAGCGTCACCCGCACCACCACCGACGGCGATCCAGTGAAAACGACCTGCGGATCCCCCGCGAATGCTGCTGTGCGCGCCTCTCCGTTTTGGTCCAGCATGCGAAGATCCACCGGATCAGTCTCCACAAAATGAATCTGACTCACCCGGCTTTCCGGCCCGATCACCTGCAGTTTCGGAGGCATCACTTCCTCCTCGGCGATCTCCATACCCGCGGGCAGGTACTCGTAACGCACCCGCACGGGCACTTCCTGCGCCACGCGGGTTTCCAGCCGCAATCGGATCTGTCCCGGAATCGCCCGCTCGAGCAGCACACCCGCGGGCAACTCCACGTTGTCGAGTGTGATCGTAAACGTGGTCTCCCCCGGCCCCTTCACCCGCGACAGATCGAGCACCACCGGAATATCGTTCACGCTCAGCCGCGTCAGGCTCGGTGAAGGCCCGCGCAACAACAGATGAACCTGCTCGACGATCTCTGAGCTGATCTCGAGATTCTTGGGAATATTGCGGTACTGTAACGGCGCGGACACCGACGCGGTAGACTCGCGCGAGCCGCTCAAGACGGCCCACAGCAATATCGCGATCGCCAGCGAAAACACCTTCAATCCGAAGTTGCGCGTGACAAGACGGATCATCGGTGCCGTCCTTCCCCGGCCGCCCGGCTTCGGGTGACCGAAACACCCAGACGCTGACCGAGCCGTTCAATGGGAATGTCCATCTCCAATTCACCCGCCTGCGCCACCGACACGCTCCCGCGCTCCTCGGAAACGATGATGGCCAGGCAATCCGACTCCTCGGTCACGCCGATCGCGGCCCGGTGCCGCGTGCCGAGCTTTCGCGACAGTTCCGGATTCATCGTCAGCGGAAGGAAACACGCCGCCGCCGCGATGCGGTCGCCCTGGACAATCACCGCTCCATCGTGCAGAGCTCCATCGGGCTGAAAGATGGCCAGCAGCAGGTCGCGTGTGACGTGAGCCTCCACGATGACGCCGCTTTCGACGAACGTCCGTAGGCCGGTTTCCCGCTCTACCACGATCAAAGCGCCGGTGCGCTGTTGCATGAGCTGCGTCACCGCCAGGATGATTTCGTCGGCCACCTCACGGGACGCGAGACGGCTGCCGAACCCCACCCAGCGCTGCTCGCCAATTCGCGCCAGCACACGCCGGATCTCGCTCTGAAACATCACGATCACGCCGAAAGCCGTGTACGGCGCGAGCGTCTCCAGGATGGTGCGCAGAACCTCCAGCCGCCCCACCACGGAAATGCCGTACACCACGATCACGATCGTGATCCCGATCACCACCCGCACCGCCCGGCGTCCGCGCAGAATCGCGATCGCCTGGTACACCAGCACCGCCACGAGGGCGATGTCGATCGCGCCCACCATGGTCAGCCGCGGCAGGTTGCTCAACAGGTTGTCGATCCAGTTGGTCACGCGATTCCCGGTAAATGTTTAGTGTAGCCGATACCCGCCAACCGGTTCGATTCAGGGACCTTTTCGCAGGCGTCACTCCGCTTGTGTGACCAAAGTCATATCCTCGGCCGCCTTGCACCGCCCATAATCGGACCAAAGGATCTCCAACCATGAGCGAATTGATCGACAACCGCGCCCAGCGCGTCCGCCAGCTCAAGCACATCATCAAGCATCTGCACGCCGGCAAGCCCCCCAGCGAAGTGAAACAGGAGCTCGAGGAAGTCGTCCGCGCCACCGACTATTCCGAAGTCGTCGCGATGGAACAGGAACTCCTCGCCGAAGGCATGCCGGTCGAAGAGCTGCGCAGTATGTGCGACCTCCACTCTCAGGTCACCCGCGATCTGCTGGTCGCGCCTCCCGCACGCACGGTTCCGCCCGGCCACCCCGTCGATACGTTCCGCCGCGAAAACGAAGCCCTCCACGGCGTGCTCCTCCGCATGCGCATCGCCCGCAAGGACATCGAGGCCATGCCCGACATGGCCGACTGCTCCCGGAAGTTGTTCGAATGGCGCCAGGCCTACAACGAGCTGATGGACGTCGAAAAGCACTACCAGCGCAAGGAGCACTGCCTTTTCCCCGCCCTCGAAGCCCACGGCATTACCGGCCCTCCCAAGGTGATGTGGGCCAAGCACGACGACACCCGCGCCCTGCTCAAGGACCTCGGCGAAGCCCTGAAACAGCCGGAAACGCGCGCCGCCGCCTGGAAACTCGTCGGCGCCACCGCCGGCGCCGCGGCCGAAGATTCCGTCGAGGAGATGATCTACAAGGAGGAGAACATCCTGCTGCCCATGTCCCTCGGCGCGCTCACCGAAGAGGATTGGGCCGTGATCTGGCACGCTTCACCGCGCTATGGCTGGTGTCTCGTCGAGCCGCAAAAGGGCTACCAGCCGTCCGATCAGGTGCAGCCGCAGGCCGGCGAAGGAGTTCAACTCCCCACCGGCGGCCTCAGCGTCGATCAGCTCACCGCGCTTTTCAACACGCTGCCCTTCGACCTCACCTTCGTCGATGCCGATGACCGCGTCGGGTTCTTCTCCGAGGGCCCGCAGCGCGTCTTCGCCCGCAGCCGCGCGATTCTCGGCCGCAAGGTGCAGCACTGCCATCCGCCCAAGAGCGTGGATGTCGTGGACCGCATCGTCGGCGATTTCCGCGCCGGCCGCCAAAGCGAAGCCGCCTTCTGGATCAACTTCCAGGGCCGCTTCGTCTACATCCGTTATCTCGCCGTCCGCGATGAAGCCGGGCAGTATCTCGGCACGCTCGAAGTCACCCAGGACATCGGTCCCATCCGTGCGCTCGAAGGCGAGCGCCGCCTGCTTGAATACGATTCCCCGGAGGTCGCCTCTCAATGACTATTACCCTCGACACCCGCATCAGCCAGCTTTGGCAGGAGCACCCCGAAACCCGCCTCCATTGGGACGAATGGGCGCCTGCCTTCGCCAGCCTCACCAACGAAACCATGCGCGAAACCGTTGCCAAAAGCACTTCGATCGAGCGGGCCGCCAACCTTTCCGGGATCCATCCCGGCGAGTTGCTCGCGCGCATCCGTTCTGCCGCCGGCGGCACGCGCGACGCCTCGTTACCTGATTGGCTCCGCGAGGAAGATGTCACCGAACGCATCGATGCCGACGCGATGCTGGCCACCGGCGTCCACCCGGTGGGGTTGGTCCGCCAGAAGGCGGGCGCACTCGCCCCCGGCGCGCTGCTCGAACTGAAGAGCTCTTTCCGTCCCGATCCGCTCATCGAACTGATGAAGCGCGAAGGGTGCGAGGTGCATAGCCTCGAGACCTCGCCCGGCCGCCACGCCACCTACTTCATGCGGACTTAATCTCGGTCCACAAACGGTCGCGCAACCGCTGCGCCACCGAGGGCATGGCCGCGAACCACTGCCCGCGCGCCAGCACCGGCTGGTCCAGATGCAGCGTCGGCGGCAGCACCTCGCCCAGCACACGAAGCGCCGCCAGATTACACGTCGCTGTTCGCGACTCGCGCACAATCGCCGCCCCCACTTCGGGCCGCATCAGGTAATCGATAAACCGGTGCGCCAGCTCCGCCCGGTCCGATTCCTTCAATACCACTGCGCAGTCCGCATAGAGCGGAAAGCCCTCTTCCGGAAACGCGAAGCGCAGTTCCGGCGCTTCATCCATGGCCTGCTGCGCCGTGGTCGCCCACAACTGGCAGGCCAGAATATCGCCCGCCACCATCTGGTCCCGCACCTCCGCGTTCAAATAGGCCCGCACCAGCGGCTTCTGCCGGATCGCTTCGGCTTGCGCGCGCCGCAAACCCGCCTCCGACGTCTCGTTCAAAGACAGTCCCAGCTTCAACAGCGCCGCGCCCAGCACCTCGGCCGGATCGTCCAGCATCGTCAGCCGCCCGCGGAACCGGTCGTCCCACATATCCGCCCAGCGCCGCGGCGCCGGCGCCACCCGCTCGTGATACAGAATCCCGCTGCAGCCCCACATATACGGCATCGACCACTCGAGCCGCGGATCCCATTCCGGAGCCTGAAACTCGTCGAAGAGATCCAGCCGGTTCGGCAGCAGGTCCAGGTTCAGCCGGGCCAGCAGCCCCATCGCCCGCATCGGCTCGATGAAGTAGTTCGTGGGAAACACCACATCCCAGCCCGAGTTGCCGCTGATCACCCGCGCCAGCATCTCCTCGTTGCTTTCGTACACCGCATAGCGCACGCGCGCGCCCGTCTCCGCCTCAAACCGGGCTATCGTGTCCGAGGCAATGTAGTTCGACCAGTTGAAGACGTTCAGCCGCGGCCCGCGCGGCGTGCAGCCCGCCGCTCCGGCGATCCCCAGGAAGAACGTCCGCCGCTTCACGTCTCCCGCATCCTTTCCGCCGCGACAATCAGCAGTCCCAGGCCGAAGACGATCAACGTCGAGATCGCATTCACCACCGGATTCGCGCCCCGCCGCGCCATCGCGTAGAGCACCATCGGCAGCGTCTCGGAATCCACCCCGGCCACCAGGCTGGTGATCACGTAATCGTCGAACGAAATCGTGAACGCCAGCAGCGCCGCCGCGCCAATGCCGGGCACGAGCGCGGGCAGCGTCACCCGCCAAAACGCCTGCCATTCGGTCGCGCCCAGATCCTGCGCCGCTTCCTCCAGCGTCCGGTCCATCGTCCGCAACCGCGCCAGCACCACGATCACCACGTACGCCAGACAAAACATCAAGTGCGCCAGGATCACCGTGTGCATCCCCAGCCGCACGCCAAGATACCGGAACACCCATTGGAAAAAAGCGAGCAGCGCGATGCCCATCACGATCTCCGGCGTCACCAGCGAAAGCGAAAGGCTTGTGGAAATCCACCGCGATGCCCGCTTCCACAGTCCGTAGGCGCACAGCGTGCCCGCCGCCGTCGCCAGCGCCGTCGCCGCCGCGCCAATCAGGAGGCTGTTCCACGTGGCTTCGATCAGTTGGGCGTCGCCGAACGCGGCGCGATACCAGCGCAAGCTCCATCCTTCCCACACCGTGAAGCGCGATTCGTTGAAGCTGAACACCGCCAGCACGAGCAGCGGCAGATGCAGAAACACAAACACGGCGGCGGCGTACCAGGGCAGCAGCCGCATCACAGCACCCCCTCGTCCTGCCGCCGGATCAGCCCCATCAGCAGCGCCATCACCACCGCCATCACGCCCAGCGACAGCGCCGCTCCAAACGGCCAGTCCCGCGCGTTCGTGAACTGATTCTGGATCAGCGTCCCCACCAGGATCGTCTTGCCGCCCCCCAGCAAATCCGGCGTCAAATAGGCGCCCAGGCACGGAATGAACACCAGCAGCGACCCGGCGCGAATTCCCGGCATCGACAACGGCGCCACCACGCGGCGCAACGTCTGCCACGGCCGCGCGCCCAGATCCGCCGCCGCCTCCAGCAGCGCCGGGTCCAGCCGCTCAAGTGTCGCGTACAGCGGCAACACCATGAACGGCAGGTATCCGTACACCAGCCCCAGGATCACCGCTCCATAGTTGTACAGCAGCGGCAGCGGCTCTTCGATCAGGCCCAGCGCCAGCAGCGCCTCATTGATCAGCCCTGTATCGCGCAGCAGAAACATCCACGCGTACGTCCGCACCAGAAAGCTCGTCCAGAACGGCAGAATCACCAGGTACAAATACAAGTGCTTGCGGCGCCCGGCCCGCGCGATGAACAGCGCCAGCGGAAATCCCAACACCAGGCAGATCGCCGTCGAAACCAGCGCCACAGCCACCGACCGCCCCAGAATCCCCAGGTACAACGGGTCCGCCAGCCGCTGCCAGTTTTCGAAGGTCCAGGGCGGAAAAGCGCCCCCATAGGCCCCGCGCGTCAGCAGCGCATACCCCAGCAGAATCGCGAGCGGAATCAGAAACAGCGTCGCCAGCACGCCCGCCGTGGGCGCCAGGCACCACGCGCGCACCCGGTTCATAGCGCCAGCTCGTCGGCTTCGCGCCACCACACATGCACTTGCTCGCCGTGCCGGAACGTTCCGTTCAACCGGGAAACCTCCGCAACCACCTGCTCGCCCGTCGCCAGCCGCGCTTCCACGTGGATACAATTGCCCAGAAACACGGCGTTTTCCACCGTCGCCGGCAGCGCCCGCACCTCTTCGGAAGGCCGCTCGTGCATCACCCGCGTCGCTTCCGGACGCACGCCCACGCCGTTGATCCAGTTCACCGGACCCAGAAACCCGGCTGCGAAGCGCGTCTTCGGCCGCAGATACAGATCCTGCGGCGTACCCACCTGCTCGAGCCGCCCCGCGTTCAGCACCGCGATCCGGTCCGAGAGCGATAAGGCCTCTTCCTGATCGTGCGTGATGAACAAAAACGTGATGCCCACGCGCCGCTGCAGCGCCTTCAATTCCGCCCGGACCTGCTTGCGCAAGTTCGGGTCCAACGCCGACAACGGCTCGTCCAGCAGCAGCACGTCCGGTTCCACCACCAGCGAACGGGCCAGCGCCACCCGCTGCTTTTCGCCGCCGCTCAACTGCGCCGGCTTGCGTTCCGCCTTGTCGGCGATCTGCAGCATCTCCATGACGGCCCGCACCCTTTGCGGCGCGTCCGCCCGCCAGCCCCCGGCGCGGTGCCGCAGTCCGAATTCGATGTTCTCGCGCGCCGTCAGATGCGGAAACAAAGCGTAGCTTTGGAATACGGTCGAGACATTCCGCTCATATGGCCGCAGCCCGTTCAACCGCCGCCCCCGCAGCCAGACCTCACCTTCGGTCGGCTCCTCGAAGCCCGCGATGAGCCGCAGCGTGGTCGTCTTTCCGCAGCCTGACGGCCCCAGTAGAGAGAAAAACTCCCCCTCTGGAATCGTCAAGTCCAGACTCTCCAGCGCAACCTGTTCCCGAAAGTGTTTCGTGAGCCTGTTCAGCTCCAGGACGTTGCCCATCTCTTCAATTGCTGACTCCCGTCATCGTAGCGTAATACTTGCCTCCCCCAGCGTGCCGGGCGAATTTTTACGTCACAATTCACAAAGTATGCGAACGCCCGGCTATGCTGAAGCGTACATCTATCCGTGACAATGGAACCCGCCCCCCAGCTCCGCGTCTGGCCCGCGGTCGTGGCCGTGGCCCTGCAATTCCTCCTGCGCTTTGGCCTGCCCGCCCTCGTCCCGGACTCCACGCCTTACGCGGTCGGCGCCGGACTTCTCGGCGGAGCCGTCGTCCTCGTCTGGTGGCTCTTCTTCAGCCGCGCGCCGCAAGCCGAACGCTGGACCATCGCCGTCCTGATCGTGGCCGCGTTCCTCCTCACCCCGCGCATCCTTCATCCCTCCGTCGCGACGGGCATGATGGGCCTGATGTTCACCATCTACGCCATCCCCGCAATCAGCCTGGCGCTTGCCGCCTCGGCCGCCGCCGCCCGGCGGTGGAAGTCCGCGCCCCGGTTTGCCGCGATCGCGGCGGCCATCCTGCTCGCCAACGGAATGTGGGCGCTGGTGCGCACCGAAGGCATCACCGGCGATGGCCATTCCCAATTCGCCTGGCGTTGGTCCGCTTCGTTTGAACAACAGCTTCTATCCGCCCAAACCGAAGCGCCGCCCGCGCCTCTCGAAATCCGCCGCGATCCCCTGCCCGAGCCCCCTGCCGCCCCTGCCGAGCCAACCCCGCCACCGCCGCTGCCGGCGGCGGTCCCCGATGAATCCGCCGCGCCCGAATGGCCGGGCTTCCGAGGACCTTCACGCGACAGCCGCGTCCCGGGTCTCCGCATCGCCACCTCGTGGACCGCTTCGCCGCCCGTGGAACTCTGGCGCCGCGCCGCCGGCCCGGGCTGGTCCTCTTTTGCCATCGGCCACGGCCGCGCCTGCACCCAGGAACAGCGTGGCGAGTTCGAAGCCGTCTCCTGCTACGGCCTCCTCGACGGCAAACTCCTCTGGACCCACCGCACCGCCGCGCGCTTCTGGGAGTCCAACGCCGGCACCGGTCCCCGGGGCACTCCCACGCTCGCCCACGGCCGCCTCTACGCCCTCGGAGCCACCGGCATCCTGAACGCCCTCGACGCCGCCAGCGGCGCGATAGCCTGGAGCCGCGACGTGGCCGCGGACACCGGCGCAAAACTCCCCGAGTGGGGCTTTTCCGCGTCGCCCGTTGTCGCCGCGGGCGCCGTCATTGTCGCCGCTTCCGGCCGCCTCGCCGCCTACGACGCCGCCACCGGCGAGCCCCGCTGGTTCGGACCCGCCCTCAAAGGTAGCTACAGTTCCCCGCATCTGCTCCTCGCCGGTGGAGCGCCGCAGATCGCCCTGCTCACCAACACAGGTTTATCGGCCTTCGATCCCGCCAGCGGCGAACCGCTGTGGCAGCATGACTGGCCGGGCGACGCCATCCTTCAGCCCGCGGCGCTCTCAGGTTCGGATCTGCTCGTCGCCACCGGTGGCGCCGCGGGCGGCGCCGGAACCCGCCGCCTCTCGATTCACCGCGCGGCCGAGGGCTGGTCGGCCTCTGAAATCTGGACCTCCCGCGGCCTCAAGCCTTACTTTAACGATTTCGTCGTAAATAACGGACACGCCTATGGTTTTGATGGCGCAATCCTCTCCTGCATCAACCTCGACGACGGCAAACGCAAATGGAAAGGAGGGCGCTACGGCCACGGCCAGATGCTGCTTCTCCCCGACCAGGACCTCCTGCTCATCCTCTCCGAATCGGGCGAACTCGTCCTCGTCTCCGCAACCCCGAATCAGTTCCAGGAAATCGCCCGCGTCCCCGCCCTGGAGGGTAAAACCTGGAACCATCCCGCCATCGCGGGAAATATCCTGCTGGTCAGGAACGCCCAGGAAATGGCCGCCTTCCGCCTGCCGCCGGCGGAGAAGTGAGGCCCACCGGCCGCGCAACGCCGTTTCGCTATGCTGGAGGCATCATGCGGATCTACGCTGCGCGCCCACTGGCTGGCCTGACGGTCGCCCTCTGGCTTGCCGGTTGCGGACCAGCAGACCACCTCAAAATCCCCGTCCAGCAGCTGGACCTGAGCGCCACCGCGCCCGGCGTCCGAATTCAACCTGCCCTGTCCGGCGCCGTCCCGGAAGTCCACCTGGACCTCGTTACTCTTGTGGGACCCGCTCGTCACCACGAGCCGTCTTCCACTGATCACGCAACCGTCTGGCTGGTGCTCGACGGTGAGGGACGCATCGCCACCGGCGGACAGGACTACGAGATCGCCGGCGAAACCATCGCCCGCGCCCCGCAAGGCTGGAACTGGCTCCTGGAGGCCGCCGAAGGCCGGACTCTGCACGCACTCCGCATCCGCCGCGCCCTGAACCCGCAGGACCTCGCCGAATTCGAAAAATATCCCGAAAACAACGCCGGCGCGCTGGTCAGGAAGTTCAGCGAATGCATGGCCTACCGCGAGGCCATCAAAAGTCCGAAGACTGTCAGCCGCACCCTGCTGCCCGAGAACTACGTCCCGCGCATGGCGCTTGGCACCGTCGAAACAACAGGCCCGGACTCAGTTGGCCGCCACCGCCACCCCATGCTCGAGCAGTTCTTCCTCGGACTCAAAGGCAACGAAATCAACGTTCTAGCCGATGATGCCCGCGCCACCCTGCCCGAATTCGCCGTCCTCCACATCCCCCTTGGTTCCGATCATGGCGTCGAAGTGGCTGCAGGCAAGAAACTCCATTACGTTTGGATGGACTTCTTCCAGACCAAGGACGGCCAGGAGTGGCTCAAGATGCACGAGCACATTGAGGACGAACCCGCTTCGCAGTGACACACCTGCGAGCCTCCGCCTTACAGGCGGCGCGCACTCAACGTGATCGTCATCCCGGCGTTCAGCTTGCGCACGGCGGGTAAGGTTGCCGGACCAAAACCGGGAAGCGCCACGCGCGACAGCGTAATCTCGCCTTCCCTCACCGTCAGGCGAATCGACGCCTCGGCGCCGCGCAACCCCACTTCGCACACTCCAAATGCATAGCCGGTGGACCAGAAGTGCCGCCCCTGCTTCGCCGCAAGCCGCAAGTTCCCATCCGCCGCGGAGTAATCGAAACCCGTCAGCGCCAGCACCGCCGCCCAACTCGCCATCGCCCGCGCGTAATGATGACCGCACTCGGCCTCATCGAACGGATTGCGCCGAACGCCATCATACCGGGCGCGAATATTGCGAATACACGTCAACCCTTCTTCCACCATGCCTTCCTGAATCATGTGGACGGCCGCCGTGTACTCGAATCCGGTCATCACCTCGCTGAAATAGGGAAAAGGCTTCGCCGGGCGCTCTTTCGGATATGCGGCCATCAGCAGCGCGCTTTCGTTCTCCAGGGCGTATCCCCGCATCGCATTGAAGTGGCTCGCCAGGGTCTCGCGGTAGTTGTATTTGAGAATGCTCTTTAGCGTGCTCCGGATCTGATCAACCCTCCCCAAATGGCCCAAACCGCAGACATGCGCCATGAACTGTCCCACAAGCTGATCCACCAGGCACCCGCCCGCCAATTGAAAATCGGGGTTCGACAGATCCTTCGAGCCCATCCCCACCAGCAGGCTCGGCGCCACCTTCGAGGCGTCTCCCGGCGGCCGCACCTCGTGGATATAGTACTCGCCGTTGAATAAATGCTGATCCAGCCAGCCGCTGCCGCGTTCGTATAGCTCACGGCACGTGGCGGCAAAACGATCGTCTCCCACTCGCCCGGCCATTTCGGCGGCCGCCCGCAGCGCGCCCAGATACCAGAAACCCATCTGCGGGTTGGGTCCGTAATACTCCACATCCATCGTGTTGTGCTGCGCGCCTTCCATGACCCCGTCGCGGTCGGCATCCCACCCGCCGGGAATCCAGCAGAACTCCAGTGCTCGCCTCACCCCAGGCCACAAACGCTTCAACCCCTCGTCGTCGCCTCGCAGGCGCCAGTCCCGGTAGACCTTCATCACGCAGCCCATCTGACCATCGGCCGCCGCCTTGCCAAAGCTTTGCGCGCGGCTCAACGGCAGATTGACGCGGAAGCTCATCAGGCCCTGCTCGTTCGTGGCGTGGGCGAACTCCACCTCGCGCATGCCCCACGCCAGTTCGCCAAACAGATACGCCGTGGCCTGCTCGTAGTTCCAGACATGTGTGCAGGACCCGTGACAGCAGCCCCGTTGATCGGCCGTCCCTTCCCAGCCATAGAGCTTGCCATCGGGCGTGCGAAAACAGGTCTGAGTCGCGAACGTGCTTGCATTGAACAACGCCGCTTCCTTCACCACCTCCGGCAGCGAGGAAGAGCAGAACTCGTGCACAAACGCCACCGTCCGCCGCTGCAATTCAGGCAGCCTTGCCGCGGCTTCCGTTACCACAGCCCAGGCATCCCGGAACCGGGTCGTGTAGTGGTTGCCGATGAGATCCGCGGTGGTCCGCTTTGCCTCCGTCGTCCCCCACGCATAGCGGTTGGGAAAATGCCAGGCGATCGCAAACGTCAATTCGCGCGTCTCGCCCGCCTCCAGGCGAAGGCCGGCGGCCAGCGAGCCGGCCGGCGCATCTTCCGTGGTGGCCGGGCGCGTGTCCAGGCGGCCGTCCTCGCTGAAATCGTCCCAGAAATCGAGCAACGCTCCGCCCCACTGCGGGCTCGTCCAATTCAAGCAGTGACTCACATCTCCGCCGCCGATCACGGCCAACGCGAGGCTGCCCCATTGCTCTGATTTCGGATCAACCCCCGCTGAATCCATGAAGATCCCGGCAATCCCCGGAGCGGTCCGGAACGTATTCCGGTTGCGCCGCGCGCCCCTCGGCTGCCAATCGCCTTTCCAATCGCGCTCAGCCTCCCAGCCATCCACGCCAACAAAATTCGGCAAAGTACCGCAAACGGCCACGCGCACCGCCTTCACGCCCGGATTTCTCAGACGATACGTCAGCACCGCCATCGGCCAGCCACTTGCGTCCGCATCCGTGGGTACAAACGGGCTGAACACCCGCAATTCCACCTCGACGGGTACTCCGGTATCGCGCAAACTTACACTCGCCAGTGGCCACGCCGCGCCAAACCGGCATTCGCTGAAGCGCGGTAGCCCGTGTGTCGGCTCGCGGCTGCCATGGCTGCCCTCATAGGCGTCCGCCGATAGCGGCCCTTCGAGAACCCTCGCCCCCCGCGCCTCGCCGTTGTCAAACCAGAGCGCGAAGAATGGTGTGGCGCCCGAAAGCGCCGGCGTAAATCCTTTGGCCGGCCGATTGACCACTTCCCAGTCGCGCAGCGCGCCGTTGCCAGTCAGCGAAACGCTCCCGGTTCCCAAGCCCCCCACCGGCATCGCAATCCGTTCAAGCTGCTCGCCTTCATACTTGCGCAAGACCGGCCATTCGGTATCGGCCGCAACCTCGCCCTGTGCGAAAGCCGCCGCGGGCAGCGCACGGAAAGTGGCACCCATGGCCGCCGGCCCCAGCGAGGCAAGCCGGAAGAATCCCCTCCGGTCCAGTGGAGCCTCGCCGCAACCACTTCCATCCTGTCCGCTGCAACACCCTTCATCGTGATCTTGCATGCAGGCATCTTACTCCCGCCAAGCGCCCCGCCGCTGGTCCCGCGACTGCCTGTCGGCTGGCGCCGGTGGACGGGACATCGTGAGCGACACGCTTGCTCCTCACAAATGGTGCAAGCCTTTACCGTATGGATGCAGGTGGAGAAGCCCTGGAATCGTCGATCGTGAGACCAGGGCTCGTGGACAAACTCGCGAGGGGGCGGGCAAGGATTCCCCCTAACGTTTTCCATTTGAACGGCCGATGACACCTGCAGGGGAGACGGAGGCCCGTGCGGCGTTCGGCTCGCCCAGCGCCCGGATCACCATGGCCACTGTCCTCAATCCGCCGCCGGCCGCAAAGCCTCCCGCCCCTGTGGTCGGCCAGGGCCGCGTGTCCCGCTGGCTGGCTCCCTCGTTCTTCGACCTCATTCTGATCGCCATTCCGGCTTGGTTGTTCTTTTCCGGCGGTGCCGGCTTCAACCGCCTGCTTCTGGACGGAGACACCGGCTGGCACATCCGCCTCGGGCAGTGGATACTCGAACACGGCCGCGTTCCCCAGACCGATATCTTTTCCTTCTCGAAGTTCGGGGAACCTTGGTTTGCCTGGGAGTGGCTGGCCGACGTCGTCTATGCTCTGCTGATGGGCCAGTGGGGCCTGCAGGGAGTGGTGTGGTGGAGTGCGCTGTTGTTTGTCGTCTCCGCAGGCATTCTATTCCGGTTCATGGTTTGGCGCGGGGCCAATCTCTTCGTGGCCGCGCCCCTGACGCTGCTCTCTGTCAGCGTGGTGATGACCCATCTTCTTGCCCGGCCACACCTCTACACTTTCATCTTTTTCCCGGTTCTGCTGTGGCTCGTCCATCGCGACCTGCGGAAGCCGGCGGTCTGGATCTGGTCGCTGATTCCGCTCACGGTGTTCTGGACCAACCTGCACGGCGGCTGGGCTGGCGGCGTCGCTTCGCTCGGGGTGATCACCGTCGCGCTCGCGCTGGAGGCCGGGCTCAGAGAGCGGTCCTGGTTCGCCGTTCGGCGTTACGCTCTGTTGACCGCCGGGTGCTTCGTCGCCTCGTTCGTTAACCCATACGGCTGGCGTCTCCACCAGCACATCACGACCTACCTTGGAGATCCCTGGATCAAGGAAGCCGTCCAGGAGTTCAAGTCGCCCGAGTTTCGTGGCGAACACATGTTCCATTTCGAGATCCTATTGATCGCCGGCCTGATTGGGTGTGCTTTCCTGCTCCGGCAGCGCCGGCTCGTCGAACCGTTTCTCGTCCTGTTCTGGGCGCATCTATCGCTTACGTCGGTCCGGCACGCATCCCTGTTTGTCATCGTTGCCGCCCCGATGCTCGCGGCGCTGCTCATGGAGCTGTGGCGTTCTCATTTCCACGGCGCGCGAAGGACGTCGATCCGCGGGATCCTCGACGGACTCGCCGCAGACTGCCAGCCGGCGCTGCGCAGGACCTCGGTCTGGACCGGTCTGCTGCTGGCCGGAGTGATGCTGCCTTTCGTCCCGGTCAATTGGCCGAAGGATTTCCCCGCCGAACGTTACCCCGTCGCCCTCGTGCGTGAATATGCGGGCCTATTCACCGCAAAACGGACCTTGACCAACGACGAATGGGCCGACTATTTGCTCTATGCCAACTATCCCGGCCAGCGGGTTTTCTTCGACGGCCGGAGCGATTTTTACGGAAAAAGCCTCGGCCAGGACTTCCTCAGCCTCCTCCGCGGCTCCTACCAATGGCGGGAACTGCTCGACCGCTACCGCATCGAGCTGGTGCTGCTCGGCCCGGGCCACGGGCTGTCGAGTCTGCTGAAGGAGGATCCGGAATGGATCCTGCTCCGGGATACGGGCAGGGAATTGCTGTTTGAACGCCGCGAGGTGGCTGGAAAAAGAACTCTAGAGGCTCTAATGGAATTGCCTCGTTCCGCCGAATGATCCCATGAGAGAACGCGGAGAACCGATGCGGAACAAGATTCAGGACGGCGCGGGGGGCGCCGTCGTCGAGGAAGCCAACGGGCGGCAGGCCGGTTGGCGCCTGCCCAGCGGCGAGGACCTGATCTCTTTCGCCTTGGGCGTCGGCCTGGCGGCAGGGCCGCTGGTCCGCTTCCCCGCTGAAGGTCCGGAGCCGTCCGAATCGCTGGAAACCGCTCCGCGATCCGCCCCGCCGGTAAGCGCGCTCCCGGATCCTTCCGCGATTCCGGGTCTGAAGGGTTGATGGCAAGGAGATTACGGTATGGATCGCAGATTTTTGACAGTTCTCGGCGTGAGTTTGGTGTTTGCCCTCGTGGTCACCAGCATCTTCTACCAGATGACGGCCGGGGCCGGCCCGAAGAAGACGGAGGTCACCGACCTGACCGACATGGTCGTCGCCGCGAGGCCTCTTCCCGTCGGTATGACGGTGAAGGCCGCCGATCTGAAGGTCGTCAAGGTAGCGGCCAACTCTTTTCCCAAGGGCGCTTATAGCAAACCTGAAGATGTCCTGGACCGGCCGGTGGTCAGTAATATTCTTCACGATGAGCCGATCCTCGAAGGGCGCCTTGCCCCGCGCGGAAGCGGCTTCGGCTTATCGCCAATCATCCCCGTCGGCATGCGGGCCGTCACCGTTCGCGTCAATGACGTGGTCGGCGTGGCCGGTTTCGTTCTGCCGGGCATGCGCGTGGACGTCCTGATCACCGGACAGCCGCCGGGCAGCGAGGCCCGCGTCACCAAGACTGTCCTGCAGAACATCCTGGTGCTTTCGGCCGGCGCTACGATCCAGACTGATCCGTCTGGCAAGCCTGTCAACGCCCCCAACGTGACCGTTCTCGTGACTCCTCAGCAGGCGGAACTCCTCACCCTGGCCGGCAACGAAGGCCGGATTCAGCTCGTGCTTCGCAACGCCGGCGATCAGGGAGTGGAATCCACTGCCGGGTTGACCACTTCGAACCTCTACGGAGCCCACGCACGAGCCGTCCAGCCCAGAGCCGAATTTGACCCGTTCAGCGGAGAGCGTCCCCGCTCGCGCCCCGCGCCCGCGGCGGCCCCTGCTGCTCCCGTGCTTCCCCCTCCCGCGCCCATATCCAATGTGGACCAGATTGTGGTCATTCGGGGAACAGAGCGCAAGGTGGAAACTGTCTCGACGAAGAAATCTGATGAGTTTGGAAGGATCCCATGAAAACGCTCATTGCAGGACTGCGTAAATCCCTGTTACTGCCGGCGGTGTTGGCGCTCGGCTGCCTCGCGCTCTGGGGGCAGGGCGGCGCCGAGGAGGTCCGAATCACCCTCGGAAAGAGTGTAGTCATCGACTACCCGGAGGATGTCGCCCGCATCTCGACTTCGAACCCGGAGATTGTCGACTATGTGCCAGTTTCCACGCGCGAGATCCTGTTGCACGCCCGTGGGGTCGGGGTGGCCACGCTGGTGGTTTGGGCCAAGTCGGGACAACGGAATTTCTACTCGGTTTCGATCGAACAGGATCTGGCCCCGGTGCGAAAGCTGCTCAAAGATACCTTCCCGGACGACGAAATACACGTCATGGCGGCCCGCGACTCGCTGACCCTTACCGGACTGGTCGGCAGCCAGGCGGTCGCCGACCGGGCCCTGGCGGTCCTGCAGCCCGTGGCCAAAAGCGTCGTGAACCATTTGCGCGTCCGCCCTTCGCCAGTGGACGAACAGATCCTGCTCAGGGTGAAGTTCGCGGAAATGAACCGGACCGCCACCGAGTCGTTCGGTGTCAATCTGCTCTCCACCGGTCTGATGAACACCCCCGGTTCGATTTCGACCCAGCAGTTCTCTCCGCCGCGCCCCGGAGCGCTTTCCGGCACCATCGGCGGCTCGGTGCAGGGTACTACCAGTTCCTTCAACCTGACGGACGCTCTCAATGTATTCGCCTTCCGGCCCGATCTGAATCTCGCCGCGATCATCAAGGCGTTGCAGCAGCAGGGCGTGTTGCAGATCCTTGCTGAGCCGAATCTGGTCACCAGCAATGGCAAGGAAGCGAGCTTCCTGGTGGGCGGCGAATTCCCGATCCCCGTTCTGCAGGGCGGCGCCAATGCTGGGGCCGTCACGATCCAGTTTCGAGAATTTGGCATCCGGCTCACATTCAATCCCGAGTTGACCGCGAACGGCACGCTCAAAATGGCAGTGAAGCCCGAGGTTTCAACAATCGACATCACGAACGCCGTCACCGTCAGCGGCTTCACAATCCCCGCCCTTTCGACGCGCCGGATCGAATCGACCATCGAACTCGGGCCCGGCCAGAGCTTTGTGATTGGCGGTCTGATCGATGACCGTGTCAATGAGAGCTTCTCGCGCATTCCCGGCTTATCCAGTATTCCTATCCTCGGCGAACTGTTCAAGAGCCGTACAATCAACCGGGCCAAGACCGAGCTGCTGGTGATGGTGACGCCCGAGCTGATCAAGCCGCTGGACGCGATCGATCCGAAGCAGAAGTTGAATACGCCGCTCACCCCGCTGCCGCCCGGCCTGCTGCCGAACGGCATTCCCGGGCATCCTACGGACCGTGCGCCCGCCCCGGCGCCGCGCGACTCAAAGGAGTTGTTCCAGGTGAAGCCCAAGCCCGCCGACTCGCGCCGGTAGGCGGACTTCTCCAGAATCGAGAAGCGGCCGGAAGAAACCACGATGGCGCCAAGAGGACCAGGTAGAGATGCAGCACTAACCACCCTCCTGATCTGCCCGGACAAAGAACTCGGGACGCAGGTGGGCAAGGCCTTGGGCGAGGCCAAGGTGTTCGAGCTGCTCTCGGATCTCCGAAGCTACCCGCAGACCGCCACATTGGAGATCCGAATCCGGCAGATCCAGCCTGAAGTGGCGCTGGTCGACCTGGCGACCGATCTCGAGGCGGCCCTCGAGGTGATCCGCGTCATCGCCCAGTGCCAGCCGCCGATTCAAGTGATCGGGATTCATCACCTCAACGACGCCTCGATCCTCCTGCAAAGTCTGCGCGCCGGCGCCTGCGACTTCCTCAGCGCTCCTTTCGCGGCGGAAGCTCAGACAGAGGCGGCGAGCCGCATCCGCCGGCTGCGGCAGTCCGATGGCAGCGCCACGCAGGACTACGGCAAGGTGGTCGTGTTCACCTCAACCAAGCCGGGCTCGGGCGCCTCGACACTGGCCACCCAGGCTGCCTTCGCCTTGCGGCGCGCAACCGGCCAGCGTGTCTTGCTGGCCGACTTCGATCTGGTGGCAGGGTCGATCGCTTTCACGCTTAAGCTGAACCCCACCTACAGTGTGTTGGACGCGGTCGAGAGATCGGAAAGTCTCGATCCGGCCACCTGGGCCTCGCTAACGGTCCCCACCAATGGAATCGATGTGCTGGCTGCCCCAGACACCACTGTGTCCGAGCACGTCGAGACCAGCCGCATCCACGATGTGGTGGAGTGCGCGCGGGCCCTTTACGACTGGGTCGTGATCGATCTGCCGACCGTGTTTCATCCGCTCACCCTGTTCGTACTCTCCGAGGCCGACCAGTCCTTTCTCATCTCCACCTCCGAACTGCCAAGTCTGCACTTGGGGCGGAGAGCCGTCAGTCTTCTCTCGCAGTTGGGCTTCGAGTCCCAGCGCTGCCAGATGCTCGTGAACCGCTTCGGCAAGCGGGACAACATCACGATCGCCGACATGGAAAAAATATTCGGCTGCCCGGTGGCCGCGACATTCCCTAACGACTATTACGCGCTTCACAAGGTGGTGACGCGCGCTGAACCTCTTTCGCTCGAATGTGATCTCGGCCGGGCGATTGAGCGCATCAGCGGCCTGCTGGCGGGCCTTGCTCAGCGCGAAAACAAAGGCGCGGGCAACTTGCTCGAGACCCGGCCGGCGCTGTCTGAAAGTTAGCCCTGAAGTTTTTTGTCCGTTCGCCCGATTGATCAGTAGCGACCGGCGAGTTTAGACCGGCGCACAAACGAGAACTGAAGCAGATGATTCCGACCACCGAAACCAAGCCGATCAATAGCGTGAGCTGGGAACAGCGGCTGCTGAAGAATGCCGGGCGTCCGAAGTCTTCGCTCAAACCCGAATACCAGGAGCTGAAGTTCACTCTGCACCGGAAGCTGCTGGACAAAATCAACCTCGAAGCGCTGGCCACGATCGATAACCAGCGCGTCCGGGGCGAGGTCCGCCAGGCGTTGATTTCGCTGATCGACAGTGAGCCCACGCTGCTCAGCGCCCTGGAAAAACAGCAAATCTGTGACGAAGTTCTCGACGAGGTCTTTGGGCTCGGTCCGCTCGAGCCGCTTCTGCAGGACCCCACGATTTCGGACATTCTGGTGAACGGCTCCAAGCAAGTCTATGTGGAGCGCAAGGGCCTGCTTGAGATGACGACGGTCACGTTCCGCGATGACCAGCACCTGCTGCGCATCATCGACAAGATCGTCAGCCAGGTTGGCCGCCGCGTGGACGAATCGAATCCGATGGTGGACGCCCGCCTCTCGGACGGTTCCCGCGTCAACGCCATCATTCCTCCCCTTGCGCTGGACGGGCCGGTGATGTCCATCCGCCGCTTTTCGCAGGACAAGCTGATGCCGGCTGACCTCGTGGAGCGCAAGGCGCTGACACAGGGCATGATGGAGTTGCTCGAAGCGGCCGTGAAGGCCCACCTGAACATCATCATTATTGGAGGCACCGGCGCCGGTAAGACGACGCTGCTGAACGCACTGTCGTTTTTCATCAACCCGAAGGAACGCATCGTCACCATCGAGGACGCGGCCGAACTCCAGCTCAAACAGCCCCACGTGGTGCGGCTCGAAACCCGCCCGCCGAACCTCGAAGGGCACGGCGCGGTCCGGCAGCGTGAACTGCTGATCAACAGCCTCCGTATGCGTCCTGACCGCATCGTCGTCGGCGAAGTCCGCGGCGCGGAGGCGCTGGACATGCTGCAGGCGATGAACACGGGTCACGATGGATCGCTGACCACGATTCACGCCAACTCCCCGCGCGATGGCATCTCGCGCCTGGAGGTGATGGTCTCTTTGGCCAACGCGTCGATGCAACTGGTCTCTATCCGCCAGCAGATCGCAAGTGCGGTGAACGTGCTCGTGCAGGCGGCGCGCATGAGCGACGGTTCGCGCCGGGTCGTCAACCTGACGGAGGTCACGGGCATGGAGGGCGAAGTGGTCACGCTCCAGGACATCTTCGTCTTCGAGAAGCGTGGTCTTTCCCCCGACGGGCGCGTGATGGGCCGCTTCGCCGCGACGGGAATCCGCCCAAAGTTTTACGAGAAGCTGCTGGCGGCCGGCATCCGGCTGCGGCCGGATATATTTGACGAGGTCGTCGAGGTCTAGCGCGATGAATTACCTGTTCCTGGGCATTGTGGTTTGGGCGCTGGTGATGGGCGCGTGGTGGTTCATCAACCGGTCGATGAACAGCGCCGACGCCGACCGGATCAAGTCCCGCCTCATGGGAGCGCCCCGCGGAAAGCGCGGTAAGAAGTCCGCTTCCACGGTTTCGCTGATTTCGGAAGAGGACTTGTCGACCGGGAAGTTCGTGCTTGGCCTGCTGCGGAAGTACCGGCTCCAGGACCAGCTCAGCAAGCTGATCGAGCAGGCGGGGCTGCGGTGGAATGTCGCCCGGTTGGTGCACATGTGCCTCGCGCTTTTCCTTGGGGCGTTCGCACTCGCGTGGCTCTTCCTGCCCGGCCAGTATCAGGCCTTGGCTGTTTTGCCGGCCCTGGCGGCGGGCTTTCTGCCGATTCTCCACGTCATGAGGCTGCGCAGTAAGAGGATGTCCAAGTTCGAGGAGCAGTTTCCTGAGAGTCTGGAATTCGTGGCCCGTTCGATGCGCGCTGGGCATGCGTTCTCGGTTTCGCTCGAAATGCTGCACAGAGAATTCCAGGAACCGCTCGCCGGGGAATTCCGCCGTACATTCGAGGAACACAATCTGGGTCTGCCGCTGGATACCGCTTTGCAGAAACTGTCCAAACGTGTACCCACGCTGGACGTCCACTTCTTCGTTTCCGCCGTGCTGCTACAGAAGCGCACGGGCGGCAATCTGGCGGAGATTCTCGACAAGCTTGCTTACGTCATCCGGGAGCGATTCAAGCTGCGGGGCAAGATCCGGGCCATCAGTGCGCATGGGCGCATGACCGGCATCGCCTTGTCGTCGATCCCCATTGGCGTAGCCGCCCTCATGTTGGTGACGAATCCGGACTACGTCACGTTTTTCGTGACAGAGGAAATCGGGAATTACCTGGCGATGGGCGCGGTTGTCTTACAAATTGTTGGCTATGGAATTATTCAAAAGATCGTGAATATTGAGGTCTAAACGGGCAAAGCAATGTTGCCATTGATTATCAGTTTTGTTCTCTTCGTCGGCATAGTCATCGGGATCACCGTGCTGGGGCTGCGGCTCTGGGTCCGTCCGAAGGAGGCGATCGAGCGCGTCACGGCTACCGCCGTGGAGGTCGAAGAAGAGGCGCCGGTTCATCCGAGCCTGGTCTTCCGCGAGCTTCTGAGCCGGCTGGGCAAGTCACTGCCGACGTCGCCCAAGGACATGTCTGCGATGCAGCGCCGCCTAGTCAGGGCGGGCATGCGGAACCACAGCGCGATCCGGATCCTGTACGGGGCCAAGATCGTGATGGGTGTGTCGTTGCCGCTGATCATGATGGCGCTGGTGTGGGGCACTTCTGCCGAGCCGACGAATAAGATGCTCGCCGTGATGGCCGCGGCCGGGATTGGGTTTTTTGGGCCAAACGAATACGTTTCGCTCGTGGCCCGGCGGCGGCAGAAAGCGATTCAACGCGCCTTGGCGAACGCCCTCGACCTGATGGTGGTTTGCGTGGAGTCGGGTTTGGGACTGGATCAGGCAATTCTGCAAGTGGCCAAGGAACTGGACCAGGCTCACCCGGAGATCAGCGAGGAGTTCGGCCTGGTGAACCTGGAGTTGAAGGCCGGCAAGCGCAGGCAGGAGGCGCTGCGAAATCTGGCGGAGCGGTCAGGCGTCGAGGACCTGAAGAAACTGGTTGCGGTGCTGATTCAAGCCGACCGGTTCGGCACAGGAATCGCCTTGAGTTTGCGGGCGCACGCGGACTTCATGCGCGTGCAGGCCCGGCAGATCGCGGAGGAGAAGGCGGCCAAGCTCGGCGTCAAGCTGGTGTTTCCGATTTTCTTCTGCATTTTGCCGTCACTGTTCGTGGTGACGGTTGGCCCAATTGCAGTCAAGATCGTCCGGGAGTTGATCCCGATGATGACCGGAATGTAAGCCTCGTGCTCGTCCGGTGGAGAGAGACCGTGGTAACAGCGGGTAAGGAGAAGGAGAAATAGCGATGGAAATGACAACGTTGGTTCGTTTGGTTTGCACGATTGCGGCGGTCGTTTTGCTGGCCGTCATCATTATGCGGCGCAAGAACCGCGAATCGGAAGAATAGCGGCGCGCTTGAAATTGGAGGCGAACCGGGGAGCAGGCGCAGATTCGGAAAGGTCCGCGCCTGTTGCCCTGGATATTGCAGTGACAGCCTTGCGGCCTCCAGCCGCAGGCCTGAATGAATTAATTGCATGAAGCAGTTAGGGGAGATGGCCATGATGAAGCCTACGTCAAAATGGTGGGGATTGTTGATGCTATTGGCGGTGAGTACCGCCGCCTGGGGCCAGACGTTCGGCCGGGTGGTGGCGATTGGAGGCCACTCCTCGGATCTGGCGCTCGATGAGCCGCGCGGGGCGCTCTACGTCGCCAATTTCACGGCGAACCGGATTGATGTGGTGACACTGGCAACCGGCCGCGTCGACACCTCATTCAACGTCGCGTCACAGCCGAGTTCACTGGCGCTGTCGCCGGACAGGCGTCATCTTGTGGCAGGGCACTACGGGAACTTCACGTCGCCGGGCGTGCCTCGCAACGCGCTGACGGTGATCGACCTGGAAACGCACAGCCGCCGGACATTCGCGCTCGCGGATCCACCCCTTGGTGTGGCCTTCGGCATTGACGGGCGCGCCCTTGTGGTTACGAGCACGCAGTTTATTCTCTTTGATCCGCTGGTCGGGACCATGCAGGTTATCGACACGATTGCCGGAGTTACTGCGAAGACCTTACCGCAGCCCCCGGCCAATTTCCCCACCGAGATCATCGGAGCTTCGGTGGCGGCTTCGCGGGACGGACTGCAGATCATCGGTGTGACGGACACCATCCTGTTCCGCTACGATCTCAACACGCGTACCGTTTATTCGGGCGGGTATGTCGCCGAGCCTGAACTCGGGCCGAGGGCAATCAGCGTCGCCGACGACGGCGGTTACTACCTTGCAGGCTGGGCGATGTTCGACCGTCGCGGGATGCTGGCGCAGTTCCCGAATCCGGCGGGACTCTTGAACATCGGGTCCCATGCGATCGACTCGAGCCGCGGCATCATCTATGCGCAGATTCCGGAGATGATCCGGACGGACGACGATGAGGACGATCAGACCCCTCCGGCCGCTTCGGACACAGGGCCGCCCTTCCTGATGGTCGTGGATGCAGATAATCTGACCGTGCGCGAAAGGCTTCGGCTGCCGGAAAACCTGTCTGGCAAGGGGATTCTGTCGGAAGACGGCCGGGCCATGTTCGCTCTTTCAGAAAGCGGCGTCGTGATTTTGCCGGTGGGCGAGCGCGATGCTTTTCCGCGCCTGAGAGCGGACCGGGAAGACCTCGTTTTCCGCTCGAATTTCTGCAGCGGCGGTGGAGTGGTTCAACAGGAGATCACCATCGAGGATCCCAGCGGCGGCGCGACGCCCTTCCGGCTCGTCTCCTCGATCCCAGGTGTCCGGTTCAGCCAGACGGAAGGGATCACCCCGGCCACAGTCGAGGTAAAGATCGATCTTTCGGCGTATCAGAACCTGCGGGGTACCGTTGAAGGAGAGCTTCGCATCCTCTCCAATGCGGCCGTGAATGTGGTGAAACCGGTCCGGCTGCTGGTGAACTCGCAGGAGCCCGATCAGCGGGGCACGTTTATGAACGTGCCAGGGCGGCTCGTGGATCTGATTGCCGATCCGCAGCGTCTCCGTTTCTTCGTGCTGCGGCAAGATACGAACGAGGTACTCGTGTTCGACGGCGGTAACTACCGGCAGATCGCCACCCTGCGCACAGGTAACACGCCGACATCGATGGCGATCACCTTCGACCGGCGCTACCTGCTCGTGGGCAACGATAATTCGCAGATTGCGAATGTGTACGATCTCGAAACGCTCGAGCAACAGGCGCCGATCCGGTTCCCGTTTGGCCACTATCCGCGCTGGCTGGCTGCTTCCGGCCGGGCGATTCTGGGCGCGTCGCGCGTGGCGGGTCCCAAACACACGATTGACCGGGTGGATTTCTTCGCCCGTACCGCGACCGAACTTCCTACTCTCGGAGTTTATGAAAATACCATTGACATCAATACGGCGATGGTGGCGTCGGGTAACGGCAGTTCGATATTGATCGCCCAGGCCGATGGGCATCTGCTGTTGTATAACGCGAACGCGGACACCTTCACCATCTCGCGCAAGCCGGCCGACAGCCTGGGCGGCGCGATCGCCGCTTCGAACTTCGACCAGTTCGTCGTGGGGAACCTGCTGCTGAATCCTTCGCTGGTCACTTCAGGCAGACTAGACAGCACGGTTGCGTTGTCCTCGGGATTTGCGTTCGTGGACGACTTTGGCTACCGCAGCGGGACGCCAGCGGGCGGAGGCTCCGGCATTATCCAGCGCGTTCAACTCTCCAATGCGGCGGGCATCGCCTCGACCCGCATGGCGGAATCGCCCGTAACCGGTCGCGAAGGCGCCGCTTTTACCCGGACCATGGCAGTTCTCGTGGACCGCAGCGGAATCGTGAATCTGACGACCTCGGGATTCACAGTACTGTCCTGGAATTACGATTCGGCCGTGGCGATCCCGCGGATCACCCGTGTCGTCAACGCCGCCGACCGCACGACGCCCGTCGCTCCTGGCGGCCTCATCGTCGTGGAGGGCAGGGACTTGAGCGCGGTGAACATCGCAACCCAGCAGATGCCGCTGCCGATGGCGCTGGGCGAAAGCTGCCTGACGGTGAACGGGATGGCGGTGCCGATGCTGATGGTGTCGCCCACTGAGATCAACGCCCAGCTACCGTTCCAGGCGGAAGGCAATGTAACCATGATTCTGCGGACGCCCGGTGGCGTCAGCGACAACTTCAACCTGACGATCCTGCCGACCGCGCCGAGCATTTTTCGGAGCGAACTGGCGCCGGGCTTCGTCACCCCCCTCGTGTACCGTACAGCGAACTGGCAGGTGGTCACGGTGGCGAATCCCATTCGGGCAAACGATGAACTCACAATCTATCTGACGGGCATGGGCAAGGTGTTCCCGGAGATTCCGGCGGGCGTACCCTCCCCCGGTAATCCTCCGCCCAGCGTCCTCACCCAACCAACCGTAGAGCTGGCCGGCCGCCAATTGGAGGTGGTCTTCGCCGGACTGGTGCCGAATCAAATCGGCGTGAACGAGATTCAAGTAAAGGTGCCGTGGGGCATCCCGAGGGGGATCAGCCAGCCGCTACGCATCACCCAGGGCAGTTTCTCCACCACCATCCAGGTACGCGTGGTGGAATAACAGGCTTCCGTCCAACAGAAACGGCAGAGAAGGACCGTTGTTCGAAGACCGGAATGAGGTAAAACAGAAAAGCCATGAATTGTTTCAACAAAACAGCGATGCTGGCGTTTGGACTGCTGCTGGCGGCGGGGGCTCCGGCTCTTGGCCAGAAGTGGGAAGTGGGCGCCGGAGGCGGCGGATCGTTCTATAATTCGAACACGATTTCCGGGCCGTTTGGCAGTGTCGATGCGAAGTTCAAGCCGGGCTTCGCAGCGAGTGGATGGCTGGGGCAGATCGGCGACCGGGTAGGCGGCGAAATCCGCTATACCTTCTTCAAGAACGATATGGAGTTGACCGGTGCGAGCGGCCGTTCCGAGTTGAGCGGGCGGGCCCAGGCGGTTCATTATGACGTGCTGATCTACACCCACAACCGCCGCTCCAAGACACGCGGCTTCTTTCTCGTTGGCGGCGGCATGAAGCAATACAGCGGCACCGGCACGGATGTCGCCTTCCAGCCGACGATGAACATCGCCGTACTGACCCGGACAAGCGAGTGGAAACCTCTCATCACCACTGGCGCGGGTGTCCGCTTTGAGATCTCGAAGCGTACGCACTTGAGGGCCGAAGTCCGCGGCTATTTTACGCAGGCCCCGACGGAGGTCATCACCCCGATCACGGGAACTCTCTCCGGCTGGTTCTTCGACATCGTCCCAATGGTGAGCCTGACTCACGTCTGGGAATAGGCGTCTAGCGTCCTGGATGAACCGGGATATGATAATAAACCTGAGCAACCATGGAGCTTTCCAACGCCGGCCTGCTGCTAACGTTCGCCCTCGCGGTGGCGACTGTCTGGCTGGCGATTAATCGCTTCGGCCTGAAACTGGAGAACAACTGGCCGCTCGTGTACTACGGTTTGCTCGTTGTTTTTCTACACATGTATCCGCTCGTGCTGAACCCGTACGTCATCTATGTGGCGGTTGTGAGCGGGTTGCTTCTGCGCTTTGAGTTTCTCAACGACCGGATTATCCTCTTCGTACGAATCGTCGAGATGCTCTGCTTCGCAGTGATCGGCTGGGGCCTGTTTCAGTTCCTGCTGAAGCAGTTCTGAGGGCGCTTCACGTTTCCACCGGCTGGCCCGCTTGTTCCCACGCGCGCCAGCCGCCATCCATCGATATCGGATTGGCATAGCCCATTTTGCGCAAATTATCCGCGGCAAGCACGCTGCGGAACCCGCCCCCACAATACAGAATCAGTGTCGCGTTCTTGTCGGGCACCCTGGCGATGATATCCCGCTCAATGATGCCCTTCCCAAGGTGGAGCGAGCCGGGAATGTGGCCGGCGGCAAATTCGCTCTCTTCGCGCACGTCGATCAGGACATGCGGTTCGCCGCTCTCCCGCAGCTTGAGGTAGCCATCGACATCGGTCTCCCGAACCCGTGTGCGGGCGTCGTCGACCAAGGCAAGGAATTCGGCGGAATGATCCATGGAGTTCTCCTATCGATCAAGTGTAAGGGCATCCCGGACGCGACCCTGGGAGGCCGTCAACAGAGCTTCGGCCTCGGTACGGGAGACCTGGCGGCAGGCCATCACGAGAGCGGTGCGGACATTCCCGCCAGAATCATCGAGCAGCCGCGCCGCAACCGTCCGCGTAATACCCGCCGCTTCCATCAGGATGCGTTGGGCGCGGTCGATCAGTTTCTCATTCGAGGGTTGGACGTTGACCATGAGGTTCGAATAAACGTAACCCAAGCGGATCATGGCTCCCGTCGAAAGCATATTGAGGACCAGCTTTGTTGCCGTGCCGGCGCGAAGCCGCGTGGAACCAGTGACAACCTCAGGCCCTGTCAAAAGCTCGATGGCGATTCGGGCGTCCCGGGCGAGTGGCGAGCCAGGCGAACAGGCGACGCCGATCGTAATGGCCCCGAGGCGGTTGGCCTCCCCGACGGCCCCAAGGACATAGGGGGTGCGGCCGCTTGCCGCGATTCCGCAAAGCACATCCCGGGGCGAAAACCCGTGTTCGCGCAGATCGCGGACTCCGGCCTCGGGGGAGTCCTCCACGCCCTCGCTGGAATGCCGGAGCGCCGCGTCCCCGCCGGCGATGATGCCAACGACCAAGCCGGGAGGCACGTTGAATGTCGGCGGGCACTCCGATGCATCCAGGACGCCCAGGCGGCCACTGGTGCCCGCGCCCAGGTAGAAAAGCCGCCCTCCGGCGGCAAGCCCCCCGGCGATCGCGTCGATGGCCGCGGCGATCTGGGGCAACGCCCGGCCGACGGCCTCGGCCACCTGGCCATCCTGCGCATTGATCAGCCGGCACATCTCGAGGGTGGAGAGCGTGTCGATCTCCACGGTTGCGGGGTTTCGCTGCTCGGTGAGCAGATGACCGAGGTCAAGTGGATCGGACATGGTGGCTGATCAGGACTTCTCCCAAAAGTCGGCTTTCTTGATTTTACGACGTCCGGGGAACCCTTCTGCGCGCACGCCGCGGTCGCAGCACGACGGAGCCGGGCTTGCGTCCGGCGCGGCCGCCTCAGTATAGTCCCAGTCAGCCAGATCCGGGCGAGAGGCTGGCGCTGCAACTGAGGTAGGTATCCATGATCCGTGTCTGCGTTCTAGTGTTGGCAATTGTTGCTCTAGTTGGGATGGCCGGTGCTGCCGATCCCCTTGCTTGGCCGGCCGGGGGCCCGGAGGCGCGGCCCTGGAGCTACTGGTGGTGGATGGCAAGCGCGGTGGATCGTGGCAACATCACACGCGAACTCGAAACCTTCCAGAAAGCCGGCTGGGGCGGCGTCCACATCATCCCGATCTATGGGGCAAAGGGGTACGAGGACCGGACGATCGAATACTTGAGCCTGAAGTGGCTGTCGATGCTCGATCACACCGTCCGGGAGGCCCGGCGTCTGGGCCTGGATGCAGATATGACGCTTGGTTCCGGATGGTGTTTTGGCGGCCCTAATATCAGCCGGGAAAACGCCAATATGGTTGTGGTTCCGAAGCCGACGCCAGACGGCTGGGAGGTGGGTGTGCGGCCGACGATGCGGGTGAAGCGGGCCGCGCCCGGCGGCGAGGGCTTCATGCTGAACCCGTTCTCCCGCGAGGCTGTTACGGAGTACCTGGGCCGGTTCCACACCGCCCTCGGGGCTTACAGTGGGGCGATGCCGCGCGCCGTCTATCACGATTCGTTCGAGTATCAGGCGAACTGGTCGCCAAACCTGCTGGCGGAATTTGAGAAGCGCCGCGGCTACCGTTTGCAGGATCACTTCGATGCGCTGTTCGGCAAGACGGACGATGACAGGACGCGGCGTGTCAAAGCGGACTACCGCGAAACGCTCTCCGATCTGCTGGTGGACGAATTCACCGCGCCCTGGGCGGGATGGGCGCGCGAGCGCCGGCTGCTGACCCGGAACCAGGCGCACGGTTCGCCCGGCAACCTGCTCGACCTCTACGCGCTCGCCGAGATTCCCGAAACGGAGATGTTCCGCCACGACCGCAGCACGCTCATCTCGAAACTGGCTTCCTCGGCTGCGCACATCCAGGGCCGCCGGCTGGTGGCCAGCGAAACCGGCACGTGGATGAAGGAGCATTTCCAGGAAACCTTGGCGGACATGAAGGAACTCATCCAGCAGTTGTTCGTGTCGGGCGTCAACCATGTGGTTTACCACGGCTCGATCTACTCTCCCGCCGATGCGCCATGGCCCGGTTGGCTCTTCTATGCGTCCACCCAGATGAATTCGCGCAACCCGATCTGGCGCGACGTGCCTGTGCTGAATGCGTGGATCTCCCGCAGCCAGGCCATGCTGCAACTGGGCGCCAGCGACAACGATCTGTTGTTGTATTGGCCGGTGCATGAGGTCTGGCACGAACCTGACGGGCTGCAGATCTATTTCTCAGTCCATAGCCGCGCGTGGCTGACGGATCAGCCGTTCGGCCGATTCGCGCAGACGCTCTACGACCGGGGCTGGACCTTCGACTTCGTCTCGGACCGCCTTCTGCATGTGGTGGAGCCAAGTCCGCAGGGTTTGCTGACGCCCGGCGCGCGCTACCGGGCAATTTTGGTTCCGCCCACGCGGTACATGCCGCCGGAAACGCTCGAGCGCCTGACGAAACTGGCTGCGGCGGGCGCAACCGTCATTTTCGCCGGCACTCTGCCGGCGGACATTCCTGGCTGGGGACGGCTGGACGAGCGGCGCGCCCGCCTCCAGGCCCTGCTTCGCGGAATCCGTTGGAGCGCGGAGGCCCGAGGTCCTGTACGAACAGCGGCCGCCGGCCGCGGCCGCATCTTGACCGGCCCCGTCGAGGCCGCGCTGGCGGAGGCCGGTGTGCGACGGGAGACGCTCACCAGCCACGAAGGCCTAGAGTTCATCCGGCGCGTGGAAGGTTCGGTTCGCTCGTATTTTCTCGCGAATCGCGGCACACACCGTCTGGAGGGATGGGTGCCTCTGGCGCACAATGCCGGGGCCATCGTTATGATGGATCCCATGACCGGCGCGGCGGGTCTCGCAGCCGCGCGGACCCAGGCCGGCGACACATCGGTCTATCTGCAAATGGAACCGCAGGCAAGCTTGTTCCTGCGGCTGCTTCCGGCGCGGCCCGCGGACGCGGTGGCATGGAGCTACCGCCACGCCGGAGAGCGCACCGTGGCGTTGACCGGCGATTGGCGCGTCGAATTCTTGGAGGGCGGCCCCTCGCTGCCGCCCGCCGCCACGATCCCGCAACCGCAAGCCTGGACGAAATTCGCGGGCCCCGAGGGCGAGCGGTTCGGCGGGACGGCGCGCTACTCGACGACCTTCGATGCGCCCGCCGGAGACTGGTATCTCGATCTCGGTGCGGTGCATGAAACTGCCCGTGTTCGCCTCAACGGAATGGATCTCGGCACGTTGATCGAACCGCCCTACCGCGTGCATGCCAGCGCGCTGCAGCGGCGGGGCAACCGGCTGGAGATCGAAGTTACCGGCCTGGCGGCCAACCGCATCCGCTATCTCGATCAGCAGAAGGTGCCGTGGCGCAACTTCCACGACATCAACTTCGTCAACAGCGACTACAAGCCGTTCGACGCATCAGGCTGGCCAGTGCGCGATTTTGGCCTCGCGGGGCCGGTCGTTCTGCGAGAGGCGATTGCCGTGCAGCCCTAAGGCCCCGAGGAATCTGAACGCGCGCTGCGGGTTGCTTCACCCGGGGCCTTCTGCCACCGGGCGGTTTAGTAATTTCTCTTCTCGATCTTCGGCCTTTCGGCGCGGCTCATCGATTTGAGGGCGGCGAGCTTGGGATCGGCGTTTTCAAGATCGGCCAGATTGCGGGCCACTTTCTCGACGGCGCGGGCGATCTCGTCCACGTCGTTCTCATCGCCCAGCAGCACGAATTGCGGCAGCCACACGCTCTCGTGGTAGGCCGCGCGTTCCGCGACGGGACAGTGGAACGTGCGGTAGTCCACCGGTTCTTCGCGGCCGAGTTCGAGCTGCGGGAAGTCCGCCGGGCTGGCGTGGAACAGGTCGGATCGGTAAACGGGATCGTAAAAACGGCCGTCGGCGGGAACGCCTTCGGCGTCCAGCGCCGCCACGAACATGTCCCGCTGGACGGGCGCTTCCGAGGGCGGCTCGCTCGGGCGGTACTGGAACACGTAGCAGTAGATGGGTTCGGTGGTCAGGGCCGCCTGCACCGGCAGCGGGCGGATGCCGGGAATCTGAGCCAGGGCCGCGGACAGGCGCGCGGCGTTGCGAATGCGGCGTTCGGTGAGTTCGGGCAGCATCTCCAGCTGGCCGAGCAGCACAGCGGCCTGAAATTCGGACAGGCGGTAGTTGCAGCCCGTCGGGCGCTTGCCGTACTGGTCGGTTTCCGACGCGCGTCCGCAGTTCACCAGGCTTTGAATCATCTCGTAGCAATCGAGCCGCGAGGTGATCACGATGCCGCCTTCGCCGGAGGTCATCAGTTTGGATGTCTGCAGCGAGAAGCTGCCCACGTCGCCCATCGACCCGGCTCCGCGGCCCTTGTAAAAGCCGCCGTGGACGTGCGCGGCGTCCTCGATGACGATGAGATCCTTTTCGCGGGCCAGGTCGAGCAGGGCGTCCATGTCGGCGAAGCGCATCGCGAGATGAACCGGCATCACGGCGCGCGTCCGCGGCGTGATTTTGCGGCGCACATCCTCGATGTCGAGGCAATACGTGTCCGGATCGACGTCGGCGAAGATGGGCACGCAGCCGGCGTCGAGCACCGCGGTGGCCGTGCCATCCCAGGTGTAGGCGGGCAGAATCACTTCGTCGCCGAACTTCGTTCCCGCCGCGCGCAGCGCCACCGTGAGCGAGACCGTTCCATTCACCACCGTGCAGCCATACTTGGCGCCGTGATAGTCTGCAAACTTCTGTGCGAATTCGGAGGCAAACCGGTTGGGGAACGGATATCCGCCCCAATTCCGCGATTCCAGCACTTCCAACACCCGCGCTTTGTCGTTCTCCGAATACAGGGGCCAGGGGCTGAACGGCTTCTGGCGAACCTTTTCGCCGCCGAGGATTGCTAGCTTACTCATGCGAAAACCAGTGTATCGAAACCTGATTCCCGCGCTCGCGCTCAGCGCCTCCTTCGCCGCCGCGGAGGTGTGGACCATCCGCGTCGAAGAACCCACCGGAATCGAGCGCCGGACGAACGAATTGGTCCGTGTGCCGCTCGACAAACTTGGCAATCACCGCGAAGGCTACCGCGTGGCGGACTCACAAGGCCGCGAACTGCCCGCCGTGGTGGAGGGCGCGCGGCTCGTGTTTCCCGTTTCGGTGATGGGCGCGGGCGTGGCCGAGTACCGCGTCATGTGCTGCGACAAACGCGAAGGCCGGATGCGCGAAAAAGTGTTATTGCACACGTTGTCATCGGGCCGGATTGAGCTGAAAAACGACATAATCCGGCTGGTGCTGGACCCCCGCACGGGACGCATCGTGGAGGCGTTCAACCTGCAGGCCGGCGAGGCGCGCATGCTCAACCTGGTGGAGCGGACGCCCGACGAAAAGGATAAGTACGACATGTACGATGCCTCGCCGGTGATGAAGGACCGCTCGGGGACGCCCGTGCCGGGGCCGAACGAAGGCTGGGAGCCGCTGGGCGGCCTGGGCGCGATTCAGAAGGTCGAAATGGAGTCGACCCCGCTCACCGCCCGGCTCACGCTGCGCGGCGAGCGCGGCGTCACGGAGCTGTCGCTGGATGCGGACTCGCCCGTTGTGCGCTGGAAAGCCCCGCGCGGGTTCCGGTTCGCCCGCGTCGCCGCCACGCCCTTCTGGCCGTTCAACCGCTGCGTGGACGGCAACGAATACGTCTGGCCCACCGGCCCCGACAGCAACGAGCCGCCGGACCACGAAATCCAGGCGCGCCCATGGACCAGGCCCGCGGGCGGGCACTTCGTCTTCTATCACGCCACGGAGGACTACGGCGCGCTTGCCGTGGCCGCGCTCGACGAAACGCTCGAGTGGGCCGGGGCCTGCTCATCGCGCTTCGAGGCGAAGAGCGCGAAAGCGGCAAGCGAAGTCGCGCTGCTGTTCACGAAGTGGGCCGGCCATCGCACGGCGCTCGCGGCGCGCGCCGAAAACCGCCGGGTCCGCAATCCGCTGCTGGTCGAAGTGAGCGCGGCGCGCGAGGGCGAGATCGAATTCCTGCAACCGCTGCGGCTCATGCGTGAGCCAGCCGTGGCGCAAATCCAGGAATTGCCGGCGCACTGGGCGCCGCAAGCCATTTCGCTCGACGGCGAATGGGAGCTTGCGTGGGGCGAAAAAGGCGCGGGGCCGTCGTCGGAATGGCGCAAGGTGCGCGTGCCGGGCTCGGCGCATTTGCAGTGGCTGCCGCGGGAGCAGATCTACTCCCGCGAGGCGGGCTGGGTCAGCTACAAGGAGTGGTGGTACAAACGGACGCTGCGCGTGCCGCCGGAATGGGGCGGGCAGACGTTGCGGCTGCAGTTCGGCGCGACGGACTATTTCGCGGAGACTTTCATCGACGGCCAGCGCCTGGGCAGGCATGAAGGCTATGTGACGCCCCACGAATACGACGTGACCGCGCTCGTGAAGCCCGGCCACGATCACGAACTGATGGTGCGGGTGTGGACCCCCGTCCACTACTACTGGAAGCACCGTCCTTACACGGTGAAGGGCGCCTATGGCGGGGTGGATCAGAAGCCGGACGACATCACCGCGCTGGGCATTACGCGGTCCGTGCGCATCACCGCGGGCGCGCCCGTCCGAATCGCCGATGTGGCCGTGGACACGCGGTTGAACGCCGATGGGTCGGCCGCCGTGGTGGTGGGCGTCGAGGCCGCGGGCGAGCCCGATGAGTACGAATGGGAGATCACGCTCGCCCCCCGGAATTTCCAGGGCGGGGAAGCGCTGCGGCTCACCGCCCCGGTGGAGCAGGCGCGTGAGCGCCTCACGATTCCAGTCAGACAGCCGCAACTCTGGTGGACCTGGGAGCACGGCAAGCCGAACCTCTACACGCTCGACATCCGCCTGAAGAACGCCGCCGGCAATGTGCTCGACGCCCGGCGGATGGCCGTGGGCATCCGCACGATTACCCGCATCGGCGAACGCTTTTATCTCAATGGAAAACACGTCTTTTTGCGCGGAACGAATGTTTACGCCAACCTGTGGTTGTCGGAAATGGGGCGCAAGGAGTACGAGCGCGATTTCGAAATTCTGCAAAACATGAACATCAATCTGGTGCGCATTCACTGCCATTTTGAGAATCCGGAATTCTATGAAATCGCCGACGAGCGCGGGCTGATGATTTGGCAGGACTACCTGGAGGCGTGGTACCCGCACGATCACGAATTTTCGCCCCGCGCGGCGGCGCTGTTCGACGATCACATCCGGATGGTGCGCAACCACGCGTCGGTGATGGCCTGGTGCGGTTCGGACGAAGAGGATTTCGAGAACTATCTCGACCTGGTGAAGCACGTGGCGGCGCGACCTTCGCTGCTCGATCCGCAGGACCGCTACGTGCAGCCCTCCACCAGCCGCTGGGGCGACGCGCACCTCTATTACGGCTGGTACGGCGGCTCAATCTGGCAGTACGCGAAAATGACCGCGCCGCTGGTGACCGAACTCGGCGCCACCGCGCTGCCCGCCCGCGAGAGCCTCGACCGCTTCATGAAGGACAAGTGGCCGATCACCGAACACGCGGAACTCTGGCACTATCACCGGCTGCAGATTCCGGAGGCCACCCGGGCTTGGGGCGACCTCTCCGGCAAGCAGACTCCGGAACAGTTGATCGACAAAAGCCAGCGCTATGCCGCTCGACTTTTTCAGATAGCATTGGAACGGACCCGGCGGAATAAGCGCGACGGAGCGGCGGGTATTTTCCACTTTTTCGCAATTGATTTCTGGCCATCGGTGACCATGGCGGCGGTGGATTTTTACCGCGTGCCAACCAAAGTGCATGCCCAAGTGGCGCGCAGTTTCGAGCCTGTGCTGGCCAGCCTGGAGTTCGACCGCGACGAATGGAAGCCGGGCGAGGAAGTGGGCGTGGGCGTCTGGGGCATCAACGATCTGCACAACCCCATCGCCAACGCGGAGATCGCCTGGCGTTTCGAGGATGCGCAGGGCAAGGTGCTGGCCCAGGGAAAGAGCAGCCACACCTTCGGCCCGGATTCGGCGGAGCCAGTGGCGGAAGCGAAGTGGAAGGCCGCCTCGCCGGGCGAATACCGGCTGGTGGCCGTGGTGACGGCGGGGGGAAAGCGGCTGTCCGAGAACCTGTTCGAGTTCCGGGTGGCGCCCTAGCGGCGCCGCCCGGAAGCTAAACGCGAATCCAGCACCCTATACGTTAAACGACGAGCCGCAGCCGCACGTGGACTTCACCTGCGGATTTTCGAACTTGAAGCCGGAGCCTTCCATGGATTCGACGTAATCCACGCGGGCGCCGTCCAGATAGAGCATGCTTGCCTGGTCGATGAAGACCTGCAGGCCTTCGAAGTCATACGTCTTGTCGAGAAGCCCGGGGGCGTTCTCGAAGGCCATCGAGTAGCTGAAGCCGGAGCAGCCGCCGCCCACGACGGAGATCCGGAGACCGGCGGGCGCGGGATCCTGCGCGCCGATGATTTCCTTTACCTTGCCAATGGCGGTGGGAGTCAACTGAATCATGGAATGTCAAACCCTCCTGAGAATCGATTAGGCGACCCTTTTAGTATAGCTTGGAACGGGTCCACCTTTACACTCTAGAGGATGCGGCGGAGCCGTGGAAGGGTTCGCCGATCTGCTATGTTGAACCAGACGGCCCGGCCGGGGCTTGCCAGCCCTTTGGCCGAGTCTCCCGGGAGGGCGTAAGGTCCACCGTTTTCTAGGACTTTTGCGAAACCGGGAGGGTTCCGGATGCGTCCCAAGGGGCGTATGAGCGGCTATACCGGACTTCTCCCATTCCCTGGGGCTGCATCGGCGAAGGAAACTCGCCCGGAGAAGCTACGCGTGGATCACCGTAAGAGCGACGAAGCGGCGCTCGTCCGCCGGGTACAGGCCCGCGACGAGATGGCGTTTCACGAGATGGTGGACCGCTACCAGTCCAAGGTGTTTTCCATCATCTACGGCATTCTCCGCAACCAGAACGACGCCGAGGACATCGCCCAGCAGGTTTTCGCCAAGATCTACTTTTCGATCGGCAACTTCGACTTCCGCAGTTCGCTGCTCACCTGGATCTACAAGATCACGGTGAACGAATGCTACGATTATCTGCGGAAAAAGAAGGTCCGGAAGCTCGTCTACGAAAGCGATTTCGTGGACGACGAGACAGCCGGGATGGAGCGCAGCGAAGCGGACCCGGCGCAGCCGATCGACGCCCGGCTCGCCAAGCGCGATCTGGCGATCAAGTTGCTTTCCAAGGTCTCGCCCGAAGACCGGCAGCTGATGATGCTGAAGGAAGTGGAGGGCCATTCCGTCGAGGAGTTGGCCGCCATGACCGGCATGAACGAGAATACAATCAAGGTTAAGTTGTTCCGCGCGCGGCAGAAACTGCTGAAAGCGGCGCAAAGGCTGATGAAAGATTCCGGACCGTTGAGGTTCGGAAGCTGACGGGGTAACCACCGGATGAAGCTCAGGTGGACGAGAAAACAGACCAGCGCGGCGGCGCTCCCCAGGAGCAGCCCCCGAAGCGCCCACAGGCGCGGGTCGAGCGTCGCAGCCTTCCGGCCAACGGTGGCGATAGAATTTGAGGGAATGTTGCCATGAAAAAGCCGATCATGAACGAGCTTGAGCGGTATCTCTCGGGCCAGCTGTGCGGTGAGGCGCTGCAGAAGTTTGAGGCTGAACTGGAACGCTCGCCCGAAGAGCGGGCGGAAGTCGGCGATTTCCGCGAACACTGCGAAATGCTCCGGACCCTCCGGCCGGAACGCGAAATGGTCCCCCCGCCCGGCTTCTATGCCCGCGTCCTCGAGCGGATCGAAAGCCAGGCGGCGAATTCCTTCTGGGCCATCTTTTTTGAACCCTGGTTCGCCAGAAAGCTGGCTTATGCTTCGCTGGCGCTGCTGGTATTGCTGAGTTCGGCGGCCATCTCGGCCTCGATGAGCCGGGCGATGCACGAAGCCGTGCCGTTCGAGTTCATCGCCGGCACCCTGCTGCCCCCGGCGCCCGGCGAGGACCAGGAATACGACCGCCGCGTTGTGTTCGAAAGCCTATCCACTTTTCAGGGCGGAGCGCCCGCCGCGTTGATGTTGACCTCGATTGAATACGAATAACACCCCTCTGAGGGTTGAATGGACTCAAGCTCTTCGACACACCTGGCCTCACGCGACCGGCGGTTGAGCTGGCACCATCCGCGAATCGTGTCCCTGCTGGTGCTCGTGTTCCTCTGCGGCGCCGCGGCGGGCGCTCTGGTCATGCGTCTGGCGGGGACCTATACCGCGCGCCCCTCCATCAGCACCTGGAAAGAATCCACCCGCGAAATGACCCTCGACTGGTTCCGGCGCGAACTCGCGCTCACCCCGGATCAGGCGCGCGAAATCGAAGCTGTGCTCGACGACTACGTCATCTACTACCAGAACCTCCAAACCCAGATGGACGACTTCCGCTACGAGGGCAAGAAGCGGATTCTGCAGATCCTCAACGAACAACAGCGCGAGAAGTACCTCCGCATGAGCGGCCAGCCTCCGGACGGGAAGCTGGAGTAGACGGGCGCTTTCCTGACGCTTGACTTATATGCATCAACCATGCATATTGATGCATATGAGGACGACGCTGATTCTCGATGACCGGCTGGTTGAGAGGGCGAGAGAACTATCCGGAGTTCAGGAAAAGACCGCGCTGGTTCACGCCGGGCTGGAGGCTTTGATTGCGCGTGAAGCGGCCAGGCGGCTTGCCGCCCTGGGCGGGACGGAGCCTCAACTGCACCCGATCCCCCGGCGTCGCGCCGGCGCTGGGGCATGATCCTGGTCGACACCTCGGTCTGGGTGGAGCACTTGCGCCGGGGATCGCCGCGGCTCGCGCAGTTGCTCCAAGAAGGATTGGTTTTGACCCACCCTTCCGTCACGGGAGATCTCGCCTGCGCAAATCTCGCACACCGGGACCGGTTCATGAGCTACCTGCACGAGCTTCCATCGGCCTCGACGGCGACCGATGAGGAAGTTCTGACACTCATCGAGCGGTACAAGCTCTGGGGGAGGGGAATTGGTTGGGTTGATGCCCACCTGCTGGCATCCGCGAAGTTGTCAGGCGCGCTGATTTGGAGCGCGGATGAGCGGCTGGTTGCCTCGGCGGAAATGGCCCAGGTTCGATGTTACCGGCCTTCGGGCGGGGCCAGTCTCCGGTAGAGCATCCACGTGAGCGCCGTTGCCACCACGAACATCGGGTACTCGTAGGCGAAGTACGGCTTGGCGATGACCTGGGCGATCGTCTTTACCGTCGCCACCGCCATGGATGTCCACAGCAGCAGCAGAAACGCGAAGCGAACCGGCGGCGCGTCGCGGCGGACGCGCCGGTCCAGAACGTAGAAAAACCCGAGCGAACTCACAGCGACAAACATCCAGCCCCCGAACATGGGGGCGAGTTGCATGCCCTCGCAGACGTTTTCGGCGAGATCCCAGGCGAAACAGGCGAACGTCATCGTGAGCGCGATGTGCCAGGCGAGCCAGCGCACGGCGAGCACCATCCCCAGCAGCGCCGCGCCGGTCAACAAATAGCTGAAGCGGGTGCGGAGGTTCTCATCCAGGAACACCGCCGCGAAAAGCACAAACAGCACCGTGGCCAGTGTCTCGGGCGTGGGCGGCGGCACGCAGTCTTCATCGGGTTCGGCCGCGAGCCGCTCGCGGAACTTCCACGCCGCGATGGCCAGCGTGAGTCCGAAGCCGAAGCCGAAGCTGTATTCCATCGACTTCCAACTCATGAACCATTGGGCCTCGGGCATCACGATGCGGTGGAGCGAGATGAACAGCCCGCCGCCACCGAAGCCCAAGAAGCCGCCGAGCGCGGCATAGAGCGCGAACGTGGCGGCGATGCGGTCGCGGAACACCACCAGCAGCGCGAGCCCCGCGCAGAACAGCCCGAACCACATCTCCTCGCGGGGGCGGTCGGCGAGATTCGAGAAGTAAATCAGTTTCGGATGGTTCACGAAGCGCCACCCGGCCCAGCATGCACCGGCCATCAGGGCCAACGCGGTGACGATTCGCCGCGACGTGAAAGCGGAGCGGGTAAAGCCGAGCGCCACGATGGCGCCGCCCGAGAATCCCCAAATGCCGCCCTTGACCGCAAGCCCCAGCAGACCCCACCACATCGATTCCGCCTGCCCGGCGAAACCCACGGTCTGGCCGTAGGTCATTTCGCCGCCGAGCCCGACGCCGATGGCGCCGAATGCCGCCGCGCGGGCCGCCACCCCGGCGGGCAGGTTGAGCAGCAGCGCCAGGGCGAGCGTCACCATCGCGCCGGGAATCATCGCGCCCAACGGCCCGCCGCCGATGAAGCCGCGCAACGCCCAGCCGAGCGACATCGTGACGGCGGGAAAAAGCAGGAACACAAGGCGGGTAGTTTGGTTCGTCGGCATTGGCTTGGGACGAGGGTATCAGACCGGCAGCCGCGCCGGTTGACCCCCTCGCCGGGAAGCGCATAGGATGCAAGAAACCCGCCATGAAACGCCTTGTCCTGCTCTTCGCCGCCGCTGCCCCCCTGTGGAGCGCGGACCTGTTCCGGGACGATTTCTCGAAGCTGCCGCCGGGCTGGCTGTCCCGGCCGATGGGCCAGTTGAACGCGGCGATTCAGGAGTACCACTACGTCGCCCATCGCGGCGTGGACACGGGGCTATGGAAGAACCCCATCGTCCATCTCGACTCCTGGGTGGTGGGCGACGAGGAAGGGAAGGCATACCTCGAGCAGCACCTGATGGTCGACCGCCCCCAGTGGTTCAACGCTCTGTTCATCACGGGCGACGAGGAGTGGGGCGAGTACACCGTTGAGGCGCGCGTGAAGCCCCTGTCCTTCGGCGATGTGGCGGGCCTCGTATTCCGCTATCAAACAAACCGGCATTTCTTCGTTTTTGGCCTGCGCGGCGGCAACGAGGCCGTCCTGCGCCTTCGGCTGCCGATCGAAGACGAGTACCGGATTGCGAAGTGGAAGGATCTGGGCGCGGCGAAGTTCGACTACGACACGCGCCGCTACTATCACCTCAAGGTGGAAAACGCGGGCGGACGCATCCGCGCGTATATCGACGGCCGCCTGATCATCGATGCCGCCGAAGCCGAGCCGCCAAAGGGTAAGGCCGGCGTGACGGCCAACATGCCCGCGCGGTTCATGGATTTCCACGTGCACGTGCCGGATGCGGAGGCCGGGGCCATCCGGAAGCGCATCGCCGCTCGTGAAGCGGAACTGACCAAGCTGCGCGCGGAGAACCCCAAGCCGGTCCTGTGGAAGAAGTTCGACACCCCCGGCTATGGCGCGGGGCGCAATGTGCGCTTCGGCGATCTCGACGGCGACGGGCAGGTGGACATGCTCTTCGCGCAGAACCTGCCGCGCGTCCGCGGCGACGCCTTCGATCACATCCAATGCCTGACCGCGGTGACGCTCGACGGAAAAGTGCTCTGGCAGAAGGGGCGTCCGCACGAAAGCCTGGGCCTGTTGACCAACGACACGCCGTTTCAGATCCACGACCTCACCGGCGATGGCAAACACGAAGTCGTGCTGGTGCAGGACTTCCAGTTGAAGGTGCTCGAAGGGGCCACCGGCAAGCTGCTCAAATCGGCATGGATGCCGCCGATGGCAAAAGACTTGAAAGAGCGCCCGTATGAATTAAACTCCATCGATTCCATTGCCTTTATCGACATGTCAGGCAAAGGCCGCCGCAGTGAAATTCTCGTAAAAGACCGGTATCGCTTTTTCTGGATTTACGACGAAAATCTGCAACTGCTCTGGAAAGGCGAAGGGCTGACGGGCCACTATCCATACCCGATGGACGTGGACGGCGACGGGCGCGAGGAGTTCGCCCTCGGCTACACGCTCTGGTCGCCCGAGGGCAAGGCCATCTTCAGCCGCGACAAGGACTATCGCGACCACGCCGACGGAATCTCCATCGGCAACTACAGCGGCGACCCGAAGCGCGCGCCTCTCGTTTACGCCTGCGGCAGCGACGAGGGGTTCCTGCTCTTCGACCTCAAGGGCAACGTACTCAAACACCTGCGCATCGGCCACGCGCAGTCGCCGAGCGTCGGCAAATACCGCGCCAGCGTGGATGGCGTGCAGTTATTGACCATCAATTACTGGAGAAATCCAGGCATTTTATCCCTATTCGACTGGCAGGGAAACCTGTTGAAACAGGGCGAGCCTATTCATTCCGGCAGTCCAATTTTGCCGGTGAACTGGCGCGGCGACGGCATCGAATTCGCCATGCTGTCCGGCAATCCGCGCGAGGGCGGGCTGATCGACGGCGAATTCCGCCGCGTGGTGATGTTCCCCGACGACGGCCACCCGGATCTCGCCTATGCCGTGATGGACCTCACCGGCGACGCCCGCGACGAAATCGTTCTGTGGGACCAGAAGCGCGTCTGGATCTACACGCAGGACCGGCCCTTCACCGGCAAGCGCATCTACGCGCCCGTCCGCAACCCCGAATACAACGAATCGAATTACCGCACCACGGTTTCGCTGCCGGGCTGGCGCGAACACAAGCCGTAACGCATGAGGAGGGAACGATGCAGGGTAGAAGACAATTCATGACCGCCGCGGCGATGACCGCAATCAGCTACCGGCGCGTGCTCGGCGCCAACGATCGCATCCGCGTCGCGAACATCGGCTGCGGACGGCGCCAGTTGCTGCGCGACCTGATGACCGTGAAGGATTCGGCGCAGATCACCGTCACCGCGGTCTGCGATACCTGGAAACAGAAGCTCGACGCCGCCGTCGCGCAGGTGAAGGAGTTCGCCGGCAACACGCCCGCCGCGACGCCGCGCTACCTCGAAGCGATGAACCGCTCCGACGTGGACGCGGTGGTGATCGGCACGCCCGACCACCAGCACTGCACGATGCTTGTCGATGCGATCAAGGCGGGCAAGCACGTCTATGTCGAAAAACCGCTCGCGATGAACATGGAGGAATTGATTCGCGCCTACGATGCCGTGAAGGCCTCGGACCGCGTCGTGCAGATCGGCACGCAGATGCGCAGCTATCCGCAGGCAAACGGGCTGAAACAGTTCCTCGCGCAAAAGCGGCTCGGCGGTCTCCTCAAAGTGGAGCAGGTGCGCAACGGCTTCAGCCCCTACTGGATGAGCTTTGGCGGCGGCGGCTTTCACGGCGAACCTCCGCAAGCCGGCGATGTGGATTGGGACGCCTTCCTGATGGGCCGCGAGAAGCGGCCGTTCGATCCCAATCAGTATCAGAACTGGTACGGCTATAGCGATTTCTCGCAAGGCCCGCACACCAACCTGATGGTCCATTTCATCGATCTGATGCACTACACGACGGGCGCCGTGTTTCCCTCGAAAGTCGTCGCCCTCGGCGGCACCTACCGCTGGAAGAGCGCGTTCGACGTCCCCGATTCGGTGGAAGTGGTGTACGAATATCCCGAAGGGTTCCTGGTGCGCTACTGCACCATGTTTGGCAACGGCGCGAACAACTACGCGAAGTGGTTCGGCACGCTCGGCACGGTGGACGCCGCGCGTTTGTCGCCCCGTGAGAAATGGGTGGCGACCGGCGAAGGCTCGGGCGAGCCGGACAAGATCGCGGCCCGCATCGAAATCGACGAACCCGCCACAGTGCATCACATGCAGGACTTCATCGAATCGATCCGCACGGGCCGCAAGCCCATCGCGCCCATCGAGGCCGGCTATTCGCACTCGGTGGCGGTGATCGCGGCCGACCGGGCGTTGCGCGAGGGCCGCCGGCTCACCTACAACCCGCAAAAACGCGAAATTGTGCCGATTTAAGGGCCAAGATCATGCAAAGAAGAACGTTTTTGAGTAGTTTTGCCGCCGCGCCGCAGGTGTTCCGCTCGGACGGCGCCGCGCTGCGCGCCGGCGCGGCCACGGCGGTAATCACGCCGCCGCTCGGCGCCTCGCTCGCCGGCTACTTCACCGAGCGCTTCAGCACCGACAACCACGACGAACTCCTTGCCAAGTGCATCGTCTTCGACAACGGACAAACGCGCGTCGGGCTCGTCGTTTGCGACCTGTGCGTGCTGCCGCCCGAAGTGGTTGCGGCGGCCAAGTTCCGCGCGGCGCGCGAGGCGGGCGTCGCCGAAGAGGCCTTGCTCATGGCTGCCACCCACACGCACAGCGCGCCCGCCACCATGCACCTGTTTCAGTCGCAGGCCGATCCGCGCTATCTCGACCTGCTCACCGATCGCATCGTGGACAGCGTCCGCATGGCCGTGGCGCGGCTCGAACCGGCGCGGATCGCAACGGGTTTCGGCCGCGAGGAGTCGCTGGTCTTCAACCGCCGGTTTTACATGAAGCCCGGCAAGATGCCCCCGAACCCATTCGGCGGCATCGACAAGGTGAAGATGAATCCCGGCGTGGGCAACGCGGACATCGTGAAGGAAGCCGGTCCGGTGGATCCCACCGTGGGACTGCTGGCGGTGGCCCGCGCCGATGGTTCGCCGCTCGCGATCGTGGGCAACTATTCGCTGCACTATGTGGGCGGCGAGCGGGGCGGGGAAGTGTCTGCCGATTACTTCGGCTATTGGGCCGCGATGATGGCCCGTTCCGCGGGCGCCGGTTCGCGTTTCGTCGCGATCCTCACCAATGGGTGTCAGGGCGACATCAACAATGTCGATGTGCGCCGGCCCGCGACAAAGCTGCCTCCGTACCGGCGGATGGAACAGGTGGCGGGAACGCTCGCCATCGAATGCACTCGCCTGATGAAGCAGATGCAGTTCACAGATAAGGCGGAGCTGGGCGCTTCGCGCGAGTGGGTGGAATGCGGTGTGCGGCTCCCTTCGCCCGAGCAGGTGAAGGCAGCGCAGGAAGCCCTGAAGGGCGTCGAGTCCCCCTACCGGGACGCGCGCCACGTATTCGCGCGCGAAGCCCTCATCATCGCGCGCGAATTCGCTCCAACCTTTCGCGCCGAGGCGCAAGCCTTGCGGATCTGCGATCTGTTCGTCGCCGGCATGACGGGCGAACCGTTCGTCGAACTCGGCCTGGAACTGCGCGGGAAGTTCAAGGGCCGGGCGCTCTTCCCGGTGGGCCTGGCGAACGGCCACGCGGGTTACGTCCCCACGGTGCAGGCGCATGAAGAGGGCGGCTATGAGACCTGGCTGGCGAAGTCGAGCTTCCTGGACAAAGAAGCCACCCCGCGGTTCATGGAAGCGATGACGCGGCGATTGGGAATGCTGGGGGCATAAAGTGGGAGACTGACGACGGCCGAAGCCGCGCCCTCGCGAACGGATTCCATCGCTTCACCTTGGACGGCAAATTCCTCCGCTTCCGGCCCGACAAATGCCTTCGTTGATTCAGGTTCTCTAACCCCACCAATAACTATGGCTGGTTTACTTTTCGCTCAGCCTTCACATTCCGGCATGAACGCGGCCACAATCGCGGCTCGACTGCCACTGCGGACCTCCTTACAGCGATCGCGTGAGCCGCTGTCGAGGCGGCGGCGAGCTGAATCCTCGCGAGGCCAGGTATCCTCTAATGAAGTGGGCCAACCGGGACGCCATGGCAACAGTTTTCTCCATTACGAAGTCAAACAGACGCGTGGCAACTGACCGTGTCCAATTTCGGCGCGCCTCCGCCCGGTTGCGTCCGGTGGAAGACCCGGCAAATCAATTCACGAATGTTTTGTTTACGTGTCACCGTGCTGTAACTCAGCTCGCGCATAACTGGAGTGGAGTCAGAAATGAGTTCGCTCTCGGCAGGATCCATGCTTAGCTATATCGAACGCCGCGACCATCTCGTCATGCGCCGGGTGAATCGCTGGCGGGCGCCCCGCTGGATTCGTCTGTGGATGATCTGGGCCACCCGCGGCGGGGACGGCTGGCTCTGGCTGGCCTTGGCTGCCGTCCTCATCGTTCTGGGCGGCGAAGCGGGCCGCCGCGCCACGCTCGAAGCGGCAGCCGCCGGACTGCTCGGCGTCGCCATCTTCCTGGCGCTCAAGCGCCTTACCGGACGCAAGCGCCCCTGCCATCTGGAACCGCATTGCTGGTCGGACCTTCTGCCTCCAGATCAGTTCAGCTTTCCTTCCGGCCACACCATCACCGCCTTCGCCGTCATCGTCCCTGCCGCCGGCCACTTCCCCGACGCCATGCCCGCCCTCGTGTTCTGCGCTCTCAGCATCGCTATGTCGCGCGTCCTTCTTGGTATGCACTTCATGAGCGACGTGGTCGCGGGCGCACTCATCGGCAGCGGTCTCGGCTGGCTACTCTTTGGGATGCTATAGCTGCTCGCCCGCAGTGGGTTCGCGGTTGCACCTGTCCTCGCAGGCCGGGCTAAGCCACACAGGAAAGTCCGGCGCCCGGCCCACTCGAGGCCTGACGCCGGCCTGCTATGTCAGAATTGCCTGCGGCGGTCAGAACCGCAGCCGGAGACCGATTTCAATGATGCGGTTGCCGAGGACGCTGGTCACATTCTGGTGACCCACGCCGTTTCGGTACTGGTTGTATTTCTCCAGTTCATTGGCGTTCGGCAGCCGGCCCAGCAAGTTCACCACCTGCTGCTCCGGAGAGTTGAACAGATAGTAGCCGTCCGAGAGGTTCGCACCCTTCATCTTGAAGGTGAAGGTGGAGTTCACGTCCTGGCGCCGGACCTGGTTGAAAGGATTGAACAGGCTGGCGCGCATTTCGAGGCCCATCTTCTCGCGGATGGGGAACTGTTTGCTGATGTTGATGTCGTTCGAAAAGGTTCCGGGCGACCACAGATAGTTGCGGGATCCGCGCCCGTCCCCGGGAATGCCCGGGATGTTGAACGGGTTCAGACTCCACCAGTTATCGATGGTCTTGGCGCCGTTGTTGGGGTTGGCCGAAGCGAGCAGGCGCGGCGCGACATCGGGGCTGCCGGTGAACATGTTGTTCAGGTTGGGCACTCCCTGGTCGCGGCTCGCGTATTGCAGGTTGAAACCGGGGCTGACGGGCTGCCCGGAATACCAGTTCATCATGTGGGCGATGCCCCAGCCGTCGAAGATCTGGCGGGCAACCGGGTTATCCCAGCCCATCCGCGCGGCGAGTTTGGGCACGTCGTAGGTGTAGTTCAGGCCCCAAACGTGCATGCGGTGGTTGTTGGCGACATCGCCTGCGTAGTCCTTCCAGTTGTAAAAGAAGGGACCGACACCATCCACGCCCGAGATCAGCCGTCCCCACGTGTGCATCAGTGCGAAGCTCAATCCTTGGCTGTAGCGCTTCTGAAGGCTCCACTGGAAGGCGTTGTAGCGGTTGTTGCCGACATTTGTAATGTGGTTCAGGTTGACGAAGCCCCTGTAGGGACGCATCAGGTTGGAGTCAACCGCCTGCGTTCCGGGAAGGGGGCCGGGATTGGAAGCCGACACTGGGCCGGAGAAGTTATTCCCCGCCAGGCGCGGGTCGAGGAACTTCGGATCCCAAGCCGCGCCCGGCAGTACCTGGTTGATGTTGAACTGGAGTACCTGGTGCCGCTGAACGTTGCCGATGTAGGCCATGTCCAGAACCATGTTGGAAGGCAGTTCGCGCTGAATGCTGAGCGACCAATCGTAGATTGTCGGCACTTTGTTCGACGACTCGTCAATGGAGCCGAAAGTGCGCGGCGAGATGCGGCTGATGGCAGGGTTCGAGAGTGTGCCGAAGCTGGTCTGACGGAAATCAACCTGGTCGGCAAGGCCATTCTGGAACGTGCCAGTGGCCTGGCCGATGGTGGGCCGGTTGTAGGACCAGCCGAAGCCCGTGCGCAGCACGGTCTTATTCATGAACTGCCACGCGATACCGCCCCGCGGCGCAAATAGGATTGCCCGCGGATCCCGAATTCCCGCGCTGGCGCGCCCGTCACGGCCCAGGGCGACGACCCCGTTCATAGGGTCGCCAGAGCCAGGCACCAGCGAGAAGCGGAGCGCGGCCGCGGCGGCGGCGGGTAGGGGGTTGTCCGGGAAGGCCGGGTCGATGATGCGGGCTGGGGCTTTGGGGTCGGGCACGTAGTAACGCGGCGCCTTGGCCGGATCCCAGAGCGAAGGCACAAACGCGGCATCCAGCGTGATGTCGTGCTTGAAGTTGTGCTCGGAGGGGATGTTGTAGAGGCGGACGCCGTAGTCGAGCGTCAGTTTGGACGTTACGCGCCAAGTGTCCTGGATGAAGAAGTGCATATCCCGGAAGCGTGAGTACTTGCGCGAGGGATTGCTGACCTGGTCAAACTGCGATACCGCGCCCGCAAGCATATTTGCAGGGCTGTATCCCCAATCGAACTCGCTTGCCGTGTTGACACCGAAGTTAAAGCGGCCCTTCTCGATCGCCTGGTTAATCTCGTCTTTTTGATTGTGGATGAACTGGCCGCCGATCTTGATCAGGTGAGCGCCGCGCGTCCAACTGAGTGTCTGCGCGATCTGGTATTCGGGCGCGATCGCGTACCAGGGGAATCGGTTGAACTGGAAGTCCTGGTAGCCCGTGCCTGAGAAAGCCGGCAGGATGTCGGTCTTGAGAGGGAGCGCCAGCGGCAGTTCCGAGAGGCCGGCACTCGCCTTCGAGATCTTCGAGGGGTCGCCGGAGACCTCCAGAGGCGCATTCACGAAGTCCTTCTGCCAATTGAACAACGTCTCGGAAACGATAGTCGCTGAAAACGCCTTCGTGAAGTTGGCGGTCACCGCCTTGTCCGGCCGGTCCCAGCCGGTAACGACAAAAGGCAGGTTGGATCCCGCGGCCCAGGTCACCATGTCGCGGTAGTGCTGGTGATCGTAATTGAAGCGGACGAAGGCGCGCATGGACTCGCTGATGCTGTAGTCCACCTTCACCACGTTCAGGTGGCGGCGGTTCACGCGGGCGTACTCGTTCAGGTAATTGTTGTTCGTCTCGTTCTTCAAGTTCGGCATGGGATAGATGCCGGTGATGGCCATGCCGAGCGGGTGAATCAGGCTAGCGGGCATGATGTTGTTGGGCAACAGCACCGGCCTGCCCGAAGCCTGCGAGCCAGGCATGTAGATGTTTGGCCGCACGCCATTGACATTGAGCGTCTGGGAGAAGTCGCCCTTGCGCTCAAGGTCGGTGGGCACCCGGATCTGCTGCGTGATCGTGGGCGTGTCCTGCTTGAGGTTTTCGTAATTGTAGAAGAAGAACACCTTGTCCCTCAGCACCGGTCCGCCAAGATTGCCGCCGAAGTAATTGAACCGGTAGCGCGGTCTGGGGAGGCCGAAAAAGCCCTGACCCCAAGGCCGGGCGTTCAACACCTCGTTCCGCATGTAGTTCCAGGCCGTGCCATGGAATTCGTTGGTGCCCGACTTGGTGACGATATTCACGACGGTACCCGCGCGCGTGCCGTATTCGGCCTGGAAGTTATTCGTCAGCACCGCGACTTCCTGGATGGCTTCGAGGCTTGGCGTAACCGTGGTCTTCGAATCGGAACCATGGTCGACATTGGAGCCGCCGTCGAGATTAACCTGCGTCTGGTTGGATGCCTTGCCGTTCACCCGGAAATCCGCGTACCCGTCGTATCCGGCCTCCCGGCCGTCAATGCCGTTCACATTGTTGGGTACCGAACCCGGGATCTGCTTCAGCAGCGTGGACCAGTTCCGGCCCTGAAGCGGCATCTCCGTCACCTGCTTGGCTTGGATGACATCGCTGCGCACCGCATTCTCAGTAACAATGCGCGGGATCTCCGCCGTCACGTCTACCACCGTGGCCGGACCGCTGCCGATCTCCAGCATCACCCTGCCCAGACTGATGTTCTGGAAGGCGTTCACTTCCATATCCGGAATGGTCCTCGGACGGAAACCACCCGATTCAATCGTGATCTCGTACCGGCTCGCCGGCAGCGAGGGCAAATTGAAGATCCCGACGTCGTTTGTGGTGGTGGTTCGCGATGAATTCGTCGAGATCTGAACGATCTTCACCGTTGCGCCGGGGATGGGGGCGTCGCTGGGATCGACGACCGTGCCTGAGATAGAACCAAGACCGCCCTGTCCGAAGAGCAGGGCGGTCGAGGCGAGGAAACCGAGAAGGACTTGGCTCTGTCGCATAGATGCTTACCCGAAGCAGGATAAGCATATCTGAAATTTATCGCGACGAATAGGGATAATATAGGATATGAAACGTTCTAGGGGCTATCTTTAGATTTCCTTCGGGCCGGTTTATCCCATTTAGTTCAGTTGTCACTTTTCTGCAACACAAATGCCGCCGCAAGAAGCGCCGGCCTGGCGGATTAAATCGATTCCAACTCCTCTTCGAGAAGCTGTTTCTGGTGCAGGTCTGCGTAGTAGCCCCCGCGCGTAATCAACTCCTCGTGCCGCCCCTGTTCCACCACCCGACCGTGATCGAGAACATAAATCCGGTCCGCGCCGCGAACCGTTGACACGCGGTGGGAGATCAGAACGGTTGTGCGCCCCCGCATGAATTCGCGCAGGCGCCCGAGAATCCGCTCCTCAGTGATCGTGTCCACCGCTGAAAGTGCGTCGTCGAGAATCAGGACGCGCGGATCCCGCAGGATCGCCCGCGCGATCGCCGTGCGCTGTTTCTGCCCGCCGGAGAGCGTGATGCCGCGCTCGCCCACCATCGTCCGGTAGCCCAGCGGGAAGTCCTCGATGTCGCAGTCCAGCCCGGCCATCTCCGCTGCCGCGCGGACCTGCTCCTCCGTGGCGTTTTGCACGCCGAAGGCGATGTTCTCCGCCAGAGTCGCGCTGAACAGGAAGGTCTCCTGCGGGATAAAGCCGATGACCTTCCGCAGCTCCGCAGGATCGAAACTCCGCACATCGATGCCGCCCACCCGCACTTCGCCCTCCACCGGGTCAAATAGCCGCGGGATCAACTGCACCAGCGTGCTCTTACCCGAACCCGTGCGGCCCACCACCGCCACGGTCGCCCCTTCCGGAATCGTCAGATCCACGCCCGCCAGCGCGTTGAACCCGTTCCAGCCCATGCGCACGCCGTGTAGCCCGATGGTGGCGTCCCTCGGCATCGCTTCGGGCTGCCGCGGCGCCCGGATCGACGGCTCCTCGTCGAGTACCGCCCGAATCCGCTTCAGCGACGCGCTGCCCCGCTGCATCAGGTTCACTACCCAGCCGAAGGCGATCATCGGCCACACCAGAATGCCCATGTAGGTGTTGAACATCACAAAGCTGCCCAGCGTGATCTGGCCGTCCAGCAGCCGGAAGCCGCCCACGATCAGCACCAGCAGGAACGTCATTCCGATCAAGGCCTGCAGCAGCGGCATGAACAGGCCCGACAGCCGCGCCAACCGCAGGTTCTGGTGAATGAACCGCTCGTTCAGTTTGGCGAACTGCTCCAGCTCCGCCTCCTCCTGCGCATAGGCCCTCACCACGCGCACGCCGCTCAGGTTCTCCTGTACGCGCGAGCTGATGTCGGAAAACAGCTCCTGGATTTTCTGAAACCGCGCATGAATCCGCTGTCCGAAAAAGATCACAACCAAGGTCACAAGCGGTGCGGGCGACAGCGCCCACAGCGTCAACTGCCAGTCCACCGAGAACATGATCCCCAGGGCCAGCACGAAGGTGAGCGAGGTCTCCGTCAGATACATCAGCGCCGGGCCCAGCATCATCCGCACAGCGTTCAGATCATTGGTGGAGCGCGCCATCAGATCGCCCGTGCGGTGTCCTGCATAAAAACCGGCGTCCAGCCGCGTGAATTGCCGGAACAGATCGTTGCGGATGTCGAACTCCACGTCCCGCGAGATGCCCACCAGAATCACGCGCATCCAGTATTGGAAAAACGCTTTGAAAGCGGCGATGGCCAGCATCAATCCGCAGAACCAATACAGAACTGTCAGCGGCGCGTCCGAAGTCACCGTGTCGATCGCCGCCTTGATCACCAGGGGAATCGACGCGCCCGCCACGTCTTTTAACACCAGCGCCCCCAGCCCCATGGCCAGCCCGCGCTTGTAGCGCCTGAGATACGGAACCGCCGTCGTCAGAAAATGCTGCATTCTATATCCCGAACGGCCCCGTGATCAGCTTCAACCACTCCATGAAAATCGCCTTGCGCCCCTCGCGCGTCGTCCACCATTGCGCGGACTCGTAGTGCAGCGGTTGCGCCGAAACGGGCGTGAACTCGACCTCGGGCGCCGCTTCACGAAACAGCGCCGCTGCCCGCCGGAGATGAGTCGACACGGTCACCAGCAGCACGCGCCGCAGTTTGCGCTCGCGCAGCGCCGGCACGATCCGCGCCGCCTCCTCGCGAGTCGAAGTGGCCTGAATCGGCACGCACACGAAGTACTCCTCCGGAAACCCGCGCTTCACCGCGAAGCCCTTGGCGGCCTCGCATTCGGGCAGCCCATACCAGCCCGTGGGACTGCTGACCAGCGCATACGGCGCGTAACCCGCCCGAACCAGCTCGCCCGCCCTGAGGATCCGCTCGCCCTGCCAGCCTCCGGCCAGCACTAGCACTGCTTCGGCCTTCACCGGCGGTTGCCCGATGTCGGGATACTCGGCCAGCCAGCGCAGCGCCGGACGCCAGAATACAATCCCGGCGCCGAGGGCCACAACAACCACCAACAGGAAGAGGGTTCCTCGTCGCCGGTGCATGCTTTTTGGGGGTTAATCGTCCGGATCCACGCGCCCTGCGCGCTTCAACTCGAGATACATCCGCTCGACTTCCGCTTCGTCCTCCGCCGTCAGCAACCGCACCCGCGGCGAAGCCATCCTGGCTGGCGGAGGCGCGGCGGGTTCGCCGAAGATCTGACGGTAGGGCACCCCGTTGATCAACGCCCGCGAGCAACGCTGCTGAATCACGCCCAGCAGCCGGTTGCCCGTCTCCATGTCGCCCGGGTAGAGCAGCCGCAGGCGGCTTCCATCGGCCAGCGTGAGATACGCCACCAGCGGCGCGGCCCACCCGGTTTGATCCACTCGCCGGATCTCTTCCCACGCAACGGCCCGCGGCCCCAACTGCAGATACGTATCATGCACTTCGATCACCGGCTGCAGCGCCAGAGTCAGCAACAGGGACGCGGTCAGAATAAAGAGCAGCGCCGGCAGCAGGGCAGGGAGCCAGGCCGCCGCACACCATCCCGAGAAGGCAGCCAGACCCATCGCCACGGCGGCTGAGATGAGGTAGAAACGGGATGGAGTATATCGCGTCATGGCTGGCACCCTGTCTTCAGGCTAACCTCGATGAGAGGCCGCGTCAATCGCCCGCCAGGCATAGTGCGCCCCGCTCGCCACCGTAAATCCCGCCGTCACCCAGATCAGCGGACCGGTCGCCGCGCCCAAACCCCAGCCCGGATACGCTCCCGCAAGCACGGCCAGTCCTCCCAGCGTCATCTGGAATAGCGTGCTGAGCTTACCCCAGAAAGAAGGGGGAAAGCGCTTCCCCTTCATCCGCCCCAGCAGCGCTGCCGCAGCCAGCAGGATCGCCGCGTCCCGGCCCAGCACGAGTCCCACGAGCCACCAAGGAAGCCCGCCCCCCAGCCCAAGCCCTATATAGACCACCGCCACCAGCAGTTTGTCTGCAATCGGGTCCAGCCGCTCGCCCAGCGCACTGTGCCAGCCGAACCGGCGCGCGAGCCACCCGTCGGCCGCGTCGGAGATCCCCGCGATGAACAGCACCGGCAATGCAAGCCGGTAGTTCCCGCGCGCGAGCGCCACGCCGATCACGGGAGTCAGCGCGATGCGCGCAATCGTAATCCAGTTGGGCGGCAGCTTCCATCCATCAGCCTGCATTGGTGTCCCGGATCAGGATACCAGCGCGTGGGCCACCCGGCTCGCCAACTGGTCGAAGGTCACGATCTCGTGAAGTGTCGGATCGGCCATGATCTTCGCCACCATCGCCACATGCATCGCGTGGCCGCCCCGCTCCGCGATCACGTGGCCAAGCAGCGGACGCCCGATCAACGCCAGGTCGCCGATCAGATCCAGCGCTTTGTGGCGGCAGCATTCGTCGGGGAAGCGCAGCCCGCCCGGGTTCATCACTCCATCCGGCGTGAAGCACACCGCGCTCGCCAGCGACGCGCCGCGAATCAGCCCCATGTTCCGCATCTGGTCCAGTTCCCTCTCGAAGCCGAATGTGCGCGCCGGCGCAATCTCCTTGGCGTAGCGTTCCGGGGTCACGTCCATCTCGAGCATCTGTCTCCCCACCAGCGGATGGTTGAAGGTGATGTCGCACGTCAGGCGGAAGCAGTCCGCGGGCAGGATCGAGACGCGCTTGCCTTCGTGCTCCACCTCCACCGGCCGCAGGATGCTCAGGTAACGCCGCCGCCTTCGCGACGCTTTGATCCCCGCCTGTTCGATCAACTCCACAAAGGGCTGTCCGCTGCCATCGAGAATGGGCACCTCGAGGTTGTCGATTTCGACATACGCATTGTCAATGCCCATGCTGTAGAACACGCTGAGCAGGTGTTCGGTGGTCGAGATCAGCACGCCCTGCCGCATCAGGCTGGTCGCGTAGCTCACCCTCTGGACATAACGCCAGCTGGCAGGCACCTCGAACCCGTCCAGATCCACGCGCCGGAAGACAATACCTGTTGCGGGCGGGGCGGGCAGGATCCGGATGCCCACCGCCACGCCGCTGTGCAAACCCACCCCGCGCGTCTCCACCGGTTGCTGTATGGTCGTCTCAAACCGCAAATCGGACCTCCTTGCGGGCCTTCGTCCGGAAACGCAAGGACCATGGTAACAGACGGAGCTGGATTTCTAAGTGGTTACTTTTATTTGAGTTACAGATTTCTAGGTGAGTCAGAAGCGCCACACTCCCGCACCCTTCGCAGCTCAATCCGCCCAAAGCCGGGAAATCCCAAACAGAGCCGCCGGACGCCCCAATCCCGCATTTGCGTTCTGGAACCCCCACACGAGACCGCGCGAAACACGCATGTGCCGCCGCTGAGGCAAGTTGGCCACAGTGTCTCCGCCAGGCTACCCGCGCCGCGCTGGGCTACGGGCGCAACAAACCCGCCTGCGCAAAGTCATCGTCTCCGCGCTACGGCGCGGATGCAACGAGTGCGAGACCCCACAGAAGTAGGGCGGGTTTCAACCCGCGCGGAGCTTCAGCTCCGCTCATTGCTCAATAAAGTACGACAAATTGGAGAAAATATCAAACGATCAGGCTTACATATAGACAACTCAATGATTTGATCGAATGCATTTCGCCGGACAATTGCCGCAATTCGCCGGGTCGCTGTGGCTGTTCCCTGTGACCGCAGCCAGCCCCCACCTCATTCCTGCCGGCCCCCGTGCGAACGACACGCCGCCGGAAATCCATATAGAGTATGGACATGCAGATCGACCTCATCCAAAAGGCCCTCCGCGAGGAGGGCCTGGACGGCTGGCTCTTCTTCGACCATCATCACCGCGACCCGATCGCCTACCGTGTTCTGCAATTCTCCCCCACGCAGCATGTCACCCGCCGTTGGTATTACCTGATTCCCGCCCACGGCGAACCGCGCGGCCTGGGCCACCAGATCGAGCCCGCGATCCTCGATCCGCTGCCCGGCGATAAACGCCTCTACGCAGGCTGGAAACAGCAGCGCGAGTTCCTCGCCGAAATGTTGAAGGGGCTTGGCCGCGTAGCCATGCAGTACTCGCCCGAATGCGCCGTGCCCTATGTCGGCACCGTGGACGCGGGCACAGTGGAACTCGTCCGCACGTGCGGGGTGGACGTCGCCTCCTCCGCCAACCTAGTACAACTGTTCGAAGCCCGTTGGAGCGAGGCAGCCCTCGCCTCGCACCGCGAAGCCCAGAAACGCATCGACGCCATCCGCTACGCGGCCTTCGATCTCGCGGGCGAAGCGGTGCGCGCCGGGCGCGAAATCACAGAATATAAAGTGCAGCAGTTCATCCTCGATCAGTTCCGGTTGAACGGCATGACCACCGGTCACGGCCCTATTGTCGCCGTGAACGCAAACGCCTCGAACCCTCATTACGAACCTTCGCGCAGCCACACAGCCCCCATCCGTAAAGGCGACTTGCTCCTGATCGACCTGTGGGCGAAGATGGACCGGCCCGGCGCCGTTTACTACGACATCACCTGGACCGCCTATTGCGGCGCAACACCCCCCGCGGCGATGCAAAATGTCTTCAGTGTGGTCGCCCGCGCCCGCGACGCCGCCATCGCCCTTGTGCAAAAAGCGGCTTCGGCCGGGGAACCCTTAGCCGGCTACCAGGTGGACGACGCGGCGCGCGAAGTCGTCCGCGCGGCGGGATTTGGCGAATGTTTCTTCCACCGCACCGGTCATTCCATCGGTGAAGAAGTGCATGGCAACGGCGCGAATATGGATAATTACGAGACCCACGACGCGCGCTCTATCATTCCCCGCACCGCATTTTCCATCGAACCTGGCATTTATCTGCCCGAATTCGGCATCCGGAGCGAAGTGAATGTCTACCGGGGCGAAACCCGGGCGGAGGTCACCGGAGAAAAGCAGGAACGCCTGCTCGAACTCCTCCAGTAATCCCCCTGTGCGGGGCAGGCTGCCGGACAAAAGCCCCCGGCGGCCTCAGATCAGCCGGTTTAACTCCCGCATCACCTCAAACGCATCCGCCACGTACAGCACATCGGCCTTGCCGCGCGCCCAGCCGCAGTTCGGATCCAGGTTCACCGCGCGCCGCTCGTTGATGAACCGCCAACCCACCACGTGCGGCTCCTCGCCGTGGCAGCACGTCGCCAAACCCTTGCGGTGGCGCGGCGTCGACCCCGTCTGCCCCACCTGATGCAGGTGCGTGAGGAACGGCAGCACTGTTTGGCCTTCGCCCGAGAGGTCCACCAGCGATTTCGACGAACCCAGCGAGCTTTGCGCCGTCCGCACGAAGCCGAGAATCAGCTCGCCCGCCTCGTCCGTGTGCACCGCCCCATCCGCCTGCTTCTTCGTCCAGCCCGCGCCCGCGACGAACAGCAGCCGGGCATCCGGGCGGATCGTCTGCTCGCCGGACTCGGGCGACACATAGCCGACATGCGTCGTGCGCGTCGTGGCCTCCACGGGCAGCACTTCCACGGCCGCCGCGAGCGAGGCCTCCGCCGCCTCATACGCGCCCGGCTCGATCAGAATGAACCACGGCCGCGCTTCGCGCGCCAGCGTACCTTCCATCCGCTGCCGGTAGAACCAGCGCGTTACCGTCACCGCTTCGGTATCGTGCGACACCGCCACAGCGTGCGTATCCACCGCGCCGTTCAGCCGCGCCGCCACGCCCGGCAGGCAGCGCGCCATGCGGAACGTATTGGGCGCCAGCACGAGCGTCGCCCCGGCTTTGCGGACAATCGCCTCGCAGGCCGCCGCGTCCGTGGCGTAGCGTGGCGCGCTGAACGCCTCGCCTTCCACCGCCAGCGAACCGATCGAGGCCCCCGCCTTCTCGCCGAAAACGCCAATCGTGAAATCCCCGGTCAGCGAGCGCGCCGCGGCCACCGTTTCCAGTGCCGCGCGCGGCAGTACGCCGCCTTCATCCGTGTGTACCAGAACCAGGATCTTTTCCATGGCGGCGCTCACTCCTTCACCCACGTTGCCAGTTCCCGCGCAATCTCGGCCGCGGACAGGTCCTTCACGATGCGCGTCTCGCGCTGCACTTTCGGCAGCGCCACTTCGTGGTACGCGACGCCGTTCGCCGGCGCCACGGCCGCCGCCTTCTGCAGCGCCGGCATCATCGTCCGCATGTTCGCCATGCCTGTTTGCGGATGATTGGGAGGCTCGGGCAGGCTGCCCGTGGCCCAGGCCAGCACCGCCGGAGGGCCGGCGCAGCGCGACACCATATGCTGGCCGCCCTCCACACGCTCCTTGATGACCAGCGCGCCCGCGTCCACCTTCACCTCGTCCACCGCCAGGAACTGCTCCGTGATGCCCAGCCGCTCGCCCACCATCTGCATCACCACGCCGGCGCCGCGCGTGGCCGACTCCCATCCACCGAACACCAGCAGCCGGGATATGTCCACATCCGGCAGCGCCTGAATTGCGCCGGCGAGCGCCTCGCTCGTCGGCCCGGCGTCGGAAAACCCGTTCGACGGCCCATCCAGCGGGATCAGCTCAAACGGCAGCTTCTGCGCCATCTTCATCATCACTTGCTGGAGCTTCGCTTTCGGCGCGAGGCAGACCACGCGCAGCCGGCTGCCCGGCATCTGCGCCGCCAGGTGCGCCGCTTCATAGAGCGCGTGCGCCGCCCACGGGTCGAACACCGCCGGCAGCATCATTTCGTTCTTTAAGGCCGGGCCCGGAACGGGCTCGAGCGTTTGCAGCGGATCGGGCGCAAGCCCGCCGCACACGATGATCTCAAAACTCATCTTGCTCCTTCAAAACACTCAATTTTCCGCCGAATGCAGCCCGCCGGGACCCGCGGCGAACATCACGTTCGCCGTCGGGCAGTTCCACAGGCATGCGCCGCAGTGGACGCACTTCTCGCGGTCGAACGCCGGCACGGCGCCGTCGCCCGGATGAATCGCCTCGCCCGAGCAGATTTCGATGCAAATCCGCGTTTCGCACGCCTGGCACAACGCATGATCGCGGAAAATGACATGATCTGCGGCATCGCCCGGCGCCTGCACCTTTCCGCCAACCAGCAGCGCATCCTGATGAGAAATCAGCAGTTGGCCGTCGTACGGAATCTCCGGCCAGCCCACCGCGTCCATCAGGGCATCGTGCAGCGGGCGGCCGTCGCGCAGGCAATGATCCACAATTTGCTCCACATAGCTGTGCGGCAGGCGGCCGAAATAGTGATCGATCAGCTTCCGCGGCGGCTTCTCGCGTCGCGCGCGCGGCAGATGGAGCCGCCCGCCCGTCAGCCCGTCCAGCGCCATGCCAAGGAAGCCCAAAAACAGGCTGCGCTGGAAACCGTTGCGCGCGTTTTCGGCCACCGCGCCTTCCTTTTCGAGCCAGCTCGCGCGCCGCCGCGTCACATAGGCCGCTTCCAGGTTCTCGCGCGTAAAAGGCCTGCCCTCGCGCATCAGTTCGATCACGCCCTCGGCCAGTTGCACGCCCGTCAGCCAGGCCTCATCCACGCCCGAGCCGGTCAGCACGTTCGTCGAACCCGAGTTCTCGCCAATCCGGGCGTAGCCGTCGCCCGCCAGGTACGGTTCGCCGCGTTTGCCCGATTCCAGCAGCGATTTCGCGCCCCAACTCCGCAGCTTCCCGCCCTTCAAGTATTGCCAGAGGTATGGGTGCTGAATGTAGTGCTGCAAATAGCGATAACCGGAGCGCACCGGGCTTTCCATCCAAGATGGAATGAAGATCCCCACCGACGCCACGCGGTCCGGATGCACATAGAAAAAGCCGAAGATCTCAGGTTCCGGATAGCCGATCGTGTGGAAGACCGTCCCGGGCGCAAGTTCAACGCCCTCAGGCAGATCCACGACAAATTTCATACCCAGCGCCCACTCGTCGCGCTTGTGGCCCTCGGGCAACCCGAAGATGTCGTCCAGACGCCGCGACACCGCGCCCACGGGCCCGTCGGCCACCACCGTAAGCGGCGCGCGAATCTCGCCGCCCTCTCCGGTCAGCACCACGCCAGCCACTTTGCCGTCTTCGATGAGCGGTTCGGCCACCGGAGTCCCCGGCCAGATCTGCGCCTGCCCGCTCATCATCACCTGCTGGCCCACCCACTGGTTGAACTGCCCCAGGGCCATCACAAAACCATCGTTTTTGTGCAAAAAAGAGGGGATAAACGGCACTTCGAAGGCGTTTTTTTGCCCTTTTGTGAGCTTCGAGAACGCCTGCAGCATCCAGTCCGCCGCCTGCATCCAGGCGGGCCGCTGGCTGGCCCCATCCGGGTCCATCAAGTACACGAGCTTTTCCGTGCAAACGCTTGTCGCCATTGGGACTTCCGCTGGCTCAAACTCCGGAAAGCTCGCCCGAATCGCCCGCGCCCGCGTCACCACGCCAGACACCCCGAACGCGATATCGTCCGCGCGTTCGTAGCAGATCACCTGCGGCGGCATTCCGGGGAAGGCCTGGCTCGCCAGGCCGCCTTCGGTCAGCGCGCGGGAGAGCGTGGTCAGGAACCCGCCGGTGGCGGGGCCAAAGCCGACACAAAGGATGTCGGCGTCGAGCGGTTTCGGTTCGAATGCAGGCTCGGACATGGCAGCCCCTTTCGGCCCTCCTCTACTGTGGATAGTCGAGCGCGGCGGGAATCATGACGCGAGTCAGCGCCCCGGCCGCGCGGTCTTTGGTTAACTGGCAGCCGGTCATGCAGCCGTCGAGTTTCGCGCGCAGCTTCGCGAAGTCGCGCAAGTCCTCGTGGCGGGCGCAGGGGCCGGCCTTGGATTCGTGGCGCCCATCATCGAGCACGTATTCGCTGGTGAACCCCGAAGCGCCAGGCACCAGCGCCTCCAGCGCCGTCAGTTCATTTTCCGCGAAGCAGCTCTGGCATTCGGTGTCCTCCCAGCTCGGATGGCGGCGATAGCCAAACACGAGTTCGGAGCAAACGCGGCTCACCTCGCCAGCCGCGCGCGCCGCCTGCACGTGGCACAGGTCGCGCAGGAACTGCAGGGTTCCGTCCAGACCATCCACCAGCGCAGGGTTCCGCGGCCCCACCTCGGCCAGATGTTCGACATCGAGGATCTGCGCGCGCGAGGCCACCAGCCAGCACAGCGCGTCGGCCAGCGGGAAGGTCACGCCCTGGCGGTTGCCCTGGTAGAGCTTCGCGCCTTCGGCGTCCTGGTTGTGCTGCAGGTGGTTCAGGGTCCACAGCCACATCTCCATGGCGGTGGCCAGCGTGCAGGCGCCGGTGCCCGGATGGCGTGAGCCGGCGCGGCGCAGTTCGTGAATCCAGGTGCGGTACTGCGCCAGAAACACTTCGTTGGTCATCGTCACCGACAACTGCCGCCGCTGCACGGCCTCGGGGCCTTCGTAAGTGGCTTCGAGCTGCGCGTCCATCCATTTCTGGCCGAGGAAGCCGGGGCAATCCTCCGTGATGCCGTAGCCGCCCATCAGGCTGACGGCCTCGCGCATCACCTGCGCGCCGTAGCCCGTGTTCCACAGCTTCGTGGCGGGGCACAGCACGTTCGCCGCCGCATCGAGCACAATCGACTGCACGATGGGGTCGTTCTTCAACGCTTCGTAGCGTTCCTGATCCCGCAGCGTGGGCAGTTTCGCTTCCTGGTCGAGAAATTCGATCGCTTCCACGTTGCGCCGTTTCAGCGCCTTCAAGGCCGCCATGCCGCCGCGAATGCCCTGTTCGGCCAGCAGTCGGTCGCGCTCGCGTTCGAGCGGGTCGAGATCGTCAAACAGCCGTGCGGCGGCGAACCCGAGCGACGCGCCCGCCTCGCCCGCGGCCCAGATGTCGATCAGCCGGTGCGTGACATCCTCCTTCATCTGCAGGCCGAACTCGTAGCGCGGCGAGCCCGGCGGCACCGCGCCGGAGCCGCGGAAGCGGTCGCGGTGGTACCGGATCAGCGGCTCCACCGCGCTCAGCAGCTTGGCCGAAGTCATCACGCCCACGGTCACGCGCGTGCGGCGGAACACGGCTTCGATGATCTCGCCGTGATTGTAGGTGGGCATGATCTTGCCGTCCTTGATCTGATAGCCGCCGATGATGCGGTGGGCCGGGACGCGCAGGTTGAGCACCGGGTCCGAAGTCGAGCTGAGCTGATGGACCAGCTTCTTGGTGGGCGCGCCGCGGTCGAACGTGCCGGGGTCGCCTTCTTCGAGGATCACCATCAGGCTGCCCTGGATGCGCTCGTCGCCGGAATCCACGGCCGCCGTGACAAAGTTCGCGAAGCCCATGTTCGTAATGAAGCGGCCGCGCTTGGTGACTTCCAGGATGGGCTCTTCGCCTTCGTTCCACTCGGCAATGCGCACGCGGCCCGACAGCATGCCGGTTTCGACGCCGACGAACGGGATGGGTTCGGTGAGCGCGAAGGCGCCGCGCCACGGGGTCTTGCCCGGACCCGGCGCGGCGAGTTCCATGTAATGGGCCTTCTGTTCGGGCGTGCCTTTTTCGTGGATCGGCGCGAGCGCCAGACAGCCCGCGAGCGACCCGGTGGCCGCGCCGGCGTCCACCCAGGCGAGTTCGAAGGCGATGAGGGCGAGGGCGAAGTTCTTCGGCCCCTCCAGGTAGCCGCCGCAATCAGGGTCCATGTAGGCGGCGGTGATGCCGGCGGCGTCGAACTCGGCGAGCAGAGCGTTCTTTTCGGGGGTCCAATCGTGGGTCAGGCGGCCGCCGCCCGCCACAAGCCGCGCCACCGGGCCGCGGGCCACCGCGCGCACGCTCTGCACGAGCATGGCGAGGTCGTAGCGGTCCTCCATGCGCCACAGGACCTGGCGGATGTCGTCGCCGGGGAGGGTCTTGAGAGTTTCCGTGGTGGGGGCATGGGTGAGCGGCTGCATGGATGTAAGATTCCTTTCGCTTCCATGACCAGGGAGCAATTCGGGGGCCAATCGCCGCCCGGCCGGTAAAGCACTATAAAAGAGTATAAGACCAGCGAATCCTGAAAGAAAGGGGAAGGTTGACGCAGGCCGGGCTGGGGCATTTGGCGCAACCCGCTGCTAGAGTACGGGCCAGCTTCAGCTCTGCAAACGCGCCCCGCAATCCCCGACTGTCAAGGAGGAGCCCGCCAAGGAAGCATTCGCCGCATCAGTCGCCAGCCTGCCCCGTCCCTAGCGCTTTGCAGCGAACCCCTCTGCGTGCCGAATCAACCAGCGAGTGGTCCGCCCCTGCCCTATGCCCTCAGGTCCACCTCGATTTCCCGCACTTCCGCCGCCGGTGCCAGGTCCGCCGAAACCGTCTCCCAATGCAGGCGAATCGCCTCCATGCTAAGCCGGCCCAATCAGGACCTGAAGGAGACTGCCGCAGAGGGTGAGCCGTTTGCCAGGACACCATATATATCTGATTCCGGCCGCCTGTTTGGAGGATTTTTCCTGCGGTTCCGCGCTTCTCCAATGAGATGCCCGGAAATGCACCGCACATCCTCCCCGGAATCGCCGATTCCATCGTTCAGCGCGCCGCCGACCGCGCTGCCTGCGTGCGGCTGCCAGGAAAAAACCAGGTCTGACGCAGTTGGAAGGGAGAAACCGGCAATTGTCGTGCCCGGCTCAACTCTGGCCATCTCCGGTCGCAGCGCCGGCGCCGGGCCGGCGAGACGCCGACTCCCCTTCAGCCCGTTGTGCCGAAGACCTCGTCCACGGTCTCGAAGAAAGCTTCGAGATCCTCAGGGCGCGTGTGGATGTGACATGCGATGCGCAGGCGCGGATTCTGGTACACCCAGATGCGCCGTTCGTTCAGCTTGCGCAGGAGAGGGGCGTGGTCCTTGCCTCGGAAACCGATCGTGACGAGCGACCCGTAAAGCGAATGGTCGGCCGGGGAATACAGCTCCAGCGACGGGCGCTCGGCCGCCATGCGGTAGGCCATCCGTGCCAGGTGGTGGATGCGCTCGTAGACCGCTTCCGGACCCAGCGATTCCAGGAACCGCAAAGCCGCCATCAGCCCCGCGAAGATCGCGCGGTTGTTGGTGCCTACCTGCATGAAGCGGGCGGCTTTCAATTCGCGGTTGTCCCAGTTGCCGCTCACGATGGTGGGCCAGAGCCGGTCGAGGTTCTCCTCGCGGATATACAAAAGGCCGCAGCCCGCCGGGGCGAATATCCATTTGTGCGGGCTGCCGGCATAGTAATCGCAGTTCAGATCCGAGAGTTTGACGGGGATCTGCCCATTCATGTGGGCGCCGTCTACGACGGTGATGACGCCTTTCGCGCGCGCCGCCGTACAGATTTCGCGGACGGGCATAATGACGCCGGGATTGGTGAGAATGCCCGAAAAACTGAGGACGCGGGTGCGCGGTCCGATGGCGGAGATGACGAGGTCGGCCAGTTGGGCGGCGCTATCCGGCGGCAGCGGAATGGGGACTTCACGCACCACGACGCCATCGCGCTGGGCACGCCGCAGCCACGGTTCGCGGCCGCTGGGGTGCTCTTCGTTGGTGATCAGCACTTCGTCGCCGGCTTTCAGATCGATGCCGGCGGCGATCATGCTCATCGATTCGGTGGCGCAATGGGTGAAGGCGAGTTCGTCCTTCTTGCAGCCGAGAAAGCGGGCCATCTCCTCGCGTTCCTCGTCGAGCGTTTCGTAGCCCCAGCGGGGATAGCCGGTGATCTGCAGCGCGGCGGCCTTGCGCAGGTAGTCCTCGACCGCGGTCAACACCGGCCGCGTCACCAGCCCCAGGCTCCCGTTGTTGAGATAGGACCGCCACCCGGGCAAATAGAACATTTCCTGACGAATGCGTTTCCAGTAGAGTTCCGGATCGGCGGCGCGCAACTCCGGCGCGGGCGGCACGGCCGCTCCGGCCGGCAGCGCCGATGCGGCCCCGAGCAGCGAGGACGCCAGAAGGCGGCGGCGGTTCAAGTGAGCCATTTGATTCGCCAGTCTAGCAGTTCTTCGCCTGGTCAGGATTATTCGTCGCGGACGGTGAGCGTGGCGAAATCGAGCACGCGCCGCATCGAGCCGTGGCGCAGTTCCAGCATCCGGCTGCCGCGTTCGGCTTGGAGGAACGGCCCGTCGAACAGCTTCCAGGAGGAGAAGTCGCGCGGGGCGCCGTAGGTGCAGATCATTTCCGTTCCACGCAGAGTGCGGAAGCGCACCGAGGGCGTGGGTTCGAGCCGGAACTCGAGCGGCAGGCGCGTGACAGCGGCGCGAAACGCCTCGAGCGAGTTGTAATCGCGCGCCGATGCCACCTGCACGATCGCGCCGTTTTTCAGATGGGGGCTGAACAGGCGCCTGCCGCCGCCTTCGATCGGTTTCCAGGACCAGGGCGCAAGCGGGCGGTAGGCGATCCAGGCATCGCCGCCGCGCGCGAAGATCCAGCCCGAGGGATCCTCGACGATCATCGACAGGTCCTTCGAGAAGAAGCCATTGATGTGGGGAAAGCGCGCGCCGGGCGCGATGTCGTAGAGCGCGATCACCGTATCGCGGTCCTGGAAGAGCTGTTCGTAGGGCGAGCCGCCCAGCAGTTTGTCCGGCGAATCGTACGATTTCTTCGACCGGTACACGACCTCGGTGGCCGAGTCGGGCGGGAAGGTGAAGTAGGCCTGCAACTCGAGCAGGCCCGAGTAGGGGTGGAGAGTGAACAGCGTGTTGTGGACGCCGCGCGGGTCGGCCACGCGCCAGGTGACATCCCAGGAGTGCTGCTGCACGGGTTGCAGAAGCCCGCCCTGGTCGGAGCCCACCACGTAATCGTGGCGCAGGTAGGTGGTCTTGTACACGTCGCCGTTGCGCTCCTCGTGGAAGCGCCAGCGGTGGCGGGTGCGCTTGGTTTCCTTGTGCAGCACCCCGTCGGGGCGATCCCTGGCGATGCGCTGCAGGATCTCCGGCGGCTCGTAGGAGGAGGCCAGCGCGTAGTAGAGCGGATAGCCGCCATAGCCGGGCGTGTGATAGCCGAGGCCGAACAGAAGCCAGCCGAAGTCGGAGCTGACGCCGGCCCACTTCTCCACCACTTGCCGGTCGTCGGTGCGCGCGTGGGATCCGGCATAGATGCCGTCGATCTGTTCGGCGGCGTAGTCGGCGATGATGTAATCCATCATCATCCGGGCTTTCTTCCGCATCTGCGGATCATCGGCCCATTCGGCGAGATAGGACATCGGCAGCAGAAATACGCCGATATAGTGCGTGCAATCATACTCGCCCTGCCCGCGGCGCGTGGTCATGTCCACCCACCAGTGAATCCACTCCTCGCTCTCCTTGAAGTTTTCGGCGGAAGACTTGCCGTTGAACCACGCTTCGCCAGGCTCATCGGGCCACATCTGAGCCATCAGGTAGATGCTGGTGTAGTAGAGCAGCCAGTGGTTTTCGGTGTCGCCGCGGAAGGGCATGTAGGTGCGCCAGGCGTCGCGCAGCGCCTGCTGGGCTTCCGCGGAGAGTTGGCCGCGGCCCGTGTAAGCCACCGCGGTCACCGGGAACATCCAGAACATGTCGCCCGAGGGCCCGGCTTTCAGGATCTCCACGAGGCGCCGCGAGCACCATTCGGGATCCTGCTTCAGCCACAATTTGGCGGCGATTGTGCCGTAACTCGCCGTTTCGAGTGACGCCGGCCGCGCGTGATGCTGAATGATTTCGCGCGCGCGCGCGGAAAATTCCGGCGGCGGAGCGAGCAGAAATGCGAACAGCAGGGGGATCATTGGGCGGCCTCCGGGAAGAAGTGCAGACGGTAGATGAACGCTCCATCGAGACCCACTTTGCGCCACGACCGGCCGGCGTCCTCGGAGACGAAGAGAGCTTCTTCATGGACGTTCGCATAGAGCCGCCCGGAGCGGCCGGGGTCGAAGGCCAGGCTCCAGATATCCCAGCGGGGGAGGCCCTGACTGCGGCGTTCCCAGGTCTTGCCGTTGTCCTCGCTCACCATTACGCCGGTGCTCCAGCCGCCGAGCGCGATGCGGCCGGGCTGGGTGGGGTCGTAGGCGATGTCGTAGAGGGTGCGTTCGACCGCCACGTCGCCGGCGGCTTCCCAGGTTCGCCCGCCATCGGTGGAGCGCAGCAGGCCGGCGACTTGTGTACCCGCGAGCCACTGCTCGGGTTGGTGAGGCGACTGCACGACGCGGCGGACCTGGATGCCCTCGGCGCCTGTGCGGCGCCATGAAGCGCCGCCGTCCTCGGTCAGAAACACGCCGTTCACGCACCCGGCGATGACGCGGCCCGCGCGCGTGCGGTCGGTCTGGAGCGTTTCGCAGTATTTCTCGCGGATGCCCGTATCCGCCGGCTGCCAGGTGTTGCCTCCGTCGGTGGTTTTGCGGATGCCCTCCGTGTGCGAGAAGTACACCGTGCCGGGCGTGTTCGGATCCACGGTGACGTCGCGCAGTTCGGTGACTTCCCAGCCGGTGGTGATGCGCCATTTGCGCCCGCCATCGGTGGCGCGGATCAGGCCGTTGCCGGCGGCGAGATAAAGCACGGAAGGATCGCGCCGGTCATAATCGGCGGCAAGGATCATGGGGTGCACGAAGCCGAGTTGTTCGAAGCTTTGGGACTGGTCAAACCGGATCAACCCGCTGGAGGCGAGCTTGGCGCCGACCACCCAGGACTTGGCGTTCACCACGCAGGCGTGCAGGTTGTGCCGGGTCTGGGCCGAGGCCGCGGAGGCCAAGAGCAATAAGAGCATCCATCGCATAACTGCACCAATATATCCCATGGGCGGCGAATTGAAAGCGCTGTGCCGGCCGCGCCGGCCGGGGACGCTGACAAGCTTCGCGATTCTGTGACGGGAGAAGTTGCGCGGGCCGCCGCATATTGGATTTAATTATCGTAACCGGCACAATAATACGCGGCGAATTTGGTGCAAGATCCGTAGGGCCGCGGCGTCCTCGGGCCGGTCCAGGATGCCGCGGCGGCGTGAGAAGGGAGTCGGAGACTACATGTCGAAAACCGCACTGACGGCGCTTTTCCTGCTGGCGTCTGTGGAAGCCCTCTGGGCGCAACAACCGCCCGCGTACGACGACAGGCCGAAGATCACGGTGACGGGCGACGCTATCGTGAAAGTGAAACCGGACAGGATTGTGATCAGCTTTGGGATAGAAACATGGGACGCCAGCATCATTGTGGCGAAACAGCAGAATCTCGACATTCTCAAGAAGGTTTTGGCCGGCTTTAGAGAGCGTGGCGTTCAGGAGAGAGAGATGCAATCGGACCGGCTCTCGATCCGGCCACAGTGGGCCGACAACTCCAGAAGGCAGAAAGTCATCGGATATTTTGTTCGTAATACTTTGGTTGTTACGATTTCCGAGGTCGAGAAAGTCGAGGGTCTGGTTACCGCCGCGCTCGATGCCGGCGTAAACTATATCCACGGAATCAACTTCCAGACCACGGAACTCAAGAGACACCGGGAGCAGGCGCGAGAACTCGCGCTGAAAGCCGCGAAGGAGAAGGCCGAGAAGATGTCGGCGGTTCTTGGGCAGACGGTGGGGTCACCCATCCAGATCCATGACTACGGCGGACAGGGATTCTACTGGTCAGGTTGGTACGACGAGTGGGGAGGAGGTTGGGGCCGCTCGTCCGGCATGTCTCAGGTCCAGGTGCAGGCCGACAGCGGCAGTTCGGGGGGGATCGCCGACAACCTGGTCCTCGGGCAGTTGTCGATTCGCGCCAACGTCTCAGTCACGTTCGAACTGAGAGATTGAGCGCCCGCACATCAACGCCCAGCAGTAAGCCCCGGCCGTCTGGGAGGGGGAAGCAGAATCCCGGGGGCGACGAGGGGATGACCTTGTGCGGGGCCGGGTGCGGAGCGCTGCCCCTCACTCACGTTCGGGGCTCGGTATGCGTTCGGGGCTTGGTATAGGAGGCGGCCCTCGCCGTGACGCCCAGGGATCCGCCCCGCGCGGGCCCGCCGGAATCCGATATGCTGGCAAACGGCCTGTTGCCGGGTCAGCTCTCTTTTTCTACCGGAGGAACTTCATGTTGCGAATCGCCTGTCTGCTCTCCGCCATCCTGATGATTGCCGCGCCTGCCGCCGAGGCTGTCAACAGCCGCTTCAAGACGGTCATTTTCGGCCGATATTCAGATTCGCTGGCCAGCTTTGAGAACTTCGCGCGGCAGGCCAAGCAGTCCGGCGCCACGCACATCGTCATCACCGCTGAGGATCTGCCCTGGGCGATGTGGCAGATGGACACCCCCGGCGACCCGTACCCGGCCTGGGCTGTGTCGAATGTCGGGCTGCTCAAGGTGTCGATTCCCAAGGCGCTCGAACCCTACCTGCCGAAGGAGTATTCCGACCGCGTGCTCGCCACGCTGCGCGAGCGCTGCGAAGTGCTGCGAAAACTCGGGCTGAAGGCGGCCTTCACCACCTTCGAGCCGCAAATCCTGCCGGAGCGCGTCTATGAGGCGCACCCGCTGTGGCGCGGGCCGCAGGTGGATCATCCGCTGCGCTCGCGTGTGCCGCGCTTCGCGCCGTCGATCGATCATCCGGAAGTGCTCGCGCTCTATCGCGAGTCGATGAGAAAGCTTCTCGAAATCTGCCCCGAGATCGAGATCCTGTCGCTGCATACGAATGATTCAGGCTCGGGCATGAGTTGGAGCACGGGCGTCTATCAGGGTCCGAACGGCAGCTTCCTGTTCCGCGAACGCAAGATGTATCAGCGCTACCACGACTTCTTCGGCGCCCTGCAGGCCGGGGCGCGCGACGCCCGCCCGGGGCCGCTCGAGATCGACGCCGAATGGGTCCGCGAACCGACGCCCGAACTTGTCGCCACCAAACTTGGGCCCGGCATGGCCGTGGCCAACTTCGAAGGCCCGAACGCGACGCGTTACAAGGCGGTGGCGGGCTTCCTGCTCGATTACTTCTACCCGTTCTACCCGGCGCAGGGCCTGCCGCTGCCCGTGCGCTATCTCGAGGAACTCGAACAGGCCGCGAAGACGGAGGCGCCCCGGCTGTTCTACCTCATCGGCGACCGCTACGACAGCGGACTCTACTTCGAGATCTACAACCGGTTCCGCAAAAAGCCCACGACCGATGACGCCAGCCGGGCTGAACTGCTGCGCTCGATCGCCGCCGCGCGCGTGGGCGAGGCGCACGCCGGGGCGCTGGTCAGCGCCTGGATGGCGCTCCACCGCGTGCAACGCGACGCCGACATTCTGAATTTCGGCGGCACCCTGTTTTATATCGCTTCGGTCCATCAACGCTGGCTCACGCGGCCCTGGGTGCCGTTTCCGCAGGAGTTGAAGCCGGAAGAGACGGCGTATTACCGCAAGTACCTGTTCCAGGCGCGCAGCGAAGCGCGCGCCCAGGACCTGGGCGACATCCAGGGCACGCGCCAGTACGAAGGGCTTGGCGGCATGGCTGTTTCCGGCAACCTGCTGGCACGCATGCAGGCCGACCTGACGCGCGCCCGTGCCGATCTGCGCTCGATCGCCGCCACCGCCGTGAAAGACGAATTGGATTTGCTCGACAAGCGCATCCAGGTCTTCGGCATTCTGATCGACAACTGCCGCGGCGCGCTCGAGTACCAGTATGTGCTCGACTTCGCCCGCAATGGCCGGCTCCGGCGGCCGATCGAGTTCCAGGAACACCTGACCGACATCACTGAATGGCGCACTATCAAGGACCTCGCGCGCCGCGAATTGGACAACAGCATTGTCCTCGCGGATTTGATCGATTCGACGCGGGGCGTGCTGATTGAAACGGCCAAGACGACGGAGGAAGAGAGCATCCGGGTGCTCGGCCCCGATCTATCGAGCCAGCTTCGCCGGAAGGTAAAAATTATGGTCTCCAGGTGGGAGGATTACGAGCGGCTTTTCGATCAGGAAATGCCCGAACCCGATCCGCCGCCGGCTTATCCGCGTTTGGGAAAACCTTAAAAAGGAGACTTTAAGAGGAGCGGACGGGCACGGGGGTGGCGATTGTCTCGAAAAGAACTATCTTTCGATCATTGACGCAGGCTGCGCTTTCTATTTATACTCACTCCACGCGCAAATGAATGCAGGGCGCCAAGCCGCCCGGAATGAAAGGGAACCGAATGCATAGAATAATCACAGCCCTGTTGCTGTTGGGAGTGCTGATCGTGGCGCCTCTCGATGCACAGGTCGCGACCGGTTCGGTCGCGGGGACTGTTGTCGATCCGGCGGGCGCGGGTATCCCCGCGGTTCGCATTGTGGCCACGAATGTGGCCTCTGGGGCTCGTGTGGAAGCGACCAGTTCGGACGCGGGGTTGTACGTATTTCCGTCCCTGCCGCCGGCGGTGTATACGATCAGCGCCGAGAAAGCCGGGTTCAAGCGTCTGACTCGAACCGAAGTCGAGGTACGCATCGCCCAGCGCATCGACATGAACCTGCAATTGGAATTGGGAGATGTCCAGCAGACCATCACCGTGACGGCCGAAATTCCGCTGCTGGAAACCTCCACGTCGGAGCGCGGCGCCAACATTTCAACGAAATTCATGGATAATCTGCCGCTGTTCTCAGGCGGCATTCGGAACCCGAGGACCTTCGTCAGCTACATGCCGGGCGTCACCGCTAATGCGGGCGAGCAGAGCGTTTCTGGCTCCGGCGGCCGCGCCCAGGAAGTGCTGATGGACGGCGCCAGCGCGCTGAACGTGGAATCAAGCGCGGTGTTCAATTTCCCATCCGCGGAGATGTTTGCAGAGTTCAAGATGCTCGGTAGCAACTACTCCGCCGAGTATGGCCGTGTCGGCGGGGGCATCGAGATCTATGTTTCGAAGAGCGGTAGTAACTGGTTCCACGGCGCGGGCTTCCACAACATGCGGCGCGACATCTGGAACGCGAACGCCTGGGCCCGGAATTCCAGCACCAACCCGGCCACCAATTTCCGCCCGAAGGAGCGCTTCAATGAAACGGGCGGCTCCATCGGCGGCCCGGTGATTCTGCCGAAGGTGTATGACGGCCGGGACAAGACCTTCTTCTTTTTCACGTACACCAAGGATTTGCGCCCCGCCACGCTCGGCTTTCCGGTCCTCACCGTGCCCACCGCGCTCATGAAGCAGGGTGTGTTCACCGAAGCGGGCGTCCCGGCGATCTACGATCCGGCCACCACGGCGGGCAATACGCGGTCGCCCTTCCCAAATGGCACGATCCCGCAATCGCGCTTCAGCCGGAACTCCCGGAACATTGTCCCGCTGATCCCCGATCCCGACGTCGCCAGGCTCGCGGGCAACTACAACTTCGTCAACACCTCGCAGTTCAAGCGCGACATCTGGAGCCTGAAATTCGACCACGCTTTCAGCCCCACCAACCGGGTCGCATACTTCTTCAGCAACGAGGTTCAGTCCGACTTCAGCGTTCAGAACTTCGCCGGTCCGCTCGGCAACGGACTGGATAATTTCCAGAAGCCGTACAACCACCGCATCAACCATGACGTCAACCTCAGCCCGGCGATGGTGATGCACACCACGTATGGCTACTCGATTACGCGGCAAAGCTGGGATAACTCGGCACAGAAGGGCGCCGGCAGCCGGCTGGGCTTCAACCTCACGGGCGATTCCGACGCCACCCCGCGCATCATGTTCACGGGCCCGGCGGGCCTGTCGCCCTATGGCCATGCGGACAGCAAGGTAGCTAATGGTTCTCAGGTCAACCGCCAGCACTGGATCTCGCAGGGCTACTCCTGGCTGCGCGGCAAGCACGAATTCAAGTTCGGCGGGGCCTGGCGCCGCTTCACCACCCTCGGTGAGGATCTCGCCAACACCAATGGCCGCTATACGTTCAACCGCACGCAAACCATGCTGCCGGGCACAACCAACACCGGCCACGAATTCGCCAGCATGTTGCTCGGGGGGGTTGACCAGGCCCAGAACGTGGTGCCGCCCGTGCTGTTCGACACGACGGTCTACTACGACACGTCGGTCTACTTCCAGGACAACTGGCGTGTGAACTCACGCCTGACGCTCAACCTCGGCGTACGTTATGAAGTGCCCATCGGCTGGCATATGCCTGGCGGAAACGGCTACTCGCACGTCGACATCAATGTGCCCAACCCCGGCGCCGCCGGCCGGCCGGGCGCCCTGGTGTTCTCGGGCGTCGGTCCCGGGCGCACCGGAGTGAAGCGCTTCTACCCCACGGACTTCTCAAACATCGGCCCCCGGCTGGGCGCCGCCTTCCGCATCGGTCCCAAGACCGTCCTGCGCGGCGGCTGGGCCATTTACTACCAGGGCCTGTCCAGTGGCGGCTGCGGCTGCCGCGCCGGGTTCTCGGGCTCCAACTCCCTCATCAGCGACGGCCTCAACCCCGTCATCAACTGGGACGGCGGTATCCCCATCCAGCAGGGTTACCGGCCACCGCCCATCATCGACCCCACCATCGTCAACTATCAGAACGTGCAGTACCAGGGGCCGACCGCCGGCCAGGCTGGCCGCATCCAGAACTGGAGCATCAACATCCAGCACGAGTTCAAGAACTTCCTGTTCGACATCGCGTACCAAGGCAACCGCGGCACGCGGCTGAACTCCACCATGGGCCTTAACGCCCTCCCCACGAGCCTGCTGTCGCTCGGTTCACTGCTGCAGCAGCGCATCGATTCGCCCGCCGCGGCCGCCGCCAACATCCTTCCGCCGTTCACAGGCTTCCGCAGCAACTTGAGCGTGGCGCAATCGCTGCGGCCGTTCCCGCACTACCTGGACGTGAGCAGCCTGTTCGCCGGCTTCGGCACCAGTTGGTACGACGCGCTGCAGGTGAAGTTCGAACGCAGGTTCGGCGGATTCCAGCTCATGTCCAACTACACCTGGTCGAAGAGCCTCAGCTACGGCCACTTCCGGCAGGTCTTCGGCCAGGGCGGACTGGCGGCCCCGCAGGACTTCAACAACGTGCGCGACGCGAAGAGCCACATGCCCTTTGACATTCCGCACGTGTTGAACATTCTCTCCACGTACGACATGCCGTTCGGCAAGGGCAAGCGCTGGCTCACCAGCATGAACCCGGTGGGTAACGCGCTCGTTTCGGGCTGGACCATCGCAGGCGCACAGAACTACCGCAAAGGCGGCCTGATTCAGCTCGTCACCCCCGGCAACCCGCTGGGCCCCGGCGTGCTGTTCGCCCCGCAGACGAAGGCGAACTTCGGCACGGGCCCGATCCGCACCGGCATCGACCGCACCACGCTCGACCCGAACGACCCCTCGACGCGCTGGTTCAACCCCACGGCGTTCGCGGCCGCCCCGCAGTTCACGCTTGGCACGGCGGCGTTCTTCCATAACGACTTCCGCCAGCCGGCGGTCTTTTCGGAGAACCTCTCCATCGTGAAGCGCACCACGCTGTGGCAGAACGAGCGGAATCCCGTCGTGCTCATCTACCGCGCCGACGGATTCAACATCTTCAACCGCACCAACTTCGGCGGTGTGGTCGGCACCGTCGGCAACGCCAACTTCGGCCGCCCCACTGGCGCGCAGTTGGGACCGCGCATCATCACCATGGGCCTGCGCCTGGAATTCTAGGCCGGGCTCGAATCCGAACCGAAAGGGCGGCCGGAGTCAGATCCGGCCGCCCTTCTTATTTCCGGCTGTCGTCCGCGGGACATCGGTCGGAGTCATGATGAGAGTACTCAGTTTGGCTCCTGAACCCAAGGAGCAACTCAATCCGGGGCAGCAGCGTTCGGACACCCAACGCGAATCCTGCCTGGTGGATGCCCGCCTTCCCGGTACAAACCTAAACGCCTCACTCCGCTCGAAACTCCAGAAACAGCCGTAGCGATAGCGCTTCCGTGACTTCCTGTTCCGAGCTGAGTCACGCCTGATGGCCCGGCTGCGCGCCCCCGCGCGGGTCCGCACTTCCGCTTCCGGCCGGCCGGCCATCCGGCTCAATGCGGGTTGGATGGCGTGTTATGCGCGTGCGGCATTTGGGTGTGCGGGTTGCTTGCCGTCCCCCTTTTTCAGCGTGGCGGCCAGCGCCCGAAGCAACGCGGCGCCGTCGCCACGATATGCGCTCCCATGTTGACAGGCGAGCATCGCCGGCTGGAGGTCCGCCATGCGCTCAAACGTCGCGGACATGCTCGTCGCATGCGCGTAATAGTCCATCATTCCGCGCATCTCTTCGCTCGCGCTCAGCACTTCCGACTCCGTCACGGGCGGCATGTTCGCGCCCGGCTGCGTGAACAGATCCCCGCAGAGCAGGGTCTTGGTGGAGAGATCGAACAGGATGCCGCAATCCCAGCCGTGCGGAACGTGCGGAGTGTAGAGCCACTTCATCCGGCGGCTGCCGATCGAGAACTCCTCGCCATCTTGCAACCCGCGGGCGGGCCGGGAAGCGAAGTCATTGATGGACGTCAGTACGCCGATTTCAGAGCCAAACGGCGTTGCGCCCGGCGCGGCTGCAAGTAAGTCATTCAGCGCGCCAAACTCGTCGCCTTCAAAGTGCGATCCACCGATCCAGCGGAGCTTCTCGACCGGCAATACCTTCCCGATCGCTTCCAGAGTAATCGGAAATAATTTGCGGTACCCGGTGTGGAACAGCAGCGGTTCGTCGTCGGCGACCAGGTATGAATTGAACGTGAATCCCCCCGGAATCACATCCAGCGGCGTACAGATGCGATAGATGCCCGCTCCAACCTCGTCCACCCGCGTGCCAGTGTCTTTGTTCGTGATCATCTTTTGACCTCCGCACGGGATGTGTAACGAGAAGCCTCGCCGTTACAGTTAGAATGCGTGTTGATGGATACTGAACTGGACGACTCTGAGTTGGTGCGGCGAATCGGTTGTGGAACCGACCGTGAAGCTGAAGCCGAATTGTTCCGCCGGATGGCTCCGCGCATTCGGCTGTATGGCTTGCGCCACTTGAGACACGAACACGCCGCGGAGGACCTTGCACAGCAGGTCATGATCACGACGCTCGAAGCGCTGAGAGCGCGTCGGCTGCGTCAACCCGGGAAGTTGGCGTCCTTCGTGTTGGGCACGTGCCGGATGACGGTGCTCGGCCTGCGCCGGGCCGCTCAACGAAAGGAGCATTTGCTCCGCCAGTTTGGGCCGGATCGGCTGGCGGAATTCCAGCCGTCGATGCCGAGCCTGGACCGGGAAAAGCTTAGGCGCTGTGTACAGAATCTGAAAGAACGTGAACGCGCGGTCGTGGTCATGACTTTCTATCACGAGGAGACTGGTGCGGATCTTGCCGGTTTTCTGGGCGTTTCCGAAGCTAACGTGCGGGTGATTCGACATCGGGCGATCCACCAGTTGCGCGATTGCCTGGGGGTTGCCGCATGAACTGCGCCCATCCCATCGACGCGGCAGTTCTGGCCGATTATTGGCTGGGCGCGCTGGCGCAATCCGAAGAAGATGCCGTCGAGGAGCACCTGCTCGGCTGCGACGGATGCGGAGCGCGCCTGCGCGAAGTGATCGCTCTGGCCGGGAACCTCCGTGACCTGGTCAGCGAGGGATCGTTGCGAATGGTGGTAAGCGACACATATCTCAAGCGGGTCGCGGAAGAAGGCTTGCGTATCCGTGAATACATCCCTCCCGATGGAAGCGTCGTCGAGTGCACCGTGACAGCGGAAGACGACATCCTCATCGGCCGCCTGGCCGCGAACCTGGGCGGAGCGAAGCGAGTCGATCTCTGCATTTGTGATGAGCGTGGCAAGGAACAGATCCGGTTGCCGGACATTCCGTTCCAACCCGGGGCGGACAGCATCGCCTACCAGGAGCCGATCAACCTCGCGAAGGCTATGGGGTCAGGCAAAATGATCGTGCGCCTGGTCACCTTCGATGAATCCGGCGGCGAGCGTCTGGCCGGTGAATACACGTTTAACCACACGCGCTCACTGCCTGGTCCTGGCGCGTAGTCTGGCAGAGAGAATCCGCGCGGCGGAACGCCGTGTCGAGAGCCCGCATGCCACTCGGCGTTTCGACTGCGGACCGCAGATTGTCGCAGGTGGTCTTCCAACGAGACTGCTCATGCGCGTTCACGATTCTCCGCCCGATCAAGCCATCCCGTAGGTTGCCGCCATCCTGGGCGATGCGCAGGTGGGCGTGCATAGCGTTGAAGAGGATGGCCGACCTCCGGTTGGAAATCCCTCGAACCTCACCCGCTCCCGCGATGCAGGCCCGTCCTGTTGCGTCACTCGCTCTGCGCTTCCCGGTTCCACCTTTGGCCTTCCCACGCACCCGCTACCCGCAACACATTTCAGGAGCATCACCAGTACCTCGGGCGGTCGCAGCACTGGAAGAACGTGAGGCGTCTACCGCGTCGGCCCCACCTCCGCCAAACGCACCGGCCGATTTTCCTCATACGACTTCCGCGCCGCCAGCGCCATCACCACGGGGACGCGCCCGTCCGCCCCGCCCACCAGCGGTTCGGTGTCATCCACGACAGCTCGAACAAACGCCCGCAACTCCTCGACGAAGCTTTCCGTGTAACGGTCCATGAAGAAGTTCAAAGGAAGATCCCGCCGGATCTCGGTCGCCGTGCTCACCACCGCCTCATTCGGATAACAGTTCGCCGTGGCGATCGACCCGCGGCTCCCCAGGATCTCCACCCGCTGGTCGTATCCATACACCGCCTTGCGGCTGTTGTCGATCGTCCCGATCGCGCCCCCGCGGAACCGGAGCACGATCAGCGCGGTATCCACGTCGCCCGCCCGGCCGATCTCAGGATCGACCATCACCCCTGCCGCAGTATAGACCTCCTCCACCTCATCGCCGGTCAGAAAGCGCGCCATGTCGAAGTCGTGGATCGTCATGTCGAGGAACATGCCGCCCGAAGCCGCGGCGTACTCGGCCGGCGGAGGCGCGGGATCGCGGCTGATGATGTGCACCAGCTGCGGCGTGCCGATCTCGCCCTCCACCACCGCCCGCCGCACGCGCGCGAAGTTCGCGTCGAAACGCCGGTTGAACCCGATCTGGAGTTTCACCCCGGCCCGAGCCGCGGCTTCCAGTGCGCGGTCGATCTTCTCCAGGCTGTGGTCCACCGGCTTTTCGCAGAAGATGTGCTTGCCCGCCTCGGCGGCGCGCACGATCAGGTCCGCGTGCGTATCGGTCGACGAGCAGATGATCACGGCCTCCACTTCCGGCGAAGCCAACAGTTCCTCCGCCGAATCGGCCACGGCCGGAATGCCGAAGCTGGCGGCGGCAGCCTCCGCTGCCTCCCTGCGGATATCGGTGATCGAGGCCACGCGCGCCTCGGGGATGCGGAACGCGAGCGTCTCCGCATGCACGCGGCCAATCCGGCCCGCGCCGATGATGCCGACATTAAGCTGTTCCATTCGTTCCTCCGCCAATTCAAACAAAGCAATGCTCGATCGACCGCAAATACTCGCGGTTGCGGCGCGCGCTCTCCAAGGGGCTGCCCATGCCGGGCAGCACGTCCTGTTCGACCAGGACATACCCCTCATAGCCGCGCTGTTTCAATTGTTCGAGCACCGCCGGGAAATCCACCGACCCGCGCCCCAGTTCACAAAACACGCCGTGGCGCAGCGCTTCAAAGTAATCCCACTTCTCCGCGCGCGCCTGCGCCGCCACCTCGGGATGACAGTCCTTGAAGTGCATGTACCAGACGCGGTCGCCGAACCGGTTCAGCCCGTCGGCGGCATCCGCCGGTCCGCCGCCGTAAACGTAGTGGCCGGTGTCGAATACGAGCCCGACCAATGCGGGGTCCGTCAAATCCAGCAGGCGCGTGATCTCTTCGGGCGTTTCGACATAGCCCGCGCAATGGTGATGGAAAACGGTCCTAAGGCCGGTTTCTTCCTTCACCTCGTGCGCGATCTGGTTCGCCCCATCCGCGAAGGTCCGCCACTCGGCGGGCGTCAATCCCTGATCCGGAGTGATGCGGCCCGCATTGCGTGTCCGCGCCTCCACCGTGCCGTTGTCGTCGGCCAGCACCAGGAACGGCGCGGGTTCAGAAGCAACGGCGGCCAGCAGACGCGCGGTCTTCACCGCCGCGGCGGCGCCCGGCGCATGAGCGGCGCTCTCCTTCAGCGCCACGGGCACGAACGCCCCCAGCATCACCAGGCCGCGCCGTGTAAGCTCCGCCCGCAGCGCCGCCGGCTCCACCGGCATGTAGCCCCAGTCACCGAGTTCCGTCCCCGTATAGCCGGCTTCGGCGAGCTCATCCAGCATCCGCGCGTAACCGATCTGCTCGCCTTTCGTCTCACTGAATTCCAGCGTGCCCCACGAACACGGAGCATTCCCGGTCCGCAATCCGCTCATCGCCATTTCAGAACCTCCTCGACCATTCCTTGGGCCATCGCTCGATGACCACCTTCTTGTCGGTGTAGAACTCGATCGCGTCTTTTCCTTGCGCGTGCAGCGCGCCCAGAAAGCTGGCCCGCCAACCGCTGAAGGGAAAATACGCCATGGGCGCGGCCACGCCGATGTTCACGCCGACATTGCCCGTGGGCGCCTCATGCCGGAACTTGCGCGCCGCGGCGCCATCGCTGGTGAAGATCGAAGCGGCGTTGCCGTATTCGCAATCGCTGATCAGACGGATCGCTTCTTCGACGCTCCCGGCATGCACGACGCTCAACACCGGACCGAAAATCTCCGTGCCCGTCAATTCGCTCGCCGCGGGCACGCCATCCAGAATCGTGGGCCCGACGAAGCTGCCGCCCTCATAGCCCGGCACGCTCAGTCCGCGGCCATCGAGCAGCGCCTGCGCGCCCTGCCCCGCGCCTTTGGCGATCAGGGCTTCGATGCGCTCCCGGCTCTGCGCCGTGATCACGGGACCCATCTGGACACCCGTCTCCAGGCCATTGCCCACCTTCAGCGAGGCGGCCAGATCCCGGATCGACGAACAGAACCAGTCGCGCGATTCGCCCACCGTCACGGCCACCGACACCGCCAGGCACCGCTGGCCCGCGCAGCCGAACGCGCTGTCGGCGACGATGCGCGAGGTCGTCTCGCGGTCGGCGTCCGGCATCACCACCACATGATTCTTCGCCCCGCCCTGGCACTGCACACGCTTGCCGTGCGCCGCGGCCTGAGCGTAGATGTAACGAGCCACTGGAGTGGAGCCGACAAAGCTCACCGCCTTGACGTCCCGGTGTTCCAGCAGCGCATCCACCACGGGCTTTCCGCCGTTCACCGCGTTCACCACGCCGGGCGGGAAGCCCGCCTGCCCGATCAGTTCCATGATGTGCACGATGCTGAGCGGCACGCGTTCGGAGGGCTTCAGCACGAACGTATTCCCGCACGCCACGGCATAGGGCAGAAACCACAGAGGGATCATCGCCGGGAAGTTGAACGGCGTGATGGCGGTCACCACGCCCAGCGGTTGGCGGAACATCAGCTCGTCGATGCCGCGCGCGACGTTTTCGAGATTGTCGCCCTGCATCATCAGCGGGATGCCGCAGGCCGTTTCCACGTTCTCGATACCGCGGCGCAACTCGGCGCGCGCCTCGTCGAGCGTCTTGCCGTTCTCGGTCGTGATGACGCGCGCGATCGCGTCGAAGTTCTCATCGAGCAGCTGCTTCAGCCGGAACAGCGGTTGAATCCGCTCGGCGGGCGGAACGGCGCGCCACTCGGGGAACGCCGCCGAGGCCGCGGCCACGGCTTCGGACACGGAGCCGGCCATCGGCGACCGGGCCAGCACGTCGCCCGTCGCCGGATTCCGCACCTCGACGCCCTCGGCGTTGGGCGGTTTCCGCCACTCGCCGCCGATGTAGTCCAGCACTTCGTATTGCGCGCTCATCCCTGTCCCTCCGGAATCGCAATCTCGTGGTGGCGCTCCCGCGTCACCGCCTTCTCGTAGCCGGCGCGCGCTTCCCGGATGCTCTCGATCCCGGAAACCTCGGAAATCGGCACATCCCACCAGGATTCGTAACCCGGCACGCGCATCTCCTTGTCCACTTCCACCACCACCACCGATGTGCGGTCGTGGCTCTTCATCGCCTCGACGGCGGCCTCCACTTCCTCCCGCGTCGTGGCCCGTGTGACGTGCGCCCCCAGGCCTTGCGCCAGCGCGGCGAAGTCCACCGGCAGGTACGCGCCGTCGAGCTGGCCGCTCCCGGCCCGCCGGAAGCGGTAGTCGGTGCCGAAGCCGCCGGAGCCGATCGCCCCCGAGAGCCCGCCAATGCTGCTGAATCCGTGGTTGTCCAGCAGCACGATGTTCAGCTTGTACCCTTCCTGGATCGACGTAACGATCTCGGAATTCATCATCAGGTAGGAGCCATCGCCCACCATCACCCACACATCGCGTTCCGGATACGCCATCTTGGCGCCCAACCCGCCCGCGATTTCATAGCCCATACACGAATAGCCGTACTCGAGGTGATAGCCGTTCGGCTGCCGCGTCCGCCACAGTTTGTGCAGGTCGCCCGGCAGGCTGCCCGCGGCGCAAAGCACGATATCCTCCGGCCGCGAGAGCCGGTTCACGATGCCGATCACTTCACCCTGGCTGATGGGCGGGCCGTGGCGTAGCGCATAAATCCGATCGGTTTCGGCCTCCCACTGCTGCTTCCATTCCGCGATGCGCGCGGCGTAGGCGGCCTCCACCTGATGACCGGCGAGCGCCGCGCCGAGGTGCCCGATCGCCACGCGCGCATCGGCCACCATCGGCAGCGCCGCGTGCTTATATGCATCGATTTCGGCCGTATTGATGCTCAAAAAGCGCACTTTTTCGCTCTGGAAGGCCGTTTTTGACGCGGTTGTGAAATCGCTCAGGCGCGTGCCGATCGCGATCACCAGGTCGGCTTCCCGCGCCGCGATATTCGCTCCCGGCGTCCCGGTCACGCCGATCGCGCCGAGGTTTTGCGGATGGTCGAAGGCAAGCGAACCCTTCCCCGCCTGGGTCTCGCCCACCGGGATGCCCGTGGCGCGGGCGAAGGCATCCAGCGCGGCCGTCGCTTCGCTGTACAGCACGCCGCCGCCCGCGACGATCAACGGCCGCTTGGCGGCGCGGATCCATTCGATTGCGCGCGCCAGCATCGCGCGGTCGGGTTCGGCGCGCGGGATGTGCCACACGCGCTTGTGGAACATCTCCTCGGGGTAGTCGTAGGCCTCGGCTTGCACGTCCTGCGGCAGGGCCAGCGTCACCGCGCCGGTTTGCGCCGGCGAAGTCAGTACGCGCATCGCCTCGGGCAGCGAGCAGATGAGCTGATCGGGCCGGTTGATGCGGTCCCAATAACGCGACACGGGCTTGAAGGCGTCGTTCACGGACACGTCCTGCCCTTGTTCGGATTCAAGCTGTTGCAGCACCGGGGCCACGTTGCGCCGCGCGAAGATGTCGCCGGGCAGCAGCAGAACCGGGATGCGGTTGATCGTAGCCGTGGCCGCGCCGGTCACCATGTTGGTCGCGCCGGGGCCGATCGAACTGATGCAGGCGAACGTGCTCATCCGGTTGCGGGCCTTCGCATAGGCCGTAGCGATGTGAACGGATGCCTGCTCGTTCTTGCTGACGTAATAGGGGAAGTCCGGCGATTCCTGCAGCGCCTGCCCCACGCCGGCAATGATCCCGTGGCCGAAAATGCCCCAGGCGCCCGCGAAGAACGGGTTTTCACGGCCGTCTCGCTCCACGTATTGATTCTTCAGAAAGCCCACGAGAGCCTGAGCCATGGTTGTACGGCGAGTCGTCATCGGGTGTCTCCTTATCTGGCGGAAAGGTGGCGCGTCAATCGGTCGGGCGCGCCTCCCCGGTTGGCCGCGAACGAATTCATGGCCTCTTCCACTGTCCATCCCAGGTGGATGATCCCCGCCGCGGCGCCCGCCACGGCCATCGGATCCTCGTCACCGGGAAAAAGCACATTGCGGCCCACGAGCGCCCCGCGCACGTTGGCGCCCGAGGCGAGCGCGCCCGCGAGTTGCGTCAGGAACGGGCGGGCGTCTCCGGCCGACTCGCCGCCCAGCAGCAGAATCGGCAGCGTAGTGGACCGCGCCACCACCTCGTAGTGATCGCAGTAGGGCAGCTTCAACCACAGGTACCGGCTGCTGTCCCCCAGCGCCGAAGCGACGCCGGCCAGCCGCGCCACCGCCGCCGCCTTCTTCTCCACGCTGTAGCTGCCGCCGCTCTTCTTCACGGGCAGCGGCTCCAGGAACATCGGCAGCTTGAACGCGTTCGCTTCCGTGATCATCCGGGCGCAGTCGAGCATCGTTTTCAGCGAAGCGGGTTCGTCCGCGTCCACGCGCATCAGCAGCTTCGCCCCGTCGAGATGCCAGGCGCGGCACGTAGCGGGCGTGGGTCCGGTCGTGGGGTCGTCGAGTTCCCAGTGCGACCCGGCAAGCCCGCCGCGGTTCAGGCTGGCGATCAGCACACGGTAGTCGAGCAGCGTGGGCGCGCCGGCTTCCCGCAGAAAACCGTCGATCGTCAGCAGGTCTTCGAGGATGTCCATCGTCGCCATCACGCCATCCACCGCCTCGCAGGTGAGTACGCGGAGGATGCGCGCCAGGTAATCCCGGCGGTCCGCCATCGCGATCGGATCGTCGCCCACCTTGGTCACCAGGCGCGCCGGGTGGTCGGCAGCGATGATGCACAGCCGTCCGTCCGGCGCGACGCGGTCGCGGCGGACACGCGCCGCCGCGGCCCGCAGACTGTATTCCGGGTCATCCACGCGGGTCCGCGTGATTCGCGCCATGATCGCGCCGGTCAGAAATTCTTGAGAAGAAAACATCTCTTTACTCCATCGCGGCTTCAGGCCCGCCGCTGCCGCGTAATGATTTCCCGGACTTCCTCGAGCGTGGGCATCGCTTCTGAACAGCTCAACCGGCTCACCACGATAGCCGCGGCGGCATTGCCATAGTGCAGGCTCTCTTCGACGCTGAGCCCCTGCAACTGCCCGTAGAGAAATCCCGAGGCGAATCCGTCGCCCGCGCCAATCGTGGTCACCACTTCCACCTCATACGGAGGCAGAAACACCGATTGATCGCCCTGCCAGACGCGCGTGCCCTCCGCCCCCAGCTTCGAAACCAGCATTGGAATCGTGTTCCGCAGCTTCGCCACGGCTTCATCAAGGTCCGCGCAGTCCGCTACCAGCCCCAACTCCAACTGGTTGCCGATCAGCACATCCACGTAGGGCAGCGCCAGCCTCACGGCCAGGCCCGCCGCTTCGGGGCCTTCCCAGGACATCGGCCGGTAATCGACGTCAAAAACCACACGGCACCCCGCCTTTTTGGCCCGTTCAAGCGCACGGTAGGTGGACTCGCGCGAGGGCGACATGCACAGCGAAGTGCCGTTCGTGATGAACATGCGCGCGCGGCTGAGGTAGTCCATGTCCTCGTCCGTCGTGCGCAGTTGAATGTCCACGGCCTCGTGGCGGTAGAACACCTGCGGGAAGCGGTCCGGCGGCGTCACCTCGGTCAGGCAGAGCGAGGGCAGAAAGCCGGGCGCCGTCTTCACGCGAGAAGTGTCCACGCGTTCCCCCTGCAGGAAGCCCGTCAGGAATTCGCTCAGGCTGTCGTCGCCCAGGCAACTGATGATGCCCACGCGCGCGCCCAGCCGCGACAGCCCCACGGCCATGTTCGCGCTCGAACCGCCGAGGTAGCGGGAAAAGCGCCGTACCTGCGGCAGCGGCACGTTCGGCTCCTCCGAGTACAGGTCGTATCCGATTCGCCCGAGTACAACAACGTCCATCGCAGGGTTCTCCTTCCTAGACCAGCGGCAGCCGCGGGTCCACATCCTTCCAGGCCGACCGGACCCAGGCGTAATCGGGATCGTCGGACGCCGCCATCGACCGCGCCGAGCCCGCCAGAGAGTTCAAGTAATACACGTCGTAGCCGTGCGCGGCCACCACCGGGTGATACCCTTCGGGCACCAGGATCAGTTCGCCGTCGCGCACCGTGATGGTTTCGTCAAGGCGCCGGTCCGCCGTGTACACCTTTTGAATCGCGTAGCCCTTCGGATCGGAAACGCGGTAGTAGTAGATCTCTTCCAGGTCCACCTCGCCCGGCGGGTTGTGGACGTCGTGCTTATGCGGCGGATAGCTCGACCAGTTGCCCGCGGGCGTGTACACCTCGACGACGAGCAGCCGGTGTGCTGGAAAATCGGGCTTCAGGATGTGGTTGATCTGCCTCGTGGCGTTGCCGCCGCCCCGGATCTCCACTTCCACTTCATCAGGCGTCACCACGCGCGCCGGGAAGGGCTCTTCGGCCTTGGCGTAGCAGAAGGCCAGATCGCAGGCGGTCTCGGCTGTGACAGTGAACTGAGTGGACACCGGCAGATACACCGTGTGCGGACGGCCCGTGAAAACATTGGTCCGCCCACCCACGCGCGGGAACTCGCCCGCCGCCGACGCCACCGAGCACACGCCGCCCAGCAGCACGATCGCCAGTTCGCGGCCGCCGGTATCGCCCTGGAGTGATTCGCCGGCCTCCAGTTTGCTGGCCTGGAAGCTCAGGTACTCGTAATCGAAAGTGTCGACGCGGTCCGTGTAACGGTCCGGCTTCATCAGCAGATGGCTCATAGCTTCCTCTGGGGTGCGGCGGTCGAGCCGCGGATAATCAGTTCGCCGGGGACTTTGAGGTTGCGCTTCGTGCGGTCGCCGGCGAGCAGTTGGATCAGGGTCTCGAGGGCCAGCCGCCCCATCCGCCGCATCGGCTGGCGGACGGTGGTGAGCGGCGGCTCCGTGTATTGCGCGAGGTACAGGTCGTCGAAGCCCGTGACCGAGATGTCAGCCGGCACGCGCAGTCCGGCTTCCCGGATGGCCAGCAGCGCGCCCAGCGCCGACATGTCGTTGTAGCAGAAGACCGCCGTGGGACGCCGGGGCCCCTCAAGCAGCCGCGCCATGGCTTCATGGCCGCCCTCCGGACGCCCATCGCCGTGTACCACGAACCGCTTTTCCAACTTCAGACCGGCTGCGGTGAGCGCGCGGCGAAAACCCTCGAATCGCTCGGCATCGGACTCGCGCCCGAACCGGTCCCCGAGATAGGCGATCTGGCGGTGGCCCAGCCCGATCAGGTGGCCTGCCAGGGCCTCGCTCGCTTCCGTGTTGGCGATCATCACCGAGTGCGCAAATTCGCCGGGATGCTGGTTGTTCAACAGGACGATGGGCACCTGCATCCGCTCGAGTTCCGGGATGTAGAGGGCGCCCACGCGCGAGGCGGTGACGATGATGCCGTCCACGCGGCGCTCCTCGAGGGTGCGGACCACTCGAAGTTCGCGCTCAGGATCGGCATTCGAATTGGCCAGCAGCACCGAAAGCCCGTGTTCGTTGGCGGCCTCTTCGATTCCTTCCACGACGCCCGCGGCGAACGGGTCGGCGATCGTCGTCACCACCACGCCGATGGTGTCCGTGCGCTGCGTGACCAGGCTGCGGGCGGCCGCGCTCAGGCGATACCCCATTTTGTCGGCCAGACGGCGGATTTCAGCGGCGGTTTCGTGGTTGACCAGCGGGCTGTCGCGCAGGGCGCGCGAGACGGTGGAATGCGACACGTTCGCCAGCCGCGCAATGTCCTTGATCGAGGTGGGCCGCATCGGAAGAAGGCTCGAAAACAATCATTGCACACGTGTGCAATGGTGTTCTCAGCATACTTTTCGGCGTTCAGAGTGTCAATCCTTGGGAATCGTATGCCCCAGCGGGCAGCGGTAGCCAGCGTGGTGCGAGAATCGGTGTAGGGAAGCAAAGCAGTGCCATCTGAAAGCGAACAGCGCAGCGAACCAAGGCGCATCCCGGGCTGTGTCGGGACGGTCAATATCCTCGGCGTGCCGGTGCGTTTTCATTTCACTTTCTGGCTGATTGTCGTGGCGCTGATCGTTTACGGCGCGCGAGGAAAGCAGAGTGCGGCGGCGCTCACCATCTACATTCTTTCGATTTTCGGCTCTGTCCTGCTGCACGAACTCGGTCACGCGATGGTGGCGCGGCGTTTCGGCATTCGGACGCTGGATATCGTGATGCTCCCCATTGGCGGTTTAGCGCGGCTGGAGCGCGCGCCGAAGGCCCATGAGGAAGTCTGGGTCGCGTTGGCCGGGCCGGTCGTGAACCTCCTGATCGCCGGTTCAATCTTTCTCTGGCTCACGCTCACCGGTGTGGCACCGCTACCTGACAACTGGCTGGAGATCACGGATCAGAGCCTGCTGCCGATGATCGCCACCGCCAACCTGGTCTTAGCCGCGTTCAACCTCTTACCGGCGTTCCCCATGGATGGCGGACGCATCCTGCGCAGCCTGCTCTCCAAATTCCGGCCCGAACACGAAGCCACGCGAACCGCGGCGCGCATCGGCATGGGGATGGCCGCGATGATGGGGCTGTATGGGTTGCTGGCCCTCAACCCGTTTCTGATTTTCATCGCATTTTTTGTCTATGTCGGCGCGATGCAGGAGAGCCTTGCATCCCAGCAACAGGTTCTGATTCGCGGTGAGAAGGTGCATAGCGCGATGGTGACCGACTTCCGCACTCTGCTGCATGGGGACTCGATCCGTGACGCGGCGAACCTGTTGCTCTCCACCACGCAACAGGACTTCCCCGTGCTCACGGGCAGCCATGTATCCGGCCTGTTGACCCGTACGGCATTGCTGCGCGCCATGGCCACCGAAGGCCCGGAGGGCTACGTTGCGGGAGCGATGGACCGTAACTTCGCCAAGGTAAGCCCCGACATGGACCTCACCGACGCCGTGCCCCTCTTGACTGGCAACAACAGCTGCGCGCTCGTCTTCCAGGACGAGCGCCTGGTGGGGCTTCTGACTGCTGAGAACCTCTCGGAATTCCTGGTGTTGCGGGAGATTCGAAACGCACGGCAGCGCTCGCAAGTGGAGGAAAATGAGCCAGTTTGACGTCATCATCATTGGCGGGGGGCTCGCGGGGCTTTGCTGCGCGCGCCGGCTGCACCAGGACGGGATTCCGTTTGTTGTGCTTGAGGCCTCGGACGGCTGGGGGGGCCGCGTCCGGACGGACGAGGTGGACGGCTTCCTCCTGGACCGCGGCTTTCAAGTGTTGCTTACCGCGTACCCCGAGGCCGCGAATGTATTGGATTACAGCGCCCTCGAGCTGTGCGCTTTCCTGCCGGGGGCGCTGGTCCGCAAGGACGGGCAGTTTTTCCGGATTTCGGATCCCTGGCGCGATCCCGGATCGTGGTTGCGCAACCTGTTTTCGCCCGTGGGATCGATGGCGGATAAGATCCGCATGGCCCGCCTGCGTTCGGACTTGATGAACCGGACACTGAGTGAGATCTTTGCGGCGCCCGAGACGAGTACGCGCCAGGCGCTGGAGCGGCGCCGGTTTTCGACCCAAGTCATTGAGGAATTCTTCCGCCCCTGGTTTGGCGGGATTCAACTGGATTCGAAACTCGGGGCCTCCAGCCGCATGTTCGAATTCGTCTTTCGCATGATGTCCGAAGGCGAAACGGCAGTGCCCGCGCGTGGCATGGGCCGGATTCCCGCGCAGATCGCGGAGGCCCTGCCACCAGATTCTCTCCGCCTAAACGCGCGCGTCCAGAGCGTTGAAGGCCGGACGGTGACGCTGGAGAGCGGCGAAACGCTGTCTGCTCCGAATATCGTGCTTGCAGTGGAGGGTCCGGAATCCAGCCGGCTCAGGAGGCTGCAGCGGACGGTCCCTTCGCGGCCGGTCACGTGCTTGTATTTTGCCGCGGACGAGCCCCCCATTTCCGAGGCCTTGCTGGTGCTGGGCGGCAGCGGACGCGGACTGATCAACAACCTCGCGGTGATGAGCAATGTGAGCCCGGACTACGCGCCGGAGGGCCAGCACCTGATCTCGATCACGGTTCTGGGACTGCCCACGCGCGATGAGCAGGCGCTCGTCGCCAACGTCAGCACTCAGGTCCGCCGCTGGTTCGGCAGCAAGAGCGCGGAGTGGCGTTTCTTGCGCATGTATCAGATCGAACATGCGCAGCCCATCGTCAGGCCCCTCGAGTGGATTGAAGAGCCGCGCGTGGAGCAGGGTCTGTACGTCGCCGGAGACCACCGCGCCACGCCCTCTATCCAAGGTGCGATGGAGAGCGGGCGTCTGGCCGCCGAGGCCTTGCTTCGCGATCCCGGCGCAGAGAAAGCGCCGGCAGGATGATCAAGGCTGTGGCTGGAGCCAACCTGGCGCTGGCGCTCTTTATGACCGGGCTGATCTGGACGATCCAGATCGTCCACTACCCGCTGTTCGCGCGCGTAGGCGCGTCTGTGTTCGCGGCGTACGAAGCTGAGCATTCGGCCCGCATCACGATCATCGTCGGGCCGGTGATGCTGCTCGAACTCGCGGCGGCCATCGCCCTGGTTCGGGTCCGGCCCGCTTTCGTGCCCGCGTGGGCCACCTGGACTGGCCTTGCCCTGGTGGGTGTCATCTGGGCCAGCACGGCGTTCCTGCAAATCCCGAGACACGCCCAGCTTGCCGCCGGGTTCGATCCGGCCACCCACGCCGCACTGGTCGCGACAAACTGGATTCGCACCGCGGCCTGGACGGCGCGTTCCGCCCTGCTGCTTTGGGTGAGTTTCCGGTAAACGCACAATCCGCCAGGCGGATTTGATTGAAACCCTCACCCATTTGCTACACTCTCACCACTGGCTTATGGCTTCGTCCCATCCGCGCACGCTGCGGCTCGTCCTGCTCGCGAGCATCGCTTTAATCGGAATTCCAAACCTGTTTACGCCTTATAACAGCAATTTGCAGGCCGCGGTGTTTTACGGACTGGGGCTGGCGGTTGTGGGCATAGCGGCCCTGGCGCTGCGCGCCTATGACGCGGCTCCCCTCTGGAAAACTGCCATCGTGATGGCCCTGGCGCTGCCCGCCGCGGCCCTGCTTCGCGTGATCGTCGATACGGCCCGCGACCCCACGTCGCACAATCTCTGGCCCCTGGAACTCGTGCTCGCCGCCTTTTACGGGGCGTGCTGCGCCATCCTCGGCGCGGCCATCGGGCAGTTCGTGCGGCGTTATCTGGCTAAGGGGGCGTAACGCTCGTCCAGCCGCGTCACGCCGGGGCGGAAGACCGGATAGACTCCATCGGGACCGGGCCGCACCGGCGGTTCGGTCGCGTCCGTGATCTCGCCCGCCGGAGGATAGGCGTAGTCCGAGCCCTCGATCGCCTCCCACGTATAACGCTGGCCTGTGTAGCAGCTCATCTGTCCCATCACCACGATCTGCGAGCTGCGGACCATGTATTCGCCGTTGTTGAGCGGCTTCGACTGGCGGATCGCCTCGAACAACGCTGCCTGTTCCAGGTCGTAAGCCGGGTTCTTTGACCTGTCGCTTTCGTGCTGCCAGTTCGTTTCGCCTTCAATCCGCAGATTGAGCAGGTCGCAGCGGCCTTTGGCGCCGAGAATCAGGCTTGAATTCTCGTTGTAGCAGTCGTCGATCGTGCGGCAATAGGCGTACACCCGCACGCCTCGCGGGAACTGATACACCACCGAGTGATGGTCGAACACATTGCCGTAAATCTCGCCGTGCAGCGTCGAGCGCCCCCCCATTCCGTAGCAGCTCAGCGGCTGCGCCTCGCCTAAAGCCCAACTCGAGCGGTCGAGGTTGTGGATCAGCGTCTGCGGCACGTCATCGCCCGAAAGCCAGTTGAAGTGATACTGGTTCGAGCCCTGAAACGACAGCTCCGGCTGCCCAGGACGCCTCTGCCGCAGCACGTAGGGCGGACGCAGCCACGTTTCCTGAATCGCGACAATGTCGCCGATCGCCCCGGCGTGGACCCGGGCCATGGTTTCGCGATAACCCGGATGATAACGGCTCTGGAGGCCCGAAACCACGGACAGGCGTTTCTGTTTCGCCAGCTCGCACGCGGCGCGCAGCACTTTCAGTCCGGCAGGGTCGATCGCGTGGGGCTTTTCGAGAAACGCGTGTTTGCCCGCCTGGATCGCCCCCATCAGGTGCATGGGATGAAACCGCGCCGCGTTGGCGATCAGCACCACGTCGGAGGCTTCGATCACCTTGCGCCAGGCATCGAAACCCGCGAAGATGCGGTCGTTGGGAATGTCCACCTGTTCGGGATGCAGCGAACGCAGCTTCGAACGCACCTCTTCGGCGCGGTCGCGCAGCAGGTCAGCCAGGGCCACAATCCGCACATCCGGCCCGGCCTTGATCGCATTGATGGCGGCGGCTTCACCCCGCCCGCCGCAGCCAATAATGCCGGTGCGAATCGTGCCGCTGCCGGTGAAGAAGCCCGCCGCGGAGGCGGCGCCCAGAAAGCCGCGCCGGGAAATGGGATCCGTCATGCCTCACTCCTTTCGCGCGGCCCATTGCAGGCCGCGGCTGAATGCTTCCCTCATGCCCGGCTGCAAGAAGGCGCGCGGATCGTGGCCCAAAGTGGTGAACCACACGCGCCCCTGCCCGTAGGCATTCGTCCAGATCAACGGCTCGCGCTCCCCGGTGCCGCCAAGATCCTTGGGGCTCAGCGCCTCCGCCAGCACCTTTACGCCTTCGTGCAGTGTGAGCCGGTGATAGAGTTCATCGTCGGCCTCAAAAGCCGGCGAGCCTTCGCGCCACTCCACCTGAAAGCGCGTCCGGCGGGCATGGCCGATCTTCTCCGGCTCCCAATGCGCTCCGATCATGCGGCTCCACGCCTCCCAGCCGCGCGTGGGCCCGGTGCGCCATTTGCCTTCTAATTGCACCATGCCGAAGAAGGGGCCGTAGCTCGACTGATGAAACGCCAGCAGCGCGCCGCCGCCGCGGACGTAGTCCTCCAGCGCGCGCTCGGCCTGCTCACCCCAGCGCGGGCCATGGTAGTTCACAATCACCGCATCGACGCCCTTCAGGTCGCCGGGCCGCAGTCGCGACGGCTCTTCGATCACCCGCGCGTTGAACCACTCGCGCAGAATGGGCGTCGTCTGGTCCCAGTGGTGGTGGGGCAGGTCGCTCGACCCCGTGAGAATCAACACGACAAGCGCGGCAGTGTTCATCGCAATTCCTCCAGTTCGCGGCGTACCCATCCCAGGCTCCGCTCGAGCATCGGCCCGCCCTGCCCCTCGCATTCCAGACTCAACACTCCCCGGTAGCCCTGCTCGCGGAGCATTCGCAGGCACGACCGGATGTTGTCCGCGTTTACACCGTCGCCGATGGCGCAATGGCTGACGGCGATGCCGGTCAATTCGCCGCGCGCGGCGGAAGCGAGCGATTCGCTCACATCCTTGATATGGACATGCGTCACCTTGCCGATAAACCGGCGCAGAAACGCAACGGGATCCTGTCCCGCGATAAATGTGTTGCCGGTGTCGAAATTCAGGCGCAAGAAGGGCGAATCCACGAATTCCAGCATCTCGGCCACACGGTCCGGGTTGGTGGTGAAGTGCCCGTGCGGCTCAATGTTGATGGTGATGCCGTAGCTCTCGGCCACCGGGACCACCTGCTGATAGCAGCGGCGCATATGCGCCATCGCTTCGGCTTCGCTCATCGAGGAGGGCGGGAAACGGTCGTCGGTGGTGTCGATACACGGGCAGCCCGCCAGGTGCGCCCAGCGGATGGAATGAAGAATGTACTCGACACCCAGCGTGGCGCCCTCGGGCCGGGACAGCGGAAAAGCGGCGTCCAGCTGCGACAGGCGGACCCCGCGCCGCTCCATCTCGCGGCGCAGCGCCAGCGGGTCCTCCCAAAGCGCGATATGGGGCTGATAGCCCAGCCCGTGAATCCAACTCACGCCGTCGATGGCGCCGCATTCGATGAAGCCGAGATCGTGTGCCGCCGCCCAGTCCAGGCACTGCGTGAAATTCCAATATGCGCTGTTGAACGCGTCGGTATGAAATCCGGGGATCATGGTTCGCGCCGATCATATCGCAGCCATCGCGGCGCTGCCAGCTGCGACCCAATCGATGTCTGACGCATCTATACTGATAGAAAGTCCAAACTCCTGGGAGAGTCCAACCGATGACGACACAGATTCTTCGCGCCGGCCTTGCCGGCTTCGCGCTCATGGGTGTTTCCCTTGCCGCCGGCGTGCCGGCGACCGATATCAAGGGCGCCTACGTCGAAGCGCGCACGGCCGACGTCTATACCGGCGCGTGCTTCGCGAATTCGGAAGTGCAACTCGTCGGAAACCTCGCGGTTTTCGGCTGGAAGATCAACAAAGGAACCTGGCAGGGCGTGAACCTTGACGGCCTCGCCGTCGTGGCCGCCGTTCGCGCCAACTCCACGCTCGGCGACCGCACCGGCACGGCCTATCCGGTGAAAGCCGTTTTGATGGTGGACGAGCGCGCCTCGCTCGAACAGCGTGATGCCCTCCGCCGCTTCGCCGTTCGTCAGTCCGGCGATCTGCTGCAGGACATCGTGAAAGTGGAAGCGCTGCCGATTGAGTTCGAAGTGAAGGGATCCTCGATCCACGCCGCTTCCGTGGCGCTGTCCGCGGGCACCCTGGCGAAGATCGAAACCCGCGCCATTGCCCAGGCCGACCACGTCTGCTCCCACGAAGAGACCTGGTACGATCCGCTCACCACGCTTGACCACGCCATGCCGGCTTATACGATTGCGCACCGTTTCGCCGGTGAGGATCTGAACTCCCGTTGGTCCAGCCCTGACAAGCGCAGCGCGTTCGTCGGCACGTTCCACTACAAGGAATAGACCACGAAGCTCAAAGCCGGACGGGCTGATGGCGGGCCACCCATTGCGGGTCGAAGTCCACGCCAAAGCCCGGTCCGGTGGGTACCTTCATTTTTCCTTTCACGACCTTGAGCGGCGAGGTCTTGCACTCGAACTGAACGTGCGTCTGCAGGCCTTTGAATTCGTGGTGTTCACCAGCATTCGGCGCGCCCGACACGATCTGGATGTTGTAGAGGTAGCCCAGGCCGCCGCCGGACATGTGCGGGATGAACGTCTTTCCGAAAGCTGCCGCCATCCGCGCCACCTTCAATGAACGAATCACCCCGCCGAAATAGTAATTGTCGGGCTGATAAATATCCAGTCCGTCATGGGCCAGCAGCCAGCGGAATCCGTAAAAGCTGAAATCCTGCTCACCGTTGGCGATGGGAATCCGCAGCGCATCGGAAACCTGCTTGATCTCCTCGAGGTGATCGAACATCACCGGCTCCTCGAAGTACCGGTAATTGTGTTGCTCGAGCAGCCTGCCCACTCGAATCGCCTCGGGTGCTTCATAAAAGCTGTTCGAGTCGGCATAGAGCGCCATGTCATCGCCGAAGGTCTTGCGAATGAGCGGCACCATCCGTTCGGTCCGCCCCGCGGGACCCGTGGCGTACATGTCGGTGGTCATGAACATCAGGCCGCCGACCTTGATCTTGAGCGCGCGCGCGTCGTAGGCCGCTACCGCTTTCTGAATCAGCTCCAGCGACTCCTCCACCGGTTTCTCGCGCCATTCGGTGGCAATGTAAACCCCCACCTCCGGATGATGAATCTCGCCAAGAAGCTGCATCGCCGGCTTTCCCGCGATCCGGCCCAGCATGTCCAGAACCGCAAATTCCAGCGTGGCCAGCGGCAGGCCGAGAGCCATGCCGCCCAGCCGGAAATTCAGGTTGTATATATAGACCTTTTCCAGGATCAAATCCAGTTCCCGCGCGTCTTTTCCCACAAAAAACGGCTGGAGATTGCGCACAAAAATGGGAAACAGCGTGCTCATGCCGCTGTGCGCCACGGATATCCCTTCGGCTCCGTCCCGGGACCGCACGCGGCATAGGAAGCTGTTGCCGGACCGCAGCAGTTCCACCGATTCCAGGATCACCGGCGCCTTGAACATCTCCTTATTCAGCACCGGCGCCCGCAGGATGGCGTCGAGCTTGCGGTAGCGCTCGGCCAGCGCCGGGCCGGCGCCGGGCGATTGAGCGGCGCAGGCGGCGCTGCCGGCAAGAGCCGCGGAAAAGAAGCCTCTCCGGCTGGCTTTCATACAGAATCCTCCCTGACGTTCGATCGCCCTTAGCCTATCACCGTTCCTCGCCCCGAGAGGCGTCAGCGATCAGCTATGCTTAAATGAAGATTTATGGCTCTGATACTCCGCTGTTGGCTGCTCTGCACCCTCACAGCAGGCGTGCTTGCGGCTGCGGACTCGGAAGTCAAAGAGACGGTGAAACTTGTGCAGGACCCGGTTCCGGAAGCCGTTTCCCTCCCAAAGGCCGCGTCGCGGAAGTGGACTGTCACACTCCAAACCGGCCTGGCCGAAACATTTCAACTCACCCTTGGCGGGGTCTTCGGCGACGGTCCCGCCTGGCAGAGCCGCGTCACAATCACCCGCGCTAACGCCTTTCGCGAAGGCGATTCGGTGTCGATTGCCGGCTTTAATACTCACGACACGCCCACCCACAACAACGATTGGACGGCCGGCATCTCCTACCGCGCCCGCCTGGTGAATAAGCGCAGCCATCTTTTCTATGCCTCCGGCGGTGTGGAGCGCTGGCGCTTCCCTGGCGTGCTGAGCGGTTCGCAGGATTGGGTGGCCGCCTACAGCGCCACGTACGCCACCAAGCTGAAACGAACGCCTTTCACCGTGCAATCGAACGCCTGGACGGTGCTCCATTCGCCGCTTCAACATGGGTCGCTTCTTTACACAACAGCCTGGTTCGACCACAGCCTGATGGCCAACGACCGGGTGCAGGTGGTGCTCCGTCACGGGCCGCAGCATACTTACTCCTGGAACTTCTTTGGAACGAACGGCCACCGCGTGCTGCGCTATGCCGGCGCGCTCGTCGTCACGCATGGCCGCACCAGCTATGAGGCGGGCTTCCGGCCCCAATATGGCCTGCGAAACGGCATCCCGCACAACCGCTACTGGCACGCGATGGTGTCGCGGACCTTCTAACTAACCCGCCAAATAGCCTTTGCGCAACTGCTCGGCTCCTGCGCGATGGGCTTCGTCGGGCATGGCATGCACTCCCGAGGCGTCAATCCAACGGTTGTAGAAATTGAACAGAGCGCAGACCGTGATTGCGTCATAGATCGCCTCGTCATCCCAGCCTGCCTTGCGAACTTCGTCGACAACCGCGGGAGTGAGAGACGACGAATCTGTGTTGACCCTCTCCACGAATTGGAAGAGCGCGCGATCCTTCGCTGAGAGTGGCGCGGTATCGACGTCATTCAGGACGGATTCGACCAAGCTTTCGTTCTCCAGCAGAAGCGCCGCGACCGCGGCGTGGGATTTCAGTCAAAATGGGCATTGATTACGGGCCGAGGTCAGGGCGGCGATCAATTCGCGCAGACCGGGCGTCAATGGTGACGGACCGCGCATCACCTCATGGGTAAAGGCCTCCAGATGCTTCGTCGCGTTCCGTTTGAAAGCAAATAGATGCCAGATCTGCGGATAAGGGCGGCCAGCGGGCCGAAACCGTCCTGCGAGCTGCGAATAGGGGTCGTCGCCGACATGGTCTTCGACCCTGGGCAGAAACATCGGGTCCATTCAAGAATCCTCCCTCTTGAGCCTATTGTGGGAGCCTAACCATTCCAGACTTCTATGTCAATAATGTGAAGATGGTAGATGGTATCTGCACGACAGACGCACCGCAGAGGGCGCCGTTGCCACTGTGTGCCTCGTACGACAACTGCCCGGCCGCGCGCCCGGGCAGAAGCAGGCAACGATGTGCAAGACCGGATATTAGCTACAGCCGCTCCTACTTCGCAAACTGCTTATTCAGCCCCCAGTAGGAGTACAGGTACGTGAACGGGTTCGCCGGGTTGCCCGTGCTGAGGCCCGTGTACGCGGCTCCGTTCGCCGGGTTGTAGATGATCACGTCGGCGCGGCCGTCGCCGTTCAGGTCGAGCACGTCCACGTAGGTCATCCCCGAGCCCCAGAACAGCGAGCCAAAGTTGAAGCCGCCCAGCCCGTCGCCGATGCCCAGATAGCCGAGCGTGTTGCTCGCGTTGTACAGCGCTACGTCCGCCAGCCCGTCGCCGTTGAAGTCCAGCAGCTTCGCCGCCGTGAACCCGGGCGACCATCCGTGAGTCTGCACGGTGAAGCCGACGCCCGTGCTGGTGGCCGTACGCGCCGTGCCGGTGGCGCTCGAATACAAAAACAGGTCGATTCGGCCGTCGCCGTTCAGGTCGCCGGTCTCGATGAAGTTGAACCCGGAACCCACGGCCACTGGCGCAAAGGTGAAATTACCCGTCCCCGTGCTTGTGCCCATAAAAGCCAGGCCATCCGAGGCGCGGTACAGGAACACATCGCTCAACCCGTCGCCGGTGAAGTCGGCGAGCTTGACCGTCGTGAAGCCCATGCTGACGAGCAGGTAGGTGTAGGCGAAACCGCCGCTGCCATTGCTGAGGCCGGTGTACATGGTGCCGTCCGTTGAACGGTAGAAGAGCACGTCGTCGCGGCCATCGCCATTGAGGTCGCCCGCGGCAACGTGGTTGAAGCCCGGTCCCCAGAACAGCGAGCCGAACGCAAACTGCCCGGCGCCGTTGCT
>JAHDVK010000043.1 GCA_023384675.1 Bryobacteraceae bacterium | reverse complement strand
ATCGACCGTGCGGCGGACACATTCGCGCCAGTTCTGCCCGGTCTCGCCGACCATGTTATGGATCATCTCGGTGAGCAGAACGGTTTTGCCCACGCCAGCGCCACCAAACAGTCCCGCCTTACCGCCGCGTTCCAGCGGCACGAGCACATCAATCACCTTAATGCCCGTCTCGAAGACCTCGGACTTGGTGGAACGCCGGTCCAGCGGGGGCGGAGCGTTATGGACGGTACGCCACTCCACGTCCGAAACGTCTCCCTGGCGATCGATTGGGTTGCCGAACACGTCGAACATTCTTGAGAGAATCCCCTTGCCGACCGGCGCCTTTAGCGGCCCGCCGGTGTCCTCAACCGGCATGCCGCACGCAAGGCCCTGAGTGGGCGTCAACGCGATGCCCCGCACTCGACGCACATCGAGTTGCGCCAGGACTTCGATCGCGATGCGCCCGTCCTTTCCCGCGCGCAGCAACGAATAGATCGGCGGCAAATCCCGCTCAAACCGGATATCCACGACACTGCCGCGCACCGAGACCACGGAGCCGAGGTTCAATGAACCGATTGTGTTACCCATAAGTGCTTCCGTGATCCCGTCAGTTCAGGGCTCCGTGCGCGGGTTGCCCTTCTGTGTTTCGTTCAGACTCCACTTCCAGTTACGGATTTCCGGCATGTCCTCGCCATGCTTCGCGATGTATTGTTTGTGTTCGAAGATCCGGTCATGGATGAACTGACCGATATAGGCCGCATGCGATCCCATTTGCGGCAGGCGGTCGATTGCCTCTCCGAACAAATGAAACCGGTCCAACTCGTTCAGCACCGTCATGTCGAAGGGCGTGGTGGTTGTGCCCTCTTCCTTGTAACCGCGCACATGCAAGTTGTCGTGGTTGGTGCGGCGGTACGTAAGCCGGTGAATGAGCGCCGGATAGCCGTGAAAGGCGAAGATGATTGGCCTATCCGTCGTGAAGAGCGCGTCGAATTCTTTGTCGCTCAGGCCATTCGGGTGCTCGCTGCGGGGTTGGAGCTTCATCAGATTGACTACGTTGATCACCCGGACTTTCAGTTCGGGAAAATGGTGCCGCAACAACTCGACTGCCGCCAGGGTCTCCATGGTAGGGACGTCACCGCAGCACGCCATGACGACATCCGGCTCTCCGCCCCGATCGTTGCTGGCCCATGGCCAGATGCCCAGACCGGCGGCACAGTGTTTGATGGCGGCATCCATGTCGAGCCATTGGGGCTGAGGTTGCTTGCCGGCGACGATGACATTCACATAGTTGCGGCTGCGCAAGCAGTGGTTCGTGACGGAAAGCAGCGTGTTCGCGTCGGGCGGCAAATAGACGCGGACGATCTCCGCTTTCTTATTCACTACATGGTCCATGAAACCGGGATCCTGGTGGCTGAAACCGTTATGGTCCTGCCGCCACACGTGCGACGATAGCAGGTAGTTCAAGGACGCGATCGGCCGGCGCCAAGGAATGCCGTTTGCCACCTTGAGCCACTTGGCGTGCTGGTTGAACATCGAATCGACAATGTGAATGAAGGCTTCATAGCAGGAGAAGAAGCCGTGCCGGCCCGTCAGGAGGTAACCTTCGAGCCAGCCTTGGCATTGATGTTCACTCAGGACCTCCATCACGCGCCCGTCGGGTGCGACGTGATCGTCGCCGGTAACGATTTCCGCGGTGGAGCACCGGTTTGTCACCTCGAGCACGGCGCCCCAGCGGTTGGAGGTAGTCTCGTCCGGACTGAACACGCGAAAGTTGGCGGGGTTCAGTCTGATCACATCGCGGATGAACTGACCCTGGACGCGGGTAGCCTCGCCGTTCACTGCGCCCGGCGCTGGCACCTGCACCGCGTAGTCACGGAAATCCGGCAGACGCAGTTCGCGCAAGAGCAGGCCGCCGTTGGCGTGGACATTGGCGCTCATGCGGCGCTCGCCCTTCGGGGCAAGCTCAGCCAGTTCGGAGCGAAGCCTGCCCGAGTGATCAAACAGCTCCTGCGGACAATAGCTTCGCATCCACTCTTCCAGAACTTTCACATGTCCTGGGTGACTCATGTCACCCATTGGCACCTGGTGCGAGCGGGACGTGCCTTCGCTGGGTTTGCCGTCGACCTCCTTTGGGCCTGTCCACCCTTTGGGCGAGCGCAGGATGATCATGGGCCAGCTCGGACGAGTCTTGAATCCGTTGGCGCGGGCTTCTGTTTGAATGCGCTCAATTTCAGCAACCGCTGTGTCGAGCGCGGCGGCCATCAGTTGGTGCATCTCCAGCGGATCGTCCCCTTCGACGAAATACGGCGTGTAACCGTAGCCACGGAAGTGGGCTTCCAGTTCGCCACGTGGAATACGCGCCAGCACTGTGGGGCCGGCGATCTTGTAGCCGTTCAGATGCAGAATGGGCAACACCGCTCCATCGTGGACCGGGTTTAGAAACTTGTTCGAGTGCCAACTGGCGCAGAGCGGACCGGTCTCAGCTTCACCGTCGCCGACGACACACGCAACCAGCAGGCCGGGATTGTCGAACGCGGCACCGAAAGCGTGCGACAGCGAATAGCCTAGTTCGCCGCCCTCGTGAATCGACCCCGGAATCTCCGGCGCAACGTGACTCGGAATGCCGCCAGGGAACGAAAACTGTGTAAACAGCCGTTTTATGCCGTCCTCGTCTTGCGCGATGTCGGGATAGACCTCACTGTAGGTACCTTCAAGGTAGGCGTTCGCCACCAACCCTGGCCCACCGTGGCCCGGCCCGGTGATGTACACGACATTGAGGTCGTGCTGCGCAATGACGCGATTCAGATGGACGTAAATAAAGTTCAGCCCCGGCGTTGTGCCCCAGTGGCCCACGAGTCGCGGTTTGATGTGCGCCAGCTCAAGCGGCTTCTTCAGAAGCGGATTGTCATAGAGATAGATCTGGCCGACCGACAGATAGTTGGCCGCGCGCCAGTATGCATTCAACTTGTGGAGCAGTTCCGGAGTAAGCGGCTCAGTATTTGTGTTCATGTCTCGTTCACAATTCACACCACGGCGAATTCGCGCGCAAGCGACGTCAATCAGCGCCCTCGGGCCTATCCTGTGGACGGCTCGCTCGACAGGGACCAAGTACCGTTCTCAGCACGATGGCGCGGCGCAGGTCGAGCGGACCGTCGAGGCCGACAATCACCCTCTTTCGCCGCACGCTCCTGCGAATTGGCGGCGCCCCTCGCCCGGCGTTTGAATTTCGTGCCGGCTTACGCTTGGGCGCAACCGCAACGTCCGTCAATGTCCGATCCTCCGGCGCCAGGAGTTGTTGCATCTCCCGCATCGGCGGCCTATCCACAGTTGACGGCGTAGGCGCTGGCTGCGCTGGTTGATGCTCTTGCCCAGCGCGCACCACGCGTGCCAGAAACTGAATGAGCGGCAGAAGCAGGAAAGCGACCATCAACAGTACTAGTTCAGCGGACATGGATCAGCCCTCCGTCAAAAGCCTGGATCTACCGATCTGGCGACGCTGGTTCATCCCCGCGCCCCTCGGCGATCGACTCGCGCATCGAGGAATCCGCCTGGATGTTCTTCATGCGGTAGTAATCCATGATGCCGAGGTTGCCCTGCCGGAAAGCCTCGGCCATGGCCCGCGGGACTTCCGCTTCAGCCTCGACGACGCGTGCACGCATCTCCTGTTCGAGCGCGACAGCCATCGCCCGCCGCTCCTCCGCTTTCGCCTGCGCTATCTGTTTGTCCGCGTTCGCCTGGTCGATCTGCAACTTGGCTCCGATATTTTCGCCGACATCCACGTCGGCGATATCGATCGACAGAATCTCGTAGGCGGTGCCCGCGTCCAGGCCGCGGCTGAGAATGTTTTTCGAAATGTGATCCGGGTTTTCGAGTACGTTCTTGTGCGTCGCAGCGGAGCCTATCGTGCTCACCATGCCTTCGCCGACGCGCGCGATGATCGTCTCCTCGCCGGCGCCACCCACGAGGCGGTCGATATTCGTCCGGACTGTGACGCGCGAAACGGCAATCAATTGGATCCCGTCCTTCGCCACCGCAGCAATTTGCGGGGTGACGATGACCTTCGGGATCACTGACATTTTCACGGCTTCCAACACATCGCGTCCCGCCAAGTCAATCGCCGCCGCGCGCTTGAAAGGCATCTCGATGTTGGCCTTGTCGGCCGAGATTAGCGCGTTGACAACGCGCACAACGTTTCCGCCAGCCAGGTAGTGGGCTTCGAGATCGTCGACGGAGATCTGCAACCCTGCCTTGACCGCACTGATCCGGGCGTTGACGACAGTTGCCGGAGGCACGCGCCGGAGCCGCATGCCAACCAGCGTGATCATCCGTACGGGGGCTCCGGAGGACCATGCCGCGATCCACAGCGGGATGGGCACGATATAGAGAATGAAGAACAGCAGGACCAGGGCCGGGATGAGCAGGCCGAATGCGCCGATCGTTGTGAAATCGAAATTATTCATGTGTATCCTCTTTGTGCGGTGACGCCCGCCGGACAACGATCCGGTTGCCGTCGACGCGGGTGACTCTGATAGACTCGCCGGCTTCGATGAAACCGCCGTCCGATACGACATCGACACGAGTGCCGTCGATCTCCGCAATTCCCGCCGGCCGCAGCGGCGAGACGGACGTGCCGACTCGTTCCAGCCAGCGGCGGTCGCTCTCTGGAGTGGAGACGTAGCCGAGGTCGGCCTGCATGCCGGTTGCGAGTACGAGACGGCGGCCGAACGGCAGGCGGGGCAGCACACGGAGGAGTGCGAACGTTCCGGCCATGGCCAGCAGAAGGGCAACGGCGACACGGCCGAGCGCGCCGACGATAACGGCGACCGTCGCACCCGCGCCGACCAAAGTCATGCCCAATCCGGTCACAACAGCGACAACACCGGCAATACCGGCCAGGGTCGTCCCCGGAAGCACAAACACTTCAAGCGCGATCAGCAGCACTCCAATCGCCACCAGCAGCAGTTCCTCCCACCCCGCAAGCCGGACGATCCAGTGGCCCCAAAAGAATAGCCCGAGCGAGAGAAGTCCGATTGTGCCCGGAACGGCGAAACCCGGCGTCCGGATCTCAACGAGCAGCCCCAAGAGCCCCAGACTCATCAGCAGGGAACTGACGATGGGGTTGGTCAGAAATCGGACGAAGGTCTCGGCCCATGTTTGGCTGGCGTAGCGCACCTCAGCGCCGGTTAGTCCGGCTGCATCCAGCGCCGCATCGACAGAGGGAGCCATCAAGTCGGCAACCTTGTGCTTGAGCGCCTCCGAGGTTGTGAGCGTGAGCAGCTTGCCTTTGGCAATCACCTCCGCGATCTCCACGTCGGCGTCCACCATCGCCTCGGCAAATTCCGGCGGTCGCTTCCGGACCTCCGCCGTCGCGCGGAACTCCTTTCGTACGTAGGAAACCGATTTTTCGTCAGCTGGCTTGCTTTCGCCGGCCCCGCCGAGGACTGGTGCGGCGGCGCCGATCGTACCGCCCTCTGTCATTACCAGAGTCTCGCAGGCGAGCGCGATTAACGCGCCGGCGGAAATTGCTCGCTGGTTCACGAACGCGATGGTCCGAACCGGCGAGTTGAGCAGCGTGTCCCGCATCGCGACCGCCGCGTCCACCCGGCCGCCAAATGTGTTGATGTCTAGCAGCACGGCAGCGGCGCCGGCTTCCTTCGCCTCGCCAATTGTGCGCGCCAGGAACGGAGCGAGCCCGAGGTCGATCATTCCCTCGATCGGGACCACATAGACGACCGGAGTGGATGTCTGCGCAAGGACGCTGCTCGCGTTCGAGACACCCAAACAGAGGACCAGGATCGCAGTCACGGCAGAGAGCAGCAGGATCCCGATCCTGCTGCTCAGCGTGCCATGCCTCGAACCTCGGATATTGTGGTCCATGGTCCTCACTGTCTTGCGCGCTGGGTTGGAATTCCGTTTGGCCCAAGCGCGGAGAGGACGCGGTGCGGCTCTCCCAAGTCGCTCCAGCCCAGACCGAAGCCACAAAGCACGGCAAGGTCCGCCGGCCGGGACGAAAGCACCTCGCGCGAGAAATCGGCGTTTGCAATGCCCGAGTAGAAATCGCACAACCCGTTTCTCGATGCCGCGGTAGAAAGGGGTGGCCCCAAAGACTCGATCGATGCGAACAGCATTGGAAGGGTACGCCGGATCAGGTCGACAAACGCCATCACATGCCCGACCATGACAAAGCTATTCCAGAGACAACCGCGCTCTACCAGCGTTAAGGCAATCGCTTGCGAAGGCTTCTCCCAGAAACGATTGACTCGGCGCGCACAACCAGGCAGCGGATTCGACAAAGCGCGACCGGGCTCAATCCAACCGTAACCCTCCTCCGGCCCTTCGGGCGCGATGCCCAGGAGGATGACCAACTCGGAATGAAACTCAGCCATCGCAAACGCCAGGTCCATATGAACCGTCAGGGCCTCCTCGTTGCGAAAATGATGGTCCGAAGGAAAGAAGGCGATAAGGGCGTCTGGATCCGATGCATGCACTCGCAGCAGACTGTATATGATCGCGGGTGCTGTTCCCTTGTTTTGCGGTTGAACCACAAGGCGAGCCGGGGGGACCGTTGCGACTTCATCGGCATAGAACCGCTCATGACTTTTCGTTAAGACCAGCAAGGTCTGACCAGGATCGACCATCCGGGAGATTCGCGATCGCGTTTTAGCCAATAGTGACTCTCGGCCCGTGAGGCTGCAGAACTGCTTCGGGCGATCATCGCCGGCGATTTTCCGCGTGAGCGGCAGCAAGCGCTTCCCATCTCCCCCTGCGAGAATCACTCCCCATCGGCGGCGGCTCCGAGAGTTACCAGCGAGCTTGTCAGCCCGTCGCTCAATTTGCATTTAACTCTCCTATGCGCTCAACTACTTCCACTCAGTACGTCTTGATCGCTCCGCGTCTCGATTTCTCGTCCTTCGCGTCGTCTCGATTGGCGACAGACGAAGTGATGCGGTGGTCCCTGGTGATGCACGCAACTCGCCAAACTGTGTCTTGCAGAACTCGTGGCGAAGTTGTGACGTGCGGTCTGCCGGGGTGCGGTGAACAAACCTCGGAGACTCCACACTCGACAAAGGAGTTGACCTGCCGGTTAGACGGTTTCTAAAGTTCTCAACCGCCAGTCGCCCTCGCGGAGGCCGGTCGCTACAGCCGTTGGCGTCCTTCTCCCGAATCCAAGGAACACGACCGGCCAAGCAGGGCATGCGTCCCGGTGCATCGAGCGGTCAGCGGTCACCGGTGACCACCGGGCGCCATTTGACCAAATGTGGTCATACCGCAAAGTCGGATGCCCCCGTGCATCCGCTCGGATTTCTCCTCATGCGGGACATCCATGTGGGACATCTGCATCATGGCCGCACCATCTACCATCGGCGTCAGAACCAACGCTTCCTTGCGCTCCAACAGGCTGGATGTTTATGGTGAGTTTAGTGTCCAAGTAGTCGCGCGCGGAACACTCCCGCTAGTGCGGTAGCATGCTGACGATCACGATAGCGCCCTTTCTGGTTGCGATCCTAGCTCCGGCGATTTGCCGGTTCACACCCAGAGCCTGCGGTTGGATACTGGCCCTGCTGCCCCTCGGCTTGGTTTTGTATCTCGCGAGTCTGGCACCGACGGTCTGGAATGGTCAGACCGTTGTTGCCACGACATCGTGGGCTCCCAGCCTCGGACTTGACCTTGCGTTCCGGCTCGATGGACTGGGTCTCCTGTTCGCTCTGCTGATCACGGGGATTGGCGTGATAGTTGTTTTCTACAGCGGGGGGTACCTTGCGGGGCATCGGCACCTGGGCCGGTATTATGTCGCGCTGCTGATGTTCCTGGGCTCGATGCTGGGCGTGGTGCTGGCCGATAACGTCATTCTGCTGTTTGTGTTTTGGGAATTGACCAGCATCACTTCGTATCTCCTGATCGGTTTCGACCATGAACGGGAGGCGGCTCGTAACGGCGCGCTACAGGCTTTACTGGTGACCGGAACAGGCGGTCTGGCGCTTCTGGCTGGTCTGCTGATGGCGGCTCAGATAACCGGTACATATCAGATCTCGGGCCTTCTGGCTGGAGGGGATCTGCTGCGGGACCACCCGCTTTATCCCGCCGTGCTTGCGCTGATCTTGCTGGGCGCGTTCACGAAATCCGCGCAGTTTCCATTTCATTTCTGGCTGCCGAACGCGATGGAGGCTCCGACGCCCGCAAGTGCCTATCTGCACGCAGCGACCATGGTTAAAGCCGGTGTGTACCTATTGGCCCGGCTGACACCCGCGCTGGGCGGGACGGATCTGTGGTGGTGGACAGTTACTCTCACCGGCGCCGTTACCATGCTCGCCGGAGCATGGCTGGCGCTGCGCAAAACCGACCTGAAGCAGATTCTGGCGTATTCCACGATATCCGTTCTGGGCATCCTCACGCTCCTGCTGGGTATTGGCGACGAGGCCGCGTGGACGGCAATGGCCATTTACCTGGTCGCGCACGGTCTCTACAAAGGCGCGCTGTTTCTAGTGGCGGGAGCAGTGGATCACGAAGCCGGCACCCGCGATATCACGCGCCTCGGCGGCCTGCGCTCGTCGATGCCGATGACCGCCATCGCGGCGCTGGCCGCGGGCGTTTCGATGGCCGGCCTGCCGCCCATGGTCGGATTTATTGGAAAGGAACTGGTGCTGGAGGCGAGCATGCGGCAGCAAGGCATGATCACGCTCACGGCCGCCGTGGCGGCGGCAGGCGCCCTGTTGTTCGCCGCAGCCGGGTTGGCCGCGGTGCGCCCGTTCTTCGGAGCGGCGGGATCACCGCCCAAGGATCCGCACGAAGCGCCGCTCACGCTGTGGCTCGGCCCCCTTCTGCTGGCGGGCAGCGGATTGCTTCTGGGTTTGGCGCCTGGATGGATGAACGCCGCTGCTGCCTCGGCTGCCGGGGCTATCGCCGGCAGCCCCTCCCCGCCCGTGAAACTGGCGCTGTTCCATGGCTTCAACACGGCTCTGCTGCTGAGCTTGCTGACCGCTGCGGCCGGGACCGCGTTGTATCTGGGGTGCGCGCGGCTCCGGAAACTGGCCATGCCCCAATGGGGTCCGGCTGGATGGTACGACGCGGCTCTCGATGGCGTGATGTCGCTGGCCGCCGCGCAAACGCGGATCCTGCAAAACGGTTATCTTCGCTATTACCTGCTCACGATGATTGCCGCCACTGTCGGTCTCACCGGCTACGCGATAGCCCGCCTGACCGCGCTCCCGCTCGGCGCCAACCTGGGGGACGTCCAGTTCCACGAGGTTGTCCTGGTCATCGTGATTTTGGTTTCCGTGGCCGTGGCCGTCCGCTCGCCTTCCAGCGTGACAGCCGTGGCCGCGCTAGGAGTGGTCGGGCTTGGTATGGCTCTGATCTTCGTTTTGTTCGGAGCGCCGGATTTGGCGATGACCCAGGTTGTGGTCGACATCCTGACCGTCGTTCTCCTGGTTCTGGTGCTCCACTCCCTGCCGCAGGTTTCGCGCCCCACCAAGCCCGGTCCAAGATTCCGGGACGCGTCCGTAGCTTCATCCGCGGGGCTGCTCATCGGCCTCCTGGTGCTTGGGACCGCTGCGATCGAGCATCCTGCCGATTCCGCACGCTATTTCATCGAGAATAGTCTCCCGCTGGCCGGCGGCCGGAATGTGGTGAACGTCATCCTGGCGGATTTTCGGGTGCTCGACACGTTGGGAGAAGTCACAGTTATCGCCGTGGCTGCCGTAGGCGTTTTTGCCTTGCGTCGGCTGCGGGAACGGCCGGGAGAAAAATCGTGAACTCCGTACTTCTTGCGACAGCAGCCCGCCTGTTCAAGCCGCTCTTGCTGCTGGTGTCGGTCTTCGTGCTGCTGCGGGGCCACGACGAACCAGGCGGCGGATTCGTGGGAGGTTTGCTGGGGGCCTCGGCCTACGCGCTCGATGCCGTGACGCGCAACACGGGCAGCGCGCGGCGGAAACTGCCCCTCGCTCCACATGTCCTGCTGGGAGCCGGCCTCTTGATGGCGGCGGCCAGTGGGCTTCCGGCGCTTTTGCAGGGGGAGCCATTTCTCACGGCGCAGCGGTACGAAGCCGCACTTCCATTCGCCCTCCAAATCACGCTGAGCACCGTGTTGCTGTTCGACGCCGGTGTCTACGTTGTCGTTATGGGCGCCGCTCTACTCATCATGTTCACCTTGGGGGAGGAACAAATTTGATCCTGCTTCTGGCCATTGTCGTCGGTTCACTCTATGCGGGCGGCCTCTACATGATCATGCGCCGCGTCCTGATCAAACTGATCATCGGGCTGGCGTTGCTCGCCCACGCCTCCAACCTGCTCATCTTCACCGCCTCTGGACTGATCCGCGGCAGGGCCGCCCTGGTCCCCGCCGGCGGCAGCCTGGATTTTCGTCAAGTCGCCGATCCGCTGCCGCAGGCTCTGGCTCTCACCGCGATCGTCATCGGCTTCGGTGTTCTGGCGTTTGCGTTGGCCCTGGTGCAGCGAACATACCAGGTCGTCGGAAGTGACGACCTGGATCAGATCCGCTCCACGGATACGTAAGGCAGATGCTACACCAGGTGCGACTGGCGCTGCCTATCCTGATTCCCTTGTTCACGGCGGTTTTCTGCCTGCTCGGCTGGCGCAGCCTCCGGCTGCAGAGAGCGGCGGGAGTCGCTGGCTCCTTCCTGCTGCTGGCTGCGGGTCTGGAACTGCTGCGCAGCGTGTCGCAAGATGGCATCCAGGTGCTCCACATAGCCGGCTGGCCGGCTCGCTATGGCATCGTCCTCGTGGCCGATCTGTTCTCCGCGATGATGGTGGTCCTAGCCGGCGTGCTCGGCGCCGCGATTTCTGTTTATTCCGTGGGCGACCTGAATGCCCGCCACGAAATCTTCGGCTATCATCCGCTCTCCCACGTGATGCTGATGGGAGTCTGCGGCGCGTTCCTGACCGGCGATATCTTTAACCTATACGTCTGGTTCGAGGTAACTCTTATCGCGTCGTTCGTTCTGCTGGCGCTGGGCGGCACGCGCGGCCAGATCGAAGGCGCTCTGAAGTACGTTACCCTCAACCTGGCCGCTTCCTCGCTATTTCTCACCGCCGCAGGTCTGCTCTATAGCGCGGCGGGAACCTTGAATCTGGCGGCATTGGCGGAAGCCCTGCGCGGCCCCGACACCCCTGCCGGTCTGGCAACCGTCCTCTCGATGCTCCTCCTGGTGGCTTTCGGGACCAAGGCCGCCCTCTTTCCCCTGTTTTTCTGGCTCCCCGCCTCGTATCACACGCCGCCCGTCCCGGTTTCGGCGCTTTTTGCGGGCCTGCTCACAAAGGTGGGCGTGTACGCATTGATCCGCGTGTTCACGCTGCTTTTCGTCACCGAGACCGCCTTTACACACAACTTATTGCTGGTCCTTGCCGGACTCACGATGGTCACGGGTGTCCTGGGCGCAGTGACGCAGAACGAGATCCGCCGCATCCTGGCCTTCCACAGCGTGAGCCAGGTCGGCTATATGATCATGGGCTTGGGACTGCTCACGCCGCTGGCGCTGGCTGGTTCGGTGTTTTTTATGGTCCACCACAGTATCGTCAAGAGCAATCTGTTCCTGGTGGGCGGCATCGCACAGCGCCTCGGCGGCTCCTTTGAGTTGAAACGGCTGGGCGGCCTGTATTCCGCCTACCCCGCGCTGGCCATGCTGTTTCTGGTGCCCGCGCTGTCGCTGGCGGGGCTCCCTCCGTTTGGGGGGTTCTTCGCCAAACTGGTCCTGATCAAGGCCGGCCTGGAAGCCGAAAACTTCTGGATTGTCGGTGTCTCGCTTATGGTGAGCATTGTTACGCTCCTCTCGATGACCAAGATCTGGGCTGAGGCTTTCTGGAAGCCGCGCCCGGAAGGCAGGGCACCCGGGCGGGGGGGCGTTTCGTCCCGGCTTTGGATTCCCGCAGCCTTGCTAGCGGTTATGACGGTGGTCATGGGAGGAGCCTCCCAGGGTTTCTTCGATCTGTCCCTGCGGGCGGCGGAGCAGTTGACCGACCCATCTTCCTACGTCCGCGCCGTTCAGGGGAGTGAACCATGACCAGGGCGATTCGAAAGTTGCTGGTCATTGCCGAGTTCCTGATCTTCTTTTTGTACGAACTGGTCCTGGCAAACCTGCGTCTGGCCAAAGATTCTCTTCGTCCTACGCGCGATTTGCGGCCAGGCATCATCGCCGTGCCGCTGGATCTCGAAACCGCCTGGCAGATTATCGTGCTAAGCAATCTGATCACGCTGACACCCGGCACGCTGAGCCTCGACGTATCGCCGGACGGGAAGGTCATTTATGTCCACGCGATGGACGCCAGCGACATCGAAAGCGTTCGCTCCGGTATAAAGCGTGGACTGGAACGGCGCGTCAAGGAGTTGTTCTCATGAATTTCCTGGCAACCGATATGGTTTCAGCCATGGCATCTTTTACCCTGGCAGTGTTGAGCGTGTCGCTGCTCATCGCTTTGCTCCGCCTGATCCGGGGACCGTCGTTGCCCGATCGCGTCGTGGCTTTGGACTTGATGGCGGCGATCTCGGTGGGTATGATGGCAGCTTATTCGATTCTTACCCAGGAGAGCGCAATTCTGGACGTGGCCGTGGTCGTGGCGCTGATCACGTTTCTGAGCACCATCGCTTTCGCCGCGTTCCTGGAGCAAGGAGCCCGGCGATGACGGAAATTCTGGTCACTCTCGCTCTGCTCATTGGCACAATCTTTGTCTTTCTGGCTTCGGTCGGAATCCTCCGCATGCCGGATCTGCTGACCCGAATGCAAGCCACCAGTAAGGCCGTCACGCTGGGCCTGGGGTGCCTGATGCTGGCCGAGGCCATGCATTTCGGTGAGGCCGGGACCACGGTGCGGTTCATCACCGTCATCCTGTTCTTTTCGCTGACGGCGCCGGTGGCCGCGCACGTCATCGCCCGCGCTGCCTATTTCATGGACGTACGCCTCTGGAGAGGCTCGGTCGTGGATGAGTTGCACGGCAGCGAAACGGATCGCAGGCCAGACGTTTAGCCGGGAAGCGAGGGCAAAGTTAGCGCGTGAACCCTCGCAGCTTAAAATCCGTGGGTCAAATCTGTGACTGGAGGGGGGCTGAAGGGGCGTGGGTAGTCAGAGGTCCATAGTGTCTTCAAATCAGCAGCTTGCGCCTCCGTGCGTTCAGTCTGCACTTGCCAGGTTTCGCCATATTACAAGAGGAGTCCGTGTTCGAATTCGCTCCCGCCATCCGCGTCCTGATCCGCTGTCACGGCGACACGGATCTTCAAGTTCTCGCTCTTCAACAGGAGGCCTCGGTACTGAAACGCAAGCGACCTCGCCCGCCTTTGAATTCACTCGATCGAGTCCTGGTCGGAATCGACCCTTTCCGGCCAGGACCGGCTCCTTCTGTTCCGCGGCTGCCGGAACGAAGCGCGTCAACGTCTGGCGGTAGTTCCACGGCATCCACTCCGAAGGATTCGGTTTCAGCTCCGCGGCGTGCCGCTGCAACTCGATCAGGTAGAGTCCACAGTCTTTATCAACCTGACTCGTGAAGCCATCAAGCGGGGACCTGCATACACGGAGGAGACTCGACTCTGATCACGCAGGTTCACGAGACGAAACTGCATCGGCATGACAACCGGGAATGTTGTCGGCGAACGAACTCACCCCGCCCAACCGGTAGGACTCCCACTCTTCTGGCGGTGACCAGCGCCGTGCATTCCGCATTTGGAACAACCTGTTAGCCCGTTTGCCGCGTTCGCGGCAGCCCAGTCCTTTCTCGACCGCCAGGTGGGTGCCTCCGCAGGCAGATCAGTGCCGGCCGACTTTAGGCTGTTTGGCACGCCAAGTGCCGTAATTATCGTGCGGGGTCCCACCAGTCTTCGCTTCGGCGGCCATCCGCCATGGAACCCGGCCGTAGGTCTGAGCCGTCAAGGTGGGCATATGGGGTCAAGTGACCTTCCATGGTCAGGCCTGTCCCGCGTGTATCGGTCCGATGATCGCTCGAACAGATCACCGGCATGAGCCGGATGGCGCACCGAGGCGCAGCGTGGAAACCGCCTGGGCCGGGCGGTTTTCCTTATAGGAGGAGGTTGGTGCTGTGCGTGCATTCATATTGTCACCGTGTTGTTGAGTCACAAGGCCAACGCAGATAACAAAGGAGCATGAACCATGACCGAATCGGAAACGGTGACCAAAGACCCGATATGTGGAATGTCTGTGGACGCAGCAACTGCTCTCCATGCCGAACGCGAAGGAGAGACTTTCTACTTTTGCAGCGACGAGTGCCGGCGGAAGTTTCTGTCCAGGTCCGCCAGTGCTACGCCAGAGCGCAAAACTGGGGACTGCTGTGGATAAGATCCGCGACGCCAAACCAAGAACGAAGCTCGCCATGTCACCATGCTGATCGAAGTATCTACTGACAAATCCGTGAGCGCCGCCGCGGCTGCCCTCCAGGCTGCCGTCCAGGCGAATCACTTTGGCGTCATGCATGTTCACAATCTCAAAGAGACCATGGCGAAAAAGGGCGTGGAGTTCGAACGAGAATGCCTGATCTTCGAGGTCTGTCAGCCACAACAGGCGAAGAAGGTTCTCGACCAGAATATGAGCGTCTCCACCGCACTACCGTGCCGGATCTCCGTTTACGAAGAGAACGGTAAAGCCATCCTGGTCACAGTGAAGCCAACCACTCTGCTGGCGATGTTCAATACGCCACAACTCGAAGCGGTGGCGCGGGAAGTGGAGGACACGATTGTCAAAATCATGAAGGAAGCGGCTTTAGCCTGATTGGCTCATGGTTCAATCAATGCAAACCCCCGGCCGGTTTCACAACGCCCACTCGCCGATACATTCCGCTGTGGACAAAGCGGGAATATGGCCGGCATGCGGAAGGCTCCAGACAAAGGGGGCGCAACAGGGCAGCGCCGGCGCTCGGCTGCCTGCTCTAAGAGTAACCAAGAAAAGAGACTTGTTATGACTATGACTCCATTACTGATTGCCATTATCGTACTGGTTGCGCTGGTATTGGTTGCCGCGATGTTCGCTATCGGCATCTACAACAATCTCGTCGCGCTGCGCAACCGGTTCAAGAACGCCTTCGCGCAAATTGATGTACAGCTCAAGCGGCGGTACGACCTGATTCCGAATCTGGTGGAGACCGCGAAGGGTTACATCAAGCATGAACGCGGCACTCTCGAAGCCGTCATCGCTGCACGCAATGCCGCCTCATCGGCCAACACAGGCGCTGCCGCCAATCCCGGCGACCCCACCGCCATGAAGCAACTCGTCGTCGCGGAAGGGGCGCTCACCGGCGCGCTTGGCCGGCTCTTCGCGCTCTCCGAGGCGTATCCCGACCTCAAGGCGAACACGACCATGCTGAGCCTGATGGAGGAACTAACTTCGACGGAGAACAAAGTTTCCTTCGCCCGGCAGGCATACAACGACTCGGTGATGACCTACAACACGCGCCGCGAGATGTTTCCGAGCAGTATTATCGCCTCCATGTTCCAATTCGCCCCGGCCGAGCTGTTCGTCATCGAAAAGCTGGAACAACGCGAGGCGCCGGCGGTTTCGTTCACTTGAGGAGGGACTAAGGCAGCCTAGACGCTTTGGCGTTTTCAAGGATGTGTTTGAATGGATTTTTTCGAGCATCAGGACAAAGCCAGAAAGAACACGAAGCTGCTGGTGGTGTACTTCGTTCTCGCCCTAGTGTGCATCATCGCGTCGGTCTATATCGCTAGTCTGACGATTTTCTACGGAGCCGAACAGCAGGCCGGCGAGCCGGCGCGCGACCTCGTCCTCTGGGATCCCGGGCTTTTCCTCAAGGTTGTGCTAGGCACGCTCGGCGTCGTGGTGCTCGGCAGCCTCTACAAAACCGCGGTATTGCGCAAGGGCGGCAGCGCAGTCGCCGAATCGCTAGGCGGACGTCTCGTCGACTCCAACACGACCAATCCCGATGAGCGCAAACTGTGGAACGTCATAGAGGAAATGGCCATCGCCTCCGGCGTGCCCGTCCCAAAGATTTTTGTGCTCGACAACGAAGCAGGCATCAACGCCTTTGCTGCGGGCCACTCGCCGAGCGACGCCGCCATCGGCGTCACGCGCGGTTGCATGACATTGCTCAACCGCGATGAGTTGCAGGGCGTCATCGCCCACGAGTTTAGTCATATCCTCAATGGTGACATGCGGCTGAATCTGCGCGTCATGGGTGTCATCTTCGGCATCCTGTGCCTCGCGGTGATTGGCCGCATCCTGCTCTACTCGCGCGGCCGCGGCAGGGACAAGAACCCAATGATGCTCTTGGGGCTTGCCTTGATTGTCATCGGCGCAATCGGCGTTTTCTTCGGCCGGCTCATCCAGGCCGCGCTCAGCCGGCAACGAGAGTTTCTCGCGGATGCCTCCTCGGTTCAGTTCACCCGCAATCCCGCGGGGCTCTCCGGTGCGCTGCAAAAAATCGGTGGCGCCGGTTCGCAGCTCGAATCTCCTCACACCGCGGAAGCCAGCCACATGTTCTTCGGAAACGGCCTGAGCAAACCATTCCTCGGTATGTTGGCCACCCATCCGCCACTTGATGAACGCATCCGCGCAATCGATCCGGGCTGGGATGGAAGGTTTAGGGAAGGCGGCGTCACCGCGGCTGAAGCAGAACAGCTGAAGCAGAATCTTCGTGGGCGGCGGTGAGGCCGCCGCTGTCGAGATTCCCGCTTCCGCCGATTCTTGGGATGGCAGGTGCGCCGGTTGGCGCTGCCAGCTTCGCTGCCAATACCGCTGCAGTTGCGCCAGCCGAAAATGTGCGGACTTTCGTTGTCCTGAAAGTTCCATTCGACCTTTCGCCAGGCGAACCGCGCCCGGTGGCCGCTGCAAGTGAATGCCTCACCTGGAGGGAGCAGGACCTGCCCTTCGCGCGGTGGACTCGGCAAAGGAGCCGACGGCCCTCAGCGTGCTGCGTGATCAGAGGACCGGAAAATAGCGCCTGGGAGGGGATCACCCCGACGCAGGCATCTGAAAGGGGAGCCATGGCACTGATTCTTGAGACCATCCACACGGAGGGTATCGCCCAATTGTCGTATCTGATTGGCGACGATGGGCCCGGTACGGCCGCGGTCATCGATCCGCGTACGGATGTTGAGGTGTATGTCGAGCTTGCGAGGCAGCGGGGCCTGGCCCTTACCCACATCTTCGAGACGCACATCCACGCGGATTTTGTGAGCGGTTCGCGGGACCTCGCTGACCGCGTGAAGACTGCGAGGATCCACGTGAGCGCGGAAGGAGGAGCAACGTACGCCTTCGAGCATGAGCCAATCGAGGACGGAGCGAGCTTCGAGTTCGGCGAGGTGACGCTCACGGCCCGGCATACGCCAGGGCATACGCCCGAGCACATGTCGTATTCCGCTTCCCAGACAAAACGTGCCCCAGCACCCTGGGGCGTGTTCACCGGCGACTCGCTGTTCGTCAACTCGGCAGGCCGGCCGGATCTGATGGGTGACGACCAGGTCGACAACCTGGTTGAACAACTGCACGACACCCTGTACTCGTTCTTCCTGGCACTTGATAATGACGTGATCATCTACCCGGGCCACGGGCAGGGATCACCGTGCGGAGCGGACATCGGCGACCGGCTGACGAGTACCATCGGCTACGAGCGGCGGTTCAACCCTTTTCTTCAGCACCCGGATCAGATGGCGTTCAAGGATTTCGTCTTGTCCACCGCTCCGCCCGAGCCTACATACTACAAGCGGATGAAGCAGATCAATGCCGCCGGGCCTGAGGTGCTGGGACGCCTGCCGATCCCTCGTGGTCTTCCGCCAGCCGCCTTCAGGGCGTCGGCCGGCACGGACGACGTCGTCGTGGTAGATACCCGCTCGATGCTGGACTTCGGTGGCGGCCACATCGCAGGCGCACTCAACATCGGTGGTTCGCCCGAATTGTCCATCTGGGCCGGGTGGCTGCTGGATCCCGGCACGCCGGCCTTCCTGGTGCTGGATCGCGATGAAGACGGGCCGACGGTGGTGTCGTTACTGCTGCGCATCGGATTCACGAACGTCGCTGGCTACCTGCTCGGCGGGATGACGGCATGGGCCAAGGCCGGATTCGAGTTGGCCGCGCTCGACCAGATGGACGTCCACGAGTTGAAGGCACACCCTGACGATCTGACGATTCTCGATGTCCGCTCGCCCGGTGAATGGAAGCAGGGCCGCATTCCTGGGGCCGCAAGCCTCTTCCTGCCTGAGGTACAGGCCAGGTGGGCCGAGATCGACATGCAGAAGCCGGTAGCGGTCTACTGCAACAGCGGATACCGTGCCAGCATTGCCTCGAGCATCCTGAAGGCGAAAGGCTTCGACGTGAGAAACGTGCCGGGCAGCTGGCAGGCATGGGTCGGCGCGGGCTTTCCCGTCGAGCCAGTGGCGGAGGTAGTAGTGTCATGAACGCACGCGCTCTCGTTGCCGCAGTCTTGGCAGTGCTCGGCCCACGGCTCGTGTCTGCCGATCAGTTGGGGACAGACCCGTTGGCGTATGCCGGCCCCGCCTGGTCACCTTACCTCGTCGGTACTTTGATTGGCCTACTGACGATGCTGACGTTCTACTTCTCCAGAAAGCCACTCGGCGCATCCACCGCCTATGCGCGGCTGGCGGGGATGGTCGGGAGCCTCGTCGCGCCGAAGCACACCGGCGCGCTGCCGTACTTCCAGGAGAAGAGGCCGGAGGTGGAGTGGGGGGTCATGCTTCTTCTCGGCGTGACCGCCGGCGCGTTCCTCGCCGCCTGGCAGGGCGGTGAACTCACCGGCGAGTGGCTGCCGCCGATGTGGGCCGCGCGGTTTGGCGAGGCTACCGTCGTGTTGCGCGTCGTTGCAGCCGTGGCAGGCGGCATTTTCATGGCGTTCGGCGCGCGGCTTGCGGGCGGTTGCACGAGCGGTCACGGGATCAGCGGCACGCTTCAGCTGTCGGTCGGCTCCTGGATCGCCGTCTTCTGCTTCTTCGGCGGTGGTATCGCGACGGCGAGGCTGCTGTTTCGCTGATGAACCCCGGACAGGAGATCATGCCATGACTTCGACGTCTCACACGAACAAACGCACGATGTCCCCGGCCAGCGGCCACCGCAAGGCCGGTGCGCGGGACTCCGGGAGCGGCAGCGTCTCGATCACGCAACTGGTGCTGGGTGGCCTGTTTGGCGTGATCTTCGGCTTCTTGCTACAGAAGGGAGGCGTGGCCAAGTACCACGTCCTGATCGGTGCGCTGCTGCTGGAGGACTTCACCGTGATGAAGGTGATGTTGACCGCCATCATCGTGGGCGGCGCCGGCATCTTCGGCCTTCATGCGCTCGGCCTGGTGGAACTGAGTATCAAGCCGACCCGCTACGCGGCAAACAGCATCGGTGGGCTGCTTTTCGGCATCGGCTTCGGGCTGCTCGGCTACTGTCCTGGCACCGGAGCGGCCGCACTGGGTCAGGGGAACTGGGACGTCATCGGAGGTATCTTCGGCCTAATGGTTGGCTCGTACCTCTTCGCCGAATTCTCCGGAACGTTCGACCGGACCATCAACAAATGGGGCGACCGTGGAAAGTTGACGCTGCCGGAACTGCTCGGCATGAAACGTGCGACCTTCCTGGTGATCTGGCTCCCAGGGCTGATCCTGGTGCTCGTCGCCATGCATCGCTTGACCGTCCGGTAGCGTTACAGATAGAACGTGTAGAACAGGGTCACGACCACCACAACGAACAGCACGGTCAACCCGCTTCCTGCCTTCAGATAGTCCACGTTGCGGTACTCCCCAGCGGACATGAGCATTGCATTCACTTGATGCGTCGGAAGGACGAACGAATTCGCGGCACAGACCGCGGCCATCAGGGCAAGTGGGCGCGGGTCGAGACCACTGATCGCCGCCATCTGGATCACCAGGGGCACGAGCACGACGATGGCACCCACATTGGACATGAACAGCGAGAAGACCGTCGATAGGACCGCCACGGTGAGGACCATGAACACGGGATGAGCATCTTTGAGCACGACCATCGCTTTGCCCGCAAGAAACGCAGCGGTTCCGGTTTTCTCCATCGCGAGCCCAAGCGGAATGAGCCCGGCAAGGAGGAAGACCACTTTCCATTCAATTGCGTCGTACGCGTCCTGGATGCTCAGCACGCGCGTTAGAACCATGGCGATGGCTCCTGTCAAAAAGGCGATGGAAATCGGCGCGCCAGCAAAGGTAAGCCCGATTGCCAGGACAAAGCAGACGCTTGCTATGCTGGCTTTCGCCCGGTTGTACTTCTTCACGGCTACGGGCGTCATCACCACGAAGTCCTTGCTGTTCTTCAGGGAGTCAATGTGTTCCCACGGCCCGAACACGACAAACGTATCGCCCGGCAAGATCACGTGCTCTGAGAAGTCCCCCCTGAGTTCTTGTCCCTTACTGAAGACCATGACCGGCTCCACGGCGTGGCGGTGTCGCAGGCCGTAGCTTCTGATCGACTCACCTGCCAGGACTGAACGCGGGGGGATGACGACCTCCGCGAAGCCCGAGAGCTCCGGATCTTCGAGCCCGCCGAGTCCGGCTGCGCGTGTTTCGCGCCGTAGTCCATAGGTGGACCCGAACCGCGTGATGTTGTCCTCGTCACCGATCAGGGCCAGGACGTGGCCGCTCTGGAACGTGGTCTCGCGCCAGGGGGCGTACTCAACAGTTTCCCCCGAGGACAGTCCGATAATGTTCAGCCGGAACTCTCCCCATACGCCGGCTTGATCGGGCGTCTTGCCCTGCAACGGGCTGCCTGCAGGAATCGTGTAGTAGCGGATATCGTGTGGGAGGCGCAGCGCGTCGATGAGCTGTTCCTGGTCGGAACGGCGTTGGCCGGCTGGCGGTGCGTCCGGCAGGACGAGACGCCCGACCAGTGCAAAATAGCCGATCCCTAAGGCAAGCAACGCGAGGCCAACAGGTGTCACGCTGAAGAGGCCGTACGGCGCCAGGTTTGCGCCGCTCAGGAGATCGTTAGTCAGGATCAGCGGTCCCGAACCCACCATGGTCAGGGTGCCGCCCAGGATGGCGGCAAACCCGATGGGCATAATCAACGACGATGCCGCGATCTTCTCGCGTCGCGCGATGTCGAGCACGCCCGGCAGAAAGAGCGCTACCGACCCGATGTTCTGAATCAGGCCCGACACGAGCCCAACCGGCACTGAGAGCATCGCGACAATTCCTCTTCGCCTCGTGCCCGCCAGCCCCACGACTGCACGACTGAACCGGTCCATTAGACCGGTTCGTGATATACCCTGCCCCATGACCATGACTGCCATCATGGCGATCACCGCGTTGCTCGAGAAGCCTGACAGCGCCTCGTGCGGCGCGAGTACTCCCATCCAGGCCAGGGCCAGCATGCAGATGATGGCCGCCACGTCGATCCGCACCAACTCCGACACCAGCAGGAAGATGGTGACGGTCAGGACGGACAGAACGATCAGGATAGAGGAATCCATATTACATCTGCGCAGCTTGAAACGCGTCTGCGGACGAACCATAAAGGGCAGGCGGAAATTCAGCGAGTTGAACCGATCGTCCGACTTCCACGGTTCCGTCCAAGCACTTGAGTGACCAAAGGCCTGAAAGCCCTTCGGCGTGTACTTGGGAGATTCTTCCTGGAGCCACCCGGCGGATCGGGACCCCGGCATGGACTCGAAAGCACTTCAGGATCGCACTGATCATCCGGTTGGCTCGCCGGTCGCCATCCCTCGGAATTTGCAGTCGATCAAGCTCGGGGGGTTTTATTGTTTGAATTGAGGAGCCATTTCTTTTCAGTAACTTCCGATTCTCCTTCCGCTGCTCGATACCCCTCGAAACACCCGACTGTAGGGACTTTTGTAGGGACTCCCCTTCAGTTCCCTTCCCGCCAGCGCTCACCGGCGAGCACTCCTGCCCGCGCTTCTCGTCTTCTTCTTTCTTTTTCTGCTCGGCCGCATACTGCTTCTTCGACACGGCTTCGAGGGCCTCGCGCTTCGCCTCCATTCGGATGTGGCTATAGTGCTTCAGCATCTGCCTTGATACGTGGCCGGCTATGTCCATGATCGTTTGATCTCCGGCGCCGCTCTCGGCCAGTTCGGTGATAAGCGTATGGCGCGAGTCGTGGAGGCGGCCAGTCACGCCTGCGCGCTCCCTGGCATTTCTCCAAGCTGTCTTGATCGTGGTTATCGGACGCGTGGGATCGAGGTGGTTCGCTCGGCCGAAGGGAAACAGGTACCAGTTGGGTTCGATCTTGCCGAAGCGAAGCGCAAACCACTCCGCGTGATGCGTCAACGCCTCGCGGAGTGCCCCATTGAGCGGGATCGTGCGGCCTTCGCCGGCTTCGGTCTTGCTTCTGCCGACCGTCAGAAATTGCCTCTTCAGGTCCACCTGGTTCCAACGCATCTGACGGATTTCGCCATTTCGCAAGCCCGCGTTCAGCGCCAGCATAAGAGCCGGGTAAATTGCCGGGGAGCGCGCTTCGCGCGTCGCTTCTACCAGTCTTTGCTTTTCCTCTGGCGAATAGGCCTTGGCGATCGGCTTAGTACCCTTCAACTTGAGTGCCTTCTGTTTCCGCAGACGCGCACGAATCAGCTCACCGCGCTCGCCGAGCAGCCGCAATAAAAACCCGACCTCCTCATTGATCGTCTTTGGCGATGCCCGTTCCCGGAGCCGCTGCTCTTGATAGCCAAGGACCAGGCCTTCTTCCGCATCGACGACCATCTTTGCGCCGAGCAGCCTTGTGAGGTGGCCGATCGCGTACTCTGCGAACGTCCGGCTGCGATTCCGAAGGACGTAGCCTTCAAGGTAGTCCTTCGCAACCTCTTTGAGCGTGCGGATCCGCTCATCGCGCCTGTCCTCGAGGCTATTGAAGCCTTCTTCCAGTTCCCGCCGGCGCTTCTGCTCGGCGAGCTTGGCGACGGTCTTCGATGTTGCTTTGGTGGATTCCTGGATCCGCCGCCCGGCGAACCAGAACTCGTACCACCAGACCTTGCCTCTCTTGAAGACGGACATCGCGCGTCGCTCGCTAGGCGCTATGATGACATGACCTTCACACTCCCGCGGGAGCGCGGCCCAGCAACGGACGTTGTTTGGGCAGGTACGGGCTGGGCCCCGCCCGTTGGAAGGGAGGCGAGCCAGGATTCGAGATCCTCCGGCCGGTACCGCACGAGCGAGCCAACCTTGATGAACTGCGGCCCACGGCGTTCGAGCCTCCAGCGTCTAATGGAGGCAAGGCTGACATGCAGGCGTTTTGCCACTTCTTCTTCGGTCCATAGGGTGTTCATGTTTCTTTCCACTCCCCGGCCCACAGCAGCATCATGGGGACCGCTGGGCCGCTCAGCCTCTATTAGGGATCAGGATTCGCGTTTTTCAAAATGAGTTTGATCGAGCCCTCCTGAGTGTGCTGCCCGGTTCCCTCGGGAGCGGGCGGCCGGCGCGAAGGTTGTTTGACAGATAAGGGATTCGGGAGTAAGTAGGGACGAGGATCAAGACATGCGTTCAAGATTCAGACTCGAACTAGACGTCGTTCTCGATACCGGCGCTGTGCCCGACGTGATTGAGGCAGCGCGACGGCAGTACTCAAACGGGGTAGCGTCCACCGTTGAGGAGCCTGAAGGGTTTCGAGCCCTCTCCGCCGAGGATTTCATTCGCGAAATTGAAGATGCCCTGATGGAACTGGCGCAACGTAACCCACTGCTCGCCAATGCGAATGTCGAAGTCGACCGTGTGGCTTGCAGGGCGGCGGAGACGTCACCCGAATCTGGACCAGGCACCGGGAGCTGGTCTGAGAGTTCGGCTGCCGAAGGAGCGGGCGACTCCGAAGACCCGCTGGACCTCGACAAACAAGAGGGTGATCTGGAGGTTTTCGAGACGGGATTCTATCTGTGCCGTTGGCCGAACGGCGAATTCTCGTTGGTGAAGGCAGACACCCGGAAAGATGCGGTTGTCCAGTTGGACGAATGGGCGGGGGCTGAACCGGCCTGGCTGGCTCCCATGGAGACGTGCATGGTCGATTTCCGCCTGAACGATCGAGGGGCAATCGAACTGGCCGAGTTCGGCGAGGAAACCGGGGAGTCCATTTGGGAGAAGTGCTATCCCGAACTTAGTAGAGTGCTGTCGGGCGACGATGTCTCAGAGCATCTTGGCGGCAAGCGCAACCGCAAAGCAGCGAACAGGCTCCGTCGAGCGGTGGAACACGAACGGAAGCGGTTGTGGAATGTCCAAGGGGTACCGACCGCTGTGAAAACCGCACTGGGACGGGATCTACAGGAGTGCCTCGGAACGGTGGGGCCGGTCGCAGACCGGTACGTTGAGGCCGTTGCGAATGAGATCTTGCTCACCAAGAATGGCGAGAAAGGAAAACCCAACTAACCGGCGCGAGAATTTGTGGGATCCGGAGGGATGCACCGGCCGTACCAGAACCCGTCTCCCGGCGCATCCCGAAAGAACGCGCGTCTTGGCGCGCGGCCCTGGGAGCTCCCTGGGAGCAGTGGACATCCCAGAACCATTCGCTGTCATTCGCAGGGCCAGAATCGTCTTCCAGGGGTATGAGTCCTTGAGTCGCACACAGATCGTGCCACCAGCAGGCCCGCTGACAAATTGTCAGCAGCCCGACCGGGCAGGAGGAGTGTCGAGGGTGGGCTCTGGTGCGGCCGCCCTCGCGATAGGTCAGCGGCTGATCGATTCCGCGCGACGGCGTGACATTGATGTCGTGTTGGTGTGGCGGC
>JAHDVK010000058.1 GCA_023384675.1 Bryobacteraceae bacterium | reverse complement strand
CTCACAATTTGCCTGCTCTACAAGTCCCGCTGGGCCGTGGAACTATTCTTCAAGTGGATCAAGACGCACCTCCGCATCAAGGCGTTTTACGGATATAGCGAAAATGCCGTGAAAACTCAGATCTGGATTGCGGTGGCCGTCTACGTCCTCGTGGCCATCCTGAAGAAGCGGCTCGATCTCCAGGCGAGTCTTCACGAAATCCTACAGGTCCTCAGCCTCACGCTGTTCGAGCAAGTGCCCATTTTGCAGGCCTTCGGTGAACTGGAGTCCCAGGAAAAATCGACAGGAATTTCTAACCAGTTGACTCTGTGGGACTTGTAGCCGGACACTAGTGTCGACATATGTACCGGAAGATCCAGTGCTGCCTGTCGATTTTCTGTCCGGAGATTACCTGGGGAATGCTTCCATTTCGCGTGCGCGGCTGGAAGCGCGCTACCTGGCGCAAACCGGCAAGCCGTGGGATCTGATGGCCTGGGGCTTTCAGCAGGCACAGTCGAACCCGGTGGGGCACGTGCATAAGCCGGCCGTGCAGTTGCAGCAGGAGGCGGGCGTGGTGCTGGCGCAGGGCGGAGGCTTTCAGGTCTACTACCAGCCCAGCCGGGCGGGCCATTTCGACGACGCACATGTTCGGGTCATGGGCGAAGTGGGCGGCTTTTGCAGGGCGCGCGAAAGCGTGTCGCACAAGACGGAGACGGTCCCGCAGATCGGCGTGGTGATGTCGCGCGAATCGCTGTATCAAACCACGAACCGCCTGTTCGGCGGCTGGGGACGGGCCGCTGACCCGGCCGTCGGCTGGCTCGACGCGCTGGTGGCGTGCCAATGGTCCGCCGATGTGCTGCCGGACTGGAAGCTGACGCGGATTGCCGGCGAGTACCCGTTTATTGTTCTCCCGGATTGGCCGGGAACCGGAGAAAGAACAATTGAGGTTCTACTGCGGTACGCAGAAAAAGGAGGGAAATTACTGATTGCCGGCGCGCGCAATGCCTCCCTGGCTGCCGCCGCTCTGCAACTGAAAACCGTGGGCGAGGCGCGCGAGCAGGCGGCCTACATCGGCGGCGGGGAGGTGCTTGGGAATCATAAAGGACCGTGGCTCGATGTGGAGGCGGGCGATTGGCGGGTGATCGAGCGCCGCTTCCCCGCCCTGGATTCGTCCAGAGGCGGGTCTCCCGCCGCGCTCGCCCGTGCCTGGGGCCAAGGCGAAGTGATCGTGGTCCCCGGCCCCACCGGCGTGATCTACGCGGGCACGCACGCCCCGGCGATCAGGGACTTCGTGCGGCGGCTTATCGCGCCGCGCTTCAAGCCCCTGGTGGAGGTCGAGGCTCCTCCCACAATCGAAGTCGCGCTCCGGAGAAAGGGCGGGCGGCTGCTCGTTCACCTGCTGAACTGCACGGGCATGCAGGTGGCGGGGGAATGGGCGGCCATCGACTACGTGCCTTCAGTGGGACCAGTGCGGCTGCGGTTCGCGGGCGCGGCGCCGCGGCGCGTGGAATTGCTGCCGGAGGGGCGCGTGTTGACCGCTCCCTATCAGGTGGAGCGACTGGAGATACACGCGGTGGTGTCGGTTCAATCCTCGAGGTGACGCCCGGAGGTGGCGTCGAAAACGACGCGGCCTTCCCGGTCGACTTCGCCGGCACGCGCTCCGAGCCGGACGCGGGCCACGCCGTTCTGAAAAGGCTCGGCGGCCTGGAAACGCGGGATGATGGCGAAAGCGCCGGTCCGGTCGATATACCCCCACTTGCCGCGCCAGAGAACCGCGGCAAGTCCTTCGTGGAAATCGCCCGCTTCGTCGTACAGAGGCGTGATCACGAACTCGCCGGCATGATCGATGAAGCCCCATTTGCCCACTGTGCGGGCCGCGGCCAGACCTTCGTCGAAGGCCCGAGCTTCCTCGAATTGAGGGTGGATTACAGTGGCGCCGCTTTCGTCGATATAGCCCCAGAGCCGGCCAAAATCCATGGGAATCGGAGCAGCATTGGGGCTCGCGGCGCCCGCGGAGAGGATGAGTTGATAGGCGGCGGTGATCTGCTTCAACATACGCTCAGCACGCTGCTGGAGGCGCATCGGTTCGTGTTGGTAGCGGTCCGGATGCCAGACCTTGGCGAGGTCGCGGTATGCGGCCTTCACGTCGTCCAGCGCAGCTCCCGGCGGCAGGTCGAGGGTCTCGTAGGCTTGCAACAACTCGTCGGACATGGATCTGGTATTAGTATCGCCGCAAACCGGGCGCGCGAGTTGGTATACTGACGAATGCATGAGGGCCTGTAGCTCAGTTGGTTAGAGCGCTACCTTGACACGGTGTCGAGATCAAGGGGTTGCAGGTGCCGGTTTTGAGTTTGCAGTGGTTTACGGGCGTTCGATTTGGACGCCATTTGGACTCCAGGAGCGCTACCTTGCGGTTTTGGACTCCGGGTGGACTCCAAACGGACTCCAGTTGGCCAGTCACACGTTTGGGCTCGTAGCTCAGTTGGTTAGAGCGCCTGCTTGACACGCAGGAGGTCACAGATTCGAGTTCTGTCGAGCCCACCACCCCCCCTCTCCACATCCCTTGGCAACCAGATTGCTCTCGCGCACGCGCGCGGTCGTACCCGCCGTTTTGAAAACCTGTCTCTGGACCACAGTATGGTGCAGAGAGAAGATTTTCGATCGCCTATTACTGCGACTCGCCCCAGTCTGGCTGAGGCCAGGCGTGTGGGATCAGGCTGCTGCTGACTGTGGATTCCTCGCGCGTCCGGATGTGGCGTGGAGCCACTACGATGGTGGTGATGAAGCCATCCGGCAAGAAGGTGATTCCGCCAGCCCGGCCTGGCCCCATTTGATGGCCTGATTTGGCCCCACCTGG
>JAHDVK010000042.1 GCA_023384675.1 Bryobacteraceae bacterium | reverse complement strand
CATGAACTTACCAGCCATTTGCTCTTGCGTCACGCAGCCTTGCCGGAAACTCACGGTATAGCTGTAGCGGACTTGGAAGGCAGCGTAGAGGACAGGGACATTCACCCCCGAGTAGGCCAGGTTGGAAGTGCTGGCGTCGAAGTTTGCGCCGTAGGTGAAGTACATCGGCTGGGTGTACAGGTCCGTGTATGTTGCACTAGCGGAGCCGTCGTGGTTGTTCGAAGTTCCGCTGGAGAGGAAGAAGCTGGTCTGCGCCGCGAGGGGCAGGGCCACAAGGAATAGCAGAAAGCGCATCAGTAGCTCCTCGTGTACTTGATCGAGACGGAGAGGTTTTTCACGGTCGCGGCCGAGGCCGTGACGAATCCGAGGCCCTGGCCCAGGGCGACGCCCGGCGTGGTGATCGTCGCCGTCGAAGCCCCTGTCGTGGAACAGGTCAGCGCCGAGTGCATATTGGTGCCGTCGCTGCGCCGGATGGTGAGGGAGACGGTCCCGGCGTCGGTCCAGCAGGCGACCTCGGTGACGGTGGCGGAGTGGGCATGCGCCCGCCAGACGTTGTTGAAAGTGGTGTTGGGGATGACCGTGGCTGGATCACCACCGAAGCCGAAGTTGATCTGAGCGGGCAGAGCAGTGGTGAGGATTTCGCTCCAGGGGGTGGTATCCGACCCATTCGTCTTCCTTGCCCAAAATCTCTGATCGAAGAACGAACCGGCGAACTGCATCGCATAGTTGTTCTCGGGGTTGTTGTGCCGAGTCGTCAGGAGGTGCCACCAGCTGGTGGCACCGGCCGGCCAGTTTGAATCCGGTTCGCTTGCTTGATAAAAGCCGCTGGGGAGACTGTTGGGGCTGGTGGTGTGGCCGACCAGGAGGGCATACTGCATCCAGAGTGGCCGGTTGCTGATCTTCGACCAGTCGAGGGACGACAACCAGGCCGGATTCACGTAGCTGCCAGTGGAGTGGAGCACGGTGCCGGGCAGATCCTGGGCGGTGAGGCTGCGGAATCCAGGAGCAGCGGGCGATCCCGAAGTTGGGCCAGCGAGCACAGTGTTCGCATTCTGCGGCAGCCAGTCCATGGTCAGGATGCCCGATGCAGTGATGGGCGAACCGAGGACGGTGAACTGAGCCGGGGCCGACAATCCGATACTGGTGACCGTCCCGCCTTCTCCGCCTCCGCCATCTGGGACGAAACATCCGGTGGCATTGCCCTGTGTGTCGATGCCCCGCGAGGCCTGGCCGGCCGGACAATCCGATCCGTCTTGGGCGAGAGCCTGTGCCGCAGGCACGGCCCCCACGATCTTCGAGCCAGCCAGCGAGGAGATCCAGGCAGGATTGGAGTAGCTGCCGGTGGTGTAGACGACCGTGGCCGGCAGGTCCACGGAAAGATGCGAGTGGACAGAGGGTGCGAAGGTGGCGGGTTTGCCCGTAATGGCACTCCACGCCACCGAAGATTGCATCTGCTTGGTCCAGGTGTTCGGAGAGGTGCAGACATGGAACCATTCGGTGAGTGGGGCTGTGGTCAGCAGGACGGCCTCGCCTGCCGTGCAGGTCCACGGCAACTGGGTGACGAGCCGGGCCGGGGCGGTCGAAAGGGCCTGGGAGGCATTGAGCCGCCCGGTGATTTCAAAGTTGCCCGGCACGGATTGGGCGAGGGCGGCGGAAGCCGCCAGCAGAGACAGGATCAGTAGGCGCATCTTAGCTCCTCACCACTACGCGCCCCGTGAAGGGGCTTTCGAAGGTGACGGTCATGGAATTGGGTCCGGTGATCTGGAAGTCGGCAATAACAGAGCGGCCAGCGGAGTCCCACGCCTGCGCCACTACATCCTGGGTGCCCAGATTGTGGGTAAGCGCCACCGTTCCGGTCACAGCGCTGAGGCTGACGGCGTACTTCCCGCCCGCAGCCGCACTCAGCGCCGCGAAGTTGGCGTTGATGACAGCGCGAGAATCCCGGAGCGTCTCTCCGCCCTGGAAGATGACGATGGCCATGGGTTACCTGCCTCCGGGCGCACCGAGGCCAGAAGGCCGGTTCGTCTCCGACGGCGCCACTTTCACGCCGGCATAGACCTGCTGCTCGGGCTCCCAGGTGAAGTCGGCGTCGTCCCAGGTGAGATCGGCCTCATCCCAGGTGGACTCGCGCGTGACGGGTTCGGGCATCAGCCGCCATCCCCCGGCACGCGAACGAGCACAGCTTCGGTGATCGCCCGCTGGATCTGGCGCTCGATCTCCTCCTGGTGGGCGCGAAGCTGAGCGATGGCGGGAATGGCCTGGGCGCGCCGCAGCAGGATCGGCTTCAGGATCTGCTCGTTGCAAACATGGAGGAAGAATTTCGCCTTCGAGCCTTCGAAGGGATTCTCCTTGTGCTCGACAACCGCGTTGTTCACGACGCGCATCTCCCGGTGGGTGAGGCTGTCGACGTGGTCCTGGATGGCGGCGGCGGCTTCGGCGGGGATGACGAAGTGGACAGGTTCTTCGCCCTCCTCGTGGAAGGTGATGGTGATCTGGGGCATGGATCAGATACCTGCCGTGTTCAAGCGTTGGAGGATGTTGTCGAGGGCGGTGGCGACGGTGGAGTTGCCCCAGCCGGTGTAAGGGCAGTCCCAGGCTGAGGAGACTGCACCTTGCGGACCTTGCGGTCCCGTGGGACCGGCTGGACCCTGGGGACCTTGCGGGCCGGGCGGGCCTTGCTCACCGCCCGAAACCGACACGTCGCCGGTCTGTCCGTTGACCGAGCGGACGACATTGCCGGTGATCGAGCCGGTGAATGAGATATTGCCGGTGACTGACAGGCCGTGAGCGCCGGCGGACACACGTTGGAAGCCGCCGGACCAGACTGCGAATTCCTGCGTGGCCATCAACACGTTGAAGGTGCCCAACATGGCGACGACGCCCTGGCTGCTGATCGACATCGTCTGCCCGCCACCGGAGAGGCTGACGGCGGAGGCGCTGATTTCGATCTGGTTGCTGCCCCGCGCTGCGATGATGCCGTTACCATTGATGGCGAGGCTGCCACCATTAGCGTGCGCGAATACCGCGTCGCCCGAGAACAGCGCCATCCCGGCTAGCAGCTTATTGATGGCCATCCCCTGCATGGCGAGGACGCCGCCCGAGTTGGTGAACTCCGCTCCGAAGTTGTGGGCCTTGGCCAGATCCACTGCATGCTGGGTGAGCCGGCCTTGGGCGTCGACAATGAAATCGCCTGAGAGTTTGGGCTGAAACTTCCCGGCGACGATCTCGAAGCCGTGGATCTTGGAGGGATCGGCTTGGCTCAGATCAATCCCCGTGGAGGCAGGCAGAGTGAAGTTGACCGTGACCGTGTCGGTCTCGACCACATTTCCGCGCCAGTCCACCGGGCGGAAACGCCAGGTGGTGTATTCGGGAGCGGGCGGGAGTTTGATCTTCTCGATGACGAAGCTGGATTTCTCCCCGAAGTCGCCGTGCCTCTCGTAGGTTTCTCCCGGAACGGGATCGAAGTTGGAGTTCAACCGCCAGATGCGGCCGACCTTGGTGTACCAGTAGTCGGATGAGGCGGGCGGCGTGAAGTTGACGGCGATGTCGACGTAGGCGGCGCCGTCGAGGGTGCGCTGGTTCTGGATCGAGACCGAGGGGCTGGTGACGGGTCCAGGCGAGCCCCACGGAGCGATGTCCACCCACTTGATGGGCGCGGAAGCATCGACCGGGCGCCACACGCCGGCGGCCTGGTTGGCGGCGGTCAGACAGACGAAGACCCGGGCGCCGTCCTTGGGCCGCCGCCGCCAGGACTGGAACGTGGTCCCGGTCGAGGAAGTGAGGCTGGTGAACTCGGTGAGGTTCGGGGTGGGTGGGTGCCCGTGAGGTTTCTCACAGATATAAGCAGTCACGACATCCGCGCCCGAGGGGATGGTGAAGTTGACCCGGAGGTTGGCGTAGGGCTCGCCATCCTCGCCGTTCGTGTAGCCGTCGATGGCCAGGCTGAAGGTGCCCTCGGAGACGGGAGGGATCACTTCATCGAGCGGGAGGCTGACATTGACGGTGACTTCGTTAGTGGCGATCCGATTGTTCGGGTCCGCGGCGGAGTAGGCCCAGCCCTTCACCTTGTAGCTGCGGGATTCGCCGGGCGAGATTTTCCACCAATCGCCGGCCTCGACAGGTGCGTGCGGCTGACCGGCAACATGCTCCTGAAAGCTGAATGACCAGCCGCCCGTCGCGACATCCTGAAGGTCGAACAGCGTGCCGCCATAGGCGCTGCCGGAGGGGACGCCAGAGAGGGTGATGTCGAGCCGGAACTCCTTCGCTGCGGAGCCGGGGATGGCCCGATAGGCGGGCACCACGGAGGCGATCGTCGGGGCGGTCAACTCCAGGGACTGTGCTGAGATCGTGACGGTGGCGATGGCGTACTGCGCATGGACCGTCGGCACCCCATCGTGGACGACCTTCTTGAACTTCTGCCGGTCGCGGGGCGAGTAGGCCATCATGTGCAGGTACAGGGTGGCCGGAAGGGTGCCCGGTTTCGGAACTGCGACGCGGACCGCGTCGATGTTGTTGCCCGGCGAATCCCACTGGGCGGTGTAGGGATGCTTGCCGCGATCGAGCACCGTGCCGTCGGCCAGCTCGATCACGGCCTCGACGCCTTCGAAGTCGCCGATCGTGAAGAACTCCCCCACGCCGTGATAGGGAGGCACGTAGCTCTGGGTGACCTGGATGCCAGTGGAATCCTGGCCGACGACGGGATCGCCGACGAGGGTGACGGAGCCGAGTTCATCGCTGACGACCCCGGCCAGATAGTCGGTGAAGTCGAGAGTGACCTGGACAAAGGGTGTGTGCTCGGCGGGTACGACGGGATCGAGGCTGGTCAGTCGTTTCAGCCGGTTGGTGTAGCCCCAGGACCGGGGCAGTGCGTAGGCGAGCCAGGTGATCTTCGGCGAGACGAGGGATTGCAGGTATTCGGTGGGAGGGACGGGGACGTCGAGCTTCGCTTCCCACTGCCGGGGTGTGCCCTCGATAGAAGGCTCACCAAAATGCCAGTTCTGACGGTAAAACTGCCCCGGCAGAGTCGGATGCTCGGGGTCGCTGTCGGATTCCTGCGGGATTTCGAGGAAGACTTCGGCACCGGCGAAGTTCTCGTCCAAGGGCGCGGTGCCGGTGAGGTGGATGAGCACGCGGCCACCCTTGATCTGGTGGCTGGCCGCAAGGAGTGCGATGTCAGCGAGCGGAATGTCCCCGACCGGGGTCGCGGCGGGGATTGTCACCACGATGGAAGGAGTGTTCTCCTCGTCGAGAGAAGCGATCAGGATGGCGGACTGGGAGCAGAGCCAGATCCGGCACTCGCGGTCCGCCCCGGCAGGCTGGGTGAGGGAGACCCGGATCGTGCCCCGGCCCTCCGAGTCGGGTTCGAAGCGGGCGCTGCCCTTCTCGAGCGGTACTTCACCCGAATCCTCCGGCATCCGGGCAAAGGCGACCGCACCACGGAACACGCCGAGCGGCTCGGGCGGCAGGTACCGGAGGGTGACCTCGGCGGTGAGGCCATCAAACTGGACCGTGCCCACCAATTCGACGCCGGTGACCTTGCCGGGGAACAGATCCGCGGCGGGCAACTGCGGCACTGGTTCCGGCACGACGTCCGTGGGCTTGTCGCCGACGGTGAGGTCGTACATGGAGTCGGTGGTGGAGCGGCCCTCGAGGTCGATCGAGTAGTCCCGGTTCAGGCGCCAGCGGATGAGGCGGAACTCGCCCGCGCCGTTCGGCATGTCCGGGTGGGTCATCGAGCACACCATCCCCGGCTCGGTGTTGAGGGCCAGAACGGTGGTCCGGAAGCTGATCTGCCGGGCGGCCAACTGCTCGGCGGCCGTCAGACCGCCAAGCTCCTCGCGGAGCCGCGTGGTGATCAGGCGGGCAGCCTGGCTCTTGGTCGCCACCCCGACGAGGTTGACGTTCGCTTTGAGCCTTTCACCGATCCGGACCGCATGATCGGTGTCGCAGAGGTTTAGAGCATTCTGCTGGTAGCCGTAGTCGACGTCGGCGAAGGCGGCGGTGAGGTCGTTGAACCGGGGTTCGAGGCTTCCCAGCGAGAGGGAGTTGTAGAGGATGTTCCCGGTGGTGAAGGTCTCGATTGTCGAGGAGTGGATGCGGAGACCGATGCGGAGTTTCCCGGCGACGAAGGTGAAGTAGCCGAGGCAGGAGCCGAGGATCTCCTGCAGCCAATCACGCAGCGGACGTTCTTCGGCAATGACGCCGGTGAAGCGGAACTGCGGTTCCTGGCCCGCGCCGATAATCCGGTTGGCCAGCATGTCGCAGGTCTGGGCTGCACTGATGGCTGCCGGGACATCAAACAGTGCCTCCTGTGCCGCAGCGGGCGCGGAGGACAGACCCTTGGCGCGCAGCAGCGTATTGACGGCAATCCACACCGGATTCGTGCTGGCGGGTACCCAGATTCGGTTGCCCGGTGCAGTCCACGCCCAGCAACCCAGCCCGCCCGTGATCTGGGCCTGCATCTTCCGCTCGGTCGGGCGGATGGGCTGGATGCCCTTTTCGTCCGTCCGGCGGATCTGCAGAAAGGCCACACCGGGGACCGGGTTGCTGGGGAGTGGTTTGCCGACCTCATCCAGGGCAAAGGAATCCGAGCCAGCGTCAGGAGAATAGTTGATGGGCGTCTCGTCGCCAGTGACGGGATTCCCACCGTAGGAGCGCCGCAGCCCGAGCAGGGCGGGGCCATGGTTCGGCTGACCATCGAGGGTGTGCGGTTGGGCGGTGCTCGTGGCGAAGCCCGAAATCGGGCCCCGGCCCACGACCCCCAGAGCCGCGTAGAACTCCGATTCATCCCGCCCGGCCACGATCTCGCACTCGACCGGGATCGGATGCGCCGCGTCGTTGACATAGATGTCCTTCAGCGCCCGGCCATAGGCGGTGTCGTTGACCACCGAAGTGGCCGTCATCCGCGAGATCCCCTTCTTGCCGCCCACATTGACCGGCTGATCTGGAATCTTCACCTCATCGCGGGTGATTTTGCGGGACGGGTATGGCAGGTTCAGTTCGAACAGCCCATCGCTGGCCTCGAGTTCGAAGGCGCCGGCCTGGTCGAGCGACCAGCGGGTGACGAAGCCTTTCCACAGATCGATCCGGGTGGCCGAGCCGACGTGGAAGAGCGAAAAGGTGACGGGCTGCTTCCACAGATCGACGGCGTTGACCAGTTCAGTCAGGACCCGATCCGCGTTGCCGAGCCGGAAACGCGCCGAATCGGCCGAGCCGTCCAGCGCCTGCGAGATGCCGTCCCAATCCACGAGGCGCGGCTGGTAAAGAACTCCGCCTACCGAGACGCGCCGGTCAGAAAGGTGGATGTCACCGCCGATGGTGACGAGCGGGATCAGTTCCTGCGTCTGGCCGAGCAGCGTGCTGGCGAGCTCAGCAGAGGGGAAGCGGGTGAGGGTCTGCGTGACCGTGAGGCTGGGCGTGTCCTGAGGTGCTTCGACGAGTTCCACGCCGCCCCGCCAGAGCGCGTCGGAGAACTGATCCAGACTGAGCGCGGGTTCGGCAAAGCGGACCGTGTGACGAACCGTCGCCCCATCGGGCATCGCCACGTCGAGGGAGAAAGGCTGGTAGCTGCCCTGGCGAAGCTGGAAGAAGTTGACGAGGGCCTGGCGACGCGCCGCATTCAGCGCATCGAACCGCAGGGTGATCCGCCGCGCCCCCGGCCCCAGCCAGAACCGCTGCTCGACCTGCGTCTCGCCATGGCCGAAGCGATGGACAGCGATCTCGGGTTCCGAGGCGAAGACCATCCCGAATTCGGGCACGAGCGGAAACACGCCCGCCGGCGCCGCCTCGGGGATGGCGATGGGTCCAAGATACTCAGGCATCAGGAAATCTCGATCAGACGGAAGGAAACGGGCCAGCGGCCCAGGCGGTATTCGTTGCTGAGGGCGCCGTCGAAGCGCACGCGGTACCGGCCCACGGGCGAGGCACCGGTGGGGTCGTGGTCCGCCCGGCGCGGGTAGAAGTAGAAGGGCAGCATCGCGCCTCGGCGATCCTCCCAGAAATCATGCTGCACGAGCCAATCGGCGTACGGCAGTAGCCGGGTCAGCGCCCAACTCCGGCGCGGCAGGGCGGCGTCGCTCCGGACCTGCATGCGCCCATCCCTGTACCGCTCGCTGGCCACAACTGGCCACGTCACCACTTCCGTGAATGCCGCCGCCAGCGCATAGGGCAGCACCGCATCCACGGATCCCAGCTGAACACTGCCTGGCATCGCGTCACACCTTCGCCGCGAGCGGGTCCATCAGTACCGTGCCGCTCTGGGTGCGGCCCTCGCTCGCCTGCAGGGCCCGGCCCATACCCTGCTGCACGGCGCGCCCGTTGCGCGTGACGAACTGCACGGTCTTGCCCTCGAGGAAGCTCTCCGTTGCCTGACCGTCAGCCTGAATGGTCACGTTGATGATCTGCGGCGGCGGATTCGAACCAAAGGACTTCAGCGACAGCCCGCCGAACGACGGAAGCCCGGATGCGTACCCGTATAACGAACCGCCCACAGACGTACCGGCCTGCGCCAGCACACCGCCCGACTGCGCCAAATTGACGCCGCGCGGCGTATTGTCGAGCGATGCCATCCGCTGGCCCGTGTAGGCGGCATAGGCCTCGATCTGTTCCCGCACCTGCGGCGAGCGCAGGAACATCCGCAGATCCTGTCCGCGGCTCTGCTCCGCCAAAGTCCGGGCAAACTGCTTGTCGATGGTGATGCCGTAAAGCGACCTCACCTCGTCGATCAGTTTCTGGTCGCGGCCCTTGAACAGCATGCGGATGAAGCCTGCCGCCGCGCCGACGCCCGCGCCGATGGCCGCTCCCACGGGTCCACCGAACTTGTAGCCGATCATCGCGCCGCCCGCCGTGGTCATCGCCAGGCCCGACCAGCCGCCCCGCTGGAGACCCATCAGTCCGAGTGCGGCACCGCCCGCCAGTGCCGCATCCGAGCGGCCCAGCGCCGAGAGCTTCTGGCCCATGGTGGCTGCTTCCCAGGTCACCGCCTTGCCGGGGGCGTATTGCACGCCGCCGCCGAAACCGAGGAAGCCCTTCCAACCGGAAGCTCCGCCGCCCAGTGCGCCCACGGGGCCACTGAAGCCGCCGGTCCCACCAGGAGCGCCCACCATGGGCGCCAACGCCCCCAGCGCGCCCACACCGCCAACGGGGGCCAACCCTCCGCCCATCCCGCCGACCGGCATGCGCACGCCACCAAACATCTGCATGAGCATCAGGGCCACGCGCGAGGTCACCACTTCCTTGATGGCGGTCAGCAACGCGGTCTTCAGGGAATTCCCGATCGCCGCCCACACGGACTGCGACTTCGTGAGCAGGGCATCGAACACGCCCTCGGCTTGCCGCTTGAAGCTGTCGAAGACCCGCAGGTTCTGGTCGCGGATGAGTTGTGCCTGGCGGACGGCCGCCGTCTCCCGCGCACTCTGCACCGCCGCATCGACGGATTCCTTTTCGAAGCCGCTGATGGCGTCTCGCTGCGCGGCGATCTCGGCAAGCCGGGCCTGGATCTCGTCGGCCTGGTAGCCGAGGCGCCTCATGTTCGACTCTTCCTCGATCAGGAACCGCGAGTTCTCCAGCTCGAACAGCTGCATCCGGATCTCGTGCACGCGCACGATGTGCTCGATCTCGATCTCAGTCCGGCGCTGCTCCAGTGCCACTTTCTGCTCGAGGGTTTGGGCATCGGTCGCCTCCAGTGCCCGCAACTGGGCATCCCGCGACCGCCCGGCGCGGTCTTCCTCCACGCGGAGCCATTGCTCCGAGTGGTCGAGGTTCCGGCTGGCAATCTCCTCGTTGTAGGACAACCGCTGCGAGAAAGCCCTCGACTCCAACTCCATCCGCTTGGCGACGGCGGCTTCCTCTGCGGAGGCTTGCTCGGCCAGTTGCTTCCGGGCCGACTCGCGGACATCCTGCTGCCATGCCTCGAGCCGCAGCTTTAATTGGGCGAGAACATTCTCCCAGGCCACAGCGGTGAGGTCGATCTGGCGCTCGATTCCCTTGTCGTCGACGTGCGTCACCCATTTGCGGACCTGAGCGTCCACCGCGGCGATGTCACGGGCGAAACCGGAGAGGCCGCGCCGGCGCGCGTCGAGCAGAGCTTCGGCAGACTCTCTCTCCGCGTTGGCCTGCTGCTTCCCGATGTCTTTGGCCAGGGCCTCGCTTGCGGCCTTGCGCCGCCGCATCTCTTCCTCGTCGATGCCCGTCTGGTTGAGATCCTTGATCCGCTGCCGGAATTCCTCGTTGTCAAACGCGGCGAAAAACTCCTTGGCCGCATCCTTGCCGCCAAACATCGCCTCGCGCACCTGATCGAGCGAATACCCCATCTTCTGGAGATCCTCGGCCGACTTCCCCGCGTTGACGGCGGCCATGATCTCCTTCGTGTCGATTGCCGCCTTGCGAAGGCCGAGCAGATCGTCGTGGGCTTCCAGGGTCTTCTGGTTCATCTCGTAGATGGCCGTGCCCGCGACCAGAGCGCCGATGGCGATTGCAGTGAAGGGATTGCGTGCCATCGCCAGCGTGAGGGCATCGACGGCCTTCTTCGCGCCGCCCAGCCAGGTGATGAACTGGGCCACGGCGGTACCGACTGCGGCCGCCGCGATCCCCTTGGCCCACAGGGCGATGGCGTCGGAATTGTGGCCCACCCATTTGGCCAGGTCCGTCAGGCCCTCGATCATCTTCCGCATCTCGGGCAGGAATTGGGTCCCGATCGCAGCCTTGGCCTCCTCGATGTACCGGTTGAGGGAGCCAATCTGCTTGCCGACGGTCCCGAGCGAAGCCTCGTAGGCACCTGCGATCTTGGGACCCTCCGCAAGGACGACATTGAGAGCGGTATTGCGACGTTCGATTTCGGTGAGGTCCCGGCCCAAGCGACGGCGCGCTTCGGTGAAGGCCCGCTCGAACTGGATGTTGATGCCGTAGGTGCGCAGCACCTCGATCTGCTGGGTGGTGATGCCGGCGATGATGCCCTGCAGGGCTTGGCTCGAATCCTGGCCAGACACCACGGCGGCATCCTGCGCGAGGCGGGCCAGTTCGGTTGCCTTCGACAAGTCAAGCTGCGAGGCGATCATCTTGTTGACGATGTCCCGCGAGGCCTGAGTGGTGATGCCCAGCTCCTTCACCCGGCCCACCAGCCGCTCGATCGAACCTTCGCTGTAGCCGTTGGCGCGGGCCAGCTGCGCGTTGACAACGGCAAGGGTTTCGTTCCGCGCAGCCAGCCGCGACGTTTCGACGATCTGCTCCTTCAGCCAGCCCACCACGCGCTCGAAGGCGTTGGATAGGACGTTCGCCGCGGCTGCGCCCTTGGCGATGGAGACGGTCAGCGAGTCGATCCCGGAAGAGGCTCCGCGCGCCGTCTTGACCGCCGCCGCTTCCATCGAGGAAAGACTGGAGTTGACGCTCTTGATCGAGGCGTTCGCACCCTTGGTGTCTACCTCGATGACGAGTTCGAGTTTGTTGTTCACAGGCGTGTGGGGCGGGAGCGAATCACCGGACGGACCAGGCAGTCGTCTCAGCTACAGTCGAAAGCAATTGGGGAGGACGACCGACTCGCTTCCGGTCCCGATTTCGGAGGTGCACCTTGCGGCCGCGGAGGGGCAGCTCATCTATGGCCAGGCCCTGCTCCCCCAACCGCTGCTTCCAACGCTTCAGCCGTAAGTTCCGGATCCTCGACGATTCCGATGGATCGGCTGAATGCACATCCTCGAAATGGGCGTCTTTCGGCCAAGTGGCAGTCCAACGCGATAGCTGGATGCTGGCCGACTTATGGGTCCTAGTCCAGACGGGCGCACCGAACTGACCACTCATTCTCTACGTTTGGGTCGAACGCCACAGGCTCATTGTTGCGGGATAGAGATCAGAACCGTTCACGCGAACCGGAGCCGCGCCTTCGTAACTTAGAGTAGCGCCGAGGCTGTCGTGCGAACTAGAATCGAACTGAAGCAAAGAACATTTGTCCTCAATTTCGAGGGCGTGCACTTGCAGTGTGTCCGGAGGCCTGACCGTTACCGATATGAACGACCCGAGAGGATCCTTGTGGCGAAAGTGGGACTTGCATGTGCATACGCCCGAATCTATCGTCCACCATTACACCGGGGCTGACCCCTGGGCACAGTTTCTTGACGAACTCGAAGCGCTCCCGCCAGAGTTCAAAGTCATCGGCATCAATGACTACATCTTCCTGGACGGCTACCGGCGCATCATCGCGGAGAAAGCAGCCAACCGACTACAGAACATCGATCTGTTCCTCCCCATCATTGAATTGCGCGTGGACAAGTTCGGAGGCACGAACCATCACTTGAGCCGCGTCAATTATCATGTGATCTTCTCCGATGAGCTCTCTCCTGACCTAATTGAGCAACAATTCCTGAATGCACTCTCCAGCAAGTATCAACTCAGCCCAGCGCATGATCCACAGAGGATCAAGTGGATGGGCATTCCAACCAGGAACAGCCTGGAAGACCTCGGACACAAGATCATTGAATCTGTCCCGGCGGAGGAGCGACATAATTACGGAACACCGCTCGTAGAAGGATTCAACAATCTCTGTTTGAGGCTCGATGCGATTCGGAATGCGCTCGCCTCCCACTATTTTGAAGATAAGTATCTGACTGCCGTGGGCAAGACGGAATGGGCCGACATCAAATGGAACGACCATTCCATCGCTGAAAAGAAGACCATCATCAACGGCGCGGACTTCGTCTTCATCGCGGCGGACACGATTCAGCGGTGGGAGAACGCAAAAAAGGCCCTCCAAGATGCCGGCGTGAACAATCTCCTCTTAGACTGCAGCGACGCCCACACATATAGGGGCGCAACGAACACGAAAGATCGACTCGGGCACTGCTACACATGGATCAAGGCGGACACCACGTTCGCAGGCCTCCAGCAAGTCCGCGTGGAGCCGGATGACCGACTCTTCGTGGGCGCCGTACCGAAGCAGATTGAACGCGTCAAGGGCAATCCCACGAAGTACCTCCGGTCTGTCGAGATCAAGCGGAAGGCAAACGCCACCATCGGCGAAGTCTGGTTCGACAACGCCATCCCGCTGAATCCCGGGCTTGTCGCGATCATCGGAAATAAGGGAAAGGGCAAGAGCGCGCTCACGGATATCATCGGCCTGCTCGCGAACACCCGCCAGCACCAAGACTTCACCTTCCTGAGCAGCGACAACTTCCGGCAAGCCAAGGAAAATAAGGCCAAGCACTTCCAGGCCACTGTCACGCTCGAAAGCAATACATCTATTACTCGTGGACTGGAAGAAACGGTCGACGAGAAGCAACCAGAGCTTGTCAAGTACATCCCGCAAGGGTTTCTGGAAACAATCTGTACCCAGCTCGGCAGAATCGAAGAATCTGACTTTGATCGGGAGCTTAAGAAAGTCATCTTCTCCCACGTCGAACGACCGGACCGCCTCAATATGGCCACGCTCGACGAACTCATCGAGTACAAGACGACGGAAGCAATTCATGAAAGCGATCTCCTCAAGGAAGACCTGCAGCGGATCAACGTAGAGATCATCGCTCTTGAGGACCGCGCAGAACCAGCAAATCGGCAGCGCATTGAATACCTCGTCACAAAGAAAGAGAAGGAACTCGCGGCTCATGACAACGCCAAGCCAGCGGTCGTAGAGCAACCAGTCCAAGATCCAGAACATCCAGCGTTGAACGCCGAGATCGAGGCAGCCAAAGCAGAACTCGCCGCTGAAGAAGAACGCATTGCGCAACTCAGCACGCGCCGCGCCGTACTCGCCAAGAACCTCGCAACGGCGGATAGAATCAGCGCCCGGCTCGAAAACCTGCAACGACAGGTCCACGGATTCCAACGCGAAACCGAACAAGAAGCTGCAAGCATCGGCATCACCACGGACCAGTTGATCCGAGTGACCATTACAAAGGAGCCTCTAGAGGGGTGCCGTACCGAGATTGTCACGGAGCAGCAAGAGATCGATACGAGCCTCGACACGACCAACACAGAAGGCCTCATTCACAAGAAGGCTGGGATAGAAGCGCGCATCAATGACCTCCAGAACGCGCTGGACGAGCCAAATCGTCGCTACCAAGCCTATGAAGCCGCGAAGAAAGCCTGGGAGCGGACACGCGGCAGCATCATCGGCGACGCGACCACTGCCGACACGCTGGAATACTACCGCGCGCAGCTCGTAGATCTCGACACTATCCCCCATAAACTGGCAGACGCACGAGCTCGGCGCCTCTCCAAGAGCAGAGAAATCCACGAGGTGATTCGCCGCCTTGCGCAGACCTACCGCTACCTGTACGCTCCCGTCAACAGGTTCATCGAAACCCGGCCGCTCGCAAACGAGAAGTTTCAGCTCAACTTCGATGTTGCGATCCTCGATACCGGCTTTCAAGCCGAGTTCTTCGACCTCATCAGCCAAGGTGTTGCTGGTAGCTTCTGCGGCATTGAGCCAGGGTCCAAACTCCTCAAGGATATTTTGAATACCAACGATTTCACGACAGCAGAAGGCATCGAGGCGTTCCTCAACGACATCGTGGACGCGTTGCACAACCATCGGCGCGAAGCCGGCAAGGTCGTCCGAGTCAAAGATCAGCTCCGCAAAGGAAAGACGGTCCAATCACTCTACGATTTCATCTTCTCCCTGAGGTACCTTAACCCGCGGTACGAACTGCGTATGGGCGACAAGGAACTCTCAGAGCTCTCGCCCGGAGAGCGGGGCGCCCTCCTGCTCGTGTTCTACCTGCTCGTGGACAAAGACGACATTCCGCTGCTAATCGATCAGCCCGAAGAGAATTTGGACAACCAGACGGTGTTCGAGCTGCTCGTTCCATGCATGAAGGAAGCAAAACAGCGTCGCCAGCTCTTCATGGTGACGCACAACCCGAACCTCGCCGTGGTCTGCGACGCCGAGCAGATCATCTGGGCAGACCTGCAGAAGTACAACAACCACACCATTCAGTACCTCTCTGGCGCCATCGAGAACCCGAAGATCAACCAAGCCATCGTGGACATCCTGGAGGGCACCCTGCCCGCGTTCCACAACCGGCGAAAAAAGTACTTCGAATCAGCTTGAACACCGTTCAAGCAGATCGGCAGCGGTCGGAGCCCCTGGAGAGGTTGCCCTTCGAAGTGCGCTTGTTCTGGAGGGTACCCGCTAGGGAGAAGCCTGCGCTCTGTTTGTTTTCGATTAGATTTGTGAGGAAAGGAGAAATGCGGAACCGACGTGAACTATCGCCAGAAAGTGGTCCGCGAGAACGCAATAGTCTTTGTTGTTTCCAATTGATGGTCGTAATCCCAAGGTGGATGTCAACGATACGATCCGATGTTGACCTGACTGAAGGTCACGCGCTGCTCTTTCAAATCCAGTCGTCCCGTGACTTCTGCGTGTGCCACCGGCGTGCGAAGCAAAACGGGACTCCCTCCGCAGCCTGCCAGAATCACCGAGCTGATTCAAACGGCCTTACAGTTATTTACAAGCGTAGAGATTTCATTCCGGTCATCCATCCGGGCGTGTAGTCGCCATCTCGCGGAAGTGCCGATTCCGAATCGCGCCCGGATCGCGCGGCTCTGAAGTTGGGCACCATCGAAGGTGCTGTTGCCTGCGTATTCCGACCGAAGCCGATCAGCGTTCCGAACTGATGGCGATCGCGATTCCAATCTGATGGCGATCACCATTCCAAAGTGATGGCGATCACTGTTCCAAACTCATGCCGATCAGTTCGGCCGGGGGTTGGGGCGGTGAGGCTGGGCAATCCGGTGGCTGACCGGACTCCACTCAAGGAGTGGAGGATTCCGGGTGCCGCAGAAGAGGTTGTCCATGCACAAGATCAAAACCGTCCTCAGGCTGGCGGGCCTGGGGTTGAGTCAGCGCCAGATTGCGGGAAGTTGCCGGATCGGCCAGGCCACGGTCTCGGAGTATTTGACTTGAGCTTGTGAGTAGATCCTCGGGCAACCGGTGTCCAGACCGGGCAGGTTGATGAAATCTGTCGAGACACTGGCTTCCCATTTCTAGTTGGGGCCGGCTCGCCTCTCATTTTCCAAACAATCTCGTCCATCGTCGAGTGCCTGTATCGCCCAAAACTCGTCCGCCCGCACTTCCTCTAGTCCGATCATAATCCCCAGTTTCAGCGCCGCACGCAGGTCGATGGCTCGGCGCAGCAGATGCCCTGCCTCTGTTGCCTGCGCCGCGTCGAGCCGGTCCAGTGGGCAGTGATCACACCGCCCACCGTCGTCCGGTGCATCGTGGCAGAGCTTCGGGTCGCACAGTTCCTCCCGGCGCAGCGCCCAATGTATGAGGAATCGCAGCGAGGGCCGCTCGGGCCACTCGCCGCCCGTCAGTTTGGGTCCCCGGTCTCCTGAAAGCTGGCATCGAGGGCGTCGATCGTGGCGCGGACGGCCACCGCCTGGTGGATGATGGGCGGCTCGCCGGCGTAGCCGTCAGTCGAGGTGACCAACTTCTTGTAGAGCGCCCCTCCAGCGGCGAGGTTCACGGTCAACTCCTGCCGGTTGTACGGCAGATCGAGCACGCGGGCAAACGCGCGCCGGTAGTCGAAAACGTCCTTCGCCGATGGCATCCGCAGCGTATGCTCGACCGTCCCGCCGATCACGCGGAGCGTCACCCGGAAGGCGTCGCCCTCCTGGACCACATCATCCACATCACACTGGCCCAGCTGGTCGATCACCCGGCTGGCCTCGAACGGGTCGACGTCGGCACCCTCGCCCTGGCGAATCTTGGCGAGCAGTGCCGCGTCGGCGTCCTCGCCGCCCGAGACGACAGTTTCCGAGACGCCCCGGCCCAACTGCTTGATCAGCACCTTCCGGCGCCGCTGGCGTTCGATCCATTCCTCGTCGGTGGGGAAGCGGACCCCGATGGTCTTCACGCCTTCCGGCGTGCGGAGTTTCAGCGTGATCGGCCGCGCCGCGTCAAAGACAGCTTTGGTTTGTTCCATGAGAGTTCTCCTGAGGCAACTTCCGCCCAATTGCGCGGAAGTTCACTATTCACCGATTCCGTCCACCCCGCACTTTGCCACCGCCGAGATGATCCCGTTGGCCTCATCCCACATCGGCAGGCATTCCACGGCCACCGTGACGATCCCGTCCGTCTCCCCCAACTCGGCCGTGGCGAAGCTCACTTTCGGCCAGGTGATTGCGAGTGAGTTGTTCACATCGTGGGTCAGCGACAGCACCGCCGCACCGCTCGTCTGTTGGCGCAGCTTGGTCAGTTCCGTCGAGCCGTTCTCGTAGCGCGCCGTGAAACGCAGCGTCGCTTGGCGATTGCCGAACTCCAACCGCCCGCGGATGGCGCCCGACGTGGCGTTGCCCACCGTCTGGAATCCGGACCCCGGATAGAACCCGCTGTCCATCCGCACGTTGTTCTTCCAGCCCGCCTCCAGCGAAACGATGTTCTTCGTCGTGACGTAGTTGACGCCGCTGATCGTCAGCGCCAGAGAAGCCGAGGGCAGCAGCTTTTCGAGCGTCGCAGCCGGAATCACAATGGCCGAAGGCTCGGCGAACTTGCCCGAGCCGACAAACTCGACAGTGATCTTCGAGTTGGCGCGCCCGGGCCCCGAGCCGATGGTCAGGGTCCAGCCTTCCGCGACGCAGCCCACCGCCATGCGGTCGAGCACCGCTCCGGCGCCGGGCCGGATCTGCTCGGCGAAGCTGAAGTAGGGTAGTTCGGCAGAATCGCCCGAGGCCGGCATCAGCGGCGCACAAGTGTACGTGAAATTGGGTGCGGTGCCGGACTTCACCGCCTTGCCCAGGCTGAAAGCCATGGCCCAGGCCGCGATCTCGGCGCTGAGATACTTCTCCAGCGTGCCGTTCACGTCCCACGAGGTCTGGAACGACTGGACGGCAAACTCGTGGCCCTTGCCGAACTCCTCGGCGTCGTTTTCGGTGTTCAGGCGCGGATTGGCGAGTTGGGCGTTTAGCTTCCGCAACTGCCACATCTGGGCGGCGGAGTTCGCCGTCGCGATGTCAGTCTGCTTCTGCTTTCCGAACGCGATCAGGATTTCTTGGAGTCTTGTCGTCGACATGGGTGGGTTTCTCCGGGGGCGGACACTGGCTCCAGCCAGCGATGATCAGGGGGACGATGACGGACGGCGTGGCCTCAAACTCCTGGGGCTCGCCCGAGCCGTCGTTGCGCTTCAACCAGACTTTGTCAGTCATCACCGATTTCCGTGAAAGTGAGGGGCACCTCGAAGTAGTCGAGGCCCTCGGCATCGGTCTGCCGCTGAATGAGTGGCAGATCCATTGGGTAACAGGAGGGATGGACCGTTGCGTTCAGCATCGGCACCCCCAAAGAGGCTGGCACGCCCTTCGTGATGAGGCGGAACAGCCGGTAGTAGAAGGTGGGCGGGTCGCCCGGCAGACTTTCCCCGGCGCGCAGGTAAAGCGTGACGCTGTGCTTCCAGACGTCCATGCCGCCAAAACTGCCGGGCTGAGTGCCCTGCCAGGCGGCCATGATGGCCGGGGCGGGCATTTCGTGGATCGCGGCGAGGAGGCTTGATTTCTGCGGGAACTGGTCGTGGTAGGCGTAGATGCGCCGGTCGTCCCCATATACTTCAGCCACCAACTCCGGGATGTCGCGCAGGGTGGCGATCAGCCCGTCGATCAATTCAGCCGGGTCGATCACAATTGCTTGCCTCCGAGTTTGCGCTCAATCAGGAGGCGGGACTTCATCTCCTCCACGGTCTTCTGCGCTTTCTCCAGCACCGCCTGCCGGTTCAGGGGCGAGAAGACCATCCAGGGCTGGATGGCCTGATTGGCGCGGCCTTTGATGCGGTCCTTGCGGGTGGAGAGATTCGCCTTGGCTCGTCCCTCACTCACGGTGCGGACCTGGAAGTTCCGTAGGAGATTGCCGCTGAAGGAGAGGTTGCGGCGATTACTGCCGCCCTGCCTCGATTTCCACTTGGCATAGCGGACAGTGAGCGGCTTGGCCGCGGAGTCCTCGGGGCCCTGTGCGGCCGCAAGCCTGGACTTCACGGTGTCGACCCCGGCAGTGCCGAGATCGTACATCTGACGCTGCTTGAAGTTCAGCAGGTCGAGCCGGAGTTGGCGTTTCTGGTAAACCCGTACGGTCGCCATCACTGCACCTTTCTGAGCCGCAAAACGGCGGCGCCGCTCGTATCGGCCTCGATGTCGAAGACCTTGTAGCGGACTTCGCCGATATCCACTGCGTCGCCCCGCGCCGGCGGTGCCGGTAGATCCGCCAGCCGGACGAAGATCACCGAATAGACGCCCGGCGCCGAGTCCTCCGCCTCGCGGGCGGGCTGGAAGATGGCACGAATGTCCACCGTCCCGCCCGCCTGCGAGTGCAGGGTCACAACACGCCCGAAGGCGTCGAGCACGCTGGCGTTCAACGTGCCGGTCAGCTGCTCCCACGCCTCCATGGGCTAGGACTTCGTCCCCTTGACCAGCACCTCGGGCCGCAGACAGATCGGCAGCGGATTCGACTGCGTATGCAGATCCGTCCCGCGCCCAAACTTCCGGGCTTCCTGCTTCGCATAGAGCGGCAGGCCCAGCGTGTTGGCCGTTTCGTTGAAGTCCGCCGGCGCAAAGTGCGTCCGGAAGGTGTTCGCCGTGCCGAGCGGGATGAAATGGGCCTCATCGTCCTCGATGAACTTCCGGATGTTGCCCACCGCGTCCGTCGCCTGGCCCCGGTACTCCTCGAACGTGATCCCGCCGAAGGTGAACCCGATCCGGTAGTCGTTGCCCAGCTGCTGGTTGCGCTGGAAGTACATGAAGGCTTCCTTCACCTTCGAGTGCGTCGTGAGGGCGTCATAGAAGCCCGCCGAGCACAGGCAGTGAATGCCGGTCATGAACTCGCCCTTGAGGTTGTCCTCGATGTGGCGCTTCACCTCGAGCACTTTGAGCAGCACCTCGGTCCCGGCGGTGCCCAGCGCGAAGCTGACCGTCTTCGGCGTGATGCTGAACTCGTCGTACAGGTTGTAGAGCACCGAGCCGTCGGCATCGAGGATCACGCCCTTGAGCGCGCCCATGCGCAGATACTCGAGCGTGATGGCGTGCTTGTTGCGCATGTTCTGGAGCTTCTGGGCCAACAGCGCCGCCAGGGCCTCCATCTCGGTTTCGGAGCCGAAGGCGCGCAGGCCCTGCACTTCCTCGGGCAGCACCGCATCGTCGTGCGGGATGTGGGGGATCACGAACGAGCGCACCTTGCGCTTGCCCTGCGTGCCCTGGGTGCCGGGCGCACCCACTGGCATGGTGGGCAGCAGGTTCAGCACGCCGCTCATCTCCTCGATCAGGATCGTGCGGGTGCGGACGCCCGTGGCCGGCATCAGGTTCAACTGCTCCAGCCGGCCATAGGTGTTCGGGATCTTGTTGATGGCCGAGGTGAGCGCGGCCATGTTGAAGGCATCATTGGCGAAGGGGTTCATCGTCGGCATGATGGGTTAGGCTCCTTCCCGGGCCAGGATGCCCAGGGTCTTGAGTTGCGCGAGGGCCACCGCCTTTTGCGGCGCGGTGACACCGGATTTCCAGACCAGCAGGTTGCGCTGCACGATCGCCTGGCGGGCAATGACCACAGCCGGGACTGCGCCGCCGGAGGCGTCAGTATCGAAAGCGAGCACGCCGGCGGCAAACTGCAGGCCATCGCTGGCAGCGGGGTTGAATTCGCCGACCTCGTTCGAGGTGGCCACACTGATCGTGAACGTGTCACCCTCGTCGAAGTCCTCGCCGCCGTCTGCGAGCGTCATGTTGAGGTGATCGCCCGAGTAGGCCACAGCGACGGTCAGATTGGGCAGCGGCAGGCCGCGCGGATCCACGACACTGAACACGCCGGCATTCGAGGCTTCCGTGATGCAGGTCAGCACATAGTTGCCGGGCAGCGCGGCGGGGCCGCGCGTGACCGTGCCCATGGCGCCGTTGCCGGTGTTGCCGACGCCCGCCGTCACGGTCACTGCCGGAGCTTTCCGGCCAACGATCGCGCCGGTCATCAAATTGCCCGCGCCGAGCACGACCTCGTCGCGGCTGAACAGATTCACTTCCTCCCACTTGAGCCAGTCGCCCAGGCGGTTGGGTTGGTTGAGCACAGGCATGGGTTACACGCCTCCTTTCGCGCCGAGCGAGGCGCAGGCTTTGACGACCGGGTTGTCGTCGAGGTTCTGGGTCACACCCGTCGAGGCCTCGGGCAGCACATGGGAGCGGATGTCCACCTGGCTGTCCTCGCCGACGCGCAGCGCCAGCAGTTCCTTGCGGGCCTCGGCGGCACTCAGGCCACGAGCGATGAACTCGGTGGCCAGCGTGACGCGGCCCGCCAGATGACACAGTTCGACGATCTCGGCCGCTTCGTCGTAGCCGCGCTTGTGGGCACCGGCTTCGAGGGCGGCGAGATCGGGATTCGGGGTGGCGGGCGGCGCGGTGGCCACCTGCATGGGTTCGGACATGGGCTTACCTCCAGTCGTGGAATGAAATGGTGCGGACATCGTGGCGAGCACCTGATGGAAGGTGCCGACGCGATCCGCGAAACCGATGGCCACGGCGTCGGCGCCGCGGAAGATGCCAGCCTGTGTTCTTCGGACCCCCTGAGCGCTAACGCCTCGCTGGCGGGCGATGGCCTCGACGAACCGGGCATAGAGCAGATCCACATCCGTGCGGAGCACCTCGTGGGCGTGCTCGGACAGCGGCTCGTGCGGATTGAAATCGTTCTTTCGGTCCCCGGCGAAGACCGTGGTGTATTTGATGCCCTGCGCCTGGTCCGCCTGGCTCTGGTCCAAGTGCATGGCGATGACGCCGACCGAGCCGACCTGGGCGGTCTGCGTGAGCCACACCTGGGAGGCTGCCGAGGCGATCAGGTACCCGGCACTCAGCGCCAGGCTGTCGGCACTGGCCCAGACCGGTTTGATCTTGCCCGCCTCTTCGATCAGCGCTGCGAGGTCAAAGGCGCCATCGGCTTCCCCGCCGTAGCTGTCGACGCGCAGCAGGATGCCGCGAACGGCCGGGTCGGTGGCCGCCTCGATCATCTCGTTCGACAACTGCTCGTAGGAGGTGAGGCCCGATTGGGCATCCATGCCTGAGGCTCGGTTCACCAGGCTGCCGGAGACCTCGATCACCGCCACGCCAGCCTCGGTGACGGCGTAGGAGCGCCGGCTGCGCTGCTCGGCCAGCAGGGCCGCGTCGACCATCGGGGGCTCCACCCCAAGCCGGGGCGCCAAGGCGGAGAGCACGACCGTCAACTTCTGTTGGTCGATCATCAGGGGCGTGTTGAACACACGCGCGGCGAGATGTGAGAGATTCTTCATGATTTCGGGTTTGGTTCCTTTCCCGGTTCTGCGGGAGGGTGTGGCTCCTCGCTCTCCGACTTCGGCTGGCCGCTGGAGTTCGTCTTCCGGGGATCGGAATCGAAGGTCAGCCCCAGTGCGTCGGCGCGGGCATTGTCGGCGGCCGCCTGGCGGTCGGTGTCTTCCTCGTCGTAGCCCATCTCGTTGATCACGGCGCTGCGGGGCTTGAAGCCAGCGCGCACCGCCACGACCTCGGCATTCATGTCCTTCAGCGGATCGACCCAGGCCCAGGACGGCGGGCGCCACTCGACGTCGAGATAGGCCTCGCGGTTCTGCCGGTAGTCCCGCGCGCTGATCACGCCAGCCAGCACAGAGGCTTCAATCCAGGCCCGCCACACCGGGCGGCAGAACTGAAACACCATCACCTGGTGCTGAAACTGCTCACAGCGGCGGCGGAACTCGAGCAGCCCGGCGCGGATCGAGGAGTAATTGACGCGTTCGAGATCCCCGGTCAACTGCTCATAGGTGATGCCCAACCCGGCCGCAATCGCGCGCAACTGCACCCGCATGAACTCCGAGTACATGCCGCCCACATCGCCGGGCTCTGAAAACTTCACATCCTCGCCCGGCAGCAGTTTCACCATCGAGCCGGGTTCGAGGCCCGCCAGCGGCGCGCCCGAGGCATCCTTCTGCTCCTCACCGGGCTTGTTACCGATCACCGGGTCATCGGGGTTGTTCTCGATGATGAAGGCTGCAAACATCGCAGCCAGCTTCTTCCGCACCAGTTCCGCATCGTCGTACTGGTCGAGCTCGTGGAGTTTCACCAGCACTTGGGTGAGCCAGGGCTGGCCCCGATGCTGGCCCGGGCGCAGCGGCTTGTAGACGTGCAGCACCGATTTCGACACCACGCGCGTCGTCTCCCCCGCCTGCGCAAACATCAGCCTCTCGCCCGGATGCTCCCGGTAAAGGTGGTACGCCGCGCGCCGGCCAATCTTGTCAAACTCGATTCCCGCGCGGATCACATGCCCGTTGCTCAGATTCTCGTTCCGGCCCGTAGGCAGGTGCTCGGCTTCGAGCAGCTGCAGCTGGAGCGGCACGACCAGCCCGTCCTCCGGTCGCCGGGGCCGGACCCGCACAATGCACTCACCCGCTTCCATCGTCGAGCGGCAGACCAGCGCCTGGAGGCCGTAGAAATCGGTCAGCCCCCCGGCATCAGATTCATCGGTCCAGCGCAGCCATAACTCCTGCAGCTGCTTCTTCACCACCGGATCGGGATGCTTCGACTGCGGCTTGATGCCTGTCCCGACGCAGTTGGCCACAAAGCTCTCAACCGCATTGCTGGCCCAGGCATTCCGCCGCACCATGTCGCGGGAGCGGGACCGTAGCGCGTCTCCGCCGCCGGTGATTAGCGCATTGACACCGTCGGTCGATGGATTCCAGCCCTGCGTGCGCCGCGTCTGGGCTGCGGCCTCGTAGCCCGCCGACAGGCCCAGCAGGGGCGAGAACGCCGCCCTCATCAGGTTCCGGAAATAGCTCATTCGCTCAGAAGCCCTTCGTCGTGTAGACCCGGATCACCCGCGTCCGTGGCCGAGCCGGATCCGCCGCCGCCATCGCCGCTTTCACTTCGGCGATCGCCTTCTTGAGTTCATCCACGCTGCGGTACTCGAGGCTCCGGCCCTCGAACGACACGCGCAGCGTCCCACTGGCCAGCGCCGCCTCCAGCGCTTCGAGTTGCGTTTGGGTGTAAGGCATTTCAGTTCTGCATCCAGTTCGAACGCACGACGGGGCGCCGCACCGTCCGGGGTGCAGCTGTTTCCGGCTCAGGCTCGGCTTCCACGCGGGGCCGCGCCGCCTCCAACTCCCGCCAGTGCCGCTCGGTGAACCGGTCGATCCCGTAGATCGCCGCCGCCGCGCGCGCATAGACCCGGCAGTCAAGCGCTTCGTTGCGCCGGTTCGGGTCCTTCACCCAGGTCCCTTTGACAAGGCTTTCCGCCGTCAACTGGCGGAAGTACTCCTCCTCGTAGCGCGGGAAGTGGGCAAATCCGGCAGGATACGGCTCCCCGCTCTCCTCGGTCGGCCTTACCAATCGCAGCCAGCTGTAGAGCTGCGACTTCGCCACCGGCGTCCCGACGGTCCACACCCGCACCGCCCGGCGCTTGCTTGCCGCATCGGCCACGCTCGCATTCACGATCAGCCGGTCACTGCGCGAGGTCCCCTTGACCGCCACCACCGTGCGCGGGTGCGACGCCCGTGCGCCTGCCGGGCCCCACGATGCTTGCGGATGCCGCCGCGCCCAGTCGTAGACGATCTGCGGGTTGTAGCCCGAATCAATGCACAGCACCCGGATCGGCAGCCCGCTAAACTCGGTGTCCAGCAGTTCATCCAGATCCCGCCACACCGCCCCCTCGGCGATGTCGCCCATCAGCACGCGGTAATCGACGGACCAGTTCTCCTTGCCGCGCCCCCAGGCCACCACCTCCAACTCGATGCGATCCTTTTGCACGTCCGCGCCGGCGGTGAGGAACAACCCGCCCTCGGGTACCGTGCCGATCCGGTAGTCCTCCCGTCGTTCGTAGATCGGCTGCCAGTCCGGAGCCTCGCCGCGCTCCTGCCAGGATTCGCCCAGCACCAGATTGATGAACGACTTCAGCCGTTCCACATCCTTCTGGGCCTTCTCCCAATCCTCCGCGGCGCGCTCCCACGCGTACCAGCCCACCGGGCTGTACAGGCTCGACAGATGATATCCGCGGGTCCGGCCATCGCCAGTGGCCGCAGCACGCCACTCACCACGCGGTAGCATCCACGCCTTGTGGTGGTTGAAGATCGGCTGCACGCAGGCCCTGCAGTGATAGGCCGCCTTCTGCGGTTCGCCCTTCGGCCAGCGCAGCCGCTCAAACTCCAGCACCTGAAACTCGCCACAGTGCGGGCATGGGAGCCAGTACCGCCGCTGGTCGCTTTCGGCAAACGCAGCCTCGATCCGGCTCGATCCCGTAATCAGCGGCGTTGAGACCAGAAATATCTTTCGCCGTGCGAAGGTGTTCGTCCGCGCGTGTGCCAGGTTGATCGGATCGCCCTCACCGTCCACATCGTTCGGATAGGCGTCGATCTCATCCAGAAACAGGTACCGCGCCGACATCGAGCGGAGGCCGACGGCGCTGTTCGCGCCCGTCATCACCAGCACGCCGCCGGGAAACTCCTTCGACAGGACCGTGTTGCCCGAGTCCCGCGATCGCGGGCTGCGAACAAGTTCCCGCAGCGCTTCGCTTTCCTGAATCAGCGGATCGATGCGCTGCTTCGAGTTCCGCTTGGCCATCTCGACGGTCGGCTGGACGACCATCATCGGCCCCGGCGACTTGTGGATCACATAGCCGACCCAGTTGTTAGCAGCTTCAGTAAACCCAAGCTGGGCGCCCTTCATCACCACCACGCGCTCAACGGGCGCCAGCGGCGACAGGGAATCCATGATCTCGCGCAGGTAGGGCGTCCGCTCCGTGCGGTACGGACCCGGCTCACTGGCCGACTTGCCCGACAGCCGCCGGTACCGGTCGGCCCATTCCGACACGGTCAGCAGCGGGTCTGGTCGCAGACCGGCGCGGAAGGCCTGGTCGTAGACCTCAGTGGCTGTCAGCGCCGGCAAGCTCATCGAG
>JAHDVK010000041.1 GCA_023384675.1 Bryobacteraceae bacterium | reverse complement strand
CAGAACCAGTTCGACGCCCTCGTCAGCTTCGCCTACAACGTCGGTCTCGGCAATCTCAAGCGCTCGACCCTGCTGAAAATGGTCAACTCCGGCGACCTCGCCGGCGCCGCGCGGGAATTCGCGAAATGGACGAAAGCCAAGGGCGTCGAACTGCCGGGCCTCGTGCGGCGCCGGGCGGCCGAGCGCGCCCTGTTCGAGGAGGCATGATGCTCACCAAAGTCGTCAAAGGTGCAACCGTGCTGCTGCTGGGCGTCCTCGCCTGGTGCGGCGTGGAATTCGCCCTCGCCATCCGCGCCTGGCGCGCCCTGCCGGACCAAGTCCTGATGCTCGCCAGCGAGCAGATCACCGCCACGCAGGCCATCGTCGATACCCAACTCACAGCCACCCGCGCCGAGGTGCTCCGCCGCGTCGATACACTCATCGCTCGCAGCGACGCCCGTGTGGCCGACACCCTCGCCGTTGCTGACCAGCGCCTGGCTGAATCGCTCGCCCTCGTCGATACCCGCACCGCCGAGATCCTGCGCCAGACGGAGACCACCACATCCGCCGCCACCGGCGTCCTCGAAAGCACCAACCGTCTCACCACCTCCCTCGAACCCTGGCTCGACTGCGGCACGCCCGAGCAGGGCCGCGAGTGCCTCCAATCGAAGCTCTGGTGGATGACCCTCAAAGCCGACTCCGTCATGACCAACATCGCCATCGCGACCCCGCGCCTCGTGGAAGCCGCCGAACTCAGCGCCCGCAGCGGACAACAGGCGGCGGCCTCTGCTGCTCTGACTTCTGCCAACCTCGCCACCATCACGAAGCCCGGCCCCCGCTGGCTCCGCTGGGCGGGCGTGGGCCTCAGCGTCGCCGCCCCAGCCTCGCAGGTCGCCATGCCCTTCGTCCTCGGGAGGCTCAAATGACCCAAGGCCAACTCGACCTCAGGACCCTCGACCGCCTGCTGTCCTGGCTGGCAGTCTACGTCTTTTTGCTGGCCACCGCCTGCTGGGTGGCCGGCGTGTTGAAGGATCTGGTGCCCATCCTCACGCACCTGATCTCGGGATTCAGCGGCGCGGCCTTCGCCGTCATGCGCAGCGCCGCCACACAAAAGGAGAAGGAATCAATTGAAGACCATTAGACGCTGGTTCGGCGCCATCGGCGCCTACTTCACCACCGGCCAGGCCGCCCGCCAGGCCCAAGCCGCCATGGAATTGATCGGCGAAGTCCGCCCCTACATCATCCGAGCCGCGGATCTCGCCGTCACCCTCTCACCGTCCCCCGGCGACGACACCGCCTGGGCGGCCATCAAAGCGAAACACCCACGCCTGCTCACCGCCCAGCACCGCACCGCAGACGAAGTCAAAGCCGACGCCCTCCTCATCGCCACCGAACTCATTCTCGCCCAATACCCCCTACTGTCCACCACCGTGGCGCGCCTCGCCGCGCAACAGAGTTATCTCGACTGGCGTGAGAGCCAGTAAACCGTCAACCCATCAACCCAAGGAGAGATCAGAAACCATGTTCAAGACCATCGCCCGTCCCGACCACAGCGAGCGCATCCTCGCCACCCCACCCCAACACTGCATCAGCCTCAACGAGGCCCGGATGCTGAAAGGCATCCTGCTCGAAAAACTCCCGCCCGGCTCGACCGTGGTGATCCTCGGCGCGCCCGCCGGCGCTTTCGGCGGCGAGGACTACGACGAGAAGTGGCTCAACGACAACCTCGCCGGCCACGATCGCCCCCTGGTCCTCCGCCTCCGCATCCGCGCCGACATCGGCCAGGCCCGCGGAACCGACCACACCAGCAACGCCGCCGCCCTGGCCACCGCCTGGATGCGCTCCCCCCGCGAAGCCTTCGAATCCATCTTCACCGGCTGCGGCGCGACGCAAGCGGAGATCGACACCCACCACCTCCGACGGGAGCCTGTGAGCTTGGCGATCAGCGGGCTGTACAAGTAGCCACAGGGGGCAGATTCGCCTTGAGATTCAGCGGAGCGTTCGAGCACTCGAGTGCGCGGTCAAGATCGTACGGGGCGCTGGTTAACCAGTTAAACAAGGCCACACATAAGTACCAGCCGCTCTGGATCGTCCGGCTGGCTTTATTCGGCGGTGTGGGCGGTAGCGAGGAGGGCGGAGATCTGGCGGGCAGAGGATTTTAGTGCTTCCACGATCGCAGGGGAGTTGTCAGAGTTGATCGATTCCGTGGTTCCAGTGACGCTGAGCGCAGCAGTCACACTGCCGTCGGTGACAAACAGCGGCACGCCGACGCAGCGGACCCCGAGTTCTTCTTCTTCATCGTCGATGGCGTAGCCCAATTGCCGGGTCCTTTCCAGTTCGAGCTTGAGCCGGGAAAGGCTGATGATGGTGTTCTCGTTATGGCGGAAGAGGCCGCGCTCGCGGGTCAGGCGCTCCACCTCTGCCTCGGGCAGGTAGGCGGCGAGGCACTTGCCGAGGCTGGTGCAGTGCAGGTCGAGGCGCTTGCCCATCCAAGTGGAAACGCCGCGTGCGCCAGGCAGGGCCGCCTTGGCGATGAGGATCACCTGATCGTCTTCGAAGATCGCCATGTGAACTGTCATACCGAAGCGGACAGAGAGCTCGCGAAGGATGGGGGCTGCGCGTTCGCGGATGGCCGCACCATCGAGCGCCCAACGGGCGATATGCGCGAGGCGCGGTCCGCAGACATAGCGGCCGGCGTTTCCACTGCGGCGCAGGAAGCCCTCGCGATCGAGGGTCAGCAGGAGGCAATGCGTCGAGCTTTTGGGGAAATCGACGCGGCGCGCGATCTGGGAGAAGGTCAACCCGGTGCGGGATTTGACTACCAGTTCGAGGATGGCAAGGCCGCGCTCCAAAGCCGGCACCGATGGTGTCTTCACGGCTGACATGGCAAATGTCCCCGGATTCCAATTAGCAAGATTGTTTTCATTCTAGCAATTGACTTGGCCCGGACCGGCGGCCAAGAATGGGGCGACATGGACCGGCTTAACGGGAAAACGGCGATCGTTACGGGAGGCGCGAACGGAATCGGACAGGCGGTTGCGCAGGTTCTGGCCGAGGAAGGCGCCCAGGTGCTGGTGTGCGACATTGACTCAGCGGCGGGTGAGGTGACCGCGGCCGGCATTCGCGCGAAGGGAGGCGTGGCGGTGTTCTGCCGAGCGGACGTTTCCGCGGCGGAGGACGCCGTGCGGGTGGCGGCGCAGGCACAGCAATGGACGGGGCGCATTGACATTCTGGTGAACAACGCGGCGTACCTGGGCAATTTCCACGGTGTGCTGGATGCCGGGGAAGAGGAGTGGAACAGGTGCATTCAGGTGGCGTTGATGGGGGCGCAGCGGTTTACACAGGCGGTCCTGCCGGCAATGCTGGAGCAGCGCGGTGGTTCAATAGTAAACGTGGCCTCGGTGCAGGCGGTGGCGGGCTGTCCTACTTCGGTGGCATATACGGCCACGAAGGCGGCGTTGCTGGGATTCACCTTGAGCGCGGCCTATGACTACGGGCCGCACAACATCCGGGTGAATGCGGTGAATCCGGGGCCGATCCAGACGCGGATTTCTCCGAAGCCGGGAGAGCCGGCCTATGAATGGCAGCGGGGGATGACGATGCTGGGCCGGGTGGGATACCCCCGGGAAGTGGCGTGGGCGGTGCTGTTTCTGGCATCAGAGGAAGCCTCGTTCATTACTGGGGCGACGCTGGCCGTGGATGGGGGTTGGGCGGCGAAGTAATCAGCGGCTGGCGAGTCTGTCAATCTGCTCCTTGTCGAGTTGGACGCGCGGTGCGAAGTCTGGCCCGGTGACGTAGCGCAACAGGCTGTCGAAGAGGGAGACGGCTTCGGGATAGGCCTCGTCGTGGTGGGCGCGCAGATCGAGCGAGGTGACGAGCAGGCTGCCCGGGCCGACCTTGGCTTCGACGATGTAGCCGGTGCGGGACAGGTCCTTCTGTTTGCTCAGGAAGGAGGAGGTGGTGCGGATAGCGCCGGCGATGGGTTCGATTTCCTTGGGCCAGCGATCGAGTGAGAGGTTCCAGGCCCCTTCGAGGAGATTGTAGAACTGGAGATCGAAAAATCCCTCGTGGGGGAAAGCGGCGAGCGCGGAATGATCCGGCAACAGGGAACCGAGCGCGCCGCCGGAGGCGGGGAAGAAATGGGCGTCGCCGCTACGGTTGAAGTTGTCGCGGTCCGCCATTAGCCAGACGCGGCCGCCGGCTCCAAGAGTTGCGAGAGCCGCCTGGTCGAGGGTGGAAGTGAGGAGAACGGCGGGCGGCTGATCTCCGCTTTGAAACTCGGTGAGGAAAGGATAGAACCGGCGGAGGTTGGACCAGCGCACTTGGGAAGCCACGGTAAGCGAGGCCTGGCTGAGTAGGCGGCCGCGCGGGAAAGCCCAGAAGTTCCAGCGATTGGAATAAGTGGCCGAACCGGCTTTGACTTCGAGCACGAGTTCCAGCTTCCGCGCTTGTGGCACGGGAACCGGCCCAAGGGTGATGGCGCCGGCGGGGGAGACGGCGCCGAGCGGCGCGTTCACACCATTTAATTGGCCACTGGCCAGAGCGCGGCCGCTGTCGAGGAGGCGCCAGGAAATCATGCCGTTGCGAATTTCCTGATCACCGTAATTGGAGAGCGACACCTGAATCCGCCGGGGGGCGTCCGCCCAGAAGGTGCGGTGGTTCACATCGGCATCGATGAGCAGAAGCACCGGACTGTTGAGTTCCTGGCCCTGCTCGGGCGTAACTCCTTTGGGCCGCCAGAAATAGTCAAACCAGCCCTCCTCCCAGGAATCGCCTTCGCCAGTGCCACCGGGGAAATCGACGATGAGCCAATAGTGATACCCGGTGAACTCGGGGAGGCGGCGGGCGTTTTCGATCTGATACTTGCGGCCGAGCTGCTGGAGCTTCCAGGAGTTGCGGAGGTAGCGGTCATACAATCCGGACAGGCCGGAGGCGTCGATCCAGGCGCGCTTCTGATGGAGCCAGCCGGGTTCGAGGACACCGGTGAAGAGGGGGATGAGACTCGGGTCGGGCAGGGAACAGTAGTAGTTGCCGAACTCGTGGCGGACGGCGGGCACATCGCCGGGGGCATCGCGAAACAGGCTCACCATGTCAGTGGGACGCATAACGTAGCCGTCATTCGACAGAATGAGCCGGGAGGGATCGATGGACTTGGCGAGCTTGTAGAAGTCCGCGACGGTGTTGAGGAACTCCTTGCGTTCCCCCTCGGTCTTGAGCCAGGAGAGGTTGAACTCATTGCCAAAGGCGAGGGAAAGGAACGAGGGATGATTGCGGTAGGCGTGGAGGATGCGCTCCAGTTCCGCGCGGAGCTTGTCTTTGTGCGGAAGGAAGTGCATGGTGTAGGCGACGGGCAGTTCCGCCATCACGAGGATGCCGGCTTCGTCGGCGGCCTCGAAGTACTCCTGGCGCGGGGTCATGGAATGGAAGCGGACGGCGTTGAAGCCGAAGCTACGGGCCAGCCTGAGGCGCTCCAGGTGGACCTGTTTTGAGGCGGGCGCCACTCCAGAGAGCACTTCGATATTGTCATCGCCGAATCCGCGGAGATACAGCGGTGTGCCGTTGAGCAGGAGGACATTGCCGCGCGTGGTGATTTCGCGCATGCCGAATCGGGTGGAAAATTGGTCCAACTCGAGGCCCTCGGCCTGAACGCGGACGGTCGCGGAATAAAGAAACGGGTCGTCGGGAGTCCAGAGTCGGGCGCCCGGCAGGGGCAGGAGGATCTCGGTTTCCGTGGCGTCGCCGGCCAGCAGGCGGAGGGAGGCGGAGGCGCGCGCCTGGCCCGCTTCCACGGTGACGGTGGCCGCTCGGGACGCCGCTCCGGGACGGCTGCGCAAGTGCACGCGGAATACGGCCTGCGAAGAGGCCAATTGCGGGGTGATGGCAACGCGCTCGATATAAGATGACTCTGCCGCCTCCAGATGCACCTTGCCGTGGATGCCGCCCCAGTTTCCGATGTAGGTAAACATGCCGGTTACCTGGGGCGAGGCCTGCATATCGGGCGATTCAGTCACGTCCTGGCCGGGATTTTCAACAAGGAACGCGATCCAGTTGCCAGCGCCGGGGCGCACGGCGGATGTGACGTCGACAGTAAACGGGGTGCTAAAGCCTTCGTGTTCTCCCACCTTCTGGCCGTTAACGAAAACGGCCGCCTGCCGGACAACGCCTCCTACATGGAGGAGCACGGTTTTGCCGGCCCAGTCGGCGGGAATGGAGACTTCCCGCTTGTACCATGCTCTTCCGACGTAGTGGCTACGCAGGATTCCTGAGGCTGCACCGATTCCCTGCGCCTGCCAGACGCCGGGGACCTGGATTGTGCTGGCGAGGGGAACTCCACCCTCGTGCCAGCGCGCCGCTTCGCCCTGGGAATTCGGATCAAGCTGAAACTGCCAGGCTCCGTTGAGATCAAGACTGGGCCGAGGGGCGGATTGGCCGCCCGGCGCAAGGCATCCGGCGGCCAAGACCGCCATCAAGTATCCGGGAAGGAATCGCCATTGCATGACCACACGCTATCACCCGTGGCGCGCGATGGGGCGGCAGGAGGACGGAAGAAGCGGGAAGATTCCAATAGGCTGGAAAAGTCGAGCCTTATGGCTACGATTGCAGGTCTCCGGCAGCGAGGCCCCGCTTATACTTCTCAATGAAATGAAGCTTCGGGCAGTTCTTCTCGGGCTGGCGCTCTTGCTGAGCGGCGACCTTGTCACTGCCCGGGATGTGTTGGCCGATCGGGTCACGATCTACCGCGACGACTACGGTATTCCGCACATTGTAGGAGACACTGAGCCGGCAGCATTCTTCGGATATGGATACGCCCAGGCGCAGGATCACCTGGAAGGGATGATGATCCAGTATCTGGACGCGCAAGGGCGCCGGGCGGAGGTGCTGGGTATCGAAGCGCTGGGCGATGGCTACCTGCGGTTCATTCCGTACGAATACCGCTGGGGCGGCGATTATCTGCAGCGGCTATTGCGGACGAAGAAGGCAGTGCTGGAGCAGCGGGAGCGGATTCCGCGCGAGGTGTACGCGGTACTCGACGGATTTGCGCGCGGGGTGAACGCATACATCGAGGAGCACCGGGGGACGATACCGGCTTGGATTGAGCAGATTTCGGCCGAGGACGTGGAGGCGCTGGAGCGAAGCCACTACCTGCGCTTCTACAGCATTCACGATGCGCTGACGAAGCTGACGGGGCAGACGTACAGTTTTCCAAACCTGGGCTCGAACCAATGGGCGATCGCGCGGCAGAAATCAGCTACCGGGCGGATCATTCACGTCGAGCACACGCACATGCCGTGGGCCAACCGGTTCCAGAACTACGAGGCGCACCTGATGGTGCCGGGACGGTTGAACGCGGGAGGAATCAGCTGGTTCGGCAGCCCGTTCTTTCTAAACGGATTCAACGACAAGATTACGTGGTCGGCCACCTGGAACGACCCGAACATTGCCGACGTGTATGAAGAGAAGCTGCACCCGCAGGACGACCTGAGGTACCTCTACGACGGCGCGTGGCGCGAGATGCGGGTGGAAGCGGAGCGGTTCCGGATCAAGGGTCCGGCCGGCATGGAGACGATCACACTGCCGCTGTACTACACGCATCACGGGCCGGTGGTCAGGGTAGATCGCGGGAAGCGGCGGGCGTGGGCCGTGAAACTACCGAACTTCGCGGGAGTTGACTACGGAGCGAACCTGTACGGGTTCATGAAGGCGCAAAGCCTGGAGGAGTTTAACGCGGTGGTGGCGCGGCAGGCGATGCCGCGCTGGAATTTGCTGGTGACGGACCAGGAGAACCTGTATTGGATCCACAACGCGCTGGTGGCCCAGAGGCCGTCCGGATATGACTGGAGCAAGCCGGTGCCGGGATGGACGAGCGCGACGGAATGGGGCCCGTACTTGCCGGTGAGCGCCTATCCGCAGGTGCAGAATCCCGCCGCGGGCTTCCTGCAAAACTGCAACAACCCAGCGTGGGTGGTGACGCGGAACTCCGGGCTGCGGCCTCAAGACCCGGCGCCCTATTATCTGAAGCGCACGCCGCCTGAGAACTCGGGCGAGGAAGCGCTAAACACGCGAGGAGAGCGGCTCTTCGCCGTGCTGACGCAGGAGCGCAAATTCTCGGTGCAGGAAATGATCGACCTGGGATTTGACACCTACGTTATGGCAGCGGACGTGGTAGTGCCGCTGCTGGAGCGGGCGGCACGGACGTTGGATGAGAACGACCTGGCTCGGCGGGCCGTGGCGGGACTGCAGGCATGGGACCGCCGTTCGCACAAGGACTCGACCGCCTACACCCATCTGCACTTCTGGGCGCGCGCCTATGCCGAGTTGTATGGCGCCGCGGCGGCGGGTCGTTTCAGTTCGTACGACCGCCGCAAGATCGACATCGACGCCCCACAGGAGCAGGAGCGCGCGCTGAAAGCGTTGAGAGAAGCTCTGGCGTTGCTTGCCTCAAGGTACGGCAAACGGGAGGTGCGGTGGGGCGAGATCAACGTGGTATCGCGTGGCGGTGAGTTTCCGCTGAGCGGTACGGGGGCATTCGGAGTACTACACCCGGATGCCGGCGAAGAGCGCGAGGACGGCCGCATTCACGCCAACGATGGGTGGGGCCACCTGCTGGTCGTGATGGAGGGGGACCCAAAGGAGATCTGGAGCCTGCTGCCTTATGGACAGTCGGAGGATCCCCGGTCGCCCCACTACAATGACCAGGCGCGTCTGAACAGCGAGGGCAAGGCCAAGCGGTTCTGGTTCCGCGCCGAGGACATCCTGGCGCACACGAAATCGGTCTGGGGAGATGCAGGCCGCCTCAAGCGCAGCCTGGAGACGAACAAGACAGGACGGCGATGAAACAACTCTTACTTGTATGTATTATCACCTTGTCGGCCGGGATGGCCGGCCAGGGCGCCGAGGAGCGGCTGAAGCTACAGGTGAGCTGGGGCCATGAAGCCGCAACCGCGGCCAGTTACTTCATCCGGCCCATCGCCGCCACAGATGGGTTGCGGATCGAAGGCGTACAGGGCATATCGCTCGAGGCTGGCGAGGGTCTGCGGGACGACGGATGGCAGACACGCGCCGGAGCGGGCGACGTGGATGGCCTTGGGTTCACGCTGGTCTACGACGGCGCACCGCGGAAGCGCCTGCAAGGACTGCACGTGATTTGGGCGGACTTGATTGCCGCCAGCGATCCGGACACGGCTAGGCGCTGGAGCCGGGATGCCGCCATGACGCCGCAGTCTCCGAAACTCACAATTCAGATGAACGCCGAGGGCACGCTGGGCTTCAGCGTGACGGTCGATCAACTCCTGGCGGAGAAGGCGATCTGGGTGCCTGCCTTGAACGTGTATGTCACGGCGGGCGACGAGCCGCTTCCCTTCCTCGATCACCGTAAGGCGCTGGCAGCCCGCCAGGGCACCCGCCTGCGGGAGCAATTGAGCGCAGGCCGGGAAGCCAGCCTCGAAGAATACATGGAGAAATGGGAGGACATGGGCGATCCGGCCTATGTCAACCCGCAGCCGCGCGGCCCAGGCCACATCGTAGGCATTACCTGGGACAGCGCCATCCCGAAGTTCGGAATTGACCGAGGCGCTGGTGTTTGGAACGACTACGGAAATCCGGACAAGTTCCGGTTCTGGTTCGCCTTCGGCGATCTGGAGCAGGGGATCACGCGCTCCTGGAAGAGCCAGCGTCTGCTCGATGGCCTTCCAGTGATCACAACCATCTTTGAACGGGATGGCGTGCGCTATGAGGTGGAGCAGTTTGCTTATCCGCTCGAGGGTCCGCCAGCGGAACGGCGCGGCAACCTCAAGATGGTCCTGCTGCAGAAAGTGCGCCTGACGGAGTTGACCGGACAAGCGCGGACCGTGCCGGTGAGCATGACGCACAAACGGCAACTCGAGCCGCACTTCGACTCCAGCTTCCGCCTCGAGCGATCGGACAAGGGGATTATCTTCCGGGATGCGGGCTTCGCGCGGGCGCTGCTGTCGATCGAAGGCCGGCTGGGAGAACCAGTGTGGGCGGGCGCGGAGGACTATGCCCGGCAACAGAAACGGTTGGATGTGACGGTGTTTCAAGACTTGCCCGCCAACGGGAGCTCCGAATTCATCGTCAAGCTCCCCTCTCCCATTCTTGCCGCCGGAGAGGATGACAAGCTCGCGGCGCTCGACTATTCGCGGGCCCGCGAGGGCACAGTGAAGTACTGGACGGATTACTTGAACCGTGGAGCGCATTTTGAGGCGCCCGAAAAGGCGGTCAACGATTTGTTCCGGGCGAATCTGTGGCATGCGTTGCGGTTGCCGCGGCGGCACGGGTCTGGCGCCAATGTGCGGATTGACTTACCGTATTCCAACTTCGCCTACGGCCAGACCGGCACGCCGTGGCCAGTGAACCAGGCGGTATATGTCGACTACATGATTTATGATCTGCGGGGTCACCACGACATATCCGCCGAGGAACTCATCGCGCAGTATCAGAACAACCAGGAAAGCAACGGGCATGTCAGTGGCTACGCGAACTGGGGCGTCTATACTCCCTCGATGTTGTATGTCGTCGCGAAGAACTTCCTGCTTTCCGGTGACCGGGCCGCATTTGACCGGTTACTGCCGTACAGCCTGAAGGCGATGGACTGGTGCCTGGGAGAACTCCGCACGGCGCAATCGGCATCGGGGACGGCGCGCGGGCTCGTGCCCGCGCCGCTGAACGACTTGACGGGCGAGGGAATCTGGGCGTTTAACCAGGCGTATTTCTATGCGGGGCTGGAGCTATTCGGCCGCGCGCTCGAGACATACGGCCACCCCCGATCACAGGAACCGCGAGCCGCCGCGCGGGAACTGCACACTGCGGTCCACCGCGCTTTTGGCGCAGCAGCCATGCAATCGCCGGTGGTGCAACTGCGCGATGGCCGGTGGGTCCCCTATGTTCCCGCGGAAGCACTCAAACCGCGGCGGCTTCTGGACGAGTGGTATCCCACCGATGTGGATACCGGAGCCGCGCATATGGTGCGGCTGCAAGCGCTGGATCCGCAGGGGCATCTGGCGGACTGGCTGCTCGATGACCACGAAGACAACCTGTTCTACAAGGGCTGGGGCATCGCTAACGAGCCAGTGTACAACCAGCATGCCACCGGCTACCTGCTGCGCGACGAGGCAGAGGCCGCAATCCGGGTCTTCTACAGCTACATCGCCAGCGCATTCAGCCACTCGGCCCTGGAGCCGGTGGAACACCGTTTCACGCATGGACAGTACTTCGGGCCGCCCTCGACTGACGGCGCCTGGTTTGACTTGTACCGTCACATGCTCATCCGGGAAGCTGACGACGGCGCGCTCCTACTGGCGCAGGCGATACCGCGCGCCTGGTTGGGGGAGGGCAAGAGGCTGGTGGTGCGAAACGCCCCCACCTACTACGGGCCGCTTTCCATGACCATTACCAGCCGGGCCGGTGCCGGCAGAATTGAGGCAGCGATTGAGGCGCCGGCGCGGAGCCGCCCGCGGGCGATTGTGCTCCGGCTGCGTCATCCGCAGAAGCTTCCCCTCCGCTCCGTTACGGTGAACGGGCGGAGTTGGACCGATTTCGACCCCAAGACCGAGTCGATCCGGATCTCCGGTCCGAGCGAATCGCGTTATTCGATCGTGGCCGGCTATTAGTTAGTATCGCCGGGCGCCGGCTGTTCGCCGGAGCCCAACAGAGGCAGACACAACAATGACTGAGCGAATTCGAAAAGGAGATTGTGAGATGAACCGAATTCTGGGTTATCTGCTCTTTGTCCTCCTGCTGCTGGGGTCACCAAGCCTCACTTACGGCCAGGTGGGCACAGAAGGTTCAATGTTCGGAACAGTGCAGGACTCTTCCGGCGCTGTCATCCCCGGCGCCAAGGTTACAGTCGAGAATCTGAATACTGGTCTGACCAGGAGCGCCACTACCGACAATGCGGGCAGTTTTGAAGTTCTTGCCCTGCCCGTGGGCCCCTATTCCATCTCCGTCACCTCGCCCGGCTTTAAGACCTGGCGTGTCTCACGGACAGAGATCATGGTGGGTTCTCGCGCGCGCATATCCCCCACGCTGGAGGTCGGCGATGTCACCGAACAGATCCAGGTGGAAGCCACGGAAGCGTTGCTGCAAACCGAGCGGAGTTCCGTGGGGACGGTCGTACAGATGAATCAGATCCGCGAGCTGCCGCTCAGCTTGCGGAACCCCCTCGTACTCGTCAACATGGTGCCGGGCATGCGCTACATCGGCACCGGCGGCCCGGAGCGCGGCACCACGGTGCAGGGCTTCGGCACGCGCAACAACCAAACCCAGTTTCAACTGGACGGCGTCAACTCCAATGCCGCGATGGATGAAGGCGGCATGGCCATCCCGAACGTGGATACCGTGGCGGAGTTCAACGTCCTCACCAATTCGTTCAGCGCGGAATTCGGACGCAATCCCCTGCAAGTGCAGGTGGTGACGAAGTCCGGCACCAACGAATTTCACGGCACGTTGTGGGAGTTCCTGCAGAACGACAAGGTGAACGCCCGGAATACTTTCGCTACAACGATCCCGAAACTGCGGCGGAACCAGTTTGGCGCGGCTGTGGGCGGGCCGATAATTCGGAACAAGACGTTCTTCTTCGGCAGCATGGAGGGAACGCTGATTCGCAGCGACAGTATCTACAATTCGGTCGTGCCCTCCAGCGCAATGGTGCAAGGGAACTTCTCCGCGGTGGGCCGTACGATCCAGGATCCGCAAACCGGGCAGCCGTTCGCCGGCAATATCATTCCGCAGAGCCGGTTCTCCAGCGCATCTCAGTTCTTCTTCCCCTATCTGGTGCCTGCGAACTCGCCTGACGGCCGGTTCCGGGAGATCGCACCAAACAAGAACAACACGTACGAGTACACAGGCAGAGTTGACCACCAGCTCACGGACGCCCAGCGCATCTACGGCCGGGCTGTCGTCGTGGACAACAAAGTCAATTCGCCGGGGTATCGCCCGGATGTAAGGGGTGACAACAGCACGCGGCAGTACAACATAGCCGGCAATTACACCAACACGCTGACTCCGAGCATGCTGTTGACGGTGAGCGCCGGCTACGTCAAGTCGGACAACACCTTCACTTCGCCCGTGGCGGGTATCGAGAACCTCACGCAGAAGGCGGGCATTCAAGGATTCCCGACGGAAGGCAGGGAGGACTTCGTGGGCATGCCCAACGTCAGCTTCGCGGGCTACACCGGCTTCAATGCCCCTTGGGGCGTGCCAGGACGGCTCTGGAGCGATGCGATCAACCTTAAAGCCGGAGTCAACATGATCCGGGGCGCACACACGCTGAACTTCGGTTACGAATTCGATGACCGGTCCGTGTATGGCCGCCACGGCTCCCATTCCCCTCGCGGCGGCTTTACTTTCAACAGCCAATACACCGGTGACGGTTTCGCGGACTATTTGCTGGGGATGGTGTCATCCACTCTGCGCAATTTCCCGCTGGAGAGTTTCGGACTGCAAAACGCACCTTATTCCGGCCTGTACGTCCAGGATGCCTGGCGTGTGAAGCCGAACCTGACACTGACACTGGGCTTGCGCTATGAGCGCTGGCACGAGCGGCGGCTGGTAGCTGGCAACGGAGCCACGTTCGATCCAAGAATCGGCAAGGTGATCGCTGGTGTGGATACTGACGGCAATATGAACCTCAACCAGCAACCCGTCTCGAAGTTCCTCGCTGCGGCAACGCAGGGGCTTTGGATTACGGCGAAGGAAGCAGGTGTTCCCTACAGCTTGGGCATCGGCAACGGCAATTGGGCGCCCCGGCTGGGCGTCACCTGGAGGCCCTTTACGAATAAGCAATTCGTTGTGCGCGGCGGTTATGGGACCTTCTACAACTCCTTTACCGGCAACCGCGCCGCATCCAGCATCGTCGGCCCTCCCTATTGGGCCTGGGAAGCCAACACTTTCAGCGCGCTAACCCAGCAGCGCTGGGAGACCGCCTGGCCGGCTGACCCCAGGACGTTCATCCAGCCCTCCATCGGCGAGGCGCCCGCCTGGGACATGAAGCAGGCGCGGACGCACCAGTTCAACATCTCGCTGCAGACCGCGCTTCCCTGGAAGTCGGCCCTGACGGTTTCCTATGTAGGGACGCGTCTCGATGAACAGGTGAGCATGCGCGCCTACAACGAAGTGCGCCCGGGAAGCTACACCAACCTTCAGGCAGCCAAGCCGTACCCTGCGTTTGGCTCGCTTAACGTGCTGGAGAACTTCGGCGAGTCCTGGTACAACGGGCTGCAGTTGAAGGCGGAGCGGCGGTTTGTTGACGGCCTCTCCTTCATGCTTTCCTACTCTTTTGCCAAGGACATCTCCAACAACACCCCTTCCAATGAGTACGACGCCTTTGTGCCGTTCGCTCCTGAGGGCTACCTGAGGGGGCGCTCCGGCTGGGACCGGACCCATATCCTGTTCTTCAACACGGTGTGGGAGATTCCGGTGGGCCAAGGCAAGAAATGGGGCTCCTCAATGACCAAAGCGGCTGACCTGCTTATCGGCGGTTGGCAATTGAGCGGTATTAACAGCTTCACTTCCGGAGCGCCGCTCTCGGTGATCGTCCCCGGGGCGACGCTGGGCAACGGTTGGAACACACGCGCCAACCTGGCGGGGGATCCTAAAGAAACCAATCCCACTCGCGACCGCTGGTTCAACACCGCTGCATTTTCAGCGCCAGCGGCGTTCCAGTGGGGCAGCTCGGGACAGAATATCTTCGATGGACCAGGGCGCCATGTTCTCGATCTCGGGATCATGAAGAACTTCCGCGTCTCGGAGAGCAAGTACTTCCAGTTCCGGACCGAGATGTTCAACACCCTGAACCACGTCAACCTGAACAATCCGGGGACCACGTTGAATACCCCCGCTTTTGGCCGGATTCTCAGCGCACAGGCCGCGCGGACAATTCAGTTCGGCCTGAAATTCCTGTTCTGACAACGGGACGCAAGTAGGCGCGTCGGCCGGGCGGCCGCCGCGCCTTTCCTGATACTTTAGCGAGGAGATGCCGATCGGTATGGGTCACGTATGGATGTTGCTGGCGCTGCTGAGTTTTAGCGCGCTGGGAGTGTTCCATAAGATGGCGGACACACGAAACTGCCGCCCTAACGCCATTACCGCGCTGCTGTACTTCTGGTCATTCGTGATGGTGTCAGGGGTGCTCTTAGTGGTCCAACGCACCAGCCCGGCCGCGCCCGCCGATGTCGTAATAATCGGGATACCGTTCGGGATTTCCGCTGCCGTGGCGATTCTGGCGTTTCAGGCAGGCATCCGGCATGGGAGCATCTCCACGAGTTGGCTGGCGATTAACCTGTCATCCGGTGTGCCAACTATAGCCTCCGTACTCATCTATTCGGAGAAGGTCACCGCGCTGAAGGCTTTTGCGCTGTGTCTAATTCCGGTGGCGATGCTACTCCTATGGAAAGACAAAGTCAGATCCGAACAGACGAAGCTGTAACGAACAATGCTGGCATCTGGTTTCGCCTGATGCTGGTGGCGTTTTTCGCCAACGGATTCGGCCCGTTCGGCTTAAAGATCCTTACGGAGCGGGGCCTGGCCGGACCATACCAGGCGCAGTACCTGTTTTATTGGTACCTCGGCGGACTCATCTTTGCGCTGTTCGCGTTGCGCGGCGCACTCACCAACCTCAAGCGGCGCGAAGTGATCCTGGGCGCGGCGATGGGCGCCTGCAGCCTGGGAGGCCAAAGCTTCACCGGACTGGCGCTGGCGAGCCAGGTGCCAGGGCACATTGTGTTTCCGATTACCACCGGCGGTTCCCTGTTTCTGGTAGCCGCCGCGGGAATCATGGTGTTTAAAGAGAGAATTGGTGGTTACGGACTGGCGGGAATCCTGCTTGGCATCACCTCACTCGTGTTGTTGAGCATCCCATGAATTGTTTGTGGCAACAAAGGGAGGATTGAGGTGTCTTTGAAAACCTCGCAGGAACTCAGCGGACCGGCCGGCCATGGAGCCTCGCAAGGGGATCTGGATCTTTTCGAGCGTGTGCGCGGGGAGCTTTATACAGCGGTGATTTCCGACTCTCTGGACGAATTGGGACTTCCGGACCAGGTAATGCGGGAGTTTATCCGCCCGCTGGCGCCGGAGAGCACGCTGGTGGGATGGGCGCGCACCATCTTGTGCATGGATCTGCACTATGTCCCCGAGGATCCCTACCGCACCGAAATTGAAGCGGTGGACAGTATCGAGCCCGGCGAAGTGGTGGTGGTGGCGACGGGTTGCTCGAAACGCAACGCACCCTGGGGTGAACTGCTTTCCACCGCCGCAGTGGCGCGGGGCGCGCGCGGCTGCGTAACCGACGGCCTGGTGCGGGATACACGCAAGATCCTCCAGATGGGATTTCCTCTGTTCTGCGCCGGGGTCAAGCCCGTGGATTCGAAGGGGCGCGGCATCGTTGTCAACTACAATTTCCCGGTGGATTGCGGCGGCGTGATGGTCAACCCCGGCGACCTGGTGGTAGCCGACTGCGACGGTGTGGTCGTGATTCCCCGCGCCGTCGTGGACGAGACCCTGCAAGCGGCCGCCGACAAAGTGAACCGGGAAAACCATAGCCGGGAAGACCTGCGCAAGGGCGCCTACCTGCGCGATGTCTATGCCCGGTATGGCGTGTTGTGAGGTGCAGTGATGATTGTTGACGTCCACACCCACGTTTGGGAGTGTCCTTGCCACATTGGGGAGCACTTCATCGCCGATGCGAAAGCGGTGGCAGGGGAGGCCTACCAGGACATCAGTGTCGACCTGGACCGGCACTGGGAAGCGATGCAGCCCGTCGACAAGGCGGTGGTACTGGGATTCCGGGCGCGGCATGTCGGCGTGCTGGTTCCCAATGAATATGTGGCCGAATATGTGGGGCGGCATCCAGAAAAGCTGATTGGGTTCTGTTCCGTGGATCCGCAGGACCCGGACGCGGTGGAGCAACTCGATGACTCCGTCCAGCGGCTGAAGCTGCGGGGCCTCAAGATGGGCCCCATCTATCAGAACGTCTCGCCCCAGGACACGAGGTTCCGGCGGATTCTGCGGCGGGCCGAGGAGTTGCGGATTCCGCTGCTCATCCACCAGGGCACGACCTTTTGCGCCAATGTATCCCTGGAGATTGCCGATCCGGTGCTGCTCCAACCGCTGGCGCTGGAGTTCCCACGGCTGCGGATGGTGATCGCGCACATGGGGCATCCCTGGATCAATGAGGCGCTGGTGCTGGTGCGCAAAAACCGTAACGTGTTTGCCGACATTTCGGCGCTTTACTACCGGCCCTGGCAGTTCTACAACGCTATGGTGGCGGCCATGGAGTACGGAGTGCTGGACCGGTTGCTGTTTGGTTCGGATTACCCGTTCACAACGCCGGCCTCGACGATCGAAGCGCTTGGGCGGATGAACCGAATGGTGGATGGGACCCACCTGCCGCGCATTCCGGAAGCGAAGATCGAAGCCCTCATCAACAGGGACACACTGGATCTGCTAGGCCTATGAGACGAAGAAGATTCCTGCAATCCTCCGGGATGCTGGCCGCGGCGCCGTCCGGCGCGGAAGCGGCGGCGCAAGGTGCGGCCGCACAACTGCGGCTGGAGTTCCAGCGGAGTCTGGGCCCGCTGCGAATCGACCGGATGGCGTTGGGCCAGGGGGGCCTCTCCGCGGACCCGATGTGGGACGGGCGCCTCCAGGAAATCCGCGCACTCCAGCCGGCGATGATCCGGCTGTTCGTCCAGGAGTATTTTGACCTGCTGCCCGCTGCAAACCGCTACCACTTCGATACGCTGGACCGCTCCGTGGATCTAATCCGCGCCACCGGCGCTGAGCCGCTGCTGGCCATTTGCTTCAAGCCGCGCCTGCTGTTCCCACAGATTGACCAGGACATCGTCGAGCCTACCGATTACGCGCAATGGGAGGAGTTGATCTACCGCACGGTGCGGCACTATATCGATCGAGGCACTCCGGTGAAGTACTGGGAGGTGGCCAACGAACCGGACATCGGTGAGGATGGCGGCTGTCCTTATCGCTTCAAACCGGATAATTATGTCCGGTATTATGAGCGCACAGTAGCGACAGTCCGCCGGGCTGACCCCTCCGCCCGCGTCGGAGGACCGGCCCTGGCCAACGTGCGCTCACCCATTCTGCCCGCGTTGCTGGAGGCCTGCGCCGCCGGCCGGGCGCCACTCGATTTCATCTCCTGGCATATCTATAGCAGCAGCCCCACGCAGATCCGCGGCACAGTGGACTATGCGAAATCGCTTCTGGCCAGGCATCCGTCACTGAAACCGGAAACCATACTGAACGAGTGGAATATGGCGCTGCTGGATCCGCCCACGGATGTGCGCTTCCAGCCCTGCTTTGTCGCCGAGTCGGTGTGGCAGATGAAGGAAGCCGGACTGGACTGGTCCTCCTACTATCACATCCGCGACTACCATGTGGACCGGGAGCGCTTCGCGCAGTTCATGACTCCCAACGGCGCGGCGTTTATGGCGCGCTGGTGGAACCGCATGCCGCAATACGACGGCCTTTTCGACTACCAGAACACGATCCGGCCTGCCTATTTCACCTTCAAGCTGCTTTCGCGCCTGACCGGGGACCGGCGGGCGGCGGTGAGCAACCAGGCCAGCGTCCACGCCTTTCTGACGTGGGACGACACCTATCAGTTGTTCAATGTCCTGTTCTGGAATTTCACCGTGGAGCCAGTCACGGTAGACGTGGCGTGGGAGGATCTGCCCCAGTCCATGCGGGTGCGCCGGATTCTCTTGGATGCCGAAACGGCGTCGAATGACGAGATCCGGCGCCTTCGCCCGATCGAACGGCGGGTGCTCGAAGCCGGGAAGGGATCGATCCGCACCACACTGGATCCATACGGCATCCAGTTCTGGTCCCTCGAAAAGCCATAACAGGCCGGGCGCTCAGGCGATCCGGTACTTCGCGATCGTGTCTTCGTTGACGGTGACGCCCAGCCCCGGACCGGTGGGCACGACGAGGAAGCCATCCTCCAGACGCAGCGGTTCGAGAGTGAGCTCGCGGCTCAATGGTCCGCTGGAGGTGTTGAACTCGACAAACTCGGCCCGGCGCTGAAACGCGAGCAAGTGCAGGGTGGCCGCGGTCAGCAAGTCGGAACACCAGGAGTGAGGGATCACGAGGCGATTGGCGGTTTCGGCCATATGCACAATGCGGCGGGCCGCGGTGAGACCTCCGCAACGGGTCAGGTCGGGCTGGAGCACATCGACGCGCGCCCGCTCCACCAACTGATGAAATCCCCAGGGGGTGGACTCCTGCTCTCCGCAGGCGATGAGCGTATCGACAGCATCGGCCACCTGGGCGTAGCCGTCGTAATCTTCGGGGTGGAGGATTTCCTCGATGAAGTACGGTTCGTACGGCTCCAGGGAGCGGACCACCTGAATGGCTTCCTTTGGTGTGCGCTCGAAAAACCAGCCGGTGTCAATCAGCAGATCGTTGTGGCCGCCCAGTTCGGTCCGCGCCGCCTCCACCAGTTCAACATCCCGCCGGCGATCTTCTCCGAACACACCCCAGCCGAACTTCACCGCCGTGAAGCCGCTGTCGAGATAGCGGCGTGCGGCCAGGCGCATCGCCTCCGGGGTGGGGCGGAACAGCGTGCTGGCATAGGCGCGCACGCGGTCGCGCCACTTGCCCCCTAACAGGATGTGAATGGGCTGCTGGTAGAACTTCCCCATGATGTCCCAAAGGGCGATGTCGATGGCGGAGAGCGCCTGCAACGCGGCGCCTCGCCGGCCGTAGTAGATGCTGCCGCGGTACATCTTGTACCAGAGCCGCTCCACCTCCAGTGGATTCTCGCCCACCACCAGTGAAGCCAGACCCTCGAAGAACTCGAGGCCCGGTTCACTCCAGGAGGGCGCTTCGACGACGGCCTTCGCCACCGACGGCGTAGTCTCCATGTCGGAGTAGCCCGTGACGCCGGCGTCAGTACTTACTTTGACGAGGCCCATGGTGGTGGGCCCGGAGGGTTCTTCGGCGCCCTCGGGCCGATGGTAGAGCCCCTGGGACTTCAGCACCATCACTTCGACGCTGGTGATCTTCATATTCGATCCGTAATGTCTTCAGCAACCACGAACAGAGTGAGCCCCTTTCGGCAAACAGCGCCGAAGTAGAGAGCGGCGATGACGCCGTCCTTGTGGGCCCGGATTTCGACCGCGGGCGAAGTGTGGTCGTCAAAATCATGAAGCCGGCCAATGAGATCACCGGCGCGGACATCCTCGCCCGGCTGGAGAACGGGCTCCCAGATACAGTCGCGCGGGCAGGGGACGTAATCGCGCAGATCCGGCGCGGCGATAATGCGCGGAGGTGAACCGCGGGCCGGATCGATGGGTGTGATCGCGCCTTCCAGAAGACCGTATTTCTTCAGAAGGTTGCGCACGCCCTCGTAGGCATGGAGTATCCCGCGAGGGCTGGCGCCGCCGCCGAATCCGAATTCGCCGCCGATGGCGATCTTGCCTTCGTCCTCGGCCTCGTCGGTGAGCAGGCCGGAGGCCATCTGGCGCGAGTAGACATACACGAAGGGCGGATCAAAGAGCGAGGCCGCCGCGATCATCTCAGCATACTGGCTGGGGTCGGCGACTGGGTGCAGCGAGGTGCAGAGCGGGAAATTCGCCTCGTGCCCGCCGGCGTGAAGATCCACCACGATCTTCACCTGCGGAAAGACTAAGGTCTTGACGAAGTGCGCGATCCGGTAGGAGAGCGCACCGCGGGGCGAACCGGGGAACGCGCGGTTCATGTTGACGCCATCCTCGGGGGAGATCCGCTGCCCCGCCCGGCAGGCGCTTTCGCTTAACTGCGGCATCAGAATGACTCGCCCGGACATGGCCGCGGCATCCAGATCGCCGCATAGCCGCTTTACGGCAATCTGCCCCTCATATTCATTGCCGTGCGTGCCGCCAAACACCGCCACGCCGGGCGGCTGGCCTGAACGCAGACCGTTGATCACCGTGAGCGGCACGATGGAGTAGCCCCAAGTGCCATCCAGGGGAAAGGCCAGTTGGTAGTGATGGGCGCCAGGGAGGTCGAAATCAATCGAGGCAGGGTTGTGGATCAATGTGACGCTCATAGTTCCGCCAGTACGGTGCAGGGTGCGCTGTCGACGCCTTCAAACAGCCACGGCACAATCATGACTCGCTGTGGGGGGCTCAGATCGGCCGGGATCATCACGTCCTCCACGAGCAGGACGGAGCGATCGCTGTATCCGGCGCAACCAAGGAAGACGCGGTGTGCCTCCGCACCTTCGGCCTCATGCAGCATTGAGGACGCTGACATAAAGTCCATGGCGACGGCCCGAAGCCCGGGCATGGTCCGCATCAGGAATTCGGCCGCCTCGCGCGAGAAGCCCGGACCGCGGTTGACGTACGTTTGGGGATCATTTTCGCGCGGGGAACCGAAGCCAGTGCGCACGAACAGGATGTCGCAATCGGGGGACATGCGCGCTGCGCCTTCCAGATCTGCCGGGCGGAGGAGAAGATCGGAGGGTGGGGCCACCTGGATGATCGCGGCCCGGGTGAATGTCAGCTCTTCGGGGGTATAGCTGGTGATCGCGCGGCCGGAGGCATTGAAATGGCGCGGCGCATCGACGTGGGTGCCGGCATGGTTGCTCGTGGTGAGGTAGTAGGAGTTGCAGGCATCCCCGCGCTCCAGGCTGTAAAGCTGGCGCAGGGACGGCGGCGCAAGGCTGTCGTAAAAGGGCGTGCTGGAACTCAAGGGGTAGGACAAGCGCACAAGCATCACCTGCATTATAGTGGCGGCCGACGGCCGGCCGGATGTTCATAAAGCTGCATTGATAGCCGGATTCCATGTGCCTGGAAAGTTGTCAGTCTGGCCAGACGCCAACTGCGCGGCGATGGGCGGCCGTCCAGGCTGTGCCGGTTGGATGCCGAAATCCGGTCGGCCTCGTTGTCTAGCAACAAGCCCATCGAGATATGGGCAGGAAAGCGCTCCGTTGCTTACCGTTTCCGTTGGGAGTGGCTCACCATCCGAACCGTGAGCTGGTTTCCAGTCCCCGCCACAACGGTAGCATACGGGGAGTTCGTGCCTGTGCGGGCCGCCCGCAAGCCGACCAGCAGGCCGATTTGCCAGCACCACCGTAGAATCAACGCGTTACAAGACTTTCTCTCTTTTCAATTAGCATTAGCGTTTGACTTGGGGAGCCAAACTCCCCTCCCCCACCGATTTTCCCGCCGTTAGTTGACTCCCCGCCGCCTCCCGTAAGTCCTTCATTCGCCACAGTTTGGCGAAATTCGTTTTCTCCGGTTTTCTCCCCATTCCGGCCTGGACTGCCAAGGTGACGCGCAAAACCAGTCTCCGGCCGCATTTTCTCCCCGTCTCCGCCCGTTTTGGGGTCTTGGTTAACGGCTCCGACAGGTTGTCAGAACCAGGCCGGACACTTTCGAACTTCCGATTTCTGGTTAGCGGCAGCAACAGCTCCCAGTGCATCCCACACAAATGTGACTGGCAGCAAGTATGGCTTCCTCGGGGTCCAGCCTCCGGCCGGATCATCCGAACGGCCAACTGAAAAACACCCTGCCAGCCGACTTGTTGGGCTGTTCGTCAATCAAAGCAAACCGGTTGACTGCGTCGAGCCTCCTTCGGTCAGGGCCGTCCCGACTCTAACCGTCGCTATGACCTCTCACAATACGAGGGGCCTCAAGCGGATCGAAACTGCGCCCATTTGATCGTCCTTTGGTCCCAGCCATGGTGCAGCCGTCCACCGTCGCCTTGCTTGGCGCCGTAGATCAAGGACTCCAGCCTCGAGATCGCCAGAACCTCTCTCAGTTCCGCGGGCCATTGCATCGCGAGAGACCGCGCAACGTTCGCCACTGCGCCTTAAAACCGTTTGCCGCTAGTTTGCGGGCGGGCACACCCAATGCTCTGATCGATTGCCGAAGTGCTTGTGAGGAACTACCTCGTCTGTCAACCGCTTGCGCCAGGTGTGCTTTTCCCTCATGGCCGGAAGATTTCTCAGTGAGAACCGGCTGCGCACTTCGCACAGCGGGAACAGCAGATTCTCGAGGTCGTCCAACGTCGCGTTGGCCTCGAGCCACTGCATGAACTGCTCCTTGTCCGCGCCGTCAACCACAAGCCGGCGAGACACCGGTGGTTTGTACCGTACGATCTCCTTCTCCGGCCGCAGGTGTGGGTGCGCCAAGTAGAAGCGATCCAAGCAACCGAGACTCACGAAGTCTTCGATCTCAACGTCGGACTCCGCTCGACTGCATGCAATTCTTGAATCAAGGAGCAAAACCTCCTGGTCGAGGACCTCCAACTCTTCTTTCGCGTGACGTCCCGGTTCGTCGGAGTCCAACAAAAAGATGTCCCTGTTGCGCTTAGTGTGCCGGCCCACCACTACCTCGGCGATCTTGCTCGTACCCCCATCACGACCTTGTCCGAGTGGGACAATTGCCATTCCCTCTCGAAGATCAATCCCATGGACGCGAAGCGCAAGCTGGCACACCAAACCTAACATCCGGGAGTCGGACTCGCCCTCAACCCACAGCCGAAAACCAGGGACGGGTTGAGTTGGACCCGATGAGTGGAACTCGACAAAGATCGTCGCCAACTCTGCCTCTGGAAGCAACTGCTCTGACTGCAGCCCCACTCTCAACTGAATCGCCTGTCCAATTCTTGTAGCCAGCGATCCGAGGTTTGATATTCTTGGGCCCATCGGGACACCAGTCAAGGTCACCAGTGCGCCCACGGGTACTAGCCGCAATCCGTCGATAATCTCCTGGGAGGAAAGCCCGCCTTGATCTCGGAGATGCTCTCCCACCAGTCCGAGCAGCCATGCCAGCTTGTCCACTAGGCGGCCATCGACATGGGGAATCTCGACCGCGAGCACGTCGGGCTTGAGGCCTGCGTCCCTGACATACTCTCGCCTTGCCAGCAGAACTCCGCTCCCTTTTAGAGAATTGAAGCGATCCAGCAAGGTCGACCGAGCACCAGCTGCTTCAGGTACACCGTCGATAACGGCCAGCACGCCTGAGTCTTGCTGAAGATCCTTCAGGTCCTTCGCGGTCGTTCCGACTGACCCATCAAGGCAAACGACACGCCCCCCACTGGATGCAGCTTGAATAGAGATGGCTTTGGCTAACGAGCTCTTGCCGTGTGCCGGATCCGAGAAGACATATGCTTTTCTGGGAGGCCGGACGACATCCACCCTCGCAAACTCACGACACAATTCAAGCAGCTCACGAAATTCAGTCGAGTAGCCGTAGAATTCGAGCCCGCCCAATTCGTGAGTGAAGAGGCGAGGATCGCGAAAAAGTGCGTCAGCGGTGTTTTGGGTATCTTCGGAGACCATGGCTGCAACCGCAAAGCTCAGTGAATCTTCGGTTTAGAAGTGTCCATCCGCTGCAATCTGCCCTTCTCCCACTGCGGGTCAACGGCCATGGGGTTCCAGTAGTTCAGTGCGATCAGTACTCTGGCCTCGTCGGCGCGCTGAAGGTTCATAAGGGTCTGACCTTGATATCTCTTGGAGAGCCGCACCTCGATGCTAATCGCCGGTACGAACATGGTTATCAGATCATCTTCGTCGCGGCGGCGAACAATCGTGCCGAATTCCTTTGCTGACCCATCTTCATTCGCGAGATACACCAGTGGTGTCAGGCGTCGGTGGCTGAAGGCCAGGGAGTTTGCCTGAACCTCTTCTAACATCTGCAGAGCACGTCGTATGTCACCTTGATGTGCGAGCGCGACAGCAAACCAGAAGTTCACGTAAGGTACACGCGTGTTACCTCCGAGAGTCCTGCGGGCAGAAGCGATTCTCTCCAGTTGTCGCCACTCTTCGGTGCTGCAGCCAATTGCATGCGGGCCTTCATCCATGCGCCTGTTCCCTAAGTGGCCTCCAATCCACAGTCGGTGCATCAGAGTTAGTGCCCGATCGTCATTCAAAATCCGCGGTGCGAAAGTCTCAAGATAGCTAAGTGCTGCCTTTGCCTGCTGAGGGCCAATCATGGAGTTGTTCTTGTTGTCAATCGCCCTGAATCGGGCCAGAATGCAGACGCCGCTGAAGCGACCTTGCGATGCCTCGGACTCTGCTCGCGCGGATGCCTGTTCGACATTGTTCAATCGCGCATCGAGTTCCACAAGTCTACCCGAGAGTCTGTCCGCCTGGTCTGTCGGCAGATCTCCCAACTCCCCAGCTTTATCGAGAGCATCAGCCATGCTGAGAAGCGCATTCTGGCGCTCAGCCTCGTTGTCGGCGGTCGCTGGACGCGTGCTCAAGTAGTTGAGAAAGTCTCGATTTGTCCAGAAGGCGGTGTCGAGTGGGTGATAGGCATCTGTATATGCCCGAGATTCGCTGGCAGTCGTCAGCGCACTCTCAAGGAGCTTCTTGCATTCGGCCTCATCTACTTGTTCCATCCTTGATTCCGCCGTAAAACTGTGACCGATCGTCGTCGCAATAGCATTCAGCACCATTGACATCTCGAAGTTGCGGGCCGGAGATGGCTTTCGACGAGCGAGAATCTCACGAGCCAACTCGAGAACACGCCTACTGAGGCGGTAGTACTCCCGCGCTTCGTGAGGCCGTTCTGTGTCACCAAGCCGGCGACCTAGATGCCGCAGGACGATCCCCTCGGTCAATATGAGTTGCGGTAAGGTGGCACCGTAGCTCTCGCGTAACGTCCTGAGAATGTCCGCCAAACTACGAAGGTCCTCCGTCCTTTGGAACTCGGCCTGGAAGGGTCCACTTGGGGGTGAAATGCTGCGAATTGTGTGCAGCAACAACGCTTGCTCCGGTGCGTCAATTGGCCTCCTGTCCGGGTCCCATGGGAACTCGTAAAGCAAAGTGGCAAGTATCTGAAGGCGTTCCACCGACGACGGGACGGCCGCATCTAGGAGTAGTTGGGCAATGAATGGATTGACCGCTGTTAGGCCGATGTCATTCTGCTTGTCGAGCACCACTTCAACAAACAAGCCGCTGCTTTCCAACGCACCCCGCAAAGTCGAATAGACCTTCAACAGACCTGGAAATCGCTTGGTCAACAGGCTGAGAGTAATGGCTTCGTCGAGGCGCGAGAATAGTAGAACTAGCCGCGGCAGTTGCGTCGCAATGTTGTACCAGGGATCGTGCGGTGGGGCAGGGGGGTGGACCGCATTGTGGGCATTCTTAGGCAGTGGACGGTCCAATGTCGAAACCCATGCTCGCAGTTGGTCGCTCAGAGTGCTTCCTCGGACGGCCTCCAGCGTTGGAGGCCGAAAGGAAGCGAGGTTCTCTGCCAACTGCATATACTCATCGATCAGAACGCTACGGATGTTCTCGCGAGTATCCGGGATGAGGCGATACAGCAGCGCAAAAACGGTTGGATCCTGTGCGAGGAGACTCAGAATTACGTCGCTGCTGGTCGACGGACTATTCGCTTCAAGATAATGGCGAAACCCCAGAATCTCAGTTTCGGCCAGGCGGTGCTCAAGGGTTATCTCGGTACCTCGATGAGGCTCCTCCTCGTCCATGTCATCTAGGGCCCTGCCTGGCTGCCGACGCATCGTTGGAGCGGAGGCGGCAACAACGATCGTTCTGCGGCCCGCGCTTCGCAGATGCCTGTCGAGATTATCCGCCACTCGGCGATCGGTGCGATCGAGCAAAACCACGGTGGCAGTCGCTCCTCGTCCCTCTGCAAGTCTTATGATCTGCTCGACAGCCCCGTGATCCACCGTCCCGCCGGACGGGAGCAACTGCACTGAGAAGACCCCTCGGCGGCGCAAATGATAGCCCAGCCAGAGCAGCCCGACTGATCTTCCCGCTGCCGGTGGGCCCGACAGGATGATTGGGCCGCCTTGGCCACGGGGCATGTGAGATCGACTGGCCGATCCGGCAATTACGTCGAGACGTTCCAAGACAATCCCAAGGAGGTCTCTGTAGGCATCGCGCTCAAATGCGTATCCTTCTGCGATCCCTTCCCAGTCAGGAGTCTGCCTGCTCCTAGATAGGAAGTTTACAAATGCGTGCTTTCGTCTCGATAAGTCAGTTGGCGGTGCTGTATCTGCCAAATCCGGTAGGATCGATAGATGCCGCCGAAACTCTCGCAATTCAGCTGCGCGGAACGTAAGAACCCTTCGGATGTCCCCGACCGCCACAGATATCGCAAGGTCATCTGTTTCGAGAACTTTGTGCTTGCTTTCTAGAAGGGCAGCCCTTTTGCCCTCCCGGGCCGCCAAGGCCGTCGGCAAGTCGGATTCGATCAGGTGAATGTGCGGAGCAATTGCACGAACTTCGTCGACGGAGATTCCATCCGAGGGTGCGATGAACCAATAGACATTGTCTGGATCAAGATCCGCTGCCATCGCCGCAACGATGTCATTACTAATGTGACCCCGAGTAGAAACACCGGCGATACACAGTACGTGCGCCGGTCCGATCGCTTCCGGCATGGCTCTAAGCACGCCAGGGATGAGTAACTTTTGTGCCCTTGTCCAATGGCGGCCGTAAACAGGCAAGCCCGTCGGTGATTGCGAATCGGCAATATGCAGTAAGTGCAATACCGTCAGAATGTCGTTCTGCCGCGGAAAGAACGCGGGCATGCGCTCGTCTACGGCCAGATGTCTTAGGCGACGGCCTTCCGAATCTTGCCTTCCCAACTCCGCAGACAGCGTGTCATCAATTGCAGCCGTAAAGACCGCCGCCCAGGGCACCTCCGCGACCAGCCGCATTCCGGAGGTCGCACCGACGTTCATCACATACTTCGCAGCCGCAACAAGCGGGGCCGGGTCGGATAGCGTGGCGCATCTCTGACCGAGCGGCATCTCATGCTGAACACCAGTCGCTTTCGCCAAAGCGTGTGAAAGGCGTTCGGTCGTACCGGGCTCAAGATCCTGGCCGGCCAGAAGCACGGCCCGGCCTGAATATGCGAGGTCGAGAAATCGAGACAGGTCTTCCATGTCGGTAGCCGTAAGTGATTGATGTTAACAGAATTCGCTGCGGTGCAGATCCGTTCTGACGTTGAGGCGGCGAGGTCACGTCCCCACTTGCAGGAGCGCCGGAGCACAACGGTCCAACCGGTTGGTTTCCACTTGAAAGTTGGTTTCCATTCCGGACACTTGACGATACGCGTCCGTATATAGTTAACAGCCACGGCAAAGCGCCGGGGTGAATCACTCCCACCAGACGCCGGTTCGACCGCGCAGCGGAGATCGTCGTGGGTGGTTTCCCAAAGGAGACCGCTCATGCCTGATCACGATGCCGCGCTCGACGAGGCCAGGCGATCAGTTGTTCGTGGGTCACTCCGGCCTTCGTTTTGGTGGGATGCGCGTCGGTGTTCCTCATCGCGAACCCATGAATCACTTCGGGCGCGCGAAGAAGCAAGTAGAATCTGCGGATCGATGCAAGGAAAGAGAAGCCCCGGCGCGGTGGCCGGGGCGTGGGGGCGTGGGCTGGCTGCGAGTCAGGGGTCAAAGCGGGCTGCGACTTGGTAGTCGCCGTCGATGCCGCGGGCCCAGACCACAAAGGCATCCGGGCAGGCGGGTTCGCCGCTGGCTTCCAGATCGCGCATCCGGCGCCGCATGTTGTGTTCGGCGATCTCTTTCGCCTCGGCGATGCTGATGACGCCGCCGAGTGGTTCGTAGCGGCCGCCGTCAAATTCGGCGATCAGGAAGGCGTCGCTGAGTTCGG
>JAHDVK010000040.1 GCA_023384675.1 Bryobacteraceae bacterium | reverse complement strand
CGAAGTCTTCCGCTCCTTCCCCGCCCAACCCGCGCCGCTCGCCCCCGTCTGGGGCTCGCCCTCCACCCAGCGCAGCCGCCTCGTCCAGTCCGTCTCCTTTACCTCCTTCGACGGTCTCCGCGTCAAAGCCCTCTACTCCCTCCCTGCCTCCGCGCCCGCCGGCACGCGCCTCCCCGCCCTTCTCATCGCCGACCACCGCCGAGGCATCCCCGTCTGGGGCAACGAACAGCCACTGCACGAAAACAACTGGGGAGATCGCGCCGTTCTTATCGTCGAAACTCTCGACCGCGGCAGCCGCGCCCTCGAACAGAACCTCCGCAGCTTCACCGATGATGACCGGCTCCATCACCTCAAGCGCCAAGCCATGGTCGCCAGCACCACAATTGAGTCCATGCAGGTCTACGAACTTCTCCGCTCGCTCGAGTTCATTCGCACCCTGCCCCACGTCGACCCCACCCGCATCACCATCGCCGGGCAATACGAAATGGGTATCAACGCCATGTACGCCGCGCTTCTCGATGGCGCCGTGGACCGCGTTCTCCTGACGTCACCACCGGTCTCCCATCGCGCCGGCCCCCACTACCTCAGCATTCTCCGTTACACCGACATTTCTGGGGTCGCTTCACTGTTCGGTCGCCGCCTCCGCATTCGCGGTGAAGTCCCCGCTACGCTGGATGGCGCTCCCCGCTGCCGCTCACTGCCCGAGTGTCTCCAGTAAGACCCCGCTCAGCCCTTGATTCGCCGCGCCGTGGCGTCCCACTCCATCCGCCTCCCGCCGCGCAGCGACGCCACTGCCATCCCCAGCACGATATTGGTCGATTGCCCCATCTCCACTGTCGCCGCCGACTCTTTGCGCGTCCGCAAGCACTCCAGAAAGTTTCGGACATGCGCGTGACTCGCCGGCTCGAATGACCCCGGCCTCCGCCGCTCCCGCGAAGGCGCCGGATTCGGCTCCTCGCTCTGCGGATATACCGCCCACCTCTCCCGCCCCAGATCAAATCGCGCCTTCGCCCCGTGGAACTGCTGCAATTGATCCTCCGCAAACGGATACCGCATCGCCTGATACCCCAGCGTGAACACGAACAAGTAATTCTCCGGATACTCCACAATCATGCTGCTGGTCTCCGGAATCTCCGCCCCCGGTACATTCACCTGCCCGCCCGCGCACGTCACCGCCAGCGGATACTTCGAATTCATCATCCAGTGGATCCCGTCCACAATATGCGCCGCCTGCCCGATCATGATTCCGCCTGAATACTCCCAGAAATGCAGCCAGTTGAAATAGCGCACCGGGTCCATCTCGCGCCGTGGCGCCGGACCTTGAAACAACTCCCAATCCAACTTCCCCCGCAGCGTCGCAGCGCGCAGTGAACTCCAATGGTTCAGCCAGTACGCCGTCACCAGCCGGATATTGCCGGCCACCCCGGAATCCAGCACCGCTTTCGCCTCGTGGTACAACTCGTGGCTGCGCCGCTGTGTCCCCAACGCAACCACTCGATTTGACCGGCGCACTGCATCGAGCATCCGGAACCCGTCTTCGATGTTGCTCGCCAGCGGCTTCTCCAGATACACATCCTTGCCCGCCGCCACCGCGTCGATCATCATCTGCGCATGCAGGTGATCCGGCGTCGCAATGACCACCGCATCAATGCTCTTGTCCTCCAACAGGCGCCGGTAATCCACATGGCCCTGCGCCCCCGGCGATGCCGCCGCCAAGCCGCTTTTCAGATTGGGTTCATAGACATCGCAAACCGCCGCCACCTCCACTTCATACCTCTTCAACAGTCCGGCCAGATACCGCCCTCGCCCGCCGGCCCCGAGCACGCCGATCCGGATCCGGTCGTTCGCGCCCAACAGACCCGCACCGCCCGCCAGTGCCAGAAAGCTTCGTCGTCCTCTAGTTTGGTTAGTCACTGTGGTATTATGTTTCCTCGCCGCCCCAGTGTCAAGATCCGGCCTGCTTCGGCGCACATCCTCCAGGATTCCATACTCTAGCTTTCCTGCGCGCTCGCCGCAGGATTTCATTGACACCTGCGGTCCCGATTATTACACTAAGTGCATGTATTGAAGCCGCGGATGCGCGGAACCCTGCAGCACCCAAGGAACCCCGATGCCCCCTCTCTCCCGCCGGTCCTTTTCCCTCGCCGCCGCCGGAGGCCTGGCCTCCACCCTCTCCGCTCAGATTCCTGGCCAGCGGCCCCTTCGCGCACCCGGCTTCGAGGTCCTGAACCCTAGAGCGCGTGTCCCGGCGAGCCTCATCATCGACGACTCCACCTGTCTCGTCAATCTGGCCCATTTCGGCATCCCTCATTTTGCAGAAGCCTTCCCCGACCGCTACAAACAAGACTGGCGCGCGCTTCCCCGCGAAATCCCCGACTCCTTCGTCCGCAAATTCGGCGAATGGTGCCATCAACACGGCGTCAAAGGCAAGTACAGCATCGTCCCCTACCCCGCCTGCACCGGCTGGGTCGATCGTGATATCCCCGGCTGGTCCAAGCGCGAACTCGACGACAGCCTCCGCCTCGTCCGCGATCTCCTCCTCCCCGATTGGGACATCCACCCCGAAATGGTCTCGCACACCTGGGTCATCGACACCAAAACCGGCCGCCCCTATCCGGACCGGACCGATCTGTTCATGGAGAACTTCCGCTGGACCGACGGCAAATCGGCCGATCAACTCGCCGACTACCTCTCCTACGCGCTGCGGATCCTCCGAAACGCCGACCTGCCCTGTGAAGGCATCACCACCCCCGGCGGCTTCGCCGCTCGCGTCCTCCCCGAACTCGCCCAAGCCACCCTCCAGTCCTGCCGCGACGTCTTCCGCGCCGAAGTCCCCCACTACTTCCGCCATGCAGTCACCGACCACCGCAGCGTCGCCCCCCGTGTCGAATATGCTTCCGGCCTCGGCTCCTCCGACCCGAAGTGTGTCGTCTCCATCATCGCCTGCACGAGCGACTGGTTCGGTGGCTGGGACGGCCTCGATCCCTGTCAGCAGGACAAAATGATCACCGCCGACTCCCAGGGCGGCCGCCTCCCCGAAGTCATCCGCCGTGGCGAACCCGCAATCATTTATTGCCACTGGCCCGGCATCTACTGCAATGGAAGCGAGACGGGCTTCCACGTCTTCCAGGAAACGGTCCGGCGAATGCATGCCGGCCATAACAACCTGCATTGGATGAAGCTAAGCGAGATCGCCCGCTACTGGGCCGCTAAAGAGCTAACGAAGATCGATGCCGGCGAACGCACGCTCAGCCTGGAGGCCCCCTTCGCCTGTCCGCAATACACCGTCGCATTCCCCGCACTCGCCAATGCCGTTCCTCAACTGGCAGTTCGCAACCAGGTCTCGCCGCTGAAGGAGGTTGCGGGCCTGCTCCAACTCAAGTCCGGCACCTGGGCGCGCCACGCCGGAGGAATCGCGGCCTGCTTTGATCTGCCCAAGGGAGCATCCGCCCTGGAGTGGTAGCTGGCCCTTTCGAGCCCCGATTGGCGCTGCTTCAGACAGCCGGGATGCGAAAGGCGCAGGAGTAACAATGTGCTCCATTTCCGTCCGGTCCCGTTCCCAATCCGCGATTTGCGGACCTCCGGTCACGCTGGCCGCGCAGATTTCTGGCCGGAGCGAGCTGATGGACTCGTTTCTTTTCGTCCGGCATCAATTGGTTCACCAGCGTGGACAGACAGCCGCCGCCCCAACCACATCGTGAAGGCGTCGTGAACCAACCAGGAGTTCCTCAGACACGCAGTCGGGCAATGGTTTCCTCATCCAGATCGATGCCGAGGCCGGGGGCCTGCGGAATGTCCAGGTAGCCGTCGCGGGCACGGAGCTTTTGGACAGTGAGGGATTCGCGAAGATTCGTCTCTTCCTCGGTGACGAACTCGCAGATCAGCGCGTTGGGGATGGCGTTCAGCCAATGCAGCGCGGCGGAGACATTGATGTAGGTCGTAAAGCCGTGGTTAGCGACGGGCAGGCCGCGGTCCCAGGCAAGGGCGGCGATCTTCATTGCCTCGGTGAAGCCGCCGCACCGGGTGAGGTCCACCTGCACGACGTCGATGCGGCCGCGGTCCATGAGTTCGATGAACGTCTGCCGGCAGCTTTCCTCCTCGCCCGCAGCGATGCGGATGGGTGTGGACTCGGCCAGCTTGCGGTAACCCTCGTAGTCGTCGGGCCGCAGCGGTTCCTCGAGCCAGTAGATGTCGTGCTCGGCGAAGTCGTTCGCCCGCTGCAGGGCGGTCTTGGCGTCCCAGACCAGGCCCGCATCGATCATCAGATCGGCTTGTGGGCCCAGACCGCGGCGCGCTTCGCGGACGAGGGCGCGGTCGGTTTCGCGGTCCTGGCCCATGGGGTCCCAGCCGAACTTGACGGCGCTGAAGCCCTGGTCCACGAGGCGGCGGCCGATGTCGCCGGTGGCGGCCGGCGTGGGTCCAAACAGGGTGCTGGCCTAGCAGCGGAGGCGCTGGTGGAAGCCGCCGCCGAGCAGTTTCCAGACCGGCAGGCCGAGGGCCTTGCCCTTGATGTCCCAGAGCGCGATATCGATGCCGCTCATGGCGTGGATGGCGACTCCGCGGCGGCCGCCATAGATGTTGCCGCGGTACATCTTGCGCCAGATCTTCTCGGTTTCGAACGGGTCCTCGCCGATGATGAGACTGGCGAGCCCGGCGGCCGTGGTGTGCGAGAACGGCCCTTCGATGACGCCCTTCGCACCGAGGGGGTTGGAGTCCACTTCCCCGATGCCGGTGATGCCGGCGTCGGTGGTGACCTTGACGATGAGCGCGTCCTGCCCACTGTCGCACTGCACCTTCACCTGCTGCTGGCGGACGTAGATGGCTTCGACACCCGTGATCTTCATGGCACGGGCGATTGTATCGAAACTTCAGGCAAGGATGGCGTGGATCACCTCGCCGTGAACGTCCGTCAGCCGGAAGTCACGCCCGCTGTAGGACCAGGTGAGGCGCGTGTGATCCAGCCCGAGCAGGTGCAGCAGGGTGGCGTTGAGGTCGTGCGGGTGCACGCGATCTTCCGCGGCGCGGTAGCCGAACTCGTCCGTCGCGCCGTAGGTGATGCCGCCCTTGAAGCCGCCTCCGGCGACGGCGATCGAGTAACCGAGCGAGTTGTGATCGCGGCCATAGTGCAGCTTGGTGTTGGACCCGTTCTCAACCGCCGGCGTGCGCCCGAACTCGGTGCCGAGGACGACGATCGTCTCATCGAGCATGCCGCGCTGTTTCAAGTCCTCCACCAGCGCGGCCACCGCCGCGTCGGCCCGCGCGGCGAGCGTGCGGTGTTCGAGGATGTCCTCGTGGTGGTCCCACGGCTGGGAGTTGCCGTAGTACACCTGCACCATCCGGACCCCGCGCTCGGAGAGCCGACGCGCCAGCAGGCAACTGCGCCCGATCTCGCTGTCGCCGTAGCGGGCCAGCGTTTCGGCCTTTTCCTGGCGGATGTCGAACGCCTCCGGCGCCTCGGTCTGCATGCGGAACGCCGTCTCCATGGCTTCAACGGAAGCCTCCAGTTGGGTGTCGCCGGGGCGCTCGGCAAGATGCTCGCGGTTCAGCGCGGCCAGCAGGTCCAGCATCCGGCGCTGCTGTTCGGGCGGCGCGCTGGCGCGGATGTTGCGAATGAGTTTGTACGGGTCGGTCTCGTTGTTCCTGATGTATGTGCCCTGGAAGACCGCGGGCAGAAAGGCCGAGGACCACAGCGGCGACCCGACGACCGGCATGCCGGGGCACAGCACCACGAAGCCAGGCAGGTTCTGGCTCTCCGAACCCAGCCCGTACATGAGCCAGCTGCCCAGGCTGGGGCGTCCGGGCTGGATCGTGCCCGTGTTGAACATGAACAGCGACGGCTCGTGGTTGGGTACTTCGGTCCACATCGACCGGATCACGCAGAAGTCGTCAATCATCGAGCCGGTGCGCGGGAAGAGTTCGGAGACCTCGATGCCGCTTTGGCCGCGGCGGCTGAACGTGAAGGGCGAGGCGAACAGGTTGCCGGTGGAACGTTCGGTCTTGGGCGCGCCGCCAGGGACGGGCTGGCCGTTGAACTTGGTCAGCATCGGCTTGGGATCGAACGTATCGACGTGCGACATCCCGCCGTTCATCACCAGGTAGATGATGCGCTTGGCGCGGGGTTCGAAGTGGGGCCGCTTCGGCGCCAGCGGGCTGGGTGCGGCTACGGCAAGACCGTTGAAGGCGAGCAGGCCAAAGCCGGACGCCATGCGCGCCAGCGCCTCGCGGCGCGTCCAGCGCGGATGGACCGTGGCGGGGATGGCGTCAATCGACATAAGTGAACTCGTTCGAGCTGAGCAGTACCCAGGCGTATTGTGGCCAGAGGTTGCCGCCGGCGCTGTCGAGGAAGCCGCGGCCGAGCACGGCCTCCTCCGCCGTGGGCGCGCGGTGGAATAACAGGCGGTAAGCGGCCTCGATCCCTTCGCCTCTGTCCGTGCGCGCGATGCGCTTGCCCAGCGCTTCGGCGCGGCGTGCAACCATCCCGGAATTGAGCAGAAACAGCTTCTGCAACGGGACCGTGGTCACCACCCGCTGCTCGCACGTCACCAGCGCCGAGGGCAGGTCGAACAGCGAGAGCGTCTCGTCCTGCTGGAAGCGGCTCGTCTTGGCATAGAGTGAGCGGCGCACAAAGGCCTCGTTCAGCGGCTTCGATTCGCCGCCACCGGTGCGATCGAGTTCACCCGAGACGGCGAGCATGGCGTCCAGCAGCGGTTCCGCATCGAGGCGGCGGCGGTTCTGCCGCCAGAACGTGCGGTTCGCGGCGTCGATGGCATCGCTGGCGGAGTGCGCGGCGGAAGTGCGCTGGTACGCCTCGGATAGCATGATCTCGCGGATCATCGCCTTCATCGAGTAGCCCTGCGCGGCGAACCGGCCGGCGAGGTATTCCAGCAGATCCGGGACTGCTGGACGGTCGCCGGTGCTGCCGTAATTCGACGGCGTTGCGACGATGCCCTCACCGAACAGCGCGAGCCAGAAGCGGTTCACCGCGACGCGCGCCGCCAGCGGGTGATGCGCCACCGTGCGGGCGAGTTCCATGCGTCCGCTGCCTTGGGTGAACTTGAGCGCCTTACCGTTCGCCAGCACGGCAGGGAAGCCGCGCGCGACAGTCTCGCCTAGATCCTCCGGGCTGCCGCGCTTATGTAACTGGAGGTCCCAGGGAGTGAATTCGGCTGCGCCGTGGAGGAACGGGTATTTCGGCGGCAGAGCGGCCTTCAGATCCTCGTGCGCCGTCTTGAGCCGTTCGTATTCACCCCGCCGGTCCGCGGGAAGCAGTTCGGCGGTCAGTTCCCGGTCGAACTTGAGTGGCGCGGATCCCTCGCCGAAGATGCGGTTCCAGGCGACGAAGCGGTCGCGTTCGAGAGACTTCGCGGGGATGTCCGCGCCGGGGTTGAAGTCCTCCTCCGAGCGGTAGCCGCCGGGCAGGACGATAGTGCGCTCCACGGGCGGCGCCTTCTTCCTGGCATCCTCGACAATGCGGCGGTTCTCCTCGTCAATCTCGCGTTTTTCCCTGTTAATTTCCAATTTCAGATCCTGGAATTGCTGAGCTGTTTCCGGACCAGCATTGGTGAACCACTCGGCAAGGAACGGATGCTTGTCCTCCGGCTTGGCCAGGTAATTCTTCCAGCGCTCGACGATCTTTTCCACAAGGCCGGCGGTTTCGGCCGGCCCCGAGGCGGCAAGCATGTACTGCGCAATGCGTGGGGCGAACGCATCCGCCAGCGCCCGCGCCTCATCGTCCAGAAACTTGTTGAGCGCCTTCGCGGCGGCATCCACCTCGGCCTTCCGCTTCCTCCATTCCCCCGCTTCGGACTCGGGCACGAGCGGGTATTCCTCGTAAGCAGTGCTCGCGAAGACCCCCGCCAGAGCATAGTATTCGTGGATGCTGAACGGGTCGTATTTGTGGTCGTGGCATCGGGCGCAGGCCACGGTCACGCCCAGCATGCCGCGGGTGACCATGTCCACGCGGTCGTTGCGTTCATCGGCGCGGGACTGAGCCGGCTGCGCGATGCCGTAATACCACGGTCCCAGCCCAAGCAGACCGGTGGCCGGCAGCAGCGATCGGTCGTCCATCAGGTCGCCCGCCAGTTGCGCCATCAGGAACCGGTCGTACGGCAAATCGCGGTTGATCGCCTCCACCACCCAATCGCGGTAGCGCCACGCATTCGGATAATTGACGACTTCGGTGCCGGTAAAATCATTCTCGCCATAGCGAGCGACATCGAGCCAATGACGCGCCCATTTTTCACCGAAATGCGGCGAAGTGAGAAGTTGATCGACAAGGCGGGCGAACCAGTCCGGGCGCGCGTCCTCGAAGGCTCTCCGGAACTCCTCCTCGCTGGGCGGGAGGCCGGTCAGGTCGAACCAAACGCGGCGAATGAGCGTGCGGCGATCTGCCGCGGCGTTCGGGGTCACGCCCTTCGCCGCGTGCGCGCGGTCGAGCCAGTGGTCAATCGACTCCGTCGCGGCAGGACTGCGCAACGGGCGGTAGGCCCAGTGCGCGGACTCATCGCGCCACGGCGCGCCCTCGTCGATCCACTTTCGCAGCGTTTCAATCTCCACGGGCTTGAGCGGCGGCCCCGGGGGCATTGGCATCACCCCCGGCTTGTTCCGGGCGACGGCCTGATACATGCGGCTCTCCTCGGACCGGCCCGCGATCATGGCTGGGCCGGACTTGCCGCCACGCAGCATGGCTTCGCGCGAATCCAGCCGCAAGCCACCCATCTCCGTCTGCGCATGACACGCCCAGCAGCGCGCGGCGAGCACCTTCCGCGCGGCATCCTCGCTCGACGCCCATGCGGCGGTTCCCAGCAACACCAATAGCGTCATCCGGTGGAGCATGACTGCAACCACCGCAAAGAATATCAAATCATCAGGTAACGCGCTGGCCCATGCGTTGGACTGTGTTGGATTGCGGGAGGTCTCCAGGACAGCGCCAGCAGAAAGAAAACTCGGGGCAAGTACCACCGCTGGTCTGACCGGCTCACCCCGGCCCGAGTCCAGATTTCGGACCAGAAAGGGGGATCATGAGGCAGAGGGCCAGATGCACGTAGCTATCGAACTCCCTGAAGATATCGCGCGGCAACTCACTTCATCGTGGGGGGACATGCCGCGGCGAGCACTCGAAGCCGTTGCGCTTGAAGGCTATCGCAGTGGTGCGCTTTCCAGGTCACAGGTCGGGCTCCTGCTCGGTCTCAACTTCTGGGCGACAGAGGACTTGCTGAAGGAAAAGCAGGCCTATCTACCGTATTCCGAATCAGACTTGGCGCGGGACCGCGCCGAACTTGATTCCGCGCTCGGCGCATGACCGTCATATCCGACACCTCGCCAGTCAATTACCTCGCCCAGATCGGCCAGGATGAATTAATGCAGGCGCTGTTCGGTCAGATCACGATCCCGTCATCCGTTCTCGAAGAACTCGGTCACGCCGGTGCGCCTCTCGAAATCCAGCGTCTCCTGAGCCAGCACCCGGTGTGGCTGAGGGTGGCCCGGTGCGAAGTTGCTGCATCTGCCGAGCTCGGGCACTCGGGCTGGGGTGAGAGGGACGCTGTTCTACCTGCGGTTGAATTCGACTTCTCGACCGGGCGATTCGCGAAGGTCTTGTGGAAGGGAAGAAAATGGCGACCAAGCTGACCGCGACGAGCCTCCGCGACTCTCCCCGCCGCTTGGCACACCTGGCAGGGGTAATTGAGAAACGCGCTGCCACTTGATCGGAATGCGAACCTGAATCGGAGTTCGACAACGTCCATCAGGCCCAATGAAAGCAGGGGATTCTTGAAGTCATGTTGGCCTCTGAGCAGGATTCCCATTCAGATCTGGAACCGTAGGCTCGACATTCCACGCGCCGCCCTGGCTACGTGGACCTTCATAATACGCACTGCGCCGCTCTAGGCCACGGGGTCCGATTGCCCCAATGGGGAAATCGGTCTCCCAGCCGATTCGAGTCCAGATCCGCCGGGCGATATTGCTCGCGACTCCAGAATCCAGGTGAGGTACTTTCCTGCTGCCGACTCTCTGTTTCTGGGTGACCATGTCTGCGGTGAGCTTCAGGATTGGCGCGATGAGGAATGAGGCGGATATGCGCTATGTCCCAACCCGGTGGTTTGCGCGAAGTTGCAGGCATGGTAGCGCTGAGACCCCGGAAATGGGCGTGAATCAGGGGAAATGAGGGGAAGGAAATGCGCTCAAATCGTTGAAATTGGGAGGTGCGGGGAAGTCAGGGCACCGCAGGGTTAACTTCAGGTTCTGGAGGGAGCAATTTCGTGGAGGTTCAAGACCTCCCATTTGCACTAATGAACTCAATCAGTTACAAAGGAACGACTTCAAGAGATGGCAGCCATGTCTTTGCCGCGGTAGCGCTGAAGCTAGCGCATGCTGGCGAAGGTCAGGGTCGCGGAGGGGATCAGAGTGGCGTTTTCCACCCGGGCGGAACTCCTTCGGCCGCCCGAACCCAGCCTTCAGTTTCTCGATCCTGACACCGAATCGTCCCTCATCAAGCCCCGGCTCGTCTGGAAGAGGTCCATCTTGCAGCGCGCTTCCTCGACCCCGCCGCCCGGGTTGTTTGCCGCACTGCCGATACCGTTCGCGTCGAACAGGCTGTTCGATTCTGGAGGAGACAAGATACAATGGAGTAACAGAGTAGCCGGTCTAAAACTCCGTGTTTAGAGATGCCGGCCGCGAGTGTTTCCGGACAGAAAGGAGCGCTGCCTCGTGTTGACACGTCGCGAGATATTGGCTGGAACTGGATTGGCGGCGGCTGGTTCGCTGGCGCCGCTGGCATCAACCGCACAGACTGCCGCCACGGATTGGCCGCAGTTCCGCGGCCCACAGCGGGACAACATCAGCCGGGAGACAGGCCTGGCCCGCAAGTGGCCCGCCGCCGGACCACGAGTACTGTGGACGGTGCCCGTCGCGCAAGGTTACGCGGGCGCCGCGATTGTAGGCGGCCGCGTCTATCATCACGACTACGACGAGGCCAAGGGCGACTGGTGTCTCAACTGCCGCAACCTCGCCGATGGCAAGCAGATCTGGCAATACCGCGAAAACCGCGAGATCCGGCCCAACCACGCCATCACGCGCACCGTGCCCTCGGTGGACGGCCGGTTCGTCTTCTCGCTCGATCCGAAGGCGGTGCTGCATTGCGTAGATGTCAAAACCGGCAAGATGGTGTGGCGCAAGAGCCTGGTGGCCGAGTACAAGTCCACGATTCCGCCCTGGTACAACGGCCAGTGCCCGCTGATGGAGCGAGACCGCGTGATCATCGCCACCGGCGGCGGATCGCTGCTCGTCGCCATGGACAAGGCGACCGGCAAGGACGTGTGGCGCACGCCGAACACGAACAACCACCTGATGTCCCACGCCAGCGTGATGCCGGCCACGCTCGGCGGCGTGCGGCAGTACCTCTACGGCTCGCTCAAGGGCCTGATGGGCGTCTCCGCCGGCGATGGCAAGCTGCTGTGGGAATTCCCGCGCCGATTCAACGTCGCGCTGGCGCCGTCGCCGGTCGCCATCGGCAACGACCGCGTCTTCCTCACCGGCAGCTATGACGCGGGCAGCGTCATGGTCCGGTTGAAGAAGAACGGCGCCGCCTTCGAAGCCGAACCGGTCTTTGACATGAAGCGGAACGAGTGGAACTCCGAAGTCCACACGCCGATCATTCACAGCGGCCACCTGTTCGCGGTCGGCAAGAAGCGGCGCGGCCTGTTCACCTGCCTCAGCCCCGAAGGCAAGGAAGTGTGGACGAGCGACGGCAAGGCGTCCTTCGGCCTCGGATCCTATATGATGGCCGACGGCCGGTTCTACGTCCTCGAAGGCGACACGGGCATGCTGCGCATGATCGAGGCCAATACCACCGGCTACAACGAACTCGCCAGCGCGCAGGTGCTCAGTGGCCGCGAGGTGTGGGGACCGATGGCGCTCTCCGGCGGCCGCATGGTGTTGCGCGACCTCACGAAAATGGTCTGCATCGACCTGCGCGGCTGACCCCCGGGAGGACACCACGATGCAATACCGGCAGACCCGTATCCTGGCAGGCAAAGGCGGCGGCGAGGCGCAGTTTCGCGAAGCCCTCCGCGGCCTCGCGCTCGATCCGCAGGGGCGGCTCTACGCGGCGGGCGATGCCGAAGTGAAGGTGTTCGATAAAGCCGGCGTGCTGTCGAAGCGCTGGCCGGCCGCACTGCCTCCCTACGCCGTCGCGGTCTCTCCCGACGGCACGGTCTGGGCCGGCCAATCGGGGCAGGTCGAAGTCTTCGACTGCGCGGGCCGCCAGAAGCGCACCTGGACCGACGCCGCCCGCATGGGCCGCGTCACCGCGATCGGGTTCCTGAAGGACTCCGTCCTGCTTGGCAACGCGGCGCAGCGCTGCATCCACCGCTTCGATTACGCGGGCAACTTTCTCAACACCATCGGCAAGGACAACCCCCTCAGCGGCCTCCACATCCCCAACGGCGTGGTCGATTTCGCCGTCGACGCCGAGGACAGCATCCACGCTGCGAACCCCGGTAAACACAGGGTCGAACGCTTCTCCCCCGACGGCCGTCTGTTGGGGCACATGGGCAAGTTCACCGGACCCGACCCCTCGGGCTTCTCCGGTTGCTGCAATCCGACCAACGTCGCCGTCGCCGGACCGGGGCGGCTGTGCGTCACCGAAAAGGCCGCCCCGCGCGCCAAGATCTACGACTACGAAGGCAAGCTTCTGGCCATCATCGACAGCGCCGACTTCGACCGCAACACCAAGAACATGGACGTCGTCGTGGACCCGCGCGGCCGCATCTACGTCTCCGATCCCGCGCGGCTGAACATCCTCGTCTTTGATCCCGAAGGAGGGGTCGCCTCATGAGCGGCGACACAACCCGCCGGGATATGCTCGGCCAGGTCGTGCGCGGAACGGTGCTCGCCGGCATGGGCGGCGCCGCGCTCTTCCTCACCAAAAAGGCCGACGGCCAGATGGTCTGGCAGGTGAACGCCTCCAAGTGCATCAACAGCCGCCTCGATGCCGCCGACGCCGAGGTCTGCACGCTCTGCACCACCGAATGCGTCATCGCGCTCTCGGCCGTCCGCGCCGTCAATGAATACTCGAAGTGCGGCCGCTGCAGCATCTGCCCCGCGTACTTCGACGTCACCAGCGCGGTCGGCGACGACGGTCTTCCCAGCCAGAAACTCTGCCCCCGCGACGCCATCGAGCGTAAGCCCATCGGCAAGATCGACCCCGAAGACCCCGCCAACAACTTCTACGAGTACATCATCGACGAAGTGAAATGCGACGGCTGCGGCCGCTGCGTCCTGAAATGCAAGGAGCCCTTGGGCCTCGGCTCCATCGTTCTCAAGGTCCGCTACAACAAGTGCGTGGACTGCAACCGCTGCGCGATCTCGATCGCCTGCCCCAAGGACGCCATCAGCCAGGTCATCAAAACCGAGGGCCTCGAATCCTCACTGGCGAGCCACACGGACTGATATGCCGAAGGCGCTGCGTCTGCCCGGTGTTGTGCTGCTGTTGGCCATCCTCGCCACGGCGCCCCACTTTGCCCAGTCGATCTATTACGAACGGCCCGTCGAAACCGCGCCGCAGGAAGAGACCATCGGCGACGGTTACAAGACGCCCGAAGTCCAAAAGCCGCTGCCGCGCCATTTCTGGCTACAATGGCTCGATGTCCTGCTGCTGGGCGCTGCCATGGGCGCGGCCGTCTGGATCGTTCTGGCGCGCCGCCGGCGCCGCTGGCTTGTCTGGCTGAACATCGCCTCGCTCGGCTACTTCGGCTTCTATCGCGAGGGCTGCATCTGCCCCATTGGCTCGATTCAGAACGTCACCGTCGCGCTCGCCGATCCCACCTACTCGATCCCCATTGTCGCCGTCGCGGTCTTCTTCCTGCCGCTGTTCGTCGCCCTGTTCTTCGGGCGCGCCTTCTGCGGAGGGGTCTGCCCGCTCGGCGCGATGCAGGAACTGGTTCTGTTGCGGCCGGTGCACGTCCCCCGGCGTCTCGATCAGGCGCTGGGCCTGTTGAAGTACGTCTATCTTGGGCTGGCGATCGTGTTCGCGCTCAAACCCGCGCTGAGCCGCGATTTTTTGATTTGCCGCTTCGATCCCTTCGTTGGCTTCTTCCGCTTCAGCGGCGAAGCCTCGATGCTGACCGTAGGCGCCGTGTTCCTGATCGGCGGGATGTTCATTGGACGGCCATACTGCCGCTACCTCTGCCCCTACGGCGGGCTGCTGTCGTGGACCACGCGCCTCGCCAACCGCGGCGTCACCATCACTCCGGACAAGGAACTCGACTGCGGACTCTGCACCGAAGCCTGCCCCTACGGCGCGATCGACAAAATGCGCGCCGTGCGCCGCAAATGCCTCTACTGCGCCCGCTGCTATGAATCCTGCCCGCGCGATGGCGAACTCGCCCATGCCAAGGAAGAACTGATCGAAATCGGAGGCCCGCGATGAACCCCACGCGCGTCCGCCGCGCGGCGCGGATCTCCGGCGGGATCATTGCCCTCTGTACCGCGATTCTGGCCGTGGACTGGGCCGTGGCCACCTATCGTGAACCCAGAGACGAATCAATCGTCAAACACCTGCAGGAAGAGGTCCGCGAAGACCCCGAATTCGCGCCCAAACTCGAAGCCGAAAACGATCGCATCACGGCCGCGCGCCTCGGGCGCCGGCAACGCGGCCAGGCCATCGCCTGGATTCTGCTGGCCGCCGCGGCCCTCTTTCTCACCGCCGTCAACCACCTGCGTGCGGCGCGAGGACTCCGGTTTGTCGACCTGGACACACTGAAGGCGCCACCCGCGGCGCAGAGAAGGAAAAGGATGAAGCCCGCGACGAATGGCGCGTCCGCCGGTGCTTCCACGGAAGCCGGTTTCGACACCCGCTTCGTCGATGAGCTCGTCGCCCTTCACGGGCGTGCCAAGGAAGCGGCGATCCCCATACTGCAAGCGATCCAGACGCACTATCGCCACCTGCCGGACGAGGCCCTGCGGCGCGTCTGTGACCTCACCGACATCACCCCCGCCGAAATCTCGGGCACTTCGACCTTCTACGGCCAGTTCCGCCGTTCGCCCGTGGGCAAACACATCGTGCGCGTCTGCCATGGCACGGCATGCCACGTCGCAGGCGCGCGGCAGATCTCCGATGAATTGCGGCGCCACCTCCAGATTCCTGAAGGAGCGGACACCGATCCGAAGCGCCTGTTCACCCTCGAAGAGGTCGCCTGTCTCGGCTGTTGCAGTTTGGCTCCAGTGCTGATGGTGGACGAACACACCGCCGGCCGGCTTACGCCCTCCACAGCCCCCTCGGCGCTCGAAGACCTCGAACAGAGGGAACCGGCATGAAACCCGCGGCGGGCATCCGCATCGGGCTGGGCTCGTGCGGCGTGGCCAGCGGCGGCGAACCCGTCCGTGACGCCCTGCTCGCCGAAGCCGCGCGCGCCAACGCGACCGGCATCATAAAGACCGTCGGCTGCAACGGCATGTGTCATCGCGAGCCCATCGTCGAGGTCGTGCATCCCGATGGCGCCACCACGCTCTACGGCCATGTCACCGTGGACACCGCCCGCGCCATCGCCCGCATGCACCTCCGGCCCAGCGGCCTCGCCGCGCACGCGCAACGCATCGCCCGCACCGCTGCCTCGTGGTTCGGCAACGGCCGCGCCGCCACCGCCCATGCCCACGACTGCCGTGTAGACCGCCGCACCGGACCCGCCGCCGCCTTCCTCACCAGACAGCAGCGCATCGTCCTCGAAAACTGCGGCGAGATCGATCCGCTGCGCCTCGATGATGCCCTCGCCCGCGGCGCCTATCAGGCGCTCGAACGCTGCCTCACTGCTTCGACCCCCGAACAGGTCATCGACGCCATCGCCGAATCTGGTCTGCGCGGCCGCGGCGGCGCAGGCTTCCCCGCCGCCCGCAAATGGGCGCTCGGCCGCGCCGCGCCCGGCGACGTCAAATTCGTCATCTGCAATGGCGACGAAGGCGACCCCGGCGCGTTCATGGACCGCCTCGTTCTCGAAGCCGACCCCCACCGCGTGCTCGAAGGTCTCGCCATCGCCGCCTTCGCCGTGGGCGCTTCCGAAGGCTTTCTCTACATCCGCGCCGAATACCCGCAGGCCGTGCGCCACGTCAAATCGGCCATCCGTCAGGCCGAAGAGCGCGGCCTGCTCGGCGAGCGGATGTTCGGCACGAGTCACTCGCTCCGACTCGAAGTCCGCCAAGGCGCCGGCGCATTCGTCTGTGGAGAAGAGACCGCCCTCATCCAATCGCTCGAAGGCAAGCGCGGCATGCCGCGCCTGCGCCCGCCCTATCCCGTTGAACGCGGCTTCCGCGGCCGGCCGACTGTCATCAACAATGTCGAAACGCTCGCCTGTGTGCCGTGGATTCTCCGTCACGGACCGGCCGGCTTCGCCGCCCTCGGCACCGCCGGCAGCAAGGGGACCAAGGTTTTCGCCCTCGCTGGCAAGATCAATCATGGCGGATTGATCGAAGTCCCCATGGGCATCACCATCCGCGAAATCGTCGAGGACATCGGCGGCGGCATCAAGGATGGCCGCCAGTTCAAGGCCGTCCAACTGGGTGGCCCCTCCGGCGGGTGCATCCCCGCCCATCTCGCCGGCACGCCCATCGACTACGACGCGCTCGCGCAGACCGGCGCCATCATGGGATCGGGCGGCCTCGTGGTGTTGGACGACCGCGATTGCATGGTCGATATCGCGCGCTTCTTCCTCCACTTCACCCAAGCCGAGTCTTGCGGCAAATGCACATTCTGCCGCATCGGCACAAAGCGCATGCTTGAAATTCTGGACCGCCTTTGCACAGGGCACGGCCTCCCCGGCGATCTCGAGAAACTCGAGGAACTCGCCATCTACGCCGGTAAGGGTAGCCTGTGCGGACTCGGCCAGACCGCGCCGAATCCCGTCCTCACCACGCTGCGCTACTTCCGCGCCGAATACGAAGCCCACCTGCATGACAAGCGCTGTCCCGCCGGCCGCTGCCCCGCGCTGATCCAGTACGTCATCAACGACAAGTGCATCGGCTGCACGCTCTGCGCGCAAGCCTGCCCCACCGGCGCCATCGCCTACCGCCCGCACGAACCCCACACCATCGACGACGCCCTCTGCACCCGCTGCGATATGTGCCGGCGCGCCTGTCAGGACGACGCCGTGGAGGTCCACTAGATGATCCGCCTCACCATCGACGGGCAGAAGGTCGCCGTCGCGCCCGGCGCCACCGTGCTCGACGCCGCCGCGTGGCTCGGCATCCGCATCCCCACCATGTGCCACGTTCCGGGCATTGAAGCGGCTGCGTCGTGCTTTATCTGCGCCGTCCAGATTGAGGGGCGCGCCACCCTCTCCCCCGCCTGCGCCATGCCCGCCGCCGAAGGCATGGTGGTGCACACACAAACCGAGGACGTGCGCCATGCGCGCCGCATGGCCCTCGAACTTCTGCTCTCCGACCACGCCGGCGAATGCGCCGCGCCCTGCGCCGCCCGCTGTCCGGCGAGCCTCGACATCCCCGGCTTCACCCGGCACATCGCCGAGGGGGATGCCCGCGCCGCCGTCCAGGTCATCGGCCGTACGCTCGCGCTAGCCGGTTCGCTCGGCCGCGTCTGCCCTCGCCTTTGCGAGCAGAACTGCCGCCGTTGTGAACTCGACCAGGGCCTGGCCATCGGCGCTCTCCATCGCTACGCTGTCGACGTCGACGTCGAAAACCCGGAGCCCTACGTTCCGCCCTGCGCCCCTCCCACCGGCCGCCGCGTCGCGATTGTCGGCGCCGGTCCCGCCGGGCTCGCTGCCGCTTACTACCTGCTGCAACAGGGCCACGCCTGTACCCTCTTCGATGCCCACGAGCAGCCGGGCGGCATGCTGCGCTACGGCATTCCCGAATACCGCCTGCCCAAACGGGCGCTCGATGCCGAAATCCACACCATTCGCCGTATGGGCGCGGAATTCCGCATGAACATGCGCTGGGGCCGTGACTTCAACCTGGCAGAGCTGCGCGAGGCTCATTCGGCGGTGTTCGTGGCTATCGGCGCGCAGGGCGCCCAGGGCCTCCGTTGCCCCGGAGAGGACCTCGCGCTGCCCGGCATCGGCTATCTCCATCGAGTGGCTTGCGGCGACCCGCCCCCGGCCGGCAAGGACGTCATCGTTGTCGGAGGCGGCAACACTGCGATGGATTGCGCCCGCACCGCCCGCCGCCTCGGCGCGCGCGTGCGCGTCTTCTATCGCCGCACCCGCCAGGAGATGCCCTGCCTGATGGAGGAAGTGGAAGCCACCGAGGCCGAAGGCGTTCCCATCGAATACCTCGTCGCGCCGGTCAGACTCGAAGCCAACGGCTCCGGTTTCCGCCTCACCTGCCGCCGCATGACGCTCGGCGGACCCGACGCCTCCGGCCGCCGCAGTCCCGTGCCGGTTGAAGGCTCCGATTTCAACGTCGATTGCTCCGCCGTCATCGCCGCCACCGGTCAATCCGTCGAACGGGCGCTCGCCGAAAGTGGAGGTCTCGACGTCACCGCGTGGGGTATTGTCGCCGATCCCCAAACCATGGCCGCGAGCCTGCCCGGCGTCTTTGCCGGCGGCGACGCCGTGCTCGGCGCCGACCTCGCCGTCCGTGCGGTCGCCGCGGGCCGCATCGCCGCCGCATCCATTGGCCAGTACCTCGCGGGCGAACCCGTCACCGGTGAACCATCCTCTGTCTCTGTCCTTTTCCGTCCCATCGACGACGACGAACGCGCCGCTCTCTTCCGCTCGATCGAAAAGTCGCCGCGCGTCCGCCTCCCCGAACTCAGCCTGGAACGCCGCCTCGCTGGCTTCGACGAAGTGGAGGGCCGCCTCCCCGAAGCCGAAGCCCTCCGCGAGGCCCGCCGCTGCATGATCTGCGGTTGCCTCAAGTGCGACTCCTGCACCATCCGCACCCTCGCCACCGAATACGGTGCCGACCCCGAACGCTTCGCCGGCGCGCGGCGGCGCTTCTCCGCCGACACCTCCCACCCCGACATCGTCTACGAGCCTGGCAAGTGCATCAGCTGCGACGCCTGTGTCCGCATCGCCGCCGCCGGTGGAGAGGCACTGGGGATGACGATGATCGGCCGCGGCTTCGACGTGAAAGTGGCCCCGCCATTTGACCATCCCCTCTCCGAAGCCCTGACCACAACCGCCCTCCAATGCGCCGCGGCCTGCCCGACCGGAGCGCTCGCGCTGCGCACCCAGCGGGCCTGCGAATTCGGGTAACGACGGGTTTGCGTATCCGCTATGCGCTCCCCTCTCCCTGCTTCGCGATTGGATCCGCCGGGTGCCCTGGAAAGGCTGTCCGAATCACGGTGAGTTGTTGGGCGGCACCTGCCTCCTCATATGATTGTGGTTCTATTAAACTCGGAACGCGCGGATAGATTGGAAGTTGTCGCTCATCGTTCGATTGCCTCTTGGGCACATATTCACGGCCCTGATCGCTTCACTGGCGGCCTCGTTTCGGAGCCGTGCTGCGGTCCAGTTGGAGATTCTCGCGTTGCGCCACCAAGTTGGAGTGTTGCCGCGCTCTGTCAAGCGGCCCAAACTGACGCCAGCGGATCGACTCCTTTGGGCCTGGCTCTCTACCTCGTGGCAGGACAGGAAATCCGGAGCATTCATCCTAAAGGCCTCCACAGTCGTTGGATGGCATCGCAAGGGATTCCGCCTATTCTGGACCTGGAAAATCAGGCGTTGGAAGCCGGGGCGGCCGGTGGTTCCGAAGGAAGTGCGGGAACTGATTCGCACCATGCGCCGGGACAATCCCCTATGGGGCGCTCCACGCATCTGCGGCGAACTGCTGAATGAGACTTAACCCATAAACTTGCCGCGTTGAGACCATAAGTTTGCCGCGAAGCGGTAGTTCTCAGTGCCCGAACCGGTGCGGAATCGCTCCGTGGAGAGCGGCGGGGAAGCATAAAGCTGCCGGCAGTGCAGGGTTGAGAAGCATATCCTTGCCGCGAGCGCAGAAACTTCTATATCGTACGGTCGTCAAGCAGTCCGCTTTACCCGGCATTGACCACCATCGAGCGCGTGGGCGGGTGGCGGCCCATGAGCGTGGTTGAGAACTTTCCATTGGAGTGGGGCATCTTGGAGGCTGGCGGGATGGTCGCGACGGTGTCCCAGTGCTCCACGATCTTGCCGTCCTTCAGTCGCCGTAGAAGAACGCCAGCGCGTTGAGGGCGGCAGCGACGCCCCAGAACGGCGCGAACAGAAGGCCGACGTTCCGGCCATTGCGCGACACCTTCGGGTGCTTTCCCAGCAGCGGCACGCCGGCATGATTGGCATTCACCAGCATGAAGAGCAACGACATGACACCGAACACGAGGTGCAGTGCGTGGCGATCGGGTAACGGTAACGTGAGACCGTAGATGACCCCCACCGCTACAGAGAGGAAGGCAAGAGCGCCCTGGCGCTGCACGAAGAGCAGAAAGAAGACGTAATCCGCTCCAGCCGGGTGCTTGCTCTGGGGAGCGGCCGCGAGGGTCGCATCGAGCATCGCCATCTGGTCGTCGTGGGTGAGGGACTTCGACGAGCTGGGGAGCGCCGGCGCAAACAGGGGAAGCACCCAGTTCACGACCCAGCGCGCCCACAGCGGGCGGACGAGCTCAGCGGCATGCACCAGAGCCGGCGCCAGGCAGAGCGCGAGACCGATGCTGGAAATGTGGAGTTCAGACAACACGATCGTCCTTTCGTAAGAGCTCAAGGGGATCCGGCGCGTCCGCGCCGGTGGGAACACACTGCCTTCGATTCACGCCGCGGAGGTGAGCTGGGCGATCGCGGACGTCCAGTCCTCGAGGTGATAGACATGGACGATCTTCCCCTCTTCGAGGGTGAGAATGTCGATGGACATGATCGAGAAGCTGCGGCCCGTGGGCGTCTCGACGCCAAGGAATGGGCCGATTGGGGTGCCCGCTGCCACACCGCGAACCACAAAGCGGCCGTCATCCAGGGCGAGGAGCTCCTTCACCTCCCAGGTCAGATCCGGCACGACCTGGCCAAGGAAGGCGATGGTATTGAGCATGCCCTGCGCGCCCGGCCCCCCCGGGGGTGTGGGGATCGAGACGACGTCGGGCGAGAAGAGCTCGTAGTAGCGGGCTTCCGTGGTCTCCGCGGGTGCGGAGAGTACGTCGGTGTAGAACGCGCGCACTATGTCGTGGTTCGCGGTGGTCACGTTCGTCGAGGGTGTGTTGTTCATGTCGAAACTCCTATCATTTCAGTGGGTATCGGTCCAGGCGGAGACGAGGCTACTCAGGCGTCAGCCCCGCCGAGTACGCTCTCAAGCTGCATTTCTTTCAAAACTCGATCTTGGATGGGTTGTTTGGCGGCGTTCATTTCATCGACGCCCCAGGTGATGCCGACCACAGTGCGGGTGGGACGCTTGCCGGCGGGCATGTCCGCCAATGCCACATAGGCGTCCACCACCAGTTGCGGCTGAGGCGCCGCTTCGCTTTGCAAGAACGTCGCGAAGTGCGCACCCATTGCGGCAGGGACTCCCGCAAGTTCGCCATAGCTGGCCAGCACTTCACTGCGCTCAGGTGCCTGACCCGATGCCAGAAGGCCGGTGCCAAAGGGGCCAGACTCTACGATGGCGACGTCGATCCCGAAGGGCGACACCTCGTAGCGCAAGCCTTGTGTATAGCCTTCCAAAGCGTGCTTGGTGGCACTGTAGGTCGAGAAGAACGGGGGCGAAATTTGACCGACCAGGGAGGAGCAGTTGATGATCAAGCCTGACCCGGCCGCGCGCATGGCGGGCAACACCGCCTGCATGGTTCGGATGGCGCCGTAGTAGTTGGTCTCCATCTGCTCCTTGGCCTGCGCGATGCTGAAGGCCTCGGTAATGCCCAGGTACATGACGCCGGCGTTGTTGATCAGCACATCGACGGGGCCCTCGCTCAAGACCCGGGTAAAGCCCGCCGTCACGGAGGCGTCATCGGTCACGTCCATGTCGATGATTGAAACGCGGTTGGAGTAAGCCTCCAGCGCCGTCTTCTTTCCGGCATTGCGCCCTTCGGCGTCCCGCATCGTGCCCCACACGCGGTACCCCTGGTCGGCGAATGCCTTGACGGCGCCCTCGCCAAACCCACTGCTCGCCCCGGTGATCACTACCCGTTTAGCTTGTTTCATGTCGCAAGTTCCTGATTGATTGAAATACGTACCAGGTGGTACCATTCCAATTTAGGAGCAGCGAACGAGTTTGTCAACAAAAAAGATACCAGTTGGTACAAAAATAAACAGCAAGCCTCCCAAAGCCCCCCGAGGGCGCCCTCGGACGACGGAGCCAGCGCACCTCCTGGACGTCGCAATGACTGCGTACTGGCAAGACGACCCCTCGGATGTGTCGCTCAACTCGATTTGCCGGCTGGCCGGCGTGTCCAAGCCGTCGCTGTACCGCGAGTTCGGCAGCGAAGACGGGCTCACCCTGGCAACACTCGACCGCTACGCCGAGCAGGTCCTTTCGGACGTGATCGCGATATTGCACACCGGCGCTGGATTGCGGGCGACGCTAGACGCTTTCATCGATTTCGCCTGCGACGACCCGCGCATGGAGACGGGGTGCCTGTTCTATAAGATGCGCAGCGGAAAACACCGGCTGGGCCCCCAGACACGGGCCCGTATCGACGAACTGGATGCCATGGCTCGGGGCGCATTCGAGACGTTCCTGCAGAGATGCCGCGACGCGGGTGAGTGGCCTGCAGGGCGAAGCGTTCAGGCCGGGGCGCGATACCTGTCGGAGCAGGTCGCGTTGGCGATCACCCAGCGCGCGTCCGGCGAAGATGTCGCCGACGTCCGCGAAACGCTGGCAATGGCCCTGTCGGTATTCGCGCCCGCGTGACAGGCGGCATGCCCGCCACCTGGTCGGGCGTTCCGTACCCGTGCGCCTTGTACTTCTCACGGTGGGCGGTTGGAACCGCCGCCACGAGTCCATCGATGTACGCCGTCAGCTGTTCCCTTTTGAAGCCGATAATCGACGCGATGGAGATCACGCCACCGATCAGCGCAAGGAATAGACTGAGCATGACCAGCACCGCATCGAGATGAACGGTGAGAGCTACCGGCTGAAGACGAGCAAACAGAAGCGGGCGGCTGAGCGGCTGAAGTAGGCGAGAGGCGAATAGCCTGGGTCCCTGACCGGCTTGAAGTGGTCCCCTTTTGCTCCGCTCCGGTGGTTCCTTTTTACTCCGCCCTCGACACGTGGACGTCTTCACCGTGCCGACGATCCAGTTCCAGATCTTGTAGATGTTTCCGGTGCTGGCACATGATCGCTGGCGGATGGTGCATTTCGCGGTGACGCAGCATCCCACGGCGAAGTGGACCGCTCAACAATTGCGCGAGTCCTTTGCCTGGGATACGGCACCGCGATATTTGCTGCGCGACCGCGCCCGCGTTTTCTGGGAGGACTTCGTCGCCCAGGTGAAGGCGATGGGCACCCAGCAAGTGCATTCGGCGCCGCGGCCACCCTGGCAGCGTGCCCATGTCGAACGCGTGATCGGCACCCTTCGCCGCGAGTGCCTGGATCACCTGATCGTATTCAACGAGCGCTGTTTGTACCGACACCTTCAAAACTTCGTCAACTACGATCATCGAAGCCGAACGCATCTGGCATTGGAGAAGGACCGCCCGGAGCCCCGACCGGTCCAACAGCCAGATGCGGGACGGATCATCGCCATTCCGGAGGTGGGTGGACTCCATCATCGTGACGAGCGGCGCGCCGCATGAACTGCTCCCCCGCCAAATCGTTCGTGGCTGTTACTCATATCAATCGCGGTCGGTCTGTCCTCCGTCCCACCCCTACTCTCCAGCCCGCATGACCGCGTGTGATTTTGCCATCCCGGTTCGGCGATGAGCATCGAAGGCGCTCGCAACCTTGCACCAGCTTCTTCTGACATTCGCGCCAAATCGGCGCTGACCCAATTTCCGAGAACGACAATCGAAGGCCCAGTTGTTAAACGCGCCGTTCTTACGAGCGGAGGTTGGCTATCGGAGGCCGTGTAACATCCTTCAGTGCGTTTGGGCATCTTATTGATTCTGCTGGATGATGCATTTCTGGCTACAGACATGTGATCTCCGCGGATCATTCACGCGGTTCATTCCTGGGCAGCTGAGCGCTACCGCGATTCGTGTAGATCTCGGAGTGAACCTCGCGGGCAGCAGTGGTGAGTTCCGGGTATGGAGTATCCGTGATCGTGACGAGGCCGATGTTGTAGTTCTCGCCATCGAGTGTGCGGCCGGTAAGGGGCTGATCTCCTGCGATGAACCAATGGCAACCGACGAAGTTCGGATGGGCGGCGACGCTGCGGACATACTCCTGGTAGAGCCTGCCGCGGTCTTCCTGGTCGGCCGCCGCCACCAGGCCGGTATGGAACATGCCTCGATCCAACGCGCCGAAGTGAAACTCGCCGATGATGGCGGGCCTGTCCAGGGCTTCCAGGAACCGCCAGGAGTCGGGAACGATGCTGCGCCTGTAGACGTTGAAGCTGAGAACGTCGCAAAATTCGGTGCACGCCTCCACCGCCTCAGGGGTATACCACGCGAAGCGGCTTCCCAGATACAGGTGATCCGGATCGAGAGTCTTTAGTTCGCGCCGGACGATGCTGAAATAGGCGCGGGCGTGTTCTTTGACGAAGGCTGAGTAGTCTGAGCGGACCTGATCGTTGAGTGCCGCGGGGGCGGCGATCGTCTCCCAGGAAGTCGCGTTCGTCTCCCACGCCGTGTTCAATGCCGCAAGATCCTCGTACCTCGATTGCAGAAGCTGCACAAACGCCTGCTTGGCGGGTGAGGCGGCATAGGTCTGTATGAGCGCCGCGGTGGCGACCGCATAGCGGTTGCGGTCGTTGTCGCGGTTGCCCCAAGAGATCTCGTTATCGACGAACCAGCCCAGGCAGAACGGATCGCCCGCGGTGGCCAGGGCCTGTTGCTGGAGGACGTTGCGCACGCTTGTGGCAAAGCGGGGATCGAACGGATCGTGAATGGTGGTGCCGGCAGAGGGAACATTCGTCGTCAAGCGGTTGTGCGGCCCCCAGATGTGACTTGCGATGACGTAGGGCATGTCGCGGCGGAAAAGGCGCGGATCACTCCAATTTCCCAGGGTGTTGAATCCCCAACTGCGCAATCTGCGGAACCAGGTTTCGGCCCAGGCCTCGAAGGGCTCAGGACCGTACTTGCGCTCCAGGTTCATGCCACGGAAATTGACCGCGGTTCCCTCCCGAATAGGACCTTCCCTCGCTCCGGTGACGTGGCTGATATAAGCGTGCAGTTGCTCCTCTTCTCCCGGCAGCCAGCCAAACATATACTCGCGACCGGTGACGAACGTGTACTCAGTTGGTGTAACGCCGTCAGGCCCAACGGAGAAGAACAACGTGCCGTCCGGCGTCACGAGCCACCACTTCTCATCGTACTTTTCGACTCGGAAATAGCCGGTAGCCTCCAGCCGTGGACCGTCCGCCCAGCCGCCAAAGCGGTCCAGATCCGCCGGAGGCCCAAAGCTGTCCAGCTCCTCTCGTTCAGCCTCTCGGCGCTCCTCGAGTTCCTCAACGCCATGAATCTTTCCGGGCCATTCCTCGAATGTGTACTGCCCGAACACATCAACGATACCCTCAAGCGTTGGCGCCGGGCGGAAGCGCACGTTGTCGATAATAAGCGTCTTGACGTCCGCGGGCGAGGCCAGGAAGATCTGGAATGCGACGATATGGCTGATATCGAGCGTCCACCAGCCCGATGAACCCAGACTGACCGCGTCCCTCCATGCGGGCAAACCCTTCATGCCGAGCAGTGCGCTGCCGCCAGCCTGTAACGGGAACGAAAAGGTTCGGGTCTCACCGGGCTGAATGGTTGCGCCGCCCGTGCGGCAGTAAAGGGTGCCGTTGGCGCGGACATCGTCGTCGACGCGCACGCGAAACAGCAGCGGCTCCTCCATGGGATTCGTCACATCCAGCGCAATCTCGCCATACGCGCGCAGATCGAACGGGAACTCTGGAATGAAGAGCAGGGCTGGCCAGGCGACGGTGTCGAACTCGATGAGGAGGGCCTTCCTGCCATCCGTCACACCTTCCTCCACGACCTGGATGCGAGTGTTGCGCGGACGCAGGATGGACAGTTGGCTTCCGTCTTCAAAGCTGGTGACTGTGAACTCCTGCGCGGAACCGGCTACCGGCAGTAGGAGGACAAGCCAACCGAGGACTTTCAGCATCGTAATCATTTTGGCATTTCGCGCTCTGGTTATCTGATTATAAGGCGGCTCCTGGCGCCCGCGCCGGAAACGCATCCCGGCTCCGGGAATGGCCAGCCGCCTCGTGATTACGATGAGCTCTGCCACTAGCCTGAGGCTGTGATCGGCCGGAGATACTTTCGCAGGCCCTTTCCGTGGCAGTTTCCGGCCGTGGGCCTCCGTTGGCGGGCGGTCCCATTCAGGCCCCTGCGCGCCTCATCGACTACTGGGCAGAAACTCCAATCCCGCGTCCCGCAGACACTCGCGGCCAGGCTTAAAGGACTGGCAGGACGGCCCAATCGCCCGCCTCTTTCCTCGTTCCAGTGAGGCCTGCAGCGGCCTTGTGCATGCCCTGATTATCGGCGGTCTTCGGGAATGGAGTCCATGTATACTGAGTGCGGCAGGTTTGAAGAGTGTTGCACGGCCTCTCCACGAAAGAGAATCTGCGCCCATCTGATGGCCGCCCTGCCGACGCCGCGGTATGGCCGATGGCATTGCCGTTAAGCCGTTCCGCACCCTTGGGGAGCTGCTGCATTCGTACGGCAGCATCCACAAGGCTTGCCGCCCACTGCGAGCTGAGTGTTCTAGAGAGGAGTCCAATCCGATGACTATTCCGCTCCGCGCTTTTTTCATCCCGCTCTGCCTGCTGGTTGTGATGCCAGCTTCGCTGCCGGCCCAGCCGCAATCCGCCGCGGGGGCCAGGATCTGGGAGGAGGACATCACCCTGCCCACTTACTTGGCCGGTGAACCGGACAAAAACCCCAGATTCTATTTTGGCCGGGCCTACCAGGGCGCTCAGGGGCGGGCTTACCCCTATCCCATGCAGGATCGCCTGACTCTGGAGCGCGTCAAAAAGAATTACCGCGCCATTTATCTGGAAAATGAGTTCGTCCGGACCAGCATTCTGCCTGAAATCGGAGGCCGGATCTTCACCGCGCTCGACAAAACGAACAATTACGACTTCATCTACCGCCAGACCGTCGTCAAGCCCGCCTTGATCGGGATGCTCGGCGCCTGGATCTCCGGCGGCATCGAGTGGAACGTGTTTCATCATCACCGCGCCACCTCCTTCTCGCCCGTCGATTACGCCACGCAGGAAAACTCCGATGGCAGCGTCACCGCCTGGATTGGCGAGATCGAACTCCGTCACCGGATGAAGTGGCGCCTCGGCATCACGCTCTTCCCGGGCCGGTCCTACATCGAAGCCAAACTCGTTCCTTATAACCGCTCTCCTTTCCTGCACTCCATCCTCTATTTCGCCAATGCCGGCGTCCATGCAAACGACGACTACCAGGTGGTCTTCCCGCCCAGCACCGAATGGGTCACCCAGCACGCGAAGGAAGAATACGCCGCCTGGCCCATCGCGCATGAAACCTACAACCGCGTCGACTTCACCGCTCAGGGCAAGGAGTTCGGCACTGATGGCGTGGATATCAGTTGGTGGAAGAACAATATCCAGTGGATCTCGTTTTTTGCCTATAACTACGAAGACGATTGGGTCGCCGGTTACGATCACGGCAGGAAGGTGGGAACGGTCGTCCTCGGCAATCATCACACCGCGCCAGGGAAGAAGTTCTGGACGTGGGGCAATGGCCCGCACGGCGAAGTCTGGGACCAGCTTCTCACCGACAGTGATGGCCCCGAACTCGAATTGATGGCGGGCGGCTATTCCGACAACGAACCCGACTACAGTTGGCTACAGCCGCACCGGACCAAGGAGGTCAGCCACTATTTCTACGCGCTCCGCGAGATCGGCTCTCTCAAGAGCGCGAATATCGAGGCGGCCGTCGGGCTGCAGGTCACTGAAGGCAAATCGGCCCGCCTTGAGTTCAACACCACCTCGCGGCGCGAGAATGCGCGGGTGCTCCTGAAGGCTGGCGGCAAGGTCATCTTCGAGGATCGGATGAGTATCGATCCCGCCAATCCATACGCGAAGGACGTGCCGCTCGCTCCGGGCATCAAGGAAAGCGACCTCACAGTGTCTCTCGTGGCGGGCACCGGGGAGGAGTTGATCAGCTACAGCGCCAGGAAGACTTCACCGGGCGCATTCCCCGGCCATGAGTATGACGGCGACCTCGAGACTGGCCGGAAGGCGCCCATGCCCGAGAGAGTCCAACCGCCCGCGGACCCGAAGCAGATCGAGTCCCTCGAAATGCTCTATCTGGCCGGGATGCGCCTGGAGCAGTTCTACAATCCCGCAGTGAATCCCATCGTGTATTACGAGGAAGCCCTGCGGCGGGACCCCGGCGACCTGCGCGTGAACACCGCCATGGGCATTCTGCTGCTGCGCAAGGGCATGTTTGTGGAAGCGGAGGAACACCTTCGCCGCGCGGTAAAACGCGCCACTTGGAACTACACGCATCCCAGGGATGCCGAGCCCCTTTATTACCATGGCCTGGCGCTCCGGAGCCTGGGTCGCTTCAAAGAGGCTTACGATATCCTCTACGAGGCCACTTGGGATGATTCGTTCAGCTCGCCCGGCTACTTCCAGCTTGCTGAGATCAGCAGCCTGCAAGGCCATCATGCTCTCGCGCTCCAGCATGTCGAACAGGCGCTGACCACCAATCCGCGGGACCTGAAAGCACTCAACCTTCGCGCCATGCTCCTCAGAAAGACCGGACGCGTGAAGGAGGCCCTGCAACTCGCCACCCGGACCGCCGCCAACGACTTGCTGGACTTCTGGTCGCGGAACGAAGTCTACCTCGCCCACCTGCGGTTGGACCAGAAAGCCGAAGCCGCCCAAACGCTGGCTTCACTCCGCAAACTCATGCGCGATGAAGTCAATTCCTACCTCGAGTTGGCTGTCGATTACGGCAACGCCGGCGCTTGGGATGAAGCCGTGGAGGTGCTCAACCGGCTCATCCAATCAGACAGCCGCCGCGCCGCCTCTTATCCGCTGCTTCACTACTACGCCGGCTATGCGGCGGCGAAGAAGGGCGCGGACGCGGACGCCGCGCGCTTCTTCAAGCGTGCCGCGGAAATGCCCCCGGACCACTGCTTCCCGTTCCAGTTGGAAATGATCGACGTCCTGCGGATGGCCATGGAGCGGAATCCCGCCGATGCCAACGCGCCGCTCTATCTCGGCAATCTGCTCTACGACCTTCAGCCGGAAACCGCGATTCAGGAATGGGAGAAGGGCCGCGACCGCGGCTCAAAGGTCGCGACGCTCTACCGCAATCTCGGCATCGGTTACGAGCGCACCCGCAGAGATCGCAGCAAAGCCATCGAGTTCTACGAAAGGGCCGTTGAACTGGACCCCAAAGACACCCGGCTGATCCACGAATTGGACTCCGCGTATCGCAATGCTCAAGTGCCGGTGGACCGGCGCTTAGCGATGCTGAACCGGCACGACCAGACCCTGATCTCTGACGTCTTCACCGAACCCTTGGGCCACAAGGCGGAAGTGCTGACGTTGGCAGGCCAATACGAACAAGCCCTCGCCCTCCTGAAGGACCATTACTTCCGCATCTGGGAGGGCGGCGCCGGGTTCTATGCCACGTTTGTCGACGCCAACCTTCTCCGCGGACTGGAACTCATGCAATCCGGCGAGCGGGCGCGCGCAAAGGCTTTCTTCGACGCCGCCAAGGAATTCCCCCGGAATCTGGAAGCCAAGAAGTATTACGCGGGCGGAAGATCCTGCGAGATTCACTACTACGAGGGCGCCTACTACGAGGCGCTGGGCGATCAGGCCAAGGCCCGGCAAGCTTACGAGCAAGCCCTCGCCGAAAGACAGTACTACGATTCCTTCGGCGCACCTCACTTCTATCGCGGACTGGCGCTGAAAAAGCTGGGCCGGCCCGAAGAGGCGAAACCCCTCTTTGACGCCCTCGTCAAGCGGGGTAAGGCGGAACTCGCGCGCATCGAAACCACCAGCGGAATCGACTTTTTCGCGAAATTCGGAGACCTGCTCACCGACGATATCCGCCGTTCCAACGCCCACTATTTCATCGGTCTCGGCTTACTGGGCCTCGATCAGCACGCCCAGGCGAAGGAGGAATTCGCCAAGTCGGCCCGGTACGATATCTATAACCTCTGGGCCAAGGTCATGCTGTCGCGGTTCGACACCCACTAACTGCCGCCCATCCAGGCTAGCCCGACTTTCGCGATTAAGGGCGAATAAAGGACGATGTTTCTTTTGTTTTCAGCGCACGTTTTCCTTACTGAGTCCCGCATAATATAGTGTCACCTGCCGGGCCTATGCTGCATCTATATAGGC
>JAHDVK010000057.1 GCA_023384675.1 Bryobacteraceae bacterium | reverse complement strand
GACCGCAATTACGCCTCGCGGTAAAGCGCATTGGGGGGCTGCGCGCCGCGCCGGCGTCTGGTGACGCCGGTCATGCACGAGAATGAGCCGGAAAGCCGAGTAAGCATGGTACCGGATGCCCGCCGCGTCGCAAAACGAAATGCTGGACTTGGCGGCTTTAGCCAGCGCTTAAATCCGCGGGTATACCTCGCGCTGCCAGCATTCCACGTCGGCCGCGTCCTGTTCCATGGCCAGCCAAGGCGGCCGCTGGGCGCTCAGCCCCATCCGGTTCATGAGCCGCCACGCGCTGGTCTTGCTCAGCCGGGAGCCAAAGCGCTCTGCAATTAGCAAGCGCACCAGATCCAGGGTCTACAGCGCGAACTCGAAGCGGTACTGCAGTGGCGACTTCCCCGCGATGGTTTTGCAGATCCACTTTATCTGCGGGCCAGTGACCTTCGGTGGCCGCCCCGGCACGGGCTTGGCCTTGAGGGCCTCCAGCCGCCGGCCCGGTACAGCGCCATCCAGCCGAACACCGTCGAGCGGCTCAATTGCAGCGCCGCAGAGACATCCTCGACGCGCGGCCCACTCTGCAAGCCTCGACGGCGCGGATGCGCATCTCTTCCAAAGTCCTGGATTCCAGAGTCCGGGCATGTCAATGGACCGTACCCAAATACGGCAGAGAAGCATTGAAATTACAACTACATATAGAACAGTTAGTAAGCGGATTCCAATGGATAGCCCCTCTGAAAACTTCCCTGAAATTCTCTTGGTTCCCTCTTCTGCCTTGCAGTATATACTACTCTAGAAAAACATCTCATGCCGGAAATCTCACCAATGCACCTCCTGCTGGACGGCCCCGACGCCACCGAGGTGACCTTCGCTCCCACGCACGCCAAACCACATCATATGCCTGAGGGCAGCCACGTCCCGCCGTTTATTGCGAGCAAGCGCCACAAGGTCGATATCGACTCCTCCCATCGCCTCGTCGTGATCACGGACCCTCGCAGCCCAGGAGCCGATCGCTTCAGATACCTCCGCATGCGCCTGCGCGAGCTGAAGGCAAGCCAGGATCTCAAGACCCTTGTCATCACTAGCCCGATCCCCGAGGACGGAAAATCCACTGTCGCATTGAATCTGGCTACCGTCCTCGCCGCGGAGAATCGGCACCGGGTCCTCCTCATGGAGGCCGACCTGCATCGTCCGGTGCTCGCTGATCGGTTGGGCATTCCCAGCCAGCCTGGCTTGGCTGAATGCGTGGAAAACGCCTGCGATCCATTGCTCGCCATCACGCAACTGGATCCCCTCAACTGGTTCTTCCTGCAGGCGGGCACACCGGCTGCGAACCCTACCGAAATCATCCAGTCGGATGTCACAAATGAGGTGATGAATCTCCTCCGCGCCCATTTCGACTGGATCCTGATCGATACGCCACCCGTCGCCGCGATCTCCGATGCCCTGGTACTCTCCAAGCTGGCGGATGCGAGTCTGCTGGTCGTGCGCGCGGGCCATACCCCCCAGACAACCGTCGAGGAGGCAATCTCCCTCCTGGGACCCAACCGGGTGGCGGGCCTGATCCTCAACGCCTCCGCGGGCCTCAATCGCCTCTATGCCAAGTACGCCGGCTACTACCGCAAGAAGTAGCTTGCTCTCAAACACAGGGCATGCATTACTCCGTCAACCCAACCCGCCCAATGCTTGGTGAGTCCAATTGACCGGCTCCACAAGCTTCACGCCTGCCCGTCCACCATACTCGTGAAGCCCGTGAACGCCTCCACCAATTTGGTAAACCGCCCCACGACACCGGGCTAGCGAGGTCAAGGCTGCCCTGTATTGCAGCGGCTTGAGCCGCCAACCGTAAACCCGCCTATCGCCGTATCCGGCCTTACGGCCGCAACCTTCTCCTCTGAAAACTGGTCCCGCCTACCTTTAGCCGGCCTCACTCCGGCAAGGGCCGGTTTCCAGCCAGCCCCCCTTCCCGAACTAGCCAGGACTACCAGATGCCACAACTGCCGCCCCCTCCCACCGCGTTGCAGATATGGTCGGCCAAGGACGTGCCCTCCGGTCTGCGCTCTCATCTGCCCCAAGCCATGGACTGGGGCTGGGCTGTTTTCGTCGCGCCGGGAACTCCCGATGAGTTCATCGAAGGACTCGTTACCCGCTGCCACCTAAAGGGCTTTGCCATCCACCGCTTTGACACTGGTAGTGGGGGCGTGCTTCTAGTGAGTGAGGAAGCCTGCCAGGTGGCGTGAAACACGGACAAACCCGAGACTTCTTTTATCCATGCCATCCGGAGCAATTCTGAACAACAAGATCTTCCGGCCCGCGGGCGTCCTCGCCCTCGTTGCGCTCTCAGCAGTTATCTTCCTGGACGTCCTGGCGGCGCTGCTCGCCCTGGCCCTTCGGGATGAACGCTACACCTACATCATCGTCATGCCCTTCCTGTGCGTGACTGTAATGGTGCTGAATCGCGCCGCCATCTTCCGCAAAAACAGCTACTCCATTGGGGGCCTCCCCTTGCTTGCATTGGGATTCTGGCTCCATGCCACGCTCGCCCCAGACCGGCTTACCGATCCCGTACTCGGTGAAGTCACAAAAGCCGGAATTGCCCTCACCGCCGTCTGGTGCGGCATCTTCGTCAGTTTCTTTGGACTACACGCAGCGCGCCAGGCCCTATTCCCGCTGTCGATGCTCCTGCTGACCACGCCTCCGCCGGCGGCCTGGCTAAACTCGCTTGAAGCGTTTCTCCAGCGCGGTTCCGCCGAATTCGCCTATGTCATGTTCAAGCTGACAGGGATGCCTGTATTCCGCCAGGATATGGTCTTTTCATTGCCGGGAATTGATATCGAAGTGGCGAGGGAGTGCAGCGGAATTCGCTCTGCACTCGCCCTGCTTGTCACGGCTCTCATGGCCGGTTATCTTCTGTTGCGCTCCAATGTGAACAGGACTGCGCTCGTCCTGTTGAGCCTCCCGATATCCATGTTCAAGAATGCGGTGAGGATCACTGTCCTCTCCTGGCTTGGCGTGTACGTGTCACCCGACTATCTTCACGGCGACCTCCACCGCCACGGTGGACTCCCGTTCACCCTAATTGCGCTGGCGATGGTCCTGCCCGTGCTTTTGATCTTGCTCAGGATCGAGCGGCGGCAGGCCTCGCCGCCTTCTCAAGCCCCGCCTGGTCTGTCCTCCCCAACCCCGTCTCCTCCCTCCCAATAGCCCTCAGGGTTCCCTTCCCTTCCCCGCCTCCGTCAGACAGGTTCGGTGAGCCTGCCCCCACCTTTCAGGCGAGGATACAGGCTCCGTCCGGCGCCCCCGCGCAGCTCGCGAGATTCCCGGCCGCCGGACGAATCTTCATCGTGTCCTTTCGGCAAGCCTGCGTAAGCCGGTGCAGATCACGATTTCTTTTCTTC
>JAHDVK010000039.1 GCA_023384675.1 Bryobacteraceae bacterium | reverse complement strand
GCCCCAGACGGGGGCGAGCGGCGCGGGTTGGGCGGGGAAGGAGCGGAAGACTTCGCGGCGCAGGAGGGCGGCCAGGGCGGGAGCGGAGAGGGAAGGATCAGGTTTGGCGAGAGGGATGAGTGCTTCGTCGATGCGGGTGAGGCGCTCGTCAATCGGGAGGCCGTTGCGGAAACAGACGAGGGCTTCGGCGGGCGGTTCGAAGACGGGGCCTTCGGCGGTGACAGGGGCGGTGCGATTGAGGAATTGCGAGAGGAAGAAGGAGTAGACGGGGAGGCGGATGGCTTCGGTGTCGACGTGGCCGCCGGGAGCGACGGCGGTGGTGAGAGCGGGGCGTGCGCCGAGGAGTTGGTAGACTTCGCCGATTTTGGAGACGAGTTCGTCGAAGGCGTTCATGGGGAAGCCGCGGTCGGCATCGGCGTTGACAAGGAGTTGGGCGCGGGGGGCGACGAGGCCGCCGATTTCGGAGTAGAGCAGGCCGTAGGAGTTCACGGGGAACTGGCAATCGCAGTGGGCGAAGCTGAGGCGCTGGCGGGTCCAGCCGACGGTGGAGATGGGGCCGGAGACGGGGGCGGAGGCGGCGATGCGGTCATCGAGGGCAGCGAGGAAGAAGGTGGTGACGCCGCCGCCGGAGCGCCCGGTGGCGCCGATACGTTTGGGGTCGAGGCCGGGGCGGGCGGCGAGGTAGTCGATGGCGCGGCGGGCGTTCCATAGTTCGACGGCGAGGGGAGAAAAGCCGCGGCTGTACCAGTGGAACCAGGCGTGGGCATAAACGCCATGGTGGGTGAACTCGAGTTCGCCCATTTCGATGTTGTCCATGACGAGGACGGCAATGCCCTGCTGGGCGAACCAGGCTCCGTGACGCGTGAAAAAGCGTTTGTTGGCGTGGCCGCACTGGTAGAGGATGACAGGGACGGGGCCGGAGGCGGCACGGGGGAGGTAGAGGTTGGCGGTGAGGAAGAGCTTCGGCGCGGTTTCGAGGACGAGGTTCTCGACAGTGTAATCGTCATACTCAGTGCGATGCGTGATGGTGGCGCGCGGAGGGGTGCCGGGCCAGGGCAGGTCATGCCAGAGCATTTTCGTGAGCCGGGCGCGGATTTCGTCGCGGCGGGCGGGCCATTGGTCCGCATGGGTCAGGCCCTGAAACAGCTGCTCGTGGCGGCGGCTGACGATCCGTTCGAAGTACGATTGGAGGGCTTCGAACTCGGCGTTCTGGCGGGCATGGGGCTGGGCTTGAGCCGGGGCGTGCAGGACCAGGAGGGCGAGAGCGAGGGCGGCGGGATGACCGAGGACTGCTGAAGATCGCGATGTCATAGGGTGATTCGATCCTGGCCTGTGTCAGTACTCCCAGGCGCGGAGTGCCTGGACGAGGGAGTCCGTTGCACGAAGGGATTCCGGCCTGCGGTGAAAGCAATGGAGGGCATCGTGGGCCACTTCTTCCAGAGTAGAACCGGCCTCAGTCCGGATTTGGGCTGAGGCCGGTCCAAACGCAGGGCCATGCGTTACCACTCCAGCCGCAAGCCCATCCGGAAATTGCGCGCAGCGGGCTGATCCCCCGTGGATGCGCCATTCACTCCGCCCACACTCGTGATCACGCCAACAGCGGCGAGCTGTGCGATATTCGTGCCCGGGTTGCTGTAGTTCGGATGATTGAAGAAGTTTGTCGCCGTCACTTCATAGCGCATGCGGATGCGTTCGCTGAAGTTGAACTGCTTGAAGAAGCCCGCGTGCCAGACGTTGACATCGGGTCCCTTGATGACGCCTTTCGCGGAACTGCCGAAGCGCCCCACGGGCGGCGCCGCGAACGCGGCGGCGTTGAACCAGCCGTTGATGCTGCGCTGGTTCGCGGGCAGGTTCGCCTCGCCCAAATGGTCGGGGCGGATGGTGACGATCGGCCGGTTCCGGCTCGCCGTGAACGCCGTGCCGGTGGGGTCCGCGCCCGACCACAGCGGAGTCAGGAACTGCCCGGAATAGTAGCTGTAGATGGCACTGATCTCCCAGCCTCCGGCAATGGCGTTCACGAGCTTTCCGGAATTGGACAGCCAGGGCCGCCCCTTACCAAAGGGAAGCTGATAGATCAGGTTCGTGGTGAAGCGGTGAGTCGGAATATCGGGCCACACGCTCCGTTCCCGCCGCCGGTCGAAGGGGTTCTCCAGAGCCTGGCCCCGTTCGAGATCGCCGATATCGCGGGCCCAAACCCATGAACTCTGGAATTGCAGGCCCCGCGCCATCCGCCGCTCCACCTCCGTAGTGAGGCTGTGGAACTGATGGCCGGCGCCATCGGTGAAGTAGGTGATGCTCGGATACTGCGGAAACGGCCTTGGCTTGTCCACAAAGAAACCGGCATCGGGGACGGGCGAGTTGTAATTGTAGGCATAATCGCCCTTCCGCGTGTTCGTGCCGATGTAGGACAACCGGAACCCGGTATCCCAGCGCGAATGCTCGATGGTGAAGCTGTACTGCATGCTGTAGGGTATCGGCAGGTTCGGATTCACCGCCGCCGGAAGGCCGATCGAAGAAGGCCCGGCGGCGCCCGCTGATGGAAATACGAAGGGGAGCACAATCGCCGGGTTCGCCGCCGGATTGTCGAACGGCTCCTCGTTCACCACGAACGGAACTCCGCCCATCGTAAGGTCTCTCGGCACAACGTCGTAGTAAATCCCGAAGCCGCTCCGGATTACTGTATTGTTACCCCACGGCCGGTACGCCAGTCCGATGCGGGGCGCGAAGTTGTTCTTGTCCGTCCGCAGAATCGTGCGTCCCGGAAGGCCCAGGCTGCTTGCTTCCACGATGTCCACGTAGGCGCTCGGAAAACGCGGACTGACCAGGCCCCGCGAGCCGTCCTGCACCACGATCTTGCCGCTGCCGATATCGAACGTGGCGAGGTTCCCGTTCATTTCCCGCCAGCCCGGATGCAGCTCGTAACGCAGCCCGAGGTTCAAGGTCAAACGCGGATTGAGCTTAAAGTCATCGGTGATGAACATGTCGTACATGTAGCGCAGCTGGTCCCGGCGCAGCGGCGGGAAGGAACGCCTCGCCGTGGATGGCAGCCCGAGCAGAAAGTCGGCGTAGGGGAAGCCCGTGTAGCGGTTTGAAAATGTCAGATTTCCAAACAAATTCGCGTCGGCGGCGTAATGAGCCCAGCGGGCGCGCGTCACATCGACGCCGATCTTCACGTTATGGCGGCCCCGGAAAAGCGAGAAATAATTCTGGAAATTCTGCATAAAATCCTGATTGCCCGGATCCCGGAAATTCCCCTGGCTGATCCCCGTCAATCCCAGGCCCGCGAATCCGACCACCAGGATGCCCGGCACATCGGGCAGGTCCGGCGCCAGCCCGCGCAGCCCGAGTTCCTCTACGAACTGCCGCCCGCCGATCGGCGGCCGGATCGGCAGATTGTTCGTGGCCACGCCCCACCGGAACTCGTTGATCATCTTCGGAGTGATCGTGGTGGTGTAGGCCAGCGTCGCGGCATGATTGACCCTCGTCACATACCCGGCCTCCACTGTCGGCAGCGCACTGAGGTAGTCGTTCAATGCGAACTTCTGCAGCGTGTACCGCCCCATCACCGAGTGCCGGTCCGTGAACCGGTGATCGCCGCGCACCATCCAGTAGTTCTGGTCCATGGCCGCCATGCTGCGGTTCTCGAGATAGTTCTGCGCCTGCAGCGCATTCGGGCTTCCTGTATTGGGAAGCGGGTAGAACCGCTGCTGCATCGCCGTCGCCGTCGCATTCAGCCGGTTGGATGGAATCCGGTTGCCAGGGAACGGCTGTCGTCCGCCCGCGGGATCGAGCACAGTGCTCGTGAGTGCGGAGAAATCGCCTGATCGCCACGCCTGCAGTGGAACCGTGGGATTGAATGTCCTGGTGCTCTGGCTGCCGTGGAACGTCTCAAACGAAAAGAAGAAGAATGACCGATTGCCGCCGTCGTAAACGCCCGGGACCCTCACGGGCCCGCCCGCGCTGCCTCCAGGCAGGTGCGAGATTCCGGTCGGGCGGGCCGGCGCAAACGGACTTCGCGCCCGGAACCACGGCGTTGAGTAGTAGTCGAACAGGCTCCCGCGGAACGAATTCGTTCCGCCTTTCGAGATCATCGTCACCTGCCCGATAGTGCCGAATTCCGCCGTGTTGCTCGCCGCGTCGATCCGCACCTCCTCGAACGACTCGACATAGTTCGCCAGCGGGCCGATCTGCGTCTGTGACGCGCTGTCGCTCATCGTGGTCCCGTCGATGCTCCAGTGCGACTGGTTCGAACGGCTCCCGGCAAATCGAATGGTCGATCCCGCCGACGCCTGCAATACGTTGGGCACCAGCGAGAGTTGCGCCCAGATGGCGCGCGAATTCAACGGCATGTCCCTCAGATCAATCGCCGTGCGGGTATCGGAGACGCGCGCGGTTTCGGTTTCGATCAGCGTGGCTCCTCCCCGCACTTCAATCGCGGTCTCCACCGTGCCAACCTGCAGCGTGACGTCCACGCGCCGGTGGTCCCGCGCCACTAGGTTGACTCCCTGCACCACAAAGTCCCTGAACCCGGGTTTCGCCGCGCGCAGCGTGTATGGACCCGGACGTAGTTGTTGGATCAGAAAGATCCCCTCGTCGTTCGCCGTCACCCGGGTTTCGATGCCCGTCTCCTGGTGAGTTGCGGTGACGTCCACTCCCGGCACGGCAGCCCCAGACGAGTCAGTCGTTGTTCCAGTGATTGTAGCAAATGTGGTCTGCGCCCTTGCGCTGGCGGCCAGCGCCAGCGATGTCAAGACCAACCCTAACAATTGTCGCCTCAGTGCCATTTGCATGCACCTCCTTGCTTGGCCGCATTGTTGTCTGGTGACCCCTTAAGCCGGCGATCGACGGCGGTTCCTCGGCTCAGGCCATTTACAGCAGTAACTGTTTTATTTAGCAGTACACCAGTTCTGAGGATTTGGCAAGAGAAATTACTGAGCAAACAATGCGGGGCAGCTGTTAGAAGCGCGTCGGGGGCGGCGCCAATGGCACAGGGGAGAGCCGACCCTCAACTAGGCAAATCACTTAGGCGGCTGGTCGGGATTCGGCGCTGGGATTGAAGAAAGTGGAAAGCACCAGGGCGACGGTACCGAGCAGAGTTGAATCGGCGCCGTGGCGGCTCGGGAAAATGCGGAGCAGCCGCACTTGCCGCTGCGGGGCGCGGCTCCGGAGAGTGTCCCAGACCCAGTCCTTCATCAGGTCCCAAGCCGAGGCGAGATAGTCGCCCACAACGATGGCTTCCGGGTTAAGGGCCGCATTGATATTGGCGAAGCCCATGCCGAGGTATCCGGCGACTTCTTCCAGGACGCTGAGCGCGCGCCGGTCCCCCTCCCTGGCGAGGCGGATAATCTGCTCCGCATCAGCTTCGGCCGAACCATTACTCAGTCCGGCCTTTTCGGCGAAGAGCCTTTCAAGAGCCCGCTGCGACGCATACTCCTCCCAGCAGCCGACACTGCCACACAGACAGCGGCGCCCGTCGGCGAACAGGGTGGTGTGACCGAACTCGGAGGCCTCTCCTGTTGCGCCGCGAAGCAGGCTTCCATCAACCATAACTCCCGTTCCGAGGCCCTGCCGCAGTATCACATAGACAAAGTTTTCGAGCGGACGGGTTCCTGGTTCACAGAACCAGCGTTCGGCCAGGGCGCCCAAGTGGGCGTCGTTGCCGTAATAGAAACTGACCGAGGAGCCTTGCGAGAGAATGCCGCCGGCATCGACGTCGAACCAGCCGAGGTTCTCCGCGGCGATCACGCGGCCGTTTGCGCGGTCAATGGAGCCGGGAAGACTTACTCCCACGCCCAGCAAGTTGCGCCCACCCAGGTTGGAGGTGAGGGCGCGGATGGCATCGCGCACCCGGACAAGGAACACGATGTGATCGAGTTCCCAGGGCACGAACCGCTGAGCGAGGAAATTGCCGTGGAGATCGGCTGTAATCACGCGCGCGCCGGTCCCGAGTATCTCCACCCCGGCGGCAATCAGGGCTTCTGGCTTCAGTCTCAGCGTGAGCGGTTGCCGCCCTACGCGCGCGGGCCGGTTGCTCGGAGTCTCGCAGACAAGGCCCGCCTTGATCATCCGCTTGATTATGTAAGTAACCGAACTGGCGGAAAAACCTGTGATCCTGACGATGTCTGCCCGGGACAAGTCCGCGTTCTGACGGATCATGTTGAGGAGAAGCCGCTCATTGGCTTCACGAAGATGTGACTTGAGCAGCGGACTCCGGCTGGTCAACTGAACTTTCACCATTCCGCTGATCGCAATATAGCATATATGCAGTGACTGAAGGCTGGGCTCAGGAAATCACGCGAGGAGCCAACTACTTCAGACGAGCGTCACCTCACTCTCCTAAACCCGCTCGCACGCTTTTGGCCTGAAACGGACCTATTCCGCCTGTTGGGCGACAATTAGAACTCCCGGCTGACGACAATTAGAATTCCCGATCGACGACAACCATCGCCGACCATCGAAGATTGCGCCCTGGGCGCGGCGAGATGGTCACAGATGCTCAAGTCAGGAGGCTCAGAAGGTTGTCGAAGACAGGGAAGAATCAGGAGATCGCGGCCGCCAAGGCGGGTATGGACCCCAAGACGGCTCGCAAGTACATCGAGGACGGACGGCTGCCGAGCGAGCAGGCCCGGGACCGGACGTGGCGCACCAGGGACGATCCCTTTGCCGACGTTTGGGACGGGATCCGGGAACAGGTGGACACCAATCCCGGCCTGGAAGCCAAGACGCTATTCGAAGCGCTGCAGCGGCAGCAGCCGGGCCGCTTTGCCGACGGGCAGTTGCGCACGCTGCAACGGCGCTTGAAGCATTGGCGGGCCATGGAAGGGCCCGGACGCGAGGTCTTCTTCGCGCAACGGCACGTAGCCGGGCGGCTACCTTGGCTGGCACACCTCGAAAGCACACTATGGGCGCATTGGCTCTGGCATGGGCTGGTGAACTGGATTCTGCAGCGCGGTGGGTGGCACAGCTCAAACAGGATCATCCGCTGAGACTGCTGCCCGGCGCCGGGCCACCGGGACCGGGCCCTTTGCTTGGCGTGGAGGGTGAAATCGCATTCCGTGATGGGTGCCTGGCCTAGGAACCGAGGTCTGACTCCATCGGCTGCCATCGGCCCCATCGGCATCAGATGAAGTAGTCCCTGTCGGCCCTACCGCGACGAGCGTGGCCGCCCGAGCTCGGCCGTTTTGGCAAACACCCCGTCCAAAGCGATTCTTGCGATAAAGTCCTTGAATCGAGGATCGTGGCGGATTGGGTCGTAGTCCGGCGACACGGCCATCCACGCGACTCCGTTGGATCGCTCCGCAAACGAACGCTCCAGTGTTTCGAACGCTTTGTCGCTGTCGCCCAAGCCCAGATATACGAAGAGAAAGGAGTGAGGAGACACGTAGCCGTGCCGTGAGGCAGTGTGAAGCTCCTCCAGAACCCGGAGTGCGTCGTCGCGGCGTCCAGCCCGGCCATACACGTTCCCCAGGAATCCGAGGAACGCGTGCGTCCGATGCTGGCCGACCGCCCCCTCGAGTGTGTCCACGGCTTGTTGCAGGTCGCCTTTATGAGCCAGCCCCATGCCGAGTTGCCAGAGGGCCCATTGATAGTCGGGATGCCGCTCGGTGACGCGCCTAAGGGCTTTGATGGCTTCCTCGTACCGGCGGGAATGGATCAAGATCCACCCGCGCTGGGTTTCCATGATCGGCGACAAGGGGTCGAGTTCCTGCGCGAACCCGACCTGTTGCAGAGCCTCCGAGGCCCGCCCATGAATCGAGAAGAAGTGCGCGAGCCACAGGTGCGCCGGCGCGTAATTCGGATTCAGTTGGATCGCGCGCTCTAGTGCGGTTTCCGCTTGATGCCAATTCCATTCGTACATCTCGATGTAGCCAATAGCGGCATGCGCTTCGGCCAGGGCCGGATCGATCTCAAGGGCACGCCTGGCTGCCGCCAGCGCAAGTTTTCGCGTCTCCACCGGGGGGCTCGTGCCGATCATGACCGTGCCCAACTGGTTGTAGCAGTCGGCCAGACCCGCGTAGGCGTAAGCATTCGCCGGATCCTCGTCGATCGATTTCTGAAACCACGAGACCGCCGTCGTGATGGAGGACGCAGTTCGCCGGTTCCAAAAGTACCGCGCTCGAATATAGGACTCAAAGCTCGAGCGGGAGACTGCCGGGGAAGCCCCTTCTTCGCCAACTACCTGGGTATGAATCTGTTTTGCGACGGCTCTTGCTATTTCTTTTTGGAGTACCGGCACATCGGCCAGATCCAGATCGTAACTCTCGGCCCAGAGGTGCCGGTCGGTTGCCGCGCGGATCAGATTGACCGTAATCCGGACACGATCGCCGGTGCGGGTCGCGGATCCTTCGATCAGTGCATCGGCCTGCAACTCCGAACCGATGGTCCGCGCAGGTTTCGTCGAGTTGCGGAACTGCGCGGCGGAGGCGCGCGAGATCACTCTGAGCGGCAGGCGTTTTGCCAACTGCTCGGTGAGCAGCTCCGTGACTCCTTCCGCAAAGTAATCCTCGGACGGATCGCCGGAAAGGTTCTTGAGCGGCAGCACCGCCAAGGATCGAATGTCTGGATTCCCCAAGCGCTGAAGCCACGAAAGGCCGAGCGCCACGATCGAGAGGGCGGCCGCGCTCAACGCCAACACGCGCCAGCGTCCATGCGAGGGAGTCCGGGCGCCGTCCGCCGCCGGTTTCGGGGGGGAGATTTGGACCTCGCTTGCGGGACGATCCTGCGCGGGGGGAACGAATCGGTACCCCCGCTTTGGAACGGTTTCAATATACCCGTTGCCGAGGGTCTTGCGCAGCACGGAGACATTCTGCGCCAGGTTACTCTCCTCGACAAAGGAATCGGGCCACACTGCTTGTAACAAGTCGTCCTTCGAGCGGACCTCGCCGGGTTTGGCGGCCAGGGCGGCCAAGGTGTCAAACACCTTGGGGGTCAGAGCAACAATTTCCCCTTGCCGGAACAACACTTTAGCGTTGCGATCCAAGCGGTAGGGACCGAACTCAAAGAACCTCGAATTATCGGCTCCTTGCGACATTTTAGAAATTTCTGAGGAATCTCTAAAGACGCTAACCGTTCTCTGCCGTAGTCTTGGCCCAGTGGCTCCCAGTGGCGTGCTGATTTTAGCACGATTTTCCCGCCGCTGAGTGCCAATTGGGTTTGCAACGGGACGCAAGGAGGACTTTCACAATGCGCTTCTTTCTATTACTGGTGACCGGTGCGCTCGGTTTCGGACAGGGTGTTCCGGATCTCACCACCAACGTACAGCTTGAAAACCTGGTGTTCTACATGGACCAGCATGGCGACGCCACCAAGTTCGGAACGCTGCCGGGGCCAGTGCCTATCGATCCGCAACTGGGCAGAGCCTTGCGGCGATACGTGATTGTTGCGGACATAACGTCCGTAGGCGGAAAACCGGCGGCCGGAACCTTCCTCGCGCACGGTCTCGTTATTAGCCCTTCCAGTGGTCCAATGCCCGTGCCAGGGACAACGATCGTCGACCTTCCACGCAACCAGATGCATCACGTGGTCCTCGAGATCATGACCCCGGAGAAAGCCCAGGTGGGTGCTCTCTATGGATTCTGGCTCGGGGCGGGGTCATCGCCTCCGGGGGCGCCGCCGGGGTCTGGAGTGCTGGCAGTCCTTGGGGGTACGGGGGCATACATGGGGATTCGCGGGCAAGGCACCAATGTGGGCGCATCCGGCCTGCGTGTCGCCTCCATGCAGGAAGATCCATCCCGCCGCCGTGTAAATGGTGGAGGGCGGCTGAATCTCGGCATGCAACTATCGGGCGCGGCGGTGGCGGAAGTGGTCTCAGTCTTTCACGCTGACTTCACGCCAGTCACCGCGACACACCCCGCCCAATCCGGAGAGATTCTCATTCTGCAAATCAGGGCCGGCTGGCCAACACAGCCAACGCTGGAAGCGGGGCAAGTCTATACGACAGATCCGTGGCACGCAGTGAGCATTCCTGTCGAAGCCGTAGTCAACGATGTGCCCATGGAGGTAGTGAACTCGTTGGGCTGGCCCGGAACACGGGATCTGTATCGCGTCGATGTCCGCGTGCCGGGAGGCCTGACGCCCGGACCAGCGAAGCTGCAGGTAAGCGGCGCCTACCTGCCTGGCCTAGTGTTCGAACTGCCGGTAAAGTGAAACTCCAAAGCTATTGAGGTACCTATGACCAACTCATTTTTGATCGCTCTTGCCGCAGGTCTGCCGTTGCTCGCGCAGATGGGCGAGGAACCGGTAGTGTTGACGATCGACGTTGAGAACCACGTGCTATATCGCGGCACTGTGGCGGATCCTGCCCAGATCGGAAAAACTCCCGGCCCAGTCCCGGCCCCGGCCCAGATTCCATTCGTTAGCGGGATCAACGTGGGTGACATTGTCGCCATCAACGGGACTCCGGTTCGCGGAATCTGGTCCTCTTCCTTCACGCACACCACTCCCTATCGACGGTCGCCACAACCGGGACAATTCGCCGCCGCTGCCGATAGCGGTGCGACGTTCTTCTGCACATGGCAGATTTGGGACGTGGACGGGAACTTCCTGGGCACACTACGGGACAGCGGTGCTGCGGGAGGACATGCGGTCAGCGGCGCGTTGGCCGGTTTCTTTGGAACCGAGGGCGTCCACGGTAACATGATGCCCGTTATGCCGGCCAGGGTCACCTCGAACGCCGAGGACCCGGCCAATCGGCGTACTTTCGGGGGCGGGAAGATGAGCGCGAAGTTCTACCTATATCCCCGGGTTCGCCCCAGCGTGGCCGTTTCAGCCGACGGTCCGCTGATCCTTCATGCGAACTTCACACCGGTGAGTGCGGCCAACCCGGCGCGTCCCGGTGAGGTTCTAATCATTGGCGCGATGGGACTGGGCCCCGTCAAGCCGGACGTTACGATTCCTCCGGGGGCGATCCGGTTCTCCGATTCTCCAACACAGGAAGTGAATTCCCCGGTCACCGTGATTTTCAATGGAAACGAATTGCCTGTGATCAATAAGATCGGCTGGCCGGGCCAGACTACGCTGTATCGCGTCGACTTTCAGGTACCAGGAGATACCGCGCCCGGGATGGCCACGCTGAGCCTGAACGCCATGTGGATTCCAGGACCTCCGGTGAGCATACCGATTCGAAACTGATCCCCCTTTCGGTCAATCGGGACTGATCGGGCGCTCTCGCGAAACGGAGGGTTTTCCGGGCCTGGTCTGGCACGTTAGGGGGACTTCCGGGGGATTGCGAACGGATTCGGGCGCGGAAGAGGAGCGGGGGGGCGTGGCCGGCGAGGTTGTCGTTGAGCCACATCTCGTCGTAGTCGTCTCCGCCGACAGCGCCGGCGGGCGCGCCGAGGCTGGCCACGGTGGAGCCGGGCGGGGGCTTTTGGAGCAGGATGGACTGCAAGACTGAGCGGTTTGTCTTGACACACACGCCCATCTGGGGAATGCTTGATCCAATAGGGATGCAGTACGCTGGCCAGTCAGAGGGCCTGAGCGAGGAACGGATCGTTGCGATTCTTCAGCGCATGGCCGAAGGTGATATCAGCCACGCCTGGCCGGACTTTCTGGATTTGTATTCACCTGTTCTCATGCAGGTGGCACAATTCATTGCGAGGGACCAGGATGCGGCGGGCGATTGTTTCCTTTTCATCTGCGAACGGCTCAGCTCGAATGGATGCCGGCGGCTGCGGCAGTACCGGGTGGGTGGCGGCGCCAGCTTCAATACATGGTTGCGCGCTGTTGCGCGGAACCTGGCCTTGGACTGGCGGAGGGCAGAGTTGGGCCGCCATCGCGTGTTTTCGAGCGTGCAGCGTCTGCCGGAACTGGAACAGGAAGTGTACGCCGAACTGTTCTCCGGTTGCACTTCCGATGAGGCGGCCTTCTTCCGTATCGCGGCCCGCCGTTCCGATCTCACCCGGGAAGCGTTCGATCAGGCGTTGCAGAATGTTCACGCCGTGCTGACATCCCGGCATCGCTGGCTGCTTAGCGGGCGGCACGGTGCCCGCAAAATGGCGGAGCTCGACGGCGGGGCGGAGTCGATCCCGCTGCTGGAGATACTCAGAGACAGCGCACCTGATCCGGAAAAGCAGGCTTGCTCGAATCAGCAGAAGCTGGCCTTGGCGGGCGCGCTGTCGGAAATGCCGCAGGAAGATCGGCTGCTGCTGCGATTGCGCTACGAAGAGGATCTGACGCTCGCACAGGCGGCCCGGCTTGCCGGCCTGAAGGATCCGCAAACAGCGCACCGGCGGCTGGAAGCCGCGCTGGACCGCCTGAAATATCTGCTCACCAATGGCGGAAAAGTGCGGAAGACGTCCGTATAAGTCTTCCAGGAGCGCCTGATGGATTCCCGCAAGCCGCACGACTCAAGCAGACGGCACCCAGCGCGGTGTCCGGATGAGTTGACGCTTGCCTCTCTCGCGGACGGTCGGCTTGAAGCATCCGAGGCGGCGCCGGTCCGCGCGCACTTGGCCGAATGCGAAACCTGCGTGGCGCTCGTGGCAGACCTGGTCCGGCTGCGGGGGTTGGAAACGCCCGCACCGCCGGGCCGTTTGGTCAGACAGGCGAAGGCGATGGCCGCGCCTGCTCCGCGCGCATCTTCCTGGCGCTGGTGGACGTGGGCTCCGGCAGGGGCTGGGGCACTGGCGGCACTAGTTCTGATGCTTGCGGTGCGGACACCGGAGCCGCCGCCGCTTGAACAGAGCAGCGGGGTGAGCCGCCCGCTGCCCGTGGAGACACCTGCTCAGGCGCCTGCGCCGCCATCGGCGAAACCGGCTCGTGTGGCTGCGGAGCCGCCAGTACACCGGGTGACGCCGGCGGCCGTGGAAGCCCCGGTGCTGAAGGTCGAATCTGGTCTCCTTAGCCGGGGGGACGAAATCCGGTGGACTCCAGTTGAACACGCCTTGTACTACGAAGCGTTCCTGTTGACCGAAGATGGCGGTATCGTCTGGCAGGGACGCGCCGCGAGTTCGCCTATCCGGCTCCCCGGGACATTCGATTCGCCGGTCAGCGGCAGGCACTACCTCGCAGTCCGGGCCTGGATGCCGGATGGGCGCAGCATCTTATCGAAGACCGTGGCCGTGGAGTTTGTCTCCCAACCGTGAACGAGCCCGGAGTCACCAAATGCGGTGCATTATTCTCTGCCTGCTTCTGATAGCGGTTCAAGCGGCCGGCCAGCCGATCTCCGGCTCGGCCGTCTATTCGTCCGCGATGCAGGTGTACCGGGAACAGGGTCCCAAAGCGGCGCTGCCGGAGTTTGAAAGGGCATGGGCGCAGTTCCAGAAAGAGGGCGACCGGGCAGGCGAGGCGCAGGCGCTGAGCGCGATCGGCAACTGCTACCGGCGCTTCGGTGATTTCAAGCAAGCGATTCAGTTTCACCAGCGCGCGCTGGCGATTCGAAGGCATCTGCGACTGCCGTCCGGCGAAGCGAGATCGCACAGCAATCTGGGCCTCATTTACGAAGCGATGGCGGACTACAAGAATGCTCTCACAAGTTATGAGCGCGGCCTGATTCTCGCCCGGCGCGCGGGCGAGCGGACAATCGAGGCGGCGATCCTCAACAACATGGCGATGGTGTTCGACGCCCGCGGCGACTACGGCCGTTCGCTCGCGATGTACGAGCAGGTGTTGCGAGTGTTCCAGGAGAGCGGTGACACGAAGGCACAGAGTGACGCCTTGGGCAACATCGGCGGCGTGCATCTGCTGCTTGGGCGATTCGCCGAGGCGCTGAAGTATTACGAGCAATCGTATACGATCACCGGGCGGCTGAAGCTGGTGGCCGAAATGAGTGTGGATCTCGGCAACATCGGCCTTTGCCACACCGGACTGGGGAACATCGATGCGGCGCTGAAGGCGTTCGATCAAGCCATTGCTTTGGCGCAGGAAGCGGGCACTGTGAAGGAAGAGGCGAACTGGCGCAAGGGGAAGGGTTCCGCGCTGATGCTGCGCGGCCGCTACAGTGAGGCGCTTCAGGAATACACCACGGCCAGTGGCGTCTACCGGCGCGCGGGTCTGCAGCAGGAACTGACCGAGGCGCTGGCCAACCTGGGCAGACTCCATCTGCAGCTCGGCGATCTGGGTTCAGCGGTAAGCGATTATGAGCAGTCACGCGAGGCGGCGCGGGCGATCGGGTATGCACGCGGAGAGGTGTCCGCGCTGCTCGAGTTGGGGGCAATCGAGCGGGCCCGCAAGCGCTACGAGCAGAGCCAAGCCTATTACCGCGAGGCCTTAAGGCAGGCGCGTGCGAAGGATCTGGCCGGTCACGTTGCCTCGGCTCACGCCGGACTGGCTGCCGTCGCGCTCGACCGCGGCGATGCGGGCGAGGGATTGCGGGAAGCGCAGCAAGCGTTGAACAACGCGCGTCCACTGGGCGGACTGGCGTTGATCCGGGCGCAGGTCGCCATGGGAGAGGCTTCGCTTGCGTCAAAGTCCCACACGGCGGCGCTCACCGCTTTTCAGGAGGCCGCGGGTCACGCTAACCGAGCTGGGGCGGTGGATCTGTCCTGGCGCGCCGCCTTCGGACAGGGCCGCGCTCTCGAAGCGCTGAATCGCGGCACCGAGGCGATCGCCGCCTACCGAGCGGCCGTCAACACGATCGAATCCGTGCGCGAGGAACTGCGTGAAGAGCGATTCCGCTCTGGTTACCTCGAGGACAAATACGAGGTCTATGTGGCGCTCGTACGCCTGCTGTTGCGGCAGAACCTGATCGCGGAAGCCTTCCTTTATTCGGAACGTTTGCGCGCGCGCAAGCACACGGAAGCAACAGCGGGCCGGGCTTCGTCCGGGATGAGTCAGGAGGAACTTGCACTCCGCGAGCGGATTCGGCGCTTGCGGGAACTGCTGGAGCGCGAGAATGAGCGGCCGGCGCCCGAGCGCCGTTCCGACGCAGCCGCATCCTACGCCTCCGAACTCTCGAAAGCGGAGCGCGAATACCAGAACCTGCTCGATTCGCTCCGCTCACAGCGGCCCCGCGAGGCAACCTCACGCACGCTCCGGTTGCCCACCATCGAGGAGATGCAGGCCGCACTCCCCCCCGAGGCGGCGCTGATCGGATACCTGGTCGGGCAGGATGCCGCCTCGGCCTTTGTCCTGCGGCGGGACGCGCTGCATGCCGTCACGGTTGAGATGAACCACGCCGGGCTGCGCTCACGCGTGGAACTACTCCGTGAACTAATTCAGCAACCCGGCGACCCCTCCTGGCAGAAGCCGGCTCAAGCCTTGCATGAGCGGTTGATCGCCCCGCTCGAGGAGAACGGCTGGCTCACAGGTGCCCGGCGCATCTATGTCGTTCCGCACGGAGTTCTGCATTCGCTCCCCTTCAATGCCCTGATGGATCGGGAGACGGGCACTCCTCTGGCTGCCCGCTACGTCATCATGAACCTTCCCGCAGCCGCGGACTTGGCGCTGCCGGCACGGCAGGGAGCGCCCGCCGACGGTACGGCTCTGGTCGCCGCCCCCGCGCGCACACGATTGAGGTACGCGGTGGAGGAAGCCCGCGTCGTCACCGGTGGATTCCCCGGCGGAGTGCTGCTCGAAGGCGCACGCGCCACAGAGCAGGCATTCAAGCGGCAAGCGGGGCGGTTCGACGTCATCCACGTCGCGACGCACGCGCGCCTCAATCCGATGAACCCCATGTTCTCCGCCCTCGATCTCGAACCCGGCAGCGGCGAGGACGGGCGCCTGATGGTTCACGAGATTCTCGATCTGCGGCTCAACGCGCGGCTGGTAACGTTGAGTGCCTGCGAAACGGCAGTCGGCAGCGGCTTCTTCGCAGATGCGCCCGCCGCCGATGATGCCGTGAGCCTGACGCGGGCCTTCCTGCGCGCCGGAAGCCAACTCGTGCTGGCTAGCCTGTGGGAAGTGAATGACCGGTCCACTCTTGTTTTCATGCGCGCTTTTTACCAGCGGCTCGGCGGTGAAGGCGCGGCCAATGCACTCGCCGGCCTGCAGCGGGCCATGATCGCCGGCGGCGGTTCGCACGGCCATCCGTATCACTGGGCCGCCTTTGTATTGACTGGGAGAGAGCATTGATTTTCTCTTTTGAATTTTCATTGGACTGCGGAAAAATCACCGGCGTGTCCGTGTAATGGCAACAGCACCCGTAAATGAGGGGTTCGAGCTTGACCGGGAAGGAACCATCCATGAAGACCCATTGGAAATGCGATTCGATGTTGCGCTGGTTCGGCGCGGCTGTACTGGCGGCTGTTTTGGGAGTGCCCGCGATGGCGCAGAACGTGGCTGTCACGGCCGCGGATCCCGCTGCCGCCGAACAGGGAACGCTGCAGATTCCGATCAAGATCACCGGCCGCGGGTTCCGGGCCGGCGCTCAGGCGCGGTTCAGCGTGACAGGCACCACGAATCCGGGCGGCGTCACAGTTCTGTCGACGACATACGTGTCGAACACCGAACTGCGGGCGATCGTGGATATCGCGGACGACGCCCTGATCGACCTCTATGACATCGAGGTGCAGAACGTGGACGGCCGCGGCGGCAAGGGCATGGAGTTGTTCAGCGTGACCGAGAAGGATAGCCCGGGGATCGCTGCGGGACAGTGCGTGAACCAGGGGCTGTCAGTACAGGTGGGCTGGTGGGGGCCAGGGACTCAGATCGGCGCCCTGGGCTCGACCACCTACGAAGCCACACTCCGCAATTGTCCTACCGAGTCGGGCGACCTCCAACTCCTGACGGATAGTACGCGGAATCCGGGCCATCCTCTGCGGCGCGATTTCTCACACAGGCTGCCGGTGTCAGAGCGCGACGATCCCCTTCCTGGGTTCTTGCCGGGAACGCCGCACCAGGATGGCATCGGCGGGATGTTCGTCCGCTGGATCGGCCTCGGCTATAGCTCACAAACGGGCTACGCCCCTGGTTACCCTGTCGCCTCCTGCTGGGCGGACGGAAGGAATCCGAACGTGAACGGGTGTGAGTTTACTACAGTCGCACTCGTCAATTTCCGCGGAACAGACTCGGTGAATTATTCACTCTACATTCACAATATTCACGCTGAGGCAGCTGGGAAGCCATCGCAAACGGAGATGAAGATGAACGAGAAATACGAGAATGCAATGATTCTCGTAAAGTTCACGCCCGGTTCCGGCGGACGCCTGGAAGATGCGTGGGAGGTCGAGCCGTTGCCGGTTAATGGTCAGTCTGTTGGTGCGCTGTCGGCGATTCTGAAAGGCAAGACGAATCGCTACGGCTATTTCAACATGCATTTCCGATTGCGCGCGATCAGGGTTGACTAGGCCATCGGAGGAGCAGGGTGGAGCTTCTGGCTTCGCTCCTCCCTGCTCTCCCGGCGGATACCACCTTTGGATTCGCCCGGTGGGTGAGTGAGTAGCCCAGCGAGCATCGCCACAGATCCGGCGATGAGCCGAGACCTGCTTGACGCAGGGAACGTGCCTCTGCCCAGGAGGCGAATCTGGCAGGGATCAGACTAGCGTCCGATTCCGGTCAAGAAACCATGGGCAAGGACCGCTGGGGCTGGACCGCGTGCTTGCGGCGTGGGCACCCGCCATGCAGCGATCTGTTCTTCAGACACAGAGTTGCTCCGGCGGAAGCGATCTCCCCGACAAGCCTGCCGGGCCTGGGCGGGAATCGCCGCCTGAGCGGCGCAATGAGACCTGATTTTCGTCGGGGTGGCGGGCGGATCCGGAAGAGGAGTTGATGCCATGCACATTTTGATGCTCTCGGTGTGTCTTTGTTTGGCAGCGGCCGCCCGCGCGCAAGACGGCGAGTGGCGGGCGATTCAGAAGGAAGTGGAAGCGCTGTACCAGCGCGGAGACTACCCGGCAGGGAAAGCCATGGTGGAGGAGGCGCTCGCCATCAGGGAAGCGACGGCAGACCTTGAGCGAACAGGTACCTTGCTCTCGCTGCTGGCGACCGCGGATTTCGTTCTGGGCGATTTCGAGGCCGCGGACCGGCGTTACCGCGCGGCGATCTCGGCTTTGGGGCGCGCGGGTCCGGTGGGAGTGCTTGCTCTGGCACGAGCGCTTGCAGATTATGCCGGGCTGCTTGATCTTGAGGGACAACACCACCAGGCAGAGAGGCGGCGGTTGGAGGCGCTCCGGCTTGTCGAGCCCATTGTCGGCGCCGATGCGCCAGGGTTTCTGGCCATCAAGGGGGAGATCGCGGTGGGTTTGTTTGCCAGAAAAGACTACACGCGCGCCGAGACGCTCAGCCTGGAGGTGATCGCAGCGTGTGAGCGCGCACCCAAGCCCGAACGAGCCACACACGCGAGGATGCTCGATGTTCTGGGTTATCTCCGCCTGGCAACGCGGCGCCCCGAGACAGCGATCCCCGCATTTGAACAGAGCCACTCCATCAACGAAGCTGCGTTCGGCCCGCGCCATCCCGTGCTTGTGGACGGCTTGATCGGGAGGGCGGTGGCCCATGCAAGCTTGAGACAGTTCGAACAGGCGAAGGAGCTTCTGCGGCATGCCGGGGAGGTGGCCCATGAATCTTTGGGGCCAGCGCACCCGCTTTCTCTGTCGGTCATGGACGAAATGAGCAAGGTACTGCGGCTCATGGGCCGGAGACGCGAGGCAAGACAGCTGGAAGCGTCGATCCAGACACTAAGGAAGCAACAGGATTCGCGCAGACACACAGTGAGCTGGACGGAACTCCTCAAGTCGAACCGCTAAATGCCAGAGGCCGAAGGCGCCGTCAATGCACTCGCCGGCCTGCAGCGGGCCATGATCGCCGGCGGCGGTTCGCACGGCCATCCGTATCACTGGGCCGCCTTTGTATTGACTGGGAGAGAGCATTGATTTTCTCTTTTGAATTTTCATTGGACTGCGGAAAAATCACCGGCGTGTCCGTGTAATGGCAACAGCACCCGTAAATGAGGGGTTCGAGCTTGACCGGGAAGGAACCATCCATGAAGACCCATTGGAAATGCGATTCGATGTTGCGCTGGTTCGGCGCGGCTGTACTGGCGGCTGTTTTGGGAGTGCCCGCGATGGCGCAGAACGTGGCTGTCACGGCCGCGGATCCCGCTGCCGCCGAACAGGGAACGCTGCAGATTCCGATCAAGATCACCGGCCGCGGGTTCCGGGCCGGCGCTCAGGCGCGGTTCAGCGTGACAGGCACCACGAATCCGGGCGGCGTCACGGTCCTGTCCACGACATACGTCTCGAACACCGAGTTGCATGCAATGGTGGATATCGCGGACAACGCCCAGATCGACCTCTATGACATCGAGGTGCAAAACGTGGACGGCCGCGGCGGCAAGGGCATGGAGTTGTTCAGCGTGACGGAGAAGACCAACGGGGGTGGCGTGGCTTGCGCGCTGTTGCCGCTCGATCCGAAGTTCACCCTGGTTGCAACGATTCAGAGCGACTCGACTGCCGGCCGGGAGTTCGGCCGCAGCACCGGCCTCCGCCGCATGAACCTGAACGGCCACGATGTTCTCGTCGCCGCGATCGGAACCCGTGGCGACATGATCGAAGTGATGGTCCTCGACGCGTCGACGGGCGCACCGCGCGCGCTCGACGGCGCCCCATTGAATGGCGGCCCCGCGCCCAGCCTCCGCTTGCCCTACAGCGGGGTTGTCGGGGCTGTCGCAATGGGCGATGTGAATGCCGACGGCGTACCCGATATTCTCGCCGGACGCCCCGCCAGCAACACCGCCTACCTGTATGTCGGCTCCATCGACGGAGGGCAGTTGGCTTACAGTCCAGGGATCGCCATCCACCAGACCAGCGGCGCGCCCCAATGGGTTGGCGGCGGCTCAATCGCCATCGGCGATCTTGACGCCACCGCGGGCGATGAACTGGCAATCGGCGATATCGGCGGCGGCGGGAAAGGGAAGAACAACGGCACGCCGGGCCGGATCCACCTCTACCGGTACAACGCTTCGACGGCCAGTGTCAGCTATATCCGGTCCATCTCGTCCCCGTTCGACGGCCAGGGGAACGACCGGTTTGGGATGACGCTCGGCATCTACCAGAAGGAGTTGCTGGCGGCTTCGCCCTTGTCCTCCGTCAACGGCGTTTCCGGCGCAGGCCGCGGACTGGTATTCCCCAACCCTCTCGTGAATTCGAATTATATTGAATTCCCGGGCAGGAACAAGGACGATAACTTCGGCCGGCAACCGGAAGGAGCGCTTCTGGTGACCGGTCACCCCGGCTACCTGTTCAGTACGGCATGGAACAATTCCAGCACGCGCAGCGAATGGCATGCCCGGGTCCTTCCGTTTGGCTCTGCGAATCCGGTGTACACGGTGCAGCCAGAAGCCGGCTATCACGGGGGCTGGAACACATCCAGGCCCGCGGTCGGCGATATCGATGGCGATGGCATCGACGACATCGTGATCGGCGCGGCGAATGCCACCTCCACGGGCTGTCAACCGACCGCGTCCAACGGAACCGTGTACATCTACCTCAGCACACTGGGCTTCACAAGAATCCGGATCGAGCCGCCGGATGTCGATCCCGATTGGAGCGTCTTCGGCTGGTCCGTGGCGACCGAGCCGGGCGCCAGGCTCCTTCTCGTTGGCGAACCCGGGCGCGACCACGGCAGCGTCTCCAATGCCGGGCGGGTTTACGTCTACCGGGTGAATAACTAGTCCACTTCTCCAGGGCCGCCGTGACTTGATCCGTACTCGCGGCGGCCCTTTTTGTCCCCTGCCTACCAGCCTCGCGGGCTGGCCGGTTGGATTCCATTCCGGCATTCGAGGAGTGCTCCATGTGGCATCGCCTACCCGTCGTGTGTCTTGCTGTCGCGATCAGCCTGCAGGCTGATGGGTCCGATCGGCCCTCGATCACCGAACAGGCGGAACGGCACTTTCAAAAAGGAGAGTACGCCGCCGCCAGGGCGCTGGTCGCCGCCTCACTCAAAGAGGCCGATCCCACGTTGAATCTCGAACGGACCGGCAGTCTCCTGGTGTTGCTCGCGCACGCCTGTTTCTCGCTCGGCGAGTTTGAGAATGCAGACCGCCACTACCGAGCTGCCATCGATTCATTTGAACGTGCGGGTCCGGCGACGGCCCTCGCGCTGGCCCGGGCGCAGGTCGACTACGCCTCACTGCTCGACCTCCGCAGACTCCATCGCGACGCTGAGCGCAGGCGCCAGGCCGGATTGAGAATTCTGGAACAGCATCTCGACCCGGGCGCACCTGAAATCTTGTCTGCCAGAAGCGAACTCGCCGCGGGTTACCATGCCCGCAAGCAATACGCGGAAGCCGAATCCCTCTGTCTGGAATTGATCGCCGCTTTCGAACAACAGCGGGCATCAAACGCCGTCGCTTACGGAAAGCTCTTTGACACGCTCGGCTATGTCTACATCGAAACCCACAGGCCCGCCGAGGCCATGGCCGCCTTTCAGCGCAGCGCCACACTGATCGGTGACGCCCTCGGGCCCGGCCACCCCGTGCTGCTCGACAGTTGGCTGGGCAAGGCAATAGCCCACACCGCCCTCAAGGAGTTCGCGCAAGCGGCCAGCACGCTGCTCCATGCCGAAAGCGTGGTCCGAAGTCACCCCGGCACCTCGGACAGAATGCTAATCAGAATCCTCGGATTGCGGAGCCAGGTGCTGCGCGCCTCTGGCCGCAAGGCCGAGGCCAAGAGCCTGGAGCAAGCAGTCCGGTCACTCTCCCGGCAGCGTGGCTCTCCCGACTATACGGTGAGTTGGGCCGAACTCCAGTCTTCCAGGAAGTAGCTATGGCGAGAATTCTCTTGCTGCGGTAGGGGGCTTGAATAAGGTCGTTTGTTTCTCTTTGGTTATTAGATCTCTCGCCGGTCTCGCCGGGCTACACAGCTCAACTGCGCGGCGATGCAGACGAGGTTGGCGGACATGTTGCATGTGGCGGGTGAGGCTAAGTGCAGTGGCGAGGACGTGGACGTCGTCGTTGACTTCGTCCGCAAAGCAGTGCTGGGCGGTGAGCGGCAGCGGGTACTTGGTTCTAATAGCCGTGCAGGAGATTGGTTGCCAGAATGGAGTGCAAGGGTGACGGCTCGCTCGAAGTTGCGCTCCAGCTTGGTCAGGGCGAGATCGTGGGCTTCCAGGACAAAAGGGTGGAGGTTCTTCCATACGCCAGGATAAAGCGGCGTCACACGGGCGAGGTAGTCCACAGGTGCCGTGGCAACGGTGACCACATCGGGGTAGATGCCGTGCTTGTTCCGGAGGAGTGATTCCTTGCCCGCAAGCTCGAGGAGCCGGCCGCCGCTCGAATGCGGCACCACCGACAGAACGCCGATGTCCGCAGTCGCCCGGCCGAGGCCGTAGGCCTGGACGATTGCGAATCAGCCCATGCAGTGAAGCTCCGTCTGCTCATCGAGGGCGGCGTCGAGATCGGTCAGGAACGACAACCAAGGCTCGGACGGAGCTTCATGCGGCATAACCAAGCGCAGCCAGTGCCGACGTCAACCGGGCCGGCGAAACGGGACGCCAAGTGGCTGAAAGCCCGGGGAGCGGAAGGAGGCCCGCTGAGGCATCCAACTTCTTCACGGCTCGCGAGGCGAGTTCTGCTGCCAAAGCGCGCGTCCCACTCTCCAACTGCGAATAGTAGGGCTGCGAGACGCCGTGTGGCCGCGGCGTGCTGGGAAAGCCCAGCTATTCGCCGGGCGGCTCGACGTTGTGAGAGGGCCATATCGTGCCTAACTAGACTATTGCACGAGCTGCAATATCGGAATGCCGAGAAGATCGCTCTGCCTTGAGGCCGGCGGACGTGCACGGCGTCCGCCGGGTTGTGCGCGATGGCGCGGATTATGACCTCGGCTTTGTCTTTGACGATACGGACTAGGGCGCGGCTGGCAACTCCTACCGCACGTCACCGTCCGGCGGGCTGAGGCGCTGAAACTGCTCACGCCCACGTGCCCGTTTTCGTCACATGTGGAGTACATAGCCAACTAGCTGGAACATATGGCATCACGAAAACCGGACGGTCGCTTTGTGAATGCCACCGTCATCGGTGAGTGTGATGAATCCGGCGGCTAGCGGCTGGCCATCGAGTTCGACGGCGATGTCCAGCGCGGCGCAGCGCTGCACGGTGATCTCGTACAGTGTGGAGCGATAGCGGTAACGGATCTCGAAGCCGGCCCAATCCGCGGGGATCGTCGGGGTCACCCGTAGCGTATTCCCGGCGAGCCTGAAGCCGAGGACCTCCTCGATCCAGATCCGGTACATCCAGCCCGAGGATCCGGTGTACCAGGTCCAGCCGGCCTGTCCGGCGTGGCCGGATGCGGCGTACACGTCGGCGGCGACGGCATAGGGTTCACCCCGGTATTTGGCCGCCATTGCGGGATTCCGGGTACTCTCGACCGGGCTGAGGATTGCCAGAATCCGAGCGGCTATGTCCCCATCGCCAAGGCGGGCCCAGGCGGACGCCATCCACAACGAGCCGTGAGTGTACTGGCCTCCGTTCTCGCGCAAACCGGGCGGGTAGCCCATGATGTATCCGGGATGCGGCGTGGAAGAATCGAACGGCGGAGTGAAGAGGCGCACGAGCCTGTTGTGTTCATCAATCAAGTGCAGGTTGGCCGATCCCATGGCGGTGACGGCGCGCGCGGAGTTGGCGGCTCCGGAGATCACGGCCCAGGACTGGGCCAGCGAATCGATTCTGGCCTCGGAGTTGATGCGGGAGCCGAGCGGCGAACCATCGTCGAAGAAGCCCCGGAGATACCATTCGCCATCCCAACAGGAGCGTTCGACCGCGGCCGCCAACGAAGCGGCCCGGAGGCGCCAGGCTGCGCTGTGATCCTGAGCGGACTGGCGCGACTCTGCCAGTTTCGAGAAGGATTCCAGCACGTCGCAGAGGAACCAGGCGAGCCACACGCTTTCGCCGCGTCCCTCGACGCCCACGCGGTTCATTCCGTCGTTCCAGTCGCCGGCGCCGATCAGGGGCAACCCGTGGGCCCCCAGTTTCCAGGCCTGATCCAAGGCAAGCCGGCTGTGTTCCCAGACCGTGGCGGAATGTGCCGAAATGCCCGGGGTGGAGAAGACCTCCTGCTCTCCGGTTGCGAGTTCCTCGCTCTCGATGAAAGGCGCACTGGCGTCGAGGATTCCCGCATCTCCGGTCACCTTAACGTACTGCGCGACGACATACGGCAACCAGAGCAGGTCATCCGAACAACGAGTGCGCACTCCGGCGCCGGTCTCCGGATGCCACCAGTGCTGAACGTCTCCCTCAATGAACTGCCGCGCGGCCGCGGCCAGAATATGCTCTCGGGCGAGTTCGGGAACGGCATACACGAGAGCCATCGCATCCTGCAATTGATCCCGGAAGCCGAATGCGCCACCGGATTGATAAAAGCCCGAGCGCGCCCAGAAGCGGCAGCTCAGCGTCTGGTACAGGAGCCAGCGATTCAGCAGGAAGTCGGCCGAGAGTTGAGGCGTGCGGACCTGGATGGTCCCGAGCATCGAATCCCACCAATGCCGGGTTTGGGCGAGCTGAGCGTCAACGTCGGAGCCCTTCTGGTAGCGCGCCACCAGGCGGCGCACCTCCTCAATCGTCTGAACCTGGCCGAGCAGAAACACGACCTCGTCCTGCTGGCCGGGCGACAGAGTGAGGGTGAGCTGAAGCGCCGCGGCCGGATCGAGGCCCGCGCCGGTGCGGTTATCGAGGTGCAGGCGTTCGAGCGCGGCGGGCCTGGCCGGGGAATCGTGGCGGCCGAGAAACCGCGCCCGATCCCCTGACCATGTCGAAGCTCGAGGACTGGCTGCGGCAAAGGCCAGACGGCCCGCGAAAGCGCCTGTCCAGATCTGGCTTGCGATCAATGCGCCGCTCGGTTCGTCATGCGAGGTCCGGACGTGCGGTGCCATCTGTTCGCGCACGGAGCCCAGCACCCATTCCGAGTAGTAGGTGACGGTGAGCGTCCGGGGCCTCGTAGAGCCATTCCGAAGCCGGAGACGGCAGACCTTGACGGGATCGCCACCGGACTCGTCGATCGGCACGAAGACAGTGAGTTCCTGTTCGATCGCGTGGCTATTGTGCTCGAAGACGGTGTAGCCCTGGCCATGACGCGCGCGGTAGGCGTCCTCTTCCCGGACCGGCAGTGGCGTAGGGGTCCAGACGGCACCGGTCTCATCGTCGCGGATATAGATGGCTTCTGATTGCGGGTCGCTGACGGGGTCGTTGTGCCAGGGGGTCAGACGGTTGGCCTGACTGTTTCCGCACCAGGTGAAGCCTAGTCCGCTTTCGGTCACCACGGAGCCGAAATGGGTATTGGCGATGACATTGACCCAGGGAGCAGGTGTGCTTTGGCCGTGGGTGAGGTAGACGGCATATTCGCGGCCATCGGGCGTGAAACCGCCCAGACCGTTGAAGTAAGGCAATTCGAGGAAAGGCAGCGGCGCCGACGGCTCCTCGCTGGCTCCAGGCGGGGCGAGCACAGGGGCGGAAGGCTGCTGCGCGGGGGTTGCCAAATGCAGATGCAACGGGCCGCGCGCGCCAGGAAGCACGACGGTTGAGGCGGCCAGAATACAGTTGCGGTGGTCCTCCGCAATGGAATGCCAGTCGCGCAGAAAGATTCCGCCTGGCCGGTCCAAGCCTGTTTCCGCGGAGTGTGCTTCGATGAGCCGGGTCAACAGGTGGTGCAATGGAGCATCATAGCTCGGGCTTTCCTGGTTGAGGATGACGAGGTCGGACTGAAATCCTCTCAACCTCCAGTAGGTGTGAGCCTTAAGCGACTCGCGCACGAGCGGGAGGTGCCGCTCTTCGGTGATCGTGACCGTCAACAGCGGCAGGTCGCCGGAGATCCCGTAGGCCCAGAGTGACGATTGGCCCAGACGATTCTGCATGAGGCGGGCGCCGGGCGGGCGCAGCGCGGCGCTGGGGAACAGCAGATGTCCGGCGAGATCCAGGTAGCGATGGGCGACAGTGGGCCGGATGCCGAGATAACGGAACTCCAACTGCGCCCGCGTCCAGGCCATCTCGAATGCGCGTCCGATGGACTCAGGGCGTTGATACTTCTTGATCAGGCCGTCGAGCGCTTCGCGCGTGGAGGCTACGGCGGTGACGAAGGTAATCTCTTCGCGGTCGCGGGGGTCAAGTGTCAGCCGGCATCGCAAGCTGAAGACGGGATCAAGCACGGTGCCCACTGTGCCGCTAAGAGCTGTGGCGATGGCCTGCGGGTTGGCCGCGGTTCTGCCGCGCCCGAGGAACCGGGAGCGGTCCGTTTCGCACTCGACATTCGTATACGGCCCAACCAGGAAGTGGGCCGCCCAGATCTGCTCCTCATTCGGGGAGCGGGGCCTGCGATGGGCGATGAGGACGCCATCAGCCCGGCACTCCGTTTGGACGAAGAGCTTGGCGAATGCAGGATGGGCGATGTCCCAGTGGTGCGGGGCGAGGGCGAGTTCGGCGTAGCTGGTCAGCTCGATTTCGCGGCTGCGAAGGGAGCGGTTGGCGACGGTGAGGCGCCGCAGTTCGACGTCGTCGTCCGGGGCAACCGTGACGGCGAGCAATGATTCGATACTCAGATGGCGGCGGCAGAACTCCGCGCGGTCCGGGGCGAAGCGAACAGAACTCTCCCCGGCCTCTTCGGCGAAGGGCTGGAAGGACGCGGTCCAGTTGGCCCGGGACTTGAGATCCCGGATGTAGATGTAGCTGCCCCAGGAGTCCGTCGTGGTGTCGGACCGCCAGCGCGTGATGTCGAAACCCTTCCAGCGGCTGTAGCCGCCGCCGGAGTTCGTGAGCATGATCGAGTAACGCCCGTTGCCCTGGAGGTTGACTCGCGGAATCGCTGTTCCCTCCAGCCAGGTGCGGTTCGCGGGTTCTTTGGCGGGAAGGCGAACCGGCGCCGGGTCACCTTTGCTCTTGTCCATGGGTGGGGACGTGATGGGGGCGCTTTCGAAAAGCAGCGGTTCCATGGCGCGAATGCGGACGTCGGCATGGAACCGATTCCGCATGACGCCGCCCAGAAGAACCTCGGCGAGTGCCGTCAGACTCATGCCCTGGTGATGGGCCATATAGGCAAACACAGGGACGCCCCGTTCGCCGCCCTGCTGTTGTTCGAGGTTGAAATCAATGGCCTCATAAAGGCCCATCGGGCCGGCCATCCCGAGGCCATCGAGTCTCCTCAGGTTGGCAATCGAGCTGGCCGGATCCACCATCAATGCCAGCACCGTGGCGTAGGGAGCAATAACGAGGTGGTCCTCCAAGGCGGCCTTCAGGGCAAGACCCGGAACGCCGAACGCCCGGTACTGGTAGACCTGATTGGCATCCAGGGCGCTGAATGCGGACTCCGACGCGCCCCAGGGAGTCCCATTCTCGCGCCCGGATTCGATCTGCTGCCGCACCGCTTCCCGGCAGGCGGCATCCAGCAGGGAGTTGTCATAGACGCGCATGAATAGCAGGGGCATCAGGTATTCGAACATGGTGCCGCTCCAGGAAAGCAGCGCTTGCCGGCCGCCCGGGACCAGGACGCGCGGCCGCGCCAGGGCGTGCCAGTGCTCGACGGGCACATCGCCTTTGGCGATGGCGACGAGGCTGGCCAACCGGCACTCGCTGGCCAGCAGGTCGTAGTGGCTGGTGAAGACCGATGGGCTGCCGACAGCGTATCCGACGCCAAACAGCTTCCGTGTGCGGTCGTAGAGGAAGCCCATGTTGATTCGGGCGCCGAACTGGTCGACAGCCGCGGCGAGGTCCTGAATCCGTCGGACGGTCTCAGTGGCCTGCGCCAAGGCAAGCTCGAATTCCGTGGCGACCTGATCGAGCCAGCGCAGAGCTTCCGTCCGAAGCCCCGGTCGTTGCCGCAGGGCAAGTATCGCCAGCAGTGAAGGTGGTCCTTCGGAGGTGAATTCCAGCAGCGACGGGATGGAGCAAATGGCCGTCGCGCGAAGCTCGACAGCGTCGTCACCCAGGGTCTCGAGGAACGTGTCCGGGGGCAACGTCAGCGTCTGCATCCACTGCAGGTATCGGCCAATGGTCCCGGTCCAGGACTCGAGATCCTCCACCATGCGCAGGATCCAATAGGTTTGCTCGCCGGCCGGATCACGCCAGCGGCCGGTTTCCTTCATTTGTTGAACCGCATTGGCGCCGAGGTTTAGCCGCCAGACCAGGTGATATCCCTCGGCGTCGCGGCGGAGCAGATGCCGCAATTCCTGAAGTGGCGCGGCGATCAGCGGGTCGTCGCCGGAGACCTCGCGTAGAACTGACAACGTGTCGCGCAGGCCGGCCAGGCAGGCATCGCCAACGAGCGGGCTGCGCAGCAGACTGTCGCAGCCCTTGTTGAGAACCCAGAGACTGGCCAGAAGATTGCCGCTATCCACCGTGGAAACGTAGCGCGGCAGCAACGGCTCCAGCGTTGTGGTGTCGTACCAGTTCAGCAGATGGCCCTCATAGCGCTCGAGCTTTTCGAGTGTGGCGATGGACGGTTCGACTCGCTGCAGGAATCCGTCGATGGTCAGGTACCCGAAGTCGGTGGCGGCGAGAGCCGATGTCAGCCATAGTCCGATGTTGGTTGGCGAGGTACGCTGGGCGACTTCGACGCGCAGCGCCAATTGGGAGTTGTCCGGCGGCAGCCAGTTCGACTCCTGGCAGACCAGATCGTCGAAGTAGCGCCAGGTGCGGCGGGCCAGCCGTCGAAGATACCGGGTGTCCGGCCGGCTCAGGGCATCATGCCCCATGCGGGGGGCCGGTTGTGAGAGCCACCGCATGAGGGCCGGGGAGACGATCCACAGGACCAGGAAGGCGGCGGTGGGCGCGAAGGCGCCCCGAACCGCCAGCGCCACCGTTAGCGTGAAGGAAGCTGCTGAGATGGCGACCATTGTCTGGAACGTGGAGCTTGCGTGCTGATGTCCCTCGCTTCCCGAATCGGCGGCGGTTTGCCACTCGAGCAAGTGGCGGCGGCTGACCGCGAGACGGTAGCCGGCTCGCGTGATGGCGTCGATGGCAAGCCAGGCCTGGTGCGGCAGGAATGCGATGGTGACCGCGGCACGCACGAACTCGGCGCCCGTACCTTGCCAGCGGTTGACGGTCCCCTGCAGGTGCCGCGCCAACCTGTCGAGCAATGGAGCAATGGCCGGGATCGCAATCGCCAGGCCCACGATCAGGCTCCAGACGACGGGCGCGGCGGAGATAGTCCAACCGAGCAGAAGTAACAGCAGCGAAGCGACGGGTACCAGGCTCCGGCGAAGGTTATCGAAGACGCGCCAGCGGTTGACGGCGCTGAGCGGATTCGGCGCGGTTCCGCCTCCGGCCGCAGGGACTTGTGGAAAGACCCAGGATGCGATCTGCCAGTCGCCCCGAATCCATCGGTGTTCGCGTTTGCAGTAGCTCGCATAGTCGAGCGGAAGATTCTCGAACAACTCAATGTCGGCGGCGAGCCCAACGCCGGCGTGCGCGCCCTCGATCAGATCGTGGCTAAGGATGATCTCCGCGGGAAACCGGTCGCCCAAGGTGGTACGGAATGCCGCGACTTCATAGATGGCCTTGCCGTGGAACGCGGCTTCGCCGAAGAGATCCTGGTGGACGTCGGAGACGGCTCGGCAATACGGGTCCGTTCCGCTCGTGTCCGCGAATATCCTGGTGAAACGGGTAGCGGTCGCCCCGGGGAGGGCGATGCTGACGCGCGGCTGAATGACGGTGAACCCGCGGATTCTGCGCCGGGTGACGGGATCGATCTCAGCCCGGTTCAAGGGGTGGGCGATGGTCTCGATCATCTTGCGCGCCGCGCCGGGTGGAAGCTGCGTATCGGCATCGAGCGTGATGACATAGCGGATGGGCAGGGTCAGGCGGCCGGCCAGTAGGATGTCCTCCGGGCCCTTGCCCGCCAGGTAATCGTTCAGGTCTTCGATCTTGCCGCGCTTTCGCTCGCGTCCGATCCACATGCTTTCGCTTTCGGACCACTCCCGCGGCCGATGAAAGAGCAGGAACCGGCCACCGGGGTGCCGGGTGTTGAGATCGTCGATTCCCTTCCGCGCCATATCGAGGAGTCCGGCGTCCTGGGGGTCGAACTGACTCGGCGAGTCGGTGAAATCGGAGAACAGGCTGAAGAAGACACTTGAATCCTGGTTGGCGATGAACCGGACTTCGAGCTTCCCGATCTCCTGGCTGACGATTCCGGGAGACGCCAGCATGATGGGCACGACGACGAGCGTGGCCTCCTCGGCCGGTACGCCGCCGCGGAAATCCATCTTGGGCAGGGCGGTGGGCGGGAGCAGCGCAGTCACAAGGGCGTTAATGATCTGAGTGCTCAACTCGCTGAGCGGGAACACGGCAAGCAGGCCCAACGCAGCAAGCAGAAACGGGTGCTGAACTCCGGCCTCCCAGGCAAAGGCCATCGAGAGTGCCCAAAGGCAGGCGGTCAGGAGAGTGAGGCCGCCGAGATAGGCGGGAGTGGCGTTGCGCCGGATGGAACGGACGATGCGGGTGCGGAGCCGCACGGAGGCTCGCAGCCTGTTTTCAAGCACTAAAAGCCCGTCGTCAAGAAGGAAATACGCGACGTGGCCGAAGCTCGGGGCGGAGACTCCGCATGCCAGTTGCACCGCGAGCTGCGCCACCTCGACCTCGTCCGATTCAGAGTGTCGCGCCAGACGCTCCACCACTTGCCGGCAGCGATCGCGCGTAGTGAAATCGCTGCGCGGGTAAATGCCCGCGGGATCGCGGCGGAGCTCGGCTTCGACAGCGCTGGTGGCCTCGAAGATCTCGGTGAAATCGACTCGAGCAAGGACGCGCAGGCTGCCGAAGGCGTTGGCCGTGGAAATCCGCTCGGTTGCTTCCCGGCTATGCTCGTTGCGCACCAGGTCGGCCAGCGTGGTGTTCAGGCGTTCCTCAATCCACCGTTGCAGCGGAGCATGGCAGCTGTCCTCGTCCTGAAGCTGCTCGGCGAGAGCACTGAGGTAACAGGGCTGAAGGGCATAGGGCGCATCCCGCATGAGGAGCAGTATGTGATCGAGCTCCGCGGGCGACCGGCGTGCCGCAGTTGCCAGGCGATTCGCCCACAAATAGGCCGCTTCGCGCAGCTCTTGCGCACGGTTGACCTGGATGACCAGTTGCGTGAGTTCTTCGATCAGCGCCACACGCAGCAGTAAGGGGAAAAGCCACAGATCCGCCACGCTGAGCGGCCCTTCCCGCTGTGATTCCCGGAGGTGCGCGACGATGTTGTCCTCATTGACGGAGAGCTCACAGCGGGTCACGAGTTCGTGTGCGATTCCGTATAGCCGGGGGTGCCGGCTGTCTGGAGCCGCGGTTGGGAAGAATCTCGTATTATCGCGTGGAATCAGGCGCCGGACTTCGGCGATTTGCGTGCGGATCAGGTAGGCGTTATCGAGAATCCACTCGGCGGCGGCGGTAAGTGCGTGGTCGAGACGGGCCGCCTCCAGGAGGTCGTTGTAAGCGGCTTCGAGGAGAGCCCGGTGCTCACTGAGGCGCGCCAGGATGGGCGCTCCACCGGCCTCGGGTTTCCAGCGGGCGCCTGCGGACGGCGGGGTGAATTCGATTCCCTCGCGCAGCACGAAGACTGCGGGGGAACCGGTCAGGAGCAGTTGTTTGACGATGGAATGAACCCGGCCGGCCTCGGCCCTGGCCAGGATGAATGACTCGCCCTCAAAACAGAGCTTCTCGAATCGCCCCTCGTCTGCGCCACCGGCGCGATTTCCTTCCCTGCCCAGCAGGCTCAGGCCGCGGCGCTGGA
>JAHDVK010000011.1 GCA_023384675.1 Bryobacteraceae bacterium | reverse complement strand
TCATGAACTTACCAGCCATTTGCTCTTGCGTCACGCAGCCTTGCCGGAAACTCACTCTTCATCACAGGCTTTCTCTGTCTGCTCAAAGAGTGACCTGGGATCCAGGCGAAAATGCTCGCGCATTTACCCGTCACTCCGACGGCAGAATATGGGCGTTATACAGTTCGATTGGCACCCGCGGGCGCATACAAACTATAGTGAAATCATTGAAGTGAAAAATGAACCGGACGGCTCCCGGGGGTTTGCATCCCGATAGTGTGAGCGGACGGGGATCTGAAGCTCGCAGGCAGGCAAGCATCGGCGGGTCAAAACGCCAGGCCGGTGAGCTTCCTTTATCGGAGGCCCATATTGAAGCAATCCTACTCACATCCGTGCCAGCAGGGGCAGTTGAACCCCGCGCCGATGGAGGCGCCTGGCGCCAAACCATCCAGCTCCAACGTCGCGCCCAGGAACCGTCAGCCGAGCAACTTCACTCTCAGCGGGCTGATCACCGGATTTGCGCTCCTCTTCCTCGCCGCCTGCTCGCAAAGCCCCGAGGCGCAGAGACAGAAGTACATGAGCAGCGGGGAAAAGCTCTACTCGGAAGGTAAATACGCGGAAGCGGTCGTGCAATTCCGGAATGCCGTGCAGTTGGACCCCGCGTCGGGCGAAGCCCGATACCAGCTCGCTCGCGCATACCTGAATCTGAACAATCACGATGCGGCGTTTCACGAGCTGTCTACCGCGGTGACCCTCGAGCCGGCTCATTGGGACGCTCAACTTCAGCTTGCAAACCAGTACATCGCGCGGGGAGACTACGACCGCGCCGGCACGGCCCTGCAACTGGTGCTGGAGGCTCAGCCCGGCAACGCGATGGCTCACGCGGTTCTTGCCCAAAAGTACGCGGCCACCAGAGACATGCTGAATGCTTCCAAGGCCTTTGAGAAGGCGATTGAGCTGGCGCCGGAGAAGGTGGAGTTTTACACCTCCTACGGGGCGATGACTTTTGCCTCGGGCAAGGTTGGGGAAGCGGAAGCGATCCTCAAACGCTCGATCGAAGCCAACCCAGAGTCCGTCAATGCCCACATGGATCTCGCCCAGTTCTACCTGGCACAGCGTCTGCCGCAGGCGGAGGCCTCAGTACGGACCGCGATCGGGCTTGACCAGAAGGCCGTACTGCCCAGGCTCCTTCTTGCGCAAGTATTCTCGTCGCTAGGGCGGGCATCTGAAGCCGAAGCCGCCTTGCGCGAAGTGAAAACGGTCGCGCCGGACGATCCGCGCGCCTATCAGGCGCTTGGCTTGCACTACCTCGCGTCCGGTGAACGGGATAAGGCGGTTGCCGAATTCCGTTCCGTGCTGGCTTCCAAGCCCAAGGACGAACTCGTCCGCAGACGCCTGATCGAAACGCTCATCGCCATGCAAAGGCTGGATGAAGCCGAAACCTTGAACCAGGAGGCGCTGAAAACGAATCCCAACGATCCCCTCGCGCATTTCGACCGCGGGCGGATGCTCATCGCCAAGGGACAACAACAGGAGGCCGCAACCTCCCTGCAGAAAGCAGCCACGCTTGCGCCCGCGAACGCTCAGGTTCACTACCTGCTCGGCACGGCTCAGGCCTCGCTGGGTCTCGCCAGGCAGGCCCGGGATTCCTTTGCCAGGGCGCTCGAGATCGCCCCAGCCATGACGGATGCGGCAGTAGCGCTTTCGGCGATCGCCGTTCAAAGCGGCGATGCGGAAACGGCTTTGCGGCTGACGGCGCGGGCCCTCGAAGTAGCGCCAGGTTCCGCTACCGCCGCCATCGCCCGCGCGCAGGCGCTGCTTGCCAAGGGCGATGTCCCGGAGGGTGAAAAACTGCTGCTCGACACGCTGGCGCGCGAACCCAATTCGACGGCCGCGCTCAGAATCCTCACCGGCCTGCGCGTCAGCCAGGGCAGGGCCGGCGAAATCCTTCAGCGGGTCACCCCCCTCGCGCAGCAGGAGCCGCGAAACGCCGATCTGCGCACACTTCTCGCCGTGGCCCACTATGCGCAAGGCGACCTGTCCAAGGCCGAATCCGAAGTGAAGGAAGGCCTGAAGCTCGACCCCAGAACCCAATCAGGCCAGCTCCTGCTTGCCTCGATCCATCTCGCGGGCGGCCAGACCGTACCCGCGAAAACCGCCCTTCGCGCGGCGATCGGCGTGGATCCCCGGAACCTGTACAGCTACTTGCTGCTGGCCTCCCAATACGAAAAAGAAGAGAACTGGGATGAGGCCAAGCGCCTGTACGAAAAGGCCAGGCAGATCGATCCCGATTCCCCGCTGCTGGCAAACCAGTTAGCCTACCTCTATCTCGAGCACGGCGGCGATGCCAACGTCGCTCTCAATCTGGCGCAACAGGCAAAGCAGCAGTTGCCCAATTCCCCCAATGTCGCCGATACGCTCGGTTGGGCCTACTACAAAAAGGGTCTGTATGACCAGGCCATTGCACAGCTCAAGTTCGCCGTCGAACTTGCTCCCTCCAACGCCACCTACCACTACCACCTGGGCATGGCCTACCTCGGCGCGGGCCGTTCGTCCGAGGCGGAGCGTTCCCTCAAGAACGTGTTGAAATTCCCGAACTCCCCCAACGCTTCTGCCGCCAGGGATGCTCTGCGGAGAATCGCGGCCGGCCAACCCTAGCAAACTGGCTTGCGAAGAGACATTCGGTGTCGCCCTGGGCGCTGCGGCCGATTCTCAGGCACGCCCGATGTAAGGATTCGGACCGGCCTCGTTTTTTCATAAACTCAGGCCGTCGCAGCCCCGGATGCCCTGTCGTGCTGGATTCTGGGATCAGGAATGTTGGGGAATCCGGCACGACAGGGCAGACGTTCATATATAATTAATACGTAAGTATCTGAAACTCTTGATCTCGCAAGTTTGGCCCAGTTCTTGCAGTAGTTTGGTTGGGCGGCGAATGTCGAACCCGAAAACGCCGCCCGGAACCGAACGACGAAGGAGAACGGAAATGTTTGGAGTGGACTGGACCAATAGCGAGACGTTGTGGCTCAACCTGACCAACCTGGGGTTGGGAATCGTGACTTTGATCTGTGTCGCCGCGGTGGCGTACAACATCGCGGTGGAGTACTGGGAGAAGGCGCGCGCCGCTGCGAGCGAGAGAACGCACGCGATGCACGTCCCCGAACTGGGCTGGACGATGGCCGACGGCGGCGAACCGGTAGAGCCCGAACAGCCGAAGAAGGGCCGGTAGGAGCGCGGGACCGCGGACCAGGAGGCGGCTATGAACTGCCCATTTCTCAAGGAAACCCGGGTGCGCAGTTGCGCGGCGGCCCCGGTGCGGATGCAGATCCGCAACGGACTCGAGACGATGGGGCTCGAAAAGTGCTCCACGCCGGAATACTGCGAATGCAAGGCGTACCGCGAAAGAGCGGGAGCCGGCGCCGCCGCCGATGGAACGAGTTGCCCGTTTCTCGAAGAGCGTCTAGTGCAGTTCTGCTCCGAGGCGCCGGTCACCAAGTTCATCCCCTATAGCGAAGCTTCGCTCAGCCGGTGCGGCAGCGGCGGTTTCGAGTATTGCAGCCTGTACTTGAACTTCGCGCAGCCGGGTTTGACCAGGATGCACTCGGGCGATGAGCGCGACCCGGTGGTGGATGGAGTGCGCGTGCCCCGGCGGTTGTATTACACGCCGAACCACATGTGGCTGGACGTGCGCGAAAACGGCGCCTGCCATGTGGGGATCGACGGGCTGCTGGCGCGGGCGCTAAAGAGCCTGTCGGAAATCACCTTCGCCACGATGAAGGGCGTGCGGCGGCCGAGCGCGGCGCTGACGCTGGATGGGATCACCTGGCCGATCACGTTCCCGAACCCGATGCTGATCAGCGGAGCGAACCTGTATTTGCGCCGGCACCCGGAACGGCTGACGGACGACCCCTATGGTGAAGGCTGGCTGTTTGAAGGCTGGGAAGCGCCTTCGGCGAAAGTGCGCGAGGGGCTGTTGAGCGGGGAGCAGGCGGCTGCGTGGATGTCTCAGGAAGTGCAGCGGCTGAATGAGTTTGTCCATGGATGCACGGCCCGGTGCGATGCGGCGCTGGGGCCATTGATGAATGACGGCGGAGTGGCCGTGGCCGACCTGGCCGGGCAATTGCAGCGCGAAGAACTGCTCCGCCTGTTGAACGAGTTCTTTGCCCCGCACGCTGCGTGGGCGCATACGTAAGCGAGGAGCCGATGATCAATCGCAGTCTTCTACTCTTTGTCGCAGGCGCGGCTGTGATGCTGCTCGCCGGTTGGGTGGCCTTTCCCAGGGCGCTCTACCGGCAAGTGGCGCAGCCGCTTGACTTCGACCACAAGGCGCACACGGTGACGGCCGAGATGGAATGCTTATCGTGCCACGAATACCGCTATGACGGCACCTTCGCCGGCATCCCGAAGATCGACAACTGCGCTTTGTGCCATTCCGAGCCGCTGGGCGAGACCGAAAACGAGCGCAAGCTCGTGGACGAATACATCACACCCGGCAAGGAGATCCCCTGGCTGGTTTACTCCCGCCAGCCCATCAATACGCGGTTTTCGCATTCCGTCCACACCGAACGGGCCAAAGTCGAATGCGAACGCTGCCACGGGGATCACGGCAAGTCAGAGACCCTGCGGCCCTATGAGTACAACCTCGTCAGCGGCTACAGCCGCGACATCTGGGGTCCCAGCATTTCCCGGCTGCGGCGCCAGCCCCACCAGGGCATGAAGATGGACGACTGCATGGGCTGCCATCAGGAGCGGGGCGCCGTGGCCGGCTGCCTGGGCTGCCACCGATAGGAAGGGAGGAAGAACCATGGCCATCACTCGCAGAGATCTACTCCTGTTCGGCGGGGGCTCCGTGGCGGCGCTCCCGTTTACGCCGATTCCGTACAAGCTGCTCGACGACGTCTCGATCTGGACGCAGAATTTCCCCTGGCTGCCGGTGCCCGTGCCCGGCGAGATCACCCTCGCCTCCACGACGTGCACGCTTTGCCCCGCGGGTTGCGGCTTGAAAGTGCGGCGCGTGAACACGCGGCCCATCGGCATCACTCCGGCGGCCGGCCATCCGGTCAGCCGCGGCACGCTGTGCCCGCTGGCCTTCGGGGCGCATCAACTGGCCTGGCACCCGCTGCGCCTGCGCCAGAGCCGCATGAACGGCCAGGATGCCGAGCCTGCCGCGATCGCCGCGAAAGTGGCCGAAGCCGTCGGGGCGGGCAAAAAGTTCGCCATTCTGGACGAGCGCCCGGGACGCGCGGTGAGTTCGCTCTACCGGCAGGCCGCGGCCAAGGCGGGCGGCGTCTACCTGACTCCGCGGCTGGAAGAAGAAGCGCCGCTGGCGGCCATTCGCGCGCTGTGCGGCGAGGGCGCTCCCGAGTTCGGCTTCGACCTCGAACACGCGCGCACGGTGCTCAGTTTCGGCGCGCCGCTGCTGGACGGCTGGGGCGTGCCCGGCGCGATGAAGCTGCATTGGAAGGGGCGCGAAACCGCCTTTATTCATGCCGGTTCGCGCTTCTCCCCCACCGCGCAACTGGCCGCGAAATGGCTGCCCATCCTGCCGGGCTCGGAGGCCGCGCTGGCGCTCGGGCTGGCCCGGGTGCTGGTGGACGAAGGCCTTGCCGCGAAGGTGAACGGCCTTGACCACTATCGCGCGCTGCTCAATCAAATGCCGCTCAACCGGGCTGCTGAAATCACGGGTCTGAAAGCGGAAACGATCGCCGAAACGGCCCGCCGGCTTCAAGCCGAAGGCCCCGCGGTAGCCGTCGGCGGCGGCGACCTCGCCGGACCGCTTGGCCGCGAGACGGAGGCCGCCATCGCCGCCCTGAACGCGCTGCTGGGCGCGGTGGGGCGCGAGGGAGGCCTTGTGGCGCGCCGTGCGCTGGCGGCGGATGCGGCGGATCTCGCGCCGGCTACGCCGCTCGAAGAGGCCGACGCCGGCTCCATCGGCGTGTTGCTGGTCGAGGCCGCCACGGCGGGCACGGCGCGTCCGTGGAAATCGATCGCCGCCAAGCTCGCTGAAGACGCCCTCGTCGTGCTGCTGTCGCCGTATAATTCGGGCTACGCGACCTTTGCCCAAGCGCAGGTCGCCACGCCCGCGTTCCTCGAATCTCTGGAGGAGGCGCCCACCGCGCCCGGAGCTGCGCGGCACAGCTTCGCATTGGCCCCGGCGGTGCTGGAAGCGCCGGAAACCGCCGTGGCGCCCGCGGAGTTCCTCGCTCTCGTCGCCGCCGAGGCCGGTTGGGCCGGGCTCTCGGAGGCCACCACCGAATCGGCCTGCCGGGCCCGCGCCGCGGCGATCCACGCTTCGAAGCGCGGCAGCGTGTTCTCGATCGAAGACGCAAGCGAAACGAAAGTGAGTGAGATCGGCTCCGCCGATGAACTCTACAGCAAACTGGCCGCCGGCGCCGTGTGGGTGGACGATGCCCCCGCCGCCGCCGCCCCGCCCGCGGTCACGCTGCCCGGCGCGGCCGAAGGCGAACGGCAGCGGATGCTGACCGCCGCCACGGCGCCCGTCCATGGTCCCGGCGGCGAAGGCGCCCTGGTCGCCATTCCCGCAGCCTGGACCGGCAACACCGCCTCGGGCGTGCGCGTCCCGCTCGCGGGCAAGCTCGATCAGGAGTCCCTCCTGCGAGCCTTGCCGGGCGAGGCGCTGATCCATCCGGCCACCGCGCAGCGCTTCCGGCTGAAGCAGGGCGCCCGCGTCCGTGTGGAAGCGCCCGACGCGCAGTACCTGGCCACTGTCCGCTTTAGCGACGCCGTCATGCAGGGCGTCGTCGAGATCTCACCCGGCGAAACAGAAGCGCTCGACCTGTTCGCCTCAACTCACGGCGGCGCCTCCCGCGCCGTGCGTGTCCGCCTCGGGAGGGCATGACCCATGATGGCCAATACCCCCAACACCGCGACGGCTGCGCCCGTGCAGGAGAACCGCAAGATCCGCCGTTTCGGCATGGTGATCAACCTTGACAACTGCACCGGGTGCGGATCGTGCATGATGACCTGTGCGGTCGAGAACAACTGCGCCCCGGCCAAGGAGAAAATCACCGACCGCACCGGCATCACGCTGATGCGCGTCTTCCCCGTGAACGACCGCCAGCCGATGCCGGTCCGTCAGGCCGGCTTCGTCCCCATGCCCTGTATGCAATGCGAGGACCCGCCCTGCGAACTGGTTTGCCCGCAGCAGGCCGTGGAACTCGATCCGCTCTCCGGCATCGTCGATCAGATGCCGCAGCGCTGCTTCGGCTGCCGCTACTGCATGGCCGCCTGCCCCTATCACGCCCGCTACTTCAATTGGTACGACCCCGAATGGCCCAAGGGCATGGAGCAGACGCTCAACCCCGCCGTCGCGCCCCGCATGCGCGGCGTGGTCGAGAAATGCGACTTCTGCCACGGCCGCCTTCACCTCGCCGAGGACCAGGCCGCCATCGACGGCAACGACGACTACACCTACACGCCCGCCTGTGTCGAAGCCTGTCCCACCCAGGCCATCGTCTTCGGCGATTTGAACGACGAGGACTCCGAGGTCAGCCAACTGGCGAAGGACCCCAACTCGTTCCGGTTCCTCGCCAAACTCGGCACCGAGCCGAAGGTCTATTACTACTCCGAACACGAATGGAGGCGCAATCTCGCCGAACGCGATATGAACGGGAATGCCTCGCGGAACGAAGGGAAGGAGGCCTGAAGTGACCGGCACCATCACCAAACCCGCCGCCATCGCCACTGTCGAAAAGAAATGGATCGTGCGCGGTCACGAACGCTGCTCCACGGCCAGATTCATGGGTTGGCTTGCGCCCTGGATCGGCCTTCTATTGCTGGGCCTCTACGCAACCTATCTCTGCTTCCGATACGGCCTCGGCGAGACCCATCTCGACAACCGCTTCGGTTTCGGCCTCTGGATTTTCCTCGACCTCGCCGTGATCGCTCTCGGCGCGGGCGCGTTCTTCTCCGGTTTTCTGCTCTACATCCTGAAATGGAAGGAGATCAAGGCCGTCATCAATAGCGCCGTCGTGCTTGGGTTCCTCTGCTACAGCGGCGCGGTGGCCGTGCTCGCCGTGGATGTGGGCCAGCCGCTGCGCGCCTGGTTCACGTTCTGGCACCCGAACACGCATTCGATGCTGACCGAAGTGACGTTCTGCATCACCGTCTATCTGGTGGTGCTGACCATCGAATACCTGCCCATCATCCTGAAGAACCGTAAGTTCAAGAGCATCCCCTCGTTCCTGGTCTTTGAATGGGAACTGCACAAGCTGATGCCCGTGTTCGCCGGCGTCGGCGTGTTCCTTTCGTTTTTCCACCAGGGCTCGCTGGGCGGGCTGTTCGGCGTGATGCGCGGCCGGCCGTTCGCTTTCCGCGAAGGCTTCTCGATCTGGCCCACCACGTTCTTCCTCTTCGTGCTATCGGCGGCCGCCGTGGGACCAAGCTTCATCATCCTCACCACCAAGCTGGTGGAAAAGATCACGGGCAAGCGCCTGGTGAAGCAGGACATATACCGTGTGCTCGCCAAGACCACCGGCGTACTGCTCACCGTGTACGTCGCGCTGAAGAGCCTCGACACGCTGCTCTGGCTGAACTCCACCAGCATCCGGGCGGGCGTCGCGCCTTGGGAGTTCTATGAATTCCGGCCCTTTGGCCATGCGACGCTGTTCACCGAGATCGTCATCTTCGGCATGATTCCGGCGCTGCTGCTGCTGTCGCGCCGCCTGCGTGAGCGCCCGGGCGTTATCACGCTGGGCGCGGTGCTCGCCTGCCTCGGCGTGGTCTTCAACCGCTTCGTGATGACCATTCAGACGCTGGCGCTGCCCACGCTTTCGTTCGACGAATTTATGATCTATCTGCCCAATTGGGTGGAATACGCGGTCTTCGGTGGCGTGATCGCCTACGCCGTGATCGTGTACTCGCTTTCTTACCGCTATCTGAACCTGTTCCCGCAGGAGATGGAATTGCAGCTTGCCCCCAAGGAGGTAAACGATGTTTCCGTTCGTTGATGGTTTCCAGTGGACCTTTGGCCACATCCTGTTTCTGACCGTGTTCGGCATGGTGGTGGCCACCATGGCGGTGACCCTGTTCGTGGTCATCCAGCGCGTGCTCGATCATTACCGCAAAGACCGCGTCGAGCATGTGCAGTGGCAGAGCGACTTCCACGACCTCAGCGAGATGGACCGCCGCTGCCGCCATGAGCTTGCCGGACGGGTCCCCCGGCGCGAATGCCACAATGCCTTCGACTGCGGCGAATGCCGTGAGCACCCGAAGTTCGAGAAGATCGAACCCGCCACCACGGCACTCAGCCTCGAAGCCTTCGGGCTCGACTTTCCGGCCGACCGGCTGTACCATCGCGGCCATACCTGGGTGCGCCTGGAAGACGATGGCACAATGACCATCGGCCTCGACGACCTGGGCAAGCGCCTGCTCGGCGCGCCCGACCGCGTCGAACTGCCCAAGCCCGGCGACGAAGTCAGCGTCAACGGCGCCGCCTGGTACGCCTTCCGCAACGAGACCCCCGTGCGGGTGCTCTCGCCCGTGGACGGTGTCGTGGTCGCCACGGGAGGCCCGGATCAGGACTGGTACCTGAAGGTGCGGCCCACCCGCGCCAATCCGAATCTCGCCCATCTGCTGCGCGGCCCCGAAGTCAGCGCCTGGCTGCGCCGCGAACTCGAACGGCTGCAGATTCTGGTCGGCGTCACCGGCGCGGGCGCGGCGCTCGCCGACGGCGGCGCCCTGATGGAAGATCTCCCCGGAGCGCAGCCCGAAACCAACTGGGACGGCGTTTACGGCAAGATGTTCCTGGCGCCGTAACTTCCAGTCCAAACGCAAAACGGCCCGGCGCACAAGGATGCGCCGGGCCGTTTTGCGTTAACGCGGAATCTCGTACCGCTTGATCTTCTCGTACATCGTCGAGCGGTCGATGCCGAGCGATTGCGCCGCCTCCTTGACGTTGCCCGACGAGCGCTCCAGCGCTGCCTGCACGGCGAGTTTCTCCAGTTCCTGCAGCGTGATCGGCGGAACTGAGAAGTTCGCGCGGGCCTCCATGGTCTGGGAGAGAAACGAGAAATCGTCCGCGGTCAATTGCCGCCCGCGGCAGGTGACCACCGCGCGCTCGATCGCGTTTTCCAATTCGCGCACATTGCCCGGCCAATCGTAGGCCAGCAGCACCTTCAGCGCGTCCTCGTTGATCCCGCTCAACTCCTTGCCGCACTCCGAAGCCAGCCGCTCCAGCAGGTGGCGCGCGAGCATCGGAATGTCCTCACGCCGCGCGCGCAGGGGCGGGATCTGAATTTCGATCACGTTCAGCCGGTAGTAGAGATCGTCGCGGAAACGGCCCTCGCGCACCTCCTCGGCCAGATCCTTGTTCGTCGCCGCGATCACGCGGACATCCACCTGCACTTCGTTCGTCCCGCCCAGCCGGTAAAACCGCTTCTCCTGCAGCACGCGCAGCAGATCGGCCTGGAGTTTGGGCGAGATGTCGCCGATCTCATCGAGGAAGATCGTGCCGCCGGCCGCGATCTCAAATTTACCCTTCGTTTGCGCGTTTGCGCCGGTAAAAGCGCCCTTTTCGTAGCCAAAAAGCTCGCTTTCGAGCAGGGTTTCAGCCAGCGAAGCGCACGAAACGGCGACGAAGGCCTTTTCCGCGCGGTCGCCCGAAAAGTGCACCGCCCGCGCCACTAACTCCTTCCCTGTGCCGCTTTCGCCGCGGATCAATACCGTGGAACGCATGCTGGCCACGTCGCGCACCAGTTCCAGCATCGCCAGCATCTTCGGGTTCTTCGTCACGATGTCGCGGAATTCGTATTGTCCGGTGAGGCGCTTGCGCAGCAGTTGATTCTCGCGCTGGAGGTTCTTGATCTTGATGATCCGCTCCACCAGCATCGAGATCTCTTCGGGGTTGCAGGGCTTGACGATGTATTCCTGCGCACCTTCTTTCATCGCCGTGATTGCCGTGTCCACCGTGGCGTAAGCGGTGATGATGATCACCGACGCATCCGGCTGCAGACGGCGGATCTCCATCATCGTCTCGATGCCGTCCATGCCGCCGGGCATTTTGAGGTCGATAAAGTAGATCGCGTATTCCTTCTGCCGGGCGTGCGACACGCCGTCGAGACCGGATGCGGCCGTATCCACGGTATAGCCGTCCTCGCGCAGCCATGCGGCGAGCGATTCGCGCATCACCTCTTCGTCGTCGATCACCAGAATCTGCCAGCGTTCCTTCATTTCGACTCCCCATTCAACGCCGCCAGGCGCGCACGCGCCGCCTGCAGGCAATTTTCGCAATACTCGTCGCGCTTGATGTCCACTTGCGGCAGGTTTGTGGACAGGCTCATCGCGCAGGAGCGGTCCGGACAGTGCACCAGGCCGAGAGTGTGCCCCAGCTCGTGCAGCGCTTCCTTGCGGAGGCGCGTTATCAGAATCCCCTCGTCACCTGGCAACCCGTAGAACTCCTGCCGCAGCCGCGCCACCGAAACTACCGCCGCCGCGCCGTCCAACTGTGCCTGGCCAAATAGGAAACTCAGCATCGGGATATACAAATCGCAACCGGTCAATCCCAGAATGCGCCCGCGGCGCGGAGCCGCCGCCAGCAAAGCTTTCAAGAACTCCACGGACATCCATTGCCCGCGCCTTTCGTCCAGCGCGCCCTCCGGCTCCGGCAGCAACCCGCCGCACTCGATCTCGCAATCGAGCGAGCGGGCCAGAAAGTCCGCGACTTCGGATTGAATCCGCGCCTCGAACCTGCCGAACCGGACCACCGTGATCACCGCCACCCGGCTCTAGCCGCGCACCGCCGGCTCCTCCTCGATTCCGGCGGCCACCAGCGGGAGGCTGATGGTGAAGCGCGTGCCCACGCCCACCTGACTGCTCACTTCCACCTCGCCATCGTGCTCCCGGACAATCCCGTAGAGCACCGCCAAACCCAGACCCACGCCTTTCCCGTCGGCTTTCGACGTGAAGAACGGCTCGAAGATCTTGTTGATGATCTCCCGCGGGATGCCCTCGCCGTTGTCCTCCACGATCATCTCCACGTTTTGCTTGTTGTCGCTGAGCCGCGTGGTGATGATCACCTTTCCGTCGCCCTTGCCCTGCGTCGCCTCGGCTCCGTTCATTACCAGATTCAGAACCACTTGCTGCATCTGCGAGGCGTCGCATTGCAGAAGGGGCAATTGCTCATCGAGGTTGAGAATCGCGGTGGCGTCGCAGAGCTTGAGCTTGTGGCCCACCAGCGAAACCGTGTTGCGGATAATCTTGTTCAGGTTGGCCTGAGTTCGCTGCGGCTTGGACCGCCTCGAAAACGCCAGCAGGTCCGAGACGATCCTGCCCACCCGCGTGGTTTCGCTCGAGATCTGCTGCAGATAGCGCCGGAAATCGCCCAAACGCTCCGGCGGAACGCCATCCTGCTTCAACATCCGCTGCAGCAGCATCGACAGGTTCAGCACGCCCGAAATCGGGTTGTTGATCTCGTGCGCCACGCTCGCCGAAAGCTGGCCGAGCGACGCCAGCCGATCGCTGTGCAGCAGCTTCTGATGCGCCGCGCGCAACTGCTCTGTGCGCTGGCTGACTTTCTCTTCCAGGCTTTGCGTGAAGAGATTCAGCTCCGTCACTGCCCCCCGCAGCCGCTCGCGCATCGTATTGAAGCTGGACACCAACTCGTCCATCTCCACGCTACCGTGCTCGATTACAATCGGCTTGTCGAGTTCCATCGCGCTCACCTGTTTCGTGCCGTCGATCAATTCCCGAATCGGCAGCGTGACGAAATAGCGCGTGAAAAACACGATAAACAACGCGATCAACCCCATCTGCACCAGCGTCGAGATCAGCACCTGCGCCTTCACCGAAGCTTCTTCGTCCTCCAGCGGCTGCGTGCTTAGCGCCACGTCCAGCACCCCCAGCACACGGATCTCCACCGGATGCGCGTGGCACGCCGCGTTGCTGCACGCCGGCTCGTTGTAGATCGGCGTCACCATGTTCAGCGTCCGTACCCCGTCCTGCGACACCGACATCCGCGACCGGCCCTGCACAGTCAAGTCCAACCGTGTCTGCCCCGGCCCATGACAGGAGGTGCACGGCGAATCGAGCTTGGTCAATTGCAGGCCGGCCTCTTCGGCCCGAGTCGAATAGGTCAACAGCCCCTCGCCGTTGTAGATCCGGATCCGGTCCACGCCCTGCTTCTCGGCGATCTTCGACATGATGTCGTAAGCCACCGTCCGGTGGTCGTCCAGCATCGCCTGCCACGTTGCGCTCGTGATGCTGCGCGAAAGCTGATCGGCGCCCAGCACCATCGTGTCCACCAGGTGCCGCTGCTGGGTCCTCAGCCCCATGAATCCGAACACAGCCTTGATCAGTACCACGATCACCGTGAGTGAGAGAATCAGCTTAACCGAGAGCCTGTTGCGCATTGCCGGGTCCTGCCGGAAATCGGATCTTCGTATCCATTATGAAGGACGTTCCAGAAAAAGGGAACGCCCGCCGAGCCGGACGACTTTATCCTAATATGGCCCCATGAACGCCTTTCGACTCATTTTGGCTCTCATCCTCTGCCTGCCGCTGCTTGCCCAAGAGCCGCGTTTCGCCCCGTACGAAATGCTTTGGAAATTCGAGGGCGGCACCGTGTTCGCCGATCTTTCCTTCCTGCTCGACGCCCCCGCCGGCCGCGACGGCTTCATTACCATCCGCGACGGACGCCTCGCCGACGGCGCCGGACGCCGCTTCCGGCTCTGGGGCGTCAATTTTTCCTTCACGGCCAACCTGCCGGATAAACAGAACGCCCCGCTGGTGGCCGCCCACCTCGCGCGCTTCGGCATCAATTCCGTACGCGTTCATCATCTCGACTGGCGTACCCCGCGCGGCATCATCGACTCCGCCCATCCCGATTCCCGCCACCTCCACCCCGAAATGCTCGACCGCCTGCATTTCCTCATCGCCGAGCTCAAGAAACGCGGCATCTACACCAACCTCAACCTGAACGTCGCCCGCGCCTTCCAGGTGGACGACGGCGTGAAGGATGCGGACCAGCTCGGTTTCGCGAAAGGCGTCACGTACTTCGACGAACGCATGATCGAACTCCAGCAGGAGTATGCCCGCCAGCTTCTGGAACCCGTGAACCCCTACACCGGCCTGGCCTTAAAGGACGATCCCGCGATCGCCATCGTCGAAATCCTGAACGAAAATTCGCTCGTGGAAAGCTGGGTTCGCGGCCGCACCCTTGGCCAGGGCCCCAACCCCGAGGCCGCCGATCGCACTTTCTCCGGCCTGCCCGCCTCCTACGCTCGCGACCTCGACAACCTCTACCAAACGTGGCTCGCCGAAGCGCTGACCGCGGAAGAACTCGCCCGCCTCCGCGAAGAAGCCGGCGTGGACGCCAAAACGGCCGTCCCCCGCCTAGGTCCCGATGAACTTCCGAAGGCCGCCGAATTCCGCTTCCACACGGAAGCCCGTTTTTACATCGAGATCGAATCCCGCTTCTTCGCCCGTATGAAGAAGTTCCTGCGCGATGACCTCGGCGTGCGACCGTTGCTCGTCGGCACCAGCGCCTACTCCGGCAGCCTGACGCCCTATCCTCTGCTCACGTCCGCTTCGCAACTAGAGATCACGGACGCCCACTTCTACTGGCAGCACCCCAGCTACTTCATCGATCCGGAAACAAAACGCCGCGGCTTCCGCATCCGCAACACCCCCATGGTCGATGAACCCGCGAAGTCGAGCATCGTCGCGCTCCAGCGCGCCGCCATCGCCGGCCAGCCCTTCATCGTCTCCGAAGTAAACCACCCCTACCCCAACGAGTACGCCGCCGAAGCGCTCCCGCTGCTCGCCGCCTATGGCGCTTTCCACGATTGGGACGGCGTCTATTGGTACAGCTTCGAACACAGCGGAGCGGCGAACTGGATTCCCAAATACCCTGGCCACTTCGACTCGCGCCAGGATCCCGTCAAGATGTCGCAACTCGCACTTGGTGCGCTCATCTTCCTGCGCGGCGACGTGAACACCGCCAAACGCACCATCCGCCGCGACTATACCGCCGCGCAAGTGCGCGAGTCGCTGCGGCTGCCCGCCGCGGCCCACGCGCCGTATTTCACGCCGGGCTTCCCCGCCGATCTGCCCCTGGTCCACAGCACCCGCATTGGCTCGCTCACCGCGCAGCGCCCCTCCCGCTCCTGGCCCCGCATTCGCACACCCTACGAATCCGACACCCGCCAACTGCGCTGGGAACTCGATAACAGCAAAGGTCTCGTCTCCATCAACACGCCCCGCGCGCAGGGGCTCGCCGGACACCTGGCGAAAGGCCGCCCGCGCCTCAGCGATGTCACCGTCGTCGCCAAAACGCCGTTCGGCGCCGTCATGGTGGCCTCGCTCGACGGCAAGCCTATCGCCGAATCCTCGCGCCTGCTGATCACCGCCGGCGCGCGCACCCACAACGCGGGCATGAAATGGAATGACGACCGCACCAGCCTTGTTGAAACCGGCGGCCCGCCCATGCTCATTGAAGTGCTCGAAGGCGAGTTGCAGATCCGCTTGAAGGGCAGCCCAAAGCGCACCGAGGTGCTGCCGCTCGACGGCGCGGGCCGCGCTCTCGGCCCTTTCGTCGCCCCGCAGAAAACGCTCACCGGCATCCGCTTCAACCTCGGCGAGCACGACACGCCCTGGTACTTTGTCAGTATTGAACGATGAAGTGGTTTGCTCTCGTTCTGCTCGCGGTCCCCGCCCTCGCGCAACTGCCCGCCTTCCCCGGCGCTGAGGGCTTCGGCGCGCACACGCCGGGCGGCCGCGGCGGCAAAATTCTGATCGTCTCCAACCTGAACGATTCGGGCCGCGGCAGCCTGCGCGCCGCCGTCGAGGCCGAAGGGCCCCGCATCGTCGTGTTCCGCGTCGCGGGCATCATCGATCTCAAGTCGCAAATCCGCATCACTCAGCCCTTCCTGACCATCGCCGGCCAGTCCGCGCCCGGCGATGGCATCACGCTCCGCGGCTACGGCATCACCGTCAACACCCACGACGTCGTCGTCCGCCACATCCGTTCCCGCCCCGGCGATCTGTCGGGCGATGAAGTGGACGGACTCGCCATCGGCGGCAATTCGCGCAACGTTATCGTGGATCACTGCTCGGTCAGTTGGTCGGTGGACGAAAACCTCTCACCGAGCGGCGCCATCAGCGACGTCACCGTGCAGTGGTCCCTCATCAGTGAGGCTCTGAACCGGAGCGTCCATGCCAAAGGGGCCCACGGCTACGGGTCTCTCGTGCGCGCCTCCGGGGGCCTCACCATGCACCACAACCTCTGGGCTCACAACTCGAGCCGCAATCCCCGCCTGGGCTGCAACTACGGCCGCCCTCCGTTCCCGCGCTTTGACATCCGCAACAACGTGATCTACAACGCCGGAGGCCCGAATGTCGCCGGGGACACTTTCGAAGCGAACTACGTCGCCAACTACCACAAACAAGGCCCGGACTCCCCGCCCGGTCATCCCATCTTCTCGCCCACCGAAAAGGCCGCCCTGCGGTTCCACTTCGCTGATAATTTTCCAGACGGCCTGCGCTGGAGCGCCCGCGCGGGCATCACCGAAGCCCCCACGGCTTTTGACACGCCTCCCGTTCGCACCACCTCCGCCGCGCTCGCCTACGAGGAAGTGCTCGCCCGCGCCGGCGCCACCCGGCCGCTCCGTGATGCCGTGGACGAACGCATCGTCCGCGAAGTGCGCACCGGCGCGGGCGCGCACATCGACACCCAGTGGGAAGTGGGCGGGTGGCCCAAGGTGCCCAGTGACCGGCCGCCCCGCGACACCGACCGCGACGGCTTGCCCGACGATTGGGAAATCGCCCGCGGCCTCAACCCGCGCGACCCCGCCGACGCCGCAACGAACGCCCCCAGCGGTTATACCTGGATCGAGGAATACCTGAACGAACTTGCCTCGGGTTCCGTCAAGCAGTGATTGTGATGGCGCGGGCCAGCGGCAGGGTCGAGTGCGGGGGAATCGTGGTAATTGACCGATTCAATGGAACCGGGAGCGAGCAGAAGGCCAAGGGTGCAACCCAAAGTGGGCGCCTGCGCATCAATTAAACTATGGGATTCCCCGCTATGCATAAACTCATTGTGCTTTCCACACTGTTCGTCTCCACCGCGTTCGCGGGCTATTCGGTTTCGTCTACGGGCGCCTTGCCAGCCGAGGCCGCGGCCTACGCTTCTGTCGTCTCCGAGAAGGGGATCCGGGTGGTGAAAGAGGATGGCTCCGTGCTGATGGACGTCTGGTTTGCGAAGACGCTGCCGGGCGGTGGCACGCCCGAGGACAATACGGCGTTTCCGGACTTGCCGAACGGCGCGATTCTCGGGATCGCTCACTTCCCGGAGCGGCATTCCGACCGGCGCGGGCAGACCATCAAACCCGGCGTCTATACGCTCCGCTACAGCCGGTATCCAGTGAATGGCGACCATATGGGGGTGGCGCCGCAGAGAGATTTTGCCGTGCTTTCACTGGCCGCTAAGGATCAAGATCCGGCGGCACAGCCCAATTACGCGCGGCTGATGTCGATGAGCCGCGTCGCATCCGGCACGCCGCACCCCCTGGTGCTGAGCATTTGGCAGGAGGATCAGTCACCCGCAAGCGCGATCGAGGAATTCTCGGAGAACGAAACCATTCTGCACACGCGCATCGGCATGACGCAGTTCGCGATCATCATCGCGGGCGTCCACGAAGGATAGGTCAGGCAGGCGGTGCCCACGTGGTTGTGGATCGCGCTCCTTCCCGCAGGCTTGTGGCTGCTCGGTTGCCTGTATCAGATGCGGGGCCGCATCCGGGATGAGCGGACGTATCCGCCGCCAGGTCGGAAAGCCGGCGGGCTCCATATTCATCTTCGCGGGGAGCATGGCCCTTGGGTCGTGCTCGAATCCGGAATCTCGGCAAGCAGCGTGAGCTGGACGCCGGTGGCCGAACTGCTTGAGCGCGACTTCCGCGTGCTGGCGTATGACCGCGCGGGCTTCGGCTGGAGCGAAGCACGGCGCGGGCCTCGGACCCTCCCGGCTCTGGTTGAAGACCTGCGTGAAGCGCTCGACGCCGCGGAGGTGAGCGAGCCCGTCTGGTTCGTTGGACACTCCTTCGGCGGGCTTCTGGGCCGCCATTTTTGCGCGAGATATCCACGGCGCGTGGCGGGGTTGGTGCTGGCCGATCCACTGCTGCCCGAGGAATGGAATCCGGCGCCGCCCGAGCAGATGTACCGGCTCTCGCGCGGCGCGATGCTGGCGCGGCGCGGCGCAGGGCTGGCTCGGATCGGCGTGGTGAGGCTGGCGCTGGACCTCCTGGCGGGCGGGCGCACCTGGACGCCTCGTCTTCTGGCGAGAGCCTCCTCCTCATCCCGGGGAGAGGCCCTGATCAACCGGCTGGTAGGCGAGGTGCGGAAGCTGCCTTCGGAGTTGTGGCCGGTGATCCAGGCACACTGGTGCCTGCCGCGCAGTTTCGAGACGCTCGCCGCGTACCTGGATCAACTGCCAGCGAACTGCGCGCTGCCGGTGGACGATTCGGCACTGGCGGACAAACCCCTGGTCGTCATCTCGGCGGAGACGGCCGAGGCGGCAGTCAAACAGGGCCATGCCGCGTTGGCGCAACACTCACGAAGCGGCTCGCATGTAGTGGCGGAAGGCAGCGGGCATTGGGTGCAACTGGACCGGCCTGATGTCATCGCCATGTCACTTCGGGAAGTTACAATGGGGAGGAATCCCCTCAAGGAGTAGTCATGAAATCCTCGGCTGGCATTGGAAGGCGGTCGTTCTTCGCGCGCACGGGCGCTCTGGCGGCGGTAGCCGGATCATTGGAGCAGCTTTCGGCCGCCCAAAAGCGGCGGGGCGCGCGCCCAAATAACATCATTTTCATGGTGTCCGATGGGATGAACCCTTCGGTGCTGACTTTGGCCGAGCACTTTTCGCGGATCACCCGGCAGAAAGGCACGGTATGGCATGAGTTGTACCACCGGCCGGAGGCTGCCCGGGGGTTGATGGACACCGCATCACTGAATTCGCTTGTGACGGATTCGTCGGCTTCTTCCAGCGCGTGGGGTTCGGGTTCGCGCATCTGGAACGGTATGGTAAACATGCTGCCGGACGGGACGGAGTTGACTCCCATCGCCACTGTCGCGAAGCAGCAGAAGAAACGAATGGGACTGGTGACCACGGCCTCCGCGACGCACGCCACGCCGGCAGGCTTCGCGGCCGTGGTGAAGAGCCGTGCGGATGAGCCGGGCATCGCACGCCAGTACTCGCGGAACGTGGATGTAGTGATGGGCGGCGGAGCGGCTTATTTCGAACCGGGCAAGCGCAGGGACGGCCAGGATGTGCCCGCGGATTATGCCAAGGCCGAATTCGCGGTGGTGCGAAATAAGCAGGAAATGCTTGCGGCGCGCAAGTCACATAAGATCCTGGGAATCTTCTTCGACGGCCAGATGCCTTACACCGTCGACCACCGGAACGACGAGCGGCTGCAGCTCGAGGTGCCTACGCTGGCCGAGATGACGGAAGTCGCGCTGGAGAGCCTGTCGCAGAGCCGGGAGGGCTTCCTGCTGCAGGTGGAAGGAGCGCGGATCGATCACGCGGCGCACAACAACGACGCCGCCGCGCTGCTTTGGGATCAACTGGCCTTTGACGACGCCATCCTGACGGTGCTGCGGTTCGCCGAAAAGAATCCCGATACTCTGATCGTGATCACGAGCGATCACGGCAATTCGAACCCGGCGCTGAGCAGCATGAGTTCGAAGTATGGCGGAACTGAGGCGTGCTTTGAACGCCTGGCGCTGGCCAGGCGGAGCTTTGAGCTCATGACGCCGCTGCTGGGCTCGAAGGCCGAGTACACCATGGCGATCGAATCCAACAGCCCCGCGGCGAAGACTGCCGCGGAAAAGATCCGGCAAGTCGTGGAGGATTCGTTGGGCTTCACGCCTTCGGATGCGCACGTCGATCTGATCCGGCGGTCACTCGCCGGCCAAAGCGGAGTGGCCCTGAATTACCAGCTCGACAAGCCCGTGGGCGTCATGGGGCTCGTGGCCGGCCACCACAACGGGATTCAGTGGGTGAGCACCTCCCACACTTCGGATTACACTCTGGTAACGGCGATCGGACCGGGCAGCGACCGGTTCCAGGGCATTGTGCGCAATACCAACTGCTTCCGCCACATGTGCGATTTCATGGGATCGAATTTCCGCAACCCGGAGATGGATCCGGAAAAGGCAAAGCAGGTGATGCGGGCCATGCGGCTGCCCGAACCGCATTTTCACTGGGTATAGTCTGCCAGTATCTGACACAATCGTTTCTGAATGGACCGGCTCGCCACCACGCTCTGCGGCATTGGGTTGAAGAACCCCGTGCTCGCGGCGTCGGGCACATTCGCCTACGGCGTCGAATTCGCCCCGCTGCTTGATCTCAATGAGTTGGGCGGCTTTGTAGTCAAGGGGCTGTCGCGCGAGCCGATGGCGGGCAATCCCCCGCCCCGCGTGTGGGAGGCCGAGGCGGGCATGATGAACTCCATCGGCCTGCAGAACATCGGAGTGCGGGCCTTTGCCGCCGAAAAGCTGCCGGCGCTCCGGAGGCTGCGAACGGCTATCATCGCCAATGTCTTCGGCTACGCAATCGAAGACTATCTCGAGGTAGTGCGGGTTCTCGATGACCACGAAGGGCTGGCCGCCTACGAGCTGAATGTCTCCTGCCCGAACACGAAGCACGGGGGCATCTTCTTTTCGAGCGATCCGGGGCTGCTGGGCGAGGTGGTGCGGGCGGTGAAGCAGGTGGCGCGGCGCCCGGTGATCGTAAAGTTGTCGCCAAACGTCGCGGCGATTGCACCGCTGGCGCGCGCAGCCGAAGATGCCGGGGCGGACGCGCTCTCGCTCGTCAACACCTTCATCTCGCTGGCCATCGACATTCGCACGCGCAAGCCCCGGCTGGGCGCGGGCTACGGCGGGCTGTCGGGGCCCGCAATTAAGCCGGTGGCGCTGCGGATGGTGCATGAAGCGGCGCGCGCCGTGAAGATCCCGGTCATCGGTCTGGGCGGCATCGCCACGGGCGAGGACGCCGCCGAATTCTTGATCGCCGGCGCCTCCGCGGTCCAGGTGGGGACCGCGACCTTCTGGGATCCGCGGGCGCCGCTCCGGATCGCGCGGGAACTCGACCGGTTTCTCGAGCAGGAAAAGGTCGCTAGCGTCCGGGACCTTGTTGGTACGCTCAAGTGGGAGAGGCACTCATGACGAATTCCAAAGAGATCATTTCGACTTCAAACGCACCTGCCGCGATCGGCCCTTATTCTCAGGCGGTGCGCTGGAACGGGCTCGTTTTTTGCAGCGGACAGATCCCCCTGGACCCGGCGACCGGCGAACTGGTGGAGGGCGGCATCACCAAGCAGACCACCCGCGTGCTTGAAAACCTGAAGGCCGTGCTCGAGGCGAGCGGGAGTTCGCTCGGCGGCGTTCTGAAAACGACCGTCTTTATGAAGGATTTGAGCGAGTTTGCGGCCATGAACGAGGTCTATTCGCACTATTTCAACGAAAATCCGCCCGCGCGCGCGACCGTGGAGGCTTCGCGGCTCCCTCGGGACGTACACGTGGAGATCGAGTGCGTCGCAGCTCTGCTGTAAGCGCCGCTACTGGTGGGATGAATACTGCGGCTGGGGCGGATTGAGCCTCACCAGCACGGTGCGCTCGGCTTCTTCGATTTCGTAGGTCTCGCCAAAGGTCTGATAGCCTTTCGCGATCACCTGGACACGGATATCGCCCTGCGGGATGGCGGGGAGCTTGGCGATGCCATCCTGATTGGTCTTCAACTGCCAGGTAGTGATCTGTTTCTTGCCCAGCTTGAAAGCCGAGCGGCCTTTGATAAACTTCACCACCACGCTGGCGCGCTCGATGGGCTTATCGTTGAGGTTGCGCACCTCCACCTGCAGGCTGGTCATCGGCGGATCGCCGAGCACAGGCAGGGCGAAGGCGAACAGAGCCAGGACGGCAACAAGTCGCGCACGCATACCCTGATTCTACGCGATATCGGGCAGCAGGTACACCCGGGGCGCGCCGAGCACGCGGGACGCGTGGCCCGCAGCGAGGTAGCCGCTGCGAACGGCCCCCTCCATGGTGGCGGGCCAGCCGGAGCGCGTCCAATCGCCCGCAAGTGAGAGGTTCGCGTAGCGGTTCGCGGCCACCGGGCGGCGTGCCTCCAAGCCGGGCCGGGCGGAAAACGTGGCGTGCATCTCTTTGATGACCTGTGCGCGCTCAAGCCGGGCTTCTCGCACAGCGGGGAAGAATTCGGCGAGTTCCCGAAGAGCGAGTTCGACAATCTCCTGACGGCCACGCGCGGTGAGCGAGCGGGAGGCGCTGACCACCAGTTGGAGATAACGCCCTTCGCCCTTGTTGAACATCCATTGGATCGTCCGGTCGAGCAGCGTGGCGTGTGGCAGGTCCGTGACCCGGCGGTCGAACCAGAGGTGGATACCCGTAATCGGGGAGGGCGCGAAATCGTCCGCTTCAAGCCCGAGACCCGGCAGCAGCGGCGCCAGCCGTTCGGAAGGCAGCGCGGCGATGTAATGGTCGGCGGTGAGGCGCTCATCCCCGGTCATCACGCCGGCGATCCGGTCGCCGGAAGTCTCGATTGCCCGCACCGGAGCGCGGAAGCGGAACCGGACACGAGGCAGATTTCTCCATGTCTCCGCACTGTAAAGCTCCCCCAGCGGCACGTTCGGAATCCCCATCTCGTAGGAATCGCGGGCAGCCAGAAATCCCAACCAGAAGACCTGGAAACCGTGCGCGGCGGCCATGTGCTCCAGCTCTTCGTTGATGGCGCTCACCAGCACCTGACGCCAGAATCGCTCGATCGCCCGCGGCGGCTGCCGCTGCTCGCGCAGCCACTCGATCATGGTGATGCGGTCGAGGTCCGCGCGGTTGCGCTGGGCGCGGAGAGCAAGTAGCGCGCGGCCGACGGCGATCTTCTCCGTGAGTGAAAGAAAACGGAGCGAAGCGAAAGAGCCAGTAAAATGGAGCGGCGCCGGCAACCAGCCGCGCCTCATCACCGACCGCCGCCCGCCGGGTTCGATGAAGTGAATCTCGCGGTGGAACGTAATGCGATCCCGCACGCCGAGCCGCTCATAGAAATCCAGCAGGTTCACACAACAGCGCAACAGGATGTGCTGGCAATTATCGATTGGCTCTTCCCCGCCGGGGAGCACGTAGGAGGTGGCCCGCCCGCCCGCGAAAGGCCGGGCTTCGAGCACCGTCACATCGTGATCCGATCCGCCGAGCGCCGCGGCGGCGGCCATCCCGGCAAGCCCTCCTCCGAGGACGAGAACCTGAGCCATTTCTCAGCCGAGGGAGGGCACGCGCGAACGCTTCCCGCCCCCGCCGCCGCCCGCATCGAGATGGATGGCGAGCCAGCAGCAGATCACGAGAAACAGCACGTAAGTGGCGTCGGATAGATCCATGGGTATCTTCATGATCAAGCAGGGCAGCCTAGATCGCAAGCCTCCTCAGTTCCAGTACCCAGCAGAAAGCCCTAGAACCACAGCCTCCGATCCGCCGATCGGAGTTGGGGGCCGCCGGGCCGTCTCCCTGCCGCGATACTGGAGCCGCGTCCCCTTCCAATAAATTCAGATGCCGCTGGCGCGCCGCCTGGAGGATGGATTTCATAGCGCGGGCGCGGCGCGGCGGGCGCGGCCATAGATCCGGATCAGATTGCGGATCAGCGTCAGCCCGTATTCATTGTGCTGCGAAAGCAGCGACTCGGGATGAAACTGCACCGCTTCCACGGGCAGCGATTTGTGACGAACGCCCATGATGATGCCGTCGTCGCTCTCCGCCGTAATCTCAAGACACTCCGGCAGCGCCTCGCGGCGCGCGTGCAAAGAGTGGTAGCGGCCCACCTTCAGCTTCTGCGGCAAACCCTCAAAGACGCCCGTGTTGCGATGGTCGATCAGAGACGGCTTGCCGTGCATGGGATAGTCCAGCACATCGAGTGCCCCGCCGAACGCCTCGACGATGCCCTGCAAACCGAGGCACACGCCAAACACCGGAATCCCCCGCTCCGCGGCATGGCGCGCCAGCGCCGGCACGCCAAATTCTTCCGGACGGCCGGGCCCTGGACTGAGAAGAATCAGGTCGGGGTTGACTTCGCCGATCAGCCCGAGCGGAAATCCGGCACGGTAAGTCACCACCTCAGCGCCAGTCTGCCGCACGTAGTTCGCCAGCGTTTGGATGAAGCAATCGTCGTGATCCACCAGCAGCAGCCGGACTCCTTTACCGGACTGAGCCTCCGCCGCGGAAGCCACCGCAGCCGCCGCGGGCACAGCCAGCGAGCGGAAAAAGCCGGTGGCTTTGAGCCGGGTTTCCTGCTCCTCAGCCGCCGGAATCGAGTCGTAGAGCAGCGTGGCTCCAGCCGGATATCGGGCCATGCCATTCTTCAGGTGGACGGTGCGAATCAGGATCCCCGTGTTGATGTCTCCGTTCAGGAGCAGCATACCAACTGCGCCGCCATACCAGCCCCGGGCATCTTTCTCAAGGTTTTCGACAGTCTGCGAGGCGGCCTTTTTCGGCGCGCCGATCACGGTTACCGCCCACATGTGCGACAGGAAAGCGTCGAGCGAATCGAAACCCTCGTCCAATATTCCTTCGACATGGTCCACGGTATGGAACAGCCCGGCGTAGCTTTCGATCAGACGGCGCCCGATCACCTTCACCGAACCCGGCACGCAGACACGCGACTTGTCGTTGCGGTCCACGTCCGTGCACATGGTCAACTCGGACTCCTCCTTCGCCGAATTGAGCAGGTCCCGGATCGCCTCGTGGTCGATCATCGGATCGCCGGTGCGGCGGGCCGTCCCCGAGATGGGGCACGTCTCCACACGGCGCCCCTCGACACGGACAAACATCTCCGGAGAGGCCCCCACAAGCTGCTCATCGCCAAGCTGAAGCAGGAACTCGTACGGGCTGGGACTCTGCTTCTGCACCCGCTCAAACAGATCAGCGGGCGAACCGCCGTAGGCGGCCGAAAACGTCTGCCGGAGGACCACCTCGTAGTAATCGCCGCGCTTCATCCCCGCCCGGACGGTTTCCACCTTGGCCATGTATTCTTCGGGCGTGTGGTCGGCAACGATCCCGGGTGCGGCCTCCGCCGGCGCGGGCGCCGTCGGAACGGGCGCGGTCTCCCGGTCCAGGCCCAGCGTGGAAAGGCTCTCGAAATCGAACTCGTACTCGTAGCGCTCAATCACTTCGCGCTTGCGGTCCATGAAGTGGATGTCGTCGCAGAAGTAGAGGTGAAGGTCCTTCTGTTCGCCGCGCGGAAGCTTCAGTTCGATTGGGTCGAACTGAAACAGAAGGTCGTAGCCGAAAGCGCCGACCAGGGCGAGGCGGTTGTCCTTGGGATGGCGGAATTCGTCAACCAGGGCGCGCAGGATCGAAAACACCGAGGGCTGCTTGCTGCGCTCCTCTTCCGGAAACAATGCGGGCAGAGGCTTGAGCGTACCGCGCAGTCCTCCCTCGCAAGGCTCCAGCCGTTCCCAGTGCGGATGCCCGCCCAGCATCGCGCCGAGCATTTTCACCATCATCTCCCCGCGCAGATTCAACGGGCGCAAATCGATCTGTCGGCCGCGCCCGATGATCTCTAGCGGAGGGTTCAGCGCAGCCACATCCCAGCGCGAGTACCGTTCGGGATACTCATAGCCGGACGAAAGGTAAATGCCGCGCTTGCGGTCGAGTTCGCGCAGCAGGTGGCGCAAGCCGCGGCGGTAAGGGATCCGCGACTGGGTCCGGGTGACGTCAATCCCGGAGCGGGTGGTGTAGCGAAGCTGGCGCATGCGGGGTGGAAACCTTCAGGTTAGCACCGGGCAGCTTCTGACTTCGGCCGTGGCCGCGGCGGTCGCGGACGGCAAGGGTAGGATTGAGGATGAACGATGCTCCGGCGCCTTGAACCCGAATTGATGGACGCGGCTTCGCCTGAAGTAGCCGCGGCGAACCTCAAGGATCTCGTTCGCATCAACCGCTGGCTCGGCGGACATCGGCTGCTGCCGCGCCTTTTGTCCGAAATGGCCTCCCCGGACGAAGCCCTGAGCGTGCTGGATGTCGGCGCGGCTTCCGGCGACATGGGCGCGGCCGTCGAGCGCCGGTTTCCTTTCGCTCATGTCGTGGCGCTGGACCGCTCAGCACGCAACCTCGCCGCGGCTCCCGGAACAAAACTCGTCGCGGATGCCTTTGCCCTGCCTTTCCCCGCCCGCGCCTTCGACGTGGTCAGCGCCTGCCTGTTCCTGCACCACTTCGAGGAAGCCCATGCGGCCGAGCTGCTGCGCGAAATGGCGCGCGTGGCGCGCCGCGCAGTCGTGGTGCTGGACCTGTGGCGGCATCCGGTCGCGAAGGCGTTCCTGCCCGTCACGCGTCATCTCTTCGGCTGGCACGAGTTGACGGTCCACGATGGCGTCCGCTCCGTGGCGGCGGGCTTCAAGGCCGGCGAACTCTTGGAACTGGCGAAGTCCGCCGGCCTGCCCTCGGCGCGCGTCCGCCGCCACCTGCCGTGGTTTCGGATCTCGCTGGTGGCCCGCATGTAGTCCTGTCGCCCCATTAATCTGTTGACACCCGCTCTGGGGATGGACTACTCTCACCTAAGCCCCAGCAACTGGATGCAATGCTGGCGAGAGAGCGCTCGGAGCGATCGATTCCACCCTCCTGACCTTTTCACGCCTGCGGCCAAGGAGATTCTATGTCCGCACTCACGCCGGACCGCATCATGAATGCGGTTCACGGCCACCAACAGACCGCCGCCATCAAGGCCGGACTCGACCTCGGGCTCTTCACTGCCATCGGCGCTGGACACCGTACTGCCGAGGCATTAAGCCAGCATTGTCATGCCTCGCCCAAGGGCATACGGGTGCTCTGCGACTTCCTAGTGATTCACGAGTTTCTGACAAAAGAAGGCAGCGAATACGGCTTGGCCGCGGATACCGCCAAGTTCCTCGACAGGCGGTCGCCGGCCTATTTCGGCGGGGTCGCCCAATTCCTCGCCTCGGCCCCGGCCATCCGCGACGGCTTTGCTGACCTCACCAACATCGTTCGCAAAGGCGGTACGACATGGAATGGCGGAGGCGGCACCATGAGCCGCGAGAATCCTTTGTGGGAAGACTTCGCGCGCTCGATGGTCGCGATGATGGCGCCCGCGGCGGAGGCTATCGCGGATCTGTTGAACACCGGGAACGGATCCCCCATGAAAGTTCTCGATCTGGCGGCAGGGCATGGCATTTTCGGCGCCACGCTGGCCCGGCGGAACCAGAACGCGGCCGTGTACGCGGTGGACTGGCCGGCCGTGCTGGACATCGCCCGCGAACATGCGCTCAGCGCGGGAGTGGCCGATCGCTGGTTCGAGATCCAGGGAAGCGCGTTCGAGGTGGAGTTCGGCTCCGGCTACGATGTCGTGCTCATCACCAACTTTCACCACCATTTCGAGCGGTCCACCGTCGAGACATTGATGCGCAAGATCCACGCCTCCATGAAGCCCGGCGGCGTGGCGGTGACCCTCGAATTCGTACCGAATCAGGACCGTGTCTCGCCGCCGGATGTGGCCGGCTTCGCCATGATGATGCTCGCCACCACCGCCGAGGGCGACGCCTACACCTTCGAAGAGTACGAGGAAATGTACCGTAACGCGGGCTTTTCGCGCAACGAATTGCACCGTCTGGAACAAGGGCCCCAGGCCGTGATCCTCTCGCGGCAGTGATCAGCGGCTTTCGGCGGAATCTTGCGCGTACAACGCTTTTGGGGCGAGGCGATGTGCCCGCCGTGGAAGGCGCCCTCATGCGCAGCGGCGCGGAGTGGGAGTTCTATAACTTTCAGATCGAACATCCGCTGGACGCCGGCGGCACAGGAGTCGCGCTGAGAAGATACCCGACCCGGCACAAAGCCAAGGGCGCGCCGCGGGACTGCCCGCTCGCCCGCATCTGGTGGCTTCGCGAGGGCAAAGCCGTCCCCTTCCAGCAGTACGCAGACACGGCCAAGGCCCACCCGGCCTGCGGCATTCGCTAAGCAATCAGGTGGCCGACATACTGCAGCCTGCCCCTGCGGTACAGGCTGGGTACGCCCTCCGGCGCGCTGCGCTGGCTCGGCGTCCCATCGAGCGGCACACCCACCACCGTGAAGGCCTCCCAGATCAACTCGGAGCAGAAGAACTGATCGTGCCCCTTACCGGCGATCTCAGCGCTGACGGAGACCCGCCGTAACAAGTTGCGAGACACAATGTCCGGATTATACCGGTTGGCGATGCCCACACCCTGCGAAGCAATCCCAGAGTAGTTGTACGGCTTACCAATTTGCTGACCGACGAAATCCCTCACCTGGAGAGCCTGCATCTGGGTGATGCCGGGCCGCCGGTAGGCAACGGCGAGCGTTGCGTCACTCAGCGCCTGGTTGGTGGATACCAGCCGGACGCCATCTCCCACCGACTCCACCACCTGGTTACCGCCGATGTAAAGCATCGCGTGGCTGACTTCCGAGCCAGTTCCAACTCGGATCGCGCGCGAAATGGCCGCGCTAGTGGTTGAAACAATGATATCCCCGATTTGCAGGGCCTCCGGGCCGACGCTTCGGCCGCCCCTGCCGGGATCGAGCGGAATGGGCATGCAATCTCCTCCGGGTTCGATCGGCGCCGCACACCTCAGGCGCGGCGGACTCTCTGATTGTATGGCCGCCACGCGCGTCAGTCCAGCATGGGACGCAGATACTGATACACCGTTTCCGCCACGCGCCGGTTCCCCTCGGCGTTGGGATGGAGGGCATCGGACTGCATCAACTTCGGGTCCGTAACCACGCCCTCCAGCAGGAAGGGAATCAGTCCGGCCCGCTTCTCTCTCGCCAAGTCCTTGAAAATGCTCTCGAAATCGCGAATGTAGTCCTGCCCGTAATTGCGCGGAAGCGTCATCCCGCCAAGCAGCACCCTCGCGCCCGACGCCTGCAGGCGATCCATCATTTCAGCCAGGTTCGCGCGCGTGGCTTCCAGAGGCAGTCCGCGGAGACCGTCGTTAGCTCCGAGCGACAGAATCACGACGACCGGGCTGAGCCGCAGCGCCTCTTCCACCCGCGCCACGCCGCCGCTCGTGGTGTCGCCGCTAATTCCTTGATTGACAACACGATACGCCAGGCCCTCCCGGTCCAGACGCTTCTGGAGCCAGTCCGGGTAGCCTAAGCCCGGCTCCACACCGTATCCGGCCGTCAGGCTGTCGCCGAAGGCGACAATCACCGGCCGCGAATCCACCGCTTCCACCACGGGAGCGGAGGGCGGCGGCGCCGAGGTCCTCGGTTGTTCCTTCGGCCCGCCGCCGCAGGCGGCCATCGCAAGAAACACAGGCCATAAGATCGAGACTCGATTGGGCATCTCCTGCCATCATAGAAGATGGACTACCTTCGCTGATGTCATCTCCTATCCTCGCCCTCGCGGGCGTCACCAAGTCGATCGACACCGGGACGCACCGCGTCGACATTCTGCGCGGGATCGATCTCGAAATCCGGCCGGGCGAGTTCGTCGCCATCATGGGCGCTTCCGGATCGGGCAAGTCCACGCTGCTCGGCCTGCTCGCAGGACTGGACTCCCCCACGATGGGGACGATTCAATTGGACGGCGAGGATATCGCCCGGTTGGCCGAGGACCGGCTCGCCGATATTCGCGGCCGTAAGATTGGGTTCGTCTTCCAAAGCTACCAGCTGATCCCCACGCTCACCGCCGAAGAAAACGTCCTGTTGCCCGCCGAACTCGCCGGCGAGAATGGCCGGGACACGCTTGACCGCGCCCGCGCGCTATTGGACCGCGTCGGACTGAGCGAGCGCCGCGACCATTACCCCGTCCAACTCTCCGGCGGCGAACAGCAGCGCGTCGCCCTGGCGCGAGCCTTCATGCGCCGCCCTCCGCTGCTGCTGGCCGACGAACCCACAGGCAACTTGGACTCCACCAACGGCCGCCAGGTGCTTGAACTGCTCCTGAACCTGAACCGAGATGAGCACACGACGCTCGTCCTCGTCACCCACGACCGCGAACTCGCCGGATACGCCTCCCGCATCATCACCCTCAAGGACGGCCTCATCGTCAGCGACGAACGTCCCGGAACCCCCGCATGAAACTCTGGTTCACCGCCGCCAAGATCGCCTGGCGTGAGGCCCGCGCATCGCGCCTCAAGTTCCTATTCGTCCTGTTCGGCGTGGCCGCGGGCGTGGGCGCACTGACCGGTGTGCGGGGGTTTTCGGCGGCGTTCCATGAGGCCCTGCAGCGCGAAGCCCGCACACTCATGGCCGCCGACCTCAGCATCAGGCAATTCCAACCGGCAAGCGAAGAACAGCAGGCGGTGCTGGAGCGTTATGAAGCCCAGGGCTCCGTCGTGACGGAGGTGACCGAGACCGTCTCGATGATGAGCGCGGACGCGGATCTCCCGCCGGTGCTGGTGTCGGTGAAGGCCATTGATCCTGCCCACTATCCCTTCTATGGGACTGTGCGGCTCGATCCCCCTGGAACTTTGGCCGGGGTGTTGACGGATTCGAGTATCGCGGTTTCCGACGACCTGCTGGTGCGGCTCAACCTGGCCAATGGCGCGGCGGTGAAGCTGGGCAACGAAGAGTTCAAGGTGGCGGCGGTGGTGAAGACGGAGCCGGACCGGATGACCGGTTCTCTCAACGTCGGACCGCGGGTGATGATCACTCGCGAGGGACTCGACCGGGCGGGCCTGATGACGTTTGGCAGCCGGGCGGCGCAGAGATATCTGATCAAAACACCCCCGGCACTGGATTTGGATCAAGCCAAAGCAGAACTTCGCAAGGTCTTTGGGGAGGCCCGGGTCGCCACGGCGAACGAAACGCATCCCGCCATCACCCGCGCGCTCGACCGCTCCACCACCTTCCTCAGCCTGGTGTGCCTGATCGCCTTGATCGTCGGCGCGCTCGGCGTGGCCACCGCCATCCACGCCCACCTGCAGCAGCGCCTGGACACCATCGCGATCATGAAATGCATCGGGGCGCGCTCCTCCCAGATCATCCGCATCTACACGCTCGAAACCGCGATGCTCGGCTTGGCCGGCGGGCTGGCCGGCATCCTGGTGGGCGCGGGCGTGCAATGGGTGTTCCCGCTGCTGCTCAGCCGCTATTTCCAGTTCGAGCACGGCATGGGCTGGAATGGCGCATTCGCGCTCGAAGGCTTGGGCGTGGGCATGCTGGTGACGCTGCTATTCACGCTGCCGCCGCTGCTGTCGATCCGGCAGGTGCGTCCGGCCTTGATTTTCCGCCGCGAAATGGCCGAGGCCAGGCCCTCGTGGCGCGAACTGGTCCGGCGGCAGACGCCCGCGGTGCTGTGCGGTTTGCTCATTCTGGCGGGGTTGGGCGCGGTAGCGGCGTGGCTGGCCGAATCGATGCGCATGGGTCTGACTTTCATAGGAGGGCTTGCAGCAAGTTTGCTCATTCTGGCCGTGATTGCCTGGTTTTTGCTGCGTTTTTTGCGCATTTTTGTCACAAAACGCGCTTTCTCGCTCCCCATCACCTGGCGCCAGGGTCTCGCCAACCTCTATCGGCCCGGCAACCACGCCGCGGCCGTGCTGGTCTCGCTCGGCATCGGCGTAATGTTCACCCTGACCATCTATCTCATTCAAAAATCGCTACTTAGCGAGGTGGCCGGCGCCGCGCCACCCAACGCCCCCAACGTCTTCATCGTCAACGTCACCGAGCGCGAGCGCGCCGGCCTCGACGCCATCCTCGCCTCGCAACCCGATTTACCCGCCGACGAGAAGGCGCGCCCGCGCCTCACACCCCTGGTGGCGGCTCGGCTCACAGCGATCAATGGCGCGGCGCCGGAACGCGAATCGCTCAAGGGGTTCAACCGGCGTCTGCTCGGCACGCGGCAGGTGACCTGGGTCGAAAAGAAGCCGGATGACATCGCGGTGCGCCAGGGCGCATGGTGGGATGAGGGCGCGCAGCAGGCGCTCGTCTCTATCGACGAAAACACGGCCGAACTGCTGGGCGTGAAAGTCGGCGAAACCGTGCGATGGGAGGCCACCGGGCGGCAGTTTGACACCCGCGTGGCGGCGATTCATCGCGTCCAGAGCGTCAGCCCGGGCGGCGTGCCCGAATTCATCTTCAACCGCAAGGCGCTCGAGGGAGCGCCCGTGCAATTCCTGGGCACGGCGCGCATCGCCCCGGCAAACGTTCCGCGCCTGCAGCGCGAAGTCTTCGCCCGCTACCCCACGATCACCGTCGTGAACGTGGCTGACGTGCTGGCCATCGTGCAGGATGTCGTGGACCAGGTGTCATTGGTGGTGCGGTTTATCTCTGCTTTCGCGATCCTGGCTGGCGCGATCATTCTGGCCTCAACCGTCGCGGGCACCCGCTTCCGGAGGATGCGCGAAGCGGCGGTGTTGAAGACCATCGGCGCGCGGCGCCGCCGGCTGGTGGGCATCTTCAGCGTCGAATTCCTGGTACTCGGCTTGGTGGCCGGCGTCATGGGCAGTCTGCTGGCCACCGGCTTCACCCGTCTGCTGCTTGTGCGGCTGCTCGATGCCGAGTTCCGGTTCGACATTCTGCCAAACCTGCTGACGATCCTGCTTACCGCGATCCTGGCGGTGGCCACAGGCTGGCTGGCAAGCCTGCGTGTGCTGGAACAAAAACCGCTGGAAGTGTTGCGGGAAGAATAGCTTGCGCGTCAGCCTCCGCGCCGCATGACGATGGCCGCTTCGTCCGGTTCGCGATAATAACCCGGACGGCGGCCGCATTCGGCGAAGCCCATTGCCGCGTAGAGCGCACGGGCCGTCGAGTTCGACTCGCGCACCTCCAGGAAGAGCGCTCGCGGCGGCGAGAAAGCAACCCGCTCCAGCAGCATTCGCGCCAGGCCGCGCCTCTGCCATGCGGGCGCCACGGCGAGGTTCAGAATCTCAGCCTCATCCGGCGCGGTGGCGCGCATCACCAGAAATCCGGCTATCTCCCCAGCCACCTCCACGACGAAGGCTTCAAAGACCATGTACCCGGCCGGCGTCCACCGCGCAGCTTCGGGCGAGACGCGCTGGATCCGGACCACGGCGGGCCCGTCCTCCTCGCGCATGCGGCGGATCAGCGGTGCAGTGCCCATCTCAGAATCCCGTAGCCGCCCAGCGGCAGCAGCGCCACCGCCAGACAGACCGGCCCGAAACCATGATGATCGGCCACCCAGCCGATGACGGGCGAAAGTCCGAACTGCAGCAGGCCGTAGACGGCGGTCAAACCGGAAACCGCGAACGCCGCGCGCGCGGGTCCGAACAGATCGAGGGGCAGCGAGTAGATGTTCACGCTCCCCACCAGGCAGAAGAAATAGCTGACCGAAATCACGGCCGTGGCGGCGGCGGGCGAGGGGGCCCAAGGCAGTGCTGCGATGGGCAGCAGCAGCACGCTGCCCAGCAGGATCACGCGCAGCCGCACCGCCACGACGTCGCGCCCGCGGCTCCAGCGCATCGTCAGCCAGCCTCCGAACAGTCCGCCCGCGGCGGCGAACACGGGCGGCACCCAGGCGAAGCCGTAGTTGGTGTCGGCCTGCGTCAACCCGTAGGTGGAAACCAGAAACTGGGTGGTCCAGTTCATCCAGAGCGTGTACACCGACATCAGCAGCACGTTTGCGGCCAGCAGCGCCCAATAGCGGCGGTCGCGGAGCATCTCGCCGCGCGGCATGGAGACGATGCCGGGGGCTTCGCCAATCTTGGGCGCTTTGCGGGCGACGGCAAGCCACAACGGGATCCACAGGAAGCCCGCCGCGCCTACTACGACGAATGCGGCGCGCCAGCCGTAGCGTCCGGAAAGATACTCGGCCAGCAACGGAGCCAGGATCACGCCCAGCGAAAGCCCGGCCTGGCCAAGTCCCGCGCCGATCGCGCGCTCCTCGGGTTTGAGGTAGAGCGCATAGCTCTTCCCCGCCCCGGGGATGCCGCCGGCCTCCGCCACGCCGAGCGCCGCACGGCAGGCAACCAATCCGCGCAGCGTGGACGTGAAGCCGGTGGCGATGCCCGCCAGCGACCACGCCGCCACCGCGACGCTCGCCCCCGCGCGCAGTCCCACGCGGTCGATAAAAAGCCCCGCCAGCGGCGAAGCAATGAAGTAACTCAGCGAAAAGGCGCTGATTACCAGTCCGTATTCGGCCATCGTCATGCCGAACTCTTCGCGCAGTTGCGGCGCAAGCGCTGAGAGAATCTGACGGTCAAGGAAGTTCAGCGTCGAGCTGATGGCGAAGACCGAAACCGCGATCCAGCGCCACGAAAGACTGTGCGTCATGGACTAGCGGAACTCCACGCTGATGGGCTGCCGCGATTCCGGCACGAAGTTCACGCGGACGCGCTTCGGCGGATTCTGCGGACCGCACGTGAGCGTGGCCTCGCCCGCGCCGATGACGGCGAGCTTCTTTACGTCCGCAACGTTGAACAGGACCACAGCTCCTTCCGCCGGGCGCACATGGAGCCGCGCGCCGCCCTTGGCGCAATCCACGCGTTCCAGCATGCCGTCGAACGCCTTCGTCTCCGGGCCATCCCACCATTCTTCGATCTTCGCGGGCGGCTTGTACTCGCCCGCGGCGCGGTTGGCGCGCTCCTCGGCGGCGCGGATGCGGGCTTCGGTTTCGGCTTTCAGACGGTCGAGTTCGGCCTTCTCTTCGGCGGCGCGGCGGCGCTTATCTTCTTCGAGTTGATCGATGCGTTTCTGGTCGGCGGCGCGGCGGGCGGCCACCAGACGGTCGCGTCCAGCCTGATTTGGAGAGGCGCGCAGGGCGGCGGCCCAGGACTTGGTGGCATCGTCGAACTGCTGCGCTTCCATCTGGGCCAGCGCGAGGCGTTCCCAGAGCGCGACATCGCGCGGACGCAACTCGGCAGCCTTGGCGAGGAAGTAGGCCTGGCGCACGGGACCGGGTTCCTGCCCGGCGGCGAGCAGGTAGGGTTCCGGCCAATCGGGCTTCACGGCGGAGGCGCGCTCCACCAGGGCGCGGGCCTCGGCGGGGTCAGAGGTGAGACGCGCAAGCGCGACCAGGCCGCGCGCGCCGGGCTGCTCGACATCCTCTTTCGCCGCTTCGCCGAGCGCCTCGCGGGCCGCCGCATCCTCGCCTAAGCCGGCCAGGGCGAGGCCCAGCCCTTCGTGCAGAGCGGGCGCCGGACGGTCCTTCAGCCCCACTTCGTATGCCGCGCGCGCCGCGGCGAAGTCCCCGCGCGCCAGCGCGAGATCGCCAGGCAACAGGCGGACTCGCGAGGGCATGGCGTCGCGCACGGTGATCCGGCGTGTGTCCATAGCTTTGGCGTTCAATGGGATTGTGCCGAACTCGCCCGCGGCGAGATAGGCGCGCGCCTTGGCCTCGAGCGCAGCTTTGTCCTCCTGAAAAGAGTTCCGGAAGGCGGGCCCCTCCTCGGCCCCGTTCGCAAGGTTCGACAGCAGCACACGCAGGCGGATCTGCGTGGCGGGCGTGGTGATGGACTGGTGGATCAGGGCCCAGGCCAGCGTGCGCGCAGCCTCGGCGGGCGGCGCTCCGAATGTGAGGCGCACCCCATCCACCTGCAAGGTGCTGAAGGCGGCGGCGAGCGCCTCCTCGTAGCCCTCGGGCATGCGGGCATTGAGGTTCTCGTCCAGCAGCAGCCGGGCGAGCGCTTCAAACCACTCCGGGCCGGGCGCGCCGCGCTCCGGCCAGGCAGCCATGTAACCGTCGCGCGAAAAGGCCACCGGCCAGCTTTCGGCCGAGCGGCGCCGGATGACCACGGTCACCGGCCAACGGCACGTCAACTCGTCGCGGCCGATCGCCTGCCCCAATGCATGCCGGAACTGTTCGAGGTGCACGGCGGTCTCGCGCGCCGGGTTCGCGCCGGCTTCACTCAGCACCACGAACGGGCCCATGCGCACTTCGTGCCAGGCCGGCAGCAGCGCGGCGGAGCCCAACAGCAGCAGCGGCAGCAGCATCCGCATACTTCTATCCTCCCATTGGACCTTCGCCTCGCGATAGCGCGCCCAGAATCGCCTCGCGGCGCTGATCGGCCGCTTCCACCGCCGAACCGAGCGCCACATAGTAGGTGATCATCGCGACGGCGAAGCCCGCCAGCAGCACCAGGAAGAAGGCCAGTTGCGTGTCAAAGGCCCAGCGGGCCACATAGGCGAGGCCAACCGGGATCGATACCGCCGGATAGACCAGCAGCAGCAGCCACTGCGCCTTGCCCGCTCCGCTGCCCCGGCGCCAGGACTGCGATGGGTCCATCGGCTGCGGCTGGTGCGTCGACATCAGGTTGCCGGCGGCCATCAGATAAATGGCCAGCAGGATGGTGACCACCAGCGCCTCGGCCACCTTGGCGGGCGTCACCGGCAGGGGCAGGAAACTGCACACCAGCGCGATCGAACCGACCTCCAGCAGAAGAAAGAAGATGCCTGTCAGGTTCTTGCCGATCAGCACCGTGGAGAGCGGGACCGGCAGGATGTAGTAGTTTTGCGCCGCCTTGCGGTCGAAGCCCAGGATGTTCCAGAACAGCACCTCGCCCATGAGCAGCGCGGCGTAAACGCTCACCAGCACGAGGAAATTCTCGGCCAGCGCACCAGGGTTCCGGTTCTTTCCGAACACCAGCGGAAACCAGATGATCAGCCCGAAGGTAAAGCCCATGAAAAAGGTGAGCCGGAAGCGCGAGGCGCGCGAAAGAAAGCGGATCTCCTTCTCGATCAACGCGCCCAGCGGGTCCGGGAACAGCCGGGAGGGCATGCGGAAGAACCACTCGCTGACGACGCCTCGGCGGGTGTTTTCGGCGGCGCCGCGCTCCTTGGCGCGGGCTTCGTCCGCGTCCCAGTTCAGGCCGCGCTGGAACTGCGTGTAGCCGAACCAGGCGCCGCCTACGAGCCACCCCGCCATCGCGAGCAAGGCGAATCCCCCCACCTCGCCCAACGCGAACTGGGCGGTGATGAGCCAGGGATAGGGGAAGTCGGGAATGCGCGCCAGGATCTCTGAAAAGGCCTGCCTTTTCCAGGTTTCGGGCGGAAACAGAATCAGAATCATCTGCGGCAGTGCCATCAGCGTAACGAAGCCGAGCAGGACGATCTCGCGTACGCCCTTGCGCGCGAGCAGGCGCGTCAGCAGGTCGCGCACGCCCGCCGAAAGCAACATGTTGAAGACGGCAAAGGGCACAAAGAAAAGCGGCCCCCACCACGGCGCCAGCGGGTGGCGCCACAGGCCCACGGCCGCGCCGGCCATCAGGATCAGTACTTCCACGCCCGTCGTGATGCGCAGCAGCACCTCGACCCCAAACAGACGCCCCGGCGCGATGGGATACACCAGCAGGCGCTTCAGATCGAGCGACATGCCGGAGCTCACCAGCAGCACCGGCACGAATTGCCAGTAGAGGAACCCGAGCAGCAGCCCAATGCTGATCAGCGTGAGCAGCGAGTCGCGGGTTTCGATTTCGGGAATCACCGCGGAGAGCAAGGCCGCCGCGGCAGAGACGGCCAGATACCACAGCCCGGTCAACAGGTACATCAGCCAGATGTTCGCGAGGCCGCGGTTCATCATGGCGCGCCATTGCGCGCCGATGATCGCCGTCATTTGACTGTCGAGCAGGTTCATGCGCGGCGGCCTCCGCTAGAGCCAGTCCAGCGCGCCGGCGGGGCGTTCGCCCGCCCCCACAACGCGGAGGAAGATGTCCTCGAGGGTCTCGGAGCCCGTGCGCAGTTCCTCCATCGAGCCGTCGATCACCAGCCGGCCCTGATGGATGATCGCCACCCGGTCGCACAGCCGCTCCACGACCTCGAGCACGTGGGAGGTGAGAAAGATCGTCGCGCCGCGGCGCACCTGTTCAAGCAGGATGTCCTTCATCAGGCGCGCACCCATGGCGTCCACGCCTTCGAAAGGCTCGTCGAGCAGAAACAATTCGGGGCGGTGGATCAGCGCCGCCGCCATGGCTGCGCGCTTGCGCATGCCCTTCGAGTATTCGCCGATCAGCTTGCGGCCGGCCGTATCGAGTTCGAAAAGCTGAAGAAGCTCTGCGGCGCGGGCGCGGGCTTCGTCGCGCGCCAGACCGTACATGCGGCCGACAAATTCGACAAACTCCGCGCCCGTCAACTGGTCGAACAGCAACGTGTCGTCCGGCACCAGACCCACGCGGCGCTTGATCTCGGTGGCCTCCTCGGGTACCCGGCGTCCCAGCATGCGGATTGAGCCGGAGGTGGGCGGCGCGAGCCCCATCAACATGCGGATCGTGGTGGTCTTCCCGGCCCCGTTCGGGCCAAGGAACCCAAAGAACGAGCCTCGCTCCACACGCAGGGTCAGGCCGTCCACGGCGGCTTTGGCGCCGTACACCTTGCGCAGATCTTCCACTTCGATGGCGGGAGCGAGTTCTGGTGTCACCGTCATTTCAGAGTAGCCTTTTCCGGGGCCGCGGCAAAAATCGCCCTGGCGGGCCTTAACTTTTTGGCGGGAGAGGCCGATAGACCGGATGTGAGCGTGAGTCCACTTCCGCGTGTCTCCTATCGCGATCTCGCGATGAAGAGCCTTGACCAGTTGCCGCCGTTCTCCCCGGTGATGAACAGCCTGGTGGCGAGTCTGGCCGAGGAAGACGTGTCGTTCGCACATCTGGCTTCGGTGATTGAGCGGGATTCGGTGCTGGCTGGAAACGTCTTAAGGCTTGTAAACTCAGCGCTTTATGGAAGGCGCGGGACCGTGAGCTCGGTCCGCGCGGCCGTGTCGATGCTGGGCTTGACCAAGCTGCGGAACTACGTGCTCGGGCTGTCGGTGGCCCGCATCTGGGCCCGCGCGGCCACACCGCCGGACTGGGAAATGGAGCGCTTCAACCGGCACGGGACGGCGGTTGGCGTGCTCGCGGATCTCATTGTGCAGAAAGGGCGTTTCGATTACCCGGAAGGGGCCTTCGCGGCCGGCCTGCTGCACGATTTAGGCCGGCTGATGGTGGCAATTTCTCTGCCGGAAGAGCACGAACGGATCTCTCAGGCATATGCGCAATCCTCCGAGCCACTGGAGACGCATGTGCAGGCTGTGCTGGATGTAACCCATGCCGAGCTTTCCTCTCTCGCTCTGCAAAGGTGGAGCATCCCGCAGCCGATCCAGAGGGCCGTGCTGTACCACCAGCGCGGCGACGGGGGCCAGGGGATCTCAATGGCAGGGCAGCACCCGCTGAGCCTGGCCCTGAGGGCGGCGGATCAGATCGCTAATCATCGCGAACTCGGCATCCACCCGCTCGACGGCCGTTTCGGCCTGTCCCCCGTGGAGGCGCTGGCGGCGCTTGGCCTGGACGCTCACGCCGGCCAGGTAATGGAAGAGTTCGAGATCGATTACGCGGCCCTGCGCGAGACCCTGTAACGCCCCGGTCCGGCCATCACAACAAACGTGCGTTTCTTGGCGTTTTTTGGCGCATTTCGAGCCGTTTTTGACGCTTTTTGAGCGACTCCGTCGCGTCCAGCCCCAGGGCGGCGCGCGTCATCTCGAGCGCCATCGAAAAGTTCCGCTCGCGGTGCTCGTAATGGATCGCCAGGCGTTCCAAGGCCTGAGCCTGGTAGCGGTTGCCGGCCGTGGAAAGCTCGCTCCACAGCGCCACCGCCGCATCGTCACGCTTGAGCCGCCGCTCCATGTCGGCCATGTGCCAGAGCGTCTCATAAAGCAAAGGTTCGCTCAACGGCCTCTTCACCGCTTCGCGCATGAGAGCGAGCGCCTCTTCAAATCGCTGTTCCGCGCGCAGCCAGCGCGCGATGCCGAGCATCTCGGCGGCAGAGCGCAGCCGGGCGGGGTCGCGGAAAGCGGTGGGCACGATCGCGGCCAGGCAGGCGAGCGAGAGAATGTCCAGCGCATTGTGTTCGAACACGCCGTTCAGGGGGCGGGCGTTGCCCGTGCGGAGGAAGTCGAAGTAGAGTTGCGGGATCAGGTTGCCGCCCACATCGTCCATCCGCTCGAAGCCCAGGATGCGCACTTCGAGATCCTGCAGCCGGCAGCGTTCGAGCGCGAGCCGCCACAGGCGGCGGGCGGAATACAACAGGTCGATATGCCGCAGCCGGGCGAAGGGCGGCTTCATCCGGCACAGGCGGTAGCGGGTTTCGAGCAGGGGGATATCGAAAGCGCGCCCGTTGTAAGTGACAAGGACGTCGAACCCGGCGAGCCATTCGGTAAAGCCTTCAAGCAGCGAAGCCTCCTCGCCCGGCTCGCGCAGGAAGAATTGATCCACGACGAAGCCGCCGCTGGTGATGGCTCCGCCGCCTATCAGGAAGGCGAAGGTGCCGGAGCCGCCCGCAAGCCCGCTGGTTTCGGTATCGACGAAGGCCCAGCGCTCGGGCGGCGCACTCCAGCCGGAGTCCTCGCTCAACACGTCAAGCAGTGTCGCGGGCAGTTCGCTCAATGCGCCGACATCGGCGGTCCCGTGGCGGAAATGCGCGGGCCAGGAGCGCCGCATGCGCCAGTGCGCGCCCGCGGGCGTCGAACATTCCTGGCCTTGGGCGAGCGCGGCAGGCGTGCGCGGCGCCGGCGTGCGGGCTTCGAGGCGCGCGATCTTGCGGCGCAGTTCGGCAAGTTGGCCGGCGAGCGGATGTGGCAGGTTGCCGGAGCCCATGAACCGAGCTTAGCGCGCGGCGCCGCCGCGAATAGCGAACAGGTGGGTCGTGCTGCGCAGGTAGATATCGCCTCCGGAAAACGCGGGCGAGGAGATGAAACTCTGGTCGGCCAGAGTGTTCGTGGCCAGCACCTCGAAGGTGCCACCCGCCTTGATCACCACGACGTCGCCCTCCTCGGTCGAAAGATAAATCCTGCCGTTGGCGGCGACGGGCGAAGCTTTGAAATTGTAGGGCTTGGGCAGGCGGGTGCGCTCGTAATCGGGTTTGCCGGTGGCGGCGTCGAAGCAGGAGAACAACCCGGAATCCATGATCACGTAGAGGCGGCCGTCATGCAGGACCGGCGAGGCTGTGTAGGCCGCGCCGCGCGTGGTGGACCAGGTGACGGCATCGGTGCCGGTGAGGTCGCCCTTGCCCCCCAGTTTGATGGCCATCATATTGGGGTTGCGGTAGCCGCTCATCACGATTACGGTGTCCTTGAAGTGGACGGGTGCGGGGATCGTGTTGTGGCCGAGGCCCGCGCATTCCCACAGCACTTCGCCGCTGGCCATGTTGTACGCACGGACCCTATTGGGCGCAGCCAGGATCGCCTGCCGCACACCGTTATGAGTGATGACGAGCGGGGGCGACCAGTTGCTGATCTCGTCCCGGTCCACCTTCCAGCGGACTTTGCCACTGGCGGCGTCCAGCGCAACCAGAAAGGAAGGCCCTTCGTGGTCGAAGTTGAGCAGCAGCGTATCCTGGTCCAGCACGGCGGCGGTGCCTTCTCCGAAGGCGTTGCGCATTCGCATCTCCACGCCGGGGTCGTACTCCCAGATCAGGTTGCCGTCGAGGTCGTAGCAATAGGCGCCGCGCGAGCCGAAGAAAGTATAAAGGCGCTTGCCGTCGGTAACCGGCGAGTTGGAGGCAAAGGAGCCGTAGCGGCGGTGGTACCCTTCATGCGGGGTGACCGTCTTGGCAACTTTCTCCCAGACAACCTTTCCCGACTTCCGGTCCACCGCCATAACGGTGAGCTTATGCGTGGGCTGCGGGCCGCGGGCGCCCTGGCCGAAACCGCCCGCGCCGTCGCCGGTCTGGCCGGGTCCGGCCGCGACGGGAACGGCGCTGGTCAGGAATAGTTTGTCGCCCCAGATGACCGGTGAGGAGTTGCCCAGGCCGGGCACCGCCAATTTCCAGGCGACGTTCCTGGTGTCGCTCCACTCCAGGGGCGCATCGCCGCGGGCCACGCCCGTGTCGAACGGTCCGCGCCAGCGGGGCCAGTCGCCGGGGACTTCCGCGAAGAGGGAGACCACGAAAGCCAGAGACGTAAATAACACGACGCCCGGATGTTTCATAGCTACCAGCATAAACAAGAACGCCCCGGCCGCGTGGATGCGGGACCGGGGCGCGTTGAAGAGACGCTTCGAATTCGAGCGGTCAGATCTTCTGTTCTTTGTAGTCGACGTGCTTGCGGATGGTGGGATCGTACTTCTTGATCAGCATCTTCTCGGTCTTGGTCTTCGGGTTCTTCGAAGTGGTGTAGAAGTGGCCCGTGCCAGCCGTGGAAACGAGACGGATGAGAATGCGCGGCATTGTTCTGACTCCTTAGTACTTTACGCCCTGCTTTTTCATGTCGGCCAGCACGGCGTCCACGCCACGCTTGTCCATAATCTTCAGCGCCTTCGCCGTCAACCGCATCCGGATGAAACGGCCCTCGGCAGGCGACCAGATGCGTTTTTCGTGCAGATTCGGCTCAAAAACACGCTTCGTTTTGTTGTTGGCGTGCGACACCCTGTTCCCGCTCACCGGGCGCTTTCCAGTCACAGGACAATACTTCGACATAATGGCTCACTCCAAGGAAATTACGCTGAGGGGAATGCGGGGAATCCCTTCCATGAAGTATAACCGATGCAGGCGCACTCGCGCCACAACGGACCGCTTCATGCAGCACTTACCAATATACCTGATTATTCTCGGCTTGTCTCTCTCCGCGGCCGACCGCGACCCCATTACCGGCGTGGAAAGCCGCCCGCTGGCCTCTCCCGGGCAGCGGGCCTCGAATCTGTACTATCACTTCTCTAACTTCACCGCGGATGACCGCTACGTGATTCTCGCCGTGGATGGGCAGGTCCACAGCTACGAGGTGGCGACAACTCGCCTGGAACGGCTGACCACGGGCGAGGGCGTCGCCGCCGCTGCCGCCGCGCCGCATCCTCGCGACAAGGACCTGACCTACTACTGGCGCGCCGGCGTGCTCACGGAACTCAACCTCGCCACGCGCAACGAGCGGCAGGTGGGAAGAGCGCCGGCGGCCCACTGGGGCGGCTACGGCCAGCCCACGTTTTCGCCAGACCTTCGCCGGGTGACGCTCTCCTACCAGAAGGACGACCATAACTGGGAAATTGGTCTCATGGATCTCGACACCGGCGCCTGCCGCGCGGTGGTCAGCCAGGGTTTCCGCATCGGGCATGTCCAGCACCATCCGCTCGAGGACAAGATCTTCTACGTGTGGGAGACTGGCGGCTATGCCCCCCAGCGCACCTGGCTCGTCAACGCCGACGGCACCGCCAACCGCCCTTTCTATGCCCGGCCCGACCCCAAGATGTGGTTCACCCCGCTGAAAGAGTGGGTGACGCATGAGGCATGGATCCCCGGCACCGGCGGCATGACGCTGATCGTGGACAAAGTGGGCATCCTGATTGCCGACAGCGAAGGCACGGCGCGCCTGCTGCCGGGCGACTATTGGCACACCGCCGCCCGCGCCGACGGGAAGGTTCTGGTGGTGGACGACATGCCCGGCAACCTCTGGCTCATGGAAGCAGCCACCGGCAACCGTAAACTCCTGATTACCAACCTGCGCGGCGAGAAGCGCGTCCACGCCCACGCGTCGTTCAGCCGGAACGGCCGGTACGTGATCTTCAACGACGGACGAAAAGGGGAGGGCGTGTCGATGATCGATTTGCACACGGTGGAGGGCGAAGGTTGGTGGAAGTAGTCCGGACGGCGGACCCCGCTGTGGTCCGCAGCATCGTTTCGGCCCATCTCGGGCTTCGGCCCGAGGAGGTGACGCCGGAGATCGAAGTTCCGGTGCGCGTCCGTCTGCAACCGGGCGACGACGATCCCATGCTGCGCTCCCTGCACATCCACTTCGGGACCGATTTCAGCGCGCTCACTCACCGGCGCGTACACTGGTCCACCATTCTGACGCTCTCGCCCGTGGCTGCGGGTATCGAGCGGACGTTGAGCAAGGCGGTGATCAGGCAGTTTCCGCCCGATCCGCCCTGGTGGGGCGAACACGTGGCTTCGCTCGTGGTGCTGCTGGTGGCCTGGGGGCTGCTTTCCCTGGTGGCCGTTCTGTGGATGAGCACCCGCCCGCCCGGCGAGGAGCGGGTGAAATTCAGCCAGATCGAGGAAGCCACCCGGCGCGGGCACTGGTGAGCATTCCTTACAGGTCCAGCAGCACCTGCACCGGAGCGGATTTCTGGATGCGCGCCTTCGCGGCGGCAAAGCTCTGGCTGGCGCGCTGGAATTCATCAATCGACCCGCCCACTTCATAGCGCAGCGTGCTGTCGATCGAGCACGGCTCGCGCAATTCGCTCAGATAGCCCGCGTTGTTCGCGGCGAAGTTCTCGAGGGCATCGACAAAAGCCAGATACTGCCGGATCACGCGCTGTGATTCGCGCAAAAGGCTCCAGGTGGCTTCGAGACGGGTTTCGGCGTAGGACCAGGGCGCATTCGCCACCACGACGTCCGTCTTCGGCGGCTTCAGCGAGAGGAAATAGTCCTTCGCGCGCGTGCGGAACTCCTGCGCGGTAATGTTCTTCGATACGCCCTGCGGCGTCACCAGGTCGCGGAGCTTCGCGTTCAGCGAATCCACGGCGGTGAGATTGCGCGTGCGCTGCTCCTCGAGCGCCTTCAGCTGCGCCCGGAACAGATTGCGGTTCGCGCCCTGGCGCATGTGGAATTCCTTCAGGCAGAGCAGCGTGCGGTAGCTGCCGCGGTAGTCGTCGGTCTTGCCCTGGAACTGCTGCAGCAGGTTCACGCCGAGATCAAGCTTCAGCATGTTCACCGCGCCCTGGCTCACCACGCCCGCGATCTCCATTCGTTTCCGCTTCCGGGCTTCGTTTTCGAGGAAATCCATGGCTTTGTTGAGGCGGTCGGCGGCGATGGGGGTTTCCTGGGAAGCGAGCGCATTCAGGGCCTTAAACATGCCATCGGAAATCTCCAGAACCGAGCCGGAGCTTTCGGTGAACTGCCAGGCGAGGTCGTAGTAGGCGGCGGCTTTGTCGATGCGCTCGCTGATTTTGGTCCAGTTGAACTCGAGCTGGTGGGCTTCCTTGCTTTCTTGAATCTTCTTGTAGTCTTCGAGCGAGGTCTTCTCGGATTTCAGGCGTTGGATCTCACGCGTAACGTCGTCGAGAGCCTTTTGCTGGGTTTCGAGCTGCTCCCGGTAGCGGCGCTCGAGTTTTTCGAGATCGGCGAGGCTCACCGGCGCGGGATCGGCCGGGTCCGCGGACGGCGGCCACGCGGCGGGATCCTGCGCGAGCGCAAGGTTGAATGACAAGAGAACGGCAAGGACGTGTTTCATGGTTGAAAATGCAATTGTTCTGACAGCCAAAAGGCGATTTCCGCCCGAATGAAGCCTTCCACTTCGGCCCAGACGAGCGGATCATTATCCATTTTCCAATGCGAGATGGCAAAACGCCGGGCGGCCGGCGGGTAGTTCGAAAGGTCGATGTCGCGGAAGAGATATGTGTGGCGAAGATTGGCCAGAATGGTCGTTCTTGACGGATCTGCCGCGCGGATGCGGGCGCGGCCGCGGATGGGGCCGGGATCGCGCTGGTAAAGGTTCACCGCGCGACGGACATTCGCCGGGATGGTGTGGTCGCGGCGGCCCACGCTGTCGATTTGCACGGTCAGCCGCACGGGCACATTCCAACGCTGCAGTTCGCGCGCGAGATGAACGCAGGCGGCGGCGCCGAAACTCTGCCCGTAGCAGATGATCTGGGCGGCGCGGGCCTCCTCGGGCTCCAGCTTTCCGTTTCCATCGCGGTCCAGCGCCTCGCGGATGAACTTGCGAACCGTGCCGCGGCTGCGGTTATCGGCGGTCTCGACGAAAACGCTGTCCGGCGCCGTGTCCCGCAACCGCAACGCAAGCTGGCGGACGGAGCGGTTGGGATGATCCCAAGCCTCCCAGCCGCCCAGGAACCCCACAATCAGCAGACTGTCCGGGGGTAGGGGCGCCGGCGTGGCGATGTCGGCTCGCTGCAAACGCCGGCCTGCGCCGCCGGCGGGCAGCACGGCGAACAGCGACAGAATCAAGGCGAACGAACGGCGCATACGACTATGATTTTGGACCCCGCGCCCCGATTCCAGGTTTCGCGAAAACGGAGCTCCTCACGGATTGCGGCGGGCCAGCAGGGCCGCTTGCGCGTTCACGGCGTTCTCGCGGCCATTGCGTTCCGCGCGCGGATACTCCCCGGCGGCGTTCATGATTCGGGCCTTGAGGTTGTCCTTCAAATACGTGGCGAGCACGCGGTCACGCAGGTATTTCACCATCGCCGCGCGGCGCAAGGGGAACAGCGTCTCGACGCGCCGGTTGATGTTGCGCGGCATCAGGTCGGCGGAGCCGAGATAGATCTCGTCCTCGCCGCTGTTGCGGAAATAATACATGCGGGTATGTTCGAGAAAGCGGCCGACAATGCTGACGACATGAATTCTGTCGCTGAGTCCGGGAATCCCGGGGCGCAGGCAGCAGATGCCCCGGACGAGCAGATCCACCTGAACGCCCGCCTGCGAAGCCTGATACAACAGCCGGATGATGCGGCCATCCACCAGGGCGTTGGTCTTGAGAATCAGCCGGGCTTCGCGGCCGGCGCGCGCGTGATCGATTTCGCGCTGAATCAGCGATTCCAGGCTTCGCCGCAGATTCACCGGCGCTACCAGTAGTTTCCGGTAATCGTTCTTCGCCGAATAGCCAGTGAGGTAGTTGAACAGGTCGGTGGCGTCGGCGCCCATTTCGTCGTCACAGGTGAGCAGGCCCAGGTCGGTGTAGATCTGCGCGGTCACCGCGTTGTAATTGCCGGTGCCGAGATGCAGATAGCGCCGCACCGCGCCGCCTTCCTGCCGCACCACCAGCGCCACCTTGGCATGCACCTTCAGGCCGATGAGCCCGTAGACCACATGCACGCCCTCGCCTTCCAGCGCGCGCGCCCATTCGATATTGCTCTCCTCGTCGAAGCGGGCCTTCAACTCCACGAGCACCGCGACCTGCTTTCCGCTGCGGTTGGCGTCGAGCAGCGCCTGGACCACCGGCGACTTCGGCCCGACGCGATAGAGCGTCATCTTGATGGCCAGGACTTGCGGGTCGCGCGCGGCGGTACGCAGGAAGTCCACCACGGGCTGAAAGGAGTCGAAAGGATGATGAAGCAGGATGTCGTTGCGGCGGATGGCGGTGAAGATGTCATCGTCGCCCTGCAACTGCCGGGGCGTGCGAGGGGTGAAGGGCGGGTCCTTCAGTTCGGGCCGGTCGAGCGCGGCCAGGTCGCGCAGGCGGTTCAACGCGAGCGGGCCGTTCACGTGGAAAACTTCCGTGTTGTCGATCTCGAGGTTGGTCTTGAGAATGTCCAGGATCGAATCGGGCATGCCCGTATGCACCATGAGACGGACGACCGCGCCAAATCGCCGCTGGCGCACACCTTCTTCGACTTCTTCGAGCAGGTCGGCCGATTCAAGTTCCTGGATCTCCATCTCGGCGTCGCGCGTGACGTGGAACGGATGCGATTCCAGAATGCGCATGCCGGGAAAGAGCGCGTCCAGATGCGCTTCGATCACCTGCTCGATCCAAACCAGAGTGAGCGGACCGGCGCGCCCCAGCAAGTTCTTGCGCAGCGGAATCAACTGCGGCAGCTTGTCGGGCACCTTGATACGCGCAAAGCGCTCATTGCCCTCGGGGTCGCGAATGAGGACCGAGAGATTCAGGCTGAGATTTGAAATGTGCGGAAAAGGCCGGCCAGGATCGAAGGCGAGTGGAGTGAGCACCGGGTAAATGGTGTCTTCGAAATACTGGCGGGCGGCGGCGCGCTCTTCGACAGTGAGCCGCGCGTAGTCCACCACGCGAATGCCTTGCTGTTCGAGTTCGGCAAGCACCTTTTTCAGGCAGTCGTGGCAATCGAGCAGGAGTTGCTCGTACTCGAGGCGAATGGCCTCCAGTTGCTGTGCCGGCGTCATGCCGTCCGGACCGGTCTCGAGCACGCCCGATTCCAGTTGGCTGAACAGCCCCGCGACGCGCACCATGAAAAACTCGTTCAGGTTGGAGCCAACGATGGAAAGAAATTTGATGCGCTCCAGCAGCGGGTTGCCCTCGTCCTGCGCCTCCTCCAGCACGCGCCGCTGAAAGGCGAGCATGCTCAGCTCGCGGTTCACGTAGAGAGCCGGGTCGTGCAGGTTTTGTTTGGCCGGAGCGGCAGTCCGGCGCGGGCGGCGGCGCGGCGCGGTTAGCATGCTGTCACTTCTACTCTAGCAGCCCCGCGCGCTGTCATTTTATTGAAACAATAACGGCAGAAACTCGTGCAAATAGCGGCGCCAGACGGGCCAGGTATGCGCGCCTTCCGTGGGGCGCCAGGTGTGCTGAACCCCCCGTTTTTCCAGGGTTTCGTGCAGGCGGACGGCGGCTTCCCAGAGAAAATCGTCCTTTCCGCAGGCAATCCAGAAAAGCCGGAGCCGTGAATTGACATTTCCGGGATTCGCAAGCAATTCCTGATTCTGCGTCTCGAAGCTGTCATCGCGAATGCCCATGCTGAATACGCCCAAAGCAGAAAAAAGGTCGAGGCTCTTCAGGCCGGCGGCAAGCGTCTGCCCGCCGCCCATCGAGAGGCCTGCGAGCGCGCGGCGCTCCCGCCGCGCATCGATGCGGTACTTTTTCTCGGCGAAGGGAATCACCGAATCGATCAGGTCTCGCGTGAATAGTTCCGTGTTCCGGGCGCGAAGTGAAGGGTTGTTCGGGTCCGCCGGGTGGCCGTCGGTCATCACCATCACGAGCGGCTTCAGTTTGCCGTCCGCGATGAGGTTGTCGGCGATGAGATGGGCGCGGCCATAGCTGGTCCATTCGCGGTCGGTGTCGCCGGAGCCGTGCAGCAGATAAAGCACTGGGTAGCGGGCGCGGCCCTCTTCATACCCGGGCGGGGTATAGACATGCAGACGTCGCAGCGTTCCCGTGGCGGCGGATTTGTAGAGCTCGATATGCACGGTGCCGTGCGGCACATTGCGCAAGGCGTGATGCGCGGCATTCGGGCCGGGGATGTCCACGGCGCTGTCGCTCGAGCGGGCGCCGGTCTTCAGCAGCGGATTGCGCGGGTCCATCGTCTTCACGCCATCCACCAAGAAGTGATACCAGTAGAAGTCCGCGGGAATGGGCGCGGTGGTGACGAACCACAGACCCTCGCCGTCTTTGTTCAGCGGCAGTTCCTTCGCGCCTCCGGGCCACTCGCCGCGCAGCACGACGGCCGCGGCCTTGGGCGCGAGAATACGGAGGGTCACACGGCCATCGCTGTGAACCTCGGGTGAAGTCCAGGTGGGTTGGGCCGCGGGCTGGGCCGCCAGCAGGGCGGGCAGCAGAGCAAACAGGCAAATGGCGCGCTTCATGGCGCTCATTGTATGTCAGCCGAGTTCCGGACCGGCAATCGCGTAGAGGCGGACGTCGAGCGGCGGAGCGGGTCCGCCGCGCCGCATCCGTAAAAGACGCCGTTGTTTGCGGAACCCCAGGGCCTCGGCCAGTTGCGCCTTCTCAACGGGAATATCGATCACCGCATCGCGCTTCGAGACGGCGAGCGCGGCGAGGATCATCCGCCGCGCCTCTTCAGCACTCGTGGCCAGCAACGGACCGAGATGCGTATAGCGCCGGCCCTCCCGGCCGAGCAGAAATCCGGATTCGCCGCGCAATGCCAGGTGCGGCGCGTCTTCGCGCAGCCAGCGCAGCAGCCAGCCGCGATCCGCGCCGAAGACCTCGCGGTCGAGAGCGGCAATCGGGGAAATGTCGTCGAGCCGCTGGACCTCCGGCGCCTCGGGCACAGGCCCCGCGGGCCGCTCCCAACGCTCCAGCAAATACTCGTCCTCGAACCCCAATTTGCGATAGACCGGCTCGCCCAGCGGCGTGGCGTCCAAGCGCGCGCACGGACTTTCCCGCAAAATATCGAGAGTGCGCGCGAACAGCGCGCCGCCAAGACCCTGCCCGCGCAGTTCCTGCGCCACCAGCACCATGCTGATCCAGGCGAACGGCCCGTAATCGAGCGTCGCCGCCGTGCCCACCACGCGGCCGTCGCGCAGCCCCACCACGCTCCCCTCGGGGTTGCGCGAAAGGAAGATGCGCCAGTCGCGCTCGATCTGATTCCAGCCCGCCGATTCGCTCAGTGCGAGCCCGGCGGGGATATCGGACTCGGTCATCGGTCGGAAGTCAAAACTCATTGGGATCTACTCCGGCTTGCGGTCGTACACGCGCACATAATCCACCACCATCGATTGCGGGAAAGCGTTCTCGTCCACGCCCTTCTGGCCGCCCCACGTTCCGCCCACGGCAATATTCAAAAGCAGGTAAAAAGGACGGTCAAATGGCCATTCTTCGCGCCCTTTTCCACTGTTTTCGAAGCGGAAATAGGGGCGGCCATCCACCAGCATCTCGATCCGTGCCGGCGTCCAATCCAGCGCATAGACATGGAACGCGCCGCAGGCATCCGGCACAGCCGCCGTGGCGCTCTTCTGCGTCCCCTTCATGTGATTGAAGGCGGTGCAATGGATGGCTGCGTGTACGCGCCCGCGATCGTGGCCCACGTGCTCCATGATGTCGATCTCGCCGATCGCGGGCCAGTTGCCCTTGTGCCAGCCCTCACCCAGCATCCAGATCGCGGGCCAGGTTCCGCGGCCGCAGGGCAGCTTGGCGCGGACTTCGAAGTAGCCGTACGTCCAGGATTGGCGCCCGGCGGTCACCAGGCGCGCCGAGGTGTAGTCACGCCCCGCCCACATCTCGTGTTGCGCCGTGATGATCAGGTGCCCGTTCTCGACGCGGGCATTCTCCGGCCGGCCCTCCGTGTAGACCTGCAACTCGCGGTTGCCCCAGCCGTCGCCGCCGGTTTGATAAGCCCACTTCGCGGGGTCCGGCAGACCCGGCTTATCGAATTCGTCCGACCACAGCAGCCGCGCGGGAACCTGCGCGAGGACAGGCCCCGCGAGAAGCGCCAAACAAATCAGGCGAAACACGGTTTTATCGCCGCCCGCGCCTCACCCCATCGAACCTTCGTCCGCCGAAGGCCCGTAGAGCGCCGGAACGGGAATCCCAAGCAGCCGGTAATACACCGTCAACTGCCCCCGGTGGTGAATCTGGTGGTTCAGCACCATCGTCCGCAGTACGGCCACTCGGGGCAGGCTGAACACCTCTTTGCCCGCGGCCTTCAGCGTCCACTGCTCGAGGTACGCTTCATCCTTTGCCGCCTGCATAGCCGCGCGCGCCTCTTCGACATTCTTGTCGAACCGGTTGAGGACGTCGAGATAGGTCTTCGGGACGAACGGTTCGTACTGCGGCCCATCCTTGGGCATCAAATCGATCTCCGGCAAACCCATGATCTTCGACACCCAGCCCGGCACTTCCGCCAGGTGGCCGGTCAACTCGGCGAGGCTCATCGAGCGCTCCTGCGGCTTCCAGTGCATCGCTGCATCATCGACGCGCTCCAGCGCGCGGCGCGTCATCGCCATCTCCTGATCGAACTCGGGCAACAGCATTTCGCTGATCGGCATCGGCTACACCTCCGGACTCCCAGTGTACTTGACCCGCTTCCACGAAGCCTACAAAGTGATGGGACCTTTGCCCCGCGCCTCGCTCATCAGCAGCGCCACGCGCGCCGCCATCGCCGATTCTTCCGGCGGGCAGCGCTCAGGCCTGGCCCCAAGCGCGCAGCATTCGATGAAGTATTCGATCTCGGCCTGATACGCGTCGCCAGCCGGCGCGGGCAACTCCTCTTTCCGCCCATCCTTCCAGTACACTGTCGCCGGACGCCCCGCCAAACTGAACTCCACCACCCCTTCATCGCCCACCACCGTGTACTCCATCGAAAACGGATACTCGCCCCGGTGAAACCAGCCGCCGGTCACCGTCACCGACTCCACCTCGCGGTAGTGCAACTGCCCCGTCATCTGATCCACGCCCCCGCGCAGATCCTCATAGCCCCACGCCGACACCGCCTCCGGGCGGCCAAACAGATGCAGCGCCATATCGACGTCGTGGATCAACAGGTCATACACCCCGCCGCCGTTCTTCGTCTTGTCAAACTCCCAATCCGCCCACTCCGGCACCGCCGTCCGCCGCCGGAACAACGCCGACCGCACCCTCCCCAACCGCCCCGACCGCACCAGCGCGCTCAATTCCGTGTACGCCGACATGAAGCGCAGCACATGCGCCACCATCAGCACCGTGCCCGCCAGCGCCGCTTCCTCGCACATCCGCGCCGCATCCTCGAAGCGCAGCGCCATCGGCTTCTCCACCATCACATGCCGCCCGCGGCGCAACGCCTCGATGGTCCAGTCCGCGTGCAGATGCGTCGGCACGCACAAATCCAGCGCGTCGATCCCGTCATCGGCAACCAATTCGGCGAAATTGCGGTAACGCCGCATCTGCGAAAAATCCATCCGCAGCCCCGGAATGCCCAGATTGCCGCCGCTTCTGGACAGGTCGCCTGACAGCCGTTCCTCGTCGCTGTCCATCACCGCCACCACCTCCGCGCCGGAAATCCGCATGAGCGCCTGCAAGTGCGCGCAGCCCATGAACCCCAAGCCCGCCACGCCCACTCGCACCGGTTTTCGATCCATCTGCCTACCTCCTGGTTCTTTGCTGATACCCTATCGCAGCCCGCCTGTTATACGCTGGCCCTCAAAAGGAGTCCCGACCGCATGCCCTCTCGAAAGAAGCCGCTCCGCCCCGCCGAATGGCCCGCTGCCGTCATCGGCATGGGCCTGATGGGCCACAGCATCGCCGCCTGCCTGCTGGCCGCCGGCCATCCCGTCACCGGCGTCACCCGCAGCGCGGCGCAGCACCGCGGCACGCCGGCGCGCATCCGCCGCCTGCTGCGCGAGATGGCGCGCGAAGGGATGCTCCGGCGCGACCCCGCGAAGCTGATGGCCAACTTCACCTTGACCGAGGACTACAGCCGCCTTGCCGGATGCCGCATCGTGCTGGAGTCCATCGTCGAGGACATCGAAACCAAGAAAGCCATTTACCGAGCCATCGAGGACGTTGTGCCGCGCACCGCGATCATCGGCAGCAATACCAGTTCGATCCCGCTGACCCTGCTGCAGGAAGGCGCGCGCCACCCGGACCGCTTCGTCGGCGTGCATTGGGATGAGCCCGCCCACATCACCTGCTTCATGGAGATCATCATGGGGCGCGCCACCGCCGAACGCTTCGCCCGGCAGACTCTCGCGCTCGCCGCCCTTTGGGGCAAGGAGCCCTCCCTGCTGCGCCGCGACGTCCGCGGCTTCATCACCAACCGAATCTCCTACGCAATGTTTCGCGAAGCCTGCCATCTCGTCGATTCGGGAGTCTGTACCTTCGAAGACGTAGACCGTTCGCTGCGCAACGACGTCGGCTGGTGGATGCCCTTCGCCGGACCGTTCCGCTATATGGACCTGATGGGCGTCGAAGCGTATTACCGGGTGATGAAGGACCTGCTGCCGGAGTTGAACAAGGATCCCGGGATACCCCCAGCCATCGCGAAGGTGGTGGAATCCGGCGGAAAGGGCATTGCCAGCGGCCGCGGTTTTTACCGCTACACGAAAGCGGAAGCGGAACAGTGGGAACGCGAATTCCTCAAATTCAACTACGAAATCCGCAAATTAACCGGAAAATACTCCACCCGCCTGAAGAAAATCAAGTAGGGCGGGCTTCATCCCGCGGCGGACTTCAGTCCGCCACCATGAGCCTCGCACACCACACGTCCCCCAACGATCACCCGCCGGACGCCCCGCGGCGGCCGCTCAGGATGCTCATAATCCGCGTCGCTCCCAATCTCAGCCGCCTCGAACACCACCATGTCCGCGCGCCGCCCCGCCGCCAGCACGCCGCGGTCGCGCATCCCGAACCGTTCCGCCACCGCGCCGGTCATCCGCCGCACGCCTTCCTCCAGCGTCATCAACCCGTGCTCGCGCACATAATGGCCCAAAAAATGAGGAAATGTGCCAAAAAGACGCGGATGCGGGCGCCCTTTTACGTAAAACCCATCGCTGATGATGGTCGCCAGCGGATGCCCGAGCGTCGCCCGCAGGTTCGCTTCGCTCTGGTTAAAACAGAGCATATTGACCGCCGCGCTTTCTTCCACGAGCAGGTCCAGCACCACGTCCACCGCCCGGCGTCCCCGCTCCGCCGCCAGTTGCGCCATGTTCCTGCCCACCGCGCCGGCGTTACGTTCCGAAGCGACCGCCGAGATGAACACGTCCTCCCACGCCCACTCGAGCGCCGCTTCGGTCGCTTCCGCGATCCGCGCCCGCTCGTCCTCGATCGCCAACCGTCTCAGCAGGGCCCCCGTACCCCCGTCCAATGCCCATTGCGGCAGGATCTGTGTAAGTACGGTGCTGCCCGCCGTGTAGGGATAGCAGTCGAACGCCACGTCGATGCCCTCCTGCGCGGCGCGCTCAATCCGTTCCATGACCTGCGCCTGCAAGTGCCAGTTGCGCCGCCCGGCGATTTGGAGGTGAGAGATCTGCAACCGGCACCCCGTCCGCCGCGCCAGTTCGAGTTGCTCCTCAATCGCCGCTACAATCCCGCTGAAGTAGCTTCGGATATGCGACGTGTAGATCTTTCCGTGCCGCACCACGACGCGGCACAGCCTCTCCAACTCTTCCAGCGGCGCTGAAGAACCGGGCGCATACATCAACCCGGTCGAGAACCCGATCGCCCCTTCGGTCAGGCACTGGTCCAACAGCCGTTCCATCCCGCGCATGTCGGCTTCGCTGAGCGCCCCCTGCACGGCGCCCGCTTGCGCGATGCGCAACGTGCCGTGTCCTACCAGCGATTCCACACCCAGACGCGCGCGCGCTTCGGCCGCTTCGTAATAAGCGCCGGCGCTCACCCAGCCCCAGTCGCGCCCCTCGCCGTGAAAAATCCCGTTGGCGAATTCATGCAAATCGCGCCGGTCTTCTGCCGCGGGAAAGGCCGAAAACCCGCAGTTGCCGACGACCTCGGCGGTCACGCCCTGGGCCAGCTTCTCGGTCCGGTTATCGAGCGCCTGCAGGTCGGAGTGGCTGTGCGCGTCGATGAAGCCCGGCGCAACCACGCAGCCCGCGCAATCGAGACGCCGCACGCCGGCCATGCTGCCAAACGTGCCGATACCGGCCACTCCCCCGTCCGCCACCAGGACATCGGCCGCGAACCCGGGCGCGCCCGTGCCGTCCACCACCGTGCCGCCCGTCAAAAGCAGTTGGTCAGACATCGCCGGCGGCCCGTTCCGCCGCGGCGAGCGTTGCATCAATGTCCGCTTCGGTGTGCGCGGCGGAGGTGTACCAGCGCCCGTCCGGCAGCACAATCACGCCTTCATCCAGCAGCGCGAGCGCGAAATCGCTGTATTTTTGGGTGTCTGACGTCAGAGTTTCGCGGTAATTCCGTGCCGGTTCGGCGCGAAACGCGATCTGAAACACGGCTGGCTCGCCTTGGGTCACCACCACATGACCCGCGCCACGCAGAATCGCCACCAGTCCTTCGCGCAGCCGCGTTCCCAGGCGCTCCAGCCTCGGATAAACCTCATTGGCCGGCTCGGCCAGATAGTCGAGCGCCGCTCTCGCCGCCGCCAGCGAAATCGGGTTGCCATTCAGCGACCCCGCATGCACCACGCGGCCGTCCGCAATGTAGTCCATGAACTCCCGCCGCCCGCCGAGCGCGCTCAGCGCTGTGCCCGCGCCGATCGCCTTTGCGTACGTCGCCAGATCCGGCGTGACGCCGTAGCGTCCCTGCCCGCCCGCCAGCGCGACACGGAAACCCGTGATCACTTCGTCGAAGATCAGCAGCGCCCCCTGTTCGCTCGTGATCTTGCGCAGCAGTTCGAGGAAACCCGCCGCCGGCTCCACGCAGCCATTGTTGGCCAGCATTGGCTCGCAGATCACCGCGGAGATGGCGCCGGGATGCCGCTCGAAGGCGCGCCGTACGCTGGCCTCGTTGTTCCATTCGGCGATCACCGCGATGGGGTCCGGCCGCTGGCCCATGGCCATGCCGACTGGCGCGCCGTCCGCCGCTTCGAGTTCCTCGCGGGACGATTTGTAGCTCACCAGCACCGAATCGTCCCAGCCGTGATAATGGCCTTCAAACTTCAGATACTTCGCACGCCCTGTGACCGCGCGCGCCAGCCGCAGCGCCACCTGCACGATCTCGGTGCCGCTGTTGGCGAAACAGACCTGATCGGCGCAAGGGACAATCGACGTGAACCGCTCCGCCACTTCGTATTCCAGGTCGTGCTGCGCGCCGAAGGTGAGGTCCTTTTCAAGCTGTGCGCGGATCGCCGCCGTCACCGCGGGCGGCCGGTGGCCCAGCATGAGCGGGCCCCAGGCAAGGCCATAGTCCAGATATTCGTTGCCGTCCGCATCCCAAACCCGTGCGCCTTCGCCGTGCGTGAAAAACAACGGATACGGCCGCGCCGCCCGCCGGACCCCGCTCGCCACCCCGCCGGGCAACACGCGCTTCGAGCGTTCAAACCGTTCGAGGGATTTGCCCGTCTTCGCCCGCACGCTCGCCTCGCGGAGATCCGCACAAAACCTATTCGATTGTTCGCCCGCTGCCATCGCCTATCGCCGATTGCCTCACTTGACCAAACCAGCCTATCAGGGATTCAGGTTCTCCCAATCAGGTTCGAAGACAGACAAGCGCTGAATCGCCCGCGCCAGACTCAGAGAACGGTGGCTCGCCCGCTCCGGACTCCAGCCGCCACGCACAAATTCGCACAAGCAGGAGTTGTACTCGCGTCCTTGAACAGCCGTGCTTCCTGTTCTGGGAACAATGCGCTCCCTCAGTTCTTTCGATCGTGCCCGCCTGGCAAGTTCGATCAGGGCCGCCTTCGGATCCGTCAAACCTTCCGGCACCGCAGGCACATGGCGCACGCTCAAGCCGAGAAACGCGGCAAGCCCTTCCGCATCCGCAAGCAGCCAAGCTTCCACTTCGCGCACCGCAACACGGAAGATCAGATTTGGGTGTTTGCGCTCTGCTCCATCGAGCCAGTCTTCCACCAGTGCGGAAGGGCATGGGAAGGTCAAGTCGAGATCCGTGAGCAAGAAGAATGGGATGCCTTTTGCCGCGGCATTCCAGCCCTTGGCTGTCCTCTTCAGATCTCCGAAACCACTCCTCCCGTATGCAACACCAATCTGGTATTTGTTTGCATGCAGCACAAGCAGCCGCCGCGCCACGCACTCGCTCAATGGGTCCTCGATCCCGAGGTTGATCGGAACTGGGTTCATCGGAACTAGAGTCATCACCGGAGATCGAAACTCATCTGGTCCAATGCCGCCGGCTTCGTCCGCGGCAAGGCAGCATCTGCCACGCTCAAGCCAGATTTGAGCAGAGTCCGGACGTCGTTCACCGATGAGGCCAACCGCGCAACGGTTCCTTCGAGTCCAGGCTCCAGCAGCACAACCTCTTCACCGCCTATCCCTTTGTCGGAGAGCAGATCCCAACTGTGCGTGCTGACGATAAGCTGACGCTTCCTCTGGCGTTGAACACGGCCGAAAATAGACGGCAACTTCTCTACAATTCCGGAATGAAGCGACAACTCAGGCTCCTCCAACAGGAGCGGCGCATCACCATCCAGCAGCGACCACAATAGGCCAATCAGCCGCAGCGTCCCATCGGAGAACTGATCCTCCCGTTGCTTGCCGGCGTTTGGCCTCCAGTGCTCGTAAAGGGCTTCCAGGTGTGGTGCACCTGTCGCTTCATCCTTCTTCAATTCGAGATTCTTCAAATAGGGTACGGCTTTCCTGATCGCCTCCTCGATCTTCTTTAGTCGAGATGCTTGTGTGGCTTTGGGGGTTTTTGAAATCTGCTCAAGAAAGCTCTTACCGAACGGATCCTCCGCGCTTACAGGTGATTGAAAAAGTTCTGGATGCTTGAATAACTGGGGAACAAGGTGCAGGTAGCGGATGGATTCCAGAAAATGACTGACTTGACGAAAGTCCACATTAGCACCAATCTGCTCAAGGTGTGTCTGCGTCAGCCGGGGCTCATCAGCCTTATCCAGTTTGTCGGGGCGATCCACCAACAGTGTCTGTCGCTGCCAGACTCTCTCGAACCGGAGTTTGCACTCGCGCCTCCCTCGCACCTCCTGTGTAAGTCCAATACAATATCTCCAATCTGGCTCCTCACCAGGAGAGCCGAGGTGAACCTCGATCTCGACGTCTGGATCCTTTCGAGCGGAGAGGCATCTGATCCTCGACAACCCAAACCGCTTGTTCACGGCGGCCTGCAATCCGCCGCTGGGCTTAGCGATGTCTCGCAGGAAGCGAATGGCATCTAATACATTCGACTTGCCAGAAGCATTCGGCCCTACCAGGAAGACTCGATCAGAGAACACAACATCAAAGTTGCGAAAATTCCGCCAGTTCTTAAGAATGAGCCGGGAAATTATCATCCTTTTTCCTCTCTGCTTGGCAGCTGTTCTGCTAGATCAACTCCTGCAACAGCTCCGGCCGCGGGTTCGCGATCACCACCTTGTTCACCAGCAGGCCCTTGCGGCCGATCATTTGCGCGCCCGAATCCACTGCGCTGCGCACCGCCGACACGGAGCCCGTCACCACCGCGAACGCTTTGCCGCCCAGCGCCATCGCCAGCCGGACTTCCAGCAGTTGCACGTTGGCCGACTTCACCATCGCGTCCGCCCCTTCAATCAGGCTCGCCACCGAAAAGCTCTCGATTACCCCGAGCGCTTCCATCGTGTCGCCCTTCGTCGTGCCCGCGATGGCCGGAAACAGGCTCTCGTCCACGTTCGGGATCACGAAGGAGTCGATCACCGAGAACTCGTTCTCCGCCTTGCCCGCTTCAACGGCCGCTTCCACCGCCGCCACGTCCCCGCGGATCAGCACCATGTACTTGCCGCTGCAAATCGTGCGCGCCAGCACCAACTCCACATCCGAGGCCTTCAGCATCGCGTCGCAAACCTGAAAGCCCGCGGCAATCGAGCTCAGTTCCAAGAGTCCAATCGAGTTTTTCATCGGCTAATCTCAATCATTTCGTTCGTTACCGCCGTCACCTTGCCATCGATGGACGCGTGTACGTTCGCCCCCAGCGCCCCCTCGGCCATCCGCGCCACCACCTGCCCCGCCTTCACCCTTTCGCCCTCGCGCACCGCCGGCAGCGCCGCCTGGCCGGTGTGCTGTTTGGTCAGAATCCGCACCCGCGCCGGCGCGGGCTGCTTCGCCGTGTAGGGCGTCGGCTGTTCGTAGCGCTCCACTTTCAGGCGTTCGCGCAGCAGCGACTGCGGCACCCGCCGGTATTCCTTCATCGGGTGCGCCTTCACCGGCTTTTGCTGGACATACTTGATGCCCGCGGCGCGCAAGCTCGATTTTGCGTCGTCGCACGCCTCTTTCGGATACAGGTCCTCGGGACAGGCGTAGAGCGTACACAGCCCGCAGGCGCAGCATAGCTCCGCGGACTGATTCCAGTTGTCCGCGCCGGTCAGCGTGAAGCCGAGCGAGCGCATCACCTTGTGCGGCTGCACGTCATAGCCCAGCAGATAGCGCGGGCAGAATTCCGTGCAGTAGCTGCACTGGTCGCAGGCCGATTTGCCGATGCGCGCCATCGACTCCGGCGGCCGCAGGCGCCGCTCCACCAGAGTGTGCTCGCGCGGCAGCACGATCAGCCCACAGGTCGTCTTCGTCACCGGCTGCGTCAGGTCGAACGTCAGCTTGCCCATCATCAGGCCCGAGACGAAATACCCTGCTTCATCCACCGTCAATCCGCCCGCGTGCTCGATCAACTCCGAGAACGGTGTGCCCACAGGCGCCCAAAAGGCGCTGGGCTTGCGTACCGCGCCGTTGATGGAGACGAACTTGTGCGTCACAGGCTTGCCTTCGGCGGCGAGCTGCACGTTATAGAGCGTCTCGACGTTGTTCACCACGCAGCCCACTTGCAGCGGGATGCCGCCTGCCGGAATCAATCGCTCCGTGGCTGCGTAAACCAGCTCATATTCGTCTCCGGAAGGGTAAAAATCGCCCAGAAACGTGAATTTCATTCCCGTTTTTTCGACATGCGGCGTGAGCGCCGCCACCGCGGCCTTGTGCTTACTCTTGATGCCGAACCGGGCCTCGGGCGCGCCAACGGCTTCGCGCATCCTTGCCATACCCGCGATCATCCCCTCGGCAAAGTGCTTCATCAGCTCTTCGTCCTTGTGCAACAGCGGTTCACATTCGGCGCCATTCGCCAGCAGGTATTCCACCTGCGACCGCGCCTTCACCTCGGCCGGAAACCCGGCTCCGCCCGCGCCCACCACGCCGTTCTCGCGCAATGCCTCTGCAAGTGCCATCAGGCCTATCGTGACACGAAACCGAGCGCGGCGACGGCGGCCCCGAACACGCGCGGGTCGCCGTTCGAGGGCCGGTACGGGGCCACCGCCCGGAGTTCGATCTCCACCACGCGCTCGTCCTCCTCTGGTTCCACCGCCCACCGCCTCACAAACCAGCCCTCCCGATCCCACACCTGCACGCCCTGCGACTCGCCTTCGATCAGCAGTTCCAGCCCGACGCGGCCCTGCTCGGCGAACTGTAGCGGGCCCAGGTTGGTCCGCACTTCAAATTCCCGCGCGCCCGCCGGACGCAGCAGCCGCGCGAACGCCCGCGGTTGGGTCCACCGGAAACCGCCCTCGATCGGATACCAGCCCTCGCCGAACTGCCAAACGCGCAGCCCCTCGCTCATGGCGATATAGGCGACGTCGGGTTCGGCTTCATTGCGGACCGCCGTGATCAGCGTGCGGCGGGCGCGATCCCAGCCGATCAGGGCGATCTCACCCGTTTCGAGCCACTTACGAGCCTCCTCGCTATTCACCGCCGCCATGCGCAAGCCGGGATGCCGGTAGTGCCAGCGCAGCGCGCCCCGCACGCCCCATTCGTTCATTCCGGCCGGGCCGCCGTCGAACAGAATCGTGCGAAGATTCGGGTTTTTTTGCGCAAAAGCGGCGATTTGTTCGACATATTCGCGGTTTTCCGGGCCGATCGTGAGCGCCGCCTTGCGGCCTTCGCGCAGAAGCTGGTAGTTCCATGGCAGCCATACGGCAAAAAACAGCGCCAGCACCCAGCCGCGCCAGCGTTCGCTCGCGAAAGCCAGCCACAGGGCCAGCCCAATTAGCGGCAGGTACAAATACACGGCGAACAGCCGCCCGGGCAGGAACCACAAAGGCCCCAGCATCAGCGGGATAGCCAGCAATGCGAATCGCGCCCGCCGGTCTTTCACCAGCCACCCCGCGGGAATCAGCAGCAGGCCCGCCCAGGGCAGCAGCAGAATCTTCGAGGAGTAAAATTCGAGCGTCCGCCACACCGCAAGCGGAGTGAACCGCAGCGTGTAGTCGTTGTCTGTCGGCGCGTTCTTGAACACGCCCTGCAGCGTGAACGACGCGGCGATCGCAGCAAACGGCAGCACGCGCTTCCAGCGCCTTTCGCCCAGAGTGAACTCATAAAGCAGCAGCACAGCGGGCAGCGTGACGGCGAGTTCCTTGCCCTTATACGCAAACCAGAACGGCAGCAGCGCCAGCCACCAGCGCGGCGACAGGTAAGCGTGCAAGGCCAGCAGATAGAACAGCGCCGCCACTACATCGAACACGAACATCGGTTTCCAATAGGCGTCGAAGCAGGCCATGTGGAACGCGAACAGCAGAGCGCCCACTCCGGCGCCGCGTTCGCCTGCTCCCAGCCGCCGCGCCAGCAGCCACACCAGCAGCACGTTCACCAGGTGCAGCAGATGCATCACGGCCACGTACCAGCCATATTCGAGGCCCACATGCTTCCCGAGCAGGTGATAGATGACGTGGCCCGCCGGGCGGTAGTTGAACTCCGCAAACAGCGGCGACGCCAGCCCGGCGGCGAACTCCGGCAGGGTGTGGTGCTGCGTCCAGGCAAGGTTGTCGAGATCGTCGTCCATGAACCAGCCTTTGTAGGCGGCCCGGTTGGCGGCGAGAAACAACAGGGCGAGCGCGAGAAACAGCGCCACGCGGCGGACTTGCAGCATGCTTTCTCAGTTTAAGGGTTCTGGCGGCCCAGCCCCGGCGCCTCGCGAGCCGCGATCCAGCGCTCCAGAAGCCGGGCCAGATCGTCCATGAGGATCGGTTTGGTGAGATAGTCGTCCATACCCCGGGCCAGACATTGCTCGCGGTCGCCCGGCAAGGCGTGGGCGGTGACGGCGACGATGGGTACCGCGCCGAACCCGTCCGGCAGCGCCCGGATGGCGGCCGTTGCCTCGAATCCATCCATTTCGGGCATTTGGCAATCCATGAGCACAACGGAATAACCGCCTCGCGAGACGGCGTCGATCGCCTCCCGGCCCGACCCGACGACGTCGATTGTGTAGCCAAGCCTCTCGGTGAGTTTGCGGATCACCAACTGATTGACGGGATTGTCTTCGGCCGCCAGCACCCGCCGCCCGGCGATCGCCCGCCTTTTCGGGCCGACGGCTTGCGCGAGTTTGGCCAGGGGTTCCGGCTCGGGATCCTTGACCTTTTCGGCGCCGGCCCGCAACAGCGCATCCAGCAGCGACAACTCGCGGACCGGACGGTTGACACAAAGCGCACCGTTGCGGTCAGCCGCGCGCGGCGGGGCCAGGATCACCAGAGGCGCCCCGCCGGCGGCCAGATGCCTGCAACGCTCTGCCTCCGCTTCGTCGGCCACCACCAAATGTGCCCCGGCGCAGTCAAGCTCCTCCCCCGCCGAGGTGTAGAGTCCCGGTTCCGCACCCCAGCGCCTGAGCCACTCTCCGATCAACTCGCGAACTCCGTCGCGCGGTTCGATAACCAGTACTCTCTTTCCGCATAGGCCGGCGAGTTTCCTCGCCGGTGCGACCCGGCAGCCCGGCGCGGGCGGAAGCGGAACCACGCAACTGAACGTCGCCCCTCCCCCCTGACGGCTGTCCACCGTGAGCCGGCCCTTCATGTTCGTGGCGATCTGCCGCGCAATCGCCAGCCCCAGCCCCGTACCGCCAAACCGGCGCCTGGTGGAACCGTCCGCCTGGCTGAATGGCTCGAAGATCAACTCCTGCGCCTCCGAAGCGATTCCGATTCCCGTATCCCGAACTTCGAAGCGGACTCCATTGGGCATCGTCGCGTCAACCCGGGCCCACAACACCACCTCGCCCTCCGCCGTGAACTTCACCGCATTGACGGCCAGGTTGTGGAGTACCTGCCGGAGACGGCTTCCGTCGCCGCGCACGAGTTCCGGCAGCGCCGGATCGATATCGGTGAGAATGGTCAGACCCGCGGCCGCCGCCCGGGGCGCCACCACCGCGGCGGTTTCCTCCACCAGGTCGCGAATCCGGAAAATCCCATCTTCCAGGCGCAATTTCCCGGCTTCGATGGACGCGAAATCCAATATGTCGTTAATCAGATCCAGGAGAAAGCTCGCGGAATGCTCGATGGTGGTGACGCACTCCTGCTGTTCGCGTGGTAATGTGCTCTCCCCCAGCACCTGCGCCATGGCCAGCACGCCGTTGAGAGGAGTCCTGAGTTCGTGACTCACGTTGGCCAGAAATTGCGTTTTTAGCCGGGATGCCTCCAGCGCGGCGTCGCGTGCCCGCTGCACCTCCACCAGCACCGCCTTGCGATCGGTGATATCCGTTAACGTGCCCTGGAAGCTCTGCACGCGCCCCCTCCGGTCCCGGACCACATGCGCATTTTCGAGCACGGTCACTACGCCCCCGTCCTTCCGGTAAAGCTCCAGTTCCGTGTTCCGGATCTCACCCTCGCTTTCCAACTGCCGCCGCGCCTGTTCCCTGAGTTCCGGATTCACGTACAGTCGAGCCGCGCCGCCCGCGGCTTTCATGTCCTCCTCCGAGGCGTAGCCGAGCATCCTCACGAGCGCCGGGTTCGCGGCCACCACGGTTCCGTCAGGCAGGGTCTCATACACGCCGTCCGGCACCCGGGCGAACAGGTCGGCATACCGCGCTTCGCTGGCCCGCAGCGCCTCCCCCGCCGGGTACAATCGGCGGTACAGCCACGATAGGAGTAACCGGATCATGCGTTCACAGGCCGAGCGCAGGCCGGCCTAATTGCTCTATCGGCTTAGGGAACCCAAAGGCTTAGTGTCATAAAACTGTTCTTTATACTAGTGATTGGCGCCTTTTACGTAAGATGAGCAGCCACTCCCGGATCCTCCCGCAACTCGCCGTCCGCCGCCTGGGCCTTTCGCCCGGCATGCTCACGCTGGTTCTGCTCAGCGCCGCGCATTTTTTCATCGACCTCTATTCCGGCGCGCTGGGCGTCATGCAGCCCCTGCTGGTGGACAAACTGCGGCTGTCGCTCACGCAGGCCGGTTTGCTGGGCGGGATGCTCGTCTTCTCCAGTTCCCTCACTCAGCCCCTTTACGGCTACCTGTCCGACCGCTGGCGTTCGCGCCTGTTTTCGGCACTCTCGCCCGCCATCGCCGGGATCTTCATCTCAGCGCTTGGTTACGCACCGGGCTTCGGCTGGGCGCTTGCGCTCGTCTTTTTCGGCGGAGCGGGCGTCAGCGCCTTCCACCCGCAGGGCTCGGCCTGGGCCACGGCGGGACTGGAGCGTCACCGCGCCCGCTGGATGGCCGTCTTTATCAGCACCGGCACCCTCGGACTCGCGCTCTCGCCCTTCCTCTATTCGCAGCTTGTCGCCGCTTACGGTATCGAATCCGCCCTCTGGGCCGCCATTCCCGGCATTCTCGTGAGCGCCTTGCTGCTGACGCTGATGCCCGTCCCGGAACGGCCTCTGGGTGCGGGAGCCGCGGGCTTCGACTGGACCCCGCTGCGGGCCGTCCGGCGGCCGCTCGCGGTCCTGTTTGCAGGCGTCTTTCTCCGCTCGGCCGTCCAAATCACCTACACGCAATTCCTCGCCCTCTATCTGAACAAGGAGCGGGGATTCACGCTCCGCCAGGCCGCGCTGGTGCTCACCTTCTACCTCGCCGCGGGCGCTCTCGGCGGCTTCATCGGCGGAAATCTGTCGGAACGGTTCGGGCCGCGCCGCGTCATTCTGGCTTCGTTTCTGTTTTCCACGCCCTTCATGGCCTATTTCTTCTTCCTGGACCAGGGTCCCTGGGGCATCGCCGCGCTCGCTCTCGGCGGGCTGATTCTGCTGTTCACCATTCCGGTGAACGTGGTGGTGGCGCAGGAACTCGCGCCGCGCCAGGCGGGCACGGTCTCGGCGCTGATGATGGGCTTCGGCTGGGGTGCGGCGGGCATCGTCTTCATCCCGCTCACCGGCTGGATCGCCGACCAGACGTCGCTGCATTTCGCCCTCTCGTTGCTGCTCGTTTTCCCTCCGCTGGGCTATTGGATCAGCCGCTATCTGCCGCGCGAGGCCACGCCGTGAAGCCCGCGGTGTGTCTTCTCAGCGGCGGCCTGGACTCCGCCACCACCCTGGCCTGCGCCCGGCGCGACGGCTTCGCCTGCCACGCGCTTTCTTTCGACTACGGCCAGCGGCACCGCGTGGAACTCGAGGCCGCCGCGCGTGTGGCCCGCGCGCTCGGCGCCGCCGCGCACCGCACCGCCGTGATCGACCTGCGTGTCTTCGGCGGCTCCGCGCTCACGGCGGATATCCATGTGCCCAAAGGCCGGCAAACCGCCGAAATGGCCGCCGAAATCCCCATTACGTACGTTCCGGCGCGCAACACCATCTTTCTCTCGTTTGCCCTTGCCTGGGCCGAGGTCCTGGGCGCTTCCGATATCTATCTCGGCGTCAATGCCGTGGATTATTCCGGCTATCCCGACTGCCGCCCCGAATACATCGCCGCCTTCGAACGCATGGCCACGCTCGCCACCAGAGCCGGTGTCGAAGGCCATCTGCCCCTGCGAATCCACACGCCGCTGATTACCCTGACCAAGGCCGATATCATCCGGCTCGGGCTGTCGCTTGGCGTGGACTATTCGCTCACTCACTCCTGCTACGACCCCTCGCCCGGGGGACAGCCCTGCGGCGCGTGCGACTCCTGCCTGCTGCGGCGCGCCGGATTCGCCGCCGCGGGTCTCGAGGACCCCCTGCCCTATCCGCCGGAGGCCCCATGAAGATCAGCGAGGTCTTCGCCACCATTCAAGGCGAGGGCGTTCTGACCGGCGTCCCTTCGCTGTTCATCCGCACGTCCGGCTGCAACCTGCGCTGCCATTGGTGCGATACGCCCTACACCTCTTGGGCGCCCGAAGGCGATGACTGGCCGCTGGACCGCCTGCTCGCCTGGGTGGAAGACTTCCCCGCCTACCGTCATGTAGTGCTGACGGGCGGCGAACCCATGATCCAGCCCGAATTGCCGGCGTTGACCCGCGCGCTTCACGCGCGCGGGCTCCATATCACCATCGAAACCGCCGGCACAGTGGAAGCGGACGCCGTCTGCGGCCTGATGTCGATTTCGCCCAAACTTGCCAACTCCACTCCGTGGGAACGGGACGCTCAGTGGGCCAAGCGCCACGAAAGGGCCCGGATGAATCTGCCGGTGCTGCGGTCGCTGGTCCGGAATTACGAATATCAATTGAAATTCGTCGTGGAAAAGGAAGCGGACTTGCCGGAGATTCAAACGCTTGTGCGAGAGTTAAACGCTCCGCCCGGCAAGGTTCTGCTCATGCCCGAAGGGCTCGACGATTCCACGCTCCGCGCCCGCTCCCAATGGCTGGTGGAGTTGTGCAAAGCCCATGGCTACCGGTTCTGCCCGCGCCTGCACATCCAGATCTGGGGCGCGCGGAGGGGGGTGTGATCCACGCCTGGAAGCCGGGACCGGAGAGGCCTTTCGCGAACTTCTGCCCGCTCCGATCCCGGTGCGGCCGGTTTAGCGGGCGTTCTTGTCAATCCACCAGAGGAGGGCGAGAATCAGGCCGGCGATGGTAAACAGCTTGGCGCCGAACAAGAAATTGCTCTGGGGTTTGGGGGTATGTGTGGTTTGAAGGGACATCGTTTTCTCCTGTTGCTGACCGCGCGTGGTGACAAAGGGGCTACGGCCGTCCGGCAATCCGGCGGCAAGACGCGTGGTACGGCAGGTTGCAGAGAGAGCGGCCTGTCTTCCTTAGCCCGGCTCTCAGCAACCTGCTAGCGGGAGGGCGGTCCGCGAACGGGCCCGCGCAGCACGGCGGGATCATTCCGGAGCGGCCCCGGGACCGCAGTCTCGGGGCGCGGACGCTTCACCAGTGCGGGTTGAGCCGTATTGGCGCGGGGCAGCGCATCCGGCTGGCCAGCCGATTTCGAAACGGGAGCACGAAGCCGCTTTTCAGCGGGTGCGAAATGGACTTCAACCTCCTGACCACCGGAACGAACCGAGGCGCCAGCCCCATGGGCGGCGCCCTGGCCGCCAGGCAGCAGCGCCCAGGCGGCAATTGGCTGCAACAACAATGCCAGCAGGGCAATCACACCCCATACGCTGGCCGGGAGGCGGTTCATATACACCTTCAGTGTGCGGCCGGGAGCGCGGTTAAGTCCAGTGCGGCCGCCGAAAAGGGGCCTCTCTTTCGGCCGGGCTGCGGACACGCCGCACCCCGCGATACCGCGGCCGAAACCGGCAGCGGGCGAGTATGCGCCTTCAGCCCGGACTCTCCCCGCTGCCCGGCGGCACTATGTTTCGCCACGCCGGTGATTTCGACCCGCAGGCAGGGCCCACTCCCCTGTTAAACTGAGGGCGAGGCGAAGTTCCATGGCACACGCGTCTGTCATTGTGAGCGATCCGGAGATTCTCGGCGGTACGCCATGCTTTCGGGGTACGCGGGTGCCGGTCGATTCACTCATCGACTATCTCGAAGCCGGCGATACGCTTGATGAGTTCCTGGACAACTTCCCCTCCGTCAGCCGCGAAGCCGCGATCGCTGCGCTGGAAGAGGCGAAGGCGCTTCTCACCAATCCGCGATGAGGGTCCTCCTCGACGAGAATCTGCCGCGCAAACTCGCCGGGCATCTGCCAGGCCACGAGTGCCGCTCGGTCGTTGAATGCGGCTGGTCCGGGAAGAAGAACGGTGAACTGCTGGTGCTCGCCGAACAGCAGTTCGATGTCCTGCTGACCCTCGACAAGAACCTCCCTTACCAGCAGGATCTCAGTTCGGGCCGAATCTCGGTGGTGATACTCCGCGGAAGGTCGAACCGGATTCAGGACTTGCTTCCCCCCGTTCCTGCCTGTCTCGCCGCCCTGGAGCGCATTCAGCCCCGACAGGCGATTCGAGTCGGCGCACTGCCGCCGCGGTGAATCGGCCGGATGACTGATTAGTGGAATTGGGTTCCAGAATTCGCCCAATGTCTTAGTCGCTGAATGCCCCCAGGCTCCGGACTACGGCAAGCTGGCTATCGGCAGAGGTTGTCCGCTGGAATCGCTGAAAGTGGCGACGGTCAGCGCCGTGGAGGGCGGGGCGAGTAGCAGAAGCTGAGTCTGGAAGCCGCCGCCATCGGCGATGTGGGGAAAGATGACGGGGAAAGGGGCGGGCCGGGTCAGGTCCGCAACCGGCAGCGTCATCATGATCAAATCGCTGCGCTCATTGGTGAGGAATCGCAGCGCCAGCGCCGCAATGGGGGTGGGCGCCTCGATGGAGAGCACACCCGTGAAGCCCGCGGGCAGTTCACCCACCAACCCCGCCGAAGCAGCGGCAAGGTGACCGCGCGCGGGCAAGGGCACCACGCGCGCCGCGCTGGCGGGCGTGACGCCATCCAGGTTGAATGCACGCAAGGTCACGTTCACGGGGATGTTGGCGGGGTTGGCCAGCGCGACGCCTGTGTCGCGCCCGGCGGTGCGGTCGATGAAGATGCGCGCGCCGGGCGTGAGCGCGGATGAGGGGACCCCGGATTCGCTCACCACGACGTCGTTCAGTCCCAGCCGGAAGACGCCCGCGCCGAACGGCGCCGCCTGGGCGCCGTCGGGGATCAACCGGACCCAGCCGGAGCGGGTCTCCAGGCGTCCATCCGACTCGAAGACCCACGCTCCGTTCGGATTGATGAGATAGCGGGTGGTGGTGACAGGCTCTCCGCCGCGCGGCGCGACCGGGATGGGTCCGCCGGCGGAGGAGAAGAACTCGAGCGATCCGGAGAGCGGCGTGCCGAGCGGATTCACCAGCGCGATGGCGGTGGTAAACCCGCCGCCGTCGGCGAAGTGGGGGAATACTTGCGGACCCGAGGCATTGGGCAGGGTGAGGTCGGCGACGGGCGTGGAGGTGAACAGAACTTCGCTGCGCTGGTTGATGGTGGCGCGCAAGGCCATGACGGAGATCGGGATTTCGCTTTCGATATCCAGAGACCCGATGCCGGGGCCTTCGGCGAACGAGGGCGGCACCTGGAAGCCGGGCGCGATCGTGTTGAGATCGTTCAGCAGCAAGGCGGTGTGACCGCGCGCGGGAAGCGCTCCGCGCGCCGAAGTGACCACCAGACCCTGCGCATCGCGGAACACGAGGTTCAGTTCCGCGGATTGAGGATTGGGGTTGGCGATGCCGATGCCGGTGGTGATATTCACCGCGCCCTGGAACTGAGTGAGGGCCGCGGTGACGCCGTTGCGCTGCTCGATAAACAGGCGCGCGCGGGTGGTGGGGGGCGAAGCGGGCACGGCGGCTTCCGAGGCGGTGACGCCGTTCTGCACGTACGTAAACACGGCCGTTCCGTAGGGGACCGCGCCGGACTCGATGTCCAAGGTGACATAGCCCGCTTGAACATCCGGAGACGACGCGAGCGTGCGAAGCGCGGCCGCCCCGGCCTGGTTGACCGGCAGTTCCACACGCGAGGGCGTCGAGGGCAGAAACGCCCGGGACCAGGCCGACGTGCGCCCCACGCCCGTAGCGGCAATGCGGTATTCATACGCGACCCCGGCCGCGGCCGTGTCGGTATACGCAGACGTTGAACCGGGTAGCGTAGCCACGGTCTGCCATTCGCCGCCCGGCGCCCGCCGCTGGACGGTCCAACCGCTGGGCAATCCGCCCGAGGCGGACCAGGAAATCAGATTGGCGCCAGGGAAAGCCTCCACCCCTGAAACGGCCGCAGGCGCGGGCGGCGCATTCGCCGGACGGGCCGCAATCAGGTTGTCCGATGCGTCATAGGTGTAGTCGATCGCGCGGCCATTGGGCCACACGACCGAAGTGACGCGGCCCGCGGCGTCGTAGTTATAGGTCTGGCCGCAAAGCGTCGCGGCGGCAAAAACGAAAAGCAAAGCGCGGGTCATGGCAGTTGTCCTCATCTCTATCTCTAGAAAGCGGGCAGGATGTTCCCGGGCACGTTCGGTTGGGGCCGGCCGGCCATGGTCAGGTATTCCAGAAACGAGTTCCACATGATGTACTCGCCATACACGCCTCGCGAGCCGAGATTCACCTCAGTGCGCGCTTCTTCCTCGACGATTGGTCCCGGGCGCGGCGGTTGCGGAATTCCGCCGGAGGACTGCCACAACGCCATCAGCCACGTGGGGCCATTCAGGATGGCATTGCCGAGAGCCTCGCCCGCGCCGGTCACTTCGGCGCCGCGCTCAAACCCGGCCTTCAGCAGGCCCCGCACGAAACCCCGGCCGGCTTCCTGCTTCAGCGAGCGCCCAATCAGATCGGCGCGCCCATAGATGCCGCGGCGGGCGGCGGCTTTCCCGCCCGCGCCTAACTTGCCAAGGAATTTGGGCCCCAGTTTGGATCCGGCTTTGCCAATCGCTTTGTTTCCAAGCTGGCCGGCGCCTCCCGCCAGCCCGCCGCCGGCCGCGCCGAAGGCCGCGTCCACCGCAAGATCCTGTAAGTTCACCTTCTGGCCTCGCAATCCGCGTTCGACAAGATTGCCTGCTATCCCCCCCGCGGCTCCGGCCAGAATTCCACAGGTTGGACAGAGAGCGAGTCCCGCGCCCATCACGGCGCCCCCCGCCGCCGCGGCCGCGTAGGTTTTCCAGTCCGAAGGTTTGCCGCTGATCACATCGGAGGCCACCTGCACCGCGACGTTTGCCACCGCCCCGACCAGCGCCCCGACCGCGACCCACCAGAATTCCCCATCGGGATCCACGCGAAGCGCCGGCGCGCCGCCCAGGAAGGCGTATCGGTTGAGCGAGTCCGGCTGCGTGATGTCGCCGAAGCGGGCATCTTCGCTGAGAAACCGGCGGAGTTCGGGATGGTACCAGCGGGAGCGCATCCAGATGAGTTCGTCCGGAGACGTAATGACGCCGAACAGGCCATGGAACAGGAACAGGGAGTTGGTCTGGCCCTCACGCTGCAGGATGCGGCCGTAAGGGGAGTACACCACCCGGCCCGCGACGGCGCCGTTCGGACCGGTGAAAGCCGTGGCCGACCCGCGCTCGTCGAAGTGATGGACCAGGATGCTGCCGTTCTGTTCGGAATAAAGCAGGCCCACGCCATGCACATAGCGGGTCCGGCCGCCGGGCCCGAGCGTCTGCACCACTTGCGCCAGCCGCGGCAGCGGGTTCCAGGCAATGGTGGTGGTCTGCCCGCTGCGCGTGAAGCGCAACAGCCGGTCTTCCGCGTCGTAGGCATAGGAGGTGTTCAGGGTGGTGCGCAGGCGGCCCGCGGCATCGTAAGCGAACGGCGACGCCTGCCCGTTCAGAGGACCCTGGGTCAGGTTGCCGTCCGCATCCTGGGCGACCGGGATGGGCACCCCGTCAACCGACACGTTCGTCAGCCAGTTTTCGTTATTGGTGGATGCCGTGAACACGCCCGGCAGCGAATCGGGCCCAGCCGAAGCCGATGCCTCCACGCTGAGCCGCCCCGCCGTGTCGTAGGTGTACCGGTATTGCCCGATCACCGCGCCGTTCGCGGTGAACTCCGACCGGCGCGCAACGCGCCCCGCCGGGTCATACTCCAGGGACCTCAGCGCGCCATTGGGGAAGCGAACGCGCGCCAGGCGCCCCAGGCGGTCGTAGCTGAATTCGGTCACCCGGTTCGCCCAATCCGTCACGCGCGTCAGCCGCCGCGCCGCGTCGTAGGCGTACTGCACCGTTACCCCGTCCGGGTAGGTCAGCCGCGTTACGTTGCCCGCCTCGTCAAAGGTATAGGCGACGCGCTGGCCGTTCTCGTCCGTGAAACTGGTCAGGCGGCCGCCCGCGTCGTAGGAGCGCGCCATGGATCCCTGAACCGCGCCCGTGGCGGAGGCCCGGCGCAGCACGCGGACCGGCCGGTCCTCGGCGTCGTACTCCTGGTCCACCGTATAGCCGCTTTCCAGGATTTGCGCGCTCGTGGCCGTATGCGTGACGCGGGTCCGGCGTCCGCCATCGTCGTACGTGAACTGCGTCCGGCGTCCGGCGCGCGTCGTGATCGAGGTCGGCTGGTCGCGCCTGTTGTACACCAAGCGAATGGAGCCGCCCGTGCCCGGGGTAATCGACGTCATCCGGTTCGCCGGGTCATAACCGAAGCTGACTTCGCGCCCGGCGCCATCCAACTGGCTCGTGAGCATATCGTCGTCGGCGAACGTGCGGCGCAGCGCGCGGCCGAGCGGATCACGAACCCCTACAATCCGGTCCCGCAGGTCGTATTCCAGAATCAGCGCGTCGCCCAGCGGGTTCCGGGACTCGAACGGCCGGCCCAGCAGGTCGTACCGCGCCGTGGACTTGTTTCCCAGCGCATTGACCACCTCGACCGCGTTGTCGCGATTGTCATACACGCGCTGCTCGGTACGGATGCCCAAATGGTCGATCGTCGCCGTCACATTGCCCATGGCGTCATATTGCGTGCGGGTTGTTTCGCCGGCCGCATTGGTCTCGGCGATCACCTGTCCCAGCGCATCGAATTCAGTCGCCGACAGCGGATTCCCGAGCGGGTCGATCGTACGCGTGCGGCGGTCCTCGCCGTCGTATTCGAAGCGCGTCACCAGACCCAACGGGTCGGTGATCCGGATCAGATTATCGTTGGCATCGTACTCATAGCGGGTCACCGCGCCAGTGGGGGAGACCGTTTGCGAGCGCCGGTTCCGCAAGTCGTAGGAGTGGCGCGTCGTGCTGCCGTTCGGGTCCCGTTGGCTGACGATATTGTCGCGGTCGTCGTAGTCGATATCGGTGTGCTTGCCCTCGGCGTCGGTCATGCGGGTCAGGCGGCCCGCATCGTCATACGCCTGGCGAAGAGTGCCGCCCGCCGGGTGATTCGCCGTGGTCATCATCCCTTGCGCGTAGCCGAAGTCGATCATGGCGCCGTCGGGCTGGATGATGCCCACCATCTGGCCGCTGCCGTTATAAGGGCGCGTCACACGCTTGCCGAAAGCATCGGTCACGGAGGTGAGGTTGTTCGAGCCGTTGTATTGAAAACTCGAGGAGCGGCCCAAAGCGTCGGTAATCCGCGTTACGTTCCGCTGGCTGTCATACTCCACCAGCGTGAGGGCGGATCCGGAGTCGATGATGCTGGTGAGGTTGCCATTCGTGTAAGAGAAGCGCGTCGTACGGTTCAGCGCATCGGTGACCGCGGTGCGGTTGCCGTCCGAATCGTATTCGTAGCGCGTGGTCTGCTCCAGCGGATCGGTGAACTCCACCAGATGGCCCCCGGAGTCGTGCTGATAGGTGGAAACCGCCCCCGCGCGATCCGTGTACGTGGTCACCAGCAGATTGCCCTGCTGCGAATACGAGAAACGGGCGAGCTGATTGGTGTCCACCCCATCGTCCTGCGTCACCACCCGGCCCTGATTGTCATAGCCGTTGAAGAACATCCGCCTCAGCGTCGCGTCGCCCGCTCCGTTGATCCGGTTCGCGTTGTCATAGCTGAGGTAAGTCGGATAGGCAGGCCCGCTAATCGCCATCTGCCAGCCGTTCAACTGCCCCGTTGCGCCCGCCACGCCATCAATCACCTGCACTTGCCACGTGCCCTGCATCGGTTCGCCCTCGAAGCCGCCCACGGCCATCCCGGTGAAGTCCAGGTTCGTACCGCTGCCGCCGGGCACTGGCTTGGGTATCTCCCGCCGCAGGCCGGAGGGTGCGATCAAGAATACGCGCAGGTCGCCGGGGCGCGAGTGACTGATGTTTGCGCTCTGAAACCGGATGACGCCGGCGAATCCGCTCTGGGTCACGTTGATGGGATGCAGTAAACCCGTCTGGTTGTTGTCCGGGATGTTTTTCGGAACGAAAGCTTCGCCAATCAGGGCGCCCAGCCGCGCCGGGTTGCGGATCGCATCCAGCAGTTCTCCGGCGTACTCAAAAAGCACGATGCGGCCGTCGGGGAGTTCCAGCGTCGAAATGCGGGGCGTCGTTCGGGAGCGGTCGTACCGCACGGTGATCGGGCGGTTGGCCATTGGTTCGCGAAGCTGCGTGATGCGGCCTTCGCTGTCGCGCGTGATGTTGATGAACTGGCGGATCTTGTTGCCGGTGCGCGTCAGCCGCCCCTGGGTGTCGAAGTCGAATATGCTGCCGTCGTGGCGGGTGAGGGTATGCGTGCCATTGGTGTTCCGGATCAGCGTGTCGTAGAGGACCGCTTCATCCAACGGGGTGTAGTTGTTGCTGGTGCCGTTGCGCTGGAAGCGGTTGTAGCTCGAGCGCGACCAGTACACCGAAGCCGCTCCGCTCGATTCCACGCGCAGTTCCGCCGAATAGTTGTGATACCACCCGAACCCCAGTTCGCCCAGTGAGGTGGCGCCGCGCGAGTCGTGGTAGACGATAAAGGGCAGATCCCGTCCGCCCGTCAGTTCAACGACCTTCTGCTCGACCAGGAACGCGCCCGATGCGGTATCCACCGAATTGCCCGCCCTCGATTCCAGGCTCGGCCGCATCTCGATGCGCTGCTGACCTGCCCCCGGGAAGGGTGTAAAGCCCTGACCAAGCGCCAGAGCCGGGACGAGCATAAGCATGCTCGGGAGAAGCCGGGTCCGTTTCAAGACGCACCCTCCTTTCCTCCGTGCTTCGTCAACAAGGCTCGCTGGTGATCAGCACGGTTGCGTCAGGGTAGCATCTTTTGGCCATTGGTTCGGTCAAACGCGGGATAAAATATGAAGGAAAGACGAAGAAGCCGCGGGCCTCGCCCTTGGCGCCATCACGGTTCGCTTAAGGATCCTGAATCGCTTGGCGGCATCGATCCCGCGGGTCCGTCGAGGGGTAAGGTGGAACCGAATACCCCACTGATGCGGCCGATTGTGCAACTGTGGCGGCTGCCCGGATCGCTTCGGTAAATGGGGTGGCGCTGACACCATTGCCGTGAAGAACGCCGGGAGGTCCCTCGGTCCCCGGTACAATGCTCGCCAGGCAGTGGAGTCCGTCAATGACGCCCAGCGTATCTGGCGTACCCGTACGGTCAAAAAGTGCCCGCGTATGCCCGGTTGACGGGGAGCGCCTCCGCAAAGCGGCCTCGGCGGACAAGGAGCACGTTCCCGGCGCTCATCGGGCAAGCGGCGCGCCCGGTCATAGCCGGATCATGGGTCCCGCGGTGGCGCTCCCTCCCACGCCCAACTGGAAGTTGCTGCCTGCGGAATTGAAGCTCCAGATCTCCTCGGGAAGGGTGATGGGCGTTCCCGACGGTCCGAATTGAGCGACTCCGGGGCAGTGGAAGGTGATCACCGCGATCGAGACGCTGGCGATCAGGCCCGCGTTGGCGCCCTTCACTTCGACAAGGCAGGACTCGACTTCCTGAAATGTGACCGCGTGGCGGGAAAAAACGGGAGTGAAGGAGACACCCGAGAAGTTAGGTCCGGTGGCGAGTGTCTGGAGAATGTTCGTGAGGCTCTTGATCCCCGAAGGAATTCCAAGCGAAACGCCGGGCCCGAGGGCGACGGTGGCGTACCTGCGCACCTCCTTCGTGAGTTCGTTCCGCACATGGAAAAAATTCGCCCCGAACGTGGCCCCGGCCGTTAGAGGACCGATCGATGGTCCAACTGTAAACGTCGCGCCCCCGGTAGCGGCCACGGCCCAGAAGCCGGAGCGCGGACCGCCAGGGAGTTTGGGCGTGTTCGGCGGCTCGACCTTCTTTCTTCCCGGGGGATCGATGGGTGGAATCTCTCCGATGAAGATATGCACCTCGACCGCCCGGAACTCGGGCGAATTGTCCCTTTCTCCTCCCCCGGATTGGGACTCGCCGAACGCCTCGAACATTGCGATGCTGTTGAGCACCCTGCCATCGTGGAGCTTCAAGAAGTTGAAGACCGATTGCATCCGGGCCCTCGAGAGCCGTTCGTTGGCTCCGGCATCTCCCAGGCGCGACGCGAAGCCGAAGATTTGAATATGGAACCCGGAGTTCGTCTTCGCCCTGTTGATGGCCTCGCGAAGGAAGCTCTTGTGCTGTTCCTCAAGCTCGGCGCTGCCCGTATCGAAGTCAATCAGCCGCGCCTGCAGCAACGCTTTGGACGCACGGAACGGAGGAATCACTTGTCTGGCGATGGGTTTTGTTCTTCTCATGGACGTGTCCCGGCGAGCGTCTCAACAAACGCGGCTGCGCGGCTCGATCAGTCGAGCCGGATTCTCATAATCTGCCCGCGGAGTTCAAGCACAAACAGTTCGTTGGACGTCTCGTCGAGCACCATGTTGACGGGAGTGATGAGCTGGGCAACGATGTGCCGGCCGCTGGAGTCGAAGCGCAGAAGCCGGCCCGGCGGGGCGGGGCTGGCGCTTTGATTCAGGCTGAACTCGGTGACATAAAACTCCGGCGCGCCGTCGGGGCGAGATCTCCAAAGCACATCGGTCGCCGAGGTGAGCCCGTAGATGAAGGGTTCAGTAGTGCCCTGGTCCGGGTTCACAGCGAGCACCCTCGCGTTGCCGGGGGCGAAGGGAAACCCGGTGAGGAAGCTGACAAGCACCTGCTCTCCATAGACGCGCACGTTGGTAGGCACAGAGTCGGTGACGGGAGGGCCAACCGGCGCCGGATTGCCTACCGGGGCGAAGCGGGCCAGCCGCCGCCAACGGCCTGTCGCGGTGTCGACGCGGGCGAGTGAGTTGATGGATGCATCCGTGACGTAAAGGCTGGCTCCATCTCCGGTCATCGCCATCCCCCAAGGGTTGGCGAAACGGTAGATCACGCCTGGAGACGGTTCGGAGTTGGGAAAGCGGGCGAGGACGGAGACCAGCACGGTTTCGCCCGCGGAGCCAGTGAGAGACGCTTCGCCGCCATCGGCAAGCAGTTGCTGAAGCTGCGGTGTGAGCCGGAAGGGTCCGTTCAGCGAATCCACCGGCTGGTTGAAGCGGAAGGCGAGAAGGCAGGCGAACAGCGGAGACGAGGCCCCCTCCGGGTTGTGGATGCTGGCGGGGGGCTGGCCGCGCCGTTCCCAGTCACCACCACCGAACAGGACATAGAGCGTCTGTCCATGGATCGCCATGGCCGTGGGTCCGTTCGTGCCCGCCAGGGTGACTTCAACGCCCGAGGGGAGGCCTTCGAGCAGGGGACGCTGGACACCGGAGCGGGTTACGAAAAGGATGCGTCCGGAGCCCGAGGACATGCCCGGTTGTGACACCAGGAAGTTCCGCTGCGGCGTGAGGGTGATCTTCACGGCCCCCGGCATTCCGGTTGCGATCACTTCAGGCTGGCTCCAAATGGGCGCGGCCAGAAGGAACAAAAAGAAGAGGTTCTTGTTGAACATGGCTGCCAGTATGGAGTGGGCGTGGCGGAAATTTGCATGGATTTCGCCTGAAAACTATCTATGGTGGGAACCAGATGAAGGGAAAGGGCTTATCATCGCGGATCAGCTCTGCTAGACTACGTCTCATCTGGGCATCATGGGATCTCAGCCGGAGTCACTTCCGCTGGTTGCGTTCGGGCCGTACGAGTTCAGCCCGCAATCCGGAGAACTGCGCAAGTACGGATCCCGGCTACGGTTGCAAGGGCAGCCGTTGCAGATCCTGACGCTTCTCGTGAGTCAGCCCGGCGAACTGATCACGCGCGAGGAACTGAAGCGGAGGCTCTGGGGCGGCGAAACCCATGTCGACTACGAACAGGGTCTGAACACGGCGGTCAACAAACTCCGCCAAGTCCTGGGGGATTCCGCGGACCAGCCGCAGTATATTGAGACGCTGCCCGGCAAGGGCTACCGGTTCGTCGCTCCGATTCAGCGGAGCGCAAACCTGAACGTACTTGAAATCGCCGCCCGGTCTCCGGCGCGGGCGAAAGCGGCGCAATCCCGGTCCTGGCGCCAGTGGCTGCCATGGGCGGCGGTCGGCGCGGTAGCGATTGTGGCGCTCTCGTACTGGCTGGGTTCGCAGACCCGTTCGCCGCAAGTGGGATTGCAGGCGGCGCGATTCAAGATCGAGGCGCCGGCCGGATTCGCGCTGGAGGGCGGCGCGAGCCGGCAGTCGTTCACGATTTCGCCGGACGGCAGCCGGCTGGCTTTCACGGCGATGGACGGCAGCGGAGCGCAGAGCGTATTCCTCCGCCCCTTGAATTCGCTGGCGCCGGAGCTGGTCCCAGATTCACGGGGATCTCACACCCTCTTCTGGGCGCCCGATGGGCAGGCATTATTCTATACGGCCAGGGGCAGGCTGATGCGGACCTCATTCAGGGGGGATACCCAGGTGGTGCTCGATCGGCTTCCTTCTTTCCTGTTCGCAGGCGCCTGGCTGGGTCCGGGCAGATTGATGGTCAGCAGCCGGGCGGGCCATTACACCATCCCTGTGCAGGGCGGTACGCCTGCACTCATGGAGGGCGAATATCGCTGGCCTCAGGCGCTTCCAGAGGAAGGCGGAATCCTGTTCGTCGAATGGGACGAAGGGATACGAAGATACCGAGCGAAGGTCCGGCGGCCGGGCGAGAACGGCCAGGTCCATGACCTGCTGGCGGCCGATACCAGGGTACAGTACGCGGAATCCGCGCTTCGGCCTGGGCAAGGCTATTTGTTCCATGTCCAGGGCGGCAATCTGCTGGCCCAGCGGTTTAACCCGCGCAGCCTGGAAGTGGAGAGCGAGGCCGCGTTCGTGGCCGGGAAGGTCTACTCCTTCCAGGCAACCGGGGCGGCCGATTTCTCTGTGTCCGCGCGAGGGTCGGTGGCCTACCTGAACCACGTGAGCCGGTCGCAATTGGCGATGGTGGACCGGGCGGGGCGCGAGCTGGCTCGGGTGGGGCCGGCCGGGGTGAACGTGAAGTCGGGAAGGATCTCGCCCGACGGCCGCCAGGTGGCGGCCGCGATTTACGATGTCGAACGCGGGGCGCAGGACCTTTGGATATTCGACCTCGCATCGGGGGCCGCGCGGAAGCTGAGCGCAGTTCCGGCGATGAGGGATGCTCCGGTGTGGTCGCCGGATTCCACTCGTCTAGCCTTCATGCGCAGCGGCGGCGGATGGCCGATTGTCACCATCCGGGGCCTGGGAGAGGGAGAACCGGAGGAGGAGTTTCCTTCGGGCCTGTTTCAGATGCCAACCAGTTGGTCGCCGGACGGACGCTTCCTCGCGTTTGTGAACACCGGCGCTCCTCACCTGCCCAACGAAGCCCAGGGAGACGTCCTGCTGCTGGACCTGGAACGCGGCCGGAGGCAGATTCCGCTGCTGGCGACTCCATTCCATGAGGCGAACGCCGCCTTTTCGCCTGATGGTAAGTGGCTGGCGTTTACTTCGGACGAGTCGGGGCGGGCCGAACTCTACATGCAGGCCTTCTCGGGCGGCGACGCACCTTCAGTGACCGGTCCGCGATACCCGGTCACTCTCGCGGGAGCGCAGGCCGTACGCTGGCGCGGCGATGGCGGAGAGATCTACTATCTCGGTTTCGACGGCGGGATCTATGGGGTTCCCGTTACGCCCGGCCAGCCTCCCCGGTTCGGGAAACCCGGCTTGTTGTTCAAGGTCAGTACCGAAGCGCGGGCGGCGGTCCATTCCGTCACCGGTTTCGACGTCTCGGCCGACGGGCGGCGGTTCCTGATCCCCGTGGTGGACGAAGCCGTAGAAGGGCCTTCCATTGTGGTGATTCAGAACTGGGAGGCCGGCTCCGCGCCTTGAGAGCCTGTGTGGCGCCTCGCAAGGCTGATGCACAATCACATCCACCTGGGACAGAAGTCCCATTCCGAAAGCTGGGGGAAGGGCTCCCTCCGGGCTTTGTTGACCCGGGGGGAGTCCTTTTTCTGGAATTAGCGGATTTGGGTCGATGTATTGTCCTCGACGATATTGCTGGGGTTTTGAATATCGTAGGCGGCGCTGGTGAAAACGACGGTATTGAGGCGGGCCACATTGTAGCGGCTCGTGGGGCTGAATTGCAGGCCCACGCCGTAGTTGGTGATCAGATTGCCGGTGATGAGATCGCCCACGGGACCTTGCGGGTCGCTGGGGGCGGGGTTATAGCAGATGCCGAGCAGTCCATTCATCCCCGCGGTCAGCGTGTTGTTGGCGATGCGGTTACCCCAACTTTGGCCACCGCGGACGAAGATGCCGAGCCCGGTGTTATAGATGGCATTGCCTTCGACCACGACGTTGCGCGACTGGACGATCATGACTCCGACCTCGGGAGGTGGTGCGGTGACCATCAGGCCCTGTCCGCGGATGTTCAAGCCGGCAAGCCGGACGTTGGCGCTGCCCTCGACAACGACGCCAAAGGCGCTATTGGCAACGGAGCCGCTCTTCACGGTGACGCCCTGGGCGTTGAGGACGCGGATTGCGGTGCCGCGGAGGCCGCCGGGCCCGAGGATTTCGTAGCCGTTCAGGTCGAGCGTGACGCCGCTGGCGGTGATCATGATGCCGGCGCCGCGCTCGGGGTTGTAGGCGATATCCCGATTCAAGACATAGGATCCGGGGCTGTCGATCACGGTCTGGGAAGCGATCGGGCGCGTCTGCCCCTGAGCGAACAGCGCGGGCGCTGCCAGCAGGGACAAAGCAAGGGCGGGCAATCCAAGGTGGATTGGGGTCATTTCGAATTCTCCTCAGTTTGAGTTTTGGTTTGCTTCGCGGCGCCGCGAGTCAAACAGGAATTCGAATGCGGGCAGAACCGGGTTACGGTGGATCTCAGTTATTTTTGCGTGAGTATTTGAAATACTCAGCGCGCGAAGCGAGCGCCGAGTCCGGCGCCGAGCGCGCAGGCGATCAGCGCGGGCAGGACATGACTGACCAGGATATGGGCGGTTTCCAGGTAAGGGCAGAAGACCTGGACGACGAGGAAGCCCGTAAGTCCGGCGGCGGCTCCGCAGGCGAGACCGAAGCGGACAGGGGTGACGGGCCAGGCGCGGCGCAGCAGGGCGGCTGCGCCCGCGGCCCACAGGAGTGCTGTCCCGACGACCACCGCAATACACACAGGCAGGGCCATTTTGGGGCCGGGTTGATATTCCATCAGCGCCGCGGCGGAAACCGCCACGGCGGCGAAAGCGGCGCCCCAGAGCGCTTCGGCCCACGGGCGGACCTGCCGTGCGGGGGCCATTCGCGCACTGACGGAGATGGAGGCGAAGACCACTCCCGCGAGCGCCCAACCGGCCAGGGCGGCGGCCTGTGCGGTATTCATCCGCTGCCAGCCGTGCGCGCCAAGCCCAAGCACGCCAGCCACGATGAGGGCGAGAGCGATACCTCCGAAGACGAGGGCGGCGCCACGGACGCTGGGGACCGGGCGGACGGGCTTGAGGTCTTTGAAGATGGCCAGCTTCGCAAGCGCTACTTCTTCCGGCGATGGCTGCGGGGCGCCGGAGGAGGCAAGAATGCGGTCGAGGTCATTGTCGTTCATGTTCGCTCCTTTCCGCGCGCGGGGCTGCTGGCGAGTACGCGCCGCAGCGTTTCATAGGCGCGGTGCGCTTTTTGTTTAACGGCTCCGGCCGTCGTGGAAGTGGCGCGGGCGGCCTCGTCGATGCTGAGCCCAAGCACCTTGAGCAGAATGAGCACCTCGCGTTGACTTTCGGGCAGGTGGAGGAGGAGGCGCTGGACATCACCGGCCTCCTCGTTGAAGGACTGGGCGGAAACCGGTTCGGCGGCGCCTTCCAGACTCTCTTCGCGCTGGGTGGAGCGGTAGGCCTTACGCCAGGCGTCGGCACGGGTGTGGCGGGCGATGGCGAGCAACCAGGGGACGACGGGTTCATTCGGGCGCCAGGAGTGGCGGGCCTTGTGGATGCGAAGCCAGGTGTCCTGGAGGAGGTCCCCGGCCTCCTGGCGGCTGCTGCCGCGGCTCACAAAGAACCGGAGGAGGATCGCGGAGCACTGATCCGCAAAGGCATCGGCGGCTGCCCGGTCGCCGGCCTGGTAACCGGTCATCAACTGCTCGAGCGAAGCGGGAGCGGCGGTCTGCAAGGCACGTACCGGCTTGCAGGGTACGACAAACAGGGGAGACAAGACAAGCACATCAGGATTCGGCTTTCAGGGTGAAGTTCACTGTGACCAAGTCGCGGGTGCCGACTGCGCCAAGGGCGGCCTTCGGAGGTTTGATGCCGTAGCGCGACATGGGGAAGACGGCTCCACCGGTGTACAAGTCGCCGCTCCGGGTCACTTCGACGGTGATCTCGCGGGAGATACCGCGCAGGGTGAGTGGGCCGGTGACCTGGTAGCGGCCCTCGCCGGCTGGGGCAATGCGGGTAGAGCGGAAGATGATGCGGGGGTGCGAAGCCGTATCGAGCACTTCGCGGGAAGCGGTGAGGTCGAGGATCTTGCGGCGGTCCTTCTCAGTGACCCAGTCGTCGTGGAGCAGAACCGCGCGGGCATCGAGGGCGAGTTCCACGGTGGGCGGCTCAAGGGTGACAGCGCCTTCGAGCACAGGGAATGAGAAAATGTGCTTTTTGCCGGAGAGAAGGCCAGTCTTCTCGACGGTCAACTCGAAGCGCGTACCTTCCTGGATGGCCAGTGGTTGAGGTGTGCCCGCGAGCAGAGGCAGGACGGCGAGTAGAAGGAGTCTCATAGCTGATTCCGTTTCCTCATTCGATGCTATTCGCCCCAACTGAGGATCAGGCCTCCACCGGCGACAACGTTATGTTGGCGGCCGGAGACGGAGGGGACGTTGTAGAGCGGGCTGGCGGTGAAGAAGTCGCGGACCTCGAAGCGGGCGCTCAGGAAGCGGTTGAGCCGGAGATCGAGGCCTCCGCCGAAATGGAACACGAAGTGGCTTTGGCTGCGGGCAACGGTGCTCGGCGAACCGTCCTGAAGTTCGCGGGAGTGCTCGAAGAGGCCATAGCCTCCACCGGCAGCGACCCAGGGCGACAGACGGGCAGCAGGGACGAACTTAACCCGCAGCCCAGGTGTCACGTAGAGGCTGGCGAAGTCGCGGATGGCTTGCGGGGCTGCGCTGGCGACTTCCCGATGCGGACTGGCGAGGAAGTGGGACTCGAAGTAGAGTCCGGCGGTGGAGTTGGCCGCGAGGCGGATTCCGTAGTTAGCCTGAAGGCCCGTACCGGAACCGGCGGTGAGTGCGCCGCGGTCGTTCGAGGCGAGGCGGCCGAGCGTCAAAGCGAGTTCGTGGCGAGTCTCGGCGCAGGACAAGGTGGCGGCGGTCAAAAGCAGTGAGACGAGGATGAAGGTGCGCATACACTCGGGGATTCGGCCGCCGGGGCGCATTTGTTACGGCCTAAATCAGAAAAGGGTGAGGCCCATAGGGCCATAGGGGCCAGGGGACCCGTCCCACCGCAACTCCCTATAACCAATTGCAAGCCAATCACTTACAGCCCGCCCCCTGCCGCTGAATCCGCCAAGGCACACCCCCGCCACCCGCATCTCACTCATTCCAAACGCCGCCCAATTTCACCGGAAAGCCCACCGGGACGGACACTTGAGTGACCCCTCCTTGAGTGACCCCTTTGACCCAAGCGATGATTGGTGGTAGCATCCGGTCATTGAAGTCTGACAGTCGGGAGGGGATGTATGCGTAGGCTTCTCGAACTGGCGATTGCGTGCTGTTTGTTGGCCGCCCTGGTTGTCGGCCAGACGAAAAAAGCTCCCGTCCCCAAAGCGGCTCCAGCATCCAAGAGTGCGGAACCGAAGTGGAAGGCGATCTGGGAACCGGTTCCCTTCAATAGGGACATTGAGCTGCGAGCGATTTCTTGCGTAGGCCCGGAAACGTGCTGGGTGGCGGGCCGGAAGTCCACCATCCTCTTCACGCCGGATGGCGGAAAAACCTGGCAGGCGCAATTAGGTGGCGATCCGGAGGCCGCCGATGAAGACCTGGCCGATGTGTTCTTCCTGGATTCCAAGCAAGGCTGGGCAATGACGGAGCGCAACCGGATCATGGGCACCACCGACGGCAAAACGTGGGTGGAATTAGGCAAGATCCCGGCCACGTCCAGGGGTTTGTGGTTCATTTCGCCGGCCACCGGACTGGTCGCCGACCGCCACGATTCCCAGTCGCAAACCCACTTAAACCGCACCGGCGATGGCGGCAAGACGTGGACGCGTGGAAGCCCCTGCGCCCTGGAAACCGTGGTTGGCGGACTCGCGCGCAAGCTCGGCTGCATGGTGAGCCAGATCCAGTTTGTCACCCCGGCCATCGGCTTCATGGGTGGCGGCGCGCCCGTGGACATGGGAACGAGTGTCGCCGTGTTCTCCAGGACCGCCGATGGCGGCTCAACGTGGTCGCATTCCGTCATTCCCGCGACAAGACACGCCGTCGATTCGATCCATTTCTGGTCGGAGAATGAAGGACTCGTCCTTCTGGCAAGCGGACAGACATTCTGGACAGCGGACGCCGGCGCCAACTGGACCGGCAGCGTGAATCCGCCAGCCTGGAGAAGTTTCTACGCGGCCTCCGGAGACGGGAAAATCGTGGTGGGCGTCAGCGAGAATGGCCGGCAGATCGGCTACTCCTTTAATGGAGGCCGAACCTTCAGTTCGCGCCCGACGAGCCTGCCCGCGCTCGTCCGGGATGTGACATTCGTCGGCTCGCGCTCCGGTTACTTTGTCGGCCAGCACGGAATGGTCTACCGTTACCGCATCGTGCCGGCCGACTACACAGCCGAAGGCATGATCGGCGCACCAGCACCACCCCAGTAAGCTCGTACCGGCAGATGGGCTGATGGGGGTTTCCGGGGGTTTCCGGTTTCCGGAACAGCACACTCAATCACCAAACCCCAGACAGGTCGCTGGATCTGAAAGGTGCTCAAATGTCGCACTGTTGCGCCGGGCTTGCTATCTGCTTGCATTCATCCACCTCGGCGGGCGAGGACCCACTTTCGGTCTGGATGCCCCCCGTTGCCGGGCGGCGCTGACGTTGAAGATAAAGTGATTGAGTACATCGTCCCCGAAGCGTACGCGCCTCCAGGCAACTGGACTGGCCACGCCATCACCCTTCCCCATGCTCTCGCGGATGCCCGACTCTGAAGCGCAAGTGCGCCACAACAAACATGTGGCGGCGCGTGCACACGAGTATGCCAACGTCGCCACGCGCCACTCCTTCACCCCCGCGGCCGCCTCGGATTTCGACGCCGCCAACCGCCTCATCATCCAGAGTTCGACTTACGACTCCGCCGGCAACCAGACCGCCATCGGCGCCTACACCTTCACCTACGATGCCGAAAACCGCCTGAAAACCTCGGCAATCGGTGGCAACACGACTACCTACGCCTACCACGGCGAAGGCCGCCGCGTGAAAAAGGGCGGTCGCCATCCGGGCCATCCGGGCCATCCGGTCGCGGTCCAGTCAGGCTGTCCCGTCGCGGTCCGACGCGGCCAGGAACCGAGGTCTTTGACCCCCGCGGCCCACCAAACGGGCCCGGAGCGGATTTTGCTCTACATACAACATAGCCGCCCAGAAATGTTTTTCATCCATCGGCGTCGAGCCGTAACGTGCCTGCCATAAATGACCTACGCGCCGCAGCCGCATGTGGATCGCGCGGGCATATTCGGAATGCACCCGGCGAAAGGTGCGCGCGAAGGAGTCCGGGCGCTGCGGCAACGCGACGACGTGGGCATGACCAGGGCGACTCCAAGGTGACGCGAATAGTCCTTGAGGAGTTGGAGGTAGAGCCGGTAGTCTTCGGCCCGGAAATAGTTCATTTGGCGGTAGTTACCGCGCTGAGTGATGTGGTGGGGAATACCTGGCAGAACCAGGCGCGGCAGTCGGGGCATATAGATATAGTGGCGATCTACCCCCAAAAATTCTCAGGGGTAGATTAGGAACCGAGGTCTTTGACCCCGCCGGCCGAAACATGGTGCGAGGATATGGGCGGATACTCCTCTATCACCGGCGTGTGGGTCTCACGATTGCAATGACGCCCACCGCCTGCGTGGTTTGCTCCGCCTCCTACGGATTGATGCTCGCAGGAGAGTTCGGAGCAATCCTTCGCGTCCCGGCAGTAAGGCGAATCGAAGTATGATTCGTACCGCCATGCTGCATGATTTGACTCTCCCGCCGCCGTGCGGCTAGCATCAAGGATTGCCGCGGAAGGTCATGGGTTTCTGCGAATTCTCTCCTAGAGTTCCGGCACCGGCAAGTCAAAGGCATGGATCCTTCCAATCACGCTGAACCCTTCCTCGTATTCGGGCAACCTGTCATCGGCGAGCACGAGATCGCTGAGGTGGTGGAGTGCCTGCGATCCGGCTGGATCGGGCGGGGTCCCCGAGTCGGCCGGTTCGAGGAGCAGTTCGCGGCATTCAAGGGCGTGCCGGGGGCGGCTGCGCTGCACTCTTGCTCAGCGGCTTTGTTGCTCTCACTGCGCGCTGCCGGAGTGGGGCCGGGTGATGAAGTCATCACCACTCCGCTTACCTATTGCGCGACGATCAACGCGATTATCCATGCCGGTGCGCAGCCTGTGCTGGCCGATATTGAGCCGGCCACGATGAACCTGGATCCCGCCGCGGTCAGGCGGATGATCAGCCCGCGCACGCGGGCGCTGATTCCCGTGCATTTCGCCGGGCGGCCTTGCGCAATGGATGAACTGATGGCGCTCTCCCGCGAGCATCAGCTAACGCTGATCGAGGACTGCGCGCACGCGGTGGAAACTGAATGCCGCGGCCGGAAGGCCGGCACGATGGGCGATTTCGGTTGCTTCAGTTTTTATCCGACAAAGAACGTCACCACAAGTGAAGGCGGAATGGTGATTGCGAAGAGCGCGGATCACCTCACGGCGGTCCGGATTCTGGCGGCGCAAGGCATGACTCAGGATGCCTGGAAGCGCTTCAGCAGCGTGGGGAGTCCGCACTACGCCGTGGTCGCGGCTGGCTTCAAGTACAACATGACCGATCTGGAGGCGTCCATCGGCATCCATCAGCTTGCGCGTGTCGAGGCCAACTGGAAGCGCCGGGAGCGCATCTGGCTGCGCTATCGCGAGGCGCTCGCGGGGCTGCCGGTCACTCCGCCCGCATTGGCTGAGCAGGAAACCCGGCACGCCTATCACCTGTTCTGCCTGCTGATTGATGAGCGGGAAGCGGGCATCGACCGTGACGAATTCCTTGCCCGCATGCGGAAGCTGGGGATCGGGTGTGCGATTCATTACCGCAGCGCGACTGAGGAGCCCTACTATCGGGAGGTGTTCGGCTGGCGCGAGGAAGACTGTCCGGAGGCGCTCCGGACCGGGCGGCAAACCGTGAGCCTGCCTCTGTCGCCCGCCTATGGGGAGCGTGAGATCGAGCGCGTGGCCAGCGCCGTCCGGACCGTCCTGCTCAGGCCCGCAGGGGCCGGGTCGGCGGCTTCATGAGCATGGACATCACATTCTGCCACCGTGCACCGGCAGTCGGGGCCGCAGCAGGGACTGTTGCCCGCATTGTGCAGGGGTTTGCACGCAGCTTCACTTCGACGGCCGATTGCGCCGACAACGTGCCCGAGCATGGCTTGCTGTGGATTCAGAATAATGCCGCATGGTTTCCGAAGATCACCGCGCGCCTAAGACAGATACCTCGGCAAAGACGCCCTTTCGTTGTGATCTGGCACGGTGAGCCGCTGCCACCCCCGCGCGCCTCGGGTCTGCCGCGCCCCTGGTTGAACTGGTGGGAAATCGGAAAGATCCTGCTGCGCGACGCGAGGGCCACGGATGTCTACACGAACTGGTTCACGCTACGGAGCCTGCAGAGACAAGGTATTCCCGATGTGCTCTTCGTATCGGCCCCGGGGCGCAGGGATTTCCTGGCCGAACGAGGGATCTGCGCCGAGTTCGTCCCGTTCGGGTATGCGCCGGAGATGGGCCGGGATTTGGGCCTGACTCCCGATATCGACGTGTTGTTCATCGGCGCGCTCGATGTGCCGCGCAGAAACCGGATCCTGCGGCAGGTGGAGCGGCAGGGGGTCAAACTGACGGCCGTTGGCGATTGGCACAATCCCGCGTATTGGGGTGAGAACCGGGTGAAGCTGGTGAACCGCGCGAAGATCCTCCTGAATGTCTCGCGAACCGCGGGTGAGTATTCCGGGCTCAGGATTCTGTTGGGCCTGGCCAACAAGGCGCTGGTGATTTCGGAGACGATCTACGACCCGGCCCCTTACGTGCCAGGCAAACACTTCGTGATGGCGCCGGTGGAAGAGATACCGGACCTGGTCCGCTACTATCTGACCACTACGGAGGAGCGCGAGCGCATCGTCGAAGAGGGCTACCGCTTCGCATTAACAGAAGCGACGATGGAGCGTTCCGTCGATCGTATTCTTGAGATCTGCGCGCAACGAATGCGGGCAAGGGAGGGAGGTGCGATTGTCCAAGCCGCTGCTGATTCTGGGCGCGCGTAAATTTGCCCTTGAGGTCGCCGACGTCGCTTCGGAGATTCCCGGCTTCACGCTGGCGGGATTCGTCGAAAACACCGACCCCGCGCGGTGCATTGAGAAATTGGAGGGACTGCCGGTCCACTGGGTAGACGACTTGGCCGGACTGGCCGCGACCCACTTGGCCGTTTGCGCGTTCGGAAGCACGGCGCGGCGAGGTTTTATTGAGCAGGCGCTCGCCCACGGCATGCGTTTCGCGACGCTCATCCACCCAGCGGCCCGGGTGTCGGCGAAAAGCCGCGTGGGGGAAGGTTCAGTGATCTGGCCGGGTGTGGTCGTAGGCGCTTACGCGGCGATTGGGCGGCATGTGCTTGTCAATCGCGGTGCGCTCATCGGACACCATACGGAACTCGATGATGGAATCACTGTCGGGCCCGGGGCCAACATCGCCGGGGCTTGCCACATCGGGGCGGGCAGCTATATGGGCATGGGCTCGGTGATTGTGGATTACGTGCGCACCGGCGAGGGTGTGGTAGTGGCGGCGGGCGCGGTGGTGACGCGCGACATTGCCGATCATGTCATGGTAGCCGGCTCGCCGGCGATGGTGGTGAAGACGGGAGTGGACGGACTTTGAGATGAACAGCGAGCGCGTTCTGACGGTCCATGAGATCCTGCGGCGCCAGGCCGCTCTGACGCCGCAGGCGCCCGCACTCCTGGCGCCGGAAGCCGCGTCGTTGACCTGCGCGGAACTCCTCGCGCAGGTCGAGACCATTGCCGGCGCACTGGCCGGACGCGGCATCCAGCGCACCGACCGCACCGCGATCGTGTTGCCAAACGGCCCCGAGGCGGCGCTGGCGTTTCTTGGCGTGGCCGCGGTGGCGAGCGCGGCGCCGCTGAACCCGGCCTATCGCGCCTCGGAGTTCGAATACTACCTTTCCGGTTTGCGAGCCAAGGCGGTTGTGGCGGCGGCGGGTGCTACGGCATGCCGGGAAGCCGCGCGCACTCTGAATCTGCCCGTGTTCGAACTGGCTGAGTTGCAGGGCGGCGAAGTGCAGCCATTTGCGCCTGCCGCGCCACGGGACGAGGCGCTGGTCTTGTTCACTTCCGGCACAACGGCGCGCCCTAAGCTCGTGCCGCTGACCCAGGCCAATTTGTGCCATTCGAGCTACAACGTGGCTATTGCGCTGGCCTTGACGCCCCGCGACCGGTGCCTGAACGTCATGCCGCTGTTTCACATTCACGGCCTGGTGGCGGCGCTGATGGCTTCACTCACGGCAGGAGCTTCCTTTGTGGCGTCGCCAGGCTTCGAGGCGCCGCGCTTCTTCGCCTGGCTCGACGAGTTCCAGCCGACATGGTACACAGCCGTTCCGACGATTCATCAGGCGGTGCTGAGCGCGGCTCGCGCCGTGGGCGTGAACGCAGTGAAAAGCACGCTGCGATTCGTGCGCTCCTCTTCGGCGGCGCTTCCGCCGGCTGTCATGACTGAACTCGAAGCGCTGTTCGGCGTGCCTGCCGTCGAGGCCTACGGGATGACAGAGGCCGCGCACCAGATGGCTTCGAACCCGCTGCCTCCAGGCATCCGCAAGCCCGGGTCCGCGGGACTGGCCGCCGGACCGGAAGTCGCCATCATGGACGAAAGCGGCGGCCTGATGGAACCGGGCCGCGAGGGCGAAGTCGTCATCCGTGGTCCGAACGTCATGGCCGGCTATGAGGACAACCCCACGGCCAATAGCCAGGCTTTCACCAACGGCTGGTTGCGCACTGGCGACCTGGGCCACTTAGACGAGGATGGCTACCTGTTCCTCACCGGACGGCTCAAGGAGATCATCAATCGTGGCGGTGAGAAAATAGCACCGATGGAGGTCGACAACTGCCTGCTGGAGCACCCCGGAGTGGCGCAGGCGGTTGCCTTCGCGGTCCCGCACCCGTCGCTGGGACAGGATGTCGCCGCTGCCGTCGTGCCGCGCGAGGGCGCGGTGATCGATCCCGCGGAACTGCGCCGGTTCGCCATCGGCCGCCTGGCCGCCTTCAAGGTGCCGAGCCGCATCCTGATCGTCAAGGAGATTCCCAAGGGGCCCACCGGCAAGTTGCAGCGCATCGGTTTGGCCGAACAGCTTGGTCTGTTTGAGAGGAGCGGAGCGCCGCCGAAAACGGCGGAGCCGTTCGTGACGCCACGCACCCCTCTCGAAGAGACCCTGTCAAGTCTTTGGGCGGAAGTGCTGCGCGCAGAGCGCGTGGGCGTCAACGACAGCTTCAGCCAACTGGGCGGCGACTCCCTTCTCGCCGCCGCGTTGCTCGCGCGGGTTGGGACCGCTTATCAGATGAGTCCCGAGGCGCTGGTGTTCGACGAACCTCCCACCGTGGCGGAAATGGCGCAGCGGATAGATTCGCTCCGCGCCTCGGAGGGAGAGACCGCAATCTCGGAATAGCTGCAACGCCCAGGCATCCCCGTGATGCGCCATCTCTGGATCGAACGGGACGAAAAGGCCCCCATCGGCGCGAACATCCGTCAATCGTCTGGCATTTCGGCATTTCGGATTTCGGGGATTTCGGATTTCGGGGACCCAATCACCAAACTCCTTCCGGGGAGCGGGGCTGAGTGTTCGGCGATGAACCCGTAGACCGTTGTGGCGAGCGATTCATCCTGTTGGATTGAAAGAACTTCGGTGGGCGAATAGCCCCGTTTGGTTGGGGTGCTGGCGGTTGCCCGGAGGCATTCAGCTTCGAGGTAAAGTGATTGAGTCGCACCCGGGCACCCGGCACCCGGGACAGCCTGCCCCGTCACACCATACCTTCCATAAGTTACTGATATATATGGACCTGCCTGCTTCCACCCGCCCCACCCAGCCCTGCCCCCTCCCCTGCCGTGCCGCTAAGTCCATTCCTTTCTATCACATACGATTTCGCCGAAAAGTGCGGTGGGACGGGTGCCTGTGTCCCTCCCCGCGGTGACGCCTTTAGCAAAAAAATCCCGAAAACCGCCAACCCGCCCCGCCTCAACCACTTCCGTAACCAATCTCCCGCCCGAACCCCTTCCCTGAAGCTCGATTTCCAAGTTTCGCCCGCTATAGTAGTCGCCGAGATGAGCATTTTGCCCAAATCCGTCCGCAAATCCGCATGCCCGCTCCTCACCCAACGCGCGCCCGGGCCGCGCGCAAAAAACATATTTCTCAATTCACCGGATCTTCGCCCCACGTTTTCAATAAAATCAACACGATACAAGCACAAAACACCCCAAAACGAATCGAAACGAACTAGGAACGAACTCCAAACGAACCCGGAACGAACCCCCAAACGAACCCGGAACGAACCCCGAACGAATGCACTCATTCCGCGCCGTGTTGCCGGTCGATTTTCCCGCCGAAAACCTGTGATCCGATTCGCGCGGATGTACCAGACCCTGCTATTCGTCTTCCTCCTCATCGCTGCGGACACTGCGGCGCAGGCATCATCGGCGGTGGAGGGCTTCGTACGCCAGGAGGCCACGGGCGAGGCGCTGGCCGGAGTCACGGCCTCTGTCCGGCATGGCCAGCGCAACGAAGCGCCAACCATGGTGACCGGCGAGGACGGCCGCTTCCTTCTCGAAGACGTCAGGCTAACCGTATGGCCGCCGCCGGCTTCATTCGAGGCTGGTTTGTGGAATCGATCCGGGTGGGCGGCGATGGGCGCGTTTCGAACTGGAGAGGTTCCGGCCCGGCGGCTTTGTGGCGCTGGCCTTCACCGAATGGGTGGGTTCGGACGAGTTGCGGGCACCCGTACCGGTGCAGCGAGTGCTGCCAAAAGGGACGCGTGCCGAAGTGCAGGGGGGCGCAACAACGGAGGTCTGCTTGCGCCCGCTGCAGGGTGGAATCTGGTGACGGGATCAGAGGGCCCAGCGCCAAAGGTTGGCGCCGACGGTGAAACCGGCGCCGACGGCGGAGAACAGCACGAGGTCGCCTTTCTTCAGACGGCCGTCCTGGATCGCATCCATGGTGGCGAGCGGGATGGTGGCGGCTGTCGTGTTGCCGTACTTCTCGATGTTGATGACCACCTGCTCGGGCGTCAGGCCGAGGCGGTCGGCGGTGGCGTTGATGATGCGGAGGTTCGCCTGATGCGGAATCATCACTTTGACGTCCGCGGCGGACGTGTTGGTCTGCTTCAGCAAATCCGCGCTGATTTCGTGCATCCGGCGCACTGCGAATTTGAACACCGCCTGGCCGTCCTGCTTCACGAAGTGCAGGCGCTGATCGATGGTTTCGTGAGAGGGTGGAAGACGGCTGCCCCCGGCGGGCATTTTGAGGTAATCGCCGCCGGAGCCGTCGATTTCGTTGCGGAAGCCGACGAATCCGGGTTCGCCGTCTTCGGCGGGCTCGATCAGCATTGCACCCGCACCGTCGCCGAACAGGACGCAGGTGGCTCGGTCGGTGTAGTCGATGATGCGGGACATGGTGTCTGCGCCGATAACGAGCACCTTGGAGTGGGTACCGGCGCCGACCAGGTGCGCGCCGGTCGTCAGTCCGTACACAAAGCTGGAGCAGGCGGCGATGAGATCGAAGCCCCAGGCTCGCTTCGCGCCGAGACGGTGCTGGACCAGACACGCCGTGGAGGGAAAGAAATGATCCGGCGTGACGGTGCAAAGAAGAATGGCGTCGAGTTCGGCGGGATCGAGACCGCGCTGGGCCAGGGCCGACTTGGCCGCCTCGACGGCCAGGTCGGACGTGGCGGTATCGGGATCGGCGATGTGGCGCTCGCGGATTCCGGTACGCTCGAGGATCCATTCGTTCGTGGTATCGACCATCTTTTCGAGGTCGACATTGGTAAGGACGCGCGGAGGGACGTAGGTGCCGATCGCGCTGATTTTGACGTTACGCAAAAAGCCTTCCTTTGCTTGGCTCCGGTCCGGAGCCAGGCATGGAGCCGGGCACGCGGACTGGGCGCAAGCCTTTCGAATGACACGTCCAAAAAGGACGCAAAACTCCATTGATATGCTATTCGGGAGAGGGATGCAACTGGCATTGGAATTGAAAGACGGATACCGGGAGACGCCGGAGGAGACTTTCTCGCGGGTTTACCGGCAAACGCGGGTGAAGGCGCGGCGCCGGCCGTCCGAGGTCGAGTCCGTCCGGGTGCGCTGGCGGGCCTACGCGAACTCGATCAGCACCCTGCGGATTCGTGACGGCGTGATGCAGGTGGGATTATCGGAAGCGCTGCGCGAGGCGCCGGAGGGCGTGCTGGAGGCGCTGGCTGAAATCCTGATCGGCAAGGTACTGCGGGTGCGGGCGGCAGCCGAATATGAAGAACGCTACCGGGGATGGGTGAACCGGGAGGAGACGCGGGCGCGCTTGGAAGCGTTGCGGCGGCGAAACGGTCATAAGCGTACGAGCGGAACGCAGGGGCGGCGGTTCGATCTGCGCGAACTGTTCGAAGCCATGAATCAGCGCTATTTTGGCGGAACCATGGAACAAGTGCATCTTGCGTGGAGCCGGGGCGAGGCACGCACCCATCTGGGCCATTGGGATCCGGCTCACCGCACGATTGTGTTAAGCCGGTTTCTGGACCGGCCTGAGACGCCGAGGCTTGCGGTGGAGTATGTGATGTTCCACGAGATGCTGCATGTGGCGCATCCCGTGGAGTTCGAGAACGGGCGCCGGCGCGTACACCACCGGCGGTTCAAGGAAGCAGAGAAGCAGTTCGAAGGATTGAAGGAGGCCCGCGGAGAGCTCAGGCGGCTTTGCGCGAGCGGGTTCTCCTTCTGACAGCGATCAGGCGGCCGATTCGCGCGGTTGGATGTGCAGGGCTCCGCAAGCGTTTTGCAGCGCTGACAGCAGACGACCGCCGTTCACGGCGCGGCCGGTGAGGCGGAACAACACCAGTTCAATGCGCACCTGCCAGAGCGCGCGTGCGAAAGTGGCGCGCGCAAGCAGGAGTTGTTCACGGAGCATGGGGCTGGATTGTCCGCTTGCGATCAGCATCTGGCCGACACGCTGGAGAATCTCGAAATCGCGGGTCAGTTCCGACAGGTAGTGCCGGAACGCCTCGATCCGGCGGCGGCGCAGCGTCCGTTCGAGTTGCGGATCATATCCCGGGAGGGTCCGCAGATAGGCAAAATCTTCAGCCGCGAGCAAGCGGGCCAAGGGGGCGTAACGATTGGGATCGATCCGGTCCCAGCCGTCCGGGAGTTCTTCGAACTGGCGGCGGGATAGGACGAGTCGCCGGAACATCCAGGCGATCAGCACGGTCGCCGTCAAGGCGGCGAGGACGAGAAGGAGCGGAGGCGTCATTGAGATCGATAACCTCGAAGTAATAGCAACAGCGGTCACGATAATAATACACCGGGAATGGTCCGGCTGCAATCGCTATTCTTGCGATAATCCGTAACCACAGGTGCGATTTTCAAAGATCCCGGCGGCGCGATTCCAGCGCCTGGTTTAGGGCGGCTAGTTTATTCAGAAGGCGGCGTTCGTCATCGGGTGCGCGGGGAATGACGGCGAAACGCGGTCCGGATTCGCCCGCGGGACGCAAACGAACCGCCCACCAGCTGAAGCAAACGGCATAGGCGAGCAGGGTTGCGGTGCTCATCGCCCGGTGCCACTCCGCGCCGCCGAACACGCGGACGCCGACGGCGGTGGCGGTGGCGAAGAGGGGGATGAGAAAACAGAAGCTGTACAGGTGCAAATTGCGGTCGAGCGGCAGGGGAAACCAGAGCACAAAGCCGAGCAGGACGAACAGGCACAGTGTGAGGGTTAGCGCCATGGCCTGTTGGAATAGCAGCACGAGGCGGAGAAGCGGGAAGGACTCGGCGGGATCATAAAATCCGAAAGAGACGATGGTGAGCGAGCCTAAAGCGCAAAGAGCGAAAACGGCGGCCAAGGTCCGGCGGGAGAGGATGGAAAGGCCTCGGTATTCGGCCAGTATCAACCCCGCGAGTTCGCGGACAGCCATGGCGGAAAGGAACCATTTGAGGACTTGCAGGGCGGCCCAGGTGTAGGCGTAGCGGTTGGTGTTGAAGGGGAGCGACATGAGGGAGACGCCGCCAGCGGCGGATACTGCGAGGAAGGCGGCCAGCCACTTGTTTCCTCCCGCCAGCCGGTACCAAGTCAGCCTGAGGAGGAGCAGAATCATGGCCGTCAACTGCAGCAGGTGCAGGTAGCGTTCGATGCTTGGGAGCCAATTCATGGGCTGGCGAGTATGGTACTACCACTATCATAGAGGCTGCCGCGGAAAAAGAAATATGGCGAAGCGCACGGTCCGCGCTTCGCCATATTCCGAACGATTGTGTACTTCGCGAGGATGAGGGAGGATTACTCGCCGCCGTTACCGCCAATCGGCAGATCGCCCGGCATGGCGACACGCGGGCAGGGCAGGCAGTCAGGCCAGGGGTCGGCGGCCTGGTCGAGACTCGGCAGCGTAGCGGCGCCGAAGGTGGGAACGAGCAGCAGCAGCGCGAGGAGGAGACGCTTCATGGTGTTTGGGATGCTCCAGTGATCTAAGGATTTGGCTGAGGCCCTGAGGCCACGAACAAAGACTACCCGGAGTCGGGGAGATCCGGGGATTTTGCGTTGAGATTTTCTGAACCCAGAACGTTATTCGGCCGCTTCGCGGGGGTGAGACGAATCCGGAGGCGGATTCCCGAATTGACGAGGACTCCGGTTTAGGACATAGTTGGGAAAGGACGGGCGAATTCAGGTCCGGTCCTGAATGGATTCAAAGCATGCGGATGGATCAAAAGCAACGGCCCAGTCAGGATTTATGGCGGAGGACGCTGACCCAAATCCCCTCGGTTTTCGGACGTCTGGACTACCTGTCCCGGCTCAGGAACCCGAACAGCGGGACGTATGAGCATCATGGTTTAGCTCAGGTTTTTGGCGCGGTGGAGGCAGACCGGGCGCTGCGCGAGAGCCACGCGGCCTGTTTCCAGGAATGGCTTGGAATGAGTCTGGAGTACCAGCGGACGGATCTGGCTCTGTTCTTCAGCGGCTTGCTGGTGGAACGGCACGTTTTGATCGAGACCTGGCTGCGATTGGCGCACTACCAGAATCTGATGCCCGCATCGGCCGGGGCGCCGGAGCGGGAGTTGTTCCTGGGAGACATCGAGGCCCTGCTGAGGGGGCTCAAGAGCGCGGGGGGGGACGCCGCATAAAGTCGAGACGGTGGGCGATGCCGGCCACGCGTCCGACGATGTCCACCTCTTCGGGGAAACGGAACAGGCGGGGTTCCTGTTCGGAGGCCGGATGAGGCAGGGCGACAAGGGTGTCGCCCGACATCGCCGCCCAGCCGCAAAGCCAGCCGTCGCGGTGCTCGAGAAAGTAGATGGGGCGGTCGTGTTCGTTGGTCCAGCCGGAGCGCTCGATCTTGCGGCGGGTTTCGTCGATTAAGACGAGGCACCCCGGAGACAGCAGCGGATACATGAACCAGTCATCGAGGCCGAGGAAGCCGTAACGGTGGTTGCGGAGATCGAATCCGCCCACCAGCATGAGGGGCAGCACGCCCCAACTCTGGATGTAGCGGCTGAGGAAGGTGGTGCGGCTGAGGTCGAGTCCCGGATCGAGCGAGAGAGGCACCTGCACCTGACCGCCAACGCCCGTGGATTCGGCGGAGAACCCGACGAGGTGGGTGCGCTCGGGCTGGAGGAAGACGGCGTCGGCGGGCAGGCCGGGCAGGTCCACACCATACCAGCGGAGCGCTTCGGAGAAATCGAGCCGGTAGATAGCGCAGAGCGAGTAGAGCTTGTAGATCGTGGGAACGACGCCCCGGTTCTCGATGTCGGAGAGCCGGCTGATGGCGATGGAGAGTTCGCTGTTCTTGCGCCGGTCGGCGAGGCGCTGGCTGAACTCCTCAACATCACGGTAACGGAGGCCCATCCGTTCGCGGGCGCGTTTCAGCTTGAGTCCGGCAACTTCCATGATATGATCTCAGCGCAGCCCGCGCGGGGCGTGTAACGTCGGTTATGTCTCCTAGAATCAATTTTGTTCTGAATTCGGAACAAACTCAAGGTGGGTTTGCAAAAATTACCATCCCAGACGGAGGTGCGGATTGATGCGGCGCAAGGGCGGGGTAAGGGCCGCGTTCCAGGGCGAGCCTGGCGCGTTCAGCCATGAAGCGGTGATGCGGCTGGTGGGCGAAGAAGCGGAGATACTGCCATGTCCGCGGTTTGAGGATGTGTTCGCGGCGCTGCGCGACCGCGAAGCGGCCGCGGCCGTGATACCGATCGAGAACACGTTACACGGCTCAGTCCATGAGAACTATGACCATCTGTTGAACTTCGACCATCACATCACGGGCGAGACAAACGTGCGGATCATCCACAACCTGATCGCAGCTCCGGGGGTGATGTTCAAGGATCTGCGGCGGGTATTCTCGCATCCGGTGGCGTTGAACCAGTGCCTCCATTTTCTGGCGGCGAATCCCCAACTGGAGCGGACGCCTTTCTATGACACGGCGGGCAGCGTGAAGATGGTGATGGAGGAGGGGCTGAAGGATGCGGCGGCGATCGCCTCAGCCGTGTCAGCAGGGATCTACGGCGCCCGGATCTTGAAGAAATCAATAGAGGACGACCGGGAGAACCATACGCGGTTCTTTCTGCTGCGGCGGGCAGGCGAGAAGCCGCTGCCAGCCGTGGGGCCAGCGAAGAAGGGCTGGAAGACGTCGCTGGTTTTTACCACGCGGAACCAGCCTGGGTCCTTGTTCAAGGCGTTGAGCGCGTTCGCACTCCGGGATTTGAGCCTGACCAAGATCGAATCCCGGCCATTGCGCGGACGGCCATGGGAATACCTGTTCTATGTGGATTTCCTGGGGCGACTGGAGGAGGAGCGGGTGAAGCGGGCGCTGGGACATCTGGAGGAGCTGGCGGACATGTTGCGGGTGTTCGGATGCTATCCGTGCTGAGCCTTGCCGCCGGGGTGCGCGGTTGATATTCTGCGGGCATGTGGAGGGCAGCGACACTGCTGGCGGTTCTGAGCGGCGGGCTGGCGGGCCAGACGGCCCGGGTGGACGGGGAATGGAACTGGAAGATGGCCAGCCCGATGGGCGAGATGACGGCGCGGGTCGAGTTGCGGACTGAGGGTTCGAAGCTCATGGGGACGTTTCATTTCAGTGAGTCGCGGCGGCTGGAGATCGAGGACGGGACGATCACGGGCAACGAGTTGAGATTTGTGTTGAGGCGCACGCGGAGTGAGGGCGGGACCATGGTGTACGAGATGATGGGACGGGTGTCGGGAAACCTGATCCAAGGCACGGCGCGGACGCCGGTGGGCGACCCACCGGCGGCAGCCGAGTGGGTTATGCAGCGGGTGATGCCCGCTCCGAAGACAACCGGACCAGTTTCCGAGTCGAGGCCGCACCACTGATGATTTCAATTCGCGAGGCCTGAAGACCGAGTTCGTGCGCGAGGAAGCGGATGAGTTCGGCGTTGGCCTTGCCTTTCTCCGGCGGGGCGGCGACCCGGATTTTGATTACGCCGTCGTCAAGCACACCGGCCCAGGCGGTACGCGGGGATTTGGGTGTGATCTTGAGGCTCAGGATGAGACTGCCGCCTGTCGCGAGGCGGCGGCGGAGTTCTTCGGCGGGGTTCATCAGGGCTGGCGCCGGAAGACGGCGATAGCGCCGCTTTCGATGACCGCGGGCGCATCGCTGAATCGCAGCGGCGAGCGGGGCATATAATCGTTTCCGAGGAAGAAGACCTGGCCAATGGCCTCCACCTGGCAGGCTCCCGTATTCGGTTCACCCTTCTTGCGGGGGTCGCGGTTCACCATGCATTGTAGGGCGAGCGCGGTGATTTCGTCGGGTGCGGTGTTGGGCGGCAGTTCGACAGCAGTCCGGACCCAACCGGAGCGAGTGATGAAATCCTCGGCCCGGCCGGCGGCGGACCCCGCCCACTGATTCGTGTTGCGCCGGCCGACGAAGACCTGGAGCGCCCCGTGTTTCAGGTTCAGTTTGAGCTCGATCGTCAAGTAGTGGCGAGGGTCGGAGATGTTCTCGTCGCTTGGAGAACCTGGCTCGCGGAGCTTTCCTTCCCGGATCAACTCCTTGGCGGCGACGGCATAGGTGAGGGGGAATTGGTCCATGACCAGTTCACGCGATCCGTGGGAGAGGTCGACCTCGACGGGGGCGGGCTGGTGGCGGAGCAGAGACTGGCCGCGAGCGGCCTCGACCATGTTGTTGTTCGTGACGGTTTCGAGGACAGGGTGGAACGCCTCGCGGCGGCCATCATAGGGAACATCTTTGTGGCCGCGGGTTTGGATTTGGGTGCGGCTGATGGCTCCGCGGGCATCGAGCCAGACGCGGTACACGTACTCGATATCCGTAGGCCGGCCCCATCGGGCCATCAGGCTGCGGGTGGAAGTACCGCCGTCTTCGTTCGAGAAGATCACCGTGTATTCGAGCCGGCGCTGCCCCCGCTCGTTGGCGCGGGTGGCGTAGGTCAGCAGGGGAATATCGGAGAAGCGGCCGATGGTGTCCGCGCGCGGGTAGAGGATGGGGGCGTGGGCGACGATTTCGTACGCGGGATCTCCGGGCGGGACCTCCCGGACGCGGGCGTCGTGGATCTCAAGGCGGGCGTTTGCGGCGGAGAGCTTGGAATCGCGGGAGATGCGGAGGGTGTGAGAGCCCGCGGGCAATCGGCCAAGGAAGACCGAGTAGGTGTGACGTCGCGGACCTCCGTAAACGACGATGTGTTGTGGAGGGAGGCCGGCGATGGTGAGGCGGGCGCTTGCGGCTTCTGCGCCCTGGCGGGACCAGTCGGCGCCTGGCGAGGACAGGTCGAGGTCGGCGATGAGTTCCGAGCGTGGATTTTTGACCGCAAAACTGAAATCCCGGATCTGCGCAAAGGCGGGTGAAGAGCAGAAGAGGGCCAGGAATGCGGAGATCGCGAGCCTGCCGATGACGGCGGCCAGGGATTCGGAGCGGACCGGCTTGCGGAGCAGGGCGCTGGCAAGGGCGCGTTCTGGGGTGGATTCCAGGTCCTGAGGCATGCCGGTGAGCACGATGACCGGGACGTCCGGGGCGAGGCGTTTCAGATCGCGAAGCAGTGCGCGGCCGTCGGCCGCGGCGGGGAGACGGAGGTCCATCAACACGCAGGCGGGCGCGCGGGCGGCGAGAGCGGCCAGGGCTTCGGCTGGAGTAGCGGCGGTGGCAATGGAATGACCTGAGCGCTCAAGCAGACGGCGGCGGATGTCCAGTTGGACGGGGTCGTCGTCAATGAGCAGAAGGTGAGCCATTTCCTATTGGGCGAACTCAATGCGGGCGATGGCGAAGTAGGGGAGGGCCTGATTCCAGCCCTCGGGGAGGTTGTCGAAGGGCAGACGGAAGGTGCGCGAGTCGCCAGGGTTAAGGGGCGCGCCACGGGGGCGGACAAGCTGGACGCGTTCACGGTGCAGACGCTGACCGTAGGGATCGGTGAAGATGCAGTTGACTTCGACGAGGCGGACGGCGCGGTCGCCGATGTTGGTGATGCGGCCGGTGATTTCGACGAGCGTGGTCTGCATGAAGCTGTCGGCAGCTTCCATGTTGACCTCGGTGAGCTGGAGTTGAGGCATGTAGGCCTCGGCTTCTGCGGTTAGCGAGCCGAGGTCCTCGTCACCGCCGGAGCGGATGACGAGAAACGCAACAGCGCCGCCGATGAGGAGCAGGGCGAGGCTGGTGGCGAGGAGCAAAGTGACGTTGAGGCGAGGCTCCTTGGCGGAAGGCTTAGGTCCCACGATGAGTGATCTCCACAACCATTATGCCGGGCGGCATCGGACAATTTCCGGAAACACGCTTCACGAATCCGGCGCGCAGAAGCGTTCCCACTAAAGTAGCAATCCCGGCGGTCAGAATAGGGTGGCCTGAATCCCGGAGGCGATGCGGGAGATGGCGCGGACGAGACGGCGGTAAGGCAAGGCGGCGAGGGAATCGAAAGGGAGCCATTCGCCATCGCGCCACGAAGAGTAGTACCAGCGGGCGAGCAGCGCGAGGTGTTCAGTGCGTTCGCGCGTGGCGGGGCGGGCGGCGGAAAGGGTCTCGGCGAGTGCGCGGAGGCGCTGGTCCATGGGAATCATGGCACCCGTGGAATCGGGAGCTACCTTGAAGCTGATGGCGGGCAGCCAGCCGCCGTCGAGCATGAAACGGAGTTCGACATGGCCCGGAACGGCGCCCGGCGTGACCGCGACGCCCGAAAGGCGGGCGGCGTCCGTGACGAGATCATCACGGAGTTTGAGGACTTGCTCGATGCGCTGGACCTGAAGATGCTGGCGATGCGCTTCCTCGAAATCGAGGCTGGCGGCGGAACGTTCGCGCGCGGCGCGAACGGAGGCGAGCAGGGTGTGACCGGAGGACCGAAGAAAGTTTTCGAGACGGAGGACTTCGCTCTGGTATTCGGCGGCGGAAACGACTTCCTGGCAAGGGCGCAGACAGCGGCCCATTTCGCCGTAAATGCAGCCGGGATGATCGGGCGAGACGTCGAGATCCTCCTGGCAGCGGCGGACCTGGAACAAGTCGAGCATTTCGGCTTCGAATCGTTCGGCGGCGGCGCGAGTGCGGAATGGTCCGAAGTGAAGACTCTGAGACGCGGAGAGCCGGGAGGTGACCTGCGTGCGAGGGTAGGGGTTGGCCAGGAGAAGTCTGACGTACGGCGGGAGGCGCAATCGGATGAGTCTGGAGTAGTCCTCGGGGAAGTGCGCGCGGGCGGCTTCATAGAAAGCGAGGTGCGCAGCGAGGCGGGAGGACGTGAGGGTGTATTCGACACGGGAGGCGAGAAGGTGGAGGTTGAGGAAGCGAGAGGGAGCGGAGGGTTGAGCGAGGATGCGATTCAAGCGGCGGCGGAGGCGAGCGGTGCGACCGAGCAGGGGGCGGGCGCCGCCGGCGTGGATGACATAAATGGCAGGGATATCGGGGACTTCGTCCAGATGAAACGGGGGTTCAAGGACGGCCGGATGCACGCCGGATTACTGCTCCCGTTGAAAGATGCTGAGCCAGTCGCTGGCGGGCGCGGGCGGATAGGCTCCTACGGCGAGGTTTTCGCGGACATGCGCGGTCTGGCCCATGCCGGCGAGAGCGGTGGTGACGCCGGGGGCGGAGCGGGCGAATTGCAGCGCGAACTCGGCGTCGGTTTGCGGGGCGGACCACCGGGAGCGGAGGCGAGCCGGAAGGCCGTTGACGAGTCTGGCCTGGTTCAGGGAGGCGCTGGCGACAACGGTGATGCCGGAGCGGGCGGCGACTTCGAGCACATTAATTCCCTCGCCGTCGAGCAGGGCATGAGGGTATGTGAAGGCCTCGGGCATGGCGAGGTTGAGCGGGAGCTGGATGAAGCGGAAGTGGTGGTCTTCGCCAGCGGTGTTGCGCGCGAGTTCGATGAGACGGGGGAGCGAGAGGCGTTCGTCCTGGCCGGGCTTCAGGCGGAAGGCGTTCCAGGTGGCGACGCCGTAGTGGCGAATGTGGCCCGCGGTACAAAGCTTTTCGAGGCGCTCGAAGGCGTGGGCGATCCGGTCCTCGAACTTGGCGAGGGGAATGGAGCGGAGCTGAGTTTCGGGGTTGTGGAGGTAGAGGACGTCGATGGTATCGAGGCGGAGGTTGGCGCGGGAACGGGCAGCCTGGTCGCTGAGGAATTCGGGCTCGATGCAATGGGAGTCCGCCACGATATGGGAGGGATGGAGGTTGGAGGGGACGGCGCCGGCGGTGAGGAAACCGGCTTTGGTGCAGACGAGGACTTCGTCGCGAGCGGCGAGGCCTTCCTGGAAGGCTCGCCGGAGAGCTTCGCCGAGGTCTTGCTCGGAGCGGGTGTAACGGTAGTTGATGGCGGTGTCGAAGACGTTGATGCCGCCGTTGAGCGCGGCGAGGATGGCCTCCACGTAACGCGCGCTGGCGGCTTCGTCCGGTTTACCGAGGTAGGTGCCAAGACCGATGGAAGAGAGCAAACCGGCGGGAGTCCGGCGGTAAAATTCCCGGCCTGCGAGCGCCTGGTGGCGCGCGGTGAAGCGCGTGGAGCCATCGGAAGTGCAGAAGCCGCTGGTCACGAAGATGATTGTAACGGTTTAGCCGCTGTTGCGCGGGGTGCGATAGTTCTGCTAGTACTTTGAAGAATGCGCCTACGATTCGGGGCGTCAGGCCCGTAGGGGATTGCAGGAATCGATGAAGAAAACGCCGAAAGCAACCGCGAACAACCCGGCCCCCGCGGCCGTACCGACGAATGGCAAGGAGCATACGGACCTGTTTGCACGGGCGATGAAGCTGTTCCACGGCGGCAAGTTCGCAGATGCGCAACACCTGTTTGAGTTGTGCGCACAGGGCCCCGAGATCACGGTGAAGGAATCGGCGCAGATGTACGTCCGGATGTGTACGCAGCGGATGGCCAAGGCGGACGTCGTCCTGAAGACCGCGGAGGATTACTACACCTACGCGGTGAGCCTGATGAACCTGCAGAAGTACAGCGATGCGCTGCCTCATTTGCAGAAGGCTGTGAAGTTAGGCGACGGGGCGCACGTGCGATACGCGCTTGCGCTGGCGTCGGGGCTGATGGGCGACATGCCCGGGGCGGTGGCGCATCTGCAGCAGGCGATTTCGCTGGATCCGGCTACTCGCGGCCTGGCACGATCGGACAACGATTTTCAGCCTCTGCTGCAGGACTCGGTTATCCGCGAATTGATCACCGGTCAGAGAGGCTGACGGAGGCCGTGGGCGCGGGCCTGCAGGGACCGTTGAGGGTGGTAGCCATCGGCGGCGGGACGGGGTTGTCCACGCTGCTGAAAGGCATCAAGCGGTATTCGCACATCAATGCGCGGCTGCCCTCGCCGCATCCGTTGATGGACATTACGGCAGTGGTGACGGTCACCGACGATGGGGGCAGTTCGGGGCGGCTTCGGCGTGAATTAGACATGCTGCCGCCGGGCGATATCCGGAACTGCATGGTGGCCCTGGCCGAGGATGAAGCGCTGCTGACGCGGTTGTTCCAATACCGGTTCGACAGCGGGCGCGGCCTGCGCGGGCACAGCTTCGGGAATCTTTTTCTGGCGGTAATGACGCAAGTGACCGGGGACTTCGGCAAGGCCGTGAGGCTCAGTTCTGAGGTGCTGGCAATCACTGGACGAATCTATCCCAGCACCGCCTCGCAGGTCGGTTTGCGGGCCACTCTGGCAGACGGCCGCGTCGTGGAGGGAGAGTCGAGGATCAGCCGCAGCACGTCGCCGATTGCAAGGATCGAGCTTGTGCCGGCGGTGTGCCGCCCGTTGAGTGAAACGCTGGAGGCGATCCGGACGGCCGATCTGATCACGCTGGGGCCGGGGTCGCTCTATACAAGTTTGATTCCGAATTTGCTGGTGCGCGGGATCGCGTTGGAGATTGCGCGATCTCCGGCGGTGAAGGCGTGTTTCGTCAACCTGATGTCACAGCCGGGCGAGACGACGGGGATGAAAGCATCGGCACACTTGAAGGCGATCGAGGCCCATGCACGGCGCAGGTTGATCGAATATGCCGTGCTCAATACGGCGCCGCTGGCCGAACCCGCGGTACGGCGCTACGCGCGGAGCCTGGCACAGCCGGTGGTCAATGATTTCGAAGAGATCCGGCGGATGAGGATTCAATCGGTCCTGTTGCCCCTGGCGGCGCCGGGAGAGATCGTGCGCCACGATCCGGAGCGCGTGGGGCAAGTAGCGTTGCAACTGGCCAAGCGAGGCCGGCGGCGGCGCGCGCAGGCTGGGCGCGGGTTAAAGACCGGCGGCTAGGGGAAACGGCCCGCTACAATCGAGGGGATGTCTATCCCAGTTTCCGCCATCATTCTAGCCGCCGGCCTGGGCACGCGAATGCGTTCAAAAATGGCCAAGGTACTGCACCGCGCGGGCGGCGCCCACTTGCTGGAGCACGTGATCGGGGCGGCGCGTGGAGTTGCGCCTCCCGACCGCATTACGGCCGTCATCGGCCATCAGGCGGACCGTGTGCGGGCGGCCGTGGAGAACCATGGCATCCAGTTCGCCGTACAACGCGAGCAACTCGGCACGGGGGATGCGGTGAGCGCTTGCCGGGGGCTTCCCCAACATGCCGAGGGGCGGGTGATTGTGCTCTATGGCGACTGCCCGCTGCTGCGTCCCGAGACGATCCAAGGGTTGCTTGAGCATCATATCGAGGAGGGATGCGCGGCAACGCTGATCACTACGCATCTGGACGATCCCACCGGCTACGGGCGGATTTATCGAGACGGCGCGGGCCGCGTGGTGCGCATCGTGGAGGAGAAGGCCTGCCTCCCGGAAGAGAAGCCGCTGAAAGAGATTAACTCTGGAATCTATTGTTTCGAGGCCGAGGCCCTCTGGCCGGCGCTGGCGGCATTAAGGCCGAATCCGGCTTCGGGGGAGTATTATTTGACCGATATTCCAGAGATCCTCGCGAAAACAGGGTTGAAGACCGCGGCATATACCGTTGACGATCCGCATGAGATTTTGGGGATCAACACGCGCGTGGAATTGGCGGAAGTGGACCGGGTATTGCGGGCGCGGCGGACGCGTGAATTGATGCTGTCGGGGGTGACAATCGAGCAGCCGGAGACGGTACGGATCGACGCGGGCGTGGAAGTGGGCATGGACACCGTGATCGGACCCTTCGTGCAGCTACGTGGGCACACGCGGGTAGGCGAAGGCTGCAGTATTGGAGCGTGCGCGATCATCGAGAACTGCGGCCTGGAGGACGGCGCCACGGTGGAGGCGTTTTGCGTGATGGTCGATTCGCGGCTGGCGGCGGGCGCGAGCGTGGGTCCGTTCGCGCGGCTGCGTCCGGGCGCGTTCGTGGACGAGCAGGCGCAGGTGGGCAATTTCGTGGAATTGAAGAAGACGCATTTGGGGCCCGGCTCGAAAGCGATGCATTTATCGTACCTGGGTGATTCGACTATTGGCCGCAACGTGAATATCGGGGCGGGAACAATCACGTGCAATTACGACGGTAAGGGAAAACATCCGACGACAATTCGCGATCGCGCATTCGTGGGATCAAATTCGACGCTGGTGGCTCCGGTCGAGATCGGCGAAGGAAGCTACATCGGCGCGGGCAGCGTGATCACCAAGCCGGTGCCGGCCGACGCACTGGGCATTGGCCGGGGTCAGCAGTTCGTGAAAGAGGACTGGGCAAAGCACCGGCGCGAGAAGGGCTAGAAGACGACCACGGGGTGATAGAGGTTCGGGAGGCGGATCTCGCCGATGGCGATCAATTGGCCGTCGCGAGAGAGAGCCTTCACGTTGCGGGCCGAGCCCCGGCTCCGGAAGGGCGAGACACGAAAAGTGCGGCCCTGACGGATATGCGCCTCGGTAGCCGGATCCACGATCTCATTGGGCATCTCGGGCAGCAGAGAGGCGGCGGGCACCAGAGCTTCGGGAAGGCGGTCTTCACGGGCGAGAGTTTCGAGTTCCTCAAGTGTCCGGGCTTGTTCGATAGCGAAGGGGCCGGAGGCGAGGCGCCGCAATTCCATGAGGTGAGCACCAAAGCCGGCGCGCTGTCCAGCGTCGTGGGCGATGGAGCGGACATAGGTGCCCGCGCCACAGTGGACGCGAATGAGGGCGGTGCTGCCCTGAACTTCCAGGATGTCTAGTTGGTGGACCTGAACTGGCACGGCGGGCAGATCAACCGGCTGATTGCGCCGCGCAAGTTCGTAAGCTTTTTTGCCTGCGATTTTCTTGGCCGAAACAGGGGGCGGTTTCTGGGCGAATTCACCACGGAAAGGAGCGAGGCTCCGCTCGACCCGATCGAGGGTCAGAGCGGGGGCGAGGTCCGGGCCGGCTGGGACGCCATCGGCGTCATAGCTGTCGGTGGCGAAGCCGTAGCGGATCAAGCCTTCGTAGAGCTTGTCGTTCTTCGTGAAGAACTGAGCAAGCCGGGTGGCGCGGTTCAGTAGCAAAGGGAGCACGCCCGTGGCGAGCGGGTCGAGGGTACCGAGGTGGCCGATTTTGCGGGTGTTGGCGATGCGCCGCAGCTTGTTCACCACGTCGTGGGAAGTCCAGCCGGAGGGCTTGTCCACGACGATCACACCATTCATCGATTGCAAAGGGAGAAACTCCTGAATCTGGGCAAACTCTTTATTTTACCGCCGCTGTCAGACCGGAGGAAGGCGCGCTGCCGGGCTACACTGGAAGATCGTGGAAGAGGAGCTGCTTCACAAATCCTACGATGGAAAGCTGATGCGCCGGCTGCTGGCCTATGCGCGTCCGTACTGGGCCATCATCCTTGTCTCGCTGCTTTTCTTACTGGGCGACGCGCTGTTACAGGTGTTGGGCCCGTTGTTGACGAAGACGGCGGTGGACCGCTACCTTGCGCCGGCGGGCGAACCCGTGTTGCCGTGGCTGGAAGCACTACTGGCGGAAGACGCACGCGAAGGCTTGACGCAGATCGGGCTGCTGTATTTTGCCTCGATCGCGCTGGCGCTGGTGCTGCAATTCGGCCAGCAATACCTGATGCAATGGACTGGCCAGCGCGCCATGTTCGACCTCCGCCGGGACATCATGACGCGGCTGCAGGAGATGGACGTCCGCGATTACGACCGCAGCCCGGTAGGACGGCTGGTGACCAGGGTGACTACCGATGTGGATGCGTTGAACGAACTTTTCGCACAGGGTTTGGTGACGGTGCTGGGCGATGTGTTCGTGCTGCTTTTCATTGTGGCGGCCATGTTCCGGCTCAGCCCGGGGTTGACGTTGTTGATGCTGCTGGTGCTGCCGCTGGCCTTCGGCATCACTGTGGCATTCCGGCGCGTGGTACAGGCGGCAAATCGCCGGGTCCGGCTGGCGGTGGCAAGGATCAATGCTTTCTTGCAGGAGCACATCGCAGGAATGAGCGTGCTGCAACTGTTCAATCGCGAAGCGCGCGCGTCGGAGGATTTTTGCGAAATCAACCGAATGAGCCTGGAGGCGCACAAGGAAACCATTTCGGCTTATGGATGGTTCTATCCGGCGGTGGAGTTCGTGTCACTGCTCGCCTTCGCGGGCCTGCTGGCTTGGGGCGGGACTGAAGTGCGCGCGAGCGGTCTTTCGATGGGGGTGCTGGTGGCCTTCTTCCAGTATGGGATGCGGGTGTTCCGGCCGATCCAGGACTTAAGCGAAAAATACAATATCCTGCTGACCGCAATGGCCGCGGCCGAGCGCATCTTCCTGCTCACCGACAAGGACGCGACGATCAAGGGGCCGGCGGCGCCCAAGCCGTTTCCTCAAAGGCCCGCGGCGATCGAGTTCGACGACGTTTGGTTCGCCTACAACGAAGAGGACTGGGTGTTGCGGGGCGTATCGTTCCGGATTGAACCGGGCGAGAGCATCGCCGTGGTGGGACACACCGGCGCCGGGAAGACCACCATCGCCAACCTTTTGTTGCGCTTTTACGACATCAACCGCGGAACAATCCGGCTTGGGGATGTGGATATTCGCCAAATGGACCCGCGGGAGCTGCGACGGCAGTTCGGAGTAGTCCTTCAGGACCCATTTCTGTTCACAGGAACAATCGGCGGCAATATCCGCCTCGGAAATGCCAATATCGGAAGGCCGCAACTGGAACGTGCCGCGGAACAGGTGAACCTGGACGGCTACCTGCGCTCGCTGCCGGAGGGATTCGACCATCCCGTGCGCGAGAGGGGTGCGGGCCTCTCCACCGGGCAGAAACAACTGATCGGCTTTGCCCGGGCGCTGGCGCACGAGCCTCGCTTTCTGATTCTGGACGAGGCCACGTCGAGTGTTGACACGGAGACGGAGATCCGCGTCCGCGAGGCGCTGGCGCGCCTGGTATCAGGACGAACGTCGTTGATCATTGCCCACCGGCTATCCACGATTCAGCGCGCTGACCGGATCTTCGTCATGCATAAGGGCAAACTGCGCGAATCCGGCGCACATCAGGAATTGCTGGCATTGCGCGGGATCTATTGGAAGCTGTACCGGCTGCAATACCAGGAGCAGGAAGCAACGCCGCAAACCGCGGAATAGCCAGGCTGCGTTTTTTTGTAACTGGCGAGGCAGGGCAGGAATCTATCCAGCTGAGTACGCTATCACCTTTCGCGTGCTTTGTTCTTTCCACAAAAACAAGTAAATAGGAGAAAACAACGATGACCCGGGACGCTATTCGTGTGTTCACCGCGGCAGCTACGCTCGCTTTGTGCACCTCGACGGCCGTTGCGAACAGCCGCTCGGCCTTTGACGCGCAGGAGACTGCGCGGCAATTGAAGGAACTGCGAAGTAACAAGCGCGCGCTCCCAACAAAACTGGACGAGCTATCCGCACTGGCGCGGAGCCAGCACCTGGTGAGTTGGCAAAGCAAGGCCGTCGTGCTGGACGCGGTGAAAGACCTGGTGAACAGATCGGCCCGGAATGTGCGAAGCCTGGAGATGCACTTCGGGGCGCTACCGGCGGCCAAGCGTGCCGCGGTGGAGGGTATCGCGGCTGAACTCGCCGCGATTGCGCCGGAAGTAAACCAGTTGCTCAACGACGTGCGCGAGAACCAGTTGGTGGCGGCGCAGCCTGGCTATGGGGCCCGCATCATCGCGTTGTCAAACCGTGCAATCGAAGCGCGAAAGACCACCGACCGGCTTGTGCAGACGGCCCTGAGCGCGCGGCCGGCGCCAGCGCCGAGCGGCGACTGATGACTGAATCGACACGCGCGGCGCTCAGGTGACGGGGGAACCCGCTTCGAGCGCCGCGCGGCCTACATCGACGCGCAACAATAGCAATAGACCGGCCAGGAAGAAGATAATCTGAGAGAGAATGGCAAGCTGGTAGCTGCCCGTGAACTGGAGGGTTAATCCAAAAATCAGGGGGGCAAGCCAGCTTGTCCCTTTGTCGCTGATTTCATAGAGCGAGAAAAACTCCGCTTCCCTGCCCCGCGGAATCATGAGCGAGAAAATGGAGCGGCTCAGCGCCTGGCTGCCGCCCATGATGATGGCGACAAGGGCCGCCGCGATGAAGAAGTGGGCAGTTGTTTTGACAAAGAAGACGCCGAACATCAGGCAGATCCAGACGATCAAGGCTGCCACAACGGAGTTTTTCGCGCCAATCCGTTTGGCTATTTCGTTGAAAAACAGCGCGCCACCAAAAGCCACGAATTGGACCATCAGGATCGCCAGAGTCAGGTCGGCCATTGGGATCTTGAGATAGTCGCTGCCGAACTGACCGGCCAGAGCGATCACCGCCTGAATCGCGTCATTGTAGAGAAGATAAGCCACGAGGAAGAGAAACGTCATGGGCAGCTTACGGATTCCGCGGAGTGTCCGGATGAGTTGAAGGAAGCTGTCCTTGAATGGAATTCCGCCCTTCGGCAGTGGCTTCTGCGGCCTTCGGTTGCGGAGCGTGGCGAGGGGAATCATCGAAAAGAACGCCCACCACGCGCCCGCGGACGCGAGACTGACACGAACGGCGAAGCCCTCGTCGAAACCCCAGTTTTCCGCATTCTGGTAGAGCAGAAGATTGAGCGCCAGCAGGAGTCCGCCGCCAAGGTAGCCCAGCCCCCAGCCCTTGGACGAAACGGCGTCACGGTCCTCCTCGGGAGCGATTTCGGGGAGGAACGCGTTGTAAATCACCATGGAGGCGCCGAAGGCGAGATTCGCGATAAGGAACAGCACGCCGCCGAGGAAGTAGCGGGTACCATCGAGGAAAAACATGCCGATGGTAGCCGCGGCCCCAATGTAGGCGAGAAGGCCTAGCCAGTGTTTTTTCCTGGCGCTGTAGTCGGCGAGTCCGCCGATCACCGGGAGGAAGAGCACCTGGGAAAACACGCTCAGTGCGATCAGGTAGCTCCAATAGGAGCGGGCGTCCACAGGGATGCCAAGCGGATGAACGAGCCCGTTGGCATCTGCCGCGTTGCGGGCGAGGACGGTGAGCCAGGGGCCGAGAAACAGCGTTACCACCGTGGAGGAGAACGCGGAGTTGGCAAAATCGTAGAAATACCAGCCGCGCTGTTCGCGCACGCTATAGCCGTTATTGTTTTGCGGCAATCAGTTCCTCCACCAGGGCATTCAATCGAGGATAGTCCTTTTTGCCGTTCCCGAGAAGAGGAATTTTCGGCACGTGGATCACGCGCCGGGGAATGGCGAGTTCCGGCGCGCCGAGTTCGCGGGCGGCCTCCTGGAGGCGCGCGCGGTCGAGAGCCGGGTCCTGTGTGCAGATGACGATCATCTCGCCGCGCCGTTCGTCAGGCAGGTTTACAGCGGCGTGGAGGGCCGCGGGGCTGGCGGCTTCGGCCAGATTTTCGACCACTTCCAGAGAGACCATCTCACCGGCGACCTTGGCGAAGCGCTTTACGCGTCCGAGCAGCGTCAGAAAATCATGTTCGTCGAATTCGGCAAGATCGCCGGTAGCGTACCAGCCGGGGCCGAAGACGGAAGCGGGTTGTTCGAGAGTCCGGGGCGCGGCCTCCTTCCAATAGCCGAGCATGAGGTTGGGGCCGCGGACATGGAGAAGGCCGCCGCGCTCGATTCCGGGCACCGTTTCCAAGCGCGCCTCGACGCCTGGAAGCAGTTCACCCACGCTGCCCGCCTTGCATTTCATGGGCGTGTTGACGGCGATGACGGGCGAGCATTCGGTGGCGCCGTAGCCTTCGAGAACCCGCACTCCGAATTTCTCGAGATAAGTCAGGCGGATCTCGTCAGTGAGTTTCTCAGCGCCCGCGAGCAGAAGGCGCACGCGGCGGAAGTCATAGGGATGGGCGCGGCGGGCGTAATGCTTAAGGAACGTGGGCGTGGCAAACATCACCGTGCAATCGCGGTCGTAGAAGAGCTCCGGAAGGATTGAGTAATGAAGCGGCGTGGGGTAGAGAAACACGCGCAGGCCCCCGAGCACCGGCAGAAGGAAACCGGCCATCAGCCCGAAGCTATGAAATACGGGCATGGCGGAAAGGATCTTGTCGGCAGGCGAAACATCCATCACCGTAAGCACCTGTTCGATATTGGCGAGGATGGAACGGTGTGCCAGGACGACCCCTTTGGGCTTCCCTTCCGATCCGGACGTGAAGAGGACCGCGGCGGGATCTTCCGGTTTCGACCGTAGCGTGGCGGCGCGGGGGAAGGGCAGCGCGAAGAGGATGAGCCAGAGTTTGTCGGCCAGGGTCAGGGTGGCGCGGAGGTCTTCAAGCAGAACGATGCGCACGCCCTCGAGCCTGTCAACGACCGGCTGGAGGTTGGCGCGTTCGAGGAAGGCGCGGGAGGTAAGAACGGTCTTGATCTCCGCGGCGCGAATGGCGCTATTGAGTCCTTCCACACCGGCGGTGAAGTTGAGCATCGCGGGGATGCGGCGCGCGCCGAGCAGGCCCAGGAAAAGCCCGAGGGTGGCAGAGGCATTGGGCATCATCACGCCGACTACTTCGTTTTCGCTTGTAAATTTGCCCGTAAGCCGGCCAAGGGCGAGAGAAGCCTTGAGAAGAGTTCCGTAGGTGAACTTCGTGCCGCCGGCGTCGGCGGCGAGATCACGGCCGCGGCCATGCAACTCGACAGCCTCCAGGAAGGCGTCGTGGAGTGAACGGGACGGGCGGGCGGCGAGCCAGGCGCGCTGCAGGATGCGGCGCAGTTCTTCGCTGGCCTTGCGGCGGCGGAGCTTGGCGTTCGGGGCTTCAGGCATGGGCAGCAGTTCGCCCGGATGGAAGGTCACCGTGATGCGCGGGAAGAAGCGGCGCGGGAAGTCGCGCGTCATGCGTGTAAAGCCGCGGGCATGAATCGCCCCGTCAATGGTAATAGGAGCGACCATGGCGCCGGTGCGCGCGGCGAGGAAGGCAGGCCCGTCGTAGATCTTCATCATCGCCCCGGTCGTTGTGACGCGGCCCTCCGGGAAGATGACCACCGGACGGCCGGAATCAATCAACTCGGCCACCTGCTTCATCGCCATGGGGCGCGTAGTATCGATCACGACATACTCAGCGAATCGCAGGAGGAAACGGAACAGGCGTTCCTCCATGACCTGGGTGTGGACGATGTAGAGGACGTCGCGCGGCAGCCAGGCCCAGAGCAGGACGGCATCGAGGAAGGATTGGTGGTTGGCGACGATGAGCGTTTTCGGCGCTCTTTGCAACTGCCCGCTCACCTGGACGCGATACAGGAGCCGCAGCAAAAGCCGGATCAATGATTGAAACATGGTGGAATCCGTCGGTTTCCTTATTCCGTTCAGTGTAGCGGAGCCGGAGGAACCGGTCGCAGCACTTTACGACGTTGGATGAGGCGTGGTATGCTAAGGGTTTCATGTACAGCGCCGGCCGCACTCACCGTCAGCATCACCATCATGAGATGGGCGGGCGGTCTGCGCGCTAGCGAGAACAGCGAAACGCAAGACTTTCAAAGGGCCCGCCGCGAGAACGGCGGGCTTTCTTTGTGCAGATGGCTAGGAAACGAGCAAACATGGAACTGGACTTTAGGAAACTCGATGGCCTGATTCCGGCCGTGATTCAGGACGAGGCGACAGGCCGGGTTCTGATGGTCGGCTTCATGAACGAAGAGGCGTTCCGCCGGACCGTGGAGAGCGGTTTCGCGACGTTCTACAGCCGCTCGCGGAACAAGTTGTGGCTGAAAGGCGAGAGTTCGGGTCACCGGCTCGCGGTGAAGAAGATTCAGACGGACTGTGACGCCGATTGCCTGCTGGTCTTCGTGGAAGCGCAAGGCCCGGGAGTCTGCCACGAAGGCTATCAGAGTTGTTTCTTCCGGACTCTGAAGGATGGGAATTGGACCGTCACGGAAGAAAAGCAATACGACCCCGCCGCGGTTTACGGAGAAAAGTAGAAATTCCATGAGTCTATTAAAACTGGGCATCCCGAAGGGCAGTCTGGAAAATGCCACGGTCGAACTCTTCCGCAAGGCAGGGTTCGTCATCAATGTGAGCAGCCGGAGTTACTTTCCATCCATCGACGATCCAGAGATCGAATGCATGCTGATCCGCGCGCAGGAGATGGCGCGCTATGTGGAAGACGGAATTCTGGACGCCGGACTGACCGGGTTTGACTGGGTGATCGAGAACGACTCCGATGTAGTGACGGTCGCCGATCTGGTCTACGCAAAGCAGAGCTTCGGCAAAGTGCGCTGGGTGCTGGCCGTGCCGGAAGCTTCGCCGGTGCAGAGCGTGAAGGATCTGGAGGGGAAGATCATCGCTACGGAACTGGTGGGGGCGACGAAAAGGTACCTCGAGAAGAACGGTGTCTCGGCCAAGGTGGAGTTCTCCTGGGGCGCAACCGAGGTGAAGCCGCCAGTGCTGGCCGACGCGATCGTGGAAGTGACCGAGACCGGCTCCTCGCTGCGCGCCAACAATTTGCGGATCGTCGAGATCGTGATGGAATCGAACACGCAGCTCATCGCCAATCACGCGGCGTGGAATGACCCGGATAAGCGCCGTAAACTCGAAGATATGCGCATGCTGCTCGACGGGGCGATTGCCGCGTTGGGCAAGGTGGGGTTGATGCTGAACGTGCGCAAGAACGATCTGGATGCGGTGCTCAACGTGCTGCCCGCGTTGAAAAATCCCACCGTATCTTCTTTGAGCGACGGCGAGTGGCTGGCGGTGAATACGATCCTCGACGAGTCCACGGTGCGCAACATCATCCCGCGGTTGAAGGCCGCGGGCGCGCAGGGCATCGTTGAGTATCCGCTGAACAAAATCGTGATGTGAGGCGTAGATGATTCGCATTGTTGACAGCAAGTCCGCGGAACGCCTGTTGAGGCGCCGCGCCGCGCGGATGACGGAGGCGGAACAAGCGGTACGGCCGATTCTGGACGCGGTGCGGACGCGGGGGGATGGCGCGCTGATCGAGTACGCGCGGAGGTTCGACAACCTCCAGCGCAGATCGGTGGCTGTGCCGCGTGAGGCGCTGGAGGCGGCACAGAAGCGGCTGTCGCCCGCTTTCCGGCGGGCGGTGCGCACGTCGGCAAAGAACGTTCGCGCCTACTCCAAAATGCAGCTGCCGAAGGCGGCGAAGATCGAACCGTCACCCGGTCTTAAGCTGTCGCAAATCGTGCGGCCGCTCGAAAGCGTGGCGGCCTACGTCCCGGCAGGGCGGTATCCGCTGCCCTCGACGGTGATTATGACGGTCGTGCCCGCGCTCGTCGCCGGAGTGACCAATGTGATGGTCGCGTCGCCAAAACCCGTGGACGAGATTCTGGGCGCAGCCCGCATGCTGGGTGCCACGCACGTGTTTGAGATGGGCGGCGCGCAGGCCATCGCCGCCTTCGCCTATGGAACGAAAACGGTGCCAAAAGCGGACCGCATTGTGGGTCCGGGCAACATCTACGTGGCCGCCGCGAAGAAACTGCTGGCCGGCGAAGTGGGCATCGATTTCGTCGCCGGGCCGACGGAGATCCTGATTATTGCCGCCGATGGAGATCCGGCCTGGCTGGCGGCTGACCTGCTGGCGCAGGCCGAACACGACACCGACGCTTCAGCGATCCTGCTGACGCGCTCGCGCTCCCTGGCGGACGCCGTAGCGGCGGAGGTCGAAAAACAGTTGGAAACCTTGCCAACCGCGCCGGTGGCCCGCAAGGCGATTGACCGCAATTCGGCCATCATCCTCGTGCAATCGGACGAAGAGGCCGTGGAATTGTCCAACCGGTTCGCACCCGAGCACCTGAGCCTGCACGACGCGAAACTGCTGCCGGCGATTCGTCATGCGGGCAGTGTCTTCTTGGGCGCGCGCAGCCCCGAAGCGGCGGGCGACTACGCAAGCGGGCCGAATCATGTGCTTCCGACAGGCGGTGCGGCACGCTTGCGCGGGGGGCTCTCGGCAGCCGACTTCGTTAAAGTGATCTCCGTGCAGCAGTTGAGCGAAGCGGCCCTGCGAGCGCTCGAGCCATCCATCACCACGCTGGCGCGGGCGGAGGGCCTGGAAGCGCATGCACGGAGCGTGGAGGTGCGGACGCGTGGGTGAATCGCTGCAGCCGCGGAACGCCGTAAAGCGTATGGCGCCTTATTCGCCGCCCACCGCCGGGCGTGCGGGCAAGCTGCGTCTCGATTTCAACGAGAACACCGTGGGCTGCTCCCCGCGCGTGATCGAGCTGCTGACTGAAAAGCTGAACGCCGAGGCGCTCACAATTTATCCCGAGTACGAAGCCACGCGCGCCGCTCTGGCCGAATACTTTCAGACGCCCGAATCCACGTTTCTTTTGACCAACGGCACTGACGAGGCGATTCAGGTGCTCGTCAACACGTTCGTGGATGACGATGACGAGGTGATCATCCTGCATCCCAGCTATGCGATGTACCGCTTCTACAGTGAGGTGGCGGGAGCGCGGATCGTGTCGCTGGACTATCACCCCGCGGACCTCAGCTTTCCGGTTGAGGAATTGCTGCGTGCGATCACACCACGCACGCGCGCAATTCTGATCTCGAATCCGAATAACCCCACGGGCACATCGATCGGCGTGGGCGCGATGGTGCAGATCCTCGAGCGCGCCCCGCACGCGGCCGTACTGATCGACGAGGCATATTACGAATTCTGCGGCGTCACCGGTCTGCGGCTAATTGAACAGTATCCGAACTTGTTCGTGAGCCGCACTTTTTCAAAGGCCTTCGGCATGGCCGCTCTACGCGTTGGGTGCCTGTTCTCTCAGGAGCACAACATCCGCTATGCACACAAAGCGCAGTCGCCCTATAGCGTGAATCTGCTGGCGGCCATCGCGGTGCGGGCCGCCGTCGAGGACACGCGGTATCTCAGCAACTACGTTGCGCAGTCGCTGGCGGCGCGCGCTCTTTTGTTCGAAGGCTTCGCCGCACGCAAGATCCAGGCTTACCCCAGCCAGGCGAATTTCGTTCTCTTTCGCGCGGAGGAACGGTCGATTATGGTGCGCGACGCCCTTCGGGACCGCGGCGTACTGGTGCGCGACCGCAGCTACGAGATCGCGGGCTGCGTGCGCGTGACCGCGGGTACGCCCGAGCAGGTCCGGCGGTTTTTCGAGGCGCTCGACGAGGTGTGGACATGAAGCCCATGCTGATTTTTGACATGGATGGCGTGCTCGCCGAGGTCGGCGAGAGCTACCGCGAATCCATTGTGGAGACCGTGCGCCATTTCACCGGCAGGACGGTGGAGAGGGAGCGCATTCAACACTACAAGAACCAGGGCGGATACAACAACGACTGGCTTCTTTCACAGCAGATCTGCCGGGATCATGGCGTCGAAGTGCCCTACGAAACGGTGGTCGAATACTTCAATCGCGTGTTCCTTGGCGAGAACAACGACGGCCTGATCACTCGCGAGCGTTGGGTTCCAGCCGGCGGACTGCTGCAGAGGCTGTCTCTGCGATTTCAACTCGCCATCTTCACCGGCCGCAGCCAGGTGGAGGCGTCGGTCACTCTCGCTCGGTTCGCGGACGGCATCCCCTTTGATCCGGTGGTGACCGCGGACGACGTGGCAAATGCGAAGCCCGCCCCGGACGGCCTGCTAATGATTTTGGATCGCCATCCCGCGCCGCGGTATTTCTACGTCGGCGATACCGTCGACGATGCGCGCAGCGCGAGCGCGGCTGGGGTGCCGTTTGTCGGGATCGCCGCCCGGGACGTACCCTGGCACGCCGAGTTGGCTGCGGTGCTGAACAAGGCAGGGGCCATCGCCGTACTGGATGACGTCAATCAAATCGAAGGAGTGCTGCCGCCCGTATGAGAACGTCCAAAGTGGAACGGAATACCCGCGAAACCCAGATTCGGGGCGCGCTGAAGATCGAAGGCAAAGGCAAATATGAGATTTCCACCGGCGTCCGGTTTCTGGATCACATGCTCGAGCTTTTCACCAAACATGGCGGCTTTGACCTGACCCTCAGCGCCGCGGGCGATCTCGACGTCGATCAGCACCACACGGTGGAGGACGTGGGCATCGTGCTCGGACAGCTTTTCGCTGGTGCGCTGGGCGAGCGCAAGGGCATCAACCGTGCCGGATATTACGTGGTGCCGATGGATGAGACGCTTGCGGTGGTTGCCGTCGATCTGGGCGGGCGGCCGTATCTCGTGTACAAGGACAAGGTGAAGACCCGGCTGGTCGGCGATCTGCAGGTCGAATTGCTCGAAGATTTCTTCCATGGCTTCACCACGCACGCCGGGGCCAACCTACATGCGAAGGTGCTCTACGGGCGCTCCAACCATCACAAGGTGGAAGCGATCTTCAAGTGCTGGGCCAGGGCGATGAAGTTTGCGTGCTCGAAGGATGCCCGGCTGAAAGACGAGCTGCCGTCCACCAAGGGACTGCTGTGATCACGATCATCAACTATGGGGCGGGCAATCTGCGCTCGGTCCAAAACACATTGGCGGAACTTGGCGCACAGTTCCAGGTGACCAGTGAACCCGAAGGCGTGAACGCCGCGGCGAAGCTGATCCTCCCGGGCGTGGGCCACTTCGGACAATTGCTGGCCGCGCTGGACGAGTTGAAACTGCGCCAGCCGATCCTGGAGGGGATTCGAACCGGTATACCGTTTCTCGGCATCTGCCTGGGCTTGCAGGCTCTGTTCGAAGAGAGCGAAGAAGCGCCGGAACAAAAAGGGCTGGGTTTGTTTGCGGGCCGCGTGGCGCGGTTTCCCGCCGGCGCGCGCGTCCCCCACATGGGTTGGAACGAGATCACGCCCACGAAGCCATCACGGCTTCTGGAGGACCTCGGCGCTCGTCCCTATCTGTATTTCGCGCACAGCTATTACTGCCCGGTAAGCCCGGCCACGGCGGCGACTTGCGAGTACGAAACCCCGTACACGGCCGCGCTCGAACAGGACAACGTGTTCGGCGTGCAGTTCCATCCGGAGAAGTCCGGGCGGCTGGGCTTAAGGATTGTCGCGAATTTTCTGGAGGTTTAGGACTCAGGCCATGCTTGCGAAAAGAATCATCCCTTGTCTGGACGTCACCGGAGGACGGGTTGTGAAAGGCGTCAATTTCGTCGGCTTGCGCGACGCGGGCGACCCGGTGGAACTGGCGGCCCGGTACAACGAGCAGTCCGCCGATGAGCTTGTCTTTCTCGATATCACCGCCTCAAGCGATGAACGGGACACGATGGTGGACGTGGTGGCCCGGACCGCGCGGCAGGTGTTCATTCCTCTCACCGTGGGGGGAGGCATCCGCAGGGTGGAAGACGCCCACCGGATTCTGCATGCCGGGGCCGACAAAGTTTCCGTCAACACCGCGGCAGTGCGGCGGCCGGAATTGATTTCCGAGTTGAGCAAAGCCTTCGGCGCGCAAGCCACCGTGCTGGCGATTGACGCCAAGCGCAACGCGCGCGGCTCGTGGAATGTGTTTACGAAAGGCGGCCGCGAGGATGAAGGCATGGACGCCGTGGAGTGGGCCGCGCGCGGCGAGCAACTGGGCGCCGGGGAAATCCTGCTCACGTCGATGGACACCGACGGCGTGCAGGATGGCTTCGATTGCGATCTTACGCGCGCCGTTTCGCGAGCGACCCGGATCCCTGTGATCGCTTCCGGCGGGGCCGGCAAGCCGGAGCACTTCGTGCGCGTGCTGACCGAGGGCGAGGCGGACGCCGCGCTGGCCGCATCCATCTTCCATTACGGCACCTACACAGTGGATCAGCTCAAGCAGGAACTTGAACGCGCGGGCATCCCAGTGAGAAGGACCACGTGATGATCATCCCCTGCATTGATCTGATGGACGGGAAAGTAGTGCAGCTTGTCCAGGGCCGCGAGAAGGCGCTGGAAGGCGATTCACCGGAGGTGATGCTGGAGAAATTCGCGGCCTTTCCCGAACTGCAGATCATCGATCTCGACGCGGCACTGGGCCGTGGCGAGAATCAAGCGATTGTCGAGCGGCTCGCCGGACGCTGTCGCGCACGCGTGGGTGGCGGAGTGCGTACGCCCGGCCGGGCCCGCAAACTGCTGGACGGTGGCGCACACCGCGTGATCGTTGGCACGTCGGCTTTCACGCAAACCGGCATCAACCACGAACTGCTGCGGTCGATCGCGCAGGACGTCACACCCCAGCGCGTCCTGATTGCACTGGACTCCAAAGGCGGCCGGATCACGGTGAAAGGCTGGACCGAGTCTGTCAACCTCACCGCCGAAGAGGCGATTAACGAACTCAGCCCATACTGCTCCGGCTTCCTCTGCACGTACGTTGACAAGGAAGGCATGCTGCAAGGCACTGACCTGGATTGGTTCCGCCGCCTGCGAGGCGCGACCGGTCACGAAATCACAGCCGCGGGCGGCATTACGACCTACGCTGACGTGGAAGCTCTGCTTGAGATGAACGTCCATGCCGCGCTGGGCATGGCCATCTACACGGGCCGGCTGGATTTGGCGCGGCTCGCGGCCATGAACGAAAAGGCGGCTTCCACTTAGCTCACGATCACGGCTTCGTTCGCCAGCGAGCCGATGGATTCCGCCGTAATGGTGACGATGTCGCCCGGAGCCAGCGCCGACTCAGCAGTGGCGATAATTCCGGTGCCAGTCAACAGAACCGAGCCTGCCGGAATGTGGTTTGCACGGAGCAGATATTCAATCAACTCCTCGATTTTCCGGCCCAGTTTCGAGGTAGATACAGCGCCGTCGAAAATCAACCGCTCGCCCCGGCGAACCGTGCAAGTCATTTCGAGTGAATACGGATCGGTTAATTCATCTGGAGTGACAAACCAGGGACCCAGGGCACAGCAGGCGTTATAGACCTTCGATTGCGGCAAATACAGAGGATTTTCCCGTTCAATATCCCAGGCAGAAACATCGTTTGCCAGGGTATAGCCAAGAATGCTTCCCTTCGACCCCAGAAGGACAGCCAATTCCGGCTCCGGAGCGGTGAAAGTCGAATCCTCGCGAATGCCGATCTTTTCATTGGGTCCGACGCAGACCCGGCTTGTGCCCTTGAAGAAGATCTCGGGGCGGGGGGCGGTGAAGACGTGGCGGTAGAAGCCCTCGCGGGTGCCGTGTTCCGCGTCGCGGAAGGAGGCGCTCATCTCATACGTGCAACCACAGGCCCAGACTTCGCGAGGACGAATAGGGATGAGCGGAGATAATCCCGAAGCGCTTTTCGTGCCACGTTCCTTTACATATTCGACCAAATCGACGCTTTCCCGTTCGCTTTTATCGACGAGTTCGAGTACCGTATAGCCGGGGATCGGGCGCGCCTCGCCATTTTCAAAAAGGGCCGCCGTAATGCGACCGTTCCATTCGACTTGACCAAGCTTCATTAGACTATTTCCTGTACTAATACTTGATATAGACTGTCTTCCAGTCGCTATAGAATTCCATGGCGGCCGGCCCCTGCTCCTTTGGGCCAAAACTGGAGTCCTTCGTACCGCCAAAAGGTAACTGGTATTCCACACCGGCGCTGGGGAGGTTGACGGTCAATAGGCCCGCCTCCATGCCGTACACATACTCGAACATCCGGGACAAGTTGGTGGTCTGGAGCGATGCAGACAAGCCGAATTCACTGCCATTGGCCACCTCAAGCGCGTGGTTGAAGTCGCGCGCTTTCATGATGGCGAGCACCGGACCAAAGATCTCCTCACGGGCAATGCGCATCTCCGGTGTCACACCGGCGAATACGGTGGGCGCGACGAACCAGCCCTCATCGAAGCCAGGACCGGTCAGCCGTCGGCCGCCGCAGACCGGTTCGCCGGCCTCGGTCCGGCCGATTTCAACGTACTCCAACACGGTCTTCATCTGGCCCTCGTCTACACAGGGGCCGATGTCCACGCCGGGCTGCATGCCATCGCCAACCTTGAGCTTCCGGGTGCGCTCTGCGACCGCCTCGACGAAGCGGTCGTAGATGGATTCCTCCACGATTGCGCGCGAGGTAGCGGTGCATTTTTGACCGGTGGAGAAGAACGAGGCGTTGACTACGTTCTCAACGGCAGCCTCGAAGTCGGCGTCCGCCAGAACGATGGTCGGGTTCTTGCCGCCCATCTCCAACTGAATGCGCAGACGGCGTCTAGAGGCTTCCTCGTGCAGTTTCTCACCCACACCGCAGGACCCCGTAAAGGAAATCGCCTTGACGGGCCGGGCGTTCAACAACGCGGCCCCAAGCGCGCCGCCTCCGCCCGCAACGAAATTGACGACGCCCGGCGGGATGCCCGCGTCATGGCAAGCCTCGATGAGGCGCCACGCGCTGAGGGGCGCCGCCGACGCCGGCTTCATTAGTACGGTATTGCCGCAGATCAGCGCGGGCGCAAGCTTCCAGGCGGGAATCGCACTCGGAAAGTTCCACGGCGTAATCAGCGCCACCACGCCCACAGGCTTGCGGACGGCGAACATATGGACGCGCGGCCGCTCGCTCGGAGCCATCGTGCCCGCAAGCCGGGAGCCCTCACCCGCGAAGTAGCGGAAGATATTGATGGACCGCCGCACCTCGCCCTTGGCCTCAGGCAGCGTTTTGCCTTCTTCGCGCGTCATCTCGGCCGAAATCTCTTCGAAACGCGCATCGAGCAGCTCAGCCACCTTGTACAGCAGCGCGCCGCGTGCGGGGCCATTCATCGCGCTCCACGCCGGAAACGCAGCCTCGGCGGCGGCAGCGGCGCGGGCGATGTCCGACGGCGTGCCGGATACATGCAGGCCCACGACCTCGCCAGTGTTGGCCGGATTCCGGTTCTCGAAGGTGGGCCCTTCCACCCAGGCGCCATCGATGTAGTTGGGAAACGTGCGTACGCTCATCACTCGTTGCCTCCGAATTTCACTGCCGGAACCGTTCGCGCACCGGGTTCGGCGCTGAAATAGGCTTCGTTGCGCTGGAATCCCAGCATGCCCGCGAAGAGACTATTCGGGAACCGGCCGACAGTGGTGTTGTACTGGCGGATGGCTTCGTTGTACCGGCCCCGCTCCACCGAAATGCGGTTTTCGGTTCCGGCCAGTTCATCCTGAAGCCGCATGAAATTTTCGCTCGACTTCAGTACCGGGTAGTTCTCCACCACCACCAGCAACCGCCCCAGAGCGCTCTCAAACTGGCTGTTTGCCTGTATTTTTTCCTGCGGCGTCCGCGCCCCGATCATGGCAGCGCGCGCGTTCGCAATCGCCCCGAGCACTTCCTTCTCCTGGGCGGCGAATCCCTTCACGGTCTCCACAAGGTTGGGAATCAGATCGGCGCGCCGCTGGAGCACGTTGTCCACCTGCGCCCACGCGCTGGAGACGGCCTCCCGCTGCGCTACTAGTTCGTTGTTCACCGTGGCTGCCTTGCCGCCGATCATCACCACCAGCAGCACCAGAATCCCGACGACGATCAGACCAGTCTTCATTCTTCTGCCTCCTTGGAAGCGATGCGGTCCACCGCATCCACCAAAACTGTAATCTCCCGCAGATAGGCCTCAAACAGCGAGGACGGATCCACCTGCCGGGGCTTGAGTTTTCCTTCGCGCAGATCCAATAGTGTATCCAACGGAGCGGCGGCGAGGCCGAAGTTCTCAACCAGGGCCGCGGCGATCTCCCGCTTCGTCCAAGGCGCGGCGCCGTCACGCAAGCGAAGCGCGTGGCGTCCGAGGACACAAAATGTCGAAATCGATTCTTCCATCAGCAGGAGCACGGCGGCGCGATCGGAGAGGATCCCCGCGGCCTTCTGGCGCAGGCGCAGCAGCTTGGCGCGCAACTCATATTCAACGCGGGCGCGGTAGTAGCGATCCACGATCTCAAGTCCCGCGACGATGTCCTCACCGTGCAACACCCTCCGACGCTCCTGCATGTCGTGAAATTCGATCGGGAAGCAATCGGTGGACTTGGGAACCTCATCGCGCGCCATGAGCAGCGGGGAAGGGTTCCCGAGTTCGCGCCACCAGTTGACGATCTTCTCGGACTTGCGCAGTTCCTCGACGCCCACACGCTGGAGGACGCAGAATATGTTCAGGTCGGAGATGGCGCCCTGATAGTCGCCAGCCGCGGCGGATCCGTAGAGAATCACCGAAACAAGTCCAGCACCATGGGCCTGCTTGAGCTTGTCAACGAGTTGATTGAGCCGTTTCTCCATGCGAGTTCTCCTACCAGCTACCCGAGGCGCCGCCGCCGCCCGACATGCCGCCGCCAAACCCGCCGAATCCGCCACCTCCGCCGCCCCAACTGTCGTAGCCGCCGAAGCCCCCGCCGCCACGGCCGCCGGCGCGCCCAATCGCGTTGCCGAGCATCATGGCCAACAGCAGGTTCATGGGCCCGCCCCGGCCCCCGCCGCGCCCCCCGGTCAACAGCAGAAAAGCGAGCACCCCGAGCGCAACAAGCAGCGGCTGCCAGGGCGTCTCCTCCTGCGGGGCAGGCGCGCGCCGGCGAATGGGAGCGGCGCCGATGTCGACGTTCTTCTCGCGCGCCACTGCCTCGCCGATGGTGCGCGCCGCTTCACCTAGCGCGGCCGCATAGTCCCCCGCGCGCAGCGCCTCGCGCATCGAGCGCAACACGCCGCCGGCGAACCCATCGGGAATCACCGGCTCCAGGCCGTATCCGACCTCGATGCGGGAGCGGCGGTCTCGAATCGCCAGCAGCACGAGCGCGCCTTCGTCCTTTCCCTTGGCGCCAATGCCCCAGCGGCGGTAGATGAGCTCGGCGACCTCTTCCACCGGCTGGCCTTCGAGCGAGGGCAACGTGACAAGGGCGATCTGCGCGCCGGTCGCCTGTTCCACGCGCGCGCAGTACTCATTGAGCGCCGCACGCGCTTGCGGATTGAGCACGCGCGCGTAGTCACTGACATACCCCTGCGGCTTGAGCGCGGCGAAGTCCGCCGCCCACGCCGGCACGACAAGCGCGAACAGTAAGGTTAGACGGGCTGGCGCGGACCGGAGCATCGCTAGCAGGCGAGATCGTCACGCGTCACTGGCACAGAGTCAATCCGCCCGAGCAGCGTGAGAGCGAGCTTGTCCGGCTGCAAAAATTCGCGGGCCGCCTGCTGTACCTGTTCGGCGGTTACCTCATCAATACCGGCTGCTATCTCGTCAAGCGAGTAGAACCGGCCGAAATTCAACCACTGCCGGGCAAGGTTGCTCATGCGGCTGTTCGTGCCTTCCAGGCTCAGCAGCAGGGAGCCTTTCATGTGCTCCTTCGCATGGCTCAATTCCTCACAAGAAAGCAGCTCGTTTTTGAGCCTTCGGAATTCGCCGAGCACCCCCAGCAGCAGCGGGCGTACGGTGGCGGGCGAGGTGCCCGCATACACGGCGAGACAGCCCGAGTCGTGGTAAAGCTGCAGTTCAGAAAAGATGTTGTAAGCCAAGCCCTGCCGCTCGCGGATGTTCTGAAACAGCCGCGAACTCATCCCGCCGCCTAGAACCACGTTCAGCGTATACGCCGCGTAGCGCAACGGATGGTTGATCGGGTAGCAAGGCGCGCCCAGGCACAGATGCACCTGTTGCAGGGAGCGTTTCTTCTTCAGAGTGATGGCGGCTTGCGGATGCGGGGCCGTGAGCCGGGGCGTTTTGCCTCCGGCCTCGAGCTTTCCGAAGTAGCGTTCGGCAAGCGCGGCGACCTCATCATGGCGCAGATCGCCCGCCGCGGTGATCGTCAGATTGGCCGGCACATAGAAGCGCGAGTGAAACTCGCGCAGCACCTCGCGTTCGAAACCCAGAATGGTGCGGCGGTTGCCGATGATCGGCCGGCCAAGAGGGTGCCGCTTCCAGAAGTTGCTGACGAAGAGGTCGTGGACGAGCGACTCGGGCGAGTCCATTTCCATCTTCAACTCCTCGAGAATGACGCCCTTTTCTTTCTCGATGTCCTCTTCGGCAAAGCGGGAATGGAGAAGCATGTCGGCAAGAATGTCGAAGGCTTCCGGCAGGTGCGTGCCCAGCACCTTCGTCGTGTAGCCGACGAGTTCCCTTCCCGTGAACGCATCCAGTTGCCCTCCGAGCGCGTCCACTTCGCGGGCGATATCCTCCGCCCCGCGGCGAGCAGTGCCCTTGAAAAGCATGTGTTCGATGAAGTGAGAAATGCCGTTTTCAGAGGGCTTTTCCGCGCGGGAGCCGCAGCCGATCCAGATCCCGGCTGCGACGCTCCGCACCGAGGGCATGGGTTCGGTAATCACCCGGATCCCATTGGACAGAGTAGTCACCGCGATGTCGCGCGAGGTCGAAAGCTGGCTCATGGACTCGCTTTCAGTGTAGCGTTTCCGCTCGCCCCAGCTTCGCTAGACTGAAAGCTTCAAGGGGGCCCGCTTGCCGCAACCCATACCCGGCATGGACATCGACGACCTGCGCGCCGCGCTGGGCGGGAACACGCCCGCCTATCGCGCGCGGCAGATCTACGAAGCCGTCTATCAGCGGCGCGTGGAGAGTTTCGACGAGATCACGGCGCTGCCCCGCGAACTGCGGGCCTCTCTCGCGGAACGCTTCTCGCTGGCCGCGCCCGCGGTTGCCTCGCGCTACGAATCCGCCGACGGCACGCGGCGATACTTGCTTTCGCTCGAGGACGGCAAGACGGTCGAGGCGGTCTTCATGCCCGAACCCCAGCGCGACACGCTCTGCATCTCCACGCAAGTGGGCTGCCCCGTGGACTGCAAATTCTGCCTCACCGCGCTGATGGGCCTCGAACGCAACCTCACCGCGGGCGAGATCGCCGGCCAGGTATTGACCCTGGCACGGGAAAACGCCCTCTGGGCGGATGCGCGCCGGATCAACATCGTCATGATGGGGCAGGGTGAACCGCTGCTGAATCTGCCCGCGGTGCTGAAGGCCACGCGCATTCTCGCCGACCCGAAGGGTTTGCGCATCGCGGAGCGGCGCATCACGGTTTCTACTTCGGGCATCACCCCGCGAATCGCGGAACTGGGCGCCGCCCCCGTCAGGCCGCGCCTCGCTATTTCCCTGAACGCCTCGCATCAGGAGCAGCGCGAAGCCATCATGCCCATCACGCAAAAATGGCATTTGGACGGGCTTCTCGAGGCCTGCCACACCTACCCGCTGCGGCCCTGGGAGAAACTCACCTTCGAATATGTGCTGCTCAAGGGAGTCAATGATTCGGACGACGACGCGAAACGCGTAGTACGGCTGCTGGCCCATTTGAACTGCAAGGTGAACCTGATTGCGTTGAATCCAGGACCGGGCATTCCATTCGAGACACCCGATCCGGACCGCGTGCTCGCGTTCCAAGCTCGGCTGCGCAGGTCCTTCCCCACTTTCATCCGGCGTCCGCGCGGCCTCGACATCTACGCCGCATGCGGCCAACTCAAGCGGATGGATACCCTGGTCACGCCGGCATGACAGACCAACGGCTGCTTCGAGCGGCGCGTCCCTTGGTGATGGGCGTGGTAAATGTCACCCCGGATTCCTTCAGCGACGGCGGCCGGTTTCTTGACACGCAACAGGCGGTCGACCAGGCGCTGCGGCTCGAAGACGAGGGCGCGGACCTGCTCGACCTCGGCGGCGAAAGCACGCGTCCCGGCGCCGAACCTGTGTCCGAACAGGACGAGTCGCGGCGCGTGATCCCCGTTTTCGAGGCCTTGCGCGGGCGCGTCAAGACCCCTTTAAGTATCGATACGACAAAACCGGCGGTGGCGGATGCGGCTCTCGCCGCAGGAGCGAGAATCGTAAACGACGTCTCCGGCTTGCGCGATCCTGCCATGCTCCCGGTCCTGCTCAAGCACAATGCGGCGGCGATCATCATGCACATGCGCGGCACGCCGCAAAACATGCGCGAACTGACTCAGTACCGCGACGTGGTCAGCGAAGTGCGGGACTGGCTGCTTGACCGCGCCGAGGGCGCGCGGCTGGCCGGCGTTTCCGAAATCGCCATCGATCCGGGCATCGGCTTTGCCAAAACCCCCGCCCAGAGCCTGCAAATCCTGCGCCGCTTCGCGGAGTTCACCGAGGCGGGCTATCCTGTTGTGGCAGGCGCGTCGCGGAAATCCTTCCTGGCGATGCTGCCTGGACAGTCGCGCGTCGAGGACCGGCTCGAGGGCTCGCTGGCGGCGGCCGTGATTGCGGTCCTGGCGGGGGCGGCTATTGTGCGCGTGCACGATGTGAAGGCTACCTGCCGCGCCGTCGCCCTGGCTGAAGCGGTGAAGAACGCATGAGCGATACGATTCAACTCCGCGGCGTGAGGGTCATGGCGCACGTCGGCGTCCCGGATGACGAGCGCGCCGCGCCGCAGCAACTCGTTGTCGACGTGGACCTCCTGTTCGACATCCGCCCGGCGGCCGCCGCCGATGACTTCACACTCACGATCGACTACGCCGCCGTGCGCACCACCCTGCAACGCATCGCGGAAGCGCAGCCCTACCGCCTCATCGAGACTATCGCGGAGCGGATGGCGGAGGCCCTGCTCGCGGAGTTTCCCACATCGCGCGTGCGGATGCTGGTGAAGAAGCCCGCCGCCCTGCACGCATTCGGCGTCGACTATCCCGCCGTGGAGATCGTGCGACAACGCCATGGCTAGAGCGCTCATCGCCCTTGGTTCGAATGTGGGCGCCCGCGAAGCGCATCTCCGCTTTGCCGTCGAGCGGCTGTCCACCCTGGGGCGCGTGGAACAGGTCTCCAGCTTCCACGAAACCGATCCCGTCGGTTACCTCGATCAGGCGAGATTCCTGAACGCCGCGCTTGTGCTGGATACCTTCCTGCCGCCCGAAACCCTGCTGCGCGAACTGATCCGGATCGAAGCCGAGCGGGGCCGCCAGCGAAGTATTCCGAACGGCCCTCGGACGCTGGACCTCGATCTCCTCATGTACGACGATTTGGAGATGACCTCGGCCGATCTCACACTGCCCCACCCGCGCATGCAGGAACGCCTGTTCGTGCTCGCCCCGTTGGCTGAAGTTGCACCCGAGGCCGTCCATCCACGGTTGAAAAAAACCATCCGGGAACTACTGGAGGATCTGAAATGATGAGACTGGCGTTGTTGGCGATCGCCGCCGTGGGCCTCCTGAACGGTCAGGAATCTCACATCTTCAAGACCGCCCCGCAGGGTGAACTGCGGATTCATGTCTTCAAACCAGAGGGCGGCGGTCCGCGGCGGCCGGCGGCCTTGTTCTTCTTCGGAGGCGGTTTCCGCAGCGGAACGCCGCAACAGTTCTTCCCCTTCGCGAAGCACCTCGCAAGCCGCGGCATTGTGGCGGCCAGTGCGGAATACCGCGTCAGTTCACGGCACCAGACCACCCCGCGCGAGTCGGCGGAGGACTGCCGCGACGCAATGCGCTGGCTCCTCGAGAACGCCGCGAGTCTCGGCGTTGACGCCCGGCGCGTGGCCTGGGGCGGCGGTTCGGCCGGCGGCGGCTGCGCGCTGGCGGGAGCGCTCAACGGCGGCCCGCGCCCTCAGGCTTGGCTGCTCTTCAACCCCGTGACCGACATGCGCAAATACGATCTGCCGGAGCTTTCGGCGGTCACCCTGGCCGGTCGCGGAGAAGCGCCCGCCCTGATCCTGGTGGGGACCGAAGACAAAACCTGGCTCCCGCTGATTCGCGAGTACGCCGCGCGCAATTGGGAACTGGGCAACCGGGTGGACCTCTGGCTGGCGCCGGGCATGCCTCACGGCTTCTTCAACCGCGAACCCTGGCTGACAGCGTCCATGGAAGCAATGGACCGCTTCCTCGTGTCGCTCGGCTGGCTGCGTGGCGCATCGGGGCTCCCCGCGGGCGAGGCACGGCTCGAACGCGCGGCGCGCGTCCCGGCAAACACCACGCTTCGCCCGGCCCTCGAATACGCGCCCGGGCGCCATCTCGACCTCTACCTGCCCGCGAATCCGGGGCGGCGTCCGGAACTTGTGGTCTTCGTGCATGGCGGCGCCTGGCGGCAGGGGTCGCGGGCGAACCCGCCCGCATTCGAACTTTTGGACGCAGGCTACGCCGTGGCTTCGGTCAGTTATCGTCTGAGCCAGGTAGCCAAGTTCCCGGCGCAGATTGAGGATGTACGGGCGGCGGTCAAATGGCTGCGCACCCACGCGAAAGAGCATGGCTATAATGCCGCCAGAATCGCGGCGTGGGGGCCCTCGGCGGGCGGGCATCTGGTGGCGCTGCTCGGAACCAGCGGCAATGACGTGCAGGCTGTCGTCGACTACTTCGGCCCCTCGGACCTCCTGCGTATAGGCGATTTCCCCTCCGACATCGACCACAATGCGCCGGATTCCCCGGAATCGCAACTGATCGGCGCTCCGATTCAACAACGGCCCGATCTGGCGGCGAAGGCGAACCCCATCGCCTACATCACGAAGAACGCGCCCCCGTTCCTCATCGTCCACGGCGACCAGGACCGCGTTGTGCCGTTCAACCAGAGCGAGTTGCTGCACGAGGCCTTGCTCCAGGCGGGCGTCGAGTCGCACTTCATCGCCATGCGGGGCGCGGGGCATGGCGGTCCGGCGTTCTTCAGCCCCTTTATCATGGGCCGCATCCTCGATTTCCTGGACCGTCACGTGCGGCGCTGACTAACCGGCCACATCCACCACCGGCACGGGCTCCGTCTCAGCCGCGGGCTCACGCAGAAGATCCAGGAAAACCTGCGCCGCGCGCGAAAACGTGCGGCGGCGGCGGTGAATGATCCCCAGCGGGCGGAACAGCGGCTTCTCCAGCGGGATGGCTCGCAAGCGCCCTTCAGCAACATCCTCGCGAAGAATCGGCGCGGGCAGCAGACTGACCGCATGCCCCAGTCGCAGCGCCTCCTTCATGCTCTGGATGTTGTCGAATCGCAGCACCACGCGCACGCGCACACCCTGCTCGCGCAGGAAGCGCTCCACGTCGCGGCTGATGGGCAGGTCCTCGTCAAAGCCGATGAACTCCACGCGCGCCAGGTCCTCGGCGCGCAACGAAACCGCCCCCGCCAGAGGGTGACCCGGCGCGCAGGCGATCACCATCGGCTCCTCGCGCCACGGCAGCGCAACCACGTCACGGGTCGGCTCCGGATAGCTGACCAGCCCCAAATCGGCGCGGTCATCCACCACCGCCTGATACACCTTCTCCGGGCGCAAGTAGCTCACCTCCAGACTCGCGGCAGGCAACCGGCGCGAAAAGTCCTTCTCCAGCCGCGCCATCTCCGAAATGCCGACTGAATAGATTGCCGCTACCTTCACCGTCCCCCCGGTGTCGCCCCGCAAATCTTCGAGACAGATCAGGAATTCCTGGTGCCGGCGCAACACCTCACGGCCGAAGTCATAAAACAGACGGCCCGCCGGCAGAACCTCCAGGGGACGCCGGGAGCGGTCAAGCAGTTGAACGCTCAGCAGTCGCTCCAGTTCCTGAACGGTCTGGCTCGCAGCGGATTGGGTGACACCATTCAGCGCAGCCCCGCGGCTGATGCTGCGGCTTTGCACGATGTCCTTGAAGAGATGCAGTTGGGACAGATCCACGCCCCGGATCATATCATAAGGCGTACTGATACCGCAAACGCATCAATTTCACTTTGACTGATGGAACAGGAGGCCTTATACTGAGAGGACCATTCGCATTCCACCGACCGAGTCAGGAAACATGATGTCCCAACCAGCGAGAGCGCACGGACTGCCGCCGGCGGCCGGGCTGTACGATCCGTCCAACGAGCATGACGCTTGCGGTATCGGCTTTATCGCCAATATTCAAGGCGTCCCTTCCCACGATATCATCCTCAAGGGCATTCAGATCCTGCTGAATCTAACCCACCGCGGCGCGTGCGGCTGCGACCCCCAGACGGGCGACGGCGCCGGCCTTCTGATTCAGATCCCTCATGCCTTTTTCGCCCGCGAATGCGCCAATTTGGGCTTCACGCTCCCGCCCGCGGGCGAGTATGGCGCCGGTCTTGTGTTCCTGCCGGTCGAACCCCAGCAGCGGCTGCTCTGTGAAGGCATCGTCGAACGGATCGTCCGCGAGGAAGGGCTGCAATTTCTCGGTTGGCGTGACACGCCTGTCGACGTAGACGCCATCGGGCGCGTGGCGAGGGCCTCGCAGCCCTACATCGAACAGGTCTTTATCGGACGTGCGCCGGGAATGGATCAGGACACGCTCGAACGCAAGCTCTATATCGTGCGGAAGCGCGCCGAAGCCGAAATCGCGGATTCATCCATTCGGGACAAGAGCTTCTTCTTCGTGCCCTCGCTTTCCTGCCGCACGATCGTCTACAAAGGCCTTCTGCTGGCCCCGCAAATCGCGAGTTTCTATAGCGACTTGAGGGACCCGTTGACCGTCAGCGCCCTCGCCATGGTGCACCAGCGGTTTTCGACCAACACCTTCCCCTCCTGGCAGCTCGCGCACCCCTTCCGCTACATCTGCCACAACGGTGAGATCAACACCGTGCGTGGTAACGCCGCGTGGATGCACGCCCGGCAGTTCATTCTCCAATCGCCCTTGTTCGGCGACGACCTCAAGAAGATCATGCCCGTCGTGCAGCCCGGCGGCAGCGATTCCGCCACCCTCGATAACGTTGTCGAGATGCTCACCCTGGCCGGACGCAGCCTGCCGCATGTGATGGCGATGCTCATCCCGGAAGCCTGGGACGGCGACAGGCACATGCACCCGGATAAGCGTGCGTTTTACGAATACCATGCCTCCCTCATGGAGCCCTGGGACGGCCCCGCCGCCGTCGCCTTCACCGACGGGCGCATGATCGGCGCCACGCTCGACCGCAACGGCCTCCGCCCGGCGCGCTATCTGATTACACGTGACGGACTGCTGATCATGGCCTCCGAAACCGGCGTGCTGCCGATCAAGCCGGAAGAAGTTGTCGCAAAGGGCCGCCTGCAACCCGGCAAGATGCTCCTCGCCGACCTCACCCAGGGGCGCATCGTGCCTGACGAAGAGATCAAGCGCAACCTCTGGGAGCGCCAGCCCTACGCGCAGTGGATCGAGGAAAAGCAGATCCGCATCGAGGCCCTGCCCGAACCGCCTCGCTATCACCAGACCGACCATGAAACTGTCCTGACCCGCCAGCGTGCCTTCGGCTACACCGAGGAGGACCTGAAACAGATCATCATCCCCATGGCCGTCCAGGGCCAGGAGCCGGTCGGGTCCATGGGCACCGATACACCCCTCGCCTGCCTCTCCGATAAGCCCCAGCCGCTGTTCCACTACTTCAAGCAGCTGTTCGCGCAGGTCACCAACCCAGCCATTGACCCGATCCGCGAAGAACTCGTGATGTCGCTCACCAGCTACATCGGCACCGAATCGAACATCCTCGCCGAATCGCCGCAGCACGCGCACACGATCCGCCTCGATCATCCCATCCTGACCAACCACGAACTCGAAAAGATCCGCCGCATCAGTTGGGGCGATTATCTGTCGATCACGATGCCCATGCTTTACCGCGCCGATGGCGGAGAAAAGGAACTGGAACGCACCCTCGACGGCATCTGCAAACGCGCCTCGCTGGCGATCAAGAACGGCTACACCGTTCTCATTCTCTCCGACCGCGGCGTGGACGAAGAACTCGCCCCCATCCCTTCCCTGCTGGCGCTGTCGGCGGTCCACAACCATCTGATCCGCGAGGGCACCCGCACGCAGGTCTGCCTGATCTGCGAGACGGGCGAACCGCGCGAAATCATGCATTTCTGCCTGCTGATCGGCTACGGCGCCAGCGCCGTGAACCCCTACCTGGCCATCGAAACCCTGGAGAACCTCGATCGGCGAGCCCTGCTGCCGGAAGATGTGACCTTTGACAAGGCGCTGAAAAACTATCGCAAAGCAGTCGATAAGGGGCTCCTCAAGGTCTTCTCGAAGATGGGCATTTCCACGCTGCAAAGCTACCGCGGCGCGCAAATCTTCGAGGCGATCGGCTTGAGCCGCTCGCTGGTGGACAAGTACTTTACCGGCACCCCTTCGCGCATCGAAGGCATTGGCCTCGACGTCATCGCCGAGGAAACGCGCCGCAAACACGCGTTCGCATTCGCCCCGCGGACGGAAAGCGAAACCGAACTCGATGTCGGCGGGCAGTATCACTATCGCGCGCGGGGCGAATACCATCTCATCAACCCGCTGTCGGTGGCGAAGCTACAGCACGCTGTGCAGAAGCAGAGCTTCGACTCCTACAAGGAATTCGCTGCGCATATCAACGAACAAAACCAGCAGTTTTGCACCATTCGCGGGCTGCTCGATTTTCAGTGGGCCGCGAAGCCGCTGCCGCTCGACGATGTCGAGCCCGCCGCGGAGATCGTCAAGCGCTTCGCCACCGGCGCGATGAGCTTCGGTTCGATCTCCAAGGAAGCGCACGAAACGCTCGCCATCGCGATGAACCGCATCGGCGCTCGCTCGAATACCGGCGAGGGCGGCGAGGACGAAGCCCGCTACACGCCCGATCCGAACGGAGATTCACGCCGCTCGTCGATCAAACAGGTGGCCTCCGGGCGTTTCGGCGTCACCACCAATTACCTGGTGAACGCCGACGAACTCCAGATCAAGATTTCGCAAGGCGCGAAGCCGGGCGAAGGCGGCCAACTCCCCGGCCATAAGGTGGACTCTGCGATCGCCCGTGTCCGGCACTCCATCCCGGGCGTCGGCCTGATCTCGCCGCCGCCGCATCACGACATCTACTCGATCGAAGACCTCGCGCAGCTCATCTACGATCTCAAGAACGCCAACACGCGGGCGCGCATTTCGGTCAAGCTCGTAGCCGAAGTGGGCGTGGGCACGGTGGCGGCGGGTGTCTCGAAGGCGCATGCCGATCTCGTCCTGATCTCGGGCGACACCGGCGGTACGGGCGCAAGCCCCCTCACCTCCATCAAACACGCCGGCATCCCCTGGGAACTCGGCCTGGCGGAAACCCAGCAGGTCCTCGTCATGAACGACCTGCGCAGCCGCATTCGCGTCCAAACCGATGGCAAGCTCCAGACCGGACGCGATGTCGCCGTGGCCGCCTTGCTCGGCGCCGAGGAGTTCGGTTTCTCCACCATGCCGCTCATCGCCATGGGCTGCATCATGATGCGCAAGTGCCACCTGAACACCTGCCCCGTGGGCATCGCCACCCAGGACCCGGCCCTTCGCAAGAAGTTTCAGGGCACGCCCGAGAACGTGATCAACTACCTGTTCTTCGTCGCGGAGGAACTGCGCGAAATCATGGCCCGGCTCGGCTTCCGCACGGTGGATGAGATGGTGGGCCGCGTGGACAAGCTGAAGATGCGCGAAGGCATCACCCACTGGAAAGCCAAGGGCCTCGACTTCGCCTCCATCCTCTACAACCCTCCGGCCCCTAGCCGCGTGGGCCGCCGCTGCCTGATCCCTCAAGACCACGGACTGGAACAGGCCCTGGACGCAAAGCTGATCGAGACCGCGCGCGACGCCATCGAAAACGGCGCCAACGTCGATTTCAAACTCCCCGTGCGCAACGTCCACCGCACGGTCGGCGCCATGCTCAGCGGCGAGATCGCGCGGCGCTACGGTTCCGCCGGACTGCCCGAGGACACCATCAAGGTTTACTTCACGGGCAGCGCGGGCCAGAGCTTCGGCGCATTCCTGGCCCGCGGCGTCACCCTCACCCTCGAAGGCGACGCCAACGACTACGTCGGCAAAGGCCTCTCCGGCGGGCGCATCGTCGTCTATCCGCCGCGCCAGTCCACCTTCGTGCCGGAGGACAATATCCTGATCGGCAACGTGGTGCTCTATGGCGCCACCAGCGGTGAAGCCTTCTTCAACGGGATGGCCGGCGAACGCTTCGCCGTTCGCAACTCCGGCGCCACCGCCGTGGTCGAGGGCGTGGGCGACCACGGCTGCGAATACATGACCAACGGCCTGGTCGTGGTGCTCGGCCGCGCCGGCCGCAATTTCGCCGCCGGCATGAGCGGCGGCCTTGCCTATGTGCTTGACGAAACCGGCGAGTTCGCCGGCCAATTGTGCAACCGCTCCATGGTGGACCTCGAACCCGTCGTCGAACCCGGCGACGTCGACAAACTGCGGGCCTTGATCGAACGCCACAGTGATTTGACAGGTTCGCCGCGCGCCCGCTGGATTCTCGATCACTGGTACGCCATGCTCCCGCGATTCGTCAAGGTCTACCCGCACGAGTACAAACGCGTACTTGGAGTGCCGCGCTCGGCCGACACCCCGCCTTTGACACTCACGCGGCCCGAAGTTGTCCAGCAGGAGGTGCACCGTGGGTAAGATCACGGGCTTCATGGAAATCGCGCGCGAGGTGCCCTCCCGGCGCCCCGTCACGGAGCGCGTCAACGATTGGTTCGAGATCTATCAGCCCTTCCCCGATGAAAAGGTCAAAGCACAGGGCGCGCGCTGCATGGATTGCGGCCTGCCGTTTTGCCACACCGGCTGCCCGCTGAACAATCTGATCCCCGACTGGAACGATCTGGTCTATCAGCACCGCTGGCGCGAAGCCATCCGGCAGTTGCACGCCACCAACAACTTCCCGGAGTTCACCGGGCGCGTCTGCCCCGCCCCCTGCGAGGCTGCCTGCGTCCTCGGCATCAATGAGCCGCCGGTCGCGATCAAAACGATTGAACGCGCCATCATCGATCACGCCTGGGACCATGGCTGGATCGTTCCCGAGCCGCCGCCCGCAAAAACCGGCAAGCGCGTGGCGGTGGTGGGTTCGGGACCGGCGGGCCTGGCCGCCGCACAGCAACTCGCCCGCGCGGGCCACGATGTCACCGTCTTCGAGAAGGCTGATCGCATCGGCGGATTGCTCCGCTACGGCATTCCCGATTTCAAGATGGAAAAACACCACATCGACCGCCGCTCCGCCCAAATGGAGGCTGAAGGCGTCACCTTCCGGACCAGTTGCCATGTGGGCGTCGATGTCACCGCGAAAGAGCTGCGCAAAAACTTCGATGCCATCCTGCTCGCCGGCGGCGCCGAACAGCCGCGCGATCTGGTGATCCCGGGCCGCGAACTGCGCGGCATCCACTTCGCGATGGACTTCCTGCCGCCCAATAACAAACGCAACGCCGGCGACGCGATTCCGGAACACCAGTGGATCTCCGCCGCGGGCAAGCATGTGATCATCATCGGCGGCGGCGACACCGGCGCGGATTGTCTGGGCACCTCGCACCGCCACAATGCAGCCTCGGTCCGGCAGTTTGAAATCATGCCTATGCCGCCCAGCCAGCGCGCCGGCTCAACGCCCTGGCCGCTCTGGCCGCTGATGCTGAGGGAAGAAAGCTCGCACGAAGAAGGCGGCGAACGGCATTGGTCCATCATGACCACTAGATTCTTCGACGACGGTCAGGGGAACGTGGCCGGGCTTGAAACCATCGAAGTCGGCCCCCCTCCGACCTTCGAAAAGCGGGAAGGCTCCGAGCAGCGCTTCGACGCGGACCTCATCTTGCTCGCCATGGGCTTCACCGGCCCCGTCCGCAATGGCCTCCTGGAACAACTCGGCGTCCATCTCGACGGCCGCGGCAACGTCGGCGCGGGACCGGGCTTCGAAACCAGCGTGGAAGGCGTGTTCGCGGCCGGAGACATGCGGCGCGGCCAGTCCCTGGTCGTCTGGGCCATCGCCGAAGGCCGGCGCGCCGCGCGCGGAATCGACGAGTTCCTGATGGGCGAAACCCGCTTGCCGGAATAACCCCGTTTCCCCTTGACTACACTGGAAGCACCTCATGCTCTTCCAGCGGATTCTGCTCTGGTCGCTCCTCATAGCCGGCTGCGCCACGGCAGCCTATGGGATCTTCTCGGCAGGCTGGCTGAATCAGCAAATCTGGCTGCCTGAGGGCGCAGCCCTGATGGCAGCCTTCGCGGGCGCCTACGTAGTCCTCTCCGCTCTGCTCATCTGGCGGGCGCCGCATCGGTTTCTGCCGGCGGTCGCCGCCGTTGTCATCGGCTATTCCCTCGTCGCGGCCGGACCCCTGGCCGTGGCCGGCGTCCTGCTCGTGCTGTTGGCTGCCTGCGCGACCGGCGGCCTGCTGCTGCGCAATCAGCCGCGAGCGCGGCTCGATATGCCCTCCGCCCTCATCGTCCTCGGATTGGCCGTGTGGGTCTTCTGGCTCACCGTCACCGCGCGTTTTCCGATTCACTATTGGCCGCTTTATCTGGTGCTGTTCGCAGCGCTCATCGTCTGGGCCTGGAGCCGCCAGGTACTTTGCCTGCCGCTTGGATGGCCCCGCGAGCGGAAACAGGCGCTCTGGACGGCCCTCCCCGTCTTCCCGCTGCTCGCACATTGGCTCACCGCCCTCAAGCCCGAAGTCCACGCAGAATCGCTCGGCATCCACCTGGCCTTACCGGCCCGCATGGCCGCGCATCACCTCTGGCGTTTTGATGTGCAGGAGTTCGCCTGGGCCGTGAAGCCGATGGGCGGCGAGTGGGCCTTCACGCTTGCTTACCTGTTTGGCGGTGAAGCCGCCGCGCGGCTGCTGAACTTCGCCCTCTTCGCGCTGATCTGTGCGCTGCTTTACACGTGGCTGAAGGAAATCCTCCCGGATTCACTCGCCGCCCTCCTCACGGCCGTCTTCGCTTCCCTGCCCCTCGCCCACAGCCTGACCGGCGCGCTTCGCGTGGAGAACGCCGCGGCCCTGTTCCTGCTTGGCGCGCTGGCGTTCCTGCAGGCCTACCTGAAAACCGGCGTGCCCGCCTACGCCTACTGCGCCGCATTTCTCACGGGCGCCCCGGCGATGGTTTCGATGGGCGCCCTCGGTTTCGTGCTGGCGTTGGGCATCGCGGCCTGCCTCAACGTGGAGTGGAAGCCACTGCTGAAGGGCGCGCCGCTCGCGCTCGTACCCGCCGCCCTGCCCTACCTGGAAGCCGCCATCCGCACCGGCAATCCGTTCTTCCCTTACTTCAATCAGTACTTCGGATCGCCGCTGGCCGGGCCCGGTCAAACCCTCGCCAGCGACGGCGGCTTGCGCGCAGTGGGTTTGACCAACTGGTTCGAGCTGACCTTCCACACCTCACGTTTTCTGGAAGGCTTCGACGGAAGCCTCGGATTCGTGTTCCTGATTCTGGCGCCGCTCTGCCTCATCGCGATTCGCAGGGACTGGCCCGCCGCCGCTTGGACCCTGCTCGGCGTCTGGGTCGCGGGCTTCTTCTGGATCGGCCTTGCCGGCGGAAGCCCGGTTCATTTGTACATCGGCCTTCCCGTCCTCACCTTGTCCGCAGGCACGATGGCAGCCTCGCTCCCTGACCGGGACACCTTGCTGGCCCGCACGCTCGCCATACTGCTAGCCGCCGCCTTCGTCCTCCAGATCGCCATGCTGCCCGCCGCCGCCCCCGAACATCGCGGATTCGCCCTCAATCAGGTCTTCCGGCCTGCTTCCGTGGACGAATTTCTGGCCGCGCACGCTCCCCAACGGCCCCTCGTCCGGGAGCTGAACCGCATGGCTCCGCACGCGCGCGTCGCCTGGCTCGAATCCCACGCGGTGGCGGGTTTCGCCGGTCCTGTGCTGTCGAATTCCTGGCACCAATGGGGCTTTCAACAGCGAATCGCGGAGCTGACCTCCTCCGAAGGCCTCCTCTTTACCGCCAATGAACTGGATATCCAGTTCTTCATCGCGCCCGCGCCCGATAGCCCGCAGCCGCTCTCCAGCGTGTTCACCCGCGAATTCCTGGACCTCTACACCCAGCCCAAGTTCGCATTCGGCGGCCAGGAACTCCGCCAACTCAAACCGGCCGAGGCCCGTGCCATCCCTCTCCAGTTGCCCTATGCGCCACCCGGCCGCCATGACGAGGTCAATTCCTTTGTCCGCTTCGAAGGACCGTGGCGAAGGGACTTGAGCTTTGCCGAAGCCTACCGCGGCACGCTGGCGTACTCGAACGATCTCCGCGCCCGCCTCTTCATCCGCTTCCATGGCCGCGCCATCACACCCATCTTCACCGCCGCGGCGAACCGCTGCACCGGCGTGATGACGCTGGACGAATCCGAGGACATGGAACTCGTCCAGTTTGCCGGGCAAACCCAATGGCAGGCGCGCGGCCCGCGACTCGAAACCGCACCCGGCTACCACACACTCGTCATCCGGCTGCCTCAGTCCCGCACCACCACCTCATCGGTTTCCAGCTGCTTCATGGATCTCGACGGCTTCATCGTGGAGTAACCCTCGCCCGCAGTACCATGAAGAAATGACCTCTTTGCCCGTGCATACCGCCGCCAGCGCGCAGGCGGTAATGGATCTCGAAAGCGCCTACCTGCTGCAGAACTACAGCCGTTACCCGTTGGTCCTGAAGCGCGGCAAAGGCTGCTGGCTCTACGACATCGATGGGCGCCGCTACCTCGATCTGATCTCGGGCATCGGCGTGAATTCCCTGGGCCATGCCCACCCGCGCATCACGCGCGTGATCCGTGAGCAGGCGGCGCGGCTGATCCACAGCTCAAACCTCTACTACCACGAGTTTCAGGGGCCTCTCGCCAAGATCCTGTGCGAAACTTCCGGCCTTGACCGCGCCTTTTTCTGCAATTCCGGCACTGAAGCCGTCGAAGGCGCCATCAAGATGATGCACGCCCACGGCCGCCGCATCTCGCCGGAAAAGACCGAAATCGTCGCCCTTGAAAACAGCTTCCACGGCCGCACCATCGGCGCCCTTTCGCTCACCGGCCAGCCCAAGTACCGCCAGGATTTTGAGCCCCTCATGCCCGGCGTGCGCTTCGTCAACCTGTGCGACGAACCCGCCTTCGAACAGGCCGTGGGCGAGCGGACAGCGGGCATCATCGTCGAAACCATTCAAGGCGAGGGCGGCATCTACCCCATCAGTCCGCAATGGCTGCGCCGTGCGCGGGAACTGGCCGACCGCCACAACGCGCTGCTGGTTTTCGACGAGATCCAATGCGGCATCGGCCGCCCCGGCGCCCACTTCGCCTACCAGCTCCACGAACCGCCGATTTTGCCCGACATCGTCACCCTGGCCAAGCCCATCGCCTGCGGCTTGCCCCTCGGGGCGATCGTCGCCAATACCAAGGCCGCGCAGTCGATCGCGCCCGGAATGCACGGCACCACTTTCGGCGGCGGCGCTCTCGCGTGCCGCGTCGCGCTCGAATTCTATGACATCCTCGACGAGCTGATGCCGCAGATGCGGCGTGTCGGCGCTTACTTCTTCGAGCGCCTCAAGCAACTTCAGCGCCGCTATAGTTTCATCCGGGACGTGCGCGGCTTCGGCTTGATGATCGGAGTGGAAACCGATTTCCCCTGCAAGCACCTGGTAGCCGAAGGAATGAAAGAGGGCCTGCTTTTCAATGTCACGCATGACCGCGTGATCCGCATGCTGCCACCCTACATCCTCACTGAGAAGGAAGTGAACAAGGCCATCGCGGGGCTGAACAGAATCTTCCGGCGGGTGTAAAGGAGGCGGTCCGGCTTACTGCAGCGCTGGCTCCTGGCCCCGAATCAGCATGAACGACCGCTTCCAGCGCGTCTTGCTGAAAAAGTTCCGCGCCAGGTCGAACAGATGGTCGAAATCGATGCCGGAACTCACCAGCCGCTCTGTGGGCGCGTCGTAGGACCAATAGATGATCAGCGGCTTCCCGATGATGTTGGCGCGCGGCACGAAGCCCCAATACCGCGAATCGAGCGACGAATCGCGGTTGTCACCCATCGCGAAGTAGCAATCCGGCGGCACCACCACTTCGCCATCCGCCACGTTCTTATCGAGCATTTCCAGAGCGCGGTCGTCCACCCGTGTGTTGGGATCGGACGGGAAATTGTCGCGATACGAATCCACGTACGGCGTCTTGTGGAACTTGTAGGGCTCCTGGAGCAATTTTCCGTTCAGATAGACATCCTTGTTGATGAGCTGGATGCGATCGCCCGGAACGCCGATCACCCGTTTCACGAATGTCTGGCGCACATCCACCGGGTACTTGAAGACGATGATGTCCCCGCGCTTGAGTGGCGTATACGGCAGGAAATACTTGCTGAAGGGGCCCGGCGGGGCATACGCCAGCTTGTCCACCAGCAGGTGGTCCCCAATCAGCAGCGAGTCCTCCATCGATCCCGTGGGGATGACGAACGCCTGAACCAGCGTGGTAGTGCCGAACAGCAGCAGCAGGATGGTGACGGTCCATTCGGCGATGGTTCCCCGGGGCGGATCGGGAACTGGCACGGGCGCCGGTTGAACGGCCGCCGGAGGGACGCTAAGTTTCTGTTCAGACACTTTCATCATTGTAGCGGATGCGGCTAGGGCCCCCGGTCCGGCTCCACCACACGCGTACGGGCCGTCTCGGTCACGCTCGACCGGTCGTTCAAAATCGCCTCGAGGTGGAAACGCACGTCCGGGGTCACGTTCCGGTACAGTACGCCGCCCCGCCGCAAGTCCTCAGGACCAAGCTCCACGGTCTTCTCATTGCTCGCTTCGCTGATGGTTAGAATGGCCATCTCCGCCTGGCGGATGGCGGGCGCATCCACATTCCAGCGCAATGTAAGACTCTCGCCCGTCGGTTCCACAGAAAGACCGAGAACAAAGGGATCCTCCCGAGCCACCCCAGCCGGCGCCGGCTCACGAAAACTGATGGAGATCTGAAAACCGAGCACGACGCCGAGCAGCAGGAAAATGAACGAAAGAGGGATCCAGACCCACCCGCGCCCCGCCTGCGTCTCCTTCTCCGGCTCTTGGGCTTCCGCCGCGGCGGGCGCCGGCGCAAGTCCGCCAAAGGTGGGCGCGGCGGGTCCGCCCAACTGCGCGGCGACTGCGGACACGGTCTCCGGGTCAGAAACTTCCGCCTCCGCGCCGGCTCCCGCCTCGATCGCGTCCACCCCGTCGGCCGCCTCCCGCCTTCGCGGCGGACGCCCCCCGCCCAACTCCCGCCGGCGGAAGGGAAACAGGTTCTCTATTTCGTCCGTGAGAAACTTCCCGTCCTCGCCGCGAAACAGCAGAGCCGCCTCGCTCACGCGCGTGGCATAGGGCCGCACCAGCAGGCACACCGCCGTCGGACTCGTGAACCGCGAGTCGAGCAACTCCAGATCCTCGGCCCCCAACTGCACCTGGTCGCGCGTATTGCCGCGATAATAGCCCACCACATGCAGCCGCTTCTCCGGCGAAGGAGCGTACTTGGCCAGTTGCTCATCCATCTGCGCCAGATCCGACTCCGAAAGCAGGTACGAAGGCCCGCGCAGATGTTCGCACGGCACCGGGACAAAGTCGTCGATCCGGACCACCGGACGATCGCCTTCCTCCGCCGCGCCCAGCAAAATCCCCCCCACCTCGGCCCCCCGCCGCGGCACCAGTCCGAACCCGCGCATCACTTCCGCGCCCAAACGGTCAATTACGTCGTAAGAGAGGTAGAACGTGATCGCACTCCCCGGCGGCTCATACCGGAACGCACTCCCGGACGCGGAACCGCCGGCGGGCATGCCCGGCGTACCATCGTCATGCGGAATGGCGGATACTCTGCTCACCTCTGCCTTCGATTCATCGTAAGCCGGTCCCAAGGTCAGGCTCAAGTTCGCACCTCATCACTCTGGTATCGGCAAGTCCGTAGCAATTCTTCAGGGCAATGACGCGATACTATTCAGCAGAATGGCTGAGAATCCAGGCGTGCTGTCGATCGTCGCCACCCCGATCGGCAATCTCGACGACATCACCTACCGGGCCGTGGCAACGCTCCGCGCCGCCGCCGTCATCGCCTGCGAGGACACCCGCCACACCCGTAAGTTATTGACCCATTTCGGAATCTCGTCACCCACCCTCAGCCTGCACGAGCACAACGAAGCCGCCCGCACCGCCGAACTCCTCGCCCGGCTCGAGGCCGGCGATGCCGTCGCGCTCGTCTCCGACGCCGGCACCCCGCTCATCTCCGACCCCGGCTACCGGCTGGTCCGCGAAGCCGCCGCGCGCGGCATCCGCGTCACCCCTGTGCCCGGCGCCTCCGCCCTGCTCGCCGCGTTGGCCGCGGCCGGCCTGCCCACGGACGCCTTCCGTTTCTGCGGATTCCTGCCCCGTAAATCCGGCGAACGCCGCCGCCTGCTCGAGTCGCTGAACAGCGAGACCGCGACTCTGGTCTTCTACGAAGCCCCTCACCGGATCCTCGAATCGCTCGCCGATATCGCCGAAATCCGCCGCGACCCCGAAGTCGCCGTCGCGCGCGAACTCACCAAGCTCCACGAGGAGTTCCTTCGCGGAAGAGCTTCGGAGGTCCGCGCCACGCTCGCCGCCCGCGATCAGATTCGCGGCGAATTCACCCTCGTCGCCGGACCCGCGCCTGTCGAAGCGGATGACAGCGACGTGGCTTCCGCCGTGCTCGCCCTCGAAGCCCAGGGCATGCCGCGCATGGAGGCGATCAAACAGGTTGCCCGCGAGCGCGGACTCCCCAAGCGCGAAGTCTACGCCGCCGTCGAAGCGCGCCGCTGATTCGGCCGATTCCGCTACACTTTGTCAAATGGAAAGAGAGGCAGGCTGAACACCATGCAGGTCCGCCAGGTTGCGGTTTTGGGCGCGGGTACGATGGGCGCAAAGATCGCCGCGCATTTCGCCAACGCGGGGATCCCCTCCCTGCTCATGGATCTCGACCCGGTGCGCGCCCGCCAGGGCCTCGAAGCCGCCCGCAAGGCCTCGCCCGCGGCCTTTTTCGTCGAGAAAGGCGTCGCGCTGGTGGAGACATCCTCCTTCGACGAAGGCCTGCCGCGCCTCGCCAAGTACGACTGGGTGATCGAAGCCGTCACCGAAAATCTCGAGATCAAACGCTCGCTCTGGGCGCGCGTCGCCGAATCCGCCCACCCGGCGGCCGTACTTTCCACTAACACCTCAGGCATCCCTCTCAGCGCCATCGCCGCAGGTTTCGCACCCGGCCTCCAGCAGCGCTTCCTCGGGACCCACTTCTTTAACCCGCCCCGCTACCTCCACCTGCTCGAACTAATCCCCGGACCCGGTACCCGCCCGGATCTGCTCGATCAAGTCGCCCGGTTCGCCGAAGTGCGCCTCGGCAAAGGCGTGGTCCGCTGCAAAGACACGCCTAACTTTATCGCCAACCGCATCGGCAGCTTTTTCGGCGCCACGGTGGCAAAGCTCATGGTGGAGCAGAACCTGAGCGTCGAGGAGGTGGACCTGCTCACCGGCCCCCTGATCGGCCTGCCCAAGTCCGCCTCGCTCCGCCTGCTCGACGTGGTCGGCGTGGATGTCTGGACCTTCGTCTCCCGCAACCTGTACGAGATGGCCGCGGACGACCCCTGGCGCGAACGCTTCCGCGTTCCCGCCTTCCTTCAGCAGTTGCTCGATCGCGGCTGGATCGGCGAAAAAGCCGCCCAGGGCTTCTATAAACGCGTCGGTCCCAAGAAGGAGATTCACGCGCTCGATCTCGCCACCTTCGATTACGCCCCCGCGAAGAAGGTCAAACTCGCCGCCGTGGACGAAGCCCTGCTCATCGAGGACCTCGGCGAGCGCCTGCGCTTCCTGGTCCGGGACACCGGCAAGGCCGGCGCTTTCCTCAAACCCCTGCTTGATGACCTCATCGCCTACGCCGAAGCCATGGCCCCCGCCATCGCCCACGCGCCCGAAGATGTCGACAATGCGATGCGCTGGGGCTACGGCCACACCTTCGGCCCCTTCGAGATTCGCGACGCGCTCGCCGGCAAGCCCCCCGCTATCGTCGCGCGCGGCGCGCTCGTCAATAAGAACCCCGGCGCTTCTCTGGTGGACCTCGGCGATGGCGTCCTGCAGCTCGAAATCCACTCGAAGATGAACGTGCTCAGCGAGGACTTCGTCCAGATGGTGGACGCGGGCCTCGCCGAACTCGAACAGAACTTCGACGCCATGGTCGTCAGCGCCCGCGGCGATCTGTTCTCGGCGGGCGCGAATCTGATGACCGTGCTGCTGGCCGCCCAGGAAGAGGAATGGGACGAACTCGGCGCGATGGTCCATCACTTCCAGCAGATGTACATGCGGCTGAAATACGCCCCAAAACCCGTCATCGCCGCCCCCCACGGCCGCGCCCTCGGCGGCGGCTGCGAACTCATCCTGCACGCGCGCGGCGTGCAGGCGCAGGCCGAACTCTACATGGGCCTCGTTGAGGTGGGCGTCGGCGTCATCCCGGCGGCGGGCGGCTGCAAGGAGATGATCGCCCGCCTGAAGGACCCCCGCCGCTGCTTCGAACTCATTGGGCTGGCCAAGGTCTCCACTTCCGCCCCTCATGCCAGGGAGCTCGGCCTGCTCGACAAAGCCGCCGGGGTCACCATGAACCCGCACCGCCTGCTCAACGACGCCAAAGCTCTCGCCCTGGCCATGACACGCTCCTACCAGCCCGGCGTGCCGCGCACGGACATCAAAGTCGGCGGTGACCCCGGCTATGCCGCCCTGAAACAGGGCGCGTGGCTGATGCGCGAATCCGGCTACATCAGCGATCACGACTTCCTCATCGCGCAAAAACTCGCCCGCATCCTCACCGGCGGCGCGCACCCGGGCGAGCGCGAAGTCAGCGAGCAGCACCTGCTCGACCTCGAACGCGAAGCCTTCCTCTCGCTCTGCGGAACCCGCGCCACCCAGGAGCGCATCAGCCACACCCTGAAGACCGGAAAGCCCTTGAGGAACTAACCGCGATGAAAGAAGCCCTCATCATCGACTGCGTCCGCACCCCCGTCGGCAAAGCGCCCAAAGGTTCGCTTCGCCACACCCGCCCCGACGACCTCGCCGCCACCGCCATCCGCGGCCTGCTCCAGCGCCACCCCCAACTTCGGCCCGCGGCCGTCGATGACGTCATCCTCGGCTGCGCGATGCCCGAAGGCGAGCAGGGCATGAACGTCGCCCGCGTCGCCGCCCTCGCCGCGGGCCTGCCCGTCGAAACCCCGGCCGTCACCATCAACCGCTTCTGCTCCTCCGGCCTCCAGGCCATCGCGATGGCCGTGGACCGCATCCGCGCGGGCGGCGCCCACGCCATCATCGCGGGCGGCACGGAAAGCATGTCCATGGTCCCCATGGCGGGCTACAAATTCGCTCCCAATCCGAAATTGGTGGACGAATGGCCCGAGATTTATATTTCGATGGGCCTCACCGCCGAACGCGTCCAGCGGCAGTTGGGCATCTCCCGCGAGGAGCAGGACGCCTTCGCGCTCCGCTCCCACGAACGCGCCCTCATGGCCCAGGCCGCCGGCCACTTCGACGAAGAGATCGTCCCCCTGCCGGAGTTGACGAAGGATGAGGGCCCCCGCGCCGGCACTTCGCTCGATGCGCTCGCCAAGCTCCGCGCCGCCTTCCACGCCAAAGGCACGGTCACGGCGGGCAACGCCTCGCAGATGTCCGACGGCGCAGCCGCCGCCCTCATCGTCTCCGAAGAAAAGGCCCGCGAATGGGGCCTCGCGCCGATGGCCCGGCTCGTGAGCTACGCCGTGGCGGGCATCGCCCCTGAACTCATGGGCCTCGGCCCGGTCTACGCCATCCCGAAAGCCCTCGCCCTGGCCAACCTCAAGCTCGCGGACATCGGCATCATCGAACTCAACGAAGCCTTCGCCGTGCAAGCCCTGGCCGTCATCCGCGAGGCGGGCCTCGATCCGGCAAAGGTCAACGTCAACGGCGGCGCCATCGCTCTCGGCCATCCGCTGGGCTGCACCGGCGCGAAGCTCACCGCCACCATCCTGCGCGAAATGCGCCGCCAAGGTCATCGCTACGGCATGGTCACGATGTGCATCGGCGGCGGCCAGGGCGCCGCCGGAATTCTGGAGGCCCTATGATCGGCGGCGAATTTCTCACCCGCGCGCTGAATGCTGAGGACGTCTTCACCCCCGAAGACTTCACCGAAGAACACCGCGCCGTCCGCAAGACCGTGGACGAATTCTGGCGCAACGAAGCCGAACCCGTGCTCGACCGCATCGCGCACAAGGACCATGACGCCGCCGTCGCCCTGCTCCGCAAGTCCTGCGAACTCGGCCTCACCGGCGTCGTCGTCCCCGAGGCCTACGGCGGCATGGAGATGGACCTCACCTCGGCGATGATCGTCGCCGAAGGCCTCGCCCGCGACGGCAGCTACGCCGGCTGGCATGGCGCGCACGCCGGCATCGGGACCCTCCCCGTCCTCTTGTTTGGCACGGAAGAACAGAAACAGCGCTACCTTCCCCGCCTGGTCTCCGGCGAACTCATCGGCGCTTACGCCCTCACCGAACCCCACGCCGGCTCCGACGCCCTCGCCGTCAAAACCCGAGCCGATCTCAACGCCGAAGGCACTCACTATGTGCTGAACGGCTCGAAAATGTGGATTACGAACGCCGGAAAGGCCGATTTATTCACAATTTTCGCCAAAATCGGCGGCGCTGCCGACAAGTTCACCGCCTTTCTGGTGGAGCGCGGCTCCGAGGGCGTCTCCATCGGCCACGAAGAAGCCAAGATGGGCATTCAAGGCTCCTCTACCTGCGCTGTCTATCTCGACAACGTCCGCGTTCCCGTCGAGAACCTGCTCGGCGAGATCGGCCGCGGCCACATCATCGCCTTCAACATCCTCAACCTGGGCCGCCTCAAACTCGGCCCCTTCGCCGTCGGAGGCGCAAAACAGGTGCTCAAGGTCAGCGCCGCATACGCTCAGGAACGCCACGCCTTCGGCGGACCCATCGCCCGCTTCGGCCTGATCCAGGCCAAACTCGCGGAGATGGCCGTCCGTATCTTCGCCGCCGAAACCCTCAGCTACGCCGCGTGTGGCTTTATCGAATCGCGCCTCGGGGACTTCACCTGGTCCGCCCCCGATGCAGCCCGCGCCAAACTCAAAGCCATCGAGGAATTCGCCGCCGAATGCAGCATGGTGAAGGTCTTCGCCAGCGAAATGCTCGATTTTGTCGTCGACGAGGGCGTCCAAATCCACGGCGGCTACGGCTACCACCAGGATTACCTCGTCGAACGCGCCTACCGCGATTCCCGCATCAACCGCATCTTCGAAGGCACCAACGAAATCAACCGCCTGCTCGCCACCGGCATGCTGCTGAAGCGCGCCGTCCGCGGTCAACTCGACCTCATCAGCGCCGTCAAACGCGTCCAGGCCGCGCTGCTCGAGCCCCCCTCGCCCGGCGTCCGCCCCGCGCCCGCTCACGCCGCGAAGCAGATCGCGCTGCTCGCCCTCGGCGCCGCCTACGCCCGCTTCCGCGATCAGCTCGAACAGCAGCAGGAAGTGCTCGCCGCCCTCACCGACGCCGCCATGGGCGCGCTCACCATGGAGTGCGTCTCGCTCCGCGCAGCCCGCCTCGCCAATTCACCGAAAGCCGCGCTCGCCGCCGATGCCGCGGCCGTCTTCAACGACACCACCCTGCGCGCCGTCGAGGACTCGGCCCGCCTCGTCCTCTGCGCCACCCGCGAAGGCGACGAACTCCGCATCTCCCTTGCCGCTCTCAAGCGCCTCGCGAAAGCCGAACCCGTGGACCTCGTCGCCGCCCGCCGCCGCATCGCCGCGCGCGTCCTCGAAGCGGGCGGCTGGGTCTTCTAAGCGACATGCGCCTCGGCCTCACTGTCGGACTCCCCGCCTCCGGCAAGTCCACCTGGCTGCGCGAACAGGGCCTCCCCGCGCTTTCCTCCGACGCCGCCCGCGCCCTGCTCACGGGCGATGAGACGAACCAGAACATCAACCGCCTGGTCTTCCGGACCATGCGCCGCCTCTGCGCCGCGCGCCTCGAGGCCGGCGCCGCCGAAACCTGGATTGACTCTACCGCCCTTGCATGGTGGGAGCGCCGTTGCTGGATTCGCTGGGCCGAACTCCACGGCTGCGACATCGAATGCGTGTTCTTCGACGTGCCTCTCGAGGAATGCCTCCGCCGCAATGCCGCGCGCGAACGCGTGGTACCCGAAGCCGCCATGCGGGCCATGGCCGCGCGCCTCGTTCCACCCTCGGTGGACGAAGGCTTCTCGCGCGTGCGCGTTTACACCTCCAGCGCGATCATCTGATGCCCTTCGAGCCTCGGCAGCGTGAAATGCACGCGCCCGTCGCGCACCGTGTGCGGCAGCACCGCGCCCTCCGGCGCCGTCATCACACGCTTCACCGCGCGCGGCAGCTTCGCCGACAACTTCACTTCGTGCAGCGGAATCACGTCCTCGATCACGTCCAGCGTCTGCCCGCGCCGCTCGGGAATGTAGTGCAGCAGATGGACCACGTATCGCGAAGGCTGCTCGTTCACCGCGGCCATCAATGTCGACGGCCCCTCCACGCGCAGTGCCGGGTCCGGCAACTGCCGCCGCAACGCAGCCCCCACCATCGCCTTCACCCACCGCGGCGCATTCACCTGATACTGCTCGAACACCGGGTGCATGAAGTAGATGTTCCTCCCGTTGCCCACAATGCCCGGATACCCCGCCGGCTTGCCCGACGAAGGCGTGTGCCGGTGTGAGCAGAAATGATCCGCCGTCCGGTTGAAATACGGCGCGCGCACGTCCACCTCCACGATCGCGCCAGGCCGCGTCTTCACCTGCTTGCCCTTCAGGTACATCACCAGTTCGGTCTCCGGCAGATCCACGCTGAAGGCCCCGCGCGGCACCAGAAAATCCGGGCTGAATGGCGCATCGCCCACCAGGTCCACACCCAGCGACGGCAGCACGAAACGCTCGCCCTTCGGATCCAGCCCCGATTCGTAACTCGCCAGCAGCGCGCCGCCTTTTTGGACAAACGCCTCGAGCTTCGCCGCTAGCGCCGCGTCCACCGGAATCCGGTCCGGCAGCACCAACACTCGATAGCCCGCGAAATCCGACTTCGAATCCAGCACGTCAAACTGCACGCGCAACTCGGTCAGCATCCGCACCGCGCCCCAGCACGCCGCTGGCAGCGTCCGCGCCGCCCCGCCAATGAACTCCTCAGGCGTCATCACGCCCACGTCGCTCACCGGCTTCGCGTCCACACACCACGGTTCCTTCTTTTCGACCTGCGCGAACGTGTGCCCGATCAGTTCATACGTCGCCGCATCCAGCCGCCCCGACGGGTGTAACTGATCCCCAATCGAACACTTCGCCCCCAGCGCCAGCATCAGGCTGCATTCGAAATCGAGCGCCGCCTGGTTCTTCAGCGAATGAAAATCGCCCCACGACGTGTGAAACTTGCCCGTCATGCCCAGCGCCTCAATGCCCAGCGTGCGCACATACCGCTGCTTCAGCGGGAAATCCAGATAACCCCAGCCGCCGCTCGGCAGCGACTCCAGCTCAAAGTGCGTATAAGCGGACTGCACCGGCCGGTGCCTCGGCCCAATGTGACCGGCGTTGTAAAACACCGACACGTTCTTGTTGATCCCGTGGACGAACGCCGTCGTGTCGCGCTTCCATTGATTGATCCGCTCTACGGAGAAGGCCCGGCGGCGCTCTTCGTTCCGCGGATCCACGCCGGCTTTGCGCATGGCCACACGGCACACGGCGCAGTGGCAGTCGCGCGGCTGCACAATATCGAAAAACACTCCGTCCACTGGCACCGCATCGAACAGATCCTTCACGTGCGCCTTCAGAAATTCGCCGTAGCCGGTGAACACGCACAGATTCCGGTAGAAGCCCGGCTCATTGATCGGCGTCCCCGTTGGCTGGCCCTTCTCATCCAGCACCCACCATTCGGGGTTGTGGACCGACGAGTAGTAGTCCCACTGCACCGTCGTATAAATCGGCACGCGGATGTTGCGCTTGTGGCACGCCTCGATCTGCTCCTTCAGCAGATTCCGCTTCATGTGCGGATGGCGGCGCTCGGGATTCGTCTTCGTGTCGTAATAGATCATCCCGTGGTGGCAGCGCGCGAAGCAGGTGATCGAATTCACCCGCGCCTTCTCGACGGCGGCGGCGAACTGCTCCGGATCGAACGCCGCGCCGATGCCTTCAATCTGTTCGCTCGTGTGGAAGTCCAGATGCACCTGCCGGAAGCGCAGCGGCAGCATCTGGTTGAGCGGCGGCACGCTCGCGGCAGCGGGCGCCCCGCTTTGAGCCTGCAGAAGAGAAGCGGCAGCGGCGCTGCCCGCAAGAAAGGTCCGGCGCGTGGTAGGCATATCGTTCCTTATTCTATTGCGGCGGAGATACAATCGGCTTGGCGTGGCCTACTCACGAAACGTCTGGATCGCCGCCGGCGCGGCGGTACTGCCGCTGGCGGGTGCGGCGCTTTATTTGTTGCTGAATTACGATACGCTGCCGGACCCGTACCCGCGCCGCTGGAACTGGCGCGGGGTTGCATACGCGTTCGGGCCCAAATCCGAAGGCGCGGTTTTCGTCGTTCCACTGATCGGCGTGTTGACCTTTGTCCTTGTGTTCGCAGTTTTCCTTAAACAGACGCACGACGCCGCGGGCAAACACCCGCCTTCACCCACTCAGTTCATCGCTCTGTCCTGGTTCCTGGGCCTTCTCTTCTCGCTTCATTCGCTGCTGCCGGTGATTGTGCCGCCCACCGGCGCGCCGTGGCTTGTTCCGGTCATCCTCGTCCCCGCCGCCGCCGTCTGCGCTATCGGCATCCGCGACAGCCGCCGCGCCAAACGCGCCCAGCAGAGTGACACCCTCTGATCGCTCTGCTACGTTAGAGCCAATGGCTTCCCCCCTCCCCATCGGCCTGAACACCTACTGCCTCCGCTCCCTCCGCTGGAACGACCGCCAACTGCTCGATTACGCCGCGTCGCAGAAGATGGACACCATCTTTCTGCAGGATTCGCTCGATCCGCGCACCAAAGACCCCGCCCACTGGGCCGAGGTCAAGCGCTGGTCCGAAGAACTGGGGCTGAAACTGGAAACCGGCGGCGGCGGCGTTTTTCCAAAATCGCCGGAATTGTTCCAAGCCTCGGTCGACAACATCCTCTACAATGCCCGCCGCGCCGCCGCCATGGGCTCAAAGATTATCCGCATGGTCTGCTTCGGTCAGCGCTCCTCCATGCCGCCCGGTCCGGCCATGCGGCACCTGGAAACGATGGTGAAGCTGCTGAAGGCCGTGAAATCGCAGGTCGAAGACCTCGGCGTGCGTCCCGCCATCGAAGTCCACAAGGATTTCCAGGCCTGGGAGTTCAAGCAGATGATCGAGGCGGCGGGGCGCGATTACGCTGGCATCTACCTCGACACCGGCAACCCGGTCTTCGTCCACGAGCACCCGATGACCACCATCGAAACGCTCGCTGGGTACGCCGTCACCTTCCACCTGCGTGACTCGGTCGTGTACGAACATCCCAAGGGCATCGCCGTCCAGTGGGTGCCGCTCGGCGAGGGCAACGTGGACTTCCCCGCCCTGCTGAAGCGCTTTCGCGAACTCTGCCCGCGCGAGGTCAGCGTCATCATTAAGCCCATCACCGGGCGCTTGCCGGCCATCCTGCCGGTGAACGATCCCGCCTACTGGGACTCCTATCCGCAAGCCCGCGCGAGCGAGTACGCGAAGTTCCTGCAACTCGCCAAGTCCGGCGGCCCGTATGGGAACTACATGCTCATCGAAGACGCCCCCGGTAAACCCGCCGGGATCGTCCCGCTCGTCCAGGCGCAGCAAAAAGAACACCTCGAACGCAGCATCGGCTACGGTAAGAAAGTGCTGGATTTGGGCCGGCGCTGGCGATCCTAGGCCGTATACTGAAGTTGATGCCCGACTTCGCCAGAATCACGCGGGATCCTGCCGTGATGAGCGGCAAGCCCTGCATCCGGGGGATGCGTGTCACTGTCGGTCTGGTCGTGACGCTTGTGGCCGCGGGCCATTCCTGGGCTGAAATCCTGGACCTCTATCCGTACCTCGAGGAAGAAGACATTCGGCAGGCACTGGCCTACGCGGCATGGCGGGTCAGCGAGATGGAAACACCCCTTCCGGCCGCATGAAGATCCTGGTTGATGTCTGCCTGACGCCTGCCTGGACCGATTTCTTGCATGCTCACGGCTACGAGGTGAAACACTGGTCCGCGACCGGCCTGCCCTCTGCCAAAGACGAGGAAATCGTCGAATTCGCTGCCACGCACGGTTACACGATCCTGACCTACGATCTGGATTTTGGGTCCATACTGGCGCACAGAAGTTCCCAATTTCCAAGCGTGATCCAGCTTCGATACCTGGATCCGGTTCCGGGAGTGAACGGTCAGGGGCTGATTAGGGCCTTGGAAGCCACGGAGCTCCGGATCGAGCAGGGGGCCCTCATTTCGATCGATGAGCGTCAACACCGGGTCCGGGCACTTCCGATGCGGTCTTGATTGGTTGGCGCATATCCCGCCCCGGTGTTCACGAATAAGAAATATTTTTATCCCGCCCCATTTCAACGAATTACCACGATTTCCGCCCTCCACCACCCCATTGACAATTCCATCGCAATGCTAATGTGGAACCGGAGCAGGTTCCCAGCCGGCCGGCAAAGACCTCTCAAACGCTGACGAACCAAATTCGCCCAAGCGTAGCCGTCGAGCCAGCGATGTGACAGAACGGCGCCGATTCACAGTGGCTATCTGGCCTTGGCCCCGAGTCGGACCCGATGACGCGTATTGATGTTCTGCGTGACCATAATAGTCGCCCTTCCAGCTCCCTCGGGAGCACGTGGCGGCGGGCGCCCGGCATACATTGCGGCCCCCGGGTCCTTATAGGGTGGGAGTTGAAAAGGACACTGGAAGCCTCTCCCGCCCTCCGTTGGCTATTGATTTTGCCCCTTGCTGACGCTCGGGGCTTCGAAGCACCGACCGTAAGGGAGGTGGATCGCATGGAACGGCGAAGCGCAGCCCCTTGATCACACGCGGGGCTTACCGCCACCCAGCACCGACCGTAAGGGAGGTGGACAGCGCATCCCTCCGCCACGCGATGCCGTGCTGCGTCCAAACACGCCCCCCTCAGCCGGCCACCGCCGGCTCCGGCAACAATTCCGGAATCGTCGCTGCGAACACCTCATCGATTCGTTCGGCGAAAATGAATTCCATCTCATTCCGCACGTGCTCGGGCAGGTCGCGCAGATCCTTGGCGTTCGCCTTCGGCATCACCACGCGCGTCAGCCCTGCGCGCCGCGCGGCCAGCACCTTTTCCTTCACGCCGCCGATGGGCAGCACCCTGCCGGTGAGCGTGATCTCGCCCGTCATCGCAGTATCATTCCGCGCGGGCTTTTTCGAATAGAGCGACGCCAGCGCCACGGCCGCCGTAATGCCCGCCGACGGGCCGTCCTTCGGAATCGCCCCCGCCGGCACATGGATATGCACGCCCATCTCGCTGAACGACTTCGCGTCGATGCCATACTCCTCGGCGTGCGCCCACAGATAGCTCTGCGCCGCTTTTGCCGACTCCTGCATCACCTCGCCCAACTGCCCGGTCAGCGTCAGGCCCTTGCCGCTCGGCAGCAGGATCGCCTCGACATAGAGCACGTCGCCGCCCGAAGGCGTCCACGCCAGCCCCGTCGCCACGCCCGCCGGCAGGTTCTTCTGCGCCGATTCGGGCAGAAATGTCTCCGGACCGAGCAGATCGGTGATCCGCTCGGGGTCCATTTCGATCAGGTCCTCCTGCCCTTCGGCGAACTTCAGGGCGGCCTTGCGCGCCAACCGCCCGATGGCGCGTTCGAGATTGCGCAGCCCCGCTTCGCGCGTGTAAGAACTGATCAGCTTCCGCAACCCGGCATCGGGAAACGTCACGTTCTCGTCCGTCAAACCGGCCTCTTTCAACTGCCGCGGAATCAGATAGCGGTTCGCGATCACCACCTTCTCCTCCTCGCTGTAGCCCGCCAACCGGATCACTTCAAGACGATCGAGCAGCGGCTGCGGCAATGTATCGAGCGTATTCGCCGTGGTGATGAACAGAACCTTCGACAAATCGAAGGGCATGTCGAGGTAATTATCGCGGAACGTCGAGTTCTGCGCCGGGTCCAACACCTCAAGCAGCGCCGCCGCCGGATCGCCCCGGAAATCGCGGCCCAGCTTGTCGATCTCATCCAGCATCAGCGCCGGGTTCGCCGCGCCCGCGCGCCGCATCGCCTGAATCAGCCGGCCCGCCATCGCGCCGATATACGTGCGCCGGTGGCCGCGCAGTTCGGCCTCGTCGTGCAGGCCGCCCACGCTCATCCTTTCGAACTTCCGCCCCAAGGCCCGCGCAATGGACTGCCCCAGACTGGTCTTGCCCACGCCCGGCGGCCCCACGAAGCACAGGATCGGCGCCTTCGCATCCGGGTTCCGCCGCAGCACGCCGAGATGCTCCAGGATCCGCTCCTTTACGTCGTCGAGCCCATAGTGATCCTCATTGAGAATCTCGCGGGCGCGCGCGATCTCGAGCGCATCCTCGGTGTACACGCGCCACGGCAGTTCCAGCACCAGATCCAGCCAGGTCCGCAGTATGTGCCGCTCCGGACTCTGCGACGGAATCCGCTCGAACCGGCCCAACTCGCGCGTGGCTTCCTTCCGGACATCCTCCGGCAGGTCCGCCTTTTCCAGCCGTTCACGCAACTCATCCACTTCGGCCCGCTCGGGATCGTCCTCGCCGAGTTCGTTCTGAATCGCCTTCAACTGCCGCCGCAGCACGTATTCGCGCTGTTCCTTGCTGATCTCGCTTTGCGCTTCGTTGACGATCTTCTGGCGCATCTCGAGCACCTGAATCTCATGCGAGATATGCTTCACGGCCTGACGCAGCGCCTCGGCCAGATCGGGCGCTTCGAGCAGTTCCTGCTGCTTGTCCACATCGAGGCTGAAGGCCGTCGCCAGCAGCGCGATCACCTGCGCGGGATCGTCGGCGCTGGCCAGCAGCCCCGCGATCTGCTCGGCGGCCTGCGGATTGATCTTCTCGATCGCCTTGCCCGCGAGTTCGTAAAGCGCCGTGCGCAAGGCCTCTTCCTCGGTGGTCTTTTCCTCGGGCAGCGGGTGCGATTCCCATTCGGCCGCGAGAAACGGCATCGCGGCATCGAGCCGGAGAACCGCGATCCGCTCCATACCCGAGACGATGATCTCCATCGATTGCTGGGACGTGCGCAGGATCTTGCGGATCTTCGCGCGCGTGCCGGTCTGGTAAAGATCGTCCGCGCCCGGCGTTTCCACGCCCGGGTCGCGCTGTGCCACCAGCAGGATCTCTCCCTCGTGCTTCTCAATCGCCGCGTCCACGGCGGCGCGCGATGGCTCGCGTCCCACCGACAGCGGCAGAACGAGCTTCGGGTAGAGCACCACGTTCTTCAGGGCGAGAACGGGCAGCATTTGCGGGACTTCAGATTCGGGCATGAAAGCTCCTGTCCATGGTTTATCAGATGCGCGCGCGGGCGTCCTGTATTCAGGCCTTGCCGGTGACGCCCAGCCCCTCGCGCGCGGGTTCGAACATGATGCGGCCATCGGCCAGCGAGGCGCGCAACTGCATGCCGTCGCGCACCTCCCCCTCCAGGATCGCTTTCGCCAGCGGCGTTTCGACCTCGCGCTGGATGGCGCGCTTCAGCGGACGCGCGCCGAAATCGGGCTCATAGCCCACGCGCACCAGGTGCTCGCGGGCCTCTTCGGTCAACTCCAGAGCGATATGACGCTCGGCCAGCCTTTGCCGCAACTGCTCGAGCTGGATCTCCACGATGCGCTTCAGATGCTCCGTCTTCAGCGCGTGGAAGACCACGGTTTCGTCGATCCGGTTCAGGAATTCGGGCCGGAAATGGCGCCGCAGTTCTTCCTGCACGGCGAGCTTCATCATCTCGTAGCCCGTGCCCGAGGTTTCGCCGGCGTAGCTGCGGATGCGATCGCTGGCGAGGTTCGAGGTCATGATCAGAATCGTGTTGCGGAAGTCCACCGTGCGGCCCTGGCCGTCGGTCAGGCGGCCGTCGTCGAGCACCTGCAACAGCACGTTAAACACGTCCGGATGCGCCTTTTCGATCTCGTCGAACAGCACCACGGCGTAGGGCCGGCGCCGGATCGCCTCCGTCAACTGCCCGCCTTCGTCGAAGCCGACATAGCCCGGCGGGGCGCCGATCATCCGCGCCACGGTGTGCTTCTCCTGGTACTCGCTCATGTCGAGCCGGATCAGCGCGCGTTCGTCGTCGAACAAGGTTTCGGCCAAGGCCCGCGCCAGTTCCGTCTTGCCCACGCCCGTCGGACCCAGGAACAGAAAACTGCCCAGCGGACGGCGCGGATCGTTCAAACCGGCGCGCGCGCGCTGCACCGCTTCGCTGACCGCCGAAACGGCTTCGTCCTGGCCCACCACGCGCATGTGCAACTGCTGCGCGAGATGCAACAGCTTGCGCAATTCGCCCTCCAGCAGCTTGTGGACCGGCACTCCGGTCCAGCGCGAAACCACGCTCGCGATATCCTCTTCATCCACCTCTTCTTTGAGCATTCTGCGCGTTTTTTCCTGCTCCTGGAGGCGTTTTTCCTCTTCTTTGAGCCCTTTTTCGAGCTCGATCAGGCGCCCGAATTTGAGTTCGGCGGCCCGATTGAGGTCGTAGGCGCGTTCGGCCACTTCCGCGTCGTGCTTCACCTGCTCGATCTGCTCGCGGAGGTCGCGCAGCCGCTGCACGCTCGATTTTTCGGTCTCCCACTGCGCCTTCATCGCCTCGACGTCGCGCGAGAGCGAGAAGATCTCCTCTTCGAGCTTCGCCAGGCGCTCGCGGGAGGCATCGTCGGTCTCCTTTTTCAGGGCTTCACGCTCGATTTGAAGCTGCATCACGCGGCGCATCTTCTCATCGAGTTCCACCGGCATCGAATCGATCTCGGTGCGCAGCCGCGCGGCGGCTTCGTCCATCAGGTCGATCGCTTTGTCGGGCAGGAAACGGTCGGAGATGTAGCGGTTCGAGAGCACGGCGGCGGCCACCAGCGACGCGTCCTTGATGCGCACGCCATGATGGACCTCGTAGCGCTCGCGCAGCCCGCGCAGGATCGAAATCGTGTCCTCGACGGTCGGCTGATCGACCACCACGGGCTGGAAGCGGCGCTCGAGCGCGGCGTCCTTTTCGATGTATTTGCGGTATTCATCGAGCGTCGTCGCGCCGATGCAGTGCAGTTCGCCGCGCGCGAGCATCGGCTTCAGCAGGTTGCCCGCGTCCATCGAACCCTCGGCCTTGCCCGCTCCGACCACGGTGTGCAGCTCGTCGATAAAGAGAATGACGCGCCCCTCGGCCGTCTGCACCTCTTTGAGCACGGCCTTCAGCCGCTCCTCGAATTCGCCGCGGTACTTCGCGCCGGCGATCAGCGCGCCCATATCGAGCGCCACCACGCGCTTGTCCTTCAGCCCTTCGGGCACGTCGCCGCGCACGATGCGCTGGGCCAGCCCTTCGGCGATCGCCGTCTTGCCGACGCCCGGCTCGCCGATCAGCACCGGGTTGTTCTTCGTGCGGCGGCTCAACACCTGCATCACCCGGCGGATCTCATCGTCGCGCCCGATGACGGGGTCGAGCTTGCCGTGCTCGGCCATCTGGTTGAGGTCCCGGCCATACTGTTCGAGCGCCTGGTAGGTGGCTTCGGGCGTCTGGGTGGTGACGCGCTGCCCGCCACGCACTTCGTTCACGGCCTGATCCAGCTTTTCGCGGGTCACGCCTTGCGAGGTCAGCGCGTTCGCCGCCGCGCCGTTGCCCGCCAACAGAGCGAATAGCAGGTGCTCGACACTCAGGAAGTCGTCGCGCAGGCGGCGGGCCTCCTGCTCGGCGTTCGCCAACACGGTCTGCAAACGCTGGGTGACATACATCCCCGGACCGCCCGAACCCGCCACCTGCACCTTCGGCAGCCGTTCAAGCTCCTGCATGAGTTTGCGGTGCAGCGGCTCCAATTGAACGCCCGCTTTCAATAGAATGGTGGGCGCCAGCCCGTTCTCCTGCTCCAGCAGAGCGACGAGCAGATGCTCATTGTCCACCTGCTGTTGGCTCAGGCGGGCAGAGAGCGACTGAGCGTTTTGAAGAGCTTGCTGGGTTCGGTCGGTGAATTTGTTCGCATCCATGCCGGTTTCCTCAAGAAGAGTATATCATAACAACGCGCAATTTTAGTGATGAAAATATGAGTCTGAAAGTATCAAGAAAATACTCGCGGCGAGCGCTGCTGGCCACCGCCTTCACCCCATCTACCGTAGCGTCGTACACCACCCTGGCTCCCGCCACCGGCGCTCAGCCCGCCCCGGCCGGCAAGCGTATCCCATTCGGATGGAAGGGCTTCCTGGTCGAGCGCGGCGCTCCCGCGGAACTGCTGCCGCCCGCCTCGACGCCCCCGCCGGGTCCGGTCCGGCTGCGGCTGACCGTTGCGGTGGACCTGCGCGATGAATCGGTGGTCCTGGTTGAGAGCCGGGACTCGGCTCGTACCCTTGGCCGGTTCGACATCCGTTGGGCCGGGGCGATGCAGATCTTCGAACTCACGCTGAGCGAACAAGATGCGGCCGAAGCCGCACGCTCCGGGGTGCGCCTGATCCGGCTGGAAGGCCACGAACCGCTCCAATTCTTCTCCCCGTCACCCGGCCTGCCCCCCGAATTCCACCCTCACCTGATGACGCCCGGCACGCTGCCGCCGGCGGAGGAGGCGCGGCGCCGTCTGCGCACGCCCGCCGTCCTGCAGCAGTGGAGTTGGAAGCTCGGCTGCGTGCTCGACGGGCAACTGGAGATGGGCGAAACCGAAGCCGCCCGGCGGCTGATTGACATGCACTTCCCCGACGGCCGCACGCTGACGTACGAGGATCCCCGGAGCGTCCCGGTGGATGGACGGATCTACGGCGTGGAGGGCGTACTCTGCTTCGGCGCGCTGGCTCGCATCGCTCCGGGCCATCCCGGAGTCGAGCTTGCGGTGGAATTCGGCCGCAGGCACGAGGACAAAGGCGACGTTTCGACAGAAGGCTGCTACACCGTCGCTTACCCGCTCGCGGTGATCGCCAGGCAGCGGAAGGACGCCCAATTGCGGGCGGCGGCGCTCGCCGTGCTCCGACGCCGCCGCGAAATCCTGGTGCAAGACGATGTGATCTGGCAGCGCGGCCGTCCCGGCGCTCTGCATTTCCCGAACTGGGCGCGCGGGCATGCGTGGTATCTGCTCGGGCTGGCGCATTCGATGCGCTATCTTGGCCCGGAGCGCGATCTGCTGGCCGAATTCCGCCGGGCGGCCCGTTTTTCCATGGGTTTGCGGTTGTCCAACGGCCTGTGGCCCGTATTTGCCGACGACCCGCACACCGGCACGGACACATCCGGCTCGGCGGGCATCGCCGCCGCGCTGGCGATCGGTGCGCGGGAAGGCTGGCTGGGCGGGGCCGAACTCGAGGCCGCGCGGCTGGCCAGGCGGGAGCTGGACCGGTGGCTCACGCCCGACGGCTTTTTGACCGGGCAGGCGCAGGAGAACAAGAAGGGCGAAGAGCTGCAGCGTTCGCGCTACCGGGCGATGATGCAGTTGGGCCTTGGGCTATGGGCGCAGTTGACAGGGGCGCTGGGGATATCCGTGTGATGGACAGGGGTCTGTTGCCTGCCTGCCACCTGACGAGAGTGCGAGAGAATCCCCGATGCGCTATCTGGCGTCTACCCCCACCTGACGGTGGGGGCTCAGAAGCGCTTTATTATCCAACGGTTAGGAGCCTCCACCGTCAGGTGGAGGTCGCAGCGGCGGGCGGCTTGGGGGGGCGCTCAATCGTCGCGCCAGGGTGTGAGGAACCGTAGCGGGGGCCAGTCCGCCAGCTCTGCCTGCCAGGCGTCAGGCGGCAGTTGGAGTTGATCCTTCAACAGATTGTAGAAATGGGGGATCCCGTTGCCTGTGTCGATCTTCAACAGCTGCCCCCGAGGACCAAACTCGTAGTAGATCGCGGCACCGCTGACGATTTCCTTCGCGTCGACGTGCTCGACAACCTCGACCTGTAGCCGCCCATCCATTTTTTGCATGGACAGCGCCCGGTTGTAGCGCTCAAAACGCTGATTCAGCCGCGACCGGGGAAACAGAATTCTCGTCACCTCGACAGGCTCCGGCTGTCCGAGAATCTGATAGGAGGGGTTCTCTTCTTTGGATGCGCCGCCAAAACGGTCCGGGTGGAGGACCAGCAGAGTCGCCTGCCGGTAAGAATTCGAAATACCCGCGACGTAGATCAGCGGACCTTGGCCGTCGCCAAAATCGATCACGCGGCCGTTGACAAGATGGCCGGAGTGCCAGTAGTCGCGAATTCTTGCGCCAGCGCGGCCATCCAGCAGCCGGGCCAAGGCGGGGTAATGGGTGAGATGCGACCAGGCGGTGAACACATGCAGGCCGGGGCCGTCCTGTCGAGGCACGACCGCGAAACTGCGGACCATCCAAGGGCCGGAGTAGCTGGAGCCGGGCACGCGGGCCTCTTCCTCGGGTTCGTGGATCCAGAGGAGCTTGCCGGACGGTGACAGGCACATCAACTGGATGGCATGGCCATCGGCATCAGCGACCGGGGCCAGCAGTTCTGGCCGCCCATCGCCATCCAGATCCGCGAGTTCCGGCCCGATTCCGATACCCTTGACCTTCCATCTGTCATCGAAGAACAGGCGTCCTGGCGGCAGCTCATAGCTCCAGGCTTCACGCCCGCGCGGGTCGGTTACAACGAGCGTGCGGCCCTCGATCCGCCACTCGGCCGGCTGCGCCGGGCGGTTCAGCAGCCAACCGGCGGCGGACAAAACGACAACGGCCACTGCGGCGACGGCCCATCCCCAACGGCGGCGAACAGGTCCCTCGCCCCGGTCCAGCGTGCCGGAATCCTGCAGCTTGAGCCAGGTGTCAAGCTCACGGGGACTTGCGTATACCCGGCCGCGCTCGCCCGGACCCCGCCGGACGGGTAACCCGCGTTCGCGCTCCCACTTCTGGGCGGTCTTGATGGAGACGCGGAGATGGTGGGCAATCTGTTTCCACGAGCACAACTCCTCCGGCTCCAAGCCGGGATCTGGGCGCTGGGCCGCGAAGGCCATCTCGACGTGCGATCCTCCGATTCAGGAATAACCTAGCATAAAACGGCTTGTTTATGCAGCAAATTAGCCCTGTGGCCGGTTGATTTTGTCCCAGGGCTCGACGCCGGTTTGCCGCGCCCAGGCTTCATACAGTTTCACCATTCCCCGTAAACGGTCCGGCTCTTTCGCTGAGAGATCGTTCACTTCGGTGCGGCTGGCGGCGAGGTCGTAGAGTTCCCAGGGCTGATTGTGCTTGGCGACGAGCTTCCAGTCGCCCTGGCGCAAGGCGCGCTGGCCCTGGTGCTCCCATCCGGTGATGGCGCGGGCCTGGAGGCGCTGGCCGCGCAGGGCGGGGGCAAAGCTGCGCCCGGCGAGCGGCGTGAGCGGTTTGCCGTTGCGCGTGGCGGGGTAACTGGCGCCGGCCAAGTCCATCATGGTGGGTACGATGTCGATGACGTGGGCCGGGTCGTGGAAAAGCCCGCCGGGGTTGGCGACGCGGTCACCCCAAGCGGCGATCAGCGGCGAGGAAATGCCGCCTTCATGGACCCAGCTCTTGAACATGCGGAAGGGCGTATTGGAAGCGTTCGCCCAGCCGCGCCGGTAACTGGTGAAGGAATCGGGCCCGCCGGGGACTTGCGATTTTGCCTTCTTTTCGTGGTTGGTGATGACTTCGTGGCAGCCGCCATTGTCGGCCAGGAACAGCACCAGGGTATTTTCGAGGCGGCCGGTCTGCTCGAGCGACTTGAGAACGCGGCCGATGCCCTGATCCATTGAATCGATCATGGCCATATAGACGGCCATGCGCAGGTCCCAGTCCTCGCGATCTTTTTGGGGGATGGAGTTCCAGGCGGGGACTTCAGGGTCGCGGGGGGACAGCGGCCAGCGTTTATCGATGAGCCCGGCGGCGGTGAGTCGCTCGTAGCGCTGCTCGCGCAGCACATCCCAGCCCATCATGAACTTGCCGCGGTACTTGTCGATGTCATGCGGGTGGGCGTGGAGCGGCCAGTGAGGGGCGGTGTAGGGCAGATAGAGGGCGAGGGGCTTTTCCTTGGGCGCTTCGCGGACCATGCGCGCGGCGTGTTCGCTGAAGGCGTCGGTCATATAGAAGCCCTCTTTGGGCGGCGTGTAGGGTTCGTTGTTGAGGGCCATTTTGCGGCCTTCGTCGAGCCGGAAGAAGTTCGAGGCACCGCTGATGAGGCCGAAATACTGGTCGAAGCCGCGGTCCACCGGCCAGTGGGGGCGGTTTTCGCCGACGTGCCATTTGCCGGACATCATCACGCTATAGCCGGCAGGCTTGAGGGCTTCGGCCATGGTGAGGCAGCGGTCGTTGAGATAGCCCTGATAGGCGGGGACGCCGCGGTCCTGCACCATGTGGCCGACGCCCGCCTGGTGGGGATAGAGGCCGGTGAGCAGGGCCGCGCGGGTGGGACAGCAGCGGGCGGCGTTGTAGAACTGGGTGAAGCGCACGCCGCGGCGGGCGAGGCGGTCAAGGTTGGGCGTGGAGGCTTCGCCGCCATAGCAGCCGATGTCGGAAAAGCCCATGTCGTCGGCCATAATGACAAGGAAATTCGGGCGCTCGCGGCGTTGGGCGAAGGCGGCGGGGGCGGCGGCGAGCAAGCTGGCGAAGTGGCGGCGGGTCATTTCCATGCGTCCACTCTACCCCAAGCGGGGGCTTGCTAGACTTTTGTTTATGCTATTCACCGGATTGGAGCACACCGCCATCGCCTCGCGCGATCCGAAGGCGCTTGCGCATTGGTACGTCGATACGCTCGGTTTCATCATCAATTTCGAATACGACGGTAACTACTTCGTGAAAGCGCCCAACGGCGCGATGCTGGAGATCATTCCGGCCGAGGGGGCGGCGCCTGAGACCGCGATGCGTACGCCCGGGTTACGCCATCTGGCTGTGATGGTGTCCGATTTCGACGCGGCCCACGCGGAACTGAAGGGCAAAGGCGTCCATTTCCTCGGCGATCCTTTCGAAAACCAGGGCAACCGGCTGGTGTTCTTCCACGATCTCGAAGGCAACATACTGCATCTGATTCAACGGCCCCAACCGCTTCCCTAGGGCATAGGCACAGGTTTTGCGAAGCCGGATCTTCACCGCATTTGACTATCGCGACTTCCGGCTGATGTGGGCGGGGGCTTGCACCTCGAGCATCGGCACCTGGATGCAGAAGCTCGCCCAAAGCTGGCTGGTATTCCAGCTGTCCGGCTCCGCGTTCATGCTGGGGCTCGACAGTTTTCTGGGCGAGATCCCGATCTTTCTGTTCGCGCTGTATGCCGGCGTGGTCGCTGACCGGATGGACCGCCGGCGGCTGCTGGTGGCGTCGCAACTGATGCAGATGATGTGCGCGTTCACGCTCGCAGTGCTGTTCGCCATGGGGCGCGCGGAGGTGTGGCACATTCTGGCGCTTTCTTTTGTGGTGGGGACGGCGCAATCGTTCGGCGCGCCGGCCTACCAAAGCCTGCTTCCATCCCTGGTGCCGCGGGAGCATCTTTCGAACGCCATCGCGATGAATTCGATCCAGTTCAACGTGGCGCGCCTGGTGGGGCCGGCGGTGGGAGGGCTCACGCTCAGCACGCTCGGCGCGGCCTGGTGTTTCGGGCTGAACGGGCTGAGCTACGGCGCGGTGATCGCCACGCTGGCGTTAATCAGCGTCCGCCATCAACCGGTGGCGACGAAGGAGACGGTGATGGAGAGCATGAAGCAGGGCCTGCGCTTCATCCGCGCGCAGAAAGGCCTGGTCGCGCTGATCGCGGTCTCGTTCTGCTGCACGTTTCTCGGCATTCCAATCGTGGTGTTCCTGCCGGTGTTCGCGAAGGATGTGTTCGGCGGTGCGGAGGGCACGTACACGCTGCTGCTGACGGTGGAGGCGGCGGGCGCGATCGCGGGGGCGCTGCTGGTGGCGGCGCGCGGCAAGCGGGCGCGCATCGGGCGCGACGCCATCGTGAGCCTCGCCGGACTGGGGGTGTTCATGGCCGCCTTCGCGCTCACGCCGCGCCTGGAATTCGCGTTGATCTTTCTGTTTTTCGCCGGCATGACGCTGATCGGCTGTTTCGCGCTGCTGAGTTCGCTGGTGCAGTTGATTGCGACGGACGAGATGCGCGGGCGGGTGATGAGCATTTACAACATCGCCTTCCGCGGCGGGATGCCGATCGGCAGCCTGGTGGTGGGCCAGTTTGTCACCCAGTATTCGGCTCCGCCCGTGGTGGCTTTCAACGGAGCGCTTCTGCTGGCGATCGCCCTGTTCCTGCTAATGGTTCGCAGGGAGGTGGCGGACCTCTAAAATGGAAAAGATGCGACTATTGCCGCTTTTGCTGATTCCCGTGCTCGCCGCCGCGCAGGGCTCGTTGCCCGCGGAATGGCGCAAGACCCGTGACGCCCAGGACCGGGCCGCGCTGGAGCGCATCGCCCAAACCGCCGCGCAACAGGCCGCCGCGAAGGCCGAGGACGCCGCGTTGCAGTATCGCGCGGCGCTGGCCGAGAGCTTGCGCAGCGAGGTGGCGATGGAGCAGCGGGACAAGGCGGCAGCCGGCGCCGCCGCGCAGGCGGGCATCAAGCTGGCCGAGCGCGCCGTAGCGCTCAAACCCGGGTCGGGCGAATACCACCGGCTGCTGGGCACACTGTGCGGGCAGGTGATTCCGGCGAATATCATGCTCGGATTGCGCTACGGGCGTTGCGCGCTGGACGAGGTGAACAAGGCTCTGGAGCTCGAGCCCAAGTCGGCGCTCGCATGGATGAGCCGCGGCGTGGGCAACTACTACCTGCCGGCTTCGTTTGGCGGCGGTCCGGAGAAGGCGCTTGATGATTTTCAGAAAGCCGCCAGCCTGGATCCATCGAATGCCGACATCCACCTGTGGCTGGGCATCACGCTGCGCAAACTGAACCGGAACGGCGAAGCTCGCGCCGCTTTTGAAAAATCGCTGAAGCTGAACCCGGCCCGGCTTTGGGCCAAGGAGCAGCTCGAGAAGACCCCCGCGCCGTGAGATTCAAGGTTTACCGGTGGGGCCCACCCAACTTCGCCGCCCTGCTCCTGCTGCTGACCCTGGCTAACTCCCTCTGGTTTCCCGGCCAGACGTGGCTGCAATCGGACACGCAGATTTACGTGCCGATTTTCGATCACCTGGCGAGCCCCGATTTGCTGCGCAACGACCTGGCCGCCACCCGGCCGCACGTCACCTTCACAATCTACGACGAGGTGACGCTGGCGCTGGCGGAGTGGATGGATTTGCCCTACGCGGGCGTGCTGCAGTTGCAGCAGTTCGTCACGCGGCTGTGCGGCATCGGGGGCGTGTACCTGTTGGCGGGCGCGATGGGGCTGCCGCCCGCGGGCGCGTTCATCGCGGCGGCCGTATTCGCGTTGGGCGCGGTGGTGAACGGACCTTCGGTGCTGACGTTCGAATACGAACCGGTGCCGCGCGGATTCGCCGTGATGCTGCTGTTCGCGGCTCTGGGGACGATGGCGCGCAATTGGTGGGCGGCGGCCGGGGTGTTTGCCGTGCTGGCTACGCTCTACCATCCCACGACCACCGCGCCATTCTGGGGTTGCGTGGCGATCTGGTTGTTGCGGCGAACCGTCAGTGTAGAGAGCCGGGCGCTGTTGATCGCGGTTGGCTCGGCGGCGGCACTGCTGGCCGTGATCGCCAAGCTTCAGATCGGCCCGGTGGAACCGCAGCCATTTTTCGGAAGGATCGATGCCGAGTTGGAAGCCCTGCAGCGGCTGCGCGGCGCGTATAACTGGATCGGGCTTTGGCCGCGCGAATGGCTGTGGCAGTATCCGCTGCTGTTTGTCTTCGTGCTGGCCGCGTGGCGCAGGCTGCGCGGGGAGTTGAATCCGGTGACGAAGTTCTTCACGCTGGCGCTGCCGGTGTACGGCCTGGCCATGATCCCGGTGACGTGGTTTCTGCTCGATCAGCAGAAGTGGATCTTCATGCCGCAGTTCCAGCCCGCGCGCGCGGTGCTGTTCATTACGGCGTTTGCGATGATTCTGGGCGCGGCGGCGGCGTGGCACGCCGCGCAGGGCCGCCGCTGGCTCGAGGCGGGCGCGTGGCTCGCCGTGGCGTTCGCGCTGCCGTTGAACGGGCTGGTGCTGAGGCTGTTCACTGATTTGCCGGACCCGCTGGCGGTGCGCCGGCTGGGGCTGCTGCTGGTGATGTGCGCGGTTTGCGTCCCACTGATGAGCTGGTCGCGAGGATTGCCCTACGCCGCGCTCGCAGCCGCGTTTCTGCCGTTTGTGCTGATTCCCGCTGTAGGCCAAGTGAAGAACTATCCCGATCTGCACACGCCGGAGATCAGGGAGTTGGCGAGCTGGGCGCGCAATTGGACGGAGCCGGATGATGTGTTCCTTTTCGCTGACGTCCATCGTGATCTGGCGCCGGGCATCTTCCGCGCGGACGCGCGGCGCGCGCTCTATGTAGATTGGAAGACCGGCGGTCAGGTGAACATCCTGCCCGAGTTGGGCCGCGAGTGGGGCCGCCGCTGGCGGGCGGTGCGCGAAGCGAAGCCGCCATTGCTGCCGCTGGCGGACTACCGCGCGCTGGGGATCGACTACCTGGTGGTGCGCCCCGCGAACCTGCCCTCCGGGATCAAGCCCGTGTACGACAATCTGGGCTACGCCGTGATTCGCCTGCCCTGAAGCAGCATGGCGTCCACTTCCTCGCGGGAAGGGATGGCCGGCTGCGCGCCGGCGCGGGTCACCGAGACGGCGGCGGCCGCATTGGCGAACGCGAGCGCCTGTTGCATTGCCATGCCCTCGGCCAATGCCACCGCCAGCGCGCCGTTGAAAACATCTCCCGCCGCGGTGGTGTCCACCGGCTGCACTTTGAAACCGGGGCTGAAGATCTCGTGGTCTTCGCTCGAAAAGAAGCAGCCCTGCTCGCCGAGCTTGAGAATGACAGCGCGCGGGCCGAGTTTGCGTAGCGCGGCCGCCATGACCGGCGCTTCGGCGCGCGTCACGGGCGCGGGCAACTGGCCCAGCAGATGGCAGGCTTCGGATTCGTTGGGCGTCAGGATGTCCACTTCCGCGAGCATCGCCGCCGGGAGTCTCTGGGCCGGGGCGGGATCGAGGATCGTCATCGCGCCGCGCCGCCGGGCGGCGAACAATGCGCGTTCCACCGCGGGCAGGGGCGTTTCCAGTTGGAACAGCGCGCAGCGGGCGTCCTCGAAAACGGCGCCGGCGGCGTCGATATCCTCGGCCGTGAGCGCGTGGTTGGCCCCCGGCGCGACCACGATGGAATTGCGGCCGGAGCCCTTTTCCACCCAGATCAGGGCTACACCGGTGGGTGCGGAGCGAGTGGACCGGACCAGAGCCACGTCCACATCAGCCTCGATCAGGCTGGCCTTGAGTTCATCGGCGAACGGATCGTAGCCCACACGGCCCACCATTCGCACGCAGGGCGTTCCGGCGATCCGCCCCGCCGCGCAGGCCTGATTCGCGCCCTTCCCCCCGGGGACACGGAGGAAATCGGAACCTAGCGTGGTCTCGCCAGGCGACGGAAGCCGGGGCACCGTCACCACGAAATCCATGTTCAGCGAACCGGTAACGACGATCGAACCCGAAGTAACGCCCACATCAGAAATAGTACCGCGGCACGGCTCTCTGGTGGTTTCCACCACCTGCTGGGTACCCTGAATCCAGTACACGCCAGTGGTGCATTTACTTTAGGGTCTGCATTGGTTTTCGGGATACCCATTTCCTGCAGGCTCCACTAAGCTGGTAGTTCCAGCCGGGGTTTAACTTTTGGAACCGGCGCATTGATCTTAAGAAAGGAGGTCGGTCATGGCTGTACACAAGAACATCAGAGCAAGGAACAAACTGGAATCCATGAAAGCCGAACTCGCGCGTGAACTCCGCCAGCGGTCGGGAGTTCACGTCGAGCAGGCCGCCGATCCCATGGACCAGATCCTCTCGCAAATCGACCGCGAATATCGGCTCGCCTACCTGCAGCGCTCCGCTGAGCGCTACCGGGCGATCAACCGGGCGTTGGGCCGGATAGAGGAAGGCAATTACAGCATTTGCCTCGAATGCGAGGAGAAGATCTCGCCCAAACGGTTGCAGGCAATTCCCTGGGCGATTTACTGCGTCAGCTGCCAGGAGCGCCTGGAACGGCTACGTGAGGAAATGGGAGAAGCCTGGAATCTCGACGCGGCCGCGTAAGCTGTGTCCCCACCCGCCCCGGGCCGCCGCCCTGTCGCACGGCGCCCGGGGCAACGTGTGTTCAGGCGCAATTCCAGCGCACAATGGCCGGGTGGCCGTAGTCCTCGCCCAGAATGCTGAGCTTGGCCGTGGCAAGCGCGAAATGCCGGGCGGCGGCGGGCGGGAGGCCCAGATGAACGGCCGTGAGAATCCGCAGAAAATGCCCGTGCGCGAAGATGACGGTGCGGCCCTTTGGCGCGGACTCCAGCACGCGGCGTGCGCGGATCGCGACTTCCTCGAGCGTTTCGCCGCCCGGCACGGGGCCTTGCCAGATGGTCCAGTCCGGCCCGTAAATCTCCTTGATTTGGGCGCGGGTGAGACCATTCAGATCGCCATAGTCCCACTCCATCGCGTTGGGTTCAATCCGGGCCTGTGCGGAAAAGCCTGCGATTTCACACGTCTCGCGGGCGCGGCGCAAGGGGCTGACGATGACTTCGTCGAAATGGATTCCCGCGAGGCGCCCGGCCACCGCGCGGGCCTCGTGGCGGCCCTTTTCGGTCAAAGCGAGATCGGTCCGGCCGGTGTGCTGTCCGGTGAGGGACCAGGCGGTCTCGCCGTGGCGCACCAGCCAGAGTTCGGAATTTGTCATTGTTGGATATACTGCCACGGACTCGCCATGATGCGCCGAAACTTCCTGCAAACCGCCGCGCTGGCCGCCGCGCCCGCGCCTGAGCTTTCCGGTCGCCGCGCCGAACTCTACCGGCTGCTCGGGGACTTGCCGCCGCGCAATCGCCCCATCAAAGCGCAGGTTGTAGCGGTGAGCGAACGGCCGCTGTATGTCCTCGAAAAACTCGAACTCGACCTGAATGGCCTCGAGACCGTGCCCGCCTATTTCCTCAAGCCGCACGGCTTGAGCGGCCGCGCGCCCTGCGTCCTCTATCAGCACTATCACGGAGGGCAGTACAAGCTCGGCAAGGACGAAGTGCTGAAGGACAAACCGGACGCGAGTCTGCCTGCGTGGGCCGACGATCTGGCGCGCGCGGGCTATTACGTGTTCTGCGCCGATACCTGGGTGTTCGGCCAACGGGCCACACGCACCGAATTGGATGTATTCAAGGAAATGCTCTGGCGCGGGCGCGTGTTGTGGGGAATGATGGTCTACGATTCGATCCGCGCGGTGGATTATGTCCTATCGCGTCCCGAGGTGGACGGCGCGCGGCTCGCCACGCTGGGCATGTCGATGGGCAGCACGATGAGCTGGTGGCTCGCCGCGCTCGATGACCGCGTGAAGGTCTGCGTGGATATTTGCTGCCTGACCGATTTCGACGAATTGATCGCGCAGGACAACCTGAAAGGGCACGGCATTTATTACTACGTGCCGGGCCTGTTGAAGCACATCACCGCGTCGCAAATCAATGCCTTGATTGCGCCGCGCCCGCATCTCGGGCTGGCGGGCAACCTCGATGCGCTCACGCCGCCAAAGGGGCTGGACCGCATCGACCGCGAACTGCGAGCCGTGTACGCCAAAGCCGGCGCGCCGGAAAACTGGAAACTCGTGCGCGAGGATGTGGCGCACACCGAAACCCCCTCGATGCGGCGCGAGGCGCTGAACTGGTTGAAGGAGAAACTGTAATTCATGGCTTACTTACTTGCGTTGGACCAGGGCACTACGAGTTCGCGGGCGATTGTCTTTGACGAAAGCGGCGCGGCCGTGTCGGTGGCGCAGAAGGAATTCCGGCAGATCTATCCGCGAGCCGGATGGGTGGAGCATGATCCGCACGAGATCTGGTCGTCGCAAGTGGCTGTGGCCTCGGAGGCGCTGGCTGAAGCGCGCCGCGCGCACGGACAGATCGCCGCCATCGGGATCACCAATCAACGAGAAACGGCGGTGCTGTGGGACCGCGCCACCGGCGAGCCCGTCATGAACGCTATCGTCTGGCAGGACCGCCGCACAGCGGGCTTCTGCGAACAACTGAAGCGCGAAGGCGCCGAACCGCTGGTCCGCAAGAAGACCGGCCTCGTCATCGACCCTTACTTCAGCGGCACCAAGATCCGCTGGATGCTCGACAACGTGGAGGGCGCGCGCGCCCGCGCAGAACGCGGTGAACTGGCCTTCGGCACCGTGGATTCGTGGCTGATCTGGAACTTGACGGGCGGGCGTGTGCATGCCACCGACGCCTCGAACGCCTCGCGCACGCTGCTCTACAACATCCACACCGGCGCTTGGGACGACGAGCTTCTGGCGCTGCTGGGCGTACCGCGCGCGCTGCTGCCCGAAGTGCGTCCGTCCAGCGGCGTATTCGCCGAGGTGTCGCATCCCATGCTCAACGTGGAAGTGCCCGTGGCGGGTGTGGCGGGCGACCAGCAGGCGGCGCTGTTCGGGCAGGCCTGCTTTGAGCCGGGGCTGGCGAAGAACACCTACGGCACCGGCTGTTTCCTGCTTCAGCAGACCGGCAGCGAGGCGCGCGAGTCGAAAAACCGGCTGCTGACGACGGTCGCCTGGCACGACGGCCAGAAACTGCAATACGCGCTCGAGGGCAGCGTCTTCATTGGCGGCGCGGTGGTGCAGTGGCTGCGCGACGGGCTGGGGTTGATCCGCTCCTCGGGCGAAGTGGAAGCCCTGGCGGCAAGCGTGGAAGACTCCGGCGGCGCGTTTCTGGTGCCCGCCTTTGCCGGGCTGGGCGCTCCGCATTGGGACCCCTACGCGCGCGGCGCGCTGGTGGGCCTGACGCGCGGCGTCACGGCCGCGCACGTGGCGCGCGCGGCGCTCGATTCGATTGCCTACCAGGTAGCCGATCTGCTGGAAGCGATGCGCGCCGACTCGGGCATTGCCATCGAGGAGTTGCGCGTGGACGGCGGCGCGTCCGTCAACAACCTGTTGTTGCAGACGCAGGCCGATCTGCTGCAAACGCCCGTCGTGCGGGCCGCGCAGGCGGAAACGACGGCGCTGGGGGCGGCGTACCTGGCCGGATTGGCCGTCGGGGTGTTCAAAAACGAGGCTGAAATCGCTCAAAAATGGGGTGTGGGAGCGCGTTTTGAGCCGAAAATGAGCAAAGATGAGGCCTCGGCGCGGCGCGCCCAGTGGTCGCGGGCGGTGGAACGCTCGCGCGAGTGGGAGCGGGAGCCGTGAACCGCGGAGAGATGATCGAGCGGCTGCGTGAGCGCCGCGAACCGTGGGATTTCGTCGTCATCGGCGGCGGCGCCACCGGCGTGGCCATTGCGCTCGATGCGGCGTCGCGCGGCTACCAGGTGGCGCTGGTCGAAAAGCACGATTTCGGCAAGGGGACGTCGAGCCGCAGCACAAAGCTGGTGCATGGTGGCGTGCGGTATCTCGAGCAGGGCAACGTGCCGCTGGTGATGGAGGCGCTGAAGGAGCGCGGGCTGCTCAAAGAGAACGCGCCGCATCTGGTGAGCGAACTCGCCTTTGTGGTGCCGAACTACGAATGGTGGGAAGCGCCGTTTTACGGCATCGGGCTGCGATTGTACGATCTGCTGGCGGGCAAGTACGGATTTGGCGCCTCGCGCAACCTGTCGCGCGAGGAGACGCTGGAACGGCTGCCGACGATCAGGACCGAGGGCCTGCGCGGCGGGGTGGTGTATTACGACGGCCAGTTCGACGATGCGCGCCTGTTGACCCACATGGCGATGACGGCGGCCGAGCAGGGCGCGGTGCTGGTGAACTACTGCCCGGCGGTGGCGCTGCGGACGGGCGCGGCGGGGCTCGTAGATGGCGTGCGGGTGCGGGACGAGGAGTCCGGGGACGAATATGAACTGGCGGCGCGCGGCGTCATCAACGCCACGGGCGCGTTCAGCGATCAGGTGCGGCGGATGGCCGATGCGGACGCGCCGCCGATGGTGGCGCCGAGCCAGGGCATCCATCTGGTGTTCGACGCCTCGTTTCTGCCCGGCGAGAGCGCGATCATGGTGCCGCACACGAGCGACGGCCGCGTGATGTTCGCGATCCCCTGGCACGGGCACACGCTGGTGGGGACGACGGACACGGCGCTGGACAGCGTGGCGGAAGAGCCTTCGGCCTTCGAGCACGAGGTGGCGTTCATTCTCGAAACCGCTGGTCAGTACCTTCACCATCCGCCCACGCGCGACGACGTGCTCAGCGTGTGGGCGGGCATCCGGCCGCTGGTGAAGGCGCCCGGCGCGGCATCCACGGCGGCGCTGTCGCGCGACCACAGCATCCATGTGGACCGCAGCGGGCTGCTGACGATCGCCGGGGGCAAGTGGACCACGGCCCGCAAGATGGCCCAGGATTGCGTGGAGCAGGCGGCGCTGCTGGCCGGACTGGAGGAGCGCGAATGCGTCACCCGGCGGCTCAGGATTCACGGCTATCACCACCACGCGGCGAAGTACGGCGCGCGAGGAGTGTACGGCAGCGACGCGATCGCCATCGAGGATCTGATCCGGGCGCAGCCGGAGCTTGGCGCGCGGCTCGACGGCGAACTGCCGTACGTGGAAGCCGAAGTGGCATGGGCGGCGCGCTGGGAGATGGCGCGCACCGTGGAAGACGTACTGTCGCGGCGGACGCGGGCGCTGATCCTGAATGCGAGGGCGGCGCGGCGGATGGCGCCGCGCGTGGCCGCGATGCTGGCGAAGGAGTTGGGCCGCGGCGCGGAATGGGAACAGAATCAGATCGCTATGTTTGAAACACTCGCGCGCGGCTATCTACCTTGATAGACTAACATTTGGGCACCATGCACAATCCGCTTCGCGCTTTCTGCGCCCTGCTGATTCCGGCTCTGCTCGGGGCCTCGGGCTGGACGCAGGCCGGACCCTATGGCGGCAGCGCCACGGCGATCGCGATCGATCCATCCAGACCGTCCACGCTGCTGCTGGGCGCGCGCAATTCGCTGCTGTACCGGAGCGACGACGGCGGCGAGAGCTGGCGGCGGCTGCCGTTTCCCCGCCATTTTCTCGGCACGGTGAGCGCCGTCGCGGTGGATCCCTCGAATTCCGATCGTTACTACGTGGCCGTTTCGGCCGAGCACAGCTATTACGGCGGCATCTGGATGAGCGAGGACGGCGGCGAAAGCTGGAGTCTGAGCGAGGATATGCAGGGTAAGTCTGCCGAGGCCATCGCGATCTGGGCGAAGGACCCGAAGACCGTGGTGGCGGGCACGCGCGCCGGGGTGTGGCGCACCCGGGACGGCGGCGCGAAATGGGAGCGGATCTCGGCGCCCTGGAACCACGAGATGCGCATCATTACGGCGGTGGCGATCGATCCCGGAAACGCCGATATCATCTACGCGGGCACCACGCACCTGCCCTGGAAAACCACCGACGGCGGCGAGAACTGGAAGAGCATTCATTCAGGAATGCTGGACGATTCCGATGTGTTCAGCATCTTTGTCGATCCACTGCGGCCCCAACTGGTATTGGCCAGCGCGTGCAGCGGGATCTACCGGAGCGAGAACGCGGGCGAAAAATGGGCCAAGTTCCAGGGCATTCCGGCGTCGCACCGCCGCACGCACGTGATTCGGCTGCACCCCAAGAAGCCGAATGTAATTTACGCGGGCACGACACTGGGATTGTTGAAATCCGTCAATGGCGGGGCCATTTTCCGCCAGGTCAACAAGCTGCATATTCTGTCGATGGCTTTCGACCCGCGCGATCCTGAGAGGATCTACTTCGCCACCGAGCGCGCGGGCTTATGGCGCAGCGACGACGGCGGCGAGACCGCGCAGCCCTGGAATCAGGGGTTCGTCAACCGCAAGGTGCTATCGATGACCGCGGCGGGCGAGCGCCTTTACGCGAATACGATCCAGGATGGCGAGGCGGGCGGGGTGTATGCGAGCGACGACGGCGGCAGGACCTGGGAGTTGGCCGCGAACGGGGCGCGCATTGGCGACAATCATATCCAACTGGTTGCGGGTCATCCGTCTAAGCCCGAAATCGTCTTCGCGACGAATGAGCGGCGTGTTTTGCGAACCATGGACGGCGGCAAGAACTGGCGGGCGCTGACCTTGCCGGGCCGCGCGGGAGCCTCGCGCGTGGGCGCGCTGCGGGTTCTGGAGGCGAAGGAAACCCTCGTGTTTCTGGGCACATCGCTAGGATTGTTCCGGTCGAAGGATCTGGGCGCCACGTGGCAGCCCGCGCCTCTGTCGAAGGCCAACATCCCGATGCCCGTCACGGGACTACTCACGGCGGGCAGCCGGATGCTGGTGCGAACAGAGCATGCTCTCTATCTCTCGGAAGACCTCGGAACCACATGGCGGCCCCTGAACCTGCTCTTCCCCACTTCCCAGATTTACGACATTGCCTTGCCGGCGCGGGCCGGGCGGGCGATTTTACTGGCCACGGCGAAGGGTTTGTGGCGATCCGATGACGATGGCCGGACCTGGTTGCAGAAGGATGAGGGCCTCGTCGAGGGTACCGTCAGTTCGGTCCGTTACGACGCATCGGACGAGGGCCGCGTCTGGGCCGTGCAGTTTTCCCGGCTCTACGCTTCGGGCGACGAAGGCCGGATTTGGCATATGGTGGAGGGGGGAGAGATTCCCGATTCCACGATTCGATCTTTGTGGGCTGGCGGCGGCCAGCCTGGTAGAATTTTCGCCCTGACTCCCGATTTGGGCGTGTTCTACTTTGATTTGCAGAGCTTACGGGTGCATAATATGGAAAGGCAGGTAAGCCCAGAACTATGAGATTCAACACTCAATCCTCACTTCGTCCTCGCGTTTGCCATTGGACACGGGCTCTCACCGTCGCCGCGCTAATTCTTGCGATCGGCGGCTTCACCGCTGCGCCGGCGCAGTCGGGCGGCGATGAGAGGCCGGACATGGTCGAGATTAACTTATTCGGAGGCGGAAGCTTCTTCCGCGGTGTCTCCGATGGCCTCGGTACGAAGCACCACACAGGTGGCGCCTTCGGAATCCGGGTGACCGAAAATTTTTGGAGATATGTCGGCCTGGAACAAGGATTCACTTACAGTGTGAACAACCTGATGTTCCAGCGTCCGTCGGAAGCCGGCGCCCCGAATTTTGGTTTCGGCAGCAGGTTGTTCCAGTACAATCTCAACCCCGTCTTCCATTTTACGCCGAAGGGGTCGAATGTCCGGCCGTACGTAACGGTTGGCATTTCGGCGCTGGATTGGCGGCCGACCGACCGGGCAAGGGCGATTTCGCGCCTGCCTGAGAACGTTCGCTTCGGCGCGACGACCGTCCGGAGTAACCTTCAGGCTGGCGTGAACTATGGCGGCGGCGTGAAGATGCACTTGACCGACCACATCGGTCTGCGCTTCGACGCTCGCGCGATCACGTCGCGCAACCCGACCTATGGTTTGCCGGACCACCCGGGCCTGGGTGGGGGCGGCGTTTACATCCCGGCGCGGAACCTGTTCACGGGCTTCCAGACCACGGCCGGAATTAACTTCTACATTGGCCGGCAGGCGGCACCGGCGCCTCCTCCTCCGCCGCCGGCGCCGAGGGACCTTGGTGCTTTGAACGCGGGGCGTCTCGACGCGGGCACGGGCACGCTGTGCCAGGGCCGCGCGATCACGATCCGTTCGGTCGGCGCCTCCGATCCGGCGGGCCGCCAGATGACCTACAAGTGGAAGGTGAACGGCCAGCCGATGGGCGGCAACAGCCCCGAACTGCAGTTTACGCCCGACAAGCCGGGCCAGTTCATGATCTCGCTGGACGTGGAAGCCCCGAACGAAGCCGGTCTGCCGATCCGCACCGCTACGGCCCCCACGCTGTCGTTGAACGTACAGGAGTACAAGGCTCCCACTATCGCCGGCTGCCAGGCCATCCCAGCCGCTCTCGCTTACGGCCAACAGGCTAAGCTGAGCGCCCAGGCCACCGGTTCGCCTTGCAGTGAGATCCGCTTCAAGTGGACCACGACCGAAGGCACGATCACGAACGACACGATGGCGAACGCGGGCTTCGATTCGAAGTCGGTCCGCTTCGAGCAGGGCGGCAAGATTCAGTCCAAGAGCGTCACGATCACCGGCACGGTGACGGACGATCGGGGCGCCACCGCCACCTGCAACACGACCATCAAGGTGGACTACACCCCCGAGGTGATCCGCTTCTCCGACCTGATCTTCAGCAAGGGCAGCGCCCGCGTGAACAACTGCGCGAAGCGTATCCTGCTGGAGGAACTGGCCGCCAAAGCCGCCGATCCCGACTACGAGATCGTGCTGGTGGGCCACTTCGATCAGGATGAGGCCGGCACGGCGCGCCGTCCGTCCACGCTCGACCGGCAGCGCGTGATGAATGCCATCGCGGTGCTGACGGCCGGTACCGGCACCTGCGCCCGGGTTGATTCGAGCCGCATCAAGGCGGATTGGGTCGGCACCGAGCAGAAGGCCAACTTCCAGCCCGGCGTCTGCGGCACGTCCGCCCGCGCCGCCACCGACGAGCGGGCCGGTTCGCGGGTTTCCACCGCCGACCAGAACCGCCGCGTCGAGGTGTACCTGGTGCCGAAGGGCATCAAGATGCCGGATTCGTTCGGCTCGGCCAAGGAAGCGCCCGCGGCTGAACTGAAGAAGCTGGGCTGCCCGCGGTAAACGCGGCGGCCACAGCCTGACGGCCAAGTCACAAGGCCCGGTTCCCCCACGAGGGGCGCCGGGCCTTTCTCTATTGGCGGGCCTCGGCTACGATGAAGCTGAATGCGGTCTCTGTCGCTCATGCCCGCCATCGCCTTGATCGCCGCGATCGCCGCCGCGCAGGAACCGGTCGACCGCAAAGGCGTCCTGGAAGGCCGCGCGGTCCACGCCCTCACGGGCGAACCGGTGGCGCGCGCCAGGCTGGTGTTGACGATGATGACGCCTCCGGGAACTCGACTGCACGAGCGCCCTGCGCCTCGCGAAGCCGCGTCTGGCGCCGATGGCCATTTTCGTTTCGAGGGCCTGGCTCCGGGCCGCTATTACCTGCGCGCGAGCAAAGCCGGCTTCAGTGCACATTTCTACAACCCGCGACCGGGCACGCCGCGGCCGGCGCCTGTCGAAGTGGCGGCGGGTCAGAAGGTCACCCGGATTGAAATGCGGATGCTGCCGCAGGCAATGATCGGCGGGCGCATTCTCGATGAGGAGGGCGAACCCGTGCAGCGCGCCGCCGTGGCCATCCACCGGCTGGAATACGGGTCTCTCGGCAGGCGGGAACTGCAGACGGCGGGCAACATGTACACCTCCGACACGGGCGAATTCCGCTTTCCCGCTCTGTCGCCGGGCCGCTATTATCTGTGGGCGCGGCATCCCGGCGAGTTGATGGACGCAGGCGTTGCCCGCGCGCGCGATCCCAAAGCAGAAATCGAATTCGATTACGCACCAGTGTTCTACCCCGATTCGCCCGATCTTGAAGGGGCTTTGCCCATCGATGTCGAAGCTGGTTTGGAGGCCGAGGGCATCGATTTCCGTCAACGGCGGACGCCGGCGTTTCGCGTGCGCGGGCGGGTCGCGGGCCATGACCAGCCCGGCGCACCGCTCAGCTTGATGCTCATGCGGCAAGGCGCGGACGCCTATGCCAGCCTTACTGGCCGGCAGGCCCAGGTGGGCACGGGTGGCACCTTCGAGTTCGCCGGCATTCCGCCAGGAACGTACGACCTGCTGCCGCTGCCGAGGGAGGGCCTGCGCGCCGGGCGCTGGGCCACGACGGTGGAGATCGGCAAGCGGGATGTGGAGGGCGTGGTTGTCGCGGAATCGCAGATTCCGGCCGCCGCGCTGACTTGCGAACTGGAGTTGGAAGGTGAAGATCTGACGGAGCCGATTCGCGGGGCGCTCTCGCTCATGCTGCGGCCGCTGGATTGGCCGCCGTGGCATTACCAGGGCATAGGGCACACCGATTCGCGGCGCACGTTCGCTATCGAGAACATCCGGCCGGGGCGCTATTGGCCTGATGTTTCGGGCAGGCCCCAACCCGATGTATGGCTGAAGTCGATTCTGCTCGACGGCCGGGAAGTGGGCGAGGAGGGCCTGCCGGTTCAGCCAGGCGGATCATCGCGCCTCACGCTGTTGTTCGCGCTCCATCCCGGCGAAATCAGCGGCCTGGTGGTGGACGGCGACGGAGAACCGGTGCCCGGCGCGGTGGTCACGCTGGTCCCCGCTCGCGCGGCCCCCACGCGCAGCGACCTGTACCCCTCCACCGCCGCGGGCCCCGATGGCCGCTTCGCGCTCCAGCACCTCGCGCCGGGCGCCTACTATATTTACGCCTGGGACGACATCCCCCCCGGCGCGCACCGTGATCCCGAATACCTCAAGCCCTATTCCAGCCGCGCAACGAAAATCGAAGTGCAGCGTGGAGGCCGCCACGAGCTCAACCTCAAGCTGATCCCGCGGCAGCCCGGCGGCCGGTAAACCTCCGCCTGCCATCAGTAGGTACCCGGTTGAGGATGCACGTTCACTTCGTTGCGGATGGGCTTGACGGAGCGGAGGTAGGCGTAGATGGCGCTCAGTTCGTCCTCGGGCAGCCGCGAGAGGGCCAGCCAGGGCATCAGCGTGAAATTCGCCTGCGTCATTTTCGGGGCGTTGCCGGCATGCATTTCCGCGAATCCTTTGAATTTTGCAATGAAGCGCTCCTCGGTCCAGCGGCCGATGCCGGTATCCTCATCGGGGGTGATGTTGGCGCTGCGGACCAGACGGCTATCGATGCGAAACTCCTGCCCGCCGCCGAATTCGCGGCCAGCCACCGGCGCGCCTTTATCAAACACGGTGTGGCAGTGCTTGCAGAGCGCAAGATTGACGAGGTACTCGCCGTATTTCACTTTGTCGTCCTTGGCGGGCGGGGGCACCGGGCCAGCGAGTGGCTTGGGGAAATCGTTGATCAGGTAATTCAGAGGAAAATCGAGGTCCGGCCGAGGCTGTTTGCGACGCACGGGGGGCAATGTGCGGATATACGCGACGAGCGCGTGGGCGTCCTCGTCGCTCATCCCGGCGAAGTGGTCGTAGGGCATGAAGTTGAACAGGGCGGTACCGTCGCGCGAGACACCCTCGCGGATGGCGCGCAGGATCTCGCCATCGGTCCATTGTCCAAGACCGGTTTCGGGATCCGAGGTGAGATTCGCTGTGAAGATCCGGCCGGGAAGCCCCAATTCCGGGGGGAATTCAACGCCAGCGCCGCGTTCGGCCTCGATCACCGGGCCGGCAAACCGCTGCCAGTCACGTGGCGAGTGGCAGCCATCGCAGTCGGCAAGCTGCGTGAACAGATAGCGTCCGCGCGCGACGCGTTCGGGCGTTCGCTCGATCTGGATGTTTGAAGGAGGAACCGCCTCAGGCCGTTTGTGCGCAAGCCAGGCGAAGGCGGCGCCACCCAGTAGGGCAGGCGTCAACAGAAACAACAACAACTTCTTCATGGTGAGCCTCTACTTCGATTTCGCGATGGAAACAATCGCTTCCGTTGAGCAAACGCGAAAACGCAAGCCGGAACGGCTCACGCTGGTCGATTCGGCAGGCGATCAAAGGGACATATTCCGCTGATTGAACGCAGCCAGGTCTCCGGGGATGCCCGCTTTGGGTTGTCCATAGGGCTCGCGCGACAAGCTGCTGTGCGGATGTGGACTCTGGCGGGCAGAGACGAAAAAAGTAAAACTGTGGATAATCAGCGCACATCAGACAGAGCGTGACCCGGGAAATCATTCACTCGGGCTACTATCTCCAAGGAGTGCAAATGAAACGCTTTCTCTCAATTGTTGCCGTTCTGGCTATGGCCGCTTTCAGCGCGCCGGCCGCCGATATTGTGGACACCGCGGTAGGCGCGGGTCAATTTAACACTCTGGTTGCGGCGGTGAAGGCCGCTGGCCTGGTGGACACGCTGAAGGGCGAGGGCCCGTTCACGGTGTTCGCGCCGACCGATGAGGCGTTCGCGAAGCTGCCCGCCGGCACGGTGGAAGGCCTGTTGAAGGACACGGCAAAGCTGAAGCAGATCCTTCTTTATCATGTGGTTGCAGGCAAAGTGATGGCGTCGGACGTGGTGAAGCTCACTTCCGCCAAGACGGTGCAGGGCTCGTCCGCCACCGTGAAGGTGATGGGCGGCAAGGTGATGATCGACAACGCGAATGTCGTGAAGACCGACATCGTGACCGACAATGGCGTGATTCACGTGATCGACAGCGTGATTCTGCCTAAGTAAAAAATCAACCCGGTTTTTTCATCGGGCCGTGGCGATGCGAAGGCGCCGCGGCCCGCTTTTTTTTATTTGAGGTATTTTGCAAGCCAGTCCAATACTTCGCGCATATGGACCCGACTGTTCTCGCCTTTGAGAATCCAATGGCCTTCGTCGGGGAAGAGCACGAAGCGCGCGGGGATCTGGCGGCGCTGGAGGAGCTTGTAGGTGGTCATGGATTCGCCGAAGGGGACGCGGTAGTCGAGTTCGCCCTGGGTGACGAGGGTGGGGGTTTTCCACTTCGAGGAATAGCGAATGGGACTTTGGTCGTTCCACTGGCCTTGGCCGAACTCCCAGACGGGCGCGCCCATGCGGAGTTCACGGCTAAGGCCGCCATCGTTGACGCCGTACTGGGATTCGTTGTTCACCGCGCCAGCGTGATTGACGAGGCACTTGAACTGGTCCGTGTGGCCGTTGAACCAGTTCATGAAGTAGCCGCCATAGGAGGCGCCGATCGCGGCCTGGCGGGAGAGGTCGATGGAGGGGTAGCGCTTGGCGGCCTCTTCGATGGCTTGCAGGGCTTCCTGGGCGGGGCCACGGAGGACGTCGCGCTCGATGTCGTCGGTGAACTTCTCGCCGAAGCCGGTGGAGCCGGTGTAGTTGGTCATCAACAGGAAGTAGCCGGGCGAGGTGAGCAGGTGGAAGTTCCAGCGCGTGGAGAAGGCGTCCTTCGACATGGAGTTGGGGCCGCCGTGGGGGAAGACGACGATGGGGTACTTCTTCGCGGGGTCATGAGCGGGCGGCGGGACGATGACGTTGTGGATGCGCTTGCCGTTGCGCGCGTTGAACCAGAAGTGCTGCATGGGCGGCAGGTCGAGCTGGGCGAGGCGATCGGCGTTGAAGCTGGTGAGCCTGATGAAGCTCTTTTGGGCGGGGTCGAAGCGGACGACCTGGCCGGGGTCGGTGGAAGCGGAGTATTTGGCTATGAAAACGCCGCCGGCGATGTTGAGGTCCGTGAGAGCGCCTGTTTCCGGGGTGTAGAGGGTTTCGACCGGTCCGCCGGTGGCGGGCAGGCGGAAGATGCGGTCGTGGCCATCGTCCTCGGCTTCGAGGTAGAGGGTGCGGCCGTTGGGATCGATGGTGAGCGCGCCGGCGGAGCGGTCCCATGCGGCGGTGAGGATGCGTGGTTGACTGAACGCGGGCGCGGCAAAAGCGGCGAGGCGGGAGTTGAAGTAGATCTGCGAGGGCGTGGAGGTGCGGCTCTCGAAGGCATAGAGGGTTTGCCCGCCGGGGCTGAACTGGGGCTTGGTGTAACTGGCGCCGGCGGGCGTGAGGCGCTGGGGCGCGCCGCCGGTGGCGGAGATGCGATAGAGGTGCATTTCGACTTCGGCGTGCATGGTGGTGTGGCGGTCCGCCGTGGCGACGAAGACGATGAAGGAGCCATCGGGGGCCCACACCGGGCTGAGCGATTGTCCGCTGCCGGTGGGATTGAAATTGCCTTGAAGGCCGCCGCCCGGCGCGAGGAGGGTGGGTTCATCGGGGCCTTCGAGGTTTTGGACGAAGAGGACGGGTTCGCGATCGTCGAGCCAGGAGTTCCAATAGCGGACGGGGAAGGTGTCGAAGATTTTGGCGGTGTCTTTGCGGGCGCGCCGGGCGGCGGCGGCTTTGCGGTTGTCTTCATCGGTGCGCGCGCCGGGGTAGGTCATGGACTGGTAGAGGATCGCCTTGCCGTCGGGCCGGAAGACGGGTGAAGAGGCGCCGGTGGGGCGGTTGGTGAGGCGGCGGGCTTCGCCGCCATCCATGGGGAGCAGGTACACTTGCGGAGCTTCGTCGCCATCGCGGCGGGCGGTGAAGGCGAGCGTGCGGCCGTCGGGCGAGAAGACGGGGCTGGATTCGGCGCCGCGGGTGTGGGTGAGACGGCGGGGCGGCGTTTTTCCATCGGTGGGAATGAGCCAGAGATCGCTGGTTTCCTGGCCGGCGTCGTAGGAGGGTTCGGAGACGCTGACGACGGCAACGCGGCCGTCGGGGCTGAGAACGGGCGCGCCGACGCGGTGCATCAGGAAGACGTCTTCGTGAGTGATGAGCCGTTTTTGCGCCGCCAGGGTCGCGGGGGAAAGGAGAAGTACGAGAGAGAGCAGTGCCCGGAGCATACCGGCAAGTATAATGCGGGCAGTGGACGAACAGAAACCGGACGGACGCCGCGGCATGACGGGATACGCGAAGGCGGGAGCGTATATGGGGCTGGCCTTCATCACGCCGATTGCGGGGTACGTGGGCTATCTGGCGGGTGTGTGGCTTGCGCCGCGGTTGGGCGTGGCGTGGCTGGATACGGCAGGATTGCTGCTGGGATGCGCGGCGGGGATGTACGAGACTTGGCGGCAAGCCATGCGCATCGAAGGGCTGGACCGGAAGCGATGAGCGGCGCGGGTGGCGATTCGCTCAAGCGGATTCCGCGACTGATGCTCGTGCTGGCAGGGTTGGGCGTGGCAGGCTGGCTGATTGCTAAGGGCGTGCGGGGGGCGGCGAGTTTCCTGGCGGGGGCGGCGGTTTCGGGCTTCAGTTTCTGGTGGCTGGAGCGGATGGTACGAGCGATGGAAGAGGCGGCGAAAGGAGGGCGGGCGAAGAGCGCGTCGGTGGTGATTCACAGCCTGAGAATCCTGTTATTGGGGGGCGTTCTGTATGTTATCTTAAGAGTTTATGAGGTGATTCTGCCGGCACTGGTCACGGGGTTGCTGGTGGCTGTCGCGGCGATCACGCTCGAAGCCCTCTACGAGTGGAAAAATGATTCAACATCATGAGTTGTGGCTGACGGCCCTGTTCAACCAGTACCTGGCCGGTCCCGCCAATGCATTCCTCAACGCTGCCGGCATGCCCGCCGCCGATCCCGCGAATCCCTGGCGCAATTGGATGACGATGCTGATTTTCACCATCGTGGTGATGATGGTGCTGGCGGCGCTGTTGCGGCCGCGGCTGTCGGTGGATAAGCCGGGCAAGACGCAGCTGGCGTTTGAGGCCATCTATGGTTTTCTGCGGCAGCAGGCCAGCGATGTGATTGGGCACGGTTACCAGAAATACGTGCCGATGTTCGCCACATTCTTTTTCTTCATCCTGATCGGGAATTTGATGGGAATTATACCCAGCTTCGAGTCGCCGACGATGTATTACGTTGTGCCGGCGGGGGTCGCGCTGATCTCGTTCTGTTACTACAACGTGATGGGCGTTAGAGCGCAGGGGCTGGTTGGACATCTGAAGCACTACGCGGGGCCGATCTGGTGGCTGGCGTGGTTTATGTTTCCGCTCGAGATCATCAGCCACGTCATCCGGCCGGTGTCACTGACAATTCGTCTTTACGCCAACATGTTCGCGGGCGAAGAGGTGACGCTGGGCTTTCTGGCCCTGGTTCCGTGGGTGGTTCCGGTGGTCTTTCTGGGACTGCACGCCTTTGTGAGTTTCCTGCAAGCGTTCATCTTCACGCTGCTGAGCATTGTCTACGTGGGGATGGCAGTGGCGCACGAGGAGCATTAATTCTGAGTTCATAACGGCTTGATAAGCCGGCCAGTGTGAGGCTCCGGCGCCCCCCGGCGCACGACGGCAACCACCTCCTGTCCGGCACTTGATAAGGAGAAAGAGACAATGACATTGAAGACTTTGGCCATCGTGGCGGCGCTGATGTTCATCGCCGTTCCGGTGTTTGCGCAGGAATCGGGCGCGGCTGCGGCAGGCACTCTGCTGGCGGTGCCGTTCGCCATGGCGATCGCATCGAGCCTTTGCGGCCTGGCGCAAGGCAAGGCCATCGCCGCGGCGGTGGAGGGCATGGCACGGAATCCGGGCGCTGCGGGCCCAATCCGCATCACGCTGATTCTCGGTCTGGCGTTTATCGAATCGCTGGCCTTGTTTACGCTGATCAAGACCTAGGCGCGGACGCCACTATGAATAATGACGACAGGCCAGCGTTCGCGCTGGCCTGTCGTGTCTGCATTCGAGGTATCAAGGCATGCTGAAGCTGCACGGAATCTTCCCCCCCATCGCCACACCGTTTGACCGCGACGGCGAGATCTACGAGGCCAAGGTCGAGCACAACATCACGAAGTGGAACAAAACAGGATTGGCCGGTTATGTCGTATGCGGGTCGACGGGCGAGAGCGTTTTTCTGACGTTCGAGGAGAAGCTGCGGCTCTTTGAGCTGGTCGCGAAGTACGCCGCTCCGGAGAAGCTGCTGTTGTGCGGGACGGGCGTGGAGAGCGTCCGCGAGACGGTGGACCTGACGAACCGCGCGGCGGAGATGGGCTACAAGGCGGCGATGGTCCGCACGCCGCATTACTACAAGAACCTGGTCAATAACGGCGCCGCGCAGGCGCTCTATTACCGCGCGGTGGCGGATGCCGCGAAGATCCCGCTGATGATCTACAACTGGCCGCAGGCGACCGGGGTGGATATTCCCGCAGATGCGGTAGCCGCGCTGAGCGAGCATCCGAATATCATCGCGATCAAGGAGAGCTCGGGGAATATCGAGAAAGTGATGCAGATGATCCGGGAGACGAAGCCCGGGTTTCAGGTGCTGGTGGGGTCGGCGCCGACGCTGGCGCCTTCGTTCGCGGTGGGCGCGGTGGGTGCGGTGCTGGCGTATGCCAACGCGGCGCCGTATTCGACCATCGCCATTTGGGAGGCGCACCGGCAGCGCGAGTTCGATGCCGCGATGGACTGGCAGCGGCGCATCGCGCTCGCGGCGGTGCTGGTGACCACGAAATACGGCATCCCAGGGCTGAAGTACGCGATGGACTTGAACGGCTACTACGGCGGCCCGGTGCGTGCGCCGCTGACGCCGGTGGGGCCGGAAGCGAAGGCGGAGATTGAAGCTGCGTTCGCGGACTTGAAGGGTTAATCTCCGAAGGCTTTCACCGGGTTGGTGACCATCAGAAGTTCGCGGAATTCCGCGGGCACGCGCGGCAGAAATTTCTCGTAGACGTAGGTGTAGCCGTTGAAGCGGCCGCCGCCGGGCTCGCCCACGCGATACCAGCCGGAATCGTGCGAAAGCAGCATGCGCTGAAGCAGGCCCGCGTTGAGCATCCAGAAATAGGCCTGCCAGTGGCGCTCGTCCGACTTTTCGCTGAGCCCGTCGAAACTGACCCAGGCGCCGGCACGCGCGGCGGTTTCGAAGTACTGGTTGCTTTTCTCGTTCTGGGCGTGCACCCAGACGTACTTGTGGAGGGGCACTTTGCGGGCGGCGAGGATCTCCATGGTGGCTTCGGCCGCGGGTCCGCCACCGCTGGTGTGGCAGGCGATGGTGAGGCCGGTTTCGAGCGAAGCGATGGCGCCGGCCTCGACTACTTTGCGGTCGAGTTCATGGAGCGGGGCGTTGTTGACGCCGATCTTGATGAAGCGGGGCTTGACGCCATCGACGCCGTTGCGCCATTCGGCGATCCAGCGTTTGGCGAGAGCGAGCGGCGATTCGGTCTTGGCGAAGGCCGGGAGGAACTTATGGTTGGCGGCGGCGTAGAGACCGGTGTTGGTCCATAGCTCGACGCCGGTGGCTTCCTGGAGGCGCACCAGCAGGCGCGGATCGCGGCCGAGGAAGGCGGGGGTACATTCGAGGAGACGGCGGCAGCCGTATTTTCTCGCAGCTTCGAGCTTGGGCCGTGCCGCGGCGAAGACTTCATCCGCGTTATAGCGAGAAGGCGACGCTTGATCCGCGCCGATGAAGTCTACCAGCACATGTTCGTGCGTCAAAATTGAATTGCGGACGATGACCGGTTCCATGGTTATTGTTTGATAATTGTGCCGTCGAGCCGCCGGATTTCACCCCAGCCGCCGTTCAGGTCCTTACGTTCGCCCTGTTCGCCGAAGCCGAACGGGTATTTCGCGGCGGCCTTTTCGTCCACTTCGATTCCCCAGCCGGGCGCCTCGGTGGCCCAGAAATAACCATTTTCGAGACGGGGCAGGCCGGGGAAGACTTCACGCTCGCGCTCGTTGAATTGCCGGCCTTCCTGCACGCCGAAGTTGTAGCAGGCGAGATCGAGGGCGACGTTGGCGGCGTGGCCGACGGGGGAGACGTCGCCGGGGCCGTGCCAGGCGGTTTTGACGCCGAAAAGCTCGCCAAACGCGGCGATTTTGCGGCAGGGCGTGAGTCCGCCGGCCTGGGAGACGTGGATGCGGATGTAGTCGATGAGGCGCTCAGCGATGAGCGGGTTCCATTCGTGGGGGCTGTTGAAAAGCTCGCCCATGGCGAGCGGAGTAGCGCATTGCTGCCGGATATGGCGGAACCAGGCGATGTCTTCGGGCGAGACCGGATCTTCGACGAAAAAGAGACGGAATTTCTCGGCATCCTTACAGAATTTCACGGCCTGAATCGGAGAAATGCGTTCGTGAACGTCGTGCAGCAGTTCGATTTCGTCTCCCAATTCCTTGCGGGCGGCTTCGAAAAGCTGGAATGCGCGGCGGATGTAGGCTTCGGGTTCGAAGACGCGTCCGGAGTGGAGAGCCTTGACGGCGGCGGCGCCCGCGCCGGAGCCGTAGCCCGCCATGCCGGGCACGCCAACCTGGACGCGGATGTGGCGATAGCCCTGGGCCATGTATTTCTTCGCGCTTTCGATGACCTGGGGGATTTCCGCGCCGGAGGCGTGGGCGTAGCAGTCGGCGGCCTCGCGGCACTTGCCGCCGAGGAGTTGATAGACGGGCATGTTCGCCATGCGGCCCTTGATATCCCAGAGGGCCTGGTCCACGCCGCTGATGCCGTTATTGAGAACGGGGCCGTTGCGCCAGTAGGAGGAGTTGTACATGGCCTGCCAGAGGTCGTCGATGCGGTCGGCGGGCTTGCCGAGTAGAAAGGGTTTGAGGTAGCGTTCGACCGCGGGCACGACCAGGTCGGCGCGCTGGGTGTAGGTGGCGCAGCCGTAGCCGTAGAGCCCGTCCTGGTCGGTGATCACCTTGACCACGGCGAGACGCAGGCCCGCGGGGGCGGTGGCGATCACCTGGACATCGCGGATCTTGGGCGAGGGGAGCGCACGGGTGGCGCGGGCGGCTTGTTGCTGCGCGTCGAGGGCGCGCGGGGTGAGCGGTGCGGCCGCGGCGAGGGCGAGGAGGGATCGGCGCTTCATGGCGCCTGCTATTCTATCGCCCTTTGCATTTTTCTCTTGACTTGTACTAGTGTCTTAATACACTATATCACTAGATGACAGAAACGCGACAATCAGGCGCGCTCTCCTCCGACTTCCGGCTTGATCTGGGCAGCGGCGTCCCGGTGTACCGCCAGATCATCGATCAGGTGACGGGGGGGATCGCGGCGGGCCGGCTGCGGGCGGGCGCGCAGTTGCCGACCGTACGCCAGATGGCCGTGGATCTCGCGGTGAACCCGAACACGGTGATGCGGGCCTACCGCGAACTGGAGATCAGGGGGATTCTGGATACGCAGCAAGGGACGGGCACGTTTATCAGCCGCCAGCCGGTGGCGGTGGACGAAGTGGAGCGTGAGCGGCGGCTGGATCAAATAGTAGGCGAGTTCGCGGCCCGGGCGGGCGCGGAAGGGTTCAGCGTGCGGGATTTGTTGTCGCGATTGCGCGAGTTGGATTCGGACAAAGGCAGGAAAGGCAGGTCAGGGTCATGAAGCTTTCGATCGGGCAGGCTGGAATGAGCGGCGTGGGGCTGGCGTTGCTGGTGGCGCTGGCCGGCGCCGGGGGCGTGGCGGCGGTGGTGTTCTCGAGTCCCTGGCCGCTGGCGGTGGGCCTGGTACTCGGCTTTTATGCGTTGTTTGCCATCCGGGTGGCGGACCAGTGGGAGAAGATTGCGGTGTTGCGGTTTGGCCGCTACTTGGGCCTGCGGGGCCCGGGGCTGTTCCACATGATTCCGGTGATCGACACGGTGAGCCTGGCGGTGGACCAGCGGGTGCGGGTGGCGAATGTGTCGGCCGAATCCACGCTGACGCGCGACACGGTTCCCGTGAACGTGGATGCGATCGTCTTCTGGCTTGTTTGGAACGCCGAGAAGGCGATTCTGGAGGTGCAGGATTTCGAGGAGGCGATCTCGCTGAGCGCGCAGACGGCGTTGCGCGAGTCAATCGGACGGCACGAACTGCACCAGATGGTGGCGGAGCGTGAGCTATTGGGGCAGGAGCTCCAGCGGATTCTCGACGAGAAGACCAACCCGTGGGGTATCACGGTGCAGAGCGTTGAGATTCGCGATGTGCAGATCCCATCGCAGTTGCAGGATGCGATGTCGCGCGAGGCGCAGGCCGAACGCGAGCGGCGGGCGCGCACCATCCTCGGTCAGGCGGAGCAGGAGATCGCGGACAAGTTCGCTGCCGCGGCGATGATTTATCACGATAATCCCGTGGCGCTGCATCTGCGGGCGATGAACATGCTGTATGAGGCGATCAAGGAGAAGGGGTCGATGATCATCGTTCCATCCACGGCGGTGGAGACGATGGGGTTGGGGGGCATGCTGGGGACGGCTTCGCTGGGCGGGGCGAAGCTGCCAGCGCAGGGGTTTCAGCCTTAAGGACAGGACTCCCGCCAAGCGCTACTTCGCTTCCCGGTCCTCCATCCTGCGCGGGACGTATCCGGTTGGACATCCGCTGGCCCGCCAAAGCCGTTTCACAGAAGCGCCAGCCCTTCCACCCGCTCGAAGTGCTTCTTGTTCCGCGTTAGTAACGGATAGCCGTGGAGCCGGACGATTCCCGCGACAAGACTGTCGCTGTTGCCGATGGTCACGCCTTGCGCCTCGAGAGAGCGCCGGACGTGAGCGGCTTCGTCGGCCGCCGCTGCGTCGAGTTGAAGCGTACGCAGCGATTGAAAAAGCGCGTTCAACGCCTCCCGCGCTCTCAGGGACTTGGCCCCGGACATCAGTTCGTAGCGGGTGATCGCGGTCACGGCGGCCCGGCCCTCGGCAATCGCTGCTCTCACTACGTCCTGGTTGGCCGCTTTCCCATTCAGGAAGTCGATGATTACATCGGTGTCAATGACGATCATCGCCAACTCTGCCGGAGTTTCCGGGTGTATCTGCGCATCTGCCCGGCTTCATCGTCCGGCAGTGTGCCGCCCGCCGCCAATGCCCGCCGGATCTTTGCCCGCTCAAGGTCCGCGTTCTCCAGATAACTGTCGAGAGCCTCCGCGATCAACGCCGAAAAGCCCTTCTTACTGCGCCGCACGGAGAGTTCCAGCAGCTTGGCGCGGTGCTCGTCGCTTAGCTCGATTGTGGTCCGCATGCTCTCATTTTACATGCATGCATTTGCATGCATGTGCGCCCGGCTACGCCCCCTACTTGCTCTCCCGGTCTTCGAGCATGCGTTTTACGTTGTCGAGCTGGCGGGTGAGGCGGCGTCCGCGGGCGGTTAGGGTGAGGACGTAGGCGACCAGGATCACCCAGCAGGCGATGAGGCCGTAGGCGAGGTAGGTAAAGTTGCGGGCTTCAGAATCGCTCATGGTTGTTCTCTCTTCGTCCCCCTCCCTGACGGTCGGGGCTTGCATCCGGGGAGGATCTCAAGCCCCGACCGTCAGGGAGGGGGAAATCTAAATCAAAACGAGTGAGCGGCGCGGCGCAGGGCGTCGATTTCGCGCTGCTGGTTTTCCTGGCGCATGCGGAGCATGACCAGGACGGCGGCGATCAATAGCAAGGGGACCCAGTTTCCGTAAAGCATCGTGCGGTAGATTTCGTCCATCTTGCCATCGCCAAAGAGCACCGGCTGCGGATGCTGCGTGCGGAACCATTTGATCGAGAAGAAGACGAACGGCACGACGGAGAAATTCAGGATCAGCATGACGGCGCCGAGGCGGGCGCGCTCAGTGGTTTCCTCAATGGCGCGGCGCAGCACCAGATAGCCGGCGTAGAGCAGCCAGCAGACGAGCATGGAGGTGAGGCGCCAGTCCCAGGTCCACCAGATGCCCCAGATGATGCGCGCCCAGATCATGCCGCTGATGAGGTTGATGGCGCCGAAGGCGAGTCCGACCTCGGTGACAGAGACGGCGAAGGCGTCCCATTGCAGGTTCTTCCTGACCAGGTACACAACGCCCGCGACGAGCGCGAGAAAGAAGCAGAGAAAGCAGGTGAACGCAGCCGGCACGTGGAAGAAGATGATGCGGAAGATGGCTCCCTGAAAGGCTTCATCGGGGAGTCCGGTGAGCATCACCCAGATGTTGCGGGTGAGTAGCACGGCGGCGAGGGCGCCGAGGCCGATCATGATTTTGTCGCGCAATCCCATAAATCTCTCCAGTTAACCGATGAGCACGGTGTCGATGAGCACCACCGCGAGCGAAGTGAAAATGATATCGAAGCCGATCAGCAAACGCAGCCAGGCCAGGTCATCGCCGGTGATGGGCTGGCCGTCGATGAGGACGGTGCTGAGCCGCATGGCGGCCATCAGACAGGGGATCAGCACCGGATACATGAGCATGGGCAGCATGATTTCGCGCAGCCGCAGGTTCACGGTCAGCGCGGAGAAGACGGTGCCCACAACCGTGATGCCCCAGGTGGCCAGCAGCAGCACGAGCACGAGTTGCCCGAGGTGGGTGTACCAGGTGACGTTATAGAAAACGCCGAAGACGGGCAGGCAGACGGCCTCGATCCCGACCAGCAGTACGTAGTTCGCCAGCGCCTTGCCCAGAAACAACGCCGGAGCTGGCACCGGCGAGGCATTGAGCATGTCCAGACAATCGTTCTGCAATTCGCGCGCGAAGGAGCGGTTCAGAATCAGCACGCCCGCAAAAGCGAACGCGAGCCAGAGCAGACCGCCGGCGATTTCGCGTGTGGTTTCCGACGTGGGATCGAAGGCGAAGCTGAACAGCAGCAGGATGACGAGGGCGAAGGAGAGCGAAGCGTTGATGGCTTCCTTGGTGCGAATTTCGCTGCGCAGGTCTTTGGCGGCGACAGTGAGGATCTGGCGGATGAACGTCATTCAGGCCTCGCCGTGCACGCGATAGAGGTAGCCGGGGTCGGCCAGCATTTCGGGAGAGCGTTCGCCGGTGTAGGCGAGGCGGCCGCGGTTGATGAGGGCGACGTGGGTGGCCAGTTCCATGGCTTCGCGGAGCTGATGAGTGGACATGAGGACGGTGCGGCCCTCGTGGAGCGCATCGCGGAGCAGGCCCTGGAGGAGGGCGATGGCGCGGTCGTCGAGCGCGGTGAACGGTTCATCGAGCAGGAGCAGTTGCGGATTGTGGAGGAAGGCGCGGGCAACCGCGAGCCGCTGGCGCATGCCGCGGGAGAATTCGCGGACGAGGCCGTCTTTCACGCGGTCGAGGCCGGTGCGCTCGAGCCACTCGGCGGCGACGCGGGCGGGCGAGGGCAAGGCGTACAGGCCCGCGAAGAGCTTGAGGTTTTCGAGTGCGGAGAGTTCGTCGTAGATGCCGATGCCGTGGCCGATGATGCCGACTTGAGCGCGGGTGGCGCGTTCACCGGCATCGCGCCCGAAGAGGCGCACAAAACCCTTGGTGGGGCGCGAGAGGCCCGCGAGGATACGGATCAGGGTGGTCTTCCCTGCCCCATTGCGGCCGAGGAGAGCGATGCATTGGCCGCGTTCGACTGAGAAACGGATGTCGCGCAGGGCGGGATAGTCGCCGTAGAATTTCCAGACGGCTTCCACCGCAAGCGCGCTCATGCGCGGGGTTTGCCTCCCGCTTCCGGCGCGGCCTTGATGTACTGGGCGACGAAGCCCAGCAGCAAAATCAATCCGCCGAAGACGAGGACGTAGATCCAACTGCGCTCGTAACCGGGCGGCATGATGGTTTGGAGGCGCGGAGAGCCGTCCTCGGCGCCGGCGGCGGGGGCCGCGGCGCGCAAGGTTCCCGTACCGGTGAGGGTGACCATGAAATCACGCTTTTCGATCTCGAAGATGGAGGCGTTAATCGAAGGCTCGACGCCGAGCAGGGTGAGACCGTCGCCGATGGCGTTGATGGAGTCCGGTACGATGAGCCGGGCTTTTTTGCCGTCGTGGAGGACTTTGGAGGAAAACCGGGCCATTTCGCCGGCAGGGAGTTTATAGGAGAAATCGAAGCGGGTTTCGCCGGGCTTGACGGGAGCATCGACGGTCCAGACGCCGCGCTCGCCGGTGGGGCGAGGCTGCCGTTCCACGGGGACGCCGCCCGGGGCCAGAACGCGCGCACGCACCTGGTCGCCGGCAGCTTCGGGGACGAAAACCTTGACGACGCCGCCACGCTGGTCGTGCCAAGTGGTGAGCGAGTCGTTCAGATAGACGAGGGTTTCGTTCACGATGATTTCCTCGCCGTCGGTCTCGACGAGGATCATGTGCTGGTCGATCTCAACGGCGCTGACGCGCGAGAGGGCGTCGTAGATCTCGATTTCGACGCGGGGCGCGCCTTGGGGGACGCTGCGGTTGTAGCTGACGCCCTGCCAGACCGCCTGGAGCAGGTGCGCGGAGCCGGTGGAGGAATCGATGCGGAAGCTGCCATCCGGCCCTGTGGTGGCCCGGGCGGCGGGTTGCGTACCGCCTGCGCCCATCGTGGTGAGCACAACCTCGACACCGGGTTGCGGCTTTCCCGTGGTGCGATTGATGACGACGCCTTCCACGGCGGCGGAGAGGGCCGCGGACAGCAGAAACAGAAAGGCGAGGGTCTTCATGCGCCGGCCTCCATCGGTTTGCCGCATTCGCCGCAGAATTTCATGGCGTTTTCGAAGGATGCACCGCAGTGGGGGCAGACGTGCAGCGGAGTCTTGGTGGTGATTTTCGGGGCGGGCGCTTTCGCGGGGGGTTTCGCGGCGGCGCCTTTCAAGACTTCGTCAATGGCGGCGAGGACTTTTGCGAGTTCCTGCTGCAGGCCGGTTTTGGTCTTCTGATAATCCTCGTCGGAGAGTTTGCCCAACTGGTATTCGAAATTGAGGTCGCGGAGGTTTTCGTAGATGGCGGCTTTGCGCTCGTCCAGGTGTTGAGTGGGGGAAGCCTGGGGTGGTGCGGGCAGATCCCGAGGACGCACGAGTAACACGAAGGCCAGCACCCCGGCCAGCAACAGGATAGAAACTACCTCAATCATGAATCGAGATCGGCCAGATCCTTTTCGATCCGCTCCTTATATCGTGCCAGTTCAGGGGGCTCGGCGGCACTGCCCGCGGCCACGGCGGCGGGCCGCCGCCCGAAGTAGAACCGGATGAGCAGCACAATCACACCCAGGCCGGCCGCGAGGCCCGCAAAGGGCATCACCCAGCTCATCAGGTAGAAACCTTCCGTGGGCGGCTGCCGCAAAACGGCCTTGCCGTAGGTGGATTCCATTTCGGCGAAGATGTCCTTGTCGGAAGCGCCCTGCTCGACGAGGGTGAGCAGGCGCTGCCGGACGGGGTCGGCGAAATGGCAGTTGATCATGTTGCAGCTGGTGACGCTGGAGTTGCAGCCGCACATGCAATGCAGCATTTCGCCCAACTGCCGGACGCGCTGGTTGGTGAGAGGCGTGGCGCCGTGCGCCAGCGCGAACGCGAGCAGGCCGACGAGCAGGACTTTAGCGCGCCACGGTTTCCTTGGCATAGGCGCCAACCACCTCCGTCTTCGGATACGAGTATCTCACCTTGCTCGGGATCAGGCAGACCAGAGTGCCGAACATCATCACCAGGAAGCCGATCCAGATCCAGGTGACCAGCGGGAACAGGTACACCTGAATGATGGCGCGGCCGGCATCGGTTTGGGACATGCCCGCGAAATTCAGATAGACATCCTCATTCAAGCGCCGGCGGATGGCCACTTCCGAGGTGGGCTGCTCCGAGGCTTTGTACACCCTCTTTTCGGGCATGAGGTCGCCGAGGAACTTGCCGTTCTTCGATACACCGATCACGGCGTGCTGCCAAATGTAATTGGGATTGTCGCCGTCGGCGACTTCCTTGACGTGGAACTGATAGGCGCCGAGCTGGAAATCGTCGCCCAGCCTCACCTCACGGGTGGTGTCGCGGTTGAAGGCGGCCCCGGTGAAGCCGATGAACATGAGCACGATGCCCATGTGGACGAGGTAGCCACCGTAACGGCGGGTGTTGCGGTGGGTGAGTTCGACCGTGGCCATCAGCATGTTGAGCTTGTTCTTGAGGGCGATGGCGCGTGCGCCTTTCCAGAATTCCATCAGGATCGTGCAGGTGACGAAGGCGCACAGGCCAAGGCTGACGAGCGCATAGAAGTGGCGGATGCCGAACGCAAGGAGAACGGCGATGGTGACCGCAAAGCTGAGGGTGGGCCAGAAGAACGCCCGCTTGAGGCTGTCCCAGGAAGAGCGGCGCCAGGCGATGAGCGGGCCGACGCCGGTGAGGAACAGCAGGAACAGTCCGATGGGGATGTTCACCTTGTTAAAGAAAGGCGCGCCCACGGTGACTTTTTCGCCCATTACGGCCTCGGTGATCACGGGGAACATGGTGCCCCAGAGCACGGCGAAGCAGGATGCGAGCAGAATCAGGTTGTTGAATAGGAAGCTGGATTCACGCGAGAGCACGCTTTCGAGGTGAGCCTCGCTCTTGAGGTAATCGAGCCGCCGGATGATCAGGCCGGTGGTCAGGGCAATGCCGATAGCGAGGAAACCGACAAACCAGTTGCCGAGCGAGCTTTGTGCAAAGGCATGGACGGAGCTGACAATGCCCGAGCGGGTGAGGAACGTGCCGAAGATGCAGAGGAAGAACGTGGCGGAGATGAGCACCATGTTCCAGATCTTCATCATGCCCTTCTTCTCCTGCATCATCACGGAGTGCAGGAACGCGGTGGCGGTAATCCAGGGCAGCAGTGAGGCGTTTTCAACAGGATCCCAACCCCAGTAGCCGCCCCAACCTAGGACGGCGTAAGCCCAGCCCGCGCCCAACAGGATGCCGATGGATTGGAAGCCCCAGGTGATCAGCGACCAACGCCGGGTCGTGTGAATCCAGGCGTCGCCCGGCTGCCTGGTAATCAACGAGCCGACGGCGAAGGCGAACGGGACGATGAAGCCGACGTAGCCGAGGTACAAGGTGGGCGGATGGATGGCCATCGTCCAGTATTGAAGCAGCGGGTTCAGCCCTTGGCCGTCGGCCACGGCAGTGACGCCCTTGCCGACCGCGAGCACCTGGAAGGGGGGCTCGACCCAGGCATTCAGCGTGAGGAAAAAGACCTGGGTGGACATCAGCACCATCAGGACCCAAGGCATCATGTCGCGCAGTTTGCGGCGGTTGGTGAAGACGACGATGGCGGAGTAGCAGCTCAGCATCCAGCTCCAGAGCAGCAGCGAGCCTTCCTGCCCGCCCCACCAAGCGGCGAACTTGTAGACGGCGGGCATGGCCCGGTTGCTTCGCGCAGCCACGTAAGCAAGCCGGAAATCGCTGATGAGGAGAGCGTACACGAGAATCGCGGAAGCGACCGTCAGCAGGATGAATACGCCATACACCGCGCGTTCGGCGCTTTTGACGAGATAAGGCCGATGCCCGACGGCCCCGATGACGGAACCGAAGACCGCGTAAACCGCCAAACAGAATGCCAGGAGGATGGAGAGAGCGCCCAGTGTTTCCATCTTGTGTATCAGGCCCCTTTATGAGATGGGGGAAGGAATCCTCCCCGCGCGAAGATCAAGGTCAAATCGACGAAGGTTTGGTGTTCAAAGGTTGCTCGGCCTTGCCTTTGGAGGTGTCGGCCTCGTACTTGGAGGGGCATTTCGCCGCGATGGCCGAGGCGTGGAAGGTGCCATCCTCACTCAGCTTGCCGTCCGCCATGGCTTGCGCTTCATCGCGGAAGGTGTCCGGCAGCGGGTCTTTGCCCATGTAGGTGACGTTCAGGAAGCTGTTCGTTTCCTTGTCGCAGATCTGGAAATGCACCAGCGCGCCGTCGCGCTTGATCGAACCGGGGACCACGTCGCCGGTGACCCGCACGCGCTTGTGCGCGTCGTCGCCCTCGAGCGCCTGGAGCTCAGCCACGGTCTTGTAATAGGTTTTGGATTCGTTAATGCCGCTGGCCGCGAGCCAGGCGAGGGTTCCGAGGATGCCAACGACGAGTACGGCGAACTTGGCGTAAGTCTTCATGCACGTCCCTTTCTCTTACTCAGTATAACGCTGATCAAAGGGTCAAGATCACTAATCGAAAGGCACTAGGGCGCAGTTTCTCAAGGGGTTGGAGGGAGGATGCCTCAGGAAGGATACGGACGTTATGCTTTTGCCCGGCTGGACGTTTGGCTAAAACGTTGGACTCAAGGAGCGGGTTGGGTAGGGGAGAGGGGGTGAACAGGGGACAGGGCCAAAGGGGAGTAGGGGAGGAGGCAATTCGAGGTGATCAACCTCAGCTCCTTGAGTCCGCCCTGTGTCTTAGCCATACGCACTTTGTGTATGCACGCGCCGCGCCAAACGGGTTCTTTGGAGAAAAACGGTGAAAAAGCGGGCGTGTAGCGTGCCGAAGCGGGACAGATTCCCAATCTGGTTCACCAATAGACATAGGTGGGCGGTCGCCCGCTTTCCCTGTCACGCCACCCGGCGTACG